>CAVOYO010000031.1:0-30835 GCA_963700695.1 uncultured Acidobacteriota bacterium | reverse complement strand
CTCGTTCGGCCGGAGCTCCTCGAGGTGAAACCGGACGGCGCCCTCCTTGTCCTCCCACGCGACGAACTCCGGCGTGAAGTGCTTGACCTTCAGCACGATCCCGTCCGGGTCCCGGGCCAGCATCATGTGCTCGCTGAAGACCAGCTCGCCGTCGCGGATCAGCCGGAAGAGGCCCACCATGGAGCCCCCAGCGGTCCGGTCCACATCTCCTCGCAGATCCCGCCGAAGCCCTCGCCCCGCCAGTGACCGGCCATCCAGGCGAACTCCTCGACCGCGGGTCCTTCGTCCTGCGCGGGCGACTCGGCCGGCGGGCCCTCCGGCACCGCGAGCGCGCGTCCCTCCCCCGCCCCGCAGGGATCGGCCAGCAGGGCGACCACGGCCACGACGACACTCAAGGCTCGCATTGTTGGGCCTCCTCAGCTCCTGGACGAACAATCGACCCACGATACGACATCGAGACGGTCCCGAGTCACCTCGCCGGTGCGCACCATGGCACAAGGCCTGCCATTCTCATTCCCCCGCTTCCGGGACGCCCAGAAGCAGCCGGTTGTGCGGTGTGATCTCCGCCGGGATCGTCTGCGTGAAGACGTCGTAGCCTGCGGCTCGCAGGCGCGCGACTCGCGTCGCGTCAATGGCGAGGGGGATCGACAGAAAGCCGAGCAGTCCGCCGGTGTCGCAGGTGGCCGCGTCGTGACAGCAAGGGAGGAGCGCGACGACCGCCCGCGCTCGGATCGCGCGATCGATCACGGTGTCGGAGAGCGCTCCACAGGCATGCACCGAGACCACGAGGTCCCCGGCCTCGAGGTCGACGGTGGCGAGATCACCCACGCGACGTTCGACACGACCTTCGAGCCTGGGCCAGTGAGACACCAGTGTCTGCGCGAGCCGGTCGGCGCTCGGGACCGGCTTCGCGTCGATCGCCACGGCGCTCTCGCTCGAGGAGTCGAGCAGGAGGAGGAGGTGCGCGACGAGGGCGTGCCCCGCGGCGAACTCGACCACGCGGCGACCGCGGATCCGGCGACGCACGCGTCGCGCGACCTCCCAGGACTCGAACAGCTCCTTGCGGGGGAGACACTCGGCCTCACAGACCGCGCGGGCCACGCGGTCGAAGAGCGTCTCGCCCGGGAACCGGTCGAGGTGGCGGTGGTTGAGCCGCGAGCGGTTCCTGGGGTCGAAGCGCACGGTATGAGACTACCCCGCAAGCTCGGACCTGTCCTGGCGTTTCGAAGAAACCGCCGACGGTGATTGGGCCAGGGCGCGCATCTGGCTGGAGCAGGAGCTCGCTGGATGAGGAGGGGCCCGACAGCGAATGGGGCTACTCGGACGGCGACTCCCCTCCCCCGCCGAAGAGCCAGCTGACACCGACACCCAGCTCGAGGCCGTTGTAGTTCTTGTGACCGCCGACGGGCTGCGAGAAGTCCGCCATCAGGCCCTCCTCTCTGGGGCGCTCTCGGCCCCAGCACGTCTGTCTCTGCCCCCAGGGTCGAGAAGGTCGGCCGGTGCGACGGTGCGCACGATGCCGGACGTGCCGTCGAGGTGGACGCGATCCCCGTCACGAAGCACTCGGGTCGCGTCCCGGACGTTGGCGACACACGGGATGCCGTACTCGCGCGCGACGATGCCGGAGTGGCTCAGCATCCCTCCGAGCTCGACGATCACGCCGGAGGCCCGAGCGAAGAGCGGCGTCCAGGCGGCGTCGGTGGCGGGGGCCACGAGGATCGCCCCCGCCTCGAGATGGCCGCCGTCCTCCGGGGAGAGGAGGACGCAGACCGGGCCTTCGGCGACGCCAGGGCTCACGCCGTTGCCGTGGTGCACGGCGCTCGGCTCGCCTTCCTCCCACCGGGCCGTGGAGAAGCCCCGGGCGTCCTCGCTGGAGAAGCGGTTGGGGACGTCGAGGCGTCTCCAGGCGGCACGGCGGCTCCGCTCGCGGGTCACCGCCACGTCGGCCCGGAAGGAGCGGTCCTCGAACGCGCGGACCAGCTCGTCGAGGCTCAGGTGCCAGACCTCCTCCGGGTCATTGAGCCGGCCCGTCTCCGCGAGTCGGCGACCCAGCTCGAGGACGATCTGTCGCTGTGGCCGGAACCACCCGATGAAGCTGCTGCGCAGCTCCTCGCGGAGCCACATGAGGCGCTTGATCTGCGCGACGAGCCCTCTCAGGCGGCGGAGGGCCGACCACCCGAGGCCGTCTCGAGCGTCGTGCCAGGCCTGGTCGGCGTCGGCCTGACGGCGCGCCCGGCTCTGCTCGGCAGTCTCCGGCGGCTCCTTCGCCCGGACGAGTGGGAAGAGCGCCTTGGCGAGGAGCCTCAGATCGTCGGCGTACCGGGGATGAGCGACGTCCGACTCCCAGGGACCCCGGTGTCCGTACCGCTCGAGCCAGGCGTTGACCCGGCCCCAGATCTCCTCGGGGAGCTCGGCTCGCCAGTGGTCGGCGCGGGCGTGATCGCTCGTGATCTCGCGCACGAAGTCGTCGACTTTCGAGCGGCGCATCGCGGCGGCGAGGTCGAGGAGCTCCTCGACCTGCCGCGTCGTGACCGAGCACTCGCCCCCCGCGAGGAGACGGGAGAGAAGCGACTGAGGTGAGCTGAAGCCGTCGAGGAGGGCGAGGGCCAGGTCCTGGGCGAAGGAGAGGGCGCCGGCGAGGAACTGCGCCTCGACGGCGATCCCGCGGGCCGTCGCCACCAACGCGGGGACCTCGTCGTGGAGGAACCTCGGGGAGATCGAAGAGACGTCGATGGCGTCGAGCCTTCTTCGCAGCCGGCGATTCCGCTCGATGGTCTTTCCGACGCGCCGCTCTATCGAGAAGACGATCCGGAGGGCCCGGATCAGCATGAGCGGGTGCCGGAGTGCCCCCCACTGGCTCGAGCGGGGCAAGCGGGCACTCGGCTCACCGCTCCCCCCGATGTTGGCCTGCAGCGCCTGCGAGGCGACCCCGAGGCGGTCGGCCACCGTGAAGATTCGCTCGTTGAAGGCGGGTCGCCCGTAGATGCTGGTGCAGTAGGGGACGCTGGGGTCCGGGCGGATCCCGTAGTTGCGGAGCACGTCGCGCACCGCACCGTCGAGCGCGATCGGCAGCAGAGAGCGACTGAAGGCCGAGAGGATCTCGGGCAGCACCTCACGGACATTCACGCGTGTCCAGATCTCCCCGGGGGGCAGCTCCGGGGCCAGGGGACGCGTCTGCGGGCGGGCCTGGACAAACCAGACGGCACCCGCCTTCGACACCCACTCGACATCCAGGCGCCGGCTCTCCCAGGCCTCCAGCGTCGCAACGCCGCTCGCGATCTCGGCGCAGAGGGTGGGGCTCAGAAGGTCCGCCCGATCGTGATCGGTCGTGAGGGCGACGCGGCGGAGGCCGCGGTCGGTCGGGAGCAGGGCCTCGGCCTGCCGGCCGCGGAGTCGACCGGCGACAGTCCACGCGTCATCTCTCCAGCTCAGCGTCGCCGACTCGGGAACGGCGCGACCGTCCACCAGCGTCTCTCCGAGGCCCCGGACGGCCTCGATCACGACGCCCGGACGGTCGCCGTCGATCCCGAAGGCGACACCGGCGCAGTCCCCGGGGATCACCGGCTGGACCACGACCGCGCAGGGCTCGGTCGCGGGAGCCAAACCGAGATGCTCCCGGTAGGCCTGGGCACGCGCCGAGAGAGAAGACGCGGCGACCTTCTCCGCGGCCGCGGCCAGCCCCGCCGGCCGCACCCCCAGGATGGAGACGTGGACTCCGGCGAAGCTCGCCTGCTCCTGGTCCTCGTCCCGCGCCGAGCTACGCACGGCCAGAAGAGCGTGCCCGCGGCGCTCCAGCTCGGCGATGAGCTCCTCCAGGTCCTCCGGAGCCGTGCCGGGCAGGAGGCACCACGAGTCCGGGAGAGGCAGTCCCGCGGCGGCGATCCGCAGCAGGCCCCGGGCCTTGCCTCCGGCCGCGTCCGGCAGCGCCCGTCCGGCCACGATCGGCATGACGCTCGCCGTGCTCTCTTCCTTCATGGCCTACCTCACGTCGCCCCCGGAGTCTTGCCCTCCCCCGCCGCGCCCGATCCGCGAGCCCCCTCGAGGATGAACGGCCAGCCCGACCGGAGGGCCTGGTCCGACGGGATCTCGTTCAGGACCACGGCGGCCATGAATCCCGTGTGGACCGACAGGATGTGATACGCGAGCTCCTTCGCGGAGAGGTCGTGCCTCAACTCCCCGCAGCGTTGCGCCTCGCCAACCAGCCCCGTCATCCGGCTCAGGACCCCCCGCCGGGATTGCTCCACGTCATCCAGGTAGTTGGGGTCCTTGCCGCGGTACATGTAGACGAGCTTCAGGTCCTCGCGCTGCCGCTCGGCCTCCCCCACCATGGCGGCGAGCATCTGACGGATCCGCTCCAGCGGGCTGCCCTGGGACTCGAGCTGGTCGAGGACCTCCTCCACCCGGTGGCCGAAGAACTGGAAGTAGTAGCTCAGGACGCTCTCCTTGGCGCCGAAGTGGTTGAAGAACGTGGCCCGGCTGTAGCCGGCCCGCTCGGCGATCTCATCCACCGAGGTCGCGTCGTACCCCTTCTCTCGGAACAGAGCAGCGGCCGCCTCGAAGAACGCACGCTTGGCCGCGGCGTTCTTGCGTTCCCGCAGGGTTCCCCGGGGTGGCGTCTTGGAGCTGATTTCCATACTACAGTCTAATAATAGGCTCAAGTCTAGGGTATGCAAGGGAAACCGTGCAAGCCGTTCTCGATGAATGCCTTACCCAGAACGACCGCCGCGAGCAGGGCTCCACCGCAAGACCCGAGGAAGGGGCGAGGGTCTTGTGGGGCCGCCCGGGGGCGGAGACCTGGACCCCGCCGATCTCCTGGCTCTTCACTTCGCCCTGGAGAAGCTCGCCCAGCTCGACGAGCGGCAGGCCCGGGTGGTCGAGCTTCGGTACTTCGCCGGTCTCACGATGTCCGAGGTTGCCGAAGTGCTTGGCGTCTCGAAGGGACGGCCGACGGTGATTGGGCCAAGGCCCGTGTCTGGCTGGAGCAGGAGCTCGCCGGGACCTAGTTGGGGGCCGCAGCACCTGGGCGAGCGGGCGGGCGGCCTGCATGATCAGTTCGTGGCAGACGCCGAAGAGACCGCCGTTCTCGGGGCAGATGGAATCCGCCGGCTTCTGCGCACACCGCACGCGCGCCCGCCAGCTCCAGACCGTCGTAGAGACCGCTTGTGTGGACTGACGAAGAACTAGGCAGAAGTGCTCAATAGATAACAGAACCCTCCCCAGAACTCCTCGTAGTCACACCCGGGCCGCTGCTCCCTGATATAGGCTGCCGCATCTCGCCTCACGTCGATCCCCCCCGTCTTCCAAAGCCAGTTGGCAGGGGCGTTCAGGAACCTATGCGGCATCCATGAGCTGGGTTTTATGCCTAGCATCGAGAATCTACCCTGCGGCTTGAGTACGCTGAAGATTCTGTCGACAACAGTTTGATAGTCCGGCATCGCCTCCAGCGCCAGGGTGCAAATCGCCCCGTCGAAGAGGAGGTCCGGCCCGTAGTCCGCCATATCCATGTTCACAAGCTCGACGTTGGTCCAGCGATGTCTCTCAACCCTCTTCTGCGCCAGAAAGAGCATTCGAGGTGAAAGGTCGACGCCGACAATTCGCCCGGCGTCAGCGCCAAGGTGCCTTTGGATGATCTTGAAGTTCAATCCTGTACCGCACGCGACATCCAGCACTCGAGCGTTCCTTGCCAGTTGCATGGCGGCAATCGCGCTCTTTCTCCAGCGAGAGTTCTCCGAAAACCCGCTCGCGCTCGTCTCCCAGTCATAGAACGGCGCAATGGCGTTGTACAAGGATCGCACCTTGTCACTACCGAGCCCATTCCGGTGTTGAATCATCTGGGTGCCTACCTCATTTCGGTCCTGGTGAAGGCTCGCGTCCCTTCACCTGTTCCGGCTGGAGATCGAGCTTCAACGTCTGGGCGACCGGAACGAGCTCGGGACGATTCGACCAGTCGACCGGACCCTCGTCGAAGCGGTGCTCGAGGCTCGGGAGGACCGCGTGGTTCCACGCCCGGTCGAAGTACTCGTAGGCCCGGTCCCACTCCGGCCCCTCGCCCCAGCCCCAGTGCGTGATCCGAAGCTTCGTGCGTCTCCCGCCGGCGTCGACGAAGTCGAGGGTGACGACGGTGCGCTGCTTCCGGACCTCAGGCTGGTCGAGCGGCGCGTTCCAGGTGAACGCGAACCGCCTCTGTGGCTCGAGGACGAGAATGCGCATCCCGTCGGCGCCGCGCCGGCCGGGAGGGGCCGACGGATCGAAGAAGATCTCGTACAGGCCGTCGACCCGCAGGTCCACGTGAGCGTCCGGCGCGAAGAACGTCCGGAGGCCCTCCTCGGTCGTCCACGCGTTCCAGACGTCCTGGACCGGCGCCTCGAGGGTCACCTCTCCCCGCAGAACGCGGTCCCTCGGTGCCGCCGGTCTGGAGGCGACCAACGCGGCTCCCAGCACCGCCAGGGCCAACGCCCGTCGTCGCATCGTCACCTCCCCGCCTCCGCGGCGTCGCGGAAGAACGTTCCGAGCACGCAGTCCCACCCCTCCGAGTAGCTGGGCCGGGTCTTGCGGGCTTCGTCGCCGAGCGCCGCCCAGCCGCGGTGCTCGAGCTCGACGAGGGCGCCCTCCGGGGTGTCGGAGAAGCGCACCTCGACCTCCTGGGCCGTCTGGGGCTCCCGCCCCGGGTGCCATGTGACGACGAGACGCTCCGAGGGCTCGAAGACCAGGACGCGGCCCCACACCAGGCGCTCCCCGTCTTCGCGCACCTCGTAGATCGCCCCGCCGACGCGGGCCTCGATGGCGCAGGTCCGTGCGCGCTCGAGGGAGATCGAGTACCGGTCCAGGGGCCACCAGCGGGCCATGCCGGTCGTGAACACCTCGAAGGCCTCGGTCGCGGTGCGGCGTCGGATCGTCACCGTCTTCCGCAACGGCGCGAACCACTCGGCGTAGCTCTCGACCGTCATCCCTCCTCCTCTTCCTTCTCGGCTTCGGCCCGGAACGACTCCAGGACGTCGTCCCACAGCGTGTCCAGGTATTCCTTCAGCTCCACGAGTCCCCTGGGCTCGGCCCGGTACACGCGCCGCGTCCCTTCCGCCCTCTCGCGCACGAGGCCGGCCTGCTTCAGGACACGGAGGTGCTGCGACACGGCGGGGCGACTCACGGGGAGCGTGTCTGCGATCCGCCCCACCGAAGACGGCTGCTCGCGGAGGCGCTCGAGGATCGTCCGACGCGTCGGATCGGCCAGGGCCGCCAGGACTAAATCGTAAGGCATAACTTACCGTAAGACGATACTTACTAATGGGCGTCCTGTCAAGCGTGGTTCAGGCGGAAGCGGACCGATCAGTTGTCAGAGCAGACCGGGCACTGCACTTGCCAACAACTGCGCGATTCAAGGCGAGGCGCCGCTCTGCCCGGCTACGGGCGGGCCTCCAAAGTGCAGGAATGGAGGGCATCGTCGCATCAGGAGTGGTGCGATAGGCACCTTCGGCCAGCCACCCCTCTTCTGGCGGGCGCACCGGTTCGGGACCGAGCCGAGGACCGCCCTGGCAGCGTGTCAGCGCCCCTGCGCCAGCTCGGTCATCCGCGCCAGGTGGTGCTCGTCGTGCTCGGCGGCAAAGAAGAGCATGTCCACGACCCGCATCGACTGCTGGAGCCGGGGGTGGAGGGCGACGGCGAGGCGCCGCCCCGGCTCCCAGGTGTCGAGGCGTTTGACGAAGCGGCCGCGCACGCCGCGGAAGGCGGCGAGCACGTCGTCGATCTCCCGGTCGTTGTAGCGGGCCGCGTGGGTCCTCGTGTTCTCCATATCGGCCGGGCGCAGCACGCTGGCCGCCGCGTCGTAATCGGTGAGCCTTCCGTCGTGGAGGGCGTCGACCTCGAGGAGGTGTCCGACCTGCTCCTGGATGGACCACGACCCCCCGTCCCGCCGCGTGAGGATCTCCCGCGGCAGGTCCTTCACCGTGGTCTCGATCCGCGCCGGCGTCGTCCGGAGGCGATCCACGAGGGACGGGAAATCCGCCTCCGCGAGGTGCTCGTAGCTGAACTTGCGCTCGACCCAGAGGCCGGGCATCAGCTCTCCCCCCGGTCCTTCCACACCGGCGCACACCACTCCCGGTGAGCCGCGACGCGGCCGCGGACGACGTCGAAGTAGAGCTGGCGGAGTCGGCTGGTGATGTCGCCCAGGTGCCCAGAGCCCACCGAGCGGTGATCCACCCGGGTCACCGCCGTGATCTGGGCGCCCGTACCCGTCAGGAACACCTCATCAGCCAGGTACACCTCGGTGCGGTCGATGGGCCGCTCGGCCACCTCGACGCCGAGGTCCTCCCGCAGGAGCTGCAGGACGGTGCGGCGGGTGATGCCCTCGAGGATGTCCTCGCTCACGGGAGGGGTCACGGCGACTCCCCCGCGGACGACGAAGACGTTCTCGGCCGAGCCCTCGCAGACGTGTCCGCTGTCGTTGAGGACGAGGGCCTCGTCGAAGCCGGCGAGCTGTGCGTCGGACTTGGCGAGGGCGGAGTTGACATAAGCCCCGGCGATCTTCCCCCGCGCGGGAAGGACGTTGTCGCTCACCCGCTGCCAGGACGAGACGCACACGTGGGCGTTCTCGTCGTTCTCCACGTAGCGCCCGAAAGGGAAGACCACGAGCGAGACCTCCGGCGTCAGGTCGTGGAGGCGCACGCCGATGGTCTCGTCGCCATAGAAGGCCAGGGCCTTCACGTAGAAGTCGGCCCGCGCGTCCTCGGCCCGCAGAAGGCCCTTCAGGCCCTCCCACAGATCGGCTTCGGAGTGCACGAGGTTCATTCGGAGGAGACGGGCCGAGTCCCGCAGGCGGCGGAAGTGGTCGAGCGGGCGGAAGACGAAGAGCTCCTTCTCTTCCTCATTCCAGTAGCCGCGGAGGCCTCCGAAGACGGCGGTGCCGTAGTTGAGGGCGTGGGTGAGGAGACCCACACGGGCCTCGGAGTAGCGGATGACGCGGCCGCGGAAGAACGCGAATCGGGGCCCGGAGGGTCGGCTCCGGACCGCCGAAGTATCCAATTGGTTGGTCTCAGTCCATTGTGTCGCCATGGTGTGGAATCTATTGCCCTAGAGGGTTAGAATCAATAGCCAGACATGCCAAATTGGACTGAGTCACTGCCGCAGGCGGTGACCGTCATCGGGGACTGGTCCTCCGGGACGGGCCCGGTCTACATCCGGCTGGCCCGCGCGCTGAAGGCGGCGATCGAGCGGGGTGACCTCCCCGCCGGCACTCGCCTTCCCCCCGAGCGTCGGCTCGCCGAGAGTCTGGCCGTCAGCCGGACCACGGTGGTGCTGGCCTACGGTCAGCTTCGGAGGCAGGGACTGCTCGAGAGCCAGCAAGGGAGCGGGACCTGGGTCCCCCAGCCCGCCGGGCTCCCCTCGCGGAGGCCCCGGCGTGAGGAGCGTGGTCGGTCCTTTCTCGTGGACTCGGTGATCCGCGCCGCCGCTGAAGAGCCCGCCGACACGATCGGCTTCCTGGGGGCCTGCCTGCCCGTGGCCGGTGAGTTCCTCGAGGAGGCGTGGGAGGCGGTGCGGGGCGAGCTCCCGGGGCTGGCCTGCGGCACCGGCTACTCGCCGCAGGGGCTTCCCGCGCTGCGGGAGGCGGTCATCGCCCACCTCGGGAGGCGCGGCCTCCCGACGGAGCCCGACCAGCTCCTGATCACCGGCGGGGCGCAGCAGGCGATCGACCTGCTGGCCCGCTTCCTCGTCGGCGAGAACGACACCGTCGTCGTCGAAGACCCCACCTACCTGGGTGCGATCGACGCCTTCACGTTCGGCCGGGCCCGCCTGCGGCCGCTTCCGGTGGGCCCCGCCGGGGCCGATGTCGACGCGCTGCGCCGCTTGCTCGGGCCGACCGCACCGGCCCTCGTCTACCTCGTCCCCACCTTCCACAACCCCACCGGGACCGTGCTCCCCGAGAGCGGCCGCCGCGAGGTGGCCCGCCTGGCCGAGGAGACCGGGGTCCCGGTCGTGGAGGACGAGAGCCTGGCCGATCTGTCGTTCGGAGCCGAGCCGCCCCCGTCCATCGCCGCCTTCTCCCCGCGGGCGCCAGTCTTCACTGTCGGCTCCATGAGCAAGCTCTTCTGGGGTGGACTGCGCGTGGGCTGGGTCCGCGGTCCGAAGTCGCTGATCGCACGGCTGACACGCGTCAAGGTGGCCGCCGACCTGGGCGGCTCAGTGGTCAGCCAGGCGCTGGCCGCCCGGATCCTCCCCCGCCGGGACGAGGTGGCCCAGGCCCGCCGCCGCGAGTTCCTCCCCCGCTTCGATCACCTGGCCGCTCTCCTCGGCGAACGGCTGCCGGAGTGGTCCTGGGTCCGGCCCGAGGGGGGGCTCACCCTCTGGGTGCGCCTCCCCATCCCGAAGGCCGAGGAGCTGGCCCAGGTGGCCCTGCGCCACGGCGTCTCGATCGTGCCGGGACCGGTCCACTCGCCGTCGGGCGGGTGCCAGGACCACGTGCGCCTACCGTTCGTGATGGAAGAGGGCCTCCTCACGGAAGGCGTCGCGCGACTGGCCCGAGCCTGGCAGGCCTGCCGAGGGCCCGGGGGTGAGGATCGTCTCGGCGTGATCGTGTGAGGGCGACGACGACGCGGCACAACGCCTGCCACTCTCACCGCTCTGCCCCCGGGGGAGCGGTCGACGCCGCCGCTCGGAGCCGCGAACCCCGGAGGCTGGTCAGAGTCAAGAGACAGGCCGGCCCGAGGGAGCACGAGCCCGTCGGGGGGGGCTCGCGGCCACTCCGGTACAATCTGACTCGACGAGTGAGGCCAGCCGGACGCTCGGGCCTTTCCTCCGCCAGGACGGACTCCGAAACGGCCGGAAGCATCTGGATCCGGGATCGGGGAGCACGCGCCGTCGGCCACCGCCGTCGTCGCAGGGGCACGGCTTGAGAATCGCACTTCTGGCACCGATCGCGTGGCGCACCCCGCCGCGCCACTATGGTCCCTGGGAACGCGTCGTCTCGCTCCTGTGCGAAGGGCTGGTGGAGCGTGGGATCGACGTCACCCTCTTCGCGACGAGGGACTCGCGGACGCGCGGCCGACTCGCGGCCGTCTGCCCCACGCCCTGGGAGGAGGACCCGGAGATCGATCCCAAGGTCTGGGAGTGCCTCCATATCGCCCACTGCTTCGAGCACGCGGCCGAGTTCGACCTGATCCACAACCATTTCGACTTCCTTCCCCTGTCTTTCAGCCGCCTCGTCGACACCCCGCTCGTGACGACGATCCACGGCTTCAGCTCCCCGAAGATCCTGCCCGTGTACGTCGAGTACGCCGACCGCAGCTTCTACGTGTCGATCAGCGATGCCGACCGCGCCCCGGAGCTGCCGTACGCCGCCACCGTCCACCACGGGATCGACCTGGCGGAGCTCACCCTGAGCGAGACGCCCGGGGAGGACCTGGTCTTCTTCGGTCGCATCCACCCGGACAAGGGAGCGGCCGAGGCCATCGAGATCGCCCGGCGCGCGGGACGCAAGCTCGTCATCGCGGGGATCATCCAGGACCGGGACCTACTTCGCCGAGAAGGTCGAGCCGCACATCGACGGGCGGTCCGTCTCGTACGTCGGCCCCGTGGGGCCCGAGGAGCGCGACCGTCTCCTGGGCGGCGCCCGGGCGCTGCTGCATCCCATCCGCTTCGAGGAGCCCTTCGGATCTGAGCGTGGTCGAGTCCATGGCGTGCGGGACGCCGGTCATCGCGTTTCGCCGGGGCTCGATGCCGGAGGTGATCCGAGACGGGGTGACGGGCTTCCTCGTCGAGACCGTCGACGAGGCGGTGGCGGCAGTCGCTCGCATCGGGCGAGCTGGAGCGTCGAGCGTGCCGGCGCTGGGTCGAGGAGCGGTTCAGCCAGCGACAGATGGTCGACGGCTACCTCGAGGTCTACGAGCGCATACTCTCGGGAGGGCTGAAGCTGGAGCGAAACGCAGGGCGACACGCGTGAAGTTCCGTCTCGGGATCAACTACTGGCCCATTCGAAGCGCCATGGCGATGTGGAGGCACCTCGACACGACCGAGGTCGCGGAGGACTATGCCCGGATCGCCGAGGCGGGCTTCGATTGCGTGCGGGTGTTTCTGCTCTGGGAGGACTTCCAGCCGGAGCCGGAGGAGGTGTCGACGCGACCGGCTCGACGGCCTGGTCGCGGTGGCGGACGCGGCCCAGGCGGCCGGCCTCGCGCTCATGCCGACCCTCTTCACGGGCCACATGAGCGGAGCGAACTGGGTCCCGGCGTGGGTGCTGGACCGCAGCCGCGCGTCCGGTCGGTTCCGGACGATCACCGGTGGTCGGGCCGCCGCCGCCGGGATCCGAAACTGGTACGACGACGACGCCCTGCGCCAGTGCCCAGGCTCGTCTCGCCCGGGAGGTCGCGACGGCGCTCGGCGGCCACCCCGCGCTCTGGGCCTGGGATCTGGGCAACGAGCCCTCCAACTGCGTCCTCCCTCCGACGTCTGAGCAGGGTGAGCGGTGGCTCAGTACAATGGCGGAGGCTCTCTGGGGGGAGCCTCCCGGGGTGCCGGTCACCATCGGCCTGCATCAGGAAGATCTGGAGGAGAACCGGCTCATGGGCCCACGGGAGACCGCGCGCGCGCTCGATTTCGCCAGCATGCACGGCTACCCGGCCTACGCGCGGTGGAGCCGCCATCCTGCGGACGACGGTGTTGCGGTGTTTCTCGGCCTCATGACCCGATGGCTCTCGGGCCAGGAGGTCCTCTTCGCGGAGTTCGGTGCCCCCACGCGGCGTCCCGACCTGGCCGAGATCGAGGCGCCGGGCCTGCTCGGGGAGGAGGAGGCGGCACGCTACACTGGGCGGGTGCTCGACGCTCTGCATCGGCTGGGCTTCCTGGGGGCGTTCCTCTGGTGCTTCGGCGACTACGACCAGGCCCTGAGCAGCGAGCCGCCGTTCGACCAGGCTCCCCACGAGATGTCGTTCGGCCTGTGGCGTTCCGACCGCTCACCGAAGCCGGCGCTGAACGCGGTCAGGGCCTTCGGCAAGCGCGAAAGAACGGACTCCCGGCTGGACCTCGAGTGGATCGACGTGACACAGGACGAGTACCTCTCCGATCCTCAGCGGCACCTTCCACGGCTCTACGGGGCCTTCGCGGCGGGATGGCCGAGCCAATGAGGAGACGCACCGGACCTCGTCCAGGAGGAGGGCGGCCATGACCCCACGGGGCGGGATCGAGCTGCGGAAGCGGCCCGGCGAAGGTTACATCGCGTTCATCGGGAACTATCTGCCCCGGCAGTGCGGGATTGCGACCTTCACGACCGACCTCTGCGAAGCCGTGGCCGAGGAGGCGGCCGGAGCGGACTGCATCGCGGTCGCGATGAACGACGTGCCCGAGGGCTACGCCTACCCCGACCGCGTCCGGTTCGAGGTGGCCCAGAACAACGTCAACGAGTACCGGAACACCGCCGACTTCCTGAACGTCAACCAGGTCCAGGGCACGTGCGTGCAGCACGAGTACGGGATCTTCGGAGGACGGGCGGGCAGCCACCTGCTCGCCCTCCTCCGTGAGCTGCGGATGCCCATCGTGACGACGTTACACACCGTGCTGCAGGACCCCAACGATGATCAGCGCCGCGTGGTCGAGGAGCTGGCCCGCCTCTCGGACAGGCTGGTGGTGATGAGCCAGCAGGCCGTGGAGTTCCTGACGAAGATCCACAAGATCCCCGAGTCCAAGATCACGATGATTCATCACGGGGTCCCGGACGTCTCGTTCGTCGACCCGAGCTACTACAAGGACCTGTTCGGCGTGGAGGGACGTCGGGTCATCCTCACCTTCGGCCTCCTGTCGCCGAGCAAGGGGATCGAGTACATGATCGATGCCCTGCCCGCGGTGGTCCGCAAGCATCCCGACGTGGTGTACATGGTGCTCGGGGCGACCCACCCCCACGTCCTGAGGGCTCAGGGTGAGGAATACCGCATCATGCTCCAGCGCCGTGCCCACGAGCGCGGCGTGCGCGAGAACGTGATCTTCCAGAACCGTTTCGTGGACCTCGTGGAGCTGACCGAGTTCCTCGGAGCCGCGGACATCTACATCACGCCGTATCTCGAGGAAAAACAGATCGTCTCGGGCACGCTGGCCTACGCCCTGGGTGCGGGCAAGGCCGTGATCTCGACGCCGTACTGGTACGCCACCGAGCTCCTGGCCGACGGGCGGGGCACGATCGTGCCGTTCCGCGACGCCGAGGCCCTGGGGGCGATGGTGATCGACTCCCTCGATCACGAGGCGGAGCGACACGCCACCCGGAAACGCGCCTACATCTACGGGCGGAGCATGATCTGGAAGGAGGTGGCCCGCCAGTACCTGGAGGTCTTCGAGGACGTCCACAAGAAGCGGCAGTTCCATCGCCGGCCCCTGCCCACGGGTCGGGTGGACCACCGGGATCGGGACGAGGTCCCGGAGCTGGATCTCAGGCATCTGCGGCGCCTGACGGACGACACGGGTCTCCTGCAGCACGCGGCCTACTCGGTCCCGATGCGCAGCCACGGCTACTGCACGGACGACGTGGCCCGCGGGCTGATCGTCGCGGTCAAGGGAAGGGACTGGCTCCATGAGGAGCCCGAAGCCGCTCGGCGGCCTGCTGACCACGTACCTCAGCTTCCTCGAGCACGCGTTCGACGCGGGGACGAGGCGATTCCGGAACTTCATGTCCTACCAGCGCCAGTGGATCGACGAGGTGCCGAGCGAGGACACGCACGGCCGGGCGCTGTGGGGACTGGGGATCGCGGCCGCCTCGTTGACCGAGCCGGGCCAGAGCAGCATCTCCGCCCGGCTTGTTCAAAGGAGGTCTCGCCACCGTTCTGGAGTTCGCCGGCCTGCGCTGCCAGGCCTTCGCCCTGCTCGGGCTCGACGCCTACCTTCGCCGCTTCGGGGGAGACAGCGAGGCACGGCGCGTCCGGGAGCGGCTGGCGGAGCGGCTCTTCGAGGCCTTCACGCGGAGAAGCGACCGACACCTGGCCCTGGCCGGAGGAGCAGGTCACCTATGCGAGTGGGAAGCTGCCTCACGCCCTGCTGGTGACGGGACACGCCCTCGGGCGTGACGAGATGGTCGAGATGGGCCTCCGGGTGCTCGAGTTCCTGATGGACAACCAGCGCGCGGCCGAGGGCCACTTCTCCCCGATCGGCCAGGACGGGTGGTTCTCGAGGGACGGGCAGCGGGCGCGCTTCGACCAGCAGCCCATCGAGGCTCACGCCATGGTCGAGGCCTGCCTCGCGGCGTGGGAGGTCACCGGCGAGGAGCGCTGGTACCGCGAGGCTCGCCTCTGCTTCGACTGGTTCCTCGGCCGCAACGATCTTCAGGTGTCCCTCTTCGATTCGGCGACCGGGGGCTGCTGTGACGGCCTGACGTCGGTGGGTCGGAACCAGAACGAGGGTGCGGAATCGACCGTGGCGTGGCTGCTGTCCGTCATCGCGATGCAGGAGGCGCGAGTCCGGCACACGATGGAGACGCCCGCGAGCGAACCAGTGGCGCCGCCGGTGACGTCCGGCGGAAGCTCGGACCAAACCACGTGAGGTGAGCAATGTCGCCTGCGAAGTCGAATCGCGAGACGGGTCTGTTCCGTCGTCATCCGGACAACCCGATACTCGCGGCGAAGAACTGGCCCTATCCGGTCAACACGGTGTTCAATGCCGGGGCGGTCCGCCTCGAGACGAGCGGAGACGACCCTGCTGCTCGTGAGATGCGAGGACCACCGGGGCCACTCCCACCTCACGGCGGCGCGGTCGAAAGACGGGGCCGGCGGCTGGGAGATCGATCCCGGCCCCCACGTTCACGCGCGGTGCCCCGAACCATTCCGAGGAGCTCTGGGGTGTGGAGGATCCGCGAATCACCTGGGTGCCCGAGCTGGAGCGGTACGTGGTGACCTACGTCGCCTACGGCCGGGGCGGCCCGGGTGTCTCTCTCGCGCTCACCGAGGACTTTCGCACCTTCGAACGGATCGGAATGGTGCTTCCGCCGGAGGACAAGGACGCCGCGCTCTTCCCACGGCGCTTCGGGGGTCGCTGGGCGCATGATCCACCGTCCGGTCCCCGTCCACGGATCGGCGGACATGTGGATCTCGTATTCGCCCGACCTCATTCACTGGGGCGATCACCGCGTGCTGATCCAAGCCCGACGCGGGGGCTGGTGGGACGCCCGGAAGATCGGCCTCTCCCCGCAGCCGATCGAGACGAAGGACGGGTGGCTCCTCCTCTATCACGGCGTCCGAGAGACGGCGGCCGGAGCGCTCTACCGGCTCGGCCTCGTGCTCCTGGACCTGGAGGAGCCCACCGAGGTGCTCCTGCGCAGCGACGAGTGGGTCTTCGGCCCGCAGACCGAGTACGAGCGTGTCGGCGACGTGGCCGACGTCGTCTTCCCGTGCGGCGCCACCGTGGCTCCCGACGGGGACACGCTCTACACTCTACTACGGAGGTGCGGACACCGTCATGTGTCTCGCCACCGCCAGCCTGCAGGAGCTGCTGAGCTGGCTGAAGGACCATGGGCGACCGGGAGGCGTCGCACGCGATGAGTGACCCCATCGTCATGATCTCGAGCTACCCGCCGCGGCTGTGTGGCATCGGCACCTTCTGCGAGGAGGCCCGAGAGTTCATCCAGAAGCGCCACCCCGAGCGCGAGGTGCTGGTGATCAGCCACACCGACGGCGCGGGCGACGGCGTCTTCCCGATCATGGACCTGACCCGCACCGACTGGTGGAGACCGGTCGCGGAGAAGGTCCGCGAGCTGCGGCCGCACGCGGTCCACATCCAGCACGAGTACGGGCTGTACGAGTTCGTCGACAGCCGGGGCCATGGCGACGGCAACGCCGGCTTCCTGAGCCTTCTGGATGCCATCTCGGACTGGCCGATCGTGGTGGAGCCCCACACCGTGCACGGGCGGATGCGCGACCCCGAGGCCGACTTCGTCTACGAGCTGTGCCAGCGCGCCCACGTCGTGCTCTTCAAGTGCCACTACCAGAAGTGGCGTCTCGACTGGACCTTCCCGGGGCAGGGCTGGAAGACCCCGCGCAACGTCCTCGTCGTCCCCCACGGGGCACGACCCGACCGGCACTGGGGGCCGGCCGAGATCCCGGGGCTCCGGCAGGAGCTGGGGCTCGACCGGGTCCCCCACCTCAGCTCCCACCTCGTCGGCCTGATCGGCTGGATCCAGTCCAACAAGCGCTGGGACATCCTGACCTCGATGTGGGAGGACATCGCCTCCGAGCTTCGGGCTCGCACCGGCGAGGAATGGGATCTCCTCGCCGCCGGCACCATGCGCGACCCCGCCCACCGCGAGGACTACGAGCGCTGGAAGAACGAGCTGCAGCTTCTGGAGCAGAAGGGGCTCGCGCACTACTACGAGTTCATCCCGCGCGGCGAGATCTACTACAAGATGATGGCGGTGTGCGACTTCATCGTCCTGCCCTCGACCGACGAGACGCAGTCGGGGACCCTCGCCCGCATCATCGCCCTCAACAAGCCCTTCCTCACGACCGCGCCGATGGAGGGCCTCACCGCGCAGACGCTCGAGAGCGAGGGGGGGCTCCTCTTCACGACGAAGGAGATGCTTCGACGCAAGGTGATCCGCCTCGCCCGCAGCGAGCGCCTGCGCATGGAGCTGGGAAACAACCTCCGCCGCTACCTCGACACCGTCGTCTCCTGGGACGTCGTCGCCGGTCAGTACGACGAGGCGTACGCGCTGGCCCGGGAGGCGGTGCAGTCGGGTAAGCCGGTCGAGCTGCCCAACGAGTTCTGAGCGCCTCTCGCCTCGGACGGAATCACGGTCTCAGGACCGCCGCGCGCTGAGCTACCGAAGGTACCAGGAGACCTGGTCCGCCTCCACCTCGAGGAGGGCCACTCGCCAGCTCTGGTGGTCCGCAGCATCGACTCGGGGGCGCGCCCCGTCGTGAAGCTGCTTCGCACGGTGGAACGCCAGAGTGGCGACGTGGAAGCGCGACAGCGGGAGGTGCCCCGGCACCAGAACGTCCGGGGCGGCCTGATTCGCCCCTTTGGGCCCACCTGCTGCCGTCGTCACCGGGTTGGAGTCTGCGCCCGTGTGGGCGTGCCGTCCGTGCGCCGCACGGTCATGGTCTCAGGGACGGGCAGGAGCCAGCCGTGGCTCGGGGTCAGGTGGTCGTCGGACGCGTCGCCCAGCCCAAGCCACGTCCGCAAGGTGGAGAGACACCGTTGGAGCAGGTTCATTGATTTCCTCGGCGAGCCCGGCGCAGGAAGGGCACGTGGTCCCAGGACCATTACGCAGATCGTCGGCAGAAGCGACGCTCTCGATCTGGGAGCCCACACGAGGCAGTACAGCTACCGTAGCACGTCTCCCCGCCGCTTGTCTCGGCCGGGGTCGGGGGCGCGGTGACCCACGAGGACACGGCGGAGCCGAGGGCGCCGAGTCCTACGAGCCCCGGCGCGTGCTCTTCGGGGTGTGGGCGACCCGGTAATCCTCGAGCTCCTGGTCGGTCATCCTGAGCGCTCGGGCGGGGAACGTTCCCTCCTCCCCCGCCGCGAGCTCCCGCTGGATCTTGAGGAAGCAGACGTCCGGGGCGTCCTGATAGCGAACACGGCCGGACAGGAAGGCCTCGTTCGGGATCGCGACCGTGAAGTCGTGAATGTCGGTGCCTCGTCGCACGCGCAGGTGGTACTCACGCGTGGCCTCGCTCGCCTTGAAGCTCACGTACTCGACCTGAGTCGTGGTCATACCGTCCCTTCCGAGCGCCCCCGGCGCCCGCGCTACCGTGTGGACGCCCGCCGTGCGGGCGCGCGTCGTGTCGTGTCTCGTCGTCCCTGACCAGGTCGCGTCACACCCCGTTGGCCACGCACCCTGCCGCCTCGCGCGGTCGTCGGACTCCCGGCCCTGCCGTGGCCGCCGTTCCGGTGCCCGCTCAGCGAGGGCCGCCTTTGATGGAGAGGCACCTCGAGCATGGCCGCAGGCCTATGAGTGTAGTCGAAATCGGGGAGCGTGAGGCGCGGAAGGCGCTTGCCGATCGCGCGCTCGATGCCCCGCACGTCCGTCTCCTCCTCGGGCGAGAAGAACAAGAAGGCGTCGCCCGTGGCCGCGGCCCGGGCCGTTCGCCCCACCCGGTGGACGTAGTCCTCGGGAGACTTCGGGACGTCGAAGTTGACGACGTGAGACAGCGCCTCCACGTCGATCCCGCGGGCGGCGATGTCGGTGGCCACGAGCACCGGGAACTTGCCGGCCTTGAAGCCGCCGAGGGCCTGGGTGCGCTGGGCCTGGCTGCGGTTGCCGTGGATCCGCCCGGCGGTGACGCCGTTGCGCGAGAGGTACTCGGCGAGGCGGTTGGCGCGATGCTTGGTGCGCGTGAAGGCGATCACGCTGCGGATCTTGCCGGACTTGACGAGCTCGGCGAGGAGAGCGCCCTTGAGCTGGGCCGGAACGGGCCAGGCGGCCTGGGTGATACCGGTGGCCGGGGCCGACTTTCGCTGGATCGCAATGGTGACCGGGTTGCGGAGCATCTCCCGCGAGAGCGACACGATCGGGGGCGGCATGGTGGCGGAGAAGAAGAGGGTCTGCCTCTTCGCGGGGATCTGACGGAGGATCCGCCGCACGTCGGGCAGGAAGCCCATGTCCAGCATCCGGTCGGCCTCGTCGAGGACGAGGATCTCGAGACCGCCGAGCGCCGCGTAGGGGAAGCGCATGTGGTCGAGAAGGCGCCCCGGAGTCGCGACGATCACGTCCACGCCCCGGCGGAACGCCTGCTCCTGCGGCCCCATCGCGAGGCCGCCGAAGACGGTGGCGGAGCTGAGGCGCGTGTGGCCGGCCAGGGCCCGGAAGTGCTCGTCGATCTGGGCGGCCAGCTCGCGCGTGGGGGTGATGACGAGGGCACGGGTCGTCCCGCGGGGACGCCCCCCGAGGCGGTGGAGGATGGGCAGGGCGAAGGCCGCCGTCTTGCCGCTGCCGGTCATGGCGGAGGCGAGAACGTCGCGGCCCTCCAGGGCCGGAGGGATGGCCTCCTCCTGGATGGGGGTCGGGCGCTCGAATCCGAGCGTGCGCACGCCCCGCTGGAGATCGGCGTGCAAGCCGAAGACAGAGAAAGGCATAGAAGTCGTGTGCGTCCTGTTCTGTTCCGGCTTGTTGTCTGAACGGGGGGTTTGCCGGGAAGCCGCCGTCCGCGCGGCTCCCTCATGGAGCGCGAAGAGAGAACAGTATCGCACAGGTTCTGACTCGCAGCCAATGCGGCCGCGTCGTGGGGTGGCGTCAGTCGTCGGATCTGCGATGGCGCGGGGCCGGCGCCTGACGTTGGCGGCCGGCATCGCCGTCGAGGGCTGCGGCGACCAGTCGCGCGAGGCGGTCCGCGGAGCGGCCGACGGCCGTCTCGAACTGGCCGTTGATCGCCTCGGAACGGAGCACGAGCCCGGATCGCAGGCGTGCACGGACGCGGCAACGCTGATCGATGCCGCCCAGGGGATTCCGCGATTCGGCCAGGCGCGCCGTCACGCCGTGAACCTCCCGGCCAAACCGGCTCATCGCGAGGAGCACGCGCCGTCGCACCTCAACACGGAGGGGCTTCGTGAGGACGAGATCCGTGCCCGTGACGTCGATCCTCAATCTCGTTGCGGCGGCATGGTACCGGAGCTCCCCTCGTGGTTATCTGCAGTCTAGGGGTCTTGCGGCGACGGAATCCAATACCTGTTTGGAGGGTGTCCCATAGGTCCGCTTCGATGTATCGTTCGGAGCGTGGACACGCTCAACCATCACCACCTCTACCATTTCTGGACGGTGGTTCGCGAAGGCGGGGTGACGCGGGCGAGCGAGAAGCTCAACGTCTCGCAGCCCACGGTCAGCGGCCAGCTCCGGGAGCTGCAGGAAGCCCTCGGGGAGAAGCTGCTCGTTCGCTCCGGGCGTACCGTGGTTCTCACCGATGTCGGCCGCACCGTCTATCGCTACGCGGACGAGATCTTCGCCCTCGGCCGTGAGCTGCAGCAGGCGGTGAAGGGACGGGTCACACACCCGGCGCGCCTGGCGGTGGGAGTGACCTTGGTCGTGCCGAAGCTCGTCGTCTACAAGATGCTCGAGCCCGCCCTCCAGCTTCCCGAGCCGATCCAGCTGGACTGCGTGCACGAGAGGCCGGAGCGTCTGGTCGCCGAGCTGGCGATCTACTCCCTGGACCTGGTCCTCGCCGATACGCCGGCCCCTCCGACCGTAAAGGTGCGGGCCTACAGCCACCTCCTCGGCGAGTGTGGCGTGTCGATCTTCGGGACCGAGCGCCTGGCGACGAAGCATCGTCGGCGCTTCCCGCGCTCGCTCGACGGGGCGCCCTTCCTGCTTCCGAGCGGGGACTCCGGGCTGCGCCTCTCGCTCGAGGATTGGTTCCGGGCGAATGACATCCGCCCGCGTGTCGTCGGCACCTTCGAAGACAGCGCGCTCATCGACGCCTTCGGCCAGGCGGGCGCGGGGCTGTTCGCGATGCCGTCTGCGATCGACGCGGAGGTGCGGCGGCAGTACGGCGTCCGGCTCGTGGGACGGCTCGACGCCGTCCGCCAGCGCTTCTACGCGATCACCGTCGAGAGGAAGCTGCGCAACCCGGCGGTGGTCGCCATCTCCGAGCGGGCACGGACGCTGTTCGCCTGAAAGCGTGCGAGCATCGGCGCCGTCCGATGGATCGCGACCGAACAATCGATTAGTCCCCCCATTCAGCGCCCGCATAGAGTTGCGGGAAGCACGCCCGGGTGGCGGCAGCATCGCTCACGTCCCCGCTGCTGTGTGAGTGCTCACCATCCCGGCCGGTCCGGAGGAGACCGAAGGAGAGGACGGGGTGCGGAAGGAGGAATGACGATACCGCTGGATGAGGGCACTTCTCGGGGTGCGCGAGGAATGACCTGCGTCCGTCGTAGCCCTGTCGATGAGGCCCTGACTGACGTGCAGGTGCGGAAGGACCCTCGCCGCGTCGAGGTCCTGACCGGAGCCGCGACGGAGATCACCGGTCTCAGCACCTTCGACGAGGCGCGCGCGGCATCGATGGCCGACGAAGGCGGCGTGTCGGCCGCTGGCTGCCGCGGCCGCTGTGCCGCAACGACGAGACTCCAGGCGGAGAACCGGGAAAGCTCGGGGCCGGGGGCGACTCTCCAGGGCCCGGACGGCACCCATTTGACCTGAAGAGCGGCCGTGGAGCCGCATTCTCCTACGAAGGAGGTTGAACGATGAATCTCGACTACAACCAGCTCTTGACGCTGGGAACGACGTACGGAATCCCGATCCTGAAGGCGCTCGCGATCCTGGTCGTGGGCTGGGTCGTGGCCAAGGGCGTCTCCATCGGCACGAAGAAGGTGCTCGACAAGACCCAGCTCGACAACAAGCTCGCAGCGAAGATCACCGGCGGCAAGGCGGCGGGGATGGCCATCGAGGCCAGCGTCGGTCGCTTCGTCTACTGGCTGATCATGCTCTTCGTCCTGATGGCAGTGCTCCAGAGCCTGGGCTTGACCATCGTCACCGAGCCCATCAACGCCTTCCTGACAAAGATCGTGGGCTTCCTGCCCCAGGTCCTCGCGGCGGCGGTGCTCGCCGCCCTCGCCTGGGCGGTGGCGAGCGTCCTGCGGGTGGTGGTGGCCAACCTGCTCGGGGCGTTCCAGATCGACCAGAAGCTCGGCGACAAGGCCGGCGACGAGATGAAGAAGGTCTCCCTGGCCTCCACGCTGGCCGACGCCGTCTACTACCTGATCTGGCTGCTCTTCCTGCCCCAGATCATCGACGCCCTCCAGATGGAGGGGCTGAGTCCGGTGAAGGAGATGGTGGGCCAGATCCTCGGCTTCCTGCCGAGCCTCTTCGGGGCGCTGATCATCTTCTCGATCTTCTACGTGGTTTCTCGGGTCGTCCAACGCCTAGCCACGAACCTGCTCGCCACCATCGGCTTCAACCGGCTCCCGGAGTGGCTCGGGGTCGGTGTGGCGCGGACCGGCGCCGGCTCGGCCTCTGCCGTCGCGGGATACGTCATCCTGGCCATCCTGCTGTTCCTGGGCGCAGTGCAGGCGTTCAAGACGCTCGGGCTGGAGACCGTCTCCAGCCTCGCCGAGCAGCTGCTTGCCGGGCTCTTCAACATCGTCGTGGCGGTGGTCATCTTCGGCGTCGGCCTCTTCCTGAGCCGGATCGCCTACAAGACCATCTCCCCCACCGGACAGGGGCCCTCGGCCCTGCTGGGGAACGTCGCTCGGATCGCGATCCTGGTCTTCACCGGGGCCATGGCGCTCTTCCGCGCCGGGCTGGCCTCCGAGATCGTGACCCTCGCCTTCGGGGCGGTGATCGTGGGGATCGCCCTCGCCGCCGCCCTCGCCTTCGGCATCGGCGGGCGCGACGAGGCGGCCAAGGTCATCGCCGACTGGCGTTCGAAGTCCTGACCGCAGCTGGGACCGGCGGTGCACTTGGCGCCGCCGGTTCCTGCCTTTCGATTCGTGTTGATCGGGTCGGGCGTCATGGCGGAAGCCGGAGAGCCCCCGGCATTCAGTGCTCCAGACTAGAATGGAGTGGAGACACAGCCCATGAGCGTGAGCAGTCGCACAGACCACATCCAGATCGCACGGGTGACGGGGATCCCCATCTACCTCCACTTCAGCTGGCTGATCATCTTCGGCCTGATCGTCTGGACCCTGTCGACCGGGTACTTCCCGGCGCAAGAACCCGATTTCCCAGCCTCCTCGTACTGGGCCAAGGGCCTTGTGGCGTCACTCCTGTTCTTCGTCTCCATCCTGCTCCACGAGCTGGGGCACGCCGTCGTCGCTCGTCGCCAGGGTCTGCGCACCCGGTCGATCACCCTGTTCATCTTTGGCGGCGTCGCGCTGCTCGAGAAAGACCCCAGGGATGGACAGGCCGAGCTCCGGATCGCTGCCGCCGGCCCCCTTGTGAGCCTGGTTCTCGCGGGCTTCTTCTACGCGTGCGCGACCCTCCCTTTCGTGGGCCCTTCCGTCGCGGGAGTGGCGAAGTACCTGGCCCTGATCAACCTGATCCTCGCGCTCTTCAACCTGGTTCCCGCCTTCCCGATGGACGGAGGACGGCTGCTGCGCGGCGTCCTCTGGGCGTCGATGGGCAAGGTGCGCGCCACTCGGATCGCCTCCGGAGCGGGGACCTTCTTCGCCTTCTTCCTCATCTTCGCCGGGGTCTTCAGCCTGCTCAGAGGGGACTCGCTCGGGGGTCTCTGGTACATCTTGATCGGCTGGTTCATCAAGGACGCCTCCGCGGCCAGCTACCAGCAGGTGCGCCTCGACGCGATCCTCCGAGGAGTCACGGTCCGTGACGCGATGGTGGAAACCGTCGAGACGGTACCCTCGAGCGGCTCCGTAGCCGAAGCGGCCCGGGAGCACTTCATGCGAACCGGCTACGGTGGCTATCCAGTGACGCGGGGCAAAGACACAGTCGGCCTCCTCTGCCTGAAGGATGTGCTGCGGCTTTCGGCGGAGGAGAGGGAGTCGACGTCGGTTCAAGGCGCCATGCGCCCGTTGACTGATGCCATTGTCACCGATCCGGACACCTCGCTTCCGGTGGCGATGGCAAGCATGGCGCAAGCAGGGACCGCGCGACTGCTCGTCATGAACGATGATCAACTCGTGGGTCTGCTGACGATGAGCGGCGTGATGCGCCGCCTGAAGGTGCGGGAGGAGTTCGCGGAATAGCGCAGCTCTGGTGCATCGGGGCTGACAACCTCGGCTTCAACGGCAAACGAGCGGGACCTGAGCCAGAAGCTCCTGGAAGCCATCGCGTGGATCAAGGCTCAGCGTCGTCGAACCGAGGCCAACACTTGGCGGAGAGGCTCCGGCGCGCCCCACCGCCCACCGATTGGCGGGGCCGGGCGAGCAGGCGGCGTCCCGCGAGCGCCCAACGGATTGGAAACGTCCATCGTCCACGGAACCCGGCGGGAGAGAGGCTCAGGGCGTGGTGGGGCGCGAGAACCCCAGAGTGCTTCGCACGACCGACTCCGCGTCCTGGAGCAGCGCCAGGGCCTGCGGGTCGCCGCGCGTGAGACTCGCGGTGACCGGATCACGCATTCTCAGGACATTCTCGAGCGCGTCCTTCATGCTCCCGGCGACCGTTCGCGTAGCTTCGGCGCCCACGGCGTCGAAGAACTCTGAAGAGAGCGCCTGCGCCTGGCCGTAATCCTGCGCAGAGACCGCATCCTGGGTGGCGAGGAGCTGACCGAGCAGCCCACCTAGACGGACCCGGGCCTGCGCCTCCGCAAGCTGCACCTGCAGCCTGGTGACCTGCCCCTCGAGAGCCTGTCGCCGTCGATGCTCCGGCCAATATCCGACCAGAAACGCGAATCCCGCCAGAACGATCACCAGGGCGGCGAAGAACTTCTTCATGGCGAACCTCCTAATGCCCATTCCTGATCAAGTTGTCCAACGTCCGGCCAGCGGCATCGGCCTGAAGCTACCGTCGCAGGCGCCGTTCAGTGTGGAAGGTGGCAGGGATGCAGTCGAATCACTTGTTCAGGAGTTGATCCATTGGGCCATTTCCATGTGTTCGACCGAGTGGCCTTCGGGCCGGCGGGCCACCGGCGTCTTCGCGATCCGGTCGCCGCGAACCATCCAACGAAACGAGATTGCCGGATCGGGGCTAGTGCATCGGGTCAGTTCGTACAAGGTTCCCCACGCCGGGGGCAGAACGGACACGTAGCTGACGGAAGGGTGAGGAATGGCTCAGGAGGGGATGAGGGACGAGGATCAGGAGCCGGGCTCGGGTGCCCGACCGAATGCCTCGAGGCGAACCCGCGTATGTCTGGAAAGCCAGGTCTCCCGGAAGGTGACCTCGGCCGGGGCCGAGAACCACGGGGAAGGATCGGCGGGAGCCTTGTCAGGATTCGTTCAAGGCCCGGTCCCCCGGCAATCCATCGCCGTGGGACGGCGCGGGAAGGCCGGGAGCCGGTCGACCGTCCGACTACTGGCGGTCGTACACCGCGACGGAGCTGGCTGCCTGACCATGCGCGTCGGTCGGGGTCTGCGTCACCGTCAGGGTCTTGCTGTCATTCGAAACCACGACCCTCGCCGTCATGGTCTGCTTTCCGTCCATCGTCCAGACGTTCTCGTAGGTGTTGTCGTCGATCCGCTTCGGACTCGCGATGTCGGCCGAAGTGTTGCCCGTCCAGGCCACGTCCTTGCCGTCGAACTTCGAGGTGAACTCGGCCTGCATGGCCTCGCCCTGCGGGTCGGTTCCTTCCGCGGTGAGCTTGATCCCGGCGGGCGTGGACTCGTACTTCAGCGTCTGGGCACGGGTGACGTCATCCGAGGTGAACGTCGACTCCGCGGTGTTCAGCTTCCAGGTGCCCACCCAGTTCTCGCTGGCAAAGGCGGCCTGGCTCCCCATCAACGTCGCGACGCAAACCAACAGAGACGACACGAGCAGATTCTTGCGCATCAATTACACCTCTAGTTCTTCAGGGTATTCAGCGTGGATTACGCGTCCGCAACAGGGTGGCGCCAAACTCGGCCGGCGCCGCCACCGGGGCGCGCTCCACGCACGACTCTACGTTACCGCCGTCGGCAGCACTAATCGATTGTCCGATCCCGATTCATCGGGCCAGGTCGATGCTCGCTCAGTCTCCGTGCTTCATCGGATTGATGTCGAATTCGGTGACAAGACACTAGCCGGAAGCCAGGAACCGCAGCAGCTCCTCGCTCACGCGGTCGGCTTCGCCGTGCTGGAGGAAATGCGTGGCGTCTTCGAAAGAACACCAGGCGCCCTCCCGCCCGGGGGGGGCAGAACAAAGGCTCCTGGCACCGGACCGGCCACACCGTGCGCTTCCGGTCGGCTCGCATCATCACCGTGGTGCTGTCCCATCCACACTACGGTAGGGATCGCGTCCCTGCGTGCGAAGAGCACCCCGCTCTGCAGCCTTACGTTTCACCTGCGGCGCTCGCCCCCCGTGCCGGTCGCACACGAAGCCACCGCGGATAGCGGGCTTCTTGCAGGGCCGAGTTCCACGCGCTGCACGCGCACGGTATAGGGACTGCTTGGGCTGCTGACTCACGGGTGCTCGCCCTCATGGGTCTAGTGTGCCTCCGCCGTCGAGCCCACGCGCGGACCTGCCGCAGGGCCTGGGCGTGCAGTACAATCCCCATGGCGGCAGACCGCCGCGGGTTCGTTCAACATGCGGTTGACGGAATGGCTTCGCGACTCCGAAAACCGCCCTACTCGCTAGACGGAGGGTACCAAGATGCCGGAATATCGGATTAAGGTTGCGCCCAATACAGTAGCGTATGCTGACGCGGAGAAACGCAAGCTAGTAGTGGAGTTCGCCATCCCAGGAGCGCCAACGGATACCATCGATGTGAAGATCCTGGAAGACAGCGTCCACCTGACAGCGCCAGCAAGGGACATCGAGTATGTTTCAGCACTGGCTTTAGGTTGGCCGGTGAAACCTGACAAAGCCGAAGCGACCTACGAGCACGGCCTGCTCCGAATCGAGGTGCCCTTCAAAGATCCGATGGAAGATGCTGTGAAGGTCGCCATCAAAGCAGGTGGCGCGGAAACCAAGACCAAAGCAATCAAGGCCTGATGACCGCCGGGCCGTGTCTGCCAAGTGTCTCTGGGGTGGTACTGACTGACCCGGAGTGGACCTTCTCGGTAGATTCGATTCCCACCCGCTTCCGCCACAAGCGAACTCGGTCCGTACCGAGCTACCGCTCCGTCGGGCTGAGGCGCTCGAGTTCGGCGACCCAGTTATGGACGAGGGTGAGGCGGGTGATCGGCGGGGGGGCTCCTGATCTCCCCAGACCCCGACGACAAAGCGCCGGCCATCCGGGTGCAGCTCGAAGCTGCGTGTGTGTATTGTTGTGCTGCGCAGCGGCCCCCGGTCGACACCAATTCCCGCCTCACACGCGACGCCCAGACCGGCGCCGAAAGAAGTCGCGCAACTCGTGCCAAAGAAAACGCATGAGAGTCTCAGTGCCTTCATGCCGTCGATTCCCACGCGCTGTGCCGTGTGCTTCCTGTTGACCGGGGTGGTCTCAGAGGCGTAGCCTACCTCGCAGGCGTTGGCAAGAGGGCGGGGCGAGCCGACAGGTCCGAGCTGGCCTCGTCAGGGGATCGTGAGTTAAGGGTGCGCACGGGAAAAGCAGCTTAGAGCTGCCCGAAGAGACGCGTTCAGCGATCACGACCCGGGCTTTGCCCGACGACCCCGAATCAGAATGCCTCTCGCGTCGTGAAGGAGACAGGACATGCGTGCTCCCTGGATGGCGTTGGGCATCCTCGTCCTCGCCGCAGGCTCTGGCCCAGCGGCGTTCGCCCAGCGCGCAGACGAAGAGGCGAGGATCCGTAGGCACCTCGAGCGATATACCGCCGCATGGAACAAGGGCGACGCAAAGGCGCTCGCGTCTCTGTACGATGTAAAGGGTGCCATTACGAGCGCATCGGGTCACACCGTCCAAGGGCGCGACGCGCTCGAGAAGGGTTTCGCCGAGGCGTTTGCCGGCGCAAGCAAGGGGAGTCGTATGACGGCGATCGTGGGGACGATCCGATTCCTGAAACCCGATATCGCGGTCGTCGAGGGCGTCTGGGAGTTGAGCGGTCTTCGGGGTCCGGACGGAGAAGAGATGCCCCCCGTCAAGGGTCTCTCCCTCGCCGTCTATGTCAACAAGGGCCGGGAATGGCTGCTGGCCGCGGGCCAGACGATGTTGCCCGTGCCCGCCAGCCCAGCGGCCCCCGTGATCTAGCTGCCCGCAGCGTCCTCACGCCCAGCGAGGGGGAAACGACGGGATTCGTTGGGCGAGGGCGGACAGCCACTCCCCATAAGTTGCCCCCGGCGTGAGCCCCTCCGGGCTTCTGTCCCCGACTTTGTGGACGGCGACTGGGACACCCCTGAGCCTGTCCCCCCCCCGCGTGACCAGCGCGTGGACGTCTCCGAGCGGGCGGCGGACGCTGTCTACTTGAGACCGCCCGAGCATCGCTCCTGAGCAATGAATCGCGCCGTAATAATCGATTAGTGGCCCGCTCCCCCGAGGCGTAGAGTGGTTTCGCGGCGTGACCGTCGCTGGCGGGTCGCAGTCCTCAGTACAAGAGCGGCTCCGGCTGAGCACCTCTTTGGCGCCGTCTCGACCACGCGAGAGACCGGCGGACGATGCGGAGCGCGAGTGGCGGTGGCGTCGCGCCAGCGTCGCGAAGCCGGACGAGCGCTGCGACGCGAGAGAGCGGTGAAACATGACCAAGACGTTCTCGAGACACCTATGGGCGTACGTGGCCTGCGTGAGCTTGTGGCCGGTGTCGCTGCTCGCCGGGGCGACCGATCCCGTGGCGAACCTGTCGGCGTGCAAGGACGGCCGGTCATCTTGCGACCGCTCGCGGCTGAC
This sequence comes from uncultured Acidobacteriota bacterium, assembly GCA_963700695.1. GTDB lineage: Bacteria > Acidobacteriota > Vicinamibacteria > Fen-336 > Fen-336 > JAJDNS01. The sequence continues at coordinate 1,573 of CAVOYO010000031.1, read as the reverse complement.
GCCGCCGGAGCTGACTCAAGTGGCTCGCGCCGACCATGCGCGGAACGTCAGGGCCTGCCGGCGCGGCCTCGAGGTCTGCGATCGCTGGGGGCTGAGCCAGGCGGAGTCGGCCGCATTGGCCGTCGCCGAGCACGACCGCAACGTCTCGAACTGCACGGACGGTATTGGGCCCTGCGATCTTTCCCGGTTGACGAGCGCAGAAGCGCAAGACGTGGCCCCCGCCGAGCGGCGGCGACAGATCTCCAGATGCGCGGACGGCATGGAACCCTGTGACACATCCCAGTTCACAAAGTCCGAGCGCGCAGAAGTCGCGCTCGCCCAGCGTCAGCGCGTCGTGTCCGATTGCCGGCAGGGCTTCGGGCCCTGCGACGAGTCGAAGCTGACCGAGTCGGAAGCGCGGGACGTGGTGCTCGAAGAGCGGCGGCGGAACCTATCGGACTGCATGTACGGCTGGGACGACTGCGACCGCTCGAAGCTGGATCGGCAGGAGGCCGCCGACGTGGACCGCGCCGCCCGCGCCCGGAACCTTTCCGAGTGCCAGGCTGGTCGAGACCGCTGCGACTATTCGCTCCTGAGCCCGTCGGAGGCCGCGGCACTGGCGGCCACGGAGCGCCTGCGGAATTACACGGCGTGTCGGGAAGGCCGCGGCTACTGCGATCGCTCCCGCCTGACGCCGGCGGAAGCGGCCGCGATCCCCGCGGAACCCGGCGTCACGTCTTCAGTGAGGAGGCAGCAATGAGAGTACTCACGTTGGACCGTTTCAGCCGCTGGATCGATGGCACCGGGCTCCTGGTCCTCGCGGCACTGGCCTGGGCCGTCTTCGTTCCCGGCGGCGTCTTCTGGACCGCGGTCCTGGCGGCCGGCCTGGTCGGCTCGGCCGTCATAACTGCGGCCCTCGTACGCAGCCGGTCGATCCCCTCGCTGGCCCAGGCGATCGCGAGCGCAGAGGCCCAGACCGCCGTCGGGCCGACTCACAGCGGATACGAGTGCGGAGCCGGGCTTCGCCCTCGAGGAGAACGAAAGCCATGAAGGTACGCCCGCTTCACGATCGTATGTTGGTTCGTCGCATCGAAGAGGAGGAGACGGCCAGGGGCGGCATCATCATCCCCGACACGGCCAGGGAGAAGCCCATGGAGGGCAAGGTGCTGGCCGTGGGCAACGGTAGGATCCTCGAGGACGGGAAGAAGCTCGCCCTCGACGTGAAGGTGGGGGACAAGATCCTGTTCGGGAAGTACTCCGGGACCGAGATCGAGATCGACGGCGAGGACGTGGTGATCGTTCGCGAGGACGAGGTCCTGGCGATCATGGGGTGAGGGGGATTCGCCCCGGGTGATTCCCCGAGGGTTCCGCTTCGCGGAACCCCGAATTGGCTCATGTGCGGCGCGAGGCGCCGCCTTGGGATGCCGCGAAGTGGCGTCCCGGTTAGGCGAATCCGATGTCGAAGCAGATCACGTACGGTGACGACTCGCGCCAGGCCATATTGCGCGGCGTCAACCGCCTGGCCGACGCGGTCAGGGTGACTCTTGGTCCGAGGGGCCGCAACGTCGTACTGGGCAAGAAGTTCGGCTCGCCC
>CAVOYO010000030.1:0-80941 GCA_963700695.1 uncultured Acidobacteriota bacterium | reverse complement strand
CCCGACCAGATCGTGCTCGGCTGGTCGCTCGGGACGCTGCTCGGGGGCCTCGCCCAGTTCCTGAGCCAGGTGCCCGCCCTGAGGCGGCTGGGATGGCGGTTCCGGCCGGAGTGGGCGCCCGGCGACCCGTCTGCGCCAGATCGCCCGCCTCATGGGTCCGGCCACCGTGGGGCTGGCCGCGGTACAGGTGAACATCTTCGTCAACAGCCGGTTTGCCTCGCACGAGGCCGGGGCGGTGTCCTGGCTGGACTACGCCTTCCGCCTGCTCTATCTGCCCATCGGTCTTTTCGGAGTCGCGCTCGGGACCATCGCCATGTCGGGGCTCGCGCGGCGGGCAGCCGAGGGGGACCTGAGCGGCCTGCGCACGACGCTGCGGCAGTCCCTGGCGATGCTGGCCTACCTGACGATCCCGGCCACGGTGGGCCTCATCGTGCTGAGGGTCCCCGTCGTCCGCTTGATCTACGAGAGGATGCGCTTCACCCCCGCCGACACCGAGGCCACCGCCGCCGCGCTCTTCCTCTACTCGTTCGGCCTGGTCGGCTACACGGGCGTCAAGGTCCTCGCCCCGCCTTCTACGCACTCGATCGACCCAGAATCCCGCTTGCCGCGAGCGGCCTCGCCATCGCCACCAACTTGACCGTGGTCGTCCTCCTGTACCCCGCCTGGGGCTTCCGGGCCCTCGCACTCGGCACCGCGGCCGGCTCCCTCCTCAATGCGGGCCTCCTCGCCGTCGTCTTCGAGCGCCAGTTGGGGGGCCTGCTGGGTCGGGGCCTGTTCCGCAGCATGGTGCCGATGGCGGCGGCGGCGGCGGTCATGGGGGTGCTGAGTGGGGCTGACCTCGGCGGCGCTGGAGCGGTCCGTCGGATCGGGACACCTCGCGGCCAACCTCCTCACGGGCCTCGGGCCGGTCCTGCTCGGTGTGGCACTGTACGCCCTGCTGACCCGCTGGCTGCGGGTGGGTGAGGCCGAGGCCCTGTGGTCGATGGTGCGACAGCGCCTGGGCCGCGCACCGGCCGAACCCAAGCCCTAGCCCCCGGACCTTTCACACCCCACAAGGTGTTGGGTTTGCCGCCGGTTTCCGTGCTACTCTGCCCCGATTTCGACCATGCGCGACACGAAGAAGAGGATACGGAGAGAGTGGCTCGGGCCAGTCCAGGATCTCCTGCTTCTCTTGGTCGGGCCGCCCCCGGGCCTCGCGCAGGAGGGGCAGCCGCCCGAGGAGGCGTACACCCTGAGGGTCGAGTACCTGTGGTGGTCACCCCGAAGCCGGGCGACTTCCAGAAGGGCCTCGGTGATTTCGACGGAACGCTCCTCGACATCGAGAGTGACCTGGGCGTGCAGTCCGGCAGCGCCAATAGCCTCCGCGGCGCGATCCGACTCGGCACCTCCTGGAAGCTCGTGGGCGGCTGGTCCCCGCTCGATTTCAAGGGGGACACCGCCGCCCCGCACCCGTTCGTCTACGGCACCCTGGTGGTGCGCTTCGGCGATCGCATCCTGACCTCGCTGAAGGGCAACTACGTCTCCACGGCCCTCGAGTGGGACTTCGTCACGAGCGACAAGGGATTCCTGGGCGGCCTCATCGGGGTGAAGTATTTCGACGTCGACACGGTCATGGTGAACGCGGACACCTCCGGCCGGGTCGCGGAGGCGGAGAAGCTCCCGATCCCGGTACTCGGCCTCGCCGGGCGGGTCTACTTCCAGGAGTGGTTCAGCGCCGAGGGCGAGTTCTCCGGAATCACGGCCGGCAGCCGCGGACACCTGTGGGAGTGGCTCGTCGCCCTGAGGGTCCACTTCACCGACCACCTGGCCGCCACCGGCGGCTACCGCGAGCTTCTCCATCGAGGGTCAGGACGACCGCGACTTCTTCACCCTCAGCCTCGGCACGTGGACCTTCGGAGTCGAGATCAGCCTCTGAGGGACTACCTCGACCACCTTCGGGTGGAGCGAGGGCTGTCCGAGAACACCCTCGAGGCCTATGGACGGGACCTCGGGAAGCTGGCCGAGTTCGCCCGGACGAAGAAGCGGCCGCTTCTCGCGCTCGTCCAGCGCGACCTGACGGAGTTCATCGGCCGGCTCCGTGAGCAGGGGCTTGGTCCCCGCTCGCAGGCCCGGGCGATCCACGCCGTCCGCGGCCTCTACCGCTACGGGGTGCGCGAGGGCCTCATCGAGCGCGACCCCATGGAGAACCTGCGCGCGCCACGGGCGTTCCGGCGCTCCCGCGCTACCTCTCGCCGACCCAGGTCGAGACGCTCCTCGCGGCCCCGGACCTGGAGCGGCCCCTGGAGCTGCGCGACCGGGCGATTCTGGAGCCGTCTACACCACCGGGCTTCGGGTCTCCGAGGTGATCGGCCTGCGCACGGAGGGCCTGGACATGGAACTCGGCATCGTCCGCGTGATGGGGAAGGGCCGGAAGGAACGCCTGGTTCCTGTCGGAAAGGTGGCCCGCGGCTGGATCGCGCGGTACCTGGCCGAGGCCCGCGAGGCGCTGACCCGGGGGCACCCGGTGCCGACGCTCTTCGTCAACCACCGCGGGAGGACACTCTCGCGAATGGGCTTTTGGGGGATCGTGCGGCGGCACGCGGTGACGGCCGGGGTCGAGCGCATCCTCACACCCCACGTCATGCGCCACTCCTTCGCCAGCCACCTCCTCGAGGAGCGGGGGGCCGACCTCCGCTCGCTCCAGGCCATGCTCGGCCACGCCGACATCTCCACGACCCAGATCTACACCCACGTCACCCGCGAGCGGCTCCGGCAGCTCTACGACCAGTTTCACCCCCGCGCATGATGCGGGTCGACGATCCGGCCCAGAGAACGAGGCGCCCGGGGAAGGGGCCGGAGGCCAGAGCCCCTCTCGCGCCGGGCTAGCGCAGCCAGCCTGGGAGGGCTCCGTCCCGGCGCGCCTCGTTCGGAAGCTCGTTGAGTGCTTCCTGAGCATTCCGCAGGGCTTCGCGGGCGGCCTCGAGCTGGCCTTGCAGCCCTTTGGCCTTGTTCATCGCGAGGATCTCGGTATCACACGTGACCATCCCCTTCGTGCTATCACGGAAGGCGATGATTGGCTCTCCTGGCGAATAGGGGGCGCCTTCCACGCAGGCCTGCGAGGTCGTCCCCGAGGCCCGCATTCGGTCCCATCCGCGCGAGCTGATCCTCGAGAGCCCTCACCCGCGCCTTCGCCCGTTCGACCGCCGCTCGAGCGCTCGCCGCTCGGCTCCTCCAGTAACTCTCGCCGCGCCCGGAGGGCGAGGGCTCGCGGCGCTCCCGGCTCGCCTGCTCTCGGGCACCCCTCGTCGGATGCGGAGTGAGGAGGGGGTGCCGCCGCGGCGATGTCGGCGTTGCTGCCGGGGTGGGCGCCGCGTCGATCGAGACGGGGTTGAGGGCCGCAAGGCGCGTGCGCTCCTCGGCCTTCCTCCGGCCGAGTATCCCGCCCTCGATCGCTCGTCCAAGAAGATCTGCCAGGCGTTTCCGAACGGCCGGGGCGAGCGAGCGCACCCCCCCTCGGTGAACATGGCCCGACCCGCCTCGACCTGCCCCGGTGAGAGAGGTTCGCCGGTCCGCGCGTGCTGCAGATAGGCCTGAATCCGGATCACTTCGGCCGCGGAGCGAGCCTCCCAGACCCCGGCGACGAGGCGAGTCAGCTCGTCGAGGCTCGCCTGGTCCATTCCTTCGAAGCCACGGCCAGCCGCGAAAAGCCCGGCATCCAGGGGGTGACCCAGCGGCACTCCCCGCCGAGAGGCGTCCTCCAGGAGGGCCCGGGCGGCCTCGGGCGTGAGGATCGGAACATCCCTGATGATGGTCTGCTGCATTCGCTCGTGTTCGGCCGAAACCGGGTCAGGAGTGAGCGGCGCACCGGAAGGGGTGGGGTCCTTTGACCGTCCGGCGACTCCCGGATCTGGCGGGGGAGGCGCGACGCTCGGCTTCATGATCGTCCAGGCGAGGCCCGTCGAAAGCGCCGCGACGATGACGAGGGCGAAGACGAGGGGTCCGGTGGCTTGCCGACGGGGCGGCCTTCGACGTCCGACGACCGACCGCCCGACGGTCGAGCGCGACCTTGGCGGCCTTGGCATGCCGGCTGAGTATATGGGACGGCACTCCCGATTCACGCGACATTCTTCCCCGAGGCCAAGTGACCGCACCCTGCTTGGGCCTTCCGGTCCATCCCGGGCGGGACCAGGAGGCCCCTTGGGCGCCGAGGGCCCGGATGGTAGACTGCAGGCTTTGTGAACTGCGCCCCGCGCCGGACAGCCAGGGAGCGCAAGGGGAACCATGGCAAAGAACGGACAGCACCTCTTCACCTCGGAGTCCGTGACCGAGGGTCATCCCGACAAGATCGCCGACCAGATCTCCGACGCCGTCCTCGACGTCCTGATCGCGGAGGACCCGCACGGCCGCGTGGCGTGCGAGACCCTCGTCACCACCGGCCTCGCCTTCGTCGCCGGCGAGATCACCACCACGGCCTACGTCGACATCCCGGAGATCGTCCGCGAGACGATCAAGGACGTCGGCTACACCCGCGCCAAGTACGGCTTCGACGACGAGACCTGCGCGGTCCTCACGGCGATCGACGAGCAGTCGCCGGACATCGCCATGGGCGTCGACACCGGGGGGGCCGGCGACCAGGGGCTGATGTTCGGCTATGCCTGCCGCGAGACCCCCGAGCTCATGCCCATGCCGATCATGCTCGCCCACCAGCTCGCCCGGCGCCTCTCCGAGGTGCGCCGCGAGGAGATCCTCGACTACCTGCGGCCCGACGGCAAGTCGCAGGTCACCGTCGAGTACGAGGACGACAAGCCGCGGCGCATCGACACCGTCGTCGTCTCCACGCAGCACTCCGCATGGTGGCCATCGAGACGTTGCGCGAGGACATCATCGAGCAGGTCATCGAGCCGGTGATCCCGGCCGAGCTGCTCGACGCGAAGACCAAGTTCTTCATCAACCCGACCGGCCGCTTCGTCATCGGCGGCCCGCAGGGCGACACCGGCCTGACCGGCCGCAAGATCATCGTCGACACCTACGGCGGCATGGGCAGCCACGGCGGCGGCGCCTTCTCCGGCAAGGACCCCTCGAAGGTCGACCGCTCGGCCGCCTACATGGCGCGCTACGTCGCCAAGAACATCGTCGCCGCCGGGCTCGCGGAGCGGTCGAGGTGCAGCTCGCCTACGCCATCGGCGTCGCCGACCCCGTCTCGGTCATGGTCGACACCATGGGCACCGGCGACGGGTCGACGAGAGCCAGCTCGACAAGGCGATCCGTGACGTCTTCGACCTCACGCCCAGGGCGATCATCGAGCACCTCGAGCTGCGGCGGCCGATCTTCGAGAAGACCGCCGCCTACGGCCACTTCGGCCGGACCGAGCCCGAGTTCACCTGGGAGAAGACCAACATGTCGCCGCGCGACCTCAAGGCGTTTCTTCAAGCTCTGAGACGACAGCCGACCAAAGACAACTCAGGAGACCTGATGCGCTACGACGTGAAGGACCTGGGGCTGGCGGCCGGGCAGGCCCGGATCGAGTGGGCCGAGCAACCAGATGCCGGTGCTGCGCAGATCACCGCAGCGGTTCGCGCAAGGAGAAGCCGCTCGAGGGCAGCGGCTCTCGCGCCTGCCTGCACGTGACGACCGAGACCGCCAACCTGATGCGCGCCTCAAGGCCGGCGGCGCCGAGGTGGCGCTGTGCGCCTCCAACCCGCTCTCGACCCAGGACGACGTCGCCGCCGCCCTCGTCAAGTACGACGGGATCCCGATCTTCGCCATCAAGGGCGAGGACAACGAGACCTACTACCAGCACCTCGTCCAGCCGTGCTCGACCACAAGCCCACGATCACGATGGACGACGGCGCCGACCTCGTCTCGCTGCTCCACACGGACCGCGACAGGATCTGACCAAGGGCATCGTCGGCGGCACCGAGGAGACCACCACCGGCGTCATCCGCCTGCGCGGCCATGGAGAAGGACGGGGTCCTCGCGTATCCCGGTCATCGCCGTCAACGACGCCGACACCAAGCACCTCTTCGACAACCGCTACGGCACCGGCCAGTCCACCCTCGACGGCATCATCCGCGCCACCAACATCCTGCTCGCCGGCTCGACTTCGTCGTCGCCGGCTACGGCTGGTGCGGCCGCGGCGTCGCCATGCGGGCCCGGGGCATGGGCGCCCACGTCATCGTCACCGAGGTCGACCCGATCCGCGCCCTCGAGGCCGCGATGGACGGCTTCCGCGTCATGCCGATGGCGCGAGGCGGCCCGCGTCGGCGACCTCTTCGTCACCGTCACCGGCGACATGCACGTCATCCGCCGGCGAGCACTTCCGGCTGATGAAGGACGGCGCCATCGTCTGCAACTGCGGGCCACTTCAACGTCGAGATCGACATCCCGCGGGCCTCGCGCAAGCTCGCCAAGAAGAAGCGTGCGGTCGCGCCCTTCGTCGACGAGTACACGCTCCCGGAGCGGCCGCCGCATCTTCCTCCTCGGCGAAGGCCGCCTGGTCAACCTCGCCGCCGCCGAGGGCCACCCCGCCTCGGTCATGGACATGAGCTTCGCCAACCAGGCGCTGGCCGCCGAGTACCTGGCCAAGAGAGGCAAGAGGCTGGAGAAGAAGGTCTACCCCGTCCCCGAGGACATCGACGACGAGATCGCGCGCCTCAAGCTCCGGACCATGGGGATCGCGATCGACAGCCTGACCCCGGAGCAGAAGAAGTACCTGGCGTCCTGGCAGGAGGGGACGTGAGGGTGGCCTGAGTGAACCCCCGGGCGGCATTCAGGCCACTATTGCTGGCCGCCCTCGTGCTGTCTGGCGTCTACGCGCTCCGCTTCGCCCTCTGGACGCCCCTCGAGGAAGCCGTCGGCGAGTCCCCGACAGACGGCCACGTCCGGGCGAGCGGCGTCGTGCACGTCCACACCACCCTGTCGGACGGGGGCGGCACCCCGGAAGAGGTGATTCGGGCCGCCCGTGCCGTGGGCCTCGACTTCGTGGCGATCACCGACCACAACAACGTCGAGGCAAAGCCCCTCGAGGGGATCCACGAGGGCGTGCTGGTGCTCGTCGGGTCGGAGATCTCGACGGTTCGGGGCCACGTCCTGGGTCTCGGGCTCGGCGAGGATCCGGAGTACCGCTTCTCCCGCGGGGGCCTGGACGATCTCGAGGACGTGCGGGACCTGGGGGGCTTCTCGTTCGCCGCTCATCCGTTCTCCTCGCGCGACGACTTCCGCTGGTCCGGCTGGGACCTTCCCGGGTCCTGGGGGATCGAGCTCATCAACGGCGACAGCGAGTTTCGCCGGGCGGGGCCGCGGCTGCTTCTGTCCGTCGGGCTCTACCGCCTGAATCCCCGCTACGCCCTCTTGCGGGGCCTGGGCCCCGTCGACGAGGCCCTGGGGAAGTGGGACGAGCTGCTGGCGGAGCGGGACGTCGTGGGGCTCTACGGGGCCGACGCCCACAGCCGGCTGCCCGTGACGAAGTCCTGGGCGCTGCGCTTTCCGTCGTACGAGGCCCTGTTTTCGCTCCTCCGCACCCACGTGCTCCTCGACCGGCCCCTCTCGGGAGACGACGACGCCGATCGCGCCGCCGTTCTGGCGGCTCTGCGCAGCGGGCGCTTCTACATCGGTCTCGACGCGCTGGCCCCCGCCGACGGCTTCTCCTTCACCGTGGAAGGCGGGGCAGGGCAGCGCTGGACCATGGGGGAGAGGGCCGTCTACCGAGACGGCCTCCGGGCCCGCGCGGGAGGACGAGTCCGCGGGGGCCCGGCTCCGGCTCTACCGCGACGGGCAGCCCATGACGGAATCCGAGGAGACCCTGCAGGCCCCTCTGCCCGGACCGGGGGTGTATCGGGCCGAAGCGCGTGTCGACGGATGGCCGGTGCCCTGGGTCATCTCGAACCCGGTGTACGTCCTCGACGAGCCGAGCTTCGAGCGGCGGGACGCCGCCGCCGCCTGGCCCGCTGCGCCCCCGCCTCCGCGCGAGGTCCAGGAGCTTTCAGGCTTGCCCGGCTCGTCCGAGTTCAACCCCGAGTTCGACCCGACGTCGTGGATGGAGACCACCGCGCTCGACCCGACCGGGGGACCCACGGGTGGACCGGCGCTCCGCCTGGCCTTCCGCCTGGGCGCCCCGAGCCCGGAGCAGCCCTTCACCTGGTGTGCCCTCGTCAACCGGCAGCCGCGCGACCTGGGTCCCTGGAGCGGGCTTCGTCTCCGCCTTCGCGCCGAGGGCGTCTACCGGGTCTGGGTCCAGGTGCGCGACGAGAACCCGGCCTCCGCCGACGACGGCGAGGAGTGGTGGCTGGCCTCGGTGCGGACATCCGAGGAGTGGCGGGAGGTGCAGCTGCCGTTCTCCCGCTTCCGGACGATCAACGAGAGGACGGACGGCCAGCTGGACCCTGGGAAGACCCGCGCCCTCGTGTTCGTCCTCGACCACGCGGCGGTCAAGGTGGGCACCGAGGGCACGATCTGGATCGCGAGTCTCGGGGTCTACCGCTAGCTCCGGGCGCGACTGGCCAACAGGCCGGGCCCGCCCGCGTGTCCCTTCTCTGGGGCACGCGGGTGTCCATGGCCTATCTCAGACCTTTCCGGCCTGTCGGAGGCGACGCTCGCGCGTCGCGGCATACACTCGGGGTCGACGCGCGTCTCGCAAGCTCGACGTCGCGTCCCCGAGCCCCCTACGTGGGGAGCGGCGAGGAACCACAGGGTACCGAAAGATCGCCGGTGTCCTGCGGGCGTCGTGACCCCGGGCGACCCTACCCGCCCCACCCAGCGGCGGCGGGTTTAGCTGGCGGACCGCTGGGCGCGTCCACTGGGCGGGCTCGGGGAGCTCCCCGGAATGGTACTTAAGCCCGCCCTGGGGCCGCCTAGCCCGGTCCTTGAACCTTCGTCCTGCTCGCCACTTGACAAGATAGGACCCCTGCCTCCGAACTTCTGCGACAAGAGAGACGTCCCCAAGGAGGAAGCCGTGACCACCCCTGCAGTCAAGGCAATGAGTCTGAACCGACGCAGCCGGAGGGCACCGGTCCAGGTCTACACTTGTCTCGCCGTGCCTGCAGTGGTGGACGAAGTGGGTCGTTGGACCGAGGCCAAGATCGAGATTGGTGCAGGAGTACGCTTCTGTCTTCTTGAAGACCGTCACAGGCAAGTCGGACGCCTACCGCCTCCCTCCGGTCTACATGGATGGTTTCGCCGGGGCGAGACGGGTCATCTCAAGGGACACAGGCCAACATGCGACCGGGCAAGTTGGTCATTACGTCGAACCAACTCGGCGCTGCCATGCTGGAAACTGCCCGCACAGAGGAACTCCCCAACGGCACGATTCTCGATAGTGCCGGTGGCCTGGCCTATGCAGAACTGTACCGAAGAGCGCGACAGGAGTAAGACATGATCGCCGGGAAATGGCTCAAGCGTCTTTCATACGGCCTGGTTGTCCCGGCGATTGTCCTGGTCGCGCTCTACGGCGCCGCCGATTTCTATGTCGATCACACCTGGTATCCCGGCGCACCCGAGGCCAACTACCCTGAACCCGCCAATAGGCTGGAAGCCCGGCAGCAGGATCTCGCCTACTTTCGCCACTACCTGGATCTCGACAAGAGCTACACGCCGGAAACCCGGGCCGCGGCGGAGGCCATACTGGCGAGGCTTGCGGGCCAGCTGGGCAATCTTAGCGATGCGCAGTTCCAGCTTGCCATTGCCGGCGCGGTGGCCGCCGCCGACAACGGTCACTCCAATATCTGGATGGAACGCTTCTCGCGCATGCACGGGCGCATACCCCTGCGGCTGTACTGGTTTGCGGACGGCCTCCACGTGGTGAGAGCACACCCCGACCATGCAGACCTGCTAGGCGGCAGGCTTACCATGGTCAATGGTATCGATGTGAATACAGCAGCAGCCCGTCTCCGTCCCTTTGTCGGTGGCACCGAAGAGGCGTTTCGGGCCTACCGGGGACCAATACTGCTTGAAATCCCCGCAGCCCATCACGCCGCAGGGCTGGGCGACTCTGAACTGGCAAGTTCGTTTACCTTCGAACTGGCCGATGGCAACACGGAGACCCGCGCCCTCGCAGTGCAGAAGCTCACGGTCGAATCACCCCTGTTCTGGCCCAGCCGTTACCTCTACCCGGAACTCCCGGGAGACAGTGAGGATGGCTGGGAGGCGCTGGCAGAGCACATCGAAAGAATGCCGCTCTACCTGCAAAACCCGCAAGATGACTACCAGTGGCAGCGCCTTGCTGAAGGTGGACTCTATATACAGTTTCGACAGAACTACGGTGATGATATCCAGGACTTCCAGGACTCGGTACGCGGGGCGCTCCAACAACAGCAAGCGGAGTTTGTCGTGGTCGATCAGCGCTTTAATGGCGGTGGTGACTACACCCTCACCGAGGAATTGATGACGGACTTGCCGGGCTTGCTCGCGCCCGGGACACCGATTTACGTCATCACGGGACCCGCCACCTTCTCCGCCGGCATAAACAGTGTGGCCTTTCTCCGCGCCAGCGGTGGAGAGCAAGTCGAGATTGTGGGCGCGCGCATCGGCGATCGCGAGCGTAACTACGGCGAGACCAATGATTTTGTACTGCCGAATTCAAACCTGGGCATGACCTTCAACACCGGCCTGCACGACGTGCAGAACGGCTGCCCGCCCTGGCCCCAGTGCTACTGGCGCAATTACCTCTCTGATGTGGCGGTGGGCAAGCTGGATCCAGAGCTCCGGGTTGAGACAACGTACCGGGACTACATCGAGGGAATTGACCCGGTACTGGAGACCATTCTGGCCAGGCCAGGTCAATGATGGTGGTCCCAGGTGCCCGAAGGAATCCCCAGGCCAGGTGATCCCGGCCCTCAGCCCTCCAAGGTCGGTTTTGCGGCCGACGCCAAGCCGGAGGAGGCCCTAGACGGTCTTGTTACCTCGACGAAGAACACCGAGGGATAGGGAGGGGGTACGGGTGCGACGGGCCATCAGGCCAGCCCCGCCCGCGTGTCCCTTCCCTGGGGACACGCGGGTGTCCGTGGCCTATCTCGAACCTTTCCAGCCTGTCGGAGGCGACGCTCGCGCGTCGCGGCATACACTCGGGGTCGACGCTCGTCTCGCAAGCTCGACGTCGCGTCCCCCGAGCCCCCTACGTGGGGAGGGTTAGTCAGGATGGGATGACCGGCTCCCATCGCGAGTTCGTAGGTTACGCTCCGATCGGAATGACCTGTAGCGCAGAGCTACAAGCGAAAGGAGCCGGTCATGGAGAAGCATATCCGACACGTCGGGTTTGATGTGGACTCGGAGAAGATCGTGGTGGCGGTGGCGGAGCCTGGGGGTGAGGTCCGGTCAGTGGGAGCGGTCCCCCACAGTCGTGAGTCGGTTCGGCGGCTCGTCAAGAAGCTGGGTCCGGCGAAGCGGCTGCGGGTCTGCTACGAGGCGGGTCCTCATGGCTATGGGCTGTACTGGCAGCTGAGGGAGCTCGGAGTGCACTGCGACGTGGTGGCCCCGACGCTGGTGCCGGTCAAGGCCGGGGATCGTGTGAAGACGAACCGGCGGGACGCGTTGAAGCTGGCGCGGAGCTACCGGAGCGGGGACCTGACGCCGGTGTGGGTACCGGACGCGGAGCAGGAGGCCCTCCGAGACCTGGTGCGGGCGCGTGAGGTGGCGAAGAAGGATCAGCTGCGGGCGCGGCACCGGCTGGGGAAGTTTCTGCTGCGCCGCGGGCTGAGGGCTGGGGCGGGGGTGAAGAACTGGACGACGACACACCTGGCCTGGGTGCGGACGCTGCGCTTCGAGCAGCCGGCGCAGGAGGCGACGTTTGTGGATTACCTGCACGAGGTGGAGCACGCGGCGGCGAGGATCGAGCGGCTGGAGAGGGCGATCGACCAGGCGGTGGAGAGTCTCTCGGAGGACAGAAGGGCCCTGGTGGCGGGGCTGCAGGCGCTGCGGGGGATCAAGCAGATCACGGCGGCGACGATCGTGGCGGAGCTGGGCGTGGTGTCCCGCTTCGAGCGGCCGAAGCTGCTGATGGGCTACAGCGGCATGGTCTCGAGCGAGGACTCTACGGGGAGCCGGATCCGGCGCTTTGGGATCACCAAGACGGGCAACGCCCACCTGAGGCGGGTCGGCGGTGAGGCGGCCTGGGCCTATCAGTACCGCCCAGCGATGTCGCCGGCGCTCAAGAAGCGGCAGGAAGGGCTGAGCGAGGAGGTCAAGGAGATCGCCTGGAAGGCTCAGCACCGGCTGTGCTCCCGGTACCGACGGCTGCTGGCGAGGGGCAAGCTCAAGCAGGAGGCGATCACGGCGGTGGGCCGGGAGCTTTGGGGCTTCATCTGGGCGGTCGGAATGCAGGTGGAGAAGGAGCAGCAGCTGCGGCGCGGGCGCGCCGCCTGAGACGAACGGGGAAACGCAACGTAGTCACAAGGAAAAGAGGACCGGGACCTTTGGAGAGGAGCAGGCGGTGGTCGAGGGGCCTACGGAATGGAGGATCCTCGTTCTCCCTATGTGGCAGGGCCAACACCCTGATCCACGAAGTTAGTCCGAGGCAGCTCCCGACGGATCACGACCATGACGGCGAGCTTCAGGCTCGATCCGCGAATATCAGAGTGATCAACCGTCGAAACAGCCGCCTCGACCGCCTCCTCCTCCGCTCCAGGGGACACCCCCTACCTCGGGGCTTGACACGGTCATCCCATATCAGGGAGGGGGGTCATTGAACGATCAGGGTGGGGGGTCGATGAATGAAGAGAGCTTAGCCCTCGGACTTGCGACGGCGCTTGTGCGACGTGCGGAGCGCTTCCGGCCGGGGTGTCTCCACTGGCGAGGCCACCCGGGTGAGCGGGGGCGCGGCCAGGGTCTCGTCGGGGTTGAGAGGCACCGTCCCCATCTCGTCCCCCACCGGGATGAGCGTCGGCTCGTGACGGGGCGCGCCCGGGCTGTCCGTCATCCCCCGTCCGAACAGGGACCCGAGGTAGTGCTTGAGCGTCAGGTTGGTCGGCCCGTACCCCTTGTCGTAGAGGAAGTGCTCGCAGGCCTCGCCCATGGCCGCGGCGTCCGTGTACCGCTCGGAGGGCTCGCGCTTGAGCGCACGGGCCAGGATCTCCTCGACCACCTCGGGTACCGCCTCGTTCGTCTCTCCGGCGAAGGGGATGGGCCCCGACACCACCCGCTCCAGGACGACGCTGGAGGTGTCGCCGGGGAAGAGCCGCTCGCCGGTGAGCACCTCGTAGAGCACGGTGCCGAGGGAGAAGATGTCGCTGCGGTGGTCGGCCCGCTTCTCGACCGCCATCTCCGGCGCCATGTAGGCGGGCTTGCCCGCGAGGTAGCTCTCCCGGGCCCCGCTGCGCGCGGCGATCCCGAAGTCGATCAGCTTCACGGTGCCCTCGGTGGTCATCATGATGTTGCTCGGGCTGATGTCACGGTGCGCGATCCGGGCCTTCTCGTACACGTATTGCAGGGCTCGGCAGACCCGGCTCGCGATGAACACCGAAAGGTCGACGTCGGGCAGGTAGCCGAGCTCGCGGTGCCGCTCGACGTACTCCACGAGACTCCACCCGTCGATGTACTCGAGGATGATGCACAGCTCGCCCCGGACGCGCTCGAAGTCGAAGATGCGGCCGATGTTCTCGTGATCGAGCAGCGCGTAGCGGCGCGCCTCCTCCACGAACAGCCGGAGGTGCTCGGGCTCCGCCTGCTTGAGCTGCTTGATGACGATCGGCCGCTGGAAGCCGGCCTGCCCGATCAGGAGCCCCTTGTTCACCCAGCCCATGCCCCCGGCGCCGAGCTCCTTGAGGATCCTGTACTTGGCCTCGGACATGCGCGGTCACTCCCGTCCTCAACGTAAGGAGCGGGCAGGATCGCAGAGCCCCCGGGAGGGTGTCAAGGTGGCCCCGCGGGAGCGGCTATACTGCCTCGCGTGCGGTACCTGGGCCTTGACGTCGGGGATGTCCGCATCGGGGTGGCGCTCTCCGACGAGACCGCGACCCTGGCCTCAGGGCTCCTCACCCTCGAGCGGGTCGGGCCCCGCAAGGACATCCGGGCGGTGGCCGCCCTCGTGCGCGAGCGCGGGGTGGGCGAGGTCGTGGTCGGCATGCCCTGGCGGCTCGACGGAACCGTGGGCCCTCAGGGCGAGAAGGTGAAGGACTTCGTCGAGTCGTTGCGCCGCGCCGTCGAGGTGCCGGTCGTGACCTGGGACGAGCGGTTCACCACCGTCGCCGCGGACGAGCTGCTCGCGGAGGCGGGAGTCCGCCGCCGCGACCGCAAGGCCCGCATCGACCGCGCGGCGGCGGTCCTGATCCTCCAGGGCTACCTCGACGCCCGACGGTCCGGGACCCCGGCCCGGAGAGAGGGCGCGTGAGGCCGAAGAAGGGCTCCGCATCCGCCCGCTGGGGACGGCTGGCCCGCCTCCCGGCTCTCCTGGTGGCGCTGCTCGCCGCCGGGGGCTGGCTGGCCTGGCGGCACGAGACGCGGGCCCCGAAGCTGATGGGGGGCGCACCCCCGGTGAAGCTGGTCGTGCCGCCCGGGTCGACTGCGGATGCTATCGGGAGGAAGCTCGAGGCGCAGGGCCTCGTGCGGCACCCCCTCGTCTTCCGGCTCCTCGTCCGCTCGCGCGGCCTCGGGGGGCAGCTGAAGGCGGGCGAGTACGCGCTCGAGGGCCCGCTCTCCCTCGAGGATATCGTCGTGCTCCTCGCCCGGGGTGAGGTGGTCCGCAACGAGGTGACCATTCCGGAGGGCCGCACGATCGAGGAGACCGCCGCCCTCGCGGCCGCGCAAGGGGTCGTCCTCGCCGACTTCCTCGAGGCCGCGCGCGACCCGACACCCATCCGGGAACTCGACCCCGAGGCCTCCGATCTCGAGGGCTACCTGTTTCCCGACACCTACGAGATCCCGCTCGCGGCGGATCCCGCGCTCTCTCTCGTGTGGCGGATGGTGGAACGCTTCCGCGAGGTCGTCGCCCCCGAGCGGACCCGTATCGCGAAGAGGGAGCTCACCGTGCGCGAGGTCGTGATCCTCGCCTCGCTCGTGGAGCTCGAGACGGCCGCGGTCGAAGAGCGCCCGCGGATCGCCGCCGTCTTCCACAACCGCCTCGAGCGGAGAATGCTCCTGCAGACCGACCCCACGATCATCTACGCTCTCAAGCAGGAAGGGGCCTGGGACGGCAACATCCGCCGCCGGGACCTCGAGATGGACTCCCCCTACAACACGTACCGGCACCCCGGGCTTCCCCCGGGACCGATCGGCTCGCCGGGCCGCGAGGCCATCCTGGCGGTGCTGGATCCGGCGGACACGCGCGACCTCTACTTCGTGAGCCGCAACGACGGCACGCACCACTTCAGCGCGACGCTCACCGAGCACAACCGCGCGGTGGATCGCTACCAGCGCCGCCGCCGCGGCCGCTGATGGGGGTTCGAGCCTACGAGACCGGTCCCGAGCCGCGGCCGCGTGTGCCCGGACCGGGAATGGCGGCGACGCTGGCGGTGGCGGTCCTCGCTGCCGCGCTCCTCCTCGCGAACGGGCGTCCCCTGGGCGACCCTCAGCTTTCGGGCCTGGCCGGCGCCCCGCTGCAGGTGGTGCTGTGGGTGGCCGGTCTCGTCCTGGAGCTGGATTCCGTCGCGCGAGCGGTGGTCGGCAAGCTTCTCGCGGCCGCCTGCGCCGGGCTCTCGGCCGGGGCCCTGTTCTCGGCGGCCGCCCGGCGTCAGACCCTCGCGGATGCGCGGGTGAGCGGGCTCGTGCTCGCCCTCGGCACCACGCTCACCGCCGCCTCGCAGTCGTGGTCGGCCGAGGTCCCGGCGGCGACCGCGGTCGCGGTGGCGCTGCTCCTGCTGAGCCGGGCCGAGGCCGAGAACGATCCTTCGCCGGCCGCACAGAGCACCGTCGCGCTGGCGGTCGCGGTGCTGCTGTCGCCGTCCACCTGGATCCTGGCCCTCGTCCTGGCGCTCGCCACCCTCGGGCGCTGGCGCCGGGCTGCCCTGCGGGTCCTCGCCTGGGCGCTGCCCTCCGTGCTCCTGGCCCTGATCGGCGTGACGGCGGGCTCCGGACCGGAGTCGTCCGCTGCGGCCGCCGGCGGGCTCGCGCTGCTCGTCTCGCCGGCCCGGGGGCTGCTCTTCTTTGCGCCGGTCGTGCTGGTCGCCGGCGCCGGGATCGTGCGGGCGATGCGCCCGCCCCGTGGCCGCCATCCGTGGGACCAGGGCTCGCCCGCCGCCTGGCTGCCGCTCGCCGCCGCCGCCGCCGCCCTCGCCCACGTGGTCTGGCTGAGCATCGACGGGAGCCCGGGCGGTGGGCCCTTCTGGGGGCCTCGGGGCCTGGCCCCGGCCGGGCCGCCGCTGCTGCTGCTCCTGCCCGAGGGCCTGGCCCTGCTTCGCCCCCTCGGCGTGGTGATCGCGGCGGGGTCGGTGGCGGTGCAGACGCTGGGGGCCTTCGCGTACGACGGGCGATGGGAGCGGCTGCACGGGGGAGAGGCGGGGGTCACGTGGAACGTGGCCCGCAGCCCGATCGTCTTCCAGTTTCGCGAGCGCGTGGTGCGCTTCGCCCTCCCCGCCGTCGTGGGCCGCCGCGTGATCGTGCGCGAGCACCCGCTCGTGCTCGGCGGGCCGACCGGGTCCTTCGTCTCGTTCTCTGGCGATCGTTCCGTGGTCGGGGGGGCGGACCCGACCCTCGGCGACGTGCTGCTCGAAGGCGGGGCGCGGGTGGTCGACGATCGGCTGAGGCTGCAAGCCCCGGACGACGCCCTCTTCCTCCGTGTGCGCGGTTCGGCGCGGTCGCGTCGTCTCGAGCTGCGGATCGCCGGCCGAGGCCCGGGGGTCCTGGGGGTGGGGGAGAAGACGTTCTGGACCGCGGTCCGCTGGGACGAGCACCGCGTCGGCAGCGCCTTCCGTCTGCGTGTCCCCTGGTCCTACGCCGACTCCGGTGGGGGAGACATCCGGCTCGCGCCGCGATCCGGGGAGATCGAGATCGTGAGCGTGGCGCTCGTCCCCCCGGGTGAGCCCGAGAACGTGATCCGTCTTGACTAGGACGGCTGGCGACCAGCGCACGCGGGGAGAAAAGGGTGGAGGGCCATTGGAACGGTCAGGGTGTGGGGTCAGGAAGCAGGTGCGGTTGGCCATCAGGCCTGGAATCGCCCGCGTGTCCCTTCCTTGGGGACACGCGGGTGTCCGGGGCCTATCTCAAACCTTTCCGGCCTGTCGGAGGCGACGCTTGCGCGTCGCGGCATACACTCGGGGTCGACGCTCGTCTCGCAAGCTCGACTTCGCGTCCCCCGAGCCCCCTACGTGGGGAGGGTTAGTCAAGATGGGATGACCGGCTCCGATCGCGAGTTCGTAGGTTACGCTCCGATCGGCTTGACCTGTAGCGCAGAGCTACAAGCGAAAGGAGCCGATCATGGACAAGCATATCCGACACGTCGGGTTTGATGTGGACTCGGAGAAGATCGTGGTGGCGGTGGCGGAGCCTGGGGGTGA
The DNA here is from genome assembly GCA_963700695.1 of uncultured Acidobacteriota bacterium. GTDB lineage: Bacteria > Acidobacteriota > Vicinamibacteria > Fen-336 > Fen-336 > JAJDNS01. Next base: position 63,545 of record CAVOYO010000030.1, on the reverse strand, counting down.
GGTCCGGTCAGTGGGAGCGGTCCCCCACAGTCGTGAGTCGGTTCGGCGGCTCGTGAAGAAGCTGGGTCCAGCGAAGCGGCTGCGGGTCTGCTACGAGGCGGGTCCTCATGGCTATGGGCTGTACTGGCAGTTGAGGGAGCTCGGAGTGCACTGCGACGTGGTGGCCCCGACGCTGGTGCCGGTCAAGGCCGGGGATCGTGTGAAGACGAACCGGCGGGACGCGTTGAAGCTGGCGCGGAGCTACCGGAGCGGGGACCTGACGCCGGTGTGGGTACCGGACGCGGAGCAGGAGGCCCTCCGAGACCTGGTGCGGGCGCGTGAGGTGGCGAAGAAGGATCAGCTGCGGGCGCGGCACCGGCTGGGGAAGTTTCTGCTGCGCCGCGGGCTGAGGGCTGGGGCGGGGGTGAAGAACTGGACGACGACACACCTGGCCTGGGTGCGGACGCTGCGCTTCGAGCAGCCGGCGCAGGAGGCCACGTTTGTGGATTACCTGCACGAGGTGGAGCACGCGGCGGCGAGGATCGAGCGGCTGGAGAGGGCGATCGCCCAGGCGGTGGAGAGTCTCTCGGAGGACAGAAGGGCCCTGGTGGCGGGGCTGCAGGCGCTGCGGGGGATCAAGCAGATCACGGCGGCGACGATCGTGGCGGAGCTGGGCGTGGTGTCCCGCTTCGAGCGGCCGAAGCTGCTGATGGGCTACAGCGGCATGGTCTCGAGCGAGGACTCTACGGGGAGCCGGATCCGGCGCTTTGGGATCACCAAGACGGGCAACGCCCACCTGAGGCGGGTCGCCGGTGAGGCGGCCTGGGCCTATCAATACCGCCCAGCGATGTCGCCGGCGCTCAAGAAGCGGCAGGAAGGGCTGAGCGAGGAGGTCAAGGAGATCGCCTGGAAGGCTCAGCACCGGCTGTGCTCCCGGTACCGACGGCTGCTGGCGAGGGGCAAGCTCAAGCAGGAGGCGATCACGGCGGTGGGAAGGGAGCTTTGGGGCTTCATCTGGGCGGTCGGGATGCAGGTGGAGAAGGAGCAGCAGCTGCGGCGCGGGCGCGCCGCCTGAGACGAACGGGGAAACGCAACGTCGTCACAAGGAAAAGAGGACCGGGACCTTTGGAGAGGAGCAGGCGGTGGTCGAGGGGCCTACGGAATGGAGGATCCTCGTTCACCCTATGTGGCAGGGCCAACACCCTGATCCACGAAGTTAGTCCGAGGCAGCTCCCGACGGATCACGACCATGACGGCGAGCTTCAGGCTCGATCCGCGAATATCAGAGTGATCAACCGTCGAAACAGCCGCCTCGACCGCCTCCTCCTCCGCTCCAGGGGCCACCCCCTACCTCGGGGCTTGACACGGTCATCCCATATCAGGGTGGGGGGTCATTGAATGATCAGGGGGTCGATGAACGGATCGAGGCCCCCAGTTCACCCTTCGCCCCCGGCCACGCCCGTCTCGCCCCACTTGAGCTTGGTGCGGAGGACCTCGAAGTAGTCCCGACCCGGGGCGGTGACGAGCTTGAGGCGAACGCGGGCTGCCCGTGACCACCGCCCCGTCGCCATCGGTGAGGGCGAACGTCTCCTGCCCGTCGAGGGCGGCGTAGACCTCCACCCCGCGGGCCGCCCGCAGCCGGACCTCGACCCGCGCCTCGTCCCCGACCACGAGCGGCCGGTTGCGTGAGCATGTGGGGGCAGATCGGCGTCACGACCATCGCCGGGAGGGTGGGCCTGAGGATGGGTCCGCCGGCGGCCAGGTTGTAGGCGGTGGAGCCGGTCGGGGACGAGACGATGATCCCGTCCGCCCGGAACGACGACACGAACCGTCCGTCGACCACGACGTCGAGCTCGATGATCCGGGACGGGCCGGCCTTCGTGATCACCACGTCGTTCAGCACGTCGGCGGTGACGTCCTCTCGCCCCTGCCGGTGCACGACCGCGCGCAGGAGCCGCCGGTCTTCGTGCTCGAACCGGCCCTCGAGGACACTCTCGAGCGTCGGGTAGAGCTCGGGCAGTGTGATCTCGGTGAGGAAGCCGAGGCTGCCGAAGTTGACGCCGAGAACGGGGATCGACCGCTCGAGCAGGCGGCTCGCCGCGAGCAGGGTGCCGTCACCCCCGAGGACCACCAACGCGTCCGCGAGCGCGGCCACGTCCTTGCCCGGGGCGATGAGGTTGCCGCCGGCCTCGATCCCGGGGCCGCCGAGGACGGCGGTGGCCTCGTCGAGGCAGGCGCGACGCCCGCGGTCGCGGAGCCAGCCCACCAGCTCCTTGATGACCGGCCCCGCTTCCTCGAGGTCGGCCCGTGCGAGAACGCCGATCGTGTTCATGCCTCCACCGCCTTTCTGAGGAGGGTCTCGACATCGTCCGGGGCCAGGGGAGGTCCATCAGGGACGAGGTGCAGGAAGAACTCACGATTGCCCTCGGCGCCGGTGATCGGCGAGGCACAGGCCCCCCGTACCGCGTAGCCCTGCTCTCGTGCGCCCTCGGCCACGTCCCGCAGGGCCTGCCGGTGAAGGGTCGGGTCCTTCACGATCCCGCCGCGGCCCACCTGGAAGCGGCCCGACCTCGAACTGGGGCTTCACCAGGACCACCACGTCGGCGCCCGGGGCGAGGACCGAGCGAAGCGCGGGCAGGATCTTGCGCACGGAGATGAAGGAGACGTCCATCGTCGCGACCGCACAGGGCTCGGGGACCTGCTCGGGCGACAGGCTCCGCGCGTTCGTGCGGTCGAGCACGACGACGCGCGGGTCGGTGCGCAGCCGCTCGTGGAGCTGGCCGCGGCCGACGTCCACCGCGTAGACGCGTGCCGCGCCCCGCGCGAGCAGCGTCTCGGTGAAGCCCCCGGTCGAGGCCCCCACGTCCACCGCCACCCTGCCCCCGGCGGTCGACGCGCGAAGGCGTCGAGCGCCGCGGCCAGCTTCAGTCGCCCCGCGACCCACGTGGGCGGGGCCGGGTTCGACCGCGACTCGTGCGCCGTCCTTGACCCGTGTGCCGGGCTTGCTCGCCCGCTGGCCGTTCAGCGTCACCCGCCCGGCCATGACGAGCGCCTGGGCCTTCTCCCGCGACTCGGCGAGACCGTTCTCGGCGAGCCAGACGTCGAGCCTCGTCACGAATGCGCGGTGCCGCTTCACGAGTGGCGGTCCACGATGAGGCGGGCGATCTCGGCGAGCCGCTCCGCCCCGCGGCCCGAGGGGCTCGAGCGCGTCGAGCGCCTCGCCGCGCAGCGCGGCCGCCATCTCCCGGGCGCGCTCGAGGCCGTGGACGCTGACGTAGGTGGCCTTGCCCGCGGCCTCGTCCTTGCCCGCGGTCTTGCCGAGCCGCTCCGCGTCCTCGGTGGCGTCGAGGACGTCGTCCACGACCTGGAAGGCGAGGCCGATCGCCGCAGCGTAGCGGGTGAGGAGCGCGAGGTCGGCTTCCGCCGCCCCGCCGAGGATGGCTCCGCCCCGCACGCACGCCGAGAGGAGGGCGCCGGTCTTGGCGCGGTGCAGGCACTCGAGCGAGCCGGCGTCGATCGTCCGTCCCTCCGACTCGAGGTCCATCACCTGGCCCCCGATGAGCCCGGTGGTCCCGCAGGCCTCCCCGAGTAGAGCCGTGGCCTGGACCCGCCGGCGGAGCCTCGTCTCGTCGTGGTCGGCGGGCACCTCGGCGAGGAGGTGGAAGGCCCGCGTCAGCAGCGCGTCCCCGGCGAGGATCGCGATCGCCTCGCCGAAGACCTTGTGCGAGGTGGGCTTGCCCCTCCGTAGGTCGTCGTCGTCCATGGCCGGCAGGTCGTCGTGGATGAGGCTGTAGGTGTGGATCATCTCGACCGCGCAGGCGAGGGGCAGCACCTCTTCGCGAGCGCCCCCGACCGCCTCGCCGGCGGCCAGGACGAGCACGGGCCGGATGCGCTTGCCCCCGGCGAAGAGGCTGTAGCGCACCGCGCGGTGGATCGTCTCCGGCCAGGCGTCCTCGGGCGGCAGCGCCCGGTCCAGGGCGGGCTCGACCGCGAGTCGCAGGTCGTCGAGGGTCGTGAGCGCTGTGGTCAACGCGTCCCCTTGTAGTGCGTCACCGAAGTCGTGTGTCTCTTCCGGCGCGGGGCCTCAGGGGGGCTCGGCGTGCACCCCGTCTGCGGGCCCGACACCTTCGAAGTGGAGCAGGGTCCTCGTCGGGGCCCCGCCCGCCGAGCCCCTCCGCCGCGTAGCCCGAAGGGTCAACACGACTTCGCTCTCGTGCCACTAACCCTCGTCCTCCGGTGGCGGGAGAGGCTGCGTCTTCGGGCGGCCCTGCGCGTCGAGCGCGGGCTCGCCCCTTGGCGTCCTTGAGGAGCATCTCGATCTTGCCCTCCGCCTCTTCCAGCTTGCCGTGGCAGAGCCGCGAGAGACGGATCCCCTCCTCGTAGAGCTTGAGCGACTCCTCGAGCGTCAGCTCGCCCTTCTCGAGACGCTCGACGATCTTCTCGAGCGCCGCGAGGGCCTGCTCGAACCTGGGTTCCTCGTTCTTCTTCACTCGGGCTCCCTCGACTCGACGGTGGCGCGGATGGCGCCCCGGTGCAATCGGATGCGAAGCGGGCGTCCCTCGACCGTCTCGGCGGCGTCGCGCAGGAGCACGCCCGTCGCCTCGTCCCACACCAGCGCGTAGCCGCGGCCCAGCACGGCGAGGGGCGAGAGCCCCTCGAGCCGTCCCGCGAGCCGAGCCAGCCCCGCCCGACGCCGATCCAGTCCCTCGCGGAAGAGCGCACCCAGGCGGTCGGACCGCCGGGCCAGTCTCTCGCGTCGGGCGGCGAGCTGGCGGTCCCACCGGAAGGCCTCCAGACGCTCCCGCAGGCGACGCGCGCTCTCGCCGCCGCGCTCGAGACGGCGCACGAGAGCTCGTTGGCCGCGTCGCACCAGCTCGTCCACGCGCTGGGCCCGCACGCGGAGGCGCCCCTGCTCGGCGGCGAAGACCCGGTGGGCGGCCGCGGCCTCGACCCGGGCCCGCGTCCGGGTGAGCCCGAGGCGCAGGGCGGCGTGGAGGCGCTTCTCCGCACCCGAGATCCGCGCCTGGAGCTCCTCCTTCGCCTGGACGACGCGCTCGGCGGCGGCGGAGGGCGTCGGGCGCGCGGACGTCGGCCACGAAGTCGGCGATCGTGAAGTCGGTCTCGTGGCCCACCGCGGAGATGATCGGGATTCGGGAGGACGCGATCGCCCGGGCCACCGCCTCCTCGTTGAACGCCCACAGGTCCTCGAGGCTTCCCCCGCCGCGGGCGAGGATGAGGACGTCGAGGCCGCCCAGGCGGTTGAGGGCCCGGACCCCCTGCACGATCTCACGCCGCCGCGCCCTCGCCCTGCACGCGTGCCGGATAGAGGAGCACCTCGAGGTTGGCGTAGCGGCGGTGGAGCACGCGCAGGATGTCGCGGATCACCGCGCCCGTGGGTGAGGTCACGACCCCGATGCGGCGGGGCAGCACGGGCAGCGCTCGCTTGCGGGCGGGCTCGAACAGCCCCTCCTTCTCGAGCTTCTCCTTCAGCTCCTCGAACGCCTGCGCGAGAGAGCCCTTGCCGAGGGGCTCGAGCACCTGGACCGAGATCTGGTACTCGCCGCGGGGCGGGTAGACCCGCAGTCCGCCGCGGGCCAGGACGTGCATGCCGTCCTGCGGCCGGAAGCGGAGGAGCCGCGCGTCGGTCTTCCAGACGACGGCCCGGATCTGGGCCCGGTCGTCCTTGAGCGAGAAGTAGATGTGCCCGGAGGCTCGCCCGCTTCAGGTTCGAGATCTCGCCCTCGACCCAGACGTCCAGGAACTCGGTCTCGAGCACGCCCTGGACGCGCTCCGTGAGCTCGGAGACGCTGAGGGCGCGGCGACGCGCGGGCCGGGGTCCCGCGGAGCCGCCGAAGTCCAATCCCTTCTGCTGCATGGCGTGGCGGCATTCTATCAGGGCCACCGGCCCGGACCCGTCCGGACTCCGCGGCGATATGATGGGCAAGGACCCGGACCTGGAGGACAAGAACCATGCGGCGCGCGCGCTCCCTCTTCTTTCTCAGCCTGATCGTCGGGCTGGGGGTCGGCCTTCTCGTCCCCACCGCCATCCAACGCGTGATCTCGTGGGGCGGGACCACCGAGGCGCCGGCGCCCGAGGCGGCGCCGGTGTCGGTGAGGTCGACCGCGACCGCGCCCTTCCTCGACGACGAAGAGCAGAAGACCATCCGCCTCTTCGAGACGGCCGCCCCCTCCGTCGCCTTCATCACGACCCGGGTGCAGCAGATCGACTTCTGGACGCGCAACGTGTTCGAGGTTCCCAAGGGAACGGGCTCGGGCTTCCTGTGGGACGACCGGGGACACGTGGTCACCAACTACCACGTCGTGCAGGATGCGGCCGGGCGCGGCGGCTCCGCCAAAGTCACGCTCGGCGACGATGACTTCGACGCGACCGTCGTGGGGTTTGCCGACGACCAGGACCTGGCCGTCCTCCGCATCTCCGCGCCGCGCGTGAAGCTGGTGCCCATCCAGATCGGCGCCAGCCGCGACCTGCGGGTGGGCCAGCACGTCTACGCGATCGGGAACCCCTTCGGCCTCGACCACACGCTCACGACCGGCATCGTGAGCGCGCTCGGGCGGACGATCCAGGCCGTGAGCGGCACCACCATCTTCGACGTGATCCAGACCGACGCCGCCATCAACCCCGGCAACTCGGGAGGCCCGCTTCTCGACAGCGGCGGGCGGCTGATCGGGGTCAACACCGCGATCTACAGCCCCTCGGGTGCGAGCGCGGGCATCGGCTTCGCGGTGCCGGTCGACACGGTGAACCGCATCGTGCCCGAGCTCATCCGCCACGGGAAGGTGATTCGGCCCGTGCTGGGCGTCTACCTCGACGGCCAGCTGAGTGCGGCGGTGACCCGCCGCCTCGGGATCGAGGGGGCGCTCATCCGCGACGTCTCGCCCGGAGGCGGGGCCGACGAGGCCGGCCTCAGAGGGACCCGGCGCGGCCAGAGGGGGGTCATCCCGGGCGACATCATCCAGCAGATCGACGGCAAGGAGGTGGGCAGCGTCGGCGACCTCCTCGGGCGGCTGGGCAGCTACCGTCCCGGCGACACCGTCACCCTGACCGTCTGGCGCGACGGCGAGACGCGCCAGGTCAGCGTCCGCCTGCAGCGGGCACGCTAGGATCGCCGAGGTCGTGTGATTCTCGGCCCCTCCACGAGGTTCCGGGGGGAGCGGCGGCCTCGCCGGGGCCCCCGCCCGCCGAGCCCCGCGCCGCGTGGCCCGCGACACTCGCGCGACCGCGGTCGTGACTCGCCTCGTCGGCGTCGTCAACGCGCCGGGCCGGCGTCCGCCGTTTCGCCGTCGTGGCGTCCGGTCGGCGGACAGCGGAGGCGGCCCCGGCGCGCAAGTCGTTGACAGTCAACCGTGTGGCGGGGTGGTATGCCCGTTGCTCTGCCCAACGGCATGACACCGGCCCAGGCGGTTCTCCTCGTCGAATCCGATGCCCCGTGCGGGCGGGCCCTCGCCCAGCTGCTCCGCCGAAACGGCCACCGGGTGCGCCTCGTCCGGACGGCCCGGGCCGCCGGCGCCGCGGTTCGGCGCGAGACGTTCGATCTCGCCGTCGTGGACCTGCTCCTCCCCGGGGGGGGCGCCGACCTCGGGCGCCGGCTCTCCCGCTGCGTGCCCCGTCTCTACCTGAGCGTCGGGGCACGCCTTCTCCCGCAGGAGATCGTCGAGATGGCGCTGGGCTTCCCGGTCCTCCGGAAGGCGTCCGTTCCTGGCCTCGTCGGTGCTCGTGTCAACCGCGCGGGCGGGGGCGCCGGGTCGAAGAAGACCGCGAGGTCCCGCCCGACCCGACGGGGCTCGCCTCGCTCCCGCTAGACTCCGGACGGCCGGCAGAAGGATGAGGGGACGCCATACTCATCTCCAAGCTGGCGATAAGTGTGGTTTCCCCTAATCCCTGCTCACAACCCAAGCTTCTTGATCCAGCGGTACAGCGTCCGCGGCGACACGCCGAGGATCTCGGCCGCCTTCTCGCGACGCCACCTCGCCATCTCCAGGGCCGCCCGGACGCGCTCCACGTCGGGGCCGTCCCCTTCGGAGAGCGGAAGGGTCGTCGGCTCGGCCTCGGGTCCCTCCGCCGGCTCGGCGGGGGCGACCGCCGGCACCGGCGCCCGCCCGCCCTTCTCCACGATCTCCGGGGGCAGGTCGTGAAGGTCGATCTTCTCCCCCTCGGCCAGCAGCCCCGCGCGCTCGACCGCGAAGTGGAGCTCCCGCACGTTCCCCGGCCAGTCGTGCGCCTGAAGCGCGGCGAGCGCGGCCGTGGAGAAGCTCTTCTGGTTCGAGCAGCTGCCGGGCGAAGTGCTCGACGAGCAGCGGGATGTCCTCGGGTCGGTCGCGGAGAGGCGGGATCACCACCTTGACCCCGTTGATTCGGTAGAAGAGGTCCTTGCGGAACCGCCCCGCCGTCACCTCCCCCTTGAGGTCGCGATTCGTGGCGCAGACGAGACGGAAGTCGGCCCGTCGCTTGCGGGTCGCCCCGACCCGGTAGAAGGTCCCCGAGTCGAGCACGCGGAGGAACTTCGACTGGATCTCGGCCGCCATCTCTCCGACCTCGTCGAGGAAGAGCGTCCCCCCGTCCGCGACCTCGACGAGCCCCGGCTTCTCGTTGCCGGCCCCGGTGAAGGCCCCGCGCTCGAAGCCGAACAGCTCGCTCTCGAGCAGGCTCGACGGCACCGCCGCGCAGTTGAGGTCCACGAAACCCTTGTTCGACCGGGGCGACAGACGGTGCACGTGCTGGGCCAGCAGCTCCTTGCCCACGCCGCTCTCGCCTTCGATCAGCACCGGTGTGCGCGCCGCCGCCACCATCTCGATCGTCTTCAGGACCTTCTGGAGCAGCCGGCGAGCGGGTCAGGATGTTGGACGAGAGGTTGCGCTGCACCTGGAAGCGCAGCCGGCGGTTCTCCCGCTCGAGCAGCGTCTTCTCGCCCGCCTTCTCCACCCGCATCCCGAGCTCCTCGAAGTTCGGGGGCTTGGTCAGGTAGTCGAAGGCGCCGAGGCGCATCGTCTCGATGGCGGACTGCACGTTGGCGAAGCCGGTCACGATGATCGTCTGCAGCTCCGGGTGCTCCTTGCGCACGCGGGCGAGGATGTCGACGCCGTCGGCGTCGGGGAGCTTGAGGTCGAGGAGCAGCACGTCCCACTCGGTGGAGTCGAGGGCCTTGAGGGCGGCCTTGCCCGTCGGACAGACCTTGACTTCGTGGTTCAGGTTCTTGAGGGCGCGGGCCACGGTCAGTCCGAACGTGGCCTCGTCCTCCGCCACGAGCACGCGGAAGCCGGCTTCGTTCATGCTTTACCCGAGGCCGCTCGGAGGACGACGCGGAAGGCGTTGCCGCCTCTCCTGGGCCGGTAGACGAGATCGCCCCCGCGGCTGCGGAGCAGGCTCCGGGCGATGGCGAGCCCGAGGCCGGCCCCGCGCTGGGCATCGGCGGTGGCGAACGGCTCGAAGAGCTGGGCTCGGCGCGGCCGGGGGCACCGAGGGGGCCGGTGTCCGCGACGTCGAGGACGATGGAGCGGCCCTGCCGTCCCGCCGCGAACGGTCAGGATGCCGCCCGTGGGCATCGCCTGCGCGGCGCCCGCGGCGAGGGCCATCACGACCTGCTTGAGCGAGTCGGCGTCGATGCGCGCCGCGGGCAGCGAGCGCGGGGATCGACGTGCGGACCGGATGCGAGTGAAGGCGGGGTGGCGCTCGAGCAGCCTCAGGGCGAGAGAGGCCGTCTCCGCGACGTCCGCCGTCGACCGGACGAGGGCCGGGAGGAGTCGAGCAGGAAGCGCACGATCGTCTCGCAGCGGGCCACCTCGGCGCGGATGAGGCCGCGGAACTGCCGCGCCTCGCGCGCGGTGGCCTTGTCGCCCCTTGCCGCGAGCGAGGCGAGCGCCTCCGCGCACCCGGCGATCCCGGCGAGGGGGTTGGAGATCTCGTGGGCCACGCCGGAGACGAGCTGCCCGAGGAAGGCGAAGCGGTCGGAGGCGATGAGGCGCATCTCGAGGGCCCGGCGCTCGGTGATGTCCTCGAACCAGGAGAGGACGTGCGTCACCGACCTCCCCCGCCGCACCGGGAGGCGCCGGACGTGGTAGAGCCGGCTGGTCTCGACGATCTCCTCGTGGGGCTGGCCGGTGCCGAAGACCTCCCGCAGCACGGGCTCGGTCGCCCGGAAGCCGGCGGCCCCGAGCGCTCGGCGCAGCGGCTTGCCGACGCGTCTCGCCCCGGCGGCGGCCGAGCGGCCCCTTCTCGCGCAGTCGGTTCCAGGCGACGACCCGCAGATCGCGGTCGACGACGTAGAGCCCGATCGGCAGGGCGTCGAGCACGGATCCCGAGCCCCTCCGGGAGGGCGGTCGTCGAGGCGCGAGCCGGCACGCCGAGAGTATAGCCCTAGAGCGTCGTGAGGTCGTCCGCGGTCAGCAGCATCCGGTCGATCGAGCGGGCGCGGCCGGTCTCCGGGTCGGCGTCCACCACCGCCGCCGCGAAGCGAGGATCCCCCTTGGCGGTCTCGAAGCGGGTGCGCATGCCGGTGAGGAAGCGCCGGAGCACCGCCTCCTTCTCGACGCCGATCACCGAGTCGTAGGGGCCGGTCATGCCGAGGTCGGTGCAGTAGGCCGTCCCTTTCGGGAGGATGCGGTGGTCGCACGTGGGTACGTGGGTGTGCGTGCCGACCACCGCCGTCACCCGTCCGTCGAAGTGGTGGCCGAGCGCCGTCTTCTCGGAGGTGGCCTCGCCGTGCACGTCCACGATGACGATCCGGGCCTCCTCGCGCAGGCGCTCGACCGCCTCGCTCCCCAGTCGGAACGGGTCGTCGATGGACCCGTGCATGAACACCCGGCAGCTCAGGTTGAGGGTGGCCACCGGGATCCCGGAGCGCTTGCCCTTGCCGACGTGGTCGCCGCGGCCGGGCTGGCCCGCCGGGTAGTTCAGGGGCCGCAGCAGCTGGGGGATGAGATCGACGACGCCCATGATCTCCTTCTTGTCCCAGATGTGGTTGCCCGAGGTGAGGCAGTCGACCCCGGCGTCGAGGATCTCGTCGCAGACGTCCTTCGTGACCCCGAAGCCACCGGCAGCGTTCTCGACGTTGGCGATGCAGTAGTCGATCGTCGTGCTTCTCGAAGACGACGGGCAGCGCCTTCTTCAGGATCCCGCGCCCGGGGCTGCCGACCACGTCGCCGATGATCAGGATGTTCATGGACCGGAGTGCTCTCCCCGCGCCTCACCCCCGGAGGCGCAATACGCCAGACTATCCGTGGCGCCAGCGGAAGGTCAAACCGGGGCGCCGGTCTCGATGCGCCGCGAGGCGATTGGACTCGCCGTGCCGGTATGCCTCAGAATCGCCGATCGTTGGACACCGAACGCCCCTCGACCAGCACCGCTCGTTTCCTCGGCGTGGCCCTCGTGAGCCTGGCCACCCTCATGCTGGAGCTCACCCTGACCCGGCTCTTCTCGGCGACGATGTTCTACCACTTCGCCTTCCTGGCGATCTCGCTCGCCCTTTTCGGCTCGGGGGCGAGCGGGGTGTTCCTCTACGTCGTGCGGCCGCGGCTCGACGAGGAGGGAGCGTCCCGCCTCCTCGCCATCTTCGCCGCCCTCTTCTCCGTGACCACGGTGATCGGCCTTCTCGTCATCCTGTCCCATCCCCTCTCGCCGGTGCGGCCCAGCCTGTCGACCCTCCGCCCCCTCGCCTGGATCTACGGGGCGGCGGCGCTGCCCTTCTTCTTTTCCGGCTGCGTCATCACCCTGGCCATCACCGCCTGGGCGCGCCAGATCAGCCGTCTGTATCTCTTCGACCTGGTCGGGGCCGCCGCCGGCTGCCTGCTTCTGGTGCCGGCGCTGGGGCTGCTCGGGGCGATCGACACCGTTCTTCTGGTCGCGGTCGTTGCCGTCCTGGGCGGGTTCCTCCTCAGCCGCCGGCGCTGGCTCCTTCCCCTCATGGGTCTCGCGCTCGCGCTCCTCGCCTTCAACCAGGCCACCGGGACGATCGCGCTGCGTGAATCCAAGGGCCTCTCGGAGGAAGGGGTCGTCTTCTCGCGCTGGAACTCGTTCTCCCGGGTCACGGTCGCCGAAACACAGGATCCCGACCGAAAGCTCATCTTCATCGACTCCGATGCCGCCACCGTGATGTGGCGCGACGGCGGCAACCTCGATCGCCACCTCGAGCTGCGAGACCGCATCGAGAGCCTGGCCTACCACCTCGGCGGCCGCCGCAAGGTCCTGATCATCGGCCCCGGGGGCGGGATGGACGTCATCATCGCCCGGCACCACGGGGCGACCGACGTGACCGCGGTGGAGGTGAACCCGCTGGTGGCGCAGGACGTGATGAGCTCGGAGCCCTTCCTGAGCTACTCGGGGCGGCTCTACGAGCAGTCGGGCGTGCGCCTGGTGGTGGACGAGGGGCGCAGCTTCCTCCGCCGCTCCCGCGACCGCTACGACCTCCTCGTCGGAAGCATGGTCGACACCTGGGCCGCGACCGCGGCCGGGGCCTTCGCCCTGAGCGAGAACAACCTCTACACGGTGGAGGCCTTCGACGACTATCTGGAGAGGCTCCGGCCCGACGGGATGCTGAGTCTCACCCGCTGGTACCAGCACCCTCCCGACCAGCTCCTGCGCCTCGTGTCCCTGGGCCGTGAGGTGCTCGCGGCCAGGGGGACGGCCGACCCCGGGCGGCACTTCATCATCGTGCGCGGGCCCGAGGAAGGGATGCCCCTCACCACCGCAAACCTGCTCTTGAAGAAGTCGCCCTTCTCCGCCGACGAGGTCGAGCGGACCGAGGCCTTCGCCCGGCGACTCCAGCTGGAGCTGCTCTACACGCCGCGGACACGTCCCCCGAACGACCTGACCCGCCTCATCAGCACCTCGAACCCCGTCGCCTTCTGGCGCACCTTTCCGAGCAACGTTGCGCCCCCGCGCGACAACAGCCCCTTCTTCTTCCAGTCCGTTCGCCTTGAGGAGATGTTCTCGAAACGCTGGTCGCGCGGCGAGTGGCGCCGCACCAATCTCGGCACCGCAGTTCTCTTCGGCCTCGTGGCGATCACGTTCTTCATGATCGTGGCCTTCATCCTGGGGCCGCTGGTTCTGGTGAGGCGGAGGCTGCGGGCGACGCCGCGGCGCGGACGGCTGCCCTTCCTCCTCTACTTCGCCGCCCTGGGGGCCGGCTTCATCGTGGTCGAGGTCGTGGCCGTACAGAAGAGCGTGCTGTTCCTGGGCCATCCGGCGTACGCCCTCACCGTGGTGCTCTTCGCCCTCCTCCTCTTCAGCGGTCTGGGCAGCCGGCTGAGCGGCCGCGTCCCCGAGACCGCCCTCCCTCGCGCCCTCCGGAGGATGATCCTGCTGGTCGTGGCCCTGGTCGGGGCCGCGATCGTCCTCCTGTCGCCGCTCTTCTACGGCTTCGTGCACCTCGGCGCCCCGTGGCGCGTGCTCATCACCATCGGGGCCCTCGCCCCTCTGGGTCTCGCCCTGGGGATGCCCATGCCCACCGGCATCCGCATCCTCGACCGGCGGGCCCCCGAGCTCATTCCGTGGGCGTGGGGGGTCAACGGCGCGGCCGCCGTCCTGGGCTCGGTGGGGGCCATCGCCCTCGCGATGCTGTGGGGCTTCGACCAGGCCCTGCTCGTCGGCGCGGCTCTCTACCTCCTGGGTCTCGCCAGCATGACGTGGGCGCTGCGTTCGGAGACGGCGGAGGGCTGAGCCGTCTTGCCGCGATCCGGCATTCAGGCCCTTGTCACACGTTCACCTGGCGCCGCGGGCGCGCACGGTAGGGACGCGGGCTCGGCTTCTTGCCCGAGGGGGAGGGCTTCGACGTCGGCGGGGGCACCAGCGCCAGCTTCAGCACCTCCTCGACGTCGTCCACGAGGTGGAAGGTGATGCCCCGCCGCAGCTGCGCCGGCACCTCGTCGAGCTCCTTCTGGTTGAGCTTCGGGCACACGATCGTCTCGATCCCGGCCCGGCGGGCGGCGAGGATCTTCTCCTTGAGTCCGCCGATGGGGAGCACGTGTCCGCGCAGCGTGATCTCGCCGGTCATCGCCACCGAGCACCGCACCGCGCGCCCGGTGAAGGCGGAGATGAGGGCGGTGGCCATGGTGATCCCGGCGGACGGGCCGTCCTTGGGGATCGCCCCCTCCGGCACGTGGATGTGCAGGTCGTTGATGGCGAAGAACTCGTCGCGGATGCCCCACTGCTTCGCCCGGCTGCGGGCGTAGGACAGCGCGGCCTGCGCCGACTCCTTCATCACGTCGCCGAGCTGGCCGGTCAGGGTGAGCCCGCCCTTGCCCTTCATGGTCGAGGCCTCGACGAAGAGGACGTCGCCTCCGGTCGCGGTCCAGGCCAGGCCGGTGGCGATCCCGACCGCGTCCATCTTGAGCCGCTCCTCGGGCAGGGTCTTCGGGGCCCCGATGAAGCGCTGGAGCGAGGCCGGGGTGACCCGGACCTTCCCTTCCTCCCCTTCGGCCACCCGCCGCGCCACCTTGCGGGCGATGGCCGCGATCTCGCGCTCGAAGTTCCGGAGCCCGGCCTCGCGCGTGTACGAGTTGATGAGGCCGCGCAGGGCCTTGTCGGTGAAGGCGAGGTGCTCCGCGGTCAGCCCGTGCTCCTCGAGCTGCTTGGGCACGAGGTGGCGCTTGGCGATCTCCAGCTTCTCCTCCTCGGTGTAGCCGGGCAGGCGGATCACCTCCATGCGGTCGAGGAAGGCGGGCTGGATGGTGTCGGTGAGGTTGGCGGTCGTGATGAACATCACGTTCGAGAGGTCGTAGGGGACCCCGAGGTAGTGGTCGCGGAAGGTGTTGTTCTGCTCGGGGTCGAGCACCTCCAGCAGCGCCGAGGAGGGGTCGCCCCGGAAGTCGGCCCCGACCTTGTCCACCTCGTCCATCATGAAGACGGGGTTGTTCGCTCCCATCTGGTGGAGGCCCTGGATGATGCGCCCGGGCAGCGAGCCCACGTAGGTGCGCCGGTGGCCGCGGATCTCCGCCTCGTCCTTGACCCCCCCCAGGGAGAGCCGGATGAACTTGCGGCCGAGGGCCCGGGCGATCGAACGGCCCAGGCTCGTCTTCCCAACGCCCGGGGGGCCCACGAAGCACAGGAGCGGTCCCTTCATCTTGTCCTTGAGCTTCCGCACCGCCAGGTACTCGACGATTCGCTCCTTGACCTTCTCGAGACCGTAGTGGTCCTCGTCCAGGATCCGCTGGGCGTCCTTCAGGTCGAGGTTGTCCTTCGTCGACTTGCTCCAGGGGAGGGTCACCATCCAGTCGAGCCAGTTCCGGAGCGTCGCCGTCTCCGCCGCGTCGGGATGCATCCGCTCGAGCTTCTTGAGCTGGCGCTGCACCTCCTCCAGGACCGGCTTCGGCATCTTCGCCTTCTGGGCCTTCTCCGCGAGCTGGACGATCTCCTCCGCCAGCTCGTTGCCCTCCCCCAGCTCGCCCTGGATCGCCTTGAGCTGCTGGCGCAGGAAGTACTCCCGCTGGGTGCGGTCCATCTCCCCCTTGGCCTGGGAGGAGATCTCCTGCTGCATGGTGAGGACCTCGAGCTCCTTGGTCATGAGCTCGTGCACGCGGCGCAGCCGCTCCTCCGGATCGAGGGCTTCGAGGATGGCCTGGGCTCCTTCGACCTTGAGGTCGAGGTTCGAGGCGGTGAGATCGGCAAGCCGACCAGCCTCCTCCATGTTGTTCGCGATAACCACGACCTCGGGGGAGATGGGCTTGCCCAGGCTCTGTGATCGGTCGAGCGCTTCCTTGACGTTGCGCATCAGGGCCTCGACCTCGAGCGACCCCTCCTCCGTCAGCTCGGGCTCACCGACCGTCTCGATCTTCGCCTGCAGGTGGGGCAGGCCCTCGTCGTAGGAGACGGTGCGGGCCCGGGACAGCCCCTGGACGAGCACGCGGATCCGCCCGTCCGGCAGCTTGAGCATTCGCATGATGAGGGCGACCGTGCCTACCCCGTAGATGTCGTCCGGCGTGGGCTCGTCCTCGTCCTGACTCTTCTGGGCCGCGAGCAGGATCATCCGGTTCTCGGCGAGGGCCCGGTCCACCGCCTTGATCGAGCGATCCCGACTCACGTAGAGGGGCACGATCATGAAGGGGAAGATCACGATGTCCCGCAGGGGCAGCACCGGCAGCACCTCGGGGATCTTCGGCTGTTCGTCGTCGTTGCGCTCTTCGCTCATTCGTCTCGCTCTCTCTCGATGGGGATGACGGTCTCGCGTCCCCTCCGCTCGCGCAGACGGGGCAGGATGATGGTGAGGAGACCTCCCGCGATCGTGGCCCGGGCGCGGGCCACGTCGACCGGGATGTCCAGGGGAAGGACCCGCTCGAAGCGGCCGTCGGGCCTCTCCAGGCACTGGAAGGAGGCCCCGGAACCGGGCGGACGGGTCCGACGCGCTCCGGCCACGACGAGGCTGTGGTCGCGGAAGGCGACCTTGAGGGACTCCGGCGACAGCCCCGGCACCTCGACGACGACCACCAGGCGGCCCCGGGCCTCGTAGACGTCCACCAGCGGACACCACTCGCTCCCGGGCAGATGCTCCGAGCGGTCGAGGAGGCTGAGCCGCTGGAACAGCTCGTTCACCTCCTGCTGCAGCAGGGCCAGCGCGGCGGCCGGCGGCCGGCCGGAGCGACGCGTCACCGTGCCTCCGGCAGGCGCTTGAGCACGACCAGGGTCCGGTCGTCGGTGGCCCGGGCCCCCGCCTCGAAGCGCTCGATCTCCCGCAGGATCTCGTCCTGCAGCGCCCGGGCGCCGAGCTCGTGGCTCTTCGCGGCGAGGGCGCTGAGCCTCTCCTCCCCGAACTCGTCCCCTTCGGGGCTCCAGGTCTCGGTCACGCCGTCGGAGTAGGCGAGGAGAGTGTCGCCCGGCCGCATCCCCACCCGGCCGAAGTCGTAGGGGTTGTTCTCGAAGAACCCGAGGACGATCCCCCCTTCCTGCAGGAGCTCCACCTCGGCCCCGGCCCGAATCAGCAGCGGCGGGTTGTGTCCGGCGTTGACGTAGGTGAGCTCCCCCGAGGCCGGGTCGAGCGTCGCCACGAAGAAGGTCACGAACTTGTTGGACGGCACGTTCTGGCAGACAGTCCGGTTGATGCGGGAGACCGCGTCCGCCAGCGAGTCCTCCGTCCAGTGCGCCCGCACCGCTGCCCGCAGCACGGTCATCAGCAGCGCCGCCCCCGTGCCCTTCCCGGAGACGTCGCCCAGGGCGATCAGCACCCGCCCTCCCTCGGCCACGAAGTCGTAGTAATCGCCTCCCACGGTGCGGCAGGGTTGGTTGATCCCGGAGAGCTCGTAGCCGGGGATGTCGGGTGCTTCCCGCGGGAGGAGGCCGGTCTGGATCTCCGCCGCCATCCGCATGTCCTCCTCCATGTGGCGCTTCTCCAGGCTCTCCTCGAGCAGGCGGACGTTCTCGATCTTGGCCGCCGCCACGTTGGCGAGCGCGGTCAGGACCCGAAGGTCGTCCTCGCCAAAGGAGTGGGAGTGCTGCAGGGAGTCGACGTAGACGAGACCGATGACCGAGTCCTTGCCTTCCCCCGTCGCCGTGAACCACAGTGGAGCGCACATCGCGGTGCGGATCCCGGAGGCAAGGATCGAGTCCTCGCTCTTGAAGCGCACGTCGTCGAGGACATTCGGGATGAGCAGGGAGACCCTCTCCTCGATCGCCCGCCGGGCGATCGAGCGACTCACCCGGGTGAGGGGCTCGCCCAGGCGGCTCGTCGAGGCCTTGATCACCAGGAGTGACGGGGTTCCCTCGAGAAGCAGGATCGCCCCGCGCTCGGCGGCGACCGCCTCGAAGAGCAGGTCGAGCACCAGGTCGAACAGCTCGGCCAGCGGGCGGTGGACGACCAGCTCCGAGGCGGCCTTGCTCAGGATGGAGAGGACCCGGTTCTGCCGCTGCAGGTCGATCGGGTCGATGGCCGGGCGGGTGGAGATGTCGCTCAGCTCGCGGACGGAGAAGACGCGCGTGCCCTCGGGCTCGGGCTCGTCCTCCTCCACGGAGGTGGCGTCCGGGCAGAACGTCAGCGTGTGCTCCCCGAGGGTGATGATGTCGCCGGGCCGCATGCGCCGCCATTCCTGCAGGGGCTCGCCGTTCAGCAGGGTCCCGTTCTTGCTGCTGAGGTCGTTGACGTAGAAGCCGTCCGAGCGTTCCTCGATCGCGGCGTGGTTGCGCGAGAGCCACTGGTCGGGCAGGAAGATGTCGCTCTCGCGCGAGCGCCCGATCGTGACCCGGGGTCGGGCGATCGGAAACCGCTCCTTCGTTCCGCCGGCCGTCTGGATGGCGATCTCGGGCATGCTCGTCGAGTTTCCCCGGGATTCTACATCGCTCGGGCTAGCCCAGCGATTCGTAGGCCTTGCGGACGGTCTCGTAGCCGTGGATCGCCTCGAGGCGACGCACGACGAAGTGGCCGCGCGCGCGCTTCTGGAAGTGGTCGATGAACAGCGTGTTGATCATCGAGGCGGTCACCGCGCCCAGGAACGGCACCGACGCGAGCGCCACCTTCTGCTCCACCACGACCCCGAAGCGGGCGGCCACCGCCGCCACCGCGCGCACCAGCACCGGAGCCCCCTCCCGGGTGAGGCCGTGCTGGGCGATGTGGCGCGCCGCCTCGGTGAGCGCCTGCGACAGCGCGGCCCTCACGGCGTAGTAGCCGGTCTCCGTGGCGTTCTCGCCGCCCTCTCCGCCCAGCGCGAAGACCTCGAGGCAGGCGAGGCGGGTCTCGGGAAGGGCCAGATCCTGGTTCTCGCTGCGCGCGATGTCCGCGATCGAGCGGAGCATCACGACGGTCGTGACCGGCAGCTCGACGGTCAGTCCCCCCAGGCCGAAAAAGCCCCCGACCGCACCGGTGGCCGCTGCCGCCGCCTTGTGGAGCCGCTCCGAGGAGCGTCGCGACGGCTCCTCGGCCATGGTCCCCAGCGCGATCCGAAGACCCCGCTCGAGGGCGGTCTGGGTGGCCCCCTGGATGGCGTCCCGGGCCCGGGCCGGCAGGCGCTCCAGCCCGGCCTCCAGCGGCCGCCCGACGGCCTCGGCCACGCGGACCACGAGCCCTCCGCCCTCCAGACGGGAGCGAGCCCTGGCCAGCTCCTCGAGGTCCGTCGAGGAGAGGGCGTCGGATCCGGCTTCGTGCGCCGGTGGGGGGCGACCCTCCTCGGCCGCGCTCACGTCGTCGCTCGATCCGCGGGGAGCGCCGCGATCGGGGGCCCGCCCGTCCGGGCCCGGCGGCTCACCCCGAGGTCCTCCTCCGCTCGATGTGGAAGTAGCCCTTGCGGACGCGCACCTTTGTGTCGGGGCGGTCCACCTCGAGCTCGATCTCCCGCCAGCTGCCGTCCGCCTCCCGCTTCGGGGTGTAGGCCAGCAGGTAGTGGTTCTTGAGCTCGTCGGAGATGGCGCTGAAGACCTTGATCAGATCCCCGATGTTGCCCGGCGAGAAGAACTGCCCGCCCGTCTCGCTGGCGATCTTCTTCAGGAAGCCCCGGGGGCTGCCCCCGGGGCCCGCGCCCTGGAAGCCGATGCAGTAGACCGTGGCCTCCACAGCGCGGGCGTAGTCGACGACGTCACGGTCTCCCATGGCGGAGGTCGTGTCGGCACCGTCGCTGAACACGATGACCGCCTTGCGTCCGGGCGCACCACGGATGCGGTTCAGCGAGTAGTGGATGGCATCGTACAGGCTGGTTCCGCCCCAGGCCTGCAGCCCGTCCACGAACCGCTCGAGGCGGTCGAGGTCGCCGGTGAACTCGGCGCTGCCCTTGACGGAGTCGTTGAAGCTGACGACCATCGCGGTGTCGACCTCTTCGAGCTTGTAGACGAAGTTGAGCACCGCCTCCTGCAGGAAGCGGACGCTGTCCTTCATGCTGCCGCTGGTGTCGAGGACGAGGACGACCGAGAGCGGGACCCGCTCCGCCTCGTCGCTGGACGCCTCGCGGAAGTAGTTCACCTCTTGGAGGACCCCGTCCTCGTACAGCCGGACGTCCTCGGTGCCGAGGTCCCGGACGAAGCGGCCCTTCTTGTCGAACACGACGGCGGTGACCGAGACGACGTCCACCTCGACCTCGAGGGTGAACGGCTTGATCTGGGCCGGGGGGTCCTGCGCGGTGACGGGTGCGGATGCGGACAGGCCGAGCGTGGCGGCGGCGATTGCGGCGACGAGCACACGGTGGATCACGCGGGCACCTCGGTCGGACGGCGCCGCAGGAACCGCAGCGCGATGAAGAGAGTGATGGCCATGAGGACGACGACGAGAACCGGGACGAGGATGGCCAGGACGAAGGTGATGAGCGAGAGGACGTCCTCGAGGAAGCTCAGCACGGGGTTGGCGAGGCCGCCGGTGAGCGTCGTGGACACGGTCCGAAGAGCGGTCTTGGCCGCGTGGGGCACCAGCGCGGACGGCGCTCCGACGGCGGTGCCCAGGACCACCGCGGTCAGGGGATCGGAGACGGTGCCGAGCACCGAGGCGGCGAGCAGCGCCCCGGCTGCCGGCCGGAGCGGCGTGCCGATGACGTCGAGGGCGTGGTCGACGGCCGGCACCTTGTCGCCCACGAGCTCGACCGCGGTGGCCACCCCGAACAGCACGAGCGCCTTGTTCGACGCCAGGAAGCCGAATGTGGGTCCCAGGTCGAGGACGCCGAGCCGCGCCAATCCCCCCGCGAGGAGGAGGGGCAGCCAGGCCCTGAGGCCCGCCGATGCGGCGAGGGCAATGGCGAGCGCCAGCGCCGGCAGGAACTCCGAAAGCGTGGCGACGTCCATGTTTCGAGACTAGCACGGATCATTCTCCGCACTTCGTCGCGAGACGCGCGCTCTCGCGCGTCGCCGCCAAAGGCCTGGTGAATGATACGGGCCCGGACGCCGCTTCGGGGGACGTCAAGGCGCGGACGGCACCACCTGGGCCACCGCCTGGAAGGTCTCCACGTGGCGCATGCCCTTGTCCTTGTACTCCATCAGCCCGCGGTCCTGCTCCAGCCTGACGTGCGCCGGGCGTTCCGGGGTCAGGTCCACACGGGTCCCGGCCTGGACCACGTCGCGCCAGTCCGGATAGGCGGAGCTGCCGTCGTTGACCTGGTACGCCAGCTCCAGCCGGCGCTCGCCGACGAGCTCTTCGGGCAGCTCGAGGGCCAGGCGGATCTTCCCGCCTCCCGGCTCCGGCGGCAGCGCGTTCACCTCTTCGCCTGGGCGGACGAACAGCCGCTCCGCGAGGAAGACGAAGGAGTTCACCAGCGCCCCCGGCAGGTCCTCCGGGTCCAGGTTGACATCGGTGTACGCGACCACCTCCAGGCCGTCCAGACGCACCGCGAGACGGAGGCTGGGGTCCGCGGGGGCGAGAACCGGGTCCCAGGCCTGCCAGAAGGTGTGGCCGCTCACCAGCAGCAGGAGGTCGGGGGTCGTCTTCGGCTCGGGCGGGGCGGGTGGGGCGTTCAGGAACTCCTCCCGGCCGTCGTCCCAGAGGAGCCGCTCGATCTCCGTCCGGGGAATCTCGAGGCGACCGTACGGCGTCCTCAGCTTGATGCGTTTCGTCCCCTTGGCGACGATCTTGCCGCTGATCCGATCGCCGTTCGTGAAGACGACGGCGTCCCCACGCACGGCGGGCGCGGCGAGGAGCAGCGCGACCGCGAGCCCAGATGCGCGTCTCATCACCGGCGGAAGATCTTCTTGAGGAAGCCCCCCCCTTCGTCGGCCGGGGGTGCTTCCTCCTTCGGGCCCAGCTCGGCGAGGGCCTCCGCGGCATCCGTGTCGCCGGGCCGAAGCTCCAGGACACGGCGATACGTGCTCGCGGCCCGGGTCCTGAGGCCCTGCTTCCGGTAGAGATCAGCCAGGAGCGAGTAGGCCGCGGCCGCCTTCGGGTTCTCCCGGACCGCGGCCTCGAGCGTCTCCTTCGCGGTCTTCACCCACTTCGGGTTCTGCAGGTAGCAGCGCGCGAGGACCAGCTGTGCCCGGAGCCGTGTCGCGTCGGTCAGGGACTCCAGGATCGGCTCGATCTTCTGGATCGCGTCCCAGTACTTCTCCTTCTCGAAGAGGGCGGCCGCCTCGGCCACCACCGCCTCCGCCCGCTGTGCCAGCACCTCCGGGTCGGCGGCCTCCGCCGGGGGGGCGTCCGCGGGGGAGGCGTCCGCCGTTGCCCCCTTCGAAGGAGTCGACTGCGGCTTCGGACGACCGATCCAGGCTTCGTACTCGCCCCGCTTCTCGACGTCCCGCAGGACGTCGTAGGCCTCCCCGAGCCGAATGAACACCCCCTCCAGCTTGTCGCGCAGGTCCCCGAGGTTCTCGCCGTGATGGACATCCGGGTGGAAGCGCTTGGCGAGCCGGAAGTAGGCCTCCTTCACATCGGCCGCGGTGGCACTGCGCTCGAGCCCGAGCACCTCGAAGTGGGTCTTCGACGCCCGTCCATCCCATGCTTCCTCGATCTCGCGTCGCCGCTCGGTGGCCGCTGGGTCGGCGGGTGGTGGGGCTGGCTGGGGCTCGGGCGTCGGTGCCGGCTTGGGCTCAGGCGCCGGTGCCGGCTTGGGCTGGGGCGCCGTTGGGCTCGGCGCCGTTGCCGGCTTGGGCTGGGCGCCGGTGCCGGCTTGGGCTGGGGCGCCGGTGCCGGCTTGGGCTCGGGCGGCCTCTCGTCTTCACTGAGTGGCGGCGAGGGGGGCGACGGAGCGCTGGCGGCTTTGCCTTCGTGTGGCCGGCGCGCGTCGGCCAGGTACTCCACGATTCCGGTGGACAGCAGACCGAGGAGGCTGCGCTGAACCTCTTCCGAGGGCAGGGGGATCATCCCCTCGATCTCGCGGGCGCACAGCGTTCCGTCGACGCGAGACAGGACGAAGCCGTCGTTGGGCGAGAGCCGGAGCTGTTGGAATCGCAGGAGCGGATCGTTCGACAGCGCGAGCACACGGTCCATGTCCCCGAGCAGATAGCGCACGACGTCGGGGTCGCCGATGGCCCGGACGGCCTCGAGGATCAGGTCGGCGGTCGAGAGCTTGAGGGTGAGCTCGCCCGGCGACTCCTCCTCTTCCTCGAAGGAAAAGGTGCCTTCATTCCAGGTGAAGACCTTGGCCAGCAGGGTGTGGATGTGCAAGGCCAGCGCGTCCTCGAGCCCGCTCTTGTCCAAGATCCCGAGCTCGAGAAACGCCTGCCCGAGCCGCTTGTCGCTCTGCAACGCGACCTCGGTGGCGCGGGCAAAGTCGTCCTCGGTCAGGAGGCCGCGGCGCACCAGGGTCTCCCCGAGCCGCTCCTCCCTCACGGTGGTGTGCGCGTTCACGATGTGCCCCCGGTGGACGCGAAGGCTCTGCCGCTCGTCCCCCTTGTCGAGACTGAGCGTGCCAGTGCGGCGTCCGACGTATAGCTCCCGAAGGAGGTCGGGGACGACGCCTTCGGCCAGCTCCCCCTTCATGGTGCCGAGTCCGTCGAGCCTACCACCGCGCTCCCTAGCGCTTCCTGCCTGCCGCCGCGGGGGCCAGGTCGTGAGGGTTCAGGGCGTGGAGCAAGGGCAGGTCCTTCACGGTGAGCAGCCCCGGAGGAGCGGCCAGCAGCCGGGGAAGCGCGCTCACGAGGATGGCGGCGGTGGCGACCTCGCCGGTGATCCCGCCGGAGATCGTGGCGTCCACCGGGGGATCGGCATCGACCAGGACGTGGTCCCGGGGTGCCTCCGCTCCCACGTAGACCTGGAGGTCCAGGCTGATCGCCAGCTCGCCCTGCCGGTAGGCGCGCACCGACTGACGGATGCCCGCCGCCGCCCCGGCGGCGATGCGAAGGTACTCGGTGTCCAGGTCGCGAGGGGCGATGGCGGGCTCGAGAGACTCGTCCACCTTGTCGAGCTTCCATCCCAGCGCGCTCGCGATCATGTGGGCGGACTCCACGAGTCCCACGTGGCGGACTGTTCTCTCGGTGACGGCGCGACGGAACTGGCCGAGGTTGAGCCCGGCTCCCACCCGGCGTTGGACGGGAAGGCTGCGGGCGCCCGCGTCCTGGACCCGGGTCACCGAGACCCGGCGCACGCCCGTGCACGGAGCGGTGAGCATCAGGGCGAGGGCGTCCATGGCGAAGCCGGGGTTGAGGCCGGCGGCCAGCACCGAGACCTTCCGGCGCTTCGCCTCGCGGTCGATCTCCCGGAAGACGGTGGCCCGGCGAGGCACGGGGAAGGCCAGCTCCTCGCAGGTGGTCAGGACCTGGACGCGCCGTGCCGCGAGCCCGAGGATCTGCGGCTTGACCTCCTTGAGGAGCGAGGAGGTGCAGACGACAGCGGCATCCGCGCTCAGCTTGCGAATGAAGCGATCCGGTTCGCCGTTCACCTTGATCCGAAGCCGGCGGGGCAGCCCGAGCGCGACGCCCAGGTCCTTGCCCGCCGAAGCCGGGGCGGGATCGGCCGCCCCGACCACCTTGACCGTCGGCGTCTGCAGGAGGAGGCGGGTCACGGCCTGGCCGACCGAGCCGAGCCCCACGACCGCGACCTTCACCGTGCGCGGCATGCCGTCCCTCCCCTCCGGCGCGCCTCCTGCGTCAGCGTTCGACCTCCATGACCGGCAGGTCGGGCTCCGGCTTCGCCGCCATGATGACGGTCGAGGCAATTGGAAGCAGGGTCGTGTAGCTGCCCCCCTGCGTGGCGAGGGTCACCTCGTAGAACCCGTCCTTGGAGACCCGGACCAGCTTCCCGTTCGCGACCTTGGCCCCCAGCAGTGTGGCCAGGGTCTCGCTGTAGATCCTTACGGCGGCCTCGCTCTCGATCATTCTCTTTAAACTCCTTGAGGCTCTTGCGGACGATCTCCAGCGCCGTGTCCGCCTCGGTGGCCGTCAGGTCGAGCCCGAAGC
This sequence comes from uncultured Acidobacteriota bacterium, assembly GCA_963700695.1. Lineage (GTDB taxonomy): Bacteria > Acidobacteriota > Vicinamibacteria > Fen-336 > Fen-336 > JAJDNS01. The sequence goes on along the minus strand of CAVOYO010000030.1, from coordinate 38,833 downwards.
GCACCATGTCGAAGACGATATCGTGGCCGTCCGCGATCAAGTGGGCGGGCGAGAACGGCGTGAACGTCGGCGGGGGCGATGGCAGGAAGACTCGAGGTGATCATTGCGCGAGCTCCGTCGTGGAAATGTAGCGCACGGGGGCTGAGCGGGGAGGGGCCGTCCCCCTATGTCATCCCTCGGTCGTATTCCGACAAGAGCTCTCTTTTCAACGGGATAGCCACTCTTATGCTCCGGGATGAGGCCGCCCGTCGTACCTCGCGACGGGATGGTAGCACAGGTTCCACCCGGAAAGGCCGGGCCGCCGCCGGCGCTATAATCGTCTGCCTCCCATGGCCGAGTTGATCGATCCCGCCTTCCTCCGCAACTCCGAGCTCTTCGAAAGCCAGCCCGACGAGGTGATTCGGGCCGTTCTCGCCCAGGGCCAGCTCCTCGAGTTCGGTCCGGGGGAGGTCGTGTTCCACCAGGGCGATCAGGGCGACCGGCTCTTCGTCGTCAAGAGAGGTGTCCTCGAGGTGCTGTCCGTGCCCGCGGACGCGACCGAGGCGATACCCATCGCCTACCTCGGCACGGGCGAGGTCCTCGGGGAGCTGGCGCTCCTCACCGGCTCCCCGCGCAGCGCCACCGTGCGCTCCCCGGAGCACGCGGAGCTGTTCGCGGTCGAGCGGGCGGTGTTCATCGACCTGATGGACACGCTGCCCGCCTTCTCGCGCAATCTGTGTGTGGTGCTCGCCCGTCGCCTCGAGACCACGACGCTCAAGGTGCCGCGGGCCTCCGGCAAGCAGCTCCAGGGGAGCCTGCGCTACTTCGATCTAGCCACCGTCATCCAGACCTTGATCGGCTCCCATCAGACCGGGAACCTGATCGTGACGCGCCAGAAGAAGAAGACCGCGGAGCTCTTCTTCTACAGCGGGAACATCTACCGCGCGCGCTACCGGCACCTGACCGGCGACGACGCGGTCTACCAGCTCTTCCAGAGCACGATGGAGGGCGACTTCTCCTTCACCGGGCGCGAGGTGGCCGAGGACGAGGTGCAGAGCGAGGTCAGCCTGCCCGCGATCTCTCTGCTCATGGAGTCCGTGCGGCTGCAGGACGAGCTGCCCGTCCTCAAGGAGAGGCTCCCCAACCCCGAGCGGGCGTTCCGGCAGAAGGGGGGCCACCTTCTCTGGGAGGACACCGACAGCGTGGAGCTCGCGGCCGCGGTCTGGTCACGTCTCAAGAAAGGGGCGTCGGTCCGGGACCTCGAGCGGGACGTTCCCCGCTGCACCTACGCGATCTACCGCACGCTGGCGACGCTCCTCGACACCGGGCAGATCGAGTAGGCGACTGGCCGCCAGGCCTGGACCCGCCCACTGTCCTCTCCCTGGGGACACGCGGGTGTGCTGTGGCCTATCTCAAGGCCTTTCCCCTCCCCTACGTGGGGAGGGATAGGGTGGGGGGTCAATGAATGATCTCCGACCAGCATTCAGGCGACTACAAGCGCGTAGCGTCGCGGATCTTCTGGCGGATGACCCGGGACTCGGTCTCGGCGTCCCCGAGTTCCTCCGACAGGCGGGCGATGGCCTGCCGCTTCGCGAGGAAGGCCCAATTGGCCGCTTCGAGCAGGAGGCCGACCACCAGGGCGATGCCGATCGCGTTCCAGAGCAGATTCATGCTCAGCGGCTCGCCTTTCCAGCCCACCTGGTAGACGGCGAAGGCCACACCGATCCCGATGCCGTTGGCTCCGATGCCGAAGCTGGCGCGGGCCTGGGCAAGGTCGGCCTGGATCCGGTTGATCGTGTGCTGGTTCTGTGCCAGCGCGTCACGGAGCGGGGTCACATCGGCCAGAACCAGCCGGACGCGATCGCCGCGAGCGACTTTGTGCTTGGTCCCGCACGTCCCACAGGCGATGTGGTCTCCGTGGGCGTACTGGTCGGGAATCGCGATCTCCTCCCGGCAGTTCACACAGCGGACCTTCGTACCGGCGGCGCTGTCGGCCATGGGCAGACCCTCCCCGGTCGAAGCCTAGCAAAACAACACAATCGCCGGCAAGAAATGCCACACTTGGGGTCGAGTCGGCACAAGAGGAGGTGCCATGTCCCGCATCGTCGTGGTCGGCGGTGTCGCCGCCGGGATGAGCGCGGCCAGCCAGCCCAAAAGGCCCCAGCTCGAGGCCGAGGTCGTCGTCCTCGAGTGCGGCCCGTGCGTCTCCTACGCGGCCTGCGGCATGCCGTATAACATCGAAGACCCCGCCCGCACCGTGGCCCGGAAGCGGCTGCACGCGGTGCGTCGCAGGGAGGCGGCCACGGTCGGCCGCGACGTGCGGTGAACGCAACGACCGTTCCGTGTCGCTCCTGCGGATCGCCCAACCGCGTCGAGCCCGAGCGGCTGCGCCGCGGGCTCGAGCCGGTGTGCGGCCGGTGCCGGGCTCAGCTGCCCGTGTCCGCGTCCCCGGTGGACGTGACCGACGGCACCTTCGACGACGAGGTGCTCGGCTCGCCCCTGCCGGTGCTGCTGGACGTCTGGGCGCCCTGGTGCCTGCCCTGCCGGGGCATGGGCCCGGTGCTCGAAGGCATCGCCTCCTCGCTCGCCGGACGGGCGCGTGTCGCCAAGCTCAACGTGGACAAGAACCCCGGAGCGGCCGCCCGGCTGCGCATCCAGGGGATCCCGACCCTCATCGTGTTCAAGGAGGGGCGCGAGGTGTCACGGATGATCGGCGCCCGCGGGAAGGACGACCTGCTGCAGAAGCTCGGGGCGGTGGAATGATCGCGGCCCCGTGAGCGCCCCGGACCAAGCCGATCTTCTCGAGGCCGCGCGAGCCGGAGACGCGGAGGCCCTCGAGACGCTGCTCGAGTGGCACGAGCCGCGGCTGTATCGCTTTGCCCGCCGGCTGTGCCGCAGCCCGGCGGATGCCGAAGACGTGCTGCAGGAGTCGCTCCTCGCGGCGGCGCGGGGGCTTGCCGGCTTCCGGGGCGCGTCCTCGCTCAGCACCTGGCTTTACACGATCGCGCGCAGCCACTGCATCAAGAAGTACCGGCGCCGATGGTCCGCGCCCAGGGAGGTCTCGTTGGAGGCTGAGGAAGCTGCACCCGCGCGCGAGCGTCCCGACCCCGGACCCGATCCCGAAGCCGCGCTCCAGGCCCGGCGCCTCGAGGCGGCGCTCGAGCAGGCCATCGCCCGGCTCGACCGGCCCCACCGCGAGGTGCTGATCCTGCGCGACGTCGAGGGCCTGACCGCGCCCGAGGTGGCCACGGTCACGGGGCTCTCGGTCGCCGCCATCAAGAGCCGGCTGCATCGGGCCCGGGCCCGCGTCCGCGAGGAGCTGGCGCCCCTGCTCGCACCGCGCGGCGAGCCCGCCATGGCCGACACCTCGGACCGCCCCTGCCCCGACGTGGTACGCCTGTTCTCCCGCTATCTCGAGGGGGACATCTCGCCCCGGACCTGCGCCCGCATGGAGGAGCACCTGGCCGCCTGTCCTCGCTGCCGCGCTTCCTGCGACGCCCTGCGGGGCGTGCTCGAGACGTGCCGAGCCGCCCCCAGCCCGGAGGTTCCGCCGGCCCTGCAGGAGAAGGTGCGCGCGGCCATCCGTCGGGTTGTCGAACCCGCCGAGGCGCGGTCGAGCTGAGTCCTCAGGCGGGTCGAGCGTTCCCGGCCAGCAGGGCGAGGCCGATGAGGACCACGAAGACGGCGAAGGCCCGCCGCAGTCGGATCGGCTCGAAGCTGGCCGAGAGGCGCACCCCGAACAGCGCGCCGAGGCTGGAGGCGGCGATGAAGGCCGCGGTGAGGGCGAACGGCATCGCGCCTTGCCGGAGGTGCCCGGCCAGGCCGGTGGCGCAGTTGAGGGCGATGACCACGAGAGAGGTCCCGACCGCGGTGTGGATGGGCAGTCCCCCGAGCAAGGTCAGCGCGGGGACGATCAGGAAACCGCCCCCCACGCCGAGGAAGCCGGTCAGGAGACCGACGCCGAGGCCGGCGCCGGCCAGCGCCAGACGATGGCGCGGGCGGGGTGAGAGCGCCGGAGCCGGCCGTCGTCCGCGCAGCATCAGCCCGCCCACCACGATCATGAGCGCCGCGAAGAGAAGGAGCAGCACCCGCGGCGCCACCAGGTGTGTGGCCTGAGCGCCGATCGGGGCGGCAATCATCCCGGTCCCTCCGAACAGCACCGCCGCTCGAAGGTCCACACGACCCGCCCGGGCATGGACGAGCGCGCCCCCGAGGCTCGTGGCCCCCACGACTGCGAGCGACATCCCGATCGCCGTGTGCACCTCGATGCGGGCCACGTAGACGAGCAGTGGCACCGCGAGGATCGAGCCCCCGCCTCCGAGGAGGCCGAGCGACACCCCGATCAGCGTGCTGAGGGCGATCGCGAGCAGAACGTGGGGGGGCACGGGCGCATGGTAGCGGATCGGGGTAGCATGCGCGGGCATCGGGAGGGCGTCGAGCGAGACGCGACGGAAGGGAGGACGTGCTGGAGACCGGAAGCTGGTACCCGTTCCTCGTGCTCGCGGTGGGGATGGCCGTGGTGCTCGGCGGCATCATCGTTCTCCGTGTCAACGCCTTCCTCGCGCTGCTGGCGGCCGCGCTCGTCGTCAGCTTCATGGTCGGGACCTTCCCGCCGGAATCGGCAGCCACCCTGACCGACCCGGTCATCCGGGTCGTGGACGCGTTCGGGGCGACGGCGGGGGCCATCGGCATCGTGATCGCTCTGGCGGCGGTGATCGGCGAGGCCATGATGCGGAGCGGGGCCGCGGACCGCATCGTGCGCACCCTGCTGGCGGTGCTCGGCGAGAAGCGCGGTGCAACGGCGATGATGACCAGCGGGTTCGTCCTGTCGGTGCCGGTGTTCTTCGACACCGCGTTCTACCTGCTGGTGCCCCTGGCCCGCTCGCTCTACCGGACCACGGGGCGCCACTACCTCAAGTACCTGGTCGCCATCGCGGCCGGGGGAACGGCGACCCATGCGATGGTGCCGCCAACGCCGGGGCCGCTGTTCGTGGCCAACGTCTTCGACGTGAACCTGGGCGTCATGATCCTGGTGGGCGCGGTGGTGGCGCTGCCGGCGTCGATCGCGGGACTGGCCTACGGGGCGTTCCTGGACCGGCGGATGCCGCTGGCGCCGGGCGGCGAGGCGGCCGACGAGGGCCCCGCTCAGGACGAGGAGTCGCCGGCCGGTGTCGACGAGGCGAAGCTGCCGGGGCTCTCGCTGTCGCTCGCGCCCATTGTCCTGCCGATCGTGCTCATCACCGGCAACGCGGTGATTCAAACCCTGGCCCACAGGGAGCTGATCGCGACCGACCCCGGGGTGAAGCTGCTGCGGGGCCGCGAGCTGACCACTGCGATCCTTCAGGCCACCGGGGACGGCAGCGCCCTGGCGGAGGCGTTCCGCTGGACCAATGTCATGGGCAATCCGAACCTGGCGCTGTTCTTCTCCGCGATCGTCGCCCTGGCCACGCTGTGGATGCAGCGACGGTTCCTGACCCGGAACATCCCCCAGCTCGTCGAGAGGGCCCTGATGAGCGGCGGGGTCATCATCCTGATCACTGCGGCTGGGGGAGCCTTCGGGGCCATGCTCCGGGAGGCGGGGCTGGGCGACGCCATCCGGGGTCTGGCGGAGGCGCAGGTGGGGGGCGATGGCTCGTCGGCCCTGCTCACCGGGCTGCCCCTGCTCCTGCTGGCGTTCGTGGTGGCCACCGTGGTGAAGTTCGCCCAGGGCTCGAGCACGACCGCGATGATCGTCACCTCGGGAATGATCGTGGCCATGATCGATCCGACGAAGCTGACCTTCCACCCCGCCTACCTCGTGGCGGCGATCGGGGGAGGGTCGCTCTTCGGAGCATGGATGAACGACAGCGGGTTCTGGATCTTTGCGAAGATGGGCGGGTTGACCGAGATGCAGACGCTCAAGTCGTGGACCCCGGCTCTCGCGATCGTCGGCGCGGTCGGCTTCCTGACTGCGGTACTGCTCGCCGGGCTCTTCCCGATGGCCGGATGACGATCCCGTCGGGCTCGGGTCTTCGGAGACAGACGGTGACGATCCCACGGAGAGTTCGATGAAGTCGATGGTGTTGACCGAGTACAAGCGACTCGAGCTCAAGGACATGCCAATGCCCGAGCTCGGACCGGAGGACGTGCGGGTCCGCGTGCACTCCTGCGGCATCTGCGGAAGCGACGTGCACGGGTACGACGGGTCGACCGGCCGGCGGATTCCCCCCTTGATCATGGGCCACGAGGCGGCGGGCACCGTCGAGTCGGTGGGGGAGGCGGTCGAGGCGATCAGCCCCGGCGACCGTGTCACCTTCGACTCGATGATCTCGTGCGGTGTCTGCCGCTTCTGCCGGGCGGGCCAGATCAACCTCTGCGACAACCGGCGGGTCGTGGGCGTGTCCCCCGGCGAGTGGCGTCAGCACGGGGCCTTCGCCGAGTACGTGGTCGTGCCGCAGAACGTCATCTACCGGCTGCCCGAGGGGCTGGGCTTCGAGCAGGCGGCGATGGTCGAGCCGGTGTCGGTCGCGGTGCACGCGGCGAACCGAACGCCGATTCGCCTGGGCGATCGGGCGGTCGTCGTCGGGTGCGGCATGATCGGGCTGTTGACGATCCAGGCCGCGAAGGCGGCCGGCTGCGGGACGGTCTTCGCGGTGGACCTGGACGACACGCGGCTGGCGCGGGCGGCTCTCCTCGGCGCGGACGTGACGATCTCCGCGAAGGGGGACGTTCCGGCCGAGGTGATCGCGGCCACGGAGGGCCGGGGGGCCGACGTGGCTTTCGAGGCGGTGGGCGCGGCGAAGCCGATCGAGACCGCGATTGCCTCCCTGCGCAAGGGCGGCACGCTGACCTTGATCGGCAACGTCACCCCCCGCGTCGACGTCGATCTGCAGGCGATCGTGACGAGGGAGCTGACGCTCGGCGGCAGCTGCGCCTCGAGCGGCGAGTACCCGGTGTGCCTGGACCTGCTTTCCCGGGGCACGATCCAGGTCGACGAGCTGGTCACCGCGGTGGCGCCGCTCGAGGACGGCCCTTCGTGGTTCGACCGTCTGTACGCCCGGGAGCCGGGCCTGATGAAGGTCATCCTGCAACCGTGAGGGTGTGATGGGACAGAGCCACAACTTCTTCGATCTGAGCGGACGAACGGCGGTGGTCACAGGGGCTAGTCGTGGCCTGGGTCAGTACTTCGGTCGGGCCCTGGCGAGGGCGGGGGCCGACCTCGTCATCACCGCGCGGGACGCCGCCAAGTGTGCCGAGCTCAAGGAGGAGGCCGAATCGCTGGGTCGCCGGGTCGTGGCCCTCTCTCTGGACGTGTGCGACCGATCCAGCATCGAGAGTTTCGCGGACACGGTCATGGACGCCGTGGGTCGCGTCGACATCCTCGTCAACAACGCCGGCTGCAACGTCCGCAAGCCCTCGGTGGACGTCACGTGGGAGGACTGGAACCTCATCCTCGACACGAACCTCCGCGGAACGTTCTTCGTCAGCCAGGCGCTCGCCACGCGCTCGATGATCCCCAACCGCTACGGCCGTATCATCAACATCGGCTCGTACACCACCGTTGCCGGCTTCGCCGGCCTCGCCCCCTACGGCGCCAGTCGCGGCGGGGTCCGCCAGATGACGATGGCGCTGGCCGACGACTGGGGCGCCCACGGCATCACCGTGAACTGCCTCTCCCCCGGATGGTTCAAGACCGCCCAGAACAAGGTCCTCTACGAGGACGCGGAGTGGGTCGAGTATCTCTCCGACCGGATCCCGCTCGGGAGGCCAGGGCAGCCGCGCGACCTCGACGGCGCGGTCGTCTTCCTGGCCTCCGACGCCTCCGAGTACGTGACCGGTCAGAACCTGTTGATCGACGGCGGAATCTCCACCGGCGCGGTGCGCGCGCTGGCGAAGAAGAGCGGCTGAGCCCGGTCGCTCGACCGGGGGATCGGATCGGCAGGTCGATCCACGAGCACCCGGAGTGGCCCCACGCTCGGTGTGACCCCGATCACACCTGCTCGCCGCGCGAACGGTCCCCCGGCCGCCGCGGGTTACCCTGACCGGGATGCATCGTTGGGTGTTGGTCGGCCTGCTGGTCCTGGGAGGAGCGAAGCCGGGGAGCCAGGACGCTCCCGCGACGTTCGCGCCCGCCCTACCCCCGGGGGTGGTCGACATCACCGGCTGGGAGATCGTGAGCGGGGAGTTCGAGACGACCCGGGCCCGGGGCGCCTACCGCTTCTACGTCAATCCGAAGCTCCAGGCGATCTACCAGGTGATGCGGTACCAGGTTCAGCTGCTGACTCCGACCCCTGGCCTCGAGAGCGCCCGCAGCTCGGCCGAGCGCGTCGTGTTCGTTCGCAAGCCGGGCTCCCATCAACCGCTTCTGTGTTGGGAACGCGAGCCTCCCGGGACGGCCCCGCCCTGGCGTGAGGTCCAGCCCGGCACCGACGAGTACAGGCTCGAGATGTCCATGGTCATGAGGGTCCTGCAGGTCCACCGGGCGGCGCGTTCCGGAGACACCCCCTGAGGCCGAGCCCTACCGAGCTCCGTCGTACCGCACGCGATAGAAGAGCGAGTAGAGAATCGGCACCACCCCGAGGGTGAGGGCGGTGGCGAAGAGCAGGCCGAAGATGATGGCGACCGCCATCGCCTCCCACATGGCACCCCCTCCCAGCCACAGCGGGAGGAGGCCGCCCACGGTCGTGGCGGTGGTCAGCAGAATCGGGCGCAGGCGCCGTTGCGCGGCCTCGATCACCGCCTGCGCCGGCTCGAGGCCGTTCTCGTCGATCTCGATGCCGATCCGGTCGATCAGCACGATCGCGTTGTTGATGACGATGCCGGCGAGCGAGATGACGCCGAGAAAAGGCATGAAGCCCATGTACTGTCGCGCCACCAGCAGGCCGAAGCTCACCCCGATGAGCGACAGAGGGATCGTCAGCAGGATGATCGCCGGCTTCACCAGCGAGTTGAACTGCCACACGAGCAGCATCAGGATGATGAGCCCCACGAGCGGCAGGTTGACCACGATCGACTCGTTGGCCTTGGTCGAGGTCTCGTTCTCCCCGCCCAGCTCCCACACGTAGCCAAGGTCCCAGCCCCGGCTCTCCTCCTCGAGCCACGGAAACAGCTGGGCGGTGACCGCGGCGGCGGTGGTTCCCGTCTGGACGTCGGACTCCACCGTGACGGTGCGGAGGCGGTCGCGGCGGTAGATCCTCGAGGGCTCCCAGGCGACCTCGACGTCGGCCACCTGCTTGAGGGGGACGGACCGGCCGGTGGCCTGGGAGTAGACGTTCAAGGTCTCGAGCTTTCCGAGGTCCTGCCGATCGGCGGCCACCGAGCGCAGCGTCACCGGGATGACCTTGTCCGCCTCGCGGAACTGCGTCGTCTGGATTCCGGAGAGCATGGTCTGCAGCGAGACCGCGACGTCCTCGTTGGTGACGCCGGCCCGGAGCGCCCGCGCCTCGTCGATCCGCACGACGAGCTTCTTGGTGCGCAGGCCCCAGTTGTCGCGGACGCTCTTCGTCCCCGGGATCGAGCGGAGGTGAGCCCGGACCCGGTCCACGAGCGCGAAGAGCGTCTCGGTGTCGTCACCGGAGAGGCGCACCTCGATGGGGATCTCGATCGGGGGGCCCAGGCCGAGCGGGTGGGCGGTGACCTCGAGATCGGGGAAGGTCTCGTGGGCGAAGGCCTCGAGACGCGGGATCAGGCCGAGGAGCGTCTCCCGGGAGGTCGTCCTCACCAGCAGGAAGGCGTAGTTGGGGCTGGGTGGCTCGGGGTTGTAGGAGAGCTCGAACTTCGGTGCCCCCTCCCCGATCCAGGTCCCCCAGCGGGTGACTCCGCTCTCGCGCTCGCCCGAGGCCCGCAGCTCACGGTCGATGAAACCGTTCACCTCGCCGGCGACCTCCTCGGTGCGCTCGATCGAGGTGCCCAGCGGCATCTCCAGCGCCACCGTGAAGGTGCTCTTGTCCGACGGGGGAAAGAAGATGAACGGGAGCCGCCCCATCCCCATGAATGCCACGAGCAGGAGACCCACGACCGCGCCGAGGGAGCGCCAGGGATGGCGCAGGGCGGCGAGCAGGCCCGCCCGGTACCGACGGTAGAAGGGTGTCTCGAAGCTCGCTGCCTCGGGATTGCTCCTGACCCGGAGGAAGGTGACACAGAGGAGCGGGGTCACGGTGAGGGCCAGGAGCCAGGAGCAGAGAAGCGCGATCGTCACCACCTTGAAGAGCGGCGCGGTGTACTCCCCGGTGGAGGACTTGGCCAGGTAGATGGGCAGGAACGCCGCCGCGGTGGTCAGCGACGAGGTGAGCAGCGGAATCCGGAGCTCGTGCGCCGAGCGCAGGGCGGCCTCGGCCGGCGGCCGCCCCGCCGCCATCCGCACCATGATCGACTCCGACATCACGATGGCGTTGTCGACGAGCATGCCGAGGGCGATGATCAGCGAGGCGAGCGACATCTGGTCGAGGCCGATGCCGAGGATCGACATCACCAGGAAGGACAGGATCATCGTGGTGGGGATCAGGCTGGCCACGACCAGGCCCGTGCGCAGCCCGAGCATCACGAGCATCACCAGCATCACGATCCCGACCGCCTGGAGCAGGTTGACGACGAAGTCCCGCACCTTGCCGTCGACGGTCCGGGGCTGGAAGTTCAGGACCTCGAAGTCCACGCCGATCGGGTAGGCGGTACGGAGCCGGGAGAGGAGGGCGTCCACATCGATCCCGAGCCGGGAGATGTCGCCCCCCTCGCGGAGCGACACCGCGACGCCGAGCGAGGGGACCCCGTTCGTGAACATCCTCGCGCTCGGAGGGTCGATGTAGCCCCGGGTGATGCGGGCGAGGTCGCCCAGGTACACGAGGTCACGGCGGCCGGGCAGGGAGATCACGGCCCGGCTCAGGTCCTCCACCGACTCGAAGTTGCCCGAGGGCTCCAGGCTGATCCGCTCCGGCCCCACGGTGACGCTGCCCCCGGGGATGATGATGTTGCGGCTCTCGAGGATGGAGCGGAGCTGGCTCGGCGACAGCCCCAGCTCGGCCAGCCGGGCGTTGTTGTACTCGACGAAGATCCGCTCCTCCTGGGCGCCGCTGATCTCGACCTTGGCGACGTCGTCGAGGCGCAGGAGCTGGTCGCGCACCTGGTCGGCCACGTCCTTGAGCCCGGCGTAGTCGTAGCCCTCCCCGGTCAGGCCGATCAGGATCCCGAACACGTCGCCGAACTCGTCGTTCACGAACGGCCCGCGCACGCCGTCAGGGAGCTCTCGTGCGGCCCGCTCGACCTTGCGTCTCAGGTTGTCCCAGATCGGGCGCATGACCTTGTAGCGCTCGAGGACGTTGACGTAGAGGATCGAGACCCCGGTCTTGGACTGGCTCGAGATGAAGTCGATCTCGGGGATCTCCTGGATCGCCTTCTCGAGCTTGTCGGTGACGAGCTCTTCGACCCTCTCCGGGCTGGCGCCGGGGAAGTAGGTCGTGACCAGGGCCACGCGGATCACGAAGCCGGGGTCTTCCGAGCGGGGCAGGTTGAAGAAGGCCTGGAGGCCCATGAAGACGAGGACCACCACCGCGACGCCGGTGACCACCCGTCTCTCGAGGGCGAAGCGCGTGAGGTCCACGTACCTAACCTTCCGCCGGGAGCTTGACGGCGTCGCCGTCCTCGAGCTGGCTGAGGCCGGCGGTCACGAGGCGGTCGCCTTCCTCGAGCCCCGCCAGCACCTCGAGCCCGGCGGGAGTCAGCGAGCCCACCTCGACCGAGCGGCGTCGGATCACCCCGCGGTCGTCGCCGCTCGGCTCCACCACCAGCACGAAGCGCCCCTGGCGGTCCTCGGACACCGCGTGGGGAGGGACGCGGAAGTGGGAGCCCTCGCTCGCCGCTTCGAAACGAAACTCGACCTCGGCCGCCATCCCGTGGCGCACCATCGGGTCCTCGTCCGCGAGGCGGGCCTTCACCGGGAAGGCGGTGCCGGTGGTCGAGGTCGTGACGCCGACCTCGGTGACGGTAGCCCCGAACGTGCGCCCGGGAAGCGCGTCGAAGGTCACCACGACGTCCTGACCGTGGCGGATCTGCGCGATCAGGCTCTCGGGGACCGTCACCACGACCTCGTCGCCCCCCTCTGCGGCCAGGCGCACCACCTCATCGCCGGCGGCGACGTTCTCGTTCACCTCCGCGCTGACCTCGGCGATCGCCCCCGCCACCGGCGACTCGAGGCGCGTGTACGACAGCTGCTGGCGGGCCAGCTCGAGACGCTTGCGGACCGACTCCACGTTGGCCCGGGTCGACTCGGCCCCCGCCCGTGCGGAGTCGAAGTCGGTGCGGGAGGCGTTGCCGTTCTCGTAGAGCCCCCGGATGCGCGCGAAGCTCGCCTCGGCATTGCGCGCCTCCGCCTCCGCGCGCCGCAGGGCCGCGTCCGCCTCCTCCACCTGGAGCCGGAAGTCGCTGGGGTCGAGCTCGGCGATGAGAGTCCCGCGGCGCACCCGGTCGCCCATGTTGACGGGCCGGCGGGCGATGTTGCCGCCGACCTTGAAGCTCAGCTTCGGCTCCACCGCCGGCTGGCACGTGCCCGAGAAGCTGCGCCTTCGACCCGCGTCCACGGAGGAGACGACCTCGATGCGCACGGGCCGGAGCTCGGGCTCGGCTGGTGGTGCGTCGGGCGAGCACGCGAGCATCCCCGCCGCGAGGGCGACGGCGAGAGCGAGGCTTGTGGCGGGGCACCCTCGCGGCGGTCGAGGGAGGGGACGACGGCTATCGTTCGACATGACAGGTCCTCGATTCACGGTCCGGCTCCCGTGCGGCCCGCCGCCCCCGCCTCGGCGACGTACCGGTTGAGGCGGTCGAAGTAGTCCTGGCGCTCGGCCGGGGAGACGAAGAAGCCGAAGCGGCCCACCGCCCGCTCGACGTCCATGAGGTCGAGCAGGAAGTCGTTGATGGCGTTGGCGGCGGCGGCCTCGGCGGTGATGGCGGCGTTCTGGGCGTCGAGCAGGTCGATGATCGACACGACCCCCCGGCCGTAGGAGTCCTGCACGAGCTCGAGGTTGCGGCGGGCCGCATCCGCGCTCTCCCGGGCCAGACCGATGGCGGTGTACGAGGCCCCGGTGTCGTGGAGCGCCGAGCGGACGCCCTGCTCGATCCGGTTGGCGACGGCCGTGCGCTCCGTTCGCAGCCGCTGAAGCTCCACCTCGGCCTGGGAGCGCCGGGCCGCACGCTCCCCTCCGGCGAACAAGGGGAGGGAGGCCTGGATCCCAACCTCCCAGGTGGTGCGGTCCGGGACGGGGAACTCAGAGGGCAGCGGCGAAGAGGCCCCGCCGAGGGTGCCGGCGCCGCCCTCGGCCAGCCGGCGGCCGAGGCTCGCCTGAAGCCCGAGCACCGGGACCCAGAAGGCCCGCTTCGCCGCGGTGACGCTGCGTTCCTGGGCCCGGATCCCCGCATCGAGCGCCTTGAGCTCGGGGGAGTTGTCCTTCGCCGCGGCGACGTGGAAGGCACGAAACACCCGGAAGACCCAGGGGTTGTCGATGTAGCGACGGATCCGGGGGTCGCTGGTGATCATCGACGGGTCTTCGAGCCCGACCTCGATCGTGGCAAACGGCTCCTCGCCGGGGCGGTTGAGGACCCGGTTCAGCTGGATCTCGGCCTTGTTGCGCTGGGCGTTCGCGAAGATCACCGTCTGCCGGTCGGCGGCGATCTGGGCGTCCCAGCGGTAGACCTCGGCGGGGCTGGCCACCCCGATCTGGGTGCGGATGCGCGCGCGCTCGAGGTTCTCCCGGGTGAGGCGCAGGTTCTCCCGGGCGATGCGCTCCAGCGTCTTGGCCCGCAACACGTCGATGTAGGCGGCGGCGGTCTCGAGGGTGACGTCGAGGGCGATGCGGTCCCGCTCGGCCTCTGTCGCCTCCTGAAGACGCTGCTGGATCTCGTAGCCGGCCCACGCGTCGTCGGAGTAGATGAGCTGGCCGAGGTTCACGCCCGCGAGGAAGCTCCGCTCGGGCTGGGAGCCGAAGCTGGCCTCGGCCCGATCCTCGTCGATGACGAGGCCCTGCCCGAAGACGTCGAGCCGGGGCAGGAGCGGGGCCCGGGCTCGCCGGACCTCCTCCGCGCCGGCCGCGACCGCCTGCTCCGCGGCGCGAAGGTCCAAGTTGACGGTCTGGGCGTCGCGCACGGCATCGTCGAGGCTGAGCGTGCGGGTCACCTTCTCGCGCACCTCGTTGAGCAGCCGGGCGTCGATCAGGAGCGACCAGGGCGGATAGGTTCCGAGGGCCCGGGCCGTGGCCATGTTGATGGTGAGCTCCTCTCCTCGGGCGAAGGTCACGGGGAGTGAGCCCGCGGGCTCGCCGAGCAGGATCCTCTGCAGGTTGAGCGCGGTGCGTCGGGCCAGGCGATCGATGTCCGTGTCCGGGGAGTTGCTCGCCAGCATCCCCAGCTCGACGTCCCGGGCGGAGAAGCCGGAGAAAGCCGGGAGGCGTCGCTCGATCAGACCCTCGGCCAGCCGTTGGATTTCCTCGTCGTTGAGGCGGAGGAGGGGCGTGAAGTACACGGCGTCGACGTCCACGGGGATTGCGGCGAGGGTGCTCCGGGCGTCCCCACCCGCCACGACGTTCACGATGGAGACGCCCACCTCGCGCCCGGCTGCGGCGAGGCGCTCCTGGACCACCGCGGCCGCGCCACCCCTCGTGGCGGTGGTCACGACGGCCAGGCGCTCGAAACCCACGATGGAGTGGAAGACCTTGATGTCCGATGCGAACGTCGGGGGGTACGTGGCGTAGACGAGGTTTGGCCGCCCGCTGCTTCCCTCGTGGAGCGGGCATCCCTGGATCGAGGCGTCCAGGATGTAGGGCGCGATGAGCGGCTTGGGCAGCTCCGCGCTGCGGCACGCCTCGTCGGAGGCCAGGATGCCGGCGGCCAGCACGACGTCGATCTCGGGGTCGGCGAGCGCCCGATCGAGAGCGGCGCGTACTCCGGGCAGCGTCCAGTCGCCGACGACGAGTGCCTCATCCACCACGAACTCACCGTCGAGGAGCAGGTGGATCTCCGCGCGGAAGCGGTCGGCGATCGGGGCCGCGCGCGTGGCCTCACCGTCGATCACGACCCCGAGTCGGACGACGCCCGGCGGCCGGGAATCGGCCCGGACCGTGACGGCGCCCGCGGCCAGCAGGGGCGCCACGCCGAGGGTCAGGCAGAGGAAGGAGGTTCGCATGGAAGAACCGTTGTCTTTGGATGGAGGGCTACTCTAGCACGCACGGCTGGCCCATCGTCGCCCCGGGGCCGGGGGGTCGCGCAGGCGCCCTTCGGCCTCGCACCGGGCGCCCTCGTGGGATAGGATCGCGTCGTTTCCTGACACATGTGAGGAGGGACCCATGGGCGGAATAAACGTGGCCCGCTGGCTGGCGGGGGGCGTCGTGGCCGGAATCGTGATGTGGGTGTTCGAGGGCGTGGCGAGCATGCTCTACATGGAAGACATGCAGACGGCCCTGGAGAGCCTGGGCGTGAGCATGGAGATGACAGCCGGGACCTGGGCCCTGACCGTGCTGATGAGCCTCTTCACCGGGCTGGTGCTCGTCTTCTTCTACGCGGCGGCCCGTCCCCGTTTCGGGCCCGGGCCGAAGACCGCCATCATCGTCGCGGTGGCGCTCTTTTTCGGCGGAATGCTCATCGCGCTGATGGGCTACGGCATGCTGGGGTTCTATCCGACGCGCCTGCTCCTGATCTGGGGGTGCATCGGCTTCGTCGAGATGATCCTGGTCAGCTTGGCCGGGGCCTGGGTCTACCGCGAGTAGGTTCCCGGCCCGATAGCCCACCCTGGCGGGTCCTCCTGGGGCGCGCTCCGGTCCGGGCCCGGGAGTCGATGCCACGATGGGCAGCGCGAAGCGAGACGACACCTCCCCGGACTGCACGAGCTGCCGGCTCTTCGTCGATGAACCGGACGAGCTCGAGCGGGCCCTTCCCGGTCTGACCATCCTGTCTTCGGCGAGCGGGTCGACCCGCGGACGCGCCGGGATCTGTCTCGCCCGCCACACGTTCCAGGACCCGGAGCCGGCCTGTCCTGACTTCCGACCGAGAGAGGCGGCTCGCGGCTGAGGGCTTCAGTCGAACCGGACGCCGAGTTCCTCGCCGACCCGGAACACGAGGTCCCGCGCCGCGTCGTACTCCGCCTCGCAGTGACCGTCATCTCTCCACCCCGGGGAACTCGACCACGGAAGGGCTCCCCCCCGGCGTCGGGTCCGCCGATCCCGCCCTCTCCAGGGCCGGCTTCAGCCAGGCCGTGCCGCGGAAGCGCAGCTCGATCAGGAACGCCATTGCCGCGAGGTAGGCGATGACACAGCTCCAGGCGGCGACGAGGCCGTATCGAGGAGCCACGTAGAGCGTGAGAGGGACGAAGAGCAGCCAGGCCGAGGCCACGTTCGCGAACATGGCGTAGGTCGTATCCCCCGCGCCGCGCAGGCCACCCGCGACGACCATGAACGTCAGGTCGAAGAAGAGGCAGATGGCCACGATCGTGAAGAGCGGGCGAGCGAACGGGAGGAGCACCGCCGCCTCGCTCTCGCGCACGAACAGCGCCATGAGCCACTCCGGGCCCAGGACGTACACGAGGGCGAGCGCGGCCATCAGCCCGTAGCCCACCCGCAGAGTCCGGCGCGTCACCTGGCGCGCCTCTTCTTTCGCGCCCGCCCCGATGCACTGCCCCACGAGCGTCTGGGCCGCGACGCTCAGCCCGTAGGAGAGCATGAAAGCGGCGCTCCAGGCGTGGACCACGGCATCGGTGGCCGCGAGCTGGGGGTCGCCGAGCCGCCCGATGAGGGCGGTGAAGACGCTGAAGCCCCCCATCTCCATGAAGGTCTGCACCCCGATCGGCAGGCTCAGCACCACGAGCGCGCGGAAGACCCGGCGGTGGAAGCCCGTGCGGGGCAGCAGAGCGTAGACGTCCCGGAACTCGGCCCGCACGAAGAGCGTGACGAACATGGCCACGCCGATGACGGTGTTGGCGATGGCGGTCCCGACCGCCGCTCCCACCGCGCCCAGCTCCGGGGCGCCGAGATGGCCGAAGATGAAGACGTAGTTCGCCCCCGAGTTCACGAACAGCTTCACGAAACCGAACCACATGGGGACGTCGGTGCGCCCGATCCCACGGTAGAAGTTGTCGCACGCCATCAGGAGCATGAGGCCGAAGGCCCCGAGCAGACGGATGCGCATGTAGGACGAGGCGGTTTCCTGAACCGTGGGCGAGGCGCCGGTCCACGACATCAGGTGCGGGGCCAGCGGCCACAGGACGAAGACCAGCACCGAGAGGAACAGCCCGAGGTAGATCCCCTGCCAGAAGGCCACCCCGGCCGCCTTGCGGTCGTTCGCGCCCTCCGCCTGCGCGACGAGGGTGTTGACGCCGGCCAGCATCCCCCAGAAGAGGCTCAGCAGCCACCAGAAGAGGATGCTCCCCAGGCCCACGCTGGCGAGGGCCACGACTCCCACTCGGCCCACCATGATGGTGTCGATGATGCCCATCGCGGTGTAGCTCAGCTGGCTGAGCATCACCGGCGTGCTGAGACGGATGATCCGTCGGTACGACGTATTCGGGACGACTCATGACGCTGACTCACGAGCAGAAAAGAAAGAGCCCTGAACCTCGGGAGGTCCAGGGCTCGGAACGACGTGCGGTCTTCGCTTTGAGCTATGGACCTCCGCAGATCGGCACGCCCGTGGTTGGGACGATGCCGGGTGTCGATGATGGGGTCGCGCTTTCTCATGCGTCCACGCCCTTCTTCGAAGCCCGGAGATTGTTTCAGATCACCGACAGGGGATCAAGACCCGCGTAAGCTGACCATTGGGGCGGAGAGATTTGGGGCCCCGACCGGTGTAGAGTCAGCAGGGCGGGAGGAGACTGCGATGAGCGACCCCAGAGAAGAAGCCAGTCAACCAACCGAGACTCCCGGACTGCTGCTCGAGGACGTCGCGCGCGCCGCCGCAGAGCTGGCGACGGAGCAGGAGCTGGAGGCGCCTCCTCGCCCGGTTCCTGGATCGGGTCCGCGAGTGGGGCTCCCCGTCGGCGGTGCTGGCCGCGGTCCGTGATCCATCGGCGGAGAGCGGCTGGCGGCTGCTGCCGGCTCTCAGCTTCGGATCCGGGCCGCTGGGCGCCGAGCGCTCGCTGCCGCAGCTCGTGGAGAGCACCCCCGGCTGCCTCGAGCGACCCACCCTCGTTCACCCCGAAGAGGACGTCCCCGGCGTCCGTCCGCGTGACAACTGCATCGTGCCCTGGGCGCACGAGGGCGGAGTCGGGGATCCTCGTTCTCCGTGGCCTGCCGCGTCCCTCTCCGCCGAACCTGGGCGAGGCGGTGACCGTGCTGGCGACGCCGGTGTGGCCGCGTCTCCTGGGAGGCCCCGCCGCTCGCATCGAATCGCTCCTGGCCGAGCTGCGGCGGGTGGCGGAGCGGTTGGGGGAGGACACGGGGAGACAGCTCGATCGGCTTCGTGCCTCCCAGCCCACGGCGGAGACTGCCACGCCCGGGGACGCGCCGGCCGAGTCCGGGCGCGTGACCGAGCTCGCGCAGCAGCTCGAGTCGACCCGAAAGGAGGCCCAGCTCGCGAAGAGCGAGCAGAACATGCTGCGGGAGAGCCTGCAGTCGCTCGAAGCGGCGTTGAAGGAGTCCGAGAATGAGCGCGACCGGGCGCGGGACGAGGCCGAGAAGCTCGAGACCCGTGCCGGGTTGCTGCACTCGGAGCACGCCTCGGCGCTCAAGCACCTCGAGGACCGCTGCCGTGCAGCGGAGGCGTCGGCGCGAACGGCCGAGGAGGTCCGGGCCGCGTCGCAGCGGGAGGTCGAGGAGGCCCGGGCGGAGGCCGAGCACTCGACGCTGGAGTGGGACGAGCTGAAGGGACGCGTGGCGGTCCTCCAGGAGGCCCTGCAGGACGCCGAGGGCGAGCGTGACCGGGTGCGCGACGAAGCGGAGCGGCTCTCGGCCCGCGTCGAGTCGATGCAGTCGGACCACGTTTCCTCCGTCGAGCAGGTGGAGGAGCGCCGCCGCACGGCCGAGACCGCCCTTCGAAAGGCCCTCGAGGACCTGACGGAGGCGCAGCGCGAGGCCAAGTCGGCCCGGCAAGCGAAGCAGCAGCTCATGGCCGGGGAAGACGGGCAGAAGGGCCGCCTCTCTGCGCTCGAGGCCGAGCTCAAGGACGCTCAGGCCGAGCGCGACCGGGCTCGCTCGGAGGTGGAACGGCTGGAGGAGCAGAACCGGGCGGCCGAATCGGCGGTGAAGACGGCCGAGGCGGAGCGGACCGAGGCCCAGCGCGAAGCCGAGTCGATTCGGGAGTCGGCCGAGCGCGCCAAGGTGGAGGCGAACGAGCAGAAGAAGCGCATGACGGCGCTCGAAACCGAGGTGAAGACCACCGAGGCCGACCGCGACCGGGTCCGGGCCGAGCTGGCGCGGCTCGAGGAACGCCACCGGAAGGCGGAGGCCGCGGCGGCGACGGCCGGGGAGGAGCGGGACGCCGCGAAGCGGGAGCTCGAAGAGGCCCTCGAGCGGGTCGCAAAGACCGAGAAAAGGCTCGCCAGCGCTCAGGGCGGGGGCGAGCGACGAGGCGTTCCAGAACGGAGAGAAGGCCCTGGAGACGCTTCGCGCCAGCCTGGCCGTCCTGCGTCGCACGCCCTTCATGCCCCCCGGGCTGCGCGTGTCGATGGAGAAGGGCGAGGCGCTCGTGGCGGGGAAGGACGACGGCCCGGAGCGCTGGCTGCGGGTGGTGCTCCTCGACCGAGAGGCCGCCAGCCTCGACCCCCTGGCCGACGCGCTCGAGCAGGCCGGGGTCGACGTCAAGATCGCGAACTACCCCGAGGAGCTGGCCCTGCTCATGAAGACGCCCGACGCGCAGAGCCTGGACGCGATCATCTGCGACATCCTCGCCTTCCGACCCGATCAGACCGTGGCCGGGCTGTTTCGAGGATGGGCGAAGGACCGGCCGGGCCTGAGCTTCTTCCTGACCTTCAGCTCCGAGGACCCATCCGAGGCCGAGCGCGCCAACCGGGTACCGTTGTCGCTCACCGCGGGCCGGCTCCGGCGGCCCATCCCCGCGGCCGAGCTCCTCGAGAAGCTGCGGGTCCTTGCTCAGCGCCAGAGCGCATCCGAGTCCTGAGGAATCCTCGGGGGCCGGCACGCCGACGCGACCGCGGTAGAATCCCCGCTCGTCCAGGTGGGGGAGAGCACATGAAGATCGAGGGCAGGATCGGGTTCGTCGGGACCGGGAACATGGGCGAGGCGCTCATCCGTGGTCTCTTGAAGGCCGGTGTTGCCGAGCCGGGGCAGATCGTGGGAAGCGATCCGCGCCGCGATCGCGCGGCCGAGCTCAGCGAGCGGTATGCCATCCGGACGACCCACGACAACGTCGAGGTCGCGCGACAGGCCGACATTCTCATCCTGGCGATCAAGCCCCAGGTGATGGAGCGCGTGCTCGAGGAGATCGGGCCCGAGATCCACGCCCATGCCCTCGTCATCAGCATCGCGGCCGGGGTGCCGCTGTCCGCCATCGAGGCGCGCCTCCCGCAGGCGCGCGTCATCCGCACCATGCCCAACACGCCGGCCCTGGTGGGGGCGGCGGCGACCGCCATCGCGGTGGGAGGCCACGCCACCGACGACGACCTGAAGGCCGCGCAGCGCATCTTCGACTCGGTGGGGATGACGGTGACGCTGGACGAGGCCCAGATGGATGCGGTCACCGGCCTCTCCGGCAGCGGGCCGGCCTACGTCTTTCTCGTGATCGAGGCCCTCTCCGACGCCGGCGTCAAGATGGGCCTGTCTCGCCACCACGCGCAGGCCCTCGCCGCCCAGACGCTGCTCGGCTCGGCCAAGCTCCTCATCGAGACCAACGAGCACCCGGGTCGCCTGAAGGACATGGTCACGTCTCCCGGGGGAACGGCCATCGCGGGCCTGCACACGATCGAGGCCGGAGGATTGCGCACCACGCTCATGGACGCGGTGGAGGCGGCCACGAAGAGGAGCCAGGAGCTGGGCGAGCTGGCGGTCAAGAACGAACCACGCTGACGCGGCGCCGGCTCTCCGCCGACGTCCCGGGTCGGGCTCGTTCTTTCAGGCCTGGGCGGCCGGCCGGCCGCTGGCCTCGCGCGTGGCCGCGCCCGGAGCCGCCGGGAGGACCCACCCGGCCACGAGGTAGACCGGGATGGTCGCGAGGAGCAGGGCGTTCATCCCCCACGTCGCGGAGACCGCGACGGCCAGGACCGGCGCGAGGACCGAGAAGACACCGTTGATCCCCCACGCCCACGGCACCAGGGGAAGCGCCTCGGCCTTGAGGCGGTCGAGGCCTCTCGGCATGTAGAGCCCCAGGAGGAGGCCGATGGGGGCGATGAGGACGACGGCGAGGGCGACGCGCGGCGCGAACGAGAGCCCGACCAGCCGTGGCAGGACAGGAAGGGCGACGACGTACTCCAGCAGGACGATGGCGGCGAGGGCGTAGCCCACGAAACGGAGACCTCCCAACCGCCGGACCGTCGCATCGGTCAGGAACGACCCCACCCCGGTGGCCATGAGGAGCGCCGCGAGCACCACCGACAACGCGTAGTTCGGGTGCCCGAGGAAGAGTCCGAACTTCTGCAGGAGGGCAATCTCGATCCCGAAGTAGCCCAGGCCGATGGCCGAGAAGAACATGGCGTACCGCCAGCGCTCCCGCACCTCCGCTCCGCGCCCCACGAGGAGTCGCAGCGGGAGGGAGACGCAGAGCGCCACCGCGAGGCCCACCGCGGCGGTCAGGAGCAGAAGGGTCACCTCGAGCTGGGGGTAGCTCCCCCGGACGAGCGGGTCGCTCGAGAACAGGTGGCGCCAGAACGAGTGGCGGAAGAAGAAGGGACGGTCGTCATCGACGGCCGAGACATCGAAGGGATACGCCCGCACGAACGCCCGCTCGCGTGCGGGGCTGTCCTGCTCGAGCAGGGCCTGGTAGGCGTTCTCCATCCGCCCGTTGATCTCCGGGCTCGCGGTGAGGTCGAGGCGAGGGCTCTCCCCGGCCCAGGACGCGACGCGCTCTCTCTCGGCCGCGGTGAAGGGCGAGCGCTTGACGAGCAGCGCGGTGAAGTTGCGGGCGTGGGCGCTCACCGCGAGGACGTGGTTGGCCGGGTGGGCCACACCGGCTCGGCGCAGGGCCCCGATCGCCGTCACCATGGCCCTGAGCATCTCCCGCGGCGGGGTGAACTCCGCGCGCATCATGTTCAGGATGCCCGCGTCCGTCAGTCGCGAGAGGTAGAGGTCGAAGGCCTCGGCGGTGTAAAGGTAGCTCTCCGAGAAGACGTGAGCGGCGGCCGGTGTCCCGCTGTACGAGTCCACCCCCGAGAGCTGCAGGATGTCGTAGCGCTCGTCCGTCGTCGCGAGGTGGTGGCGTCCTTCGTCTTCGACGAGGCGGACCCGGGGATCCTCGACCCACGAACGGCAGTAGTCGCGGTAGGTCCGTGTCACGATGTCGACGGTGGCGCCGTTGATCTCGACGCCGGTCACCTCGCGCGCGCCGTATCTCAGGGCGGCCAGGACGTCGAAGCCGCCCCCCACCCCGATGACGAGGGCCCGGGGTCTCTCCACGGACGACGCGACGTAGGCGGCGGCGTAGATGGTCTGCTCGATGCCGGCGAGGGAGTCCCGCTGGCCGTCCCAGTCGACCATGTACGTGAACGCGTAGTCGTTCTGGGTCAGCATCCGGCGGAAGGTCTCGAGGAAGGCCGGGTCGTCTCCGATGAGCGAGGGATAGGGCATGGACGCCGGGCTCGGCGGGGGGATGCGCGTGACCTCGATCCGGGCGATGGGATCCCACTGGAGGTGCTCAAGCCCGTACGGAGGACCCAGGGTCTCCCGAAGGGTCAACATGGACCCGACCCGCGGCCGCATCCGGAAGAGGGTCCCCTGCCCCCAGGCCGTGGCCACCAGGACCACCGCCGCCGCGGCCACGACCACGTGTGTGGTCCGGCGGCGAGGTCGGGCAAGAAGGACCGTTCCGATCAGCAGAACGCCACAGGACAGGAGAAGTGCCCGTTCGACGCCGAGATGCCGTACCGCCGGAATGACGATGAACGCCCCCGCGGCCGAGCCGAGAAGGTCGAACCCGTAGATGCGCCGCGCAGGCAGGGTGGGGTCGGCGAGCAGGGTGCCGAGCATGAACCCGGCGAAGGCGAACGGCACCGCGAACGCCAGCGCCGCGGGCACCCACGCCAGGGCCTCTCGAAGAAGAGGGAGAGGACCGGGGTGAACTGGATCCCGGCGTGGGCGTGGTAGAGGTACACGGAGACGGCCAGGATCGAGACCACGAGCCCGGCCGCGCACCCCGCCTGCACGTCCTCCCAGCTCTCGAGGGCCCGGTCCCGGAAACGGGAGAGCACTACCCCGGAGAAGGCGAAGCCCAGCATCGTCAGGGAGATCACGAGGAAGGCGTAGTTGTTCAGCAGCTTCGCCGACACCATGCGGTGCACGAGGATCTGCAGGAAGAGGGTCGTCGCCGCGACGAGCACCGCCAGCGCGCAGGCGCGTCCGACCGGCCGACCACCGTGTGCGCTCATCCTCTCTCCCCGGCGGCCGGCCCACCGCCCGCAGCCCGACGACCGCGGTCATTCTAGCCCGCAGCGACACGCGGGCGCCCGGAGGGCGGCGCGCCCGCCCACCGGGGTCAGCTGTGGTGCTCGTCGCGATCCGTCACGGTGTGGGGGCGCCCGGGCGGCCCGGACCGCGGTCCCGGCCCGCGGGATCAGTCATTCGTCTCTCGCCATCGATGGCGAATTGCGCATTCTCTTTGCACCACCGCCACGAAACCCGGGAGACTTGCCACGCTCTCGGTCCTACATTGGAGACGGACAAGGAGGCAGGTCATGACAAAGGCTCTCTTGACGTGGGCGGCAGCGATCGCCGCGGCGGTGGCCGCTTTCGGCATGCCCGTCCAGAGTGGCCACGATCTCTTCCAGCAAGCGCTGGTGAAGGAGCGTGCGGAAGGGAATCTTCAAGAGGCGATTGATCTGTACGATCGAATCGTCCGTGACTTTCCCGACGACCACGCGTTGGCCGCGAAGGCCCTGGTTCAGATGGGCCAGTGCTACGAGAAGCTCGGCAGGGCCGAGGCGAAGAAGGCCTACGAGCGCGTCATCCGCGACTACGCCGACCAGGCGGAGCCCCTCCAGGTGGCCCGCGCGCGGCTGGCCGCACTGACCCGGCCGCCACGCCACGAGATGACCGTCCGAAGGGTCTGGTCGGGCCCGATGGCGGACATCGACGGAGAGATCTCCCCGGACGGGCGTTACTTGTCGTTCGTGGACTGGGACGACCGGCGACCTGGCCGTCCGGGACCTCACGACGGAAAGAACCGCCGGCTCACGAACAAGGGACCGTGGACGGACTCCCAGGAGCTTCGCCCTCTATTCCAGGTGGTCTCCCGACGGCACAGAAGATCGCCTACGACTGGTATGCCGGAACCGACGACAGGATGCAACGAGCTGCGGGTCGCCGACATCGAGAACGCACAGTCGCGTCTTCTCTATGACCCCGGCGAGGACGTCGTGTACGATCCATGGTCGACTGGTCTCCGGACGGCCGGGAGATCCGTGCTTCGTCTGTCGGCTCCGACCTCGAAGAAGCCCCTGCAGCTTGCCGCGATCCCGGCAGCGGGCGGCAAGGTCCGGATCATCAAGGGCATGGACGGGCGGTACCCGCCGGACACGTTGGCGGGGTTCTCTCCCGACGGTCGTCAGATCCTCTGCACGCAGCCATCCGGCAAAGACAGCGGTTCGGCGGACGTGTTCGCCCTCTCCTCGGATGGGCTGAGCGAGACACGTCTCGTGGATCACCCCGCCAACGACGTGGCCGCAGGCTGGAGCCCGGACGGAAAGTGGGTCCTGTTCGTCAGCGACCGCACCGGCACCCTCGATCTCTGGATGATCCCGGTGGATGACGGAAAGCCTTCCGGAGAGCCGCGGCTCGTGAAGTCCGGAACGGGGCGGATCTGGCCGCTGGGATTCGACAGCGGCGGGCGCTACTACTACGGAACGGGGTCCCGAGGTGGAGACATCTACACCCTCACGCTCGATCCGCTGACGGGACGTGTCCTGTCCGCCCCGTCCAGGGCCATCAAGCGATTTCAGGGCTCGAACGAGTGGCCGTCCTACTCGAAGGAAGGAGCCTTCCTGGCCTACGTGTCGGCGGCGTGGTTCTTTGACGGCCCCGCGTGCTCGTTCCAGCGTCCTCTGCATCCGCTCGCTCGAGACCGGCGAGGAGCGGGAGTTTGCGACGGACTTTCGACGGCTGGCCGACCCCCGGTTCTCGCCCGACGGGACGACGGTGTTCGTGGCGGCATGGGACGACGAGAACAGGACCGGCATCTACCGGGTGGACACGACCAACCGGGGATTTCTCTGCTGTCGTGGAGGCGGGAGAGGGTTCGCGCTTCTGACGCACACGCGGTGGCCCCGGACGGGACGGCTCTCTTCTACGCGCGCTGTGACGACGCCGACAAGGCCTGCCGCATCGTGAAACGGGATCTCGCGAGCGGGTCGGACACGGAGATGTACCGGGGGCCGGACGAGCGTCCGTCAATCGCTCTGTCTCCGGACGGGAGGACCCTGGCCTTCATCACCGTGCCCCGGGAACCCGACTCCGAGCGGGTTGTCCGGGTCGTTCCCGCAGCCGGCGGGGCGCCCCGGGAGATCTATCGCTTCCGGCACTTCGGGGCTGGCTGGATCACGCTGGAGTTCAGCGCCGACGGCAAATCCCTCTTCATTCCGCGGAAGCTGACTCCTCCGGAGGATCCGTACTGGACTCTGTTCAGCGTGCCTGTCGAGGGCGGCGAGGCGCAGGATCTCGGCGTGAAGATGGTCTCCATTGACAAGGTCACTGCGCACCCCGACGGGGAGCGGGTCTCCTTTGCGTCCCGCGGGGCCGAGGAGAAGGGCGACGAGGTGTGGGTCATCGAGGACTTCCTGCCCAAGGCCACGGCCAGGCCCTGATGGTGAAGCGGTGATGGACTCCCATCGTTCCAGTCGATCCCGTGGTCGAGCTCCTGAACGTCGCTCTGGACGCGGTCCGGGTCCTCGTGGCGTTGCTGCCCGCGGTCTCGTGGACCTTGGCGGCGGCGCTTCTCGCGGTGGTGGCGCTCGCCGCGGGGCTGTCCGGGCTGGACGCGCGGCCGATGAACCCCGGCGCACTCCTCGGAGCCGGGGATCTAGAATGGCGACGAGGAGCAGCCGATGTCTTCGCGCCAGAACCGACGGATGGTCAGCCTGCTGCTCCTCGCCCTGCTCGGCCGTGCGGCGTGCTGGCGTTCCTGAGCGTGCGCATCGTTCGCCAGGAGAGCGAGCTCCGGGAGCGACGCCGCCTCGAGGAGGAGGAGCGGGAGGCCGACCGGATCGCGATGCGCCTGCTCGGGCGGCTCGAGCAGATCCGCGAGCAGGAGCTTCGCTCCTGGGCCGACCAGACTCGCACGGCGACCCAACGCCTCTACCAGCACCCGGCGACCGTGCTGGTGACGCGGGTCGAAGGCGCTCGGCTGATTGCGCCCTGGGACGACGACGCGTCCACTCGTGAGTTCCTCGCGGCGACTCGGGAGCCGCGCTTCGCGAGCCAGATTCGGCAGGGCGAGCAGGCGGAGCTCGTCGAGCGGCAGGCCGACCCGGCCAGCACCTTCTACCGCGAGGCGCTCCGGACGTCGCAGCGGCCCGAGCAGAGAGGCCAGGCCCTCGTTCTGCTGGCGCGGGCTCTCGGGAAGTCCTCGAGTCTCGACCCGGACCGCAGCCGTCCACGAGGAGATCCTGGCGCTGCCGTCCGACGTCGATCGACGATCAGGGGCTTCCGATCCGCCTGTACGGGGCCGAGCCAGCTCGTCAAGGAGCCCGGTCACGAGGAGGCCCTCGCCGCCGCGCTCGCGCGAGGTCCTGGCCGAGCCGCGCTGGCTCTCGCCCCCCGCGTGCTACCTGCTGCGGGACCTGAGCGCCTCGATCGCGACGGTGGCCCCCGACCTCGCGCGAGGCCGTTGAGCATCGCCTCATCGAGGTGGAGCAGGTCCGGGCGCTGGCCGCCGAGTACGCCAAGCTTTCGACCCTCGAGGAGGCGGCACGCCGGACGACGAACGGCGAGCCGGTCTGGCTTCCGTTTGGCCCGGAGCCGTGGCTCGTCCGCACCAACCCGAGGCTGGGCGATCTGCCGGCCTCGGTCGTCGTGGTCCGCGCGGGGCCGATCTTCGTCGGGCTGGGGGAGCCGGGCTTCGCCGGGCCCTCGACAGCGCCGGCTCCCGGAGCCGACCACTCGGCGGCAGTCTCCCGGGGCTCTACATGGTTGCCCATCCCCTCGACGTTCCCGTGACGCAGGGCTGGAGCCTGCCGCAGCAGTTCTACGTGGCCGCGCTGGCCCTCGCCCTGACGGTGGCGCTTCTGGGCGGCTACCTGCTCTGGAGAGACGTGCGCCGAGAGCTCCACATGGCCGACCTGCGCGGCCACTTCGTGTCCAGCGTCTCCCACGAGCTTCGGACGCCCCTCACCGCGATCCGGATGTTCGCGGAGACACTGCGAGGAGGCCGCCTCGAGCGGGAGGAGACGCGGGAGGAATACCTGGACACGATCGTCAGCGAGAGCGAGCGGCTCAGCCGGCTGGTGGACAACGTCCTCGACTTCTCGCGGATCGAGCGTGGGCGGAAGACCTACCGCTTCCGCCCGACCTCCCTCGAGGCAGTCGTGCGCGCCGCCGCGCGGGCGGTGCAGTATCCTCTCGCCAGCCAGGGCTTCCGGCTGGAGACGGAGGTGGAGGAGGACGTGTCGGTGTCGCGGGCCGACCCGGACGCCCTGGAGCAGGCGGTGCTGAACCTGCTCACGAACGCCATCAAGTACTCCGGAGAGTCGCGTGAGATCGGCTTGCGGCTGCGGCGCGTCGACGAAGGCGCGGAGATCCAGGTCGTCGACAAGGGGATCGGGATCCCGGCGAAAGAGCAGGCCCGGATCTTCGAGAAGTTCTATCGCCCCCCCACGCGCGAGAACGAGCTCCTTCCCGGCACTGGTCTGGGTCTCACCCTCGTGGAGCACGTCGCCCGGGCCCACGGCGGCAGCGTCGCTGTCGAGAGCCATCCGGGCGAAGGCAGCACCTTTTCAATCCGCATACCGCTGGAGGGCGGACAATGAGCCGAATCCTCGTCGTCGAGGATGACCCCGCCATCCTGCGCGGCCTGGTGGACAACCTGAGGCTCGAGTCCTACGAGGTGGTGACGGCGGTAGACGGGGAGGCCGGCGACCGGCTGGTCCACGAGGCCCCACCCGATCTCATCGTCCTGGACCTGATGCTCCCCAAGCTGAGCGGGTACGAGCTGTGCCGCAAGCTGCGGTCGAAGGGCCTGACGACGCCGATCCTGATGCTGACCGCCCGGGGCGAAGAGACGACCGGGTCCTCGGCCTCGACCTCGGTGCCGACGACTACGTGACGAAGCCGTTCTCGATCCGGGAGCTGCTCGCCCGCATCCGGGCCCTTCTGCGCCGCACGCAGCCTCCGCGCGCGCTGCCCGACGAGCTCCGGTTCGAGGACGTCACCGTGGACTTCCGCAGCTATGAGGCCAGCCGGGGCGGAGCCCCGGTCGAGATGACACCGAAGGAGTATCAGCTTCTTCGGCTCCTCGCCGCCCGGACCGGTGAGGTCGTGACCCGGGATGAGCTGCTGAACGAGGTCTGGGGATACGACAGCTACCCGAACACACGCACGGTGGACAACCACGTCGCGTCGCTTCGGGCAAAGCTGGAACCGGACAAGTCCGGGGCACGGCACATCCAGACGGTTCACGGTGTCGGGTACAAGTTCGTGCCCTGAGCGTCCTGTCCCACGGCCTCGCGCCCCTCAAGGTCGCGCCGGGGACGACTCCGGAGTGTTGTCGGGCGAGGCGGGGCAGGCTGGCTTATGCGCCCCGGGGCCCGACAGGAGGTTGAAGCCATGCCGAGACGTCTCGTGGGGTTGGGCCTGCTGCTCGTGCTGGAGGGGTGCCGTCCGCAGGCCGAGCCCCCGCCGTTGAACGTCGTGTTCTTCCTGGTCGACGACCTGGGCTGGGCGGACCTCGGTGTCTCTGGAAGCCGCTTCTACGAGACCCCCAACATCGATCGGCTGGCCGGCGACGGGATGCGCTTCACGAACGCCTATGCCGCCGCGCCCGTGTGCTCGCCGACTCGGGCGAGCATCCTGTCGGGCAAGTACCCGGCGCGGATGGACACCACCGACTGGTTCGGGGCTGACCGGGCGGGCCGACTGCTGCCCGCGGCCTACGTGCCCCAGCTCCCCCTCGAGGAGGTGACCCTCGCCGAGGCCTTCAAGCAGGCGGGCTACGCCACCGCCTTCGTCGGCAAGTGGCACCTGGGCGATCGGCCCTACTTCCCGGAGAACCAGGGCTTCGACCTGCAACGTCGCCGGCGACAAGTGGGGCGCGCCCCCGACCTACTTCTTCCCGTACGAGAAACCCGACTCACCCGGTTGGGGACGCTCCCTCGACCTGCCCGGTGGGAAGGAGGGCGAGCTTCTGACCGACCGTCTCACCGACGAGTCGCTGGAGTTCCTGGACGC
The DNA here is from genome assembly GCA_963700695.1 of uncultured Acidobacteriota bacterium. GTDB lineage: Bacteria > Acidobacteriota > Vicinamibacteria > Fen-336 > Fen-336 > JAJDNS01. The sequence continues at coordinate 9,371 of CAVOYO010000030.1, read as the reverse complement.
GAGCCGGGACGCCCCGTTTCTCCTCTACCTCTCGTACTACGCCGTTCACACGCCCCTGATGACGAAGCCGGAGCTGCAGGCGAAGTACGAAACCAAGCGAGCAGCCCTGCCTCCCGAAGGCGGACCGCGTTTCCGGCCGGAGGGACCCCGTGAGAACCGACAGGTCCAGGATCACCCGGTCTACGCGGGCATGGTCCAGAGCGTGGACGAGAGCGTCGGCCGGGTTCTCGCCCGGCTCGACGAGCTGGGCGTGGCCGGACACACCGCCGTCGTTCTCATGTCCGACAACGGCGGGCTCTCCACCTCCGAGGGCTCGCCCACGTCCAACCTCCCCCTGCGGGCGGGGAAGGGGTGGCTCTACGAAGGCGGCATCCGCGAGCCGATGATCGTCAAGTGGCCCGGGGTCGTCGCCGGGTGGCAGCGTCTGCGACGAGGCCGTCATCAGCACCGACTTCTACCCGACGCTGCTCGAGATGGCCGGCCTGCCTTTGCGACCCGAGCAGCACGTGGACGGCGTCAGCCTCGTCCCCCTGCTCGAGCAGAAGGGCACGCATAGAGCGGAGCGAGCTCTTCTGGCACTACCCGCACTACGGGAACCAGGGGACCACCCCGAGCGGCGCCGTTCGCCGGGGCGACCTCAAGCTCATCGAGTTCTTCGAGGACGACCACGTCGAGCTGTTCGACCTCTCCAACGACATCGGCGAGCAGCACGACCTCGCCGCGGACATGCCCGAGAAGGCGCGGGAGCTGCGCGAGAGATTGGAGCGCTGGAGGACCGAGGTCCACGCCGCCATGCCCCGCGGCCCCAACCCGGACTTCGATCCCGTCGCATGGGAGGAGTGGCACCGGCAGCAGCGCGAGAACGACGGCTCGACGGTGACGCCAAGATAGCCGTCTCCGGCACTCGAGTTCGAGGCCCTCGTCGAGACGCGTCAGGCCCTCGTGGGTGTCGAAGAGGGCCGCGGGTGCCAGGCCGGCGTCTACCGCGAACTCGGGCTCGGGCCCGCGACCGTTCTCATCGGGGCGTTTCCACTCCGCCCAGAACACGTCGTTTCGCCTGAGGACCTCCTCGACGCGCTCCGGCGGGTCGCGAACCCGCGACTCAGGCGGCGTGGTGGTGATAGACGCTCCAGCCCAGGTACTTCGAGAACGCCTCGGCGATGGCGTCCGACACCTCCGAGCGGTTGGCCGCCACGTGGTGCTCGTACCCGTTCTCGCAGATGTGCTGCAGCAGCGCCTGCATCTCCGGGATCTCGACGATGCCGAAGCCTCCGAACGTGGTCATGGCGTCGTCGGTGAACCGTCCCTCGCCGCAGTACGAGCGGACCTGGCCGCTCAGATCGTCCGTCGAGACACGGCAGTAGGAGAAGGGGCCGGGGGGGACGCGACCCACGATGGTCCCGTAGGTGTTCTCCTTGCCTACGCTGCCCGCGATGATCTCCTGGTAGTCCATCTTGTGCTCGCCGAAGAACGCCTTGGGCAGGTTCGAGCAGTGGAACACCACGCCCTTGTTCGGGTCCTCTCCGTAGTTGTTGTTCCAGTCGAGGATCGCCGAGGGCTTTCCCGAGGCCAGGGTCAGGGCGTACATGCCGACCATGCCCGCGATGTCGGTCTCGCAGGCGCTGGGCATCAGGTCGTTCGACATCATGCTCATGACCATGCACGGGACGACGCCGTAGAACTCCTCGAGGGCGGTCCAGCACTGGATGGCGGTGGCCTCGAGCTCGTTGTCCTTCATCCAGCGGTCGATCCCCACCCCGAGCTTGGCCATCTTCATCAACGCCGCGTCCGGGATGCCATCCACCCGCGTGTAGCCACGGATCGCGGCCAGCTTGTCCTTCACCGAGCCGTCGTCGTCGCCCATCTTGTTCGCCCAGCCCAGCAACTCCGAGAGATCGAGCGTCTCCACCGAGATGCCGCTGGCCTCGAGCAGCTTCTCGCTGAAGCGCACGGTGTTGAACGCCGCCGGGCGGGCCCCGATCGCGCCGACACGGGCGCCCCGGAGGCCGTTGACGATCCGGCAGACCGAGACGAAGCGCCGCAGGTCCGCGCGAAACGCCTCGCTCTCCGGGTGCACGGTGTGCAGGCAGGTCAGCGAGTACTTGATCCCGTACTGGCGGAGGTTGTTGGCCGCCGACATCTTCCCGCAGAAGCTGTCGCGGCGATCGCGAATGGTCATCTTCGACGCGGTGTCGCCGAAGGCGTGAAGAAGAACGGGCACGTCGAGATCCGCGAAACGTATGGTGTTCGCGATGGCCCTCTCGTCCCCGAAATTGGGGAGCGTCACGAGGATCCCGTCGATCTCCTCACGGTGCTTCTTGAAGTGGTCGGCACACAGCCGGGCCTCGGCCAGGGTCTCGATGGCGCCGCAGTTGGTGGCGTCCTTTGGCGGGATCACCGCCCTGATGCCCTCTCGCTCCAGGGCCTCGAGGACCGTCTGACGTCCGGTTTCGCAGAGATGATCGGGAAAGAAATTGCGGTTGCCGACGATGACTCCCAGCGTGGCCATCTTGATGCTCCCTTCTCTCGGGCCCGGGCGGCCCTCCCGACACCGAGGGGCGCCGGCAGCGACGAGGCTCCACCGGCCCTGAGGTTAGCCGCTCGGGGGCGTGACTTCTACCCGGCCTCGGGCTGGCCCTCAGCGAAGGCGTCAGCGGTCACCACGACAGGGTGACCGGCCGTTGCTTCCAGGCCGAATCGTACGCGGCGAGGGCGACGAAGAACGACCGGCGCGCCTCCTGGATGCTGGCCACGGGGTCGCGACCGCTCTCGAGGCAGTCGATCAGGTGGTCGAGGGGTTGGGGCACGCTGGGACCGAAGGGCTCCTCGGCCGGGGACTCGAACACCCAGCCCGGGGCGCCCGCAGCCAGGATGGCCAGCCCGGGTCGCCGCAGGCGCTCCTGGACGACCTCGCCTTGCGTGCCGATGATCTCGAGGCGGACGGTGCCGTTCTGCTTCGGCGACGGACCGGTCTTGCGGGGCGAGGTGACGGTCCAGGCTGCCTCCAGCGTCGCCACGACGCCGTTGGCGAACGTGAAGGTGGCCAGGCCCCAGTCCTCGACCTCGATGTCGCCGTGGACGAGGTTGGCCATCTTGGCTTCGACCTGCTCGACCTCGCTGCCGGCCAGCCAGCGCAGCTCGTCGATCGCGGAGATACCCTCGTCGATGAAGGCGCCGCCCGGCACCCGGGCCGGGTCGGCGAACCACCCGGGCCGGCCCGACCGGTACCAGTCCTCGGCGATCGACCAGCGGGAGGTCGCGTGCATGACGACGATCTTCCCGACCAGCCCCGCCTCCAGGCGCGCCTTGAGGGGTCTCGAGCGCACGCGGGCGACCCCCTGGGAGGCGGCGCACCTCACGCCGGCGTCCTGGACCGCGGCCACCATGTCATCCGCCTCGACCGTGGTCATCGCCATGGGCTTGCCGAGGACGATGTGCTTGCCGGCCCGGGCCGCGGCGATCGTGCAGCCGGGGATCTCCGCCACCGGCGGGGAGATGTGGACGACGTCGACGTCGGTCCGGTCGAGGACCGCCCGGTCGTCAGGGTGAGAGTCGATGCCGAAGGTCTTCGCGAACTCCTCGCGCTGCGGGCCGTCGCGCCAGGCCACCGCCACCAGCTCCGCCCGGGGATAGTCGACCAGCGCCCGGGCGAGGCCGTAGCACGAGTACCAGTGTCCGAGACCCAGAATGCCGATCCGCCACTTCTTTCTCGTCGCCGCCCGCCTCTTGGCCGCCTGCACCATCGCTCTCCCTCACATCCGGCGCTGGCTCCTCGGGTGGACGGCCACGACGATTCCGTGCCGGACGAGCCCGAGAAGAGCCCCGCCTCGTGGCGTTTCGACTGCCGTGCGGATCGTACTGCAACTGCGGCGCCGAGGGGAGGAAGGCCCGCCAGCCACCATGACGGAGTCGGTGCTGGCGACCATGACCTCGAGTCGGCCGGCATATAATCGGCGCGATCTCAGAGGTCCAGCCGTGCGTTCAGGGTCCAATCCGGCCGTCCGGCATCGCCCCTTGGCCCCTCGCGTGCCGAGACGCCACCGCGTGAGGGCCATCCACGAATGCCGCCCAATCCGGGGAAGAAGGTGAAGATGCGTGTCCTGGGAGCTCTCGTAACGTGCGCCCTGCTGGCGTGGGCCTGTGTCGCGGCGAAGGAGCCGACATCCGGCGAGGGGCTGCGCCGATACCAGGAGGACCTGGATCTTCTGAGGGCACACCTCGACGTCGTGGAGCTGGCCGACGCGTCGGGCGAGGCCCGGGTGGCAGTCGTGCCCGCCTACCAGGGTCGCGTCATGACCAGCAGCGCGGGCGGGCCGGACGGCTGGAGCCTCGGCTGGATCAACGCGGGGCTGATCGCCTCGGGCGAGACCCTCGCCCACATCAACCCCTACGGCGGCGAGGACCGGCTCTGGTTCGGGCCGGAGGGGGGCAGTTCGCCGTCTTCTTCGAGGAGGGCGCGCCCTTCGACCTCGAGAACTGGCAGACGCCGCCGCTGGTCGACACCGAGCCGTTCGATCTCGTGGCCGCCGACGCGGAACGGGCCGTGTTCCGTCGGGAGGCCTCTCTGACCAACCGGGCCGGCTTCACGTTCGACCTCCAGATCGACCGCTCCGTGCGGCTCCTCGAGGGGAGCGACGTCCGGTCACGTTTCGGCGTCGACGTGCCGGAAGGGGTCGCCCTCGTGGCCTTCGAGAGCGAGAACCGCGTGACCAACGTCGGCGAGCAGCCCTGGGAGAAGGAGACCGGGCTGCTGTCGATCTGGATCCTGGGGATGTTCCCCCCCTCCGACGGGGTCACGGTCGTGATCCCCTTCGCCCCGGGTCCCGAGGAGGAGCTGGGCCCCGTGGTCAACGACGCCTACTTCGGGAAGGTGCCGCCGGACCGTCTGATCGTCGAAACGGAACGGCTGTTCTTCCGGGCCGACGGTCAGTACCGGAGCAAGATCGGCATCCCGCCCCGCCGCGCCACCCCTGTCTGTGGTAGCTATGACCCGGAGCGCCGCGTGCTCACGCTCGTCCAGCTGACCCTCCCGATCGCCCACGACTACGTCAACTCGATGTGGGAGATCCAGGACGAGCCCTATGCCGGTGATGCCGTCAACTCCTACAACGACGGTCCCCCGGAGCCGGGGGCGAAGCCGCTCGGGCCGTTCTACGAGCTGGAGTCCTCGTCGCCGGCGCTGGCGCTGGGTCCGGGCGAGTCCTACGTGCACGTCCACCGGACCGTTCACTTCCAGGGTAACGCGGAGGCGCTGGACCCGATCGCACGCGCGGCGCTTGGGGTGGGGATCGCCGAGATCGAGGCCGCGTTCGGCGACTGAGACACGGTCTACCGGGTCGCTCGGTCCGCGCCGCTTATCGATCGAGGAAGGGCCGGGGCCGGGCTACTTCTGACGTCTCCGGGTCCGGCGCCGTTTGGTGGCGCGCTTCGGCGCGCGATCACCAGTCCCCGTGTCGCTGGCGTGCCGGAAGTACAGGTGGTACGCGCAGTCCGGTCCGACGATGCGCCGGGCCTCCTCGAGCGGGAGCGAGGCCTTGCCCAGCAGGATGAGACGCCGGTAGCGGGCGAGGGTCAGAGCCGAGACGGTCTTGTCGGAGCGGGGCATTCTCTGGTGGACCCGGTACACAACCGGGGCCGGATCGCGTCATGACGAGCGACACCGTGGAGTCTACGCTCCCGGAAGACCGGGTGCTCCGCGCCCCGAAGCCTCAGCGGCCGTCAGCGCTCCCCGTGGGCGTGAGCTCGGTCGGGTGGGCGAGCCCGGCGGCGATGGCCCGGCCGAGCAGCACCTGGAGACGCTCGCGGCTCTCGGACGGCAGCTCGCGCGCACCGCGCGCATACAAGCGGAGCCCCTGGCGAACATCGAAGGGGAAGGCGGCCCCCCGGGCGCGGGCGCGATCGAACTCACGGACCCGGTCCCGCTCCGCGGGCTGGAGAGAGTCGATCAGCTCCCGCTGGAGTGTCTTCAGCTCCTCTCCGTCTCTGGCGATCAACGCGGGCAGGCCACGATCGGTTGCTTCGCAGGCGATCTCGAACACATCGGGAGTGTCGAGAACCCGGATGGGGCTGCTCGACATGATCAGCCGGATCGTCTCCGGAGCGAGGTGCGGGAGGTCGCGGGCGGCCTCGTCCACGGCGAGCTGCTGTCGCTTCGCGAAGTGAGCGTAACGCACCCCCTCGTCGATCTGAATGAGGCCTCGCTCCCCGAGCTCTGCGGCCTGCGGAAGCCAGGCGGCCCGGTTCGCGGCCGCGAACACCCCGACCGCCAGCAGGGCTGTGGTCCCGACGAGGCGCTTCGTCCAGAGCCAGGCCGCCGGGACGAGGCTCTCATTCTCGTCGCCCTCGTAGATACTCTCCACGGCGGCCGGCTCGACGGTCGGCGCGAACCGAAGAACCGGCAGCTCGCTGATCGCAGGGGGGCTCTGCAGCGCTTCACGACGGGCTGGGACCGTGGTGAGTGGCGCCGGAACGGGCGGTGCCGAGGGTTCTTCCGAGGTGATCGACGGCCGAAGACGCTCGCGGCGAGTGAGGCGAACGACCCGCTCCTTGAGGTCATCGACCCAGCCGGTGGCCCTGACGAAGAGCCCCCGGGCCCCCTTCGCGTGCTCTGCCCCAGCGTCGTCGTCGGTGGGCTTGAAGGGGATGATGCGGAGGCTGTCGTCCATCGAGAGCAGGCGGGGCTCCTCGGGGGCCGACGTCGGCTCCTCCGCGAGAGGGCGAATCTCCGGCGACACGCGAACGGGGTGCGCCGGCGGCCGAGCCTCCTGGCGCGGCGAGGGCTCGGAGAGCCGTGCGCGACCGTCCTCGAAGACGAAGGCCGGCAGGCCCCGTTCGAGACGATTGATGGGCTCGAGGCAGCGACTGAGGACGGTGCCGAAGGTGCCGACCGCCCGCAGCACCGAAGCCGCACGCCCGTCACGCCAGAGCGCCTCAGCGGGCACGACGTCTCCGGGAGACGAGCCGGCTCCGAACCGTGGGCTTGCGGGCCGAGGGACCTCGCCCCGGTCGTCCAGACGTTTCAGCGGGATGACCGGGAGCTCGTCGTCGGGCCTCGACGGCGCCGCGGCCTGCTCGGCCGCAGAGGCCACGGGGTCGTCCGCCAGGGCCTGAACGCTCAGCGGCGCCGCGAGGAAGGCCGGTCCTGCGTCTTGCCCGGGATTCGGGGAAACCCTCGGCACCTCTTCATCGAACGGCTTCAGAGGGACCGCGGGGAGGTCGGCGATCGGTTCCCACTGGCTCCCGCCCGCACCGACGACGGCTGGCTCGTCCGCCAGGACCTGTACCGGCGGCTCACCGATGGGCGACGGCTCGATCGCGTCGGCCGGCACCGGGGCCGCTGCGCAGCCAGGCGCCTCGTGCTCGACGAGCCGAGGCTCACCGACGGTGATCCTCGCGATCGGCTGGTTCTCGGGCGGTGCACCGAAGCCGGCAGGCGATTCGGAGAACTCCGAGAGCGGAGGCCCGAGCGGGAGCGACTCGTTTTCGGGCGGCGAGGCGACGACCGGCGGCTCCTCCTTCGGCGCCGGCGGAGGAGTCACGGCGAGCCTGGCATCTTTGGGCGGAGGTGGAGGGACCAGAGGGAGCCCGTCCTCCCTGGGCGGCGGCGGGACGAGGGGGAGTCCATCCTCCCTGGGCGGCGGTGGGACGAGGGGGAGTCCGTCCTCCCTGGGCGGCGGCTCCTCCCGGGCCGGCGACGGTGTGGCGGGCGGGGACGCCTCGCGGGGGGTGGCCCGCTGAGCCTGCCGTCGGGCAGCCGCGCGTTCCTGGGCCAGGAACTCTTTCAGAGGAAGCCACTTGCGGGACCTCCCAGTCTGGACCGCGGCGGTGCGGTCGACGAGCCACGTCTTCAGACCATCATGATCGACGAGGAGGACGGTGCCATCGCCGAGGCGTAGTTTGTAGCGTTGGAGCATGTGACCTCCAAGACTGCAAATCCTCGGTGTCCGGCCCGCGTTGGACTGAGAACACTACGCCTCTCCGGCAGGCTCGTCAACCCCCGGAGACGCGCCCTGTCGAGACTCGCTCCCCCCGCCGGCACGGCGAGCCGACGTGCTAGTCTTTCTGGTTTGGCGCCCGGGGCACGGTGTGCCGGGCGACGCAACGTCCGAGGGAGACGACGAATGGCCCACGAGAACAACGGTGGCCCCGGAGGGGTCTTCGCCCGCTTCGTCCACTCCGAGGTCACGGGCAGCGTCATCCTGCTCGCCTGCACTGTCGTGGCCCTGGCCTGGGCGAACTCACCCTGGTCGGAGAGCTACTTCCACCTGCTGCACACCGAGCTCGGCTTCAGCATTGCCGGCACCGACCGGACGCTGTCGCTGCACGACTGGATCAACGATTTCCTGATGGCGATCTTCTTCTTCGTCGTCGGCCTCGAGATCAAGCGGGAGATGGTGGTGGGCCGGCTCTCGACCTTCGACAAGGCCATCCTCCCGGTGGCCGCCGCCCTCGGCGGCATGATCGCCCCCGCGCTCTTCTACTTCTTCCTCAACTCCAGCGGGGAAGCGAGCCGCGGCTGGGGCGTGCCGATGGCCACCGACATCGCGTTTGCCCTGGGGGTCCTGTCCCTCTTCGGCAAGCGGGTGCCCATCGGGCTCAAGGTGTTCCTGACCGCCCTCGCCATCGCCGACGACCTGGGGGCGGTCCTTGTGATCGCCCTCTTCTACACGCGCGACCTGATCTTTCTCGACATCGGCCTCGCCGCGTTCTTCCTGCTCCTGATCTTCGGGGCCCAGCGTCTCGGCATCCGGAGCCCGTTGGTCTATCTGCTCCTCGCCATCGCGGTCTGGATCGACGTCTTCCTTTCCGGGGTGCACGCGACCGTGGCCGGGGTCCTTCTGGCCATGCTGATGCCGGTCCGGGCCGGACAGGACCCGGAGCGTTTCATCGCCGAGGTGAGGGAGAGGTGGGAGGAGCTGCGGTCGAGTGACCTGACCCGGGACAGCATGATCCACGACCGGTCCCAGCTCGACGCCATCTCCAACCTGCGCCGGGCGGCGCAGGACATGGAGCCGGCGGGGCTTCTCATCGAGGAGCGGCTTCACCCGTTCGTCGTGTTCTTCATCCTGCCGCTCTTCGCCTTCTTCAACGCCGGGGTGCGGATCGAGGGGAGCATCGTCGACACCCTGGCCCAGCCGGTGAGCCTCGGGGTCATCCTCGGCCTCGTCCTGGGGAAGCAGGTCGGGATCACGCTGTTCAGCTGGCTCGCGGTGAAGAGCGGCCGAGCGGCCCTGCCCGAGGGCGTCGACTGGGGCGATCTCTACGGAGCCGCCTGTCTCGGCGGCGTCGGTTTCACGATGTCGCTCTTCATCGCCGAGTTGGCGTTCGAGACCCCGCTACTCGGGGCCGAGGCGAAGATCGGCATCCTGACC
>CAVOYO010000029.1:0-118533 GCA_963700695.1 uncultured Acidobacteriota bacterium | reverse complement strand
AAGGGCGGCGACGATGACCCAGGCTCCATGCCGCCGGAGCGCATCGACGCCATGGAGTACGTCGCCCGTGTGCTCGCGCAGATCCCTCCGCCCCGCAGGCACCTCGTGCGCTACCACGGCTACTACTCGAATGCGGCCAGAGGGAAACGTCGGCGCGACCAGGCGGCGAACATCCAGCACGACACGGCGCAAGCACACCCGGACCCGCCTCCCGCCACCGCCGCTCTGCGCAAGCGCTGGGCCGACCTTCTTCGGCGCGTGTACGAAGTCGACCCCCTTATCTGCCCTCGTTGCGCCTCAACGATGCGCGTCGTCGGCTCCATCACCGAACCCGCGCAGATCAAGCGCATCCTGGATCATCTCCGCAAGCCAAAACCCGCTCGCTCGACCACCTCCGCAACGCCCCCCACCCGGTGGCCAGCACCCCTTGAGGGGCCGCCCCATCCTGCTCCTGGACGAAACCCATGGGCGAGGGGGGAGTTGTCGGCTCGGTAAGGCCGAGAGAAGTCCTGACCCATCCGACCCCCGCCCGGGGGCCACTCCCCACCGCAGGGGATAGCGCGCCCACGGGCAGGCCACGAAGACCCTCTCTCAGCACCGCCCCGACGGTGTCCGCGGCGAAACCGAAAACGGACTTCCTATCCCCTCCTATCCCCCGAGGGTGGCCGGGATCACGTAGCGGCGCGGCAGGCGAGTCGCGAGCCGCTGTAGCGCTCCATCAGCACGCCGATCAGCAGGCCCGCCGCGAGCTGGACGTACGGCAGGTTGTCCGCGCCGAGGCCGGAGATGAACTTCGACGCGTGATCGGCTTCAGCACGTTGTACGCGGTCATCGCAGGAACGAGTAGGCGAACATCATCAGGGCGGTGCGGGCCTCTCCTTGCCGGAGCTGCGCCACGGGAGCCAGGGCCCGACGGATCCAGGAGTCGCTCATCGTCTTCCGGCGGATGACGGGCGAAGTCTATAGGGGCTTGCCCGCTGCGTCTAGAGGAGCTGTTGCGGCGGCTGCGGCCGCCCGCCCGGCGCCTCTCCGCTGCTCAACCGGCGAGGCCCATCTTTGTCCCGAAAAGGGCCTCGAACCTTCGCCTCCCGCCGCAAGCCGTCGAACAGGGGGATGACCCTGAGGGTGGCCAGGGCGGACTCCCGCTCCGAGCAGGCCTTCTCCAGATCGTCGAAGGTCCTGTCCAGATCGCCGAGCCCCATCCAGACGATCGCCCTCCAGGAAGACCCCACGTAGCGTTCCCCGGCCAGGCCGTCCAGCCGGTCGAGGATCTCGAGAGCCTCCTCCTTCCGGCCAGCCAGCCGTAGGCCAGACCCAGCGTGCCCATCGCGGCGGCGGATCCCGCGGTCAGCTCGACGAGCTTTCGGAGCGTCGCGATGGCGTCGCTCCACATCTGCCCGGCCATGAAGTTCCATCCCAAGTACCAGTACGCGACCGAGAACCCCGGATCCGACTCGATGACCTCGCGGAGTTCGCGGATGGACTCTTCGAACCGCCGGGCCATGTAGAGCACCCAGCCCAAGTGAGTGGGGATGACCGCCTCGACGGGCTCGAGTCGCCGTGCCTCCTTCACCGCCCGGATCGATTCGTCGAACCGTCCCGTGATCGACAGCAGGAGACCGTACCAGTGGTGCGCCGGGGCGTAGTCCGGCTTGAGTTGGATCGCCTTGAGAAAGTGCCTCTCGGCCGTCGGCCAATCCCAGTCGTACCACGTGGCGATCCAGCCGAGAGAGGCGTGAGCCTCCGCCATCTCGGGGTCGATCTCCTGGGCCCGGCTCGCCGCCGCCCTCGCCCGCGCGTAGGCCTGGTGGGGCGACATGAAGCTGAAGAGCCCGAGCGACCCGAAGGTGTCGGCTATTCCGACGTGCGCCAGGGCGTAGCCGGGATCCTTCTCGATGGCCTGCTCGAAGTACCGCAGGCTCCTCTGGAACCCCTTCTCGTAGCGTCGATACCAGGCGTAGCGCCCCTTGAGATAGCTGTCGTAGGCCTCGTGATCGTCCGTCGCCCGCTTGAGGATCTTGTCCCTTTCCTCCTGCAGCAGCTCGAGCTTCAAGTGGTCCACGATCCGGAGCGAGATCTCCTCCTGGATGTCGAAGACGTCCTCGGCGTCCCTGTCGAACTGTCCCGACCACAGGTGGTAGCCGTCCTCGACGTCGACGAGCTGAGCGGTGATGCGCAGGCGTTGGCCGGCCTTGCGCACGCTGCCTTCGAGAACCGCGCCCGCGCTCAGCCTCCTCCCGATCTCGCGGACGTCGATCCCTCGCCCCTTGAAGGCGAAGGCCGAGGTGCGCGCCACCACCCGCAGTCCCCGGACGTGGGCCAGCGCGTTGATGAGCTCCTCGCTCAGGCCGTCGCAGAAGTACTCGTTGTCCTGGTCGGCGCTCATGTTGGTGAACGCAAGCACCGCCAGCGACCGGAGGCGGGGTGCGGCCCCGGCAGCCGTGACCTCGGATGGGGCATCCCGCTCGCGCTTCAGCCGCTCCAGGTCGGCGCGCAGCTCCGAGGCGGACTGGTAGCGGAGCCGACGGTCCTTCTCGAGCGCCTTCTCGATGATGCGCTCCAGCTCGACCGGGACCTCCCGGTTGACGCGGGCGGGAGGGGCCGGCGGACGGTTCAGGATGGCGTCGAAGGTGGCCGCCGCCGTCGAGCCCCGGAACGGCGGCGCCCCGGTCGCCATCTCGTAGAGCACCACGCCCAGGGAGAAGAGGTCGGTGCGGGCATCCAGGTCCTCGCCCAGGGCCTGCTCCGGGGACATGTAGGCGACGGTCCCTGCGATCAGGCCGGGGCTGCTCAGTGGATCCTCGGCGGTCTCCGTCGGGGCGGAGGTCGATGCCGGCGCCCGGCGCGGACCGACGAGCTTCGCGAGGCCGAAGTCGAGGATCTTCGCGTGGCCTCGGGCCGTGACGAAGACGTTCGCAGGCTTGATGTCCCGATGAACGATCCCCTTCTCGTGAGCCGCCTCCAGGCCCTGCGACAGCTGCAGCGCGATGTCGAGCATCCGGTCGAGCGGGAGAGGCCCGCCCTGGATGCAGCGGTCGAGCGGGCTGCCCTCCAGCAGCTCCATCGCGATGAAGTGACGGCCGTCGTGCTCGCCGACGTCGTGGATCGTGCAGATGTTGGGGTGGTTGAGGGCGGATGCGGCCCGGGCCTCCCGCTGGAGTCTCTCCAGCGCGTGGCGGTCGCAGGACAGCCCTTCCGGGAGGAACTTCAGGGCGACGCGGCGGGCGAGCCTGGTGTCCTCCGCCTCGAAGACGACGCCCATGCCTCCGCCGCCCAACTTCCGGGTGATCTTGTAGTGTGAGAGCGTCTCGCCGATCACGGGCCGCCCCCTTCGACGTCGAGTCCCAGCTGGCCAGCGCGCAGTATAACCCCGCGCCGGATCGAGGCGGCCATGCCCGCGAGGCGCCGGCAGCCCGCCTGCTACGCGGGCGGTCCCACCGCGGCGGCCTCGACCCTCTGCCTCATGACCCGGCCGTACTGATTGATTATAGGTGGCTTCATCCGCGGGGAGGAGCTCCGTAGGATTAGGATTATAGGTGACTATAGGTGGCTTCATCCGCGGGGAGGAGCTCCGTAGCAGGACTCAGGGGTCGCGGACGTCTCGCAACGCCGGTGTTGAGCCCTCGGAAGAGCAGCTTTTGGGGTCTGGGGAGGCCGGAGGTCGCCTCCCGCCCCTCCTCAACTCTCGTCGTGGCCCCTGGAGGGGATACGATGCCGTAGCCGCGGTGAGCGGCGATCTTAGCTTTGCTGGCGCCGCAGGTGCGCTTCTCAGCTGGCCTGGATCTCGCGCCCCTCCTCGTCGAGCGGCACGCGGACGAGCTCGCGGGTCGGGGGCGGTCTTTCCTGCGGCGCTGGGGTCAGGGCGAGATGGTCGAGGATGCGGGAGATGGCCACCTCGTCGGTGATGTAGGCCACGATCGCGAGGCGGCCCCCGCAGCGCTTACAGACGAGGGGGTCGGCGTGGTAGACCTTCGAAATCAACCGCGCCCAGTTCGGTGAGCAGCGACGCTTCTTGGGGGCCTCGGCTGGGGTGGCCTCGAGTGGTGCTTTCTCCTTGGCTCGGGCGCCTCGAGCTCGATTCGCGTAGTGGCCGTACGCGAGCGTGCGGTGCTTTCCCGGGTCCGGGATGTGGTCGGCCAGGCGGGCGAGCCACTCGAGCGGGTCCATCGCCTCGAAGTTTCGGCCGAGGGCGGGATTCATCTTGGAGCGGTACACGACAGCCTTCTGGCCGTCGAGGTAGACGAGCTTCTTCAGCGACAGGGGCGCCTTGACCAGGTAGGAGGCCACGTCCTCGATGGCCTTCTTGTCCTCGGACGGTATGGGCTCCCCGATGTGAGCGGAGAATCCCGGATGGCGCCATTTCAAGAGCTTGTGAGCGAGCTCTTCCGAGATCGCGTGACGCTCGATCAGGCGGGCCAGGAGGCGCTCGCGGAACAGCTTCATCACCGCTTCGCCGTCCCAGGCCTCGAGGGGATAGAAGGTCCCGTCGTCGGAGAAAGCGCCGTCGCTCGAAAGGACGTGTCCATGGGGATGCCATTGGATCAGATCGCCGCTGGTGGTGATCGACACCACGATGCCGGGTCGGGCCTGCGCGCCGAGGTGTCTTCGCATGTACTCGGCAAGGGCCTCGGCGGCGCACTGGGAGAGGTCGAGGAGAAGCTCACGGCGCTTTCGGAAGATCCCGCGCAGGAGGCGGGGCATGGTGAGGACGAGATGGCGATGAGGGACGGGGGCGAGGACCTCGTTGTGCAGCCACTCGGCCCACAGGAGCTGCTTCTTCTTCTCGCATGAGGGGCAGAAGTTCCTCCCGCGGCACGAGAACGGGCACAAGACGCTCGTCCGGCACGCGCTGCACCAAAGCCTGGCGAAGCCATGTTCGACGAGCCCACAGCGCATGAAGCCGCGCAGCACCCGCTCGACCACGGGGCGGAGCGGGCCGTGGGTGCGGGCGAACCGCTGGGGCCAGACACGAAGAAGTTCCTCGAGATGCTGGTCGACCAGGCGGAAGAGCGGCGACTCGCGCGCTCGCCTCGGTTTGTAGACCCGGCAGCTGATCTCCACGCCCAGCCGTGAGCCCGGCGGGGAGAGGCACCGGCAGAAGGCGTAGGCGGACCGTCCGCCTACAGGAGCCGAGTCTTTCGTACGAGCATGCCCGGTCAGGTCCGGGGGCAGGCAGAACCCGGCGGCTCGGGTGGCGTGGCCCGGTGGCCAGCCCCCGCTCCGCGCGTCCTACGGCGTCAGGCTGTTCAGCGCCACGAAGGCCCCGCCGTTCCGCTCGCACAGGAGCCGCATGAGGGTGGCGAAGCGCACTCCCGTGTTCTCCCCGTAGCGGGCCTGGGAGAAGATCGTCGGGAAGCCGATGGCGTGGATGCGGACCTTGCGCTCGCCGGTCTCGTCGGGGCGGTTGAGGCGCTCCACCGTCCGGAGCACCCGGTCGATGGAGTCGCCGGTGAACTCGTCGCCGAACACGTAGAGGCTGATCCGGCGGTCCGCCCGCCAGAACGTCCGGATCGCGACCTCGATCCCCTCCACCGGGCTGGAGTTCGAGAACGCGTTCCAGCTCCGGAGGCGTTCCAGGATCGCCTGACGCCGGGCCTTGGTGTCGGGGATCCACTTCCCGGAGTACCGGGAGAACATGTAGACCCCCTCGTCGTTCATGATCTGCAGGCCCTTCACCTTCGGGTAGGCGTCGAGGACCTGGGCCATCTTCTGGCGGACGAGGGGCCAGGCGAAGCGCTGCATGCTCCCGGACGTGTCGATGATGAAGATGATGTACTCGCTGTCGACGGGGATGCCCCCCACCGGGGATTCCGGGGGCCGGCGGTACACCTGCTGGGCCTGGAGCCGGCCAAGATCCGAAGGATGCGGCTTCCGATCTCGGGGCTTCGGGCAAGGGCTCTCTGGAAATCGTCCCGCTGCCATTCCAAGAGCACGACATCGGTAGGACAGGGCCGCGCGTTCCCCAGGAGAACCGCAGACGCAGCTCCCGAGCGCCGCGGCGACTGCGAGCGCTCTGCCGGCTCGGTGGAGCAGCTTCCAGCGGGGCAGGTCCATGAGGGACACCGAGGTCACGATTGCAGGTGCACGCCCGGAGGCTCGTCGAGGTCGCTCGACGGGTGTACCTCGACCGGTCAGCCATCTTCAGCCGTGCCTGGACGCCCATCGGACGCGGCTCTTGGACTGGGTCCCGTCTCGACTGGCCCCGCCTCGAGGGCTTCCCATGGCTGCGCGGCTGACTTGACTGCCCCTGACTTGCCCCTGACCAACGCAGGCCAAGGCCATCCAAGAGCGCTTCTGGTTGTCGGGGATGGCCCCGAACCTGCTCAGACGGCGTTGGCTCGCGTTGGTGGTCGTTGGTCGGAGGATCCCGGTCGCCCTGAAAATCCGCGTGTCGGCGGTTCAATTCCGTCCCTGGCCACCAACTTGCGAGCACCCTCCCTCGCCGACTCTCCCCAGACTTTACCTCAGAGCGCCCTTCTGGACCGCCTGGTGGGCGGCCACAGTGCGGGGCGCATCCCGCTACTGCTCATCGAGGTCAGACAGCCTCTTGGCGGCCTCCTTCATGGCTCCGTCCTTCTACTTGCGCACTGGCTGATGCGGACTGGACCTCCTGGGGAGGTTCGATGTCCACCCGCTTCCGCCGCAAGCGAACTCGGTACGTACCAAGTGCGCCGAGGGTCGATCGAGCCCCGTGCCGTTGTCTCTGCGCCCGACAGAAATCAGATGGTGCGGCGTGAAGCCGCGGTCCGAAGGCCGGCCAGGGCTCTCACCGATCGTCGTAGCCGCAGGCAGAGCAGCGTTCGACCGGGGCGGGCGGACCGGGCGGCTAGAGCAGCTCCATGATGTGGAACTTGATGCGTTCCCGCGACGAGGCGTCGGGGGTGGTCGAGAGCACTCGCTGCCAGATCTCGACCGACTTGCGACGCATGCCCGCCCGCTCGTACAGGGTGGCGAGGCCGACCAGCGCGTCCTCGAACTCGGGGTTGGTCTCGATGGCCTGCTCGTAGTACTCGATCGCGTCCTCCGTGCGACCCTTCCGCTCGCAGGCCTTGCCCAGGTAGTAGAGGAGCAGATCGCTGCGCGGGTCCTTCTCCAGCCCGTCCTGCAGCGCCTCGATGGCCACGTCCAGATTCTCGCCCTTGAGTCCGGCCATGCCAGCCCTGAGGCTCTTCTGGACGGCGGCCTCCCGCTCGGCGTCCGTGCCCTTTCCCAGGCCCACCAGCTCCTCGACCTGTTCACGGAGTCGAGGGCCGTGCAGGGGGGGACCGAGCACCAGATCCACCCCGAACGCGTCACGCACGTCCGCCTGGTAGGCCCAGCCGCGCCGGGTCGGGGTGATGAGCACGATCCGCAGTTCGGTGCTCAGGGCGCGGGCCTGGCGGCACAGCTCGAGAGGGTTTTCGTGCTGCAGGCCCCGCCTGACGATGAGCAGCGGGGCGTCGGCGAGTTGCGGCAGGGCCTCCGCGGCGCTGCCCACGCCGACGACGCGCAGCGCCTCCGACTTGCCCAGCAGCTCCGCCATGGCTCGACGGGTGTCCGGGTTGCCGTCGACCAGAACCACCTTGCGCGGAGCCGGCTCCTCGACGGGTCCCGACTCTCCGGCGGCTTGCGCAGCCTCTTCCGGAGGCGGCGCCGGCCTGCTCGCCAGCAACTCGTCGTTCGACGACGAGGCCGAGACGGCCCTAAGGCCGGTCTTGGTGAAGCTCCGGCCGTAGGCGATGGTCCCGCCGCCCAGTTTCTCCACGATCGGGGCCGGGCGATCCTTCTCGAGGGCGACGACGGGCAGCGGGCCGGTCCCCGGGGGCAGCGGACGCCGTCTGGGGTCGAGAGAGAAGGTGGCCAGGCGATCGTGGAGCGCGCTGGGAGTGAAGGTGCGCCTCCCGGCCTTGACCGCGACGGCCGCCTCCTCGATGGCGTTCTTGATCGAGGCCTCCAGGGCGATGCAGGGCCGCAAGCGCACCTGGTGCGCCTGAGCCAACTCTGCCACGAGATCCTGGTTGAGGGGATCGGCCATGGCCAGCTGCAGGAGGTCGCCCTCGAGCCGTATGGGGAACACCAGCTTCCTGTCGCAGACCACGAGGGGCACCAGACGCAGCAGGTCCATGCTGATCGCGTGCTTGGACATGTCGACGCCGGGTACGCCCAGTTGTCGACCCAGGTAGGTGACGGCAAACTTCTCCGTCAGGTGGTTCTGGCGCACCAGAATGCTGGCCAACTTCTCGCCGTAGACCTTCTGGAGCTCCAGGGTCTCGTCGAGCTGGGCCTGGGTGATGAGGCCCGCCTCGACCATGATCGTGCCCAGACCCCGTCTCATGCTTGTCCCCGCCTACCTGATAGACGAGCACAGGTCCCAGATCAAGCGGAACCTCATCAGAGCATTCCTTTTCGGCACGGGCGGCCGCTCTCCTGAGAGTGAGAGTGAACGCTATCGAGGGGAGACTACAGCCGTTTCGGTTTGGCGGCCAGACCCTCCGGGAGAGCTCCGCTGGTTGCGCGGACGTGTCAAGTCAAACGCCTGATGGCAGAGCAGGGGGCCACCGGCGTGGCGGACGATAGGTCCCTTCGCTCGCGGATTCAAGGAGACAGCCCCCGGAATCGGTGTCTTGCCTCCCGGCGTGGGGCGGTGTCGCTGCTCGAGCCTTCAACGATCCCGTTTGACCTCCCCCACCCGTCGACCGAGAATCCCGCAACAGCGGCTTCGTCCCGGAGTCATTGAAGGAAAGGGGAGTCATCCATGCGCTCGTTCTTCTGGTCCGTGAGCTTGATCCTGGCGTTCGCCGCCCTGCCCGGCAGCTCGCCGGCGGGCGACGCCGGCAAGTCCGTCCGGCTGTTCAACGGGAAGGATCTGGGTGGCTGGAGCCACTATCTGGTGGACCCCGAGGTGGGGATGGAGGATGTCTGGAGCGTCGAGGACGGCCTCCTCGTGTGCAAGGGCGAGCCCCTGGGCTACCTTCACACCACCAGCGAGCACACGAGCTACGAGCTCGTGGTGGAATGGCGCTGGGCGCCGGGCACCGAGCCGGGCAACAGCGGCGTCCTGCTGCGGGTCAATGGCGAGCCGAAGGCCATCCCCCGCAGCTACGAGGCCCAGCTCAAGAGCGGCGATGCCGGCGACGTCTACGGGTTCTGGGGAATGAAGCTGAGCGGCGACCCCTCGCGCATGAGGCAGGCCACCAACCATGAGAGGCTCGGCGACATGGTCGGCTTCGCGAAGATCGAGGGCAACGAGAACCCGCCCGGAGAGTGGAACCGCTACGAGATCCGCCTCGCCGGTGCCGATCTTGTGATCCAGGTCAACGGCAAGACCGTCAACGAGGCCACGGATGCGGAGGTTCTCGCGGGCTCGATCGGGCTCCAGTCAGAGGGCGGCGAGATCCACTTCCGGAAGGTGGAGCTGACCCCGATCGACTGACCCGAACCGCCGCAACTTCCCGCCGACGGGGTGATCACCCTGGCGGCTCCGCCATCTCTTGCGCGCGTTCCAGTGCCTCAACCTCGTTCTTGGAACTGCGGATCGTCGGCTGCTGGACTCACACGGCCTCGAGGGGCGCTCAGGGCCAGATCGGGCCGCCGACATAGACGCCGCCACCCCAGGGCCCGTAGTACGGGCCGGGGTACCCGACCCCCACCCCAACGCCCACGGTCGCGTTACAGCCAACCATGGTGAGGGCGAGGGCGGCGACGAACACGAGCCCGAGAAGCCGGATGCTGAGTCGCTTTGTCATCGTTGTCTTCCTCGCCGCGTTCAGAGCGGCCATTTCTGCAGCGCCAGCGCCCCACCGGTGGGGTCGGCCACGATGGCCAGGGTTCCCTCCCGGATGCTCGCATTCGGGGCCAGGATCACCTGGCCTCCCAGTGACTCGACGCGGCGGGCCAGGGCCGCGGGATCGTCGACCAGCACGTACGGGAGCCAGTTGGGGTCCACGTTCTCGTCGGCGTCCTTCGGGATCTGGAAGAGCCCGGCCCGCGAGCGACCGTCGCGGCGTAGAACGTGGTACTCGATGCCGGCCTTGTCCTCCTGGACCGCGCTCTCGTACCCGAGGCCCTCGTAGAACTCGAGGGCCGCCGGGGCATCGGCCGCCATGTACTCCATCCAGAAGATGTGCCCGCCCTCGGGGGCGGGCCCATCCGCCGGATCGCCGTCCGTCAGGCGCGCCAGGCCGAGAGCGGCGCCCTGCGGGTCGGCTACGACCGCCACCCGAGCGGCGCCGGGCAGGTCGGTGGGCGGGTACAGGGTCTTGCCTCCCGCCGCCGAGACCTGCTCCACGGCCTGGTCGACGTTCGGGACGGACAGGTAGCTCAGCCACAGCGCGGGCTCGTCGCCCGGGTCCGGGTGAACGACGATGCCGGCGACGGGCGTTCCCCCGACCCGGGCCACCGCGTAGGGTCTCCCGGAGCGGGTCGTGTCCTGGAACTCCCAGCCGAGGAGCGCGCCGTAGAAGCGGCGAGCGGAGGCCGGGTCACGGGTCACGAGGTCGTGCCAGACGAACTTGCCGGGGTGGTAGCCCGGGGCGCGAGCCGCGCCGGCCGGCGGCGTCGTGGCCGCCCGGCTCGAGCACGCGCCGAGCAGGGCGCTCCCCGCGAGCAGGACGAGTGCGGCCTTCCACAGCAGCTTCATGACGGCATCCTCCGATCGATGGGTGGAGAAACCATCGTAGCACCACGCCCACCGACGCGTCCCCGGGCTCGGGACCGACCGCTTGTTCGGCGGCAGACGACCGACACCGGAGGCGCACGATGGGCGCGGATGCTCTGTCCGGGCGTTCTCGCCCGAACGTTCTTGACCTGCGAGGCCGCAGGACGTAACGTCCGCGTCGAGCCGCCGCCGCGCGGCCTCCCACGCGAGGTGAGCCATGAAGCCAGGGATCAACCGCCGTCAATTCATGCAGCGCAGCCTGGTCGGGGCGGCGGCGCCGCTCGTCGCGCGGTCCGTAGCCGCCGAGCCCGGGCCCGCAACCCGGCCGGTCTCGGCCAACGACCGCATCCAGATGGGCATCATCGGGGTCGGGGCTCGCGTCCAGTCGGGTGTCATGCAGTCGGCCATGGCCCAGCCCGGGGTCGAGATCGTCGGCGTCTGCGACGCCTACAAGGGCCGCATTGACCGGGCCATCGAGCGCACGAACGGACGGGCCAAGGACTACGGCGACTACCGCGCGCTCCTGGCCGATACGTCGATCGACGCCGTCATCATCTCGACACCCGACCACTGGCACAAGGACCAGACGATCGAGGCCCTCGCCGCGGGCAAGGACGTGTACCTCGAAAAGCCGATGACGCTGACGATCGACGAGGGGCCGGAGATGATCGCGGCCGCCGAGAAGTCAGACCGCATCCTCCAGGTCGGCAGCCAGGGCATGAGCTCCAAGCTCCAGGAGACGGCCCGGGAGATCGTGAAGTCGGGCAAGCTCGGGAAGATCACCCTCGTCCGGGCGTCCTACGACCGGAACACGGACTCCGGGGCCTGGCTCTACCCGATCCCCCCCGACGCCGACGAGAAGACGGTGAACTGGGAGGCCTTCCTCGGCCCGGCCCCGGACAAGCCCTTCAGCCTCGAGCGGTTCTTCCGCTGGCGGTGCTACTGGGACTACTCGGGCGGCATCGCCACCGACCTCTTCGTGCACCTGATGACCACTATCCACTACGTCATGGGCGCAGAGATGGCGGACATGGTGATGGCCACCGGTCAGAACTACCTCCACAAGGAGACCCACGAGGTCCCAGATACCCTGAACGCGGCCGCCACCTATCCGAAGGAGGGCTTCACCGTCTCACTGAGCGCCACCTTCAACAACTCCTCGGCCAGCGAGAGCGGATTTGCCATCCTCGGGACCGAGGGCGCGCTCGTGTTCCAGGGGAGCGACCTGGTCTTCCGCCCCGAGAACCCGGTGGAGGGCAACGCCTGGATCGTGACCTCCTGGCCCTCGGCCCTGGAGAAGGCCTACTGGGCCGATCCCGAGATCCAGAAGCGCGAGATGCCCGACACGTGGCCGCCGCAGATGAACGCCGAGGGCGAGACCTGGTCCGAGGTGGGACTCGACTCGACCCTGGTCCACATGAGCCGGTTCATCGACTCCGTTCGCACGCGGAAACCCTCCGTCCAGGACGCACGTCGGGGCCACCACGCCGCCGCCGTGCCGCACATGGTGAACGAGTCGATCAAGCGCAAGATGCCGGTCTACTGGGACGCCGACAAGGACGTCCTGAAGAAGGCCTGATGACACTTCGGCCGGGGCCGCCCCGGGGAGGCTATCGGCGGGTCTTGGCGTGCGCGATTGGGGCATAATCACTGCTCGTGGAACGTCGAGCCTTCCTCGCCGGCGTCGTCCCCGTCGTCTCGCTCGCCCACCGCGCCGTCTCCGCGGCGCTCTCGGCGCGGGACGTCGGCCGCATCGTCACCGTCCGTGGCCCGATCGAACCGACCGAGCTCGGGACCACCCTCGTGCACGAGCACGTCCTCGTGGATTTCATCGGGGCCGAACAGGTCAGCCGAGAACGTTACGACGCCGGCGAGGTGCTCGAGACGGTCCTCCCCCACCTCATCGCCCTGAGAGAGCGCGGGTGCCGGACCCTCTTCGAGGCGACCCCCGCCTACCTGGGCCGCGATCCGCTCCTGCTGCGCCGCCTCTCGGAGGAGAGCGGCCTGCAGCTGGTCACGAACACCGGCTACTACGGGGCCGCCCGCGACAAGTACGTGCCCGCCCACGCGTATCGTGAGAGCCCCCGCGAGCTGGCCGCGCGGTGGACGCGCGAGTTTCGCAGGGGCCTCGAGGGGACGGGCGTGCGGCCAGGCTTCCTCAAGATCGGGGTGGACTCGGGGGCCCTCTCCGAGATCGACCGGAAGCTGGTCGAGGCCGGGGCCCTGTGTCACCTCGAGACCGGACTGACGATCGCCGTCCACACGGGAGACGGGGAGGCAGCCCTCGACATCCTCGCGACGCTGAAACGTCACGGTGTTGCTCCCGCCGCCTACGTCTGGGTGCACGCGCAAAACGAGAAGGACCGACCGACCCACGACTGGGCCGCGCGCGAGGGGGCGTGGATCGAGCTCGATGGGGTGGGCGGGGGCTCGCTCGACTCCCACCTCGATGCCGTGGTCGACCTGGCGCGCCGCGGGCACCTGGGGAGCGTCCTCGTCTCGCAGGACGCGGGCTGGTACCACGTGGGCGAGCCCGGCGGCGGCACCTACCGGCCGCACACCGTCCTGTTCGACCGGTTCGTCCCCGAGCTTCGGGCCCGCGGCCTCACGGCGGAGCAGCTGCACACGCTCCTCGTCGACAACCCGGCCCGGGCGTTCGCGATCGGCGTGAGACGCCTCGAGCCCCCCACCGGGACCTGAGCCGCGGCCGCGGGGTGCGCGTCACTCGTCCGGCGAGAGCACCTCGGCGTCCTTGAGGATCAGGCCCTCGTTCCGCCGGCCGTCCATCAGGACCAGGATCGGGCGCTCCAGGCGCAGATGCCTCACGTGCGCGGCCTGTGAGAGCGCGGGCTGGGCGTCGAGCCAATCCCAGTCGACGTAGCCGTCTCCGACCTCGGGGTTCACGGTGAAGTAGCCCACGTTGAACGACGTGAGGTTCTGGAAGAAGTGGGTGCCCTGGGAGGGCGTCACCCTGAGGTCCCGCAGACCCGCCTCCACGATGACCGGCGCACCCGCCACCTGGTCCCAGGTCACCGGGATCCCGAGCCAGGGATCGCGCGAGCCCCACCGCCCGACGCCGATGAGCGCGTAGGGCCGCTTCTCCGAGAGGAGCAGACCGTTCAGACGGGCCACCTCCATCGCCGCATCCCGGCTCTGCGCGCGCTCGAAGCGCTGGAAGTCCACCACGACCAGGTCGCGGAGCCCCTCGATACGGCCGTTGCCGAGCACGCGGTCGCTCCGGCAGAGCACCGCCGCGGGGTCGACGTCGCCGAGGTCGAGCGCCTCCATCTCCCGGGTGAGCGAGAGCGGGCGCAGCTGCAGGAAGCCGAACTCACACCGCTCGCCGGGCAGGCAGGCGAGGCTGACCGCGAACTCGATCTCCACCGGCAACCCCATGCCCTTCGCCCCGGTCTCCATGAGGGTCCCGATCACCTCGGCGAGGGGGAAGCGCCCGTGCTTCAGGATGGGTGCGAACGTCACGACCCGGGGCCCGGGACGCGACATGCCGTCGTAGACGGCGTCGTTCTCCGGTGAGTACGTGGAGCCCATCGTCGCGAGCGCCCCGTCCTTCTCGGCCACGGAGAGGTCGTAGGCCACTTCGCGCATGCCCCCGTTGCCGCTCCCCCCCTCGAGGGGCAACGCCCAGAACTCGCGCTGCGTCGTGGCCAGGATCTCGGGCACCGAGGAGAACTGCAGGATGTGCTTCGGGTACTTCGGGCTGAAGCGCACGCAGGCCCCGCCCTCGACGATCGTCCTTCCCATGCCGAGGGCCACCGCCACGATCCCGTCCCCGGACTCGAGTGGCGGGGTCGGGTAGAAGTTGTGCGATCGGGCCACCCCGGAGAAATCGGGGTAGAAGCGACCTCCTCGCGCCGAGCCCACGATGCGCTGGAGGAGCACCGCCATCTTCTCCTCCTCCAGCCGGTAGGGAGTGGCCCGCAGGTACGCCTTGGCGTGCTGGCAGAACGTCGAGGCGTAGACCCGCTTGATCGCCACCAGCGCGCGCTCGAGGCGCTCCCCGAGGCTCCAGTCGTTGTTCGGGAGCATCAGGGTCTCGTAGACCCCGGTGAAGGGCTGGTGCTGTGAGTCCTCGAGCAGGCTCGACGAGCGCACGGCCAGGGGCCACGCCGCCTTCTCCAGGAAGACGGCCACGTCCCTTTCCGCCTCCTCCGGGAAGCGCGCCGCCTCGAAACGACGCTGGATCTTCTCGTCGTCGTCACACTCGATGGCGAAGTTCTTGAGGTCGTTCAGGTCGAGGAAGTTGTCGAAGATGTCGGTCCCGAGCACCGCCGTCTCGGGCACCGCGATCTCCACGCCGTCGACGTGGTGGCGCAGTCCCCGCTCGCCCAGCATCCGCCGAACGAAGGCCAGCCCGCGCGCCTTGCCCCCGAGCGAGCCGCCGCCGATCCGGTAGAAGTCCCCGCTCAGGTCGAAGGTCGCCCGGTCGAAGTCGGTCACGAGGGTCTGGCTCTGCTCCAGACGGTAGCGGGCGATGGTCTGGATGAGGCTGTCCCGGAGGGCCTCGACGTCGGCGTAGTCGCTCAGGCGGCGCGGGCGCAGGTCGTGGGCGAGGGCGAACTCGGTGCGTGCCTTGAGCCAGCGCGAGAAGTGGTTGCGCTCCGAGTGGCGGATGATCGACTCGGGGGGGACCACGGCCAGCTTCTCCTCCAGGCTGTCTCAGGTCGGAGGCCCAGGTCAGCTGGTTCCCCCGCCGGTCCTTGAAGACGAAGTCGCCGAACGCGAAGTCCTCCAGCATCACCTTCCGGAGCTCCTGCAGGAGGAGGGGCGAGCCCTTGAGCAGGAAGTTCGCATCCCACGCTCTCGGCGAGGGCCTCGTTCTCCGGGCGGGAGGAGTGGAGGATGATGGGGACGTCCGGGTAGGCCGCTCCGACGTGCCGCGCGAGGTCGGCGCCGGCCTGCGCGCTCTTCACCCCGCCCCGAGGGAACTGGACGTCCGAGATGATCCCGAGGACGTCCTCCGCGTACTTGTCGAAGCCGTCCACCGCCTCCTCCCAGGTCGTGCACAGGAGGATCTTGGGGCGCGCCCGCATCCGCAGGATCTGCTGAGAGAGGTTGAGGCCCTCCTTGACCACGCGTCGTGAGTGCTGGAGCAGCTCGGCGTAGATGAGCGGAAGGAAGGAGGAGTAGTAGCGGACGTTGTCCTCGATGAGGAGAATCACCTGCACGCCGACCGAGCGGGTGTCGTGCTCGACGTTTCGCCGGTCCTCGACCGACTTCACGATGGCGACGAGGATCCGCGCGTCGCCCTGCCAGAGGAAGGTCCGGTCGATCAGGGAGGTGTCGGCCCGGGCCTCGAACTCCCGCAGCTCCCGCGTGTCCCAGGCGAGAAGGACGACCGGGATGTCCAGCCCCGCCTCCCTCACCTGCTTCGCGAGCTCGGCCGCATCCATGTCCGGCAGGTGGGGCGTGGTGATGATCAGGTTGATGCGCCGCTGCTCGCAGGCGAGGCGAACGGCCGCCGCCCCGGAGGTGACCCCGGTGAGGGCGGGCGCGTAGTGCAGGTCCAGGTTGCGGAACTCGCCGAGCATGCGCTCCGCGAGCTCGCCCGCCTCCTCCAGGATGAACGTGTCGTACGGGGTCGACACCAGCAGGATGTCCATGATGCGGTAGCGCATCAGGTCCTGGTACTCGTGGAATCGGCGCCGGGGCTCGGTGCTGCTCATGGCGAAGGTGCGCTCTCCGGCGGAAAGCCTAGCACGACGGAACCGGGCGGAGGATCGATGGGATCAGGTTTGCCGGGAACGCAAGCGTCATCCTGAGCAGGGAACCGGCAGTAGCCGGCTGCCTCGGGCAAAGGACCGCGGAAGGAAGGTCATCGCGGCGCCGGCACCGGGCGGACCCCTGAAGCGCCGCCGCCGCGCCGCCCAGGGGCTCGTGGTCCTTAGCAGGAGCCAGTCGCGGACGTGCGACGAAGGATCTCTCCGTTGGCCTGTCGGAGAGATTCTTCAGGCTCCGGCCACGAAAGGGAGCCTTCAGAATGACCCCTTGCTTCCGGCAGCCGGCGAGGCGCTGGTTCAGAACTAAGAATGACAGAGGTGTGGTCTGTGGCCGTCTGTCCTACACCACGCCCTGGTCCATCATCGCGTCGGCGACCTTGAGGAAGCCGGCGATGTTGGCGCCATCGACATAGTTGCCCGAGACCCCGAAGCGATCCGCGGTCTCCACGCAAGCCTCGTGGATGCTGCTCATGATGAGCTGGAGCCGGTTGTCGACCTCCTGCCGGGTCCAGCCGTAGCGCATGCTGTTCTGGGCCATCTCCAGCCCGGACACCGCCACTCCCCCCGCGTTGGCCGCCTTGCCCGGTCCGTAGAGGATGCCCGCGTCCACGAACTGGTTGACCGCCGCGGTGGTGGACGGCATGTTCGCACCTTCGCCGACCACGTAGACGCCCTGCTTGAGCAGGTTGGCCGCGTCCTTGTCGTTGATCTCGTTCTGGGTCGCCGAGGGGAACGCGCAGTGGGCCTTGTGGTCCCAGAGCGGGTTGTGGTCCTGCTTGGCATCGACCGGGGTGTAGACCGCGGACTTGTGTTTCTCGGCGTACTCGTTGATCCGGCCCCGGCGGACGTTCTTGAGGTCCATCACGAACTTCAGCTTCTCGCGATCGATGCCGGCCTCGTCGTAGATGTAGCCGCTCGAGTCGGACAGCGTCACCGGCCTGCCGCCGAGGTCGAGGATCTTCTCCACCGTGTACTGGGCCACGTTGCCGCTGCCGGAGACGAGGCAGACCTTGCCCTCCAGCGTCTCCTTGCGCGTACCCAGCATCTCCTGCGCGAAGTACACGCAGCCGTACCCGGTGGCCTCGGGCCGGATGAGCGAGCCCCCCCAGTTCAGGCCCTTCCCGGTGAGGACGCCGGTGAACTCGTTGCGAAGGCGCTTGTACTGTCCGAAGAGGAACCCGATCTCGCGCCCCCCTACCCCGATGTCGCCGGCGGGCACGTCGGTGTTGGGGCCGATGTGACGGAACAACTCGCTCATGAAGCTCTGGCAGAAGCGCATGACCTCGTTGTCGCTCTTGCCCTTCGGGTCGAAGTCGCTGCCGCCCTTGCCGCCGCCCATCGGCAGGGTGGTGAGCGAGTTCTTGAACACCTGCTCGAAGGCCAGGAACTTCAGGATGCCGAGGTTCACGGACGGATGGAATCGCAGCCCGCCCTTGTAGGGGCCGATCGCGCTGTTCATCTCGATGCGGAAACCACGGTTGATCTGCACCTGCCCCTCGTCGTTCACCCAGGGCACCCGGAACAGGATGACCCGCTCGGGCTCGATGATCCGCTCGAGGACCCGGGCGTGCCGGTATTCCGGGTGGCGGTCGAGCACCAGGGCCAGCGATTCGGCAACCTCCTGGACGGCCTGATGGAACTCCGGCTCGGCCGGGTTCTTGCCCTGGACGTCGGCCAGGAGCGAGGAAACGTAGTCGGTCATATGGCTATCCCCCTGAAGATGCGGTGGGCCCTGTGGCGGGTGGGAGCGGAAGTGAGCTCAGCCATCGGGGCGCCCGTCTCGCTGTCGTTCCAGGTCGCCCCGCATGGACGAGGATCCGTCGACAGCACTAGTCGAACCCATGATAGACGAAGGGGGTCTGCCCGCCCATGAGGCAAGCGGACTAGGAGGGCCGGACGCCGACGGAGCGGCATGAGCCGAAGGGTCCGGGTGGCCTCACGCCGGGCTCAGTCGCCCGGTGCGGGTGGCGCATGTCCTCTCCCCGCGGTCGCCCGGAACGCACCGCGCGCTACAGCCCGAGCCGCTTCCGGATCGCCCCCAGGGCCTTCCCCGCGCTCCGGCCCTTCCTTCCCGCGAGCCTCTCGGCAACCACCGCCTCGAGCGCGTCCTCGATCTCGAGCAGCGCCTCCTGTTCCTCACGGGCGGGGCGACGGGCGCCTAGCAGCGCCTCGCGCAGCGGCGGCGCCTCGGTCTCCCGGTCCACTTCGACCCACGTCGCCACCGCGTCGCCGACGTCGACCTCCCCCACTCCGGTGAGGCGCGGAAGGAGAGTGACCCCGGCCCTATTGATCAGGTAGTTGACGGCGGCGGTGGCCATGATCTCCCGCTTCAGAACGTGTTCCTCGAAGTGCTCGGAGAATCGCTCGCGCAGGAGCGACGGGAAGTAGCCCTCGAGGAAGCGACGCGCGGCCGGGCGGTCGGAGAAATCCGTTTGGATGAGAAGCTGGTAGGCCGACATCTTCGCGTAGCCGAGAAGGACGCCGAGGAGGGGTCGGGGCAGACCACGCTCACGGGTCGGGCTCGAGAGCAGCTCTTCGCGCGGGGGCACGAACTCGTCGGTCCGGTTCAGGAGCCCCGCCCCCGCCATATCGTCGATCAGGTCGACGAATGCCTCGTAGTCCCGCACGCTGCGCAGGCTGTCCAGGCTCAGGGCCAGGGCCTGGCCCGCGTTGTCGGCCAGGACCAGGTCGGCGACGTCGTCGGTCATCTCGAGCAAGATCCGGTCGCGCTCCTTGCGCCCCTCGATCAGTCCCTTCTTGCAGAGCATGTCGAGCAGGATCTTGATGTTCACCTCGTGGTCGGAGGCGTCGACGCCTCCGGAGTTGTCGATGGCGTCGGTGTTCACCCGGCCCCCACCCGCCCAGTACTCGAGCCGGGCCCTCTGGGTGAGGCCCAGGTTGCCGCCCTCGCCCACGACGCGGGCCCGCACGTCGCGGCCGTCCACCCGCACCCGATCGTTCGACCGGTCGCCGACCTCGACGTGCTCCTCGCTCGAGGCCTTGACGTAGGTGCCGATCCCGCCGTTGTAGAGGAGATCCACCTTGGAGGTGAGGATCTTGCGGATGACGGCCTCCCCCGGCGCGCTCTCCGCGTCGATCTCGAGCAGCCGGCGCACCTCCGGCGACAGGGGGACCGCCTTCGCCGAGCGGTCGAAGACCCCGCCGCCCGCGCTGATCAGACCCGTGTCGTAGTCGCGCCAGCTCGAGCGCGGCAGGCGGAAGAGACGCTCCCTCTCCGCGAAGCTCGTCTCGGTGTCGGGGTCGGGGTCCAGGAAGATGTGGAGGTGATTGAAGGCGGCCACCAGCCGGATCGCCCGTGAGAGGAGCATGCCGTTCCCGAAAACGTCGCCCCCCATGTCGCCGATGGCCGCGATCGTGAACGGATCCTTCTGGATGTCCAGGCCCAGGTTGCGGAAGTGGTGGTGGACACACTCCCACGTCCCCCGGGCGGTGATCCCCATCTTCTTGTGGTCGTACCCGACGCTGCCCCCGGAAGCGAAGGCGTCCCCGAGCCAGAAGCCGTACCGGGAGGAGACCTGGTTGGCGGTGTCGGAGAGGTGCGCGGTCCCCTTGTCCGCCGCCACTACGAGGTAGGCATCCTCGCCGTCATGGCGGACCACCTCGGGGGGGTGGAGGATGCGGCCGTCCTCGCGGTTGTCGGTCACGTCGAGGAGGCCGGACACGTACTCCCGGTAGCGCTCCACGAGGAACTCGTCGAGAGCGGGTCGCGGCGGGATCTCACCCTTGAGGACGAAGCCGCCCTTCGACCCCACGGGCACGATCACCGAGTTCTTCACCATCTGAGTTTTCATCAAGCCCAGGATCTCGGTGCGGTAGTCGTCGTGCCGGTCCGACCAGCGGATGCCGCCGCGGGCGACGCGTCCGCCCCGCAGGTGGATGCCCTCGAGGTGGCGCGAGTGCAGGAAGATCTCGTACATCGGACGCGGCGAGGGCATCCCCTCCACCCGGGCGCTGTCGACCTTGATCGAGAACACCGGCCGCTCCGGCTTCTGGTAGGCGTTCGTCCGTACCGAGGCGAAGATCAGGTTGCCGAGGGCCCGAAGGACCTCGTCCTCGGCGAGGCTCCGCACCGCCTCGAGCGCCCGCTCGACGCCGGCGTCGGCCTCCTCGATCGCCCGCGGGCGATCGCCCTCGAGGGCCGGGTCGAACCGGGTCGCGAAGGCCCGGTGAAGGGCCCCGGCCACGCCCGCGTTCCGCACCAGCACCCCGCTCACCGTGTCCGCCGCCCAATGCGGTCGGACCTGCAGCAGGTGGTTGCGCAGGGTCCGCAGCACCTCCACGTCGCGCCAGCCGAGGCCGGCGGAGAGGATGAGCCCGTTGAGCGGGTCGTCCGCGGCCCGCTCCTCGTCGAGGGCACGCAGGGCCTCGGCGACCCTCTCCTCCCCGTCGAGGAGCGCCGCGATCCGCTCCGCCGGTGCCTCGACGTCGAAGCGATAGAGGAGACAGCGCCGACCGTCGGGCAGGGCGAGCGGGATGCACATCTCCTCGAGAACGGTCAACCCGAGGTTCTGCATGGTCTTGAGGATGTCCGTGAGGTCCAGGCCGCGCACGGAGTAGAGGATGACCGTCACCCTTTCGGAGGTCCGCGGGACGACCCGCACGTCGAGCCGCGACTCGAGCCGCTCGATCCGCTCCAGGTCGGCCGGCACGTCCTCCGGCGCCGTCACCTCTCGGTAGAGGCCGCTGCGCGTCTCGGGGGTCACATAGCGTCGGAAGAGCCGCCGTCCCTCCCTCTCGCCGAACGCCTGCTCGAGCGAGGCAGCGATGCGGTCTTCCCAGGTCGTGACCAGGGAGACGGCCAGTGTCCTTGCCTCGGCGACGTCTACGGGCCGGTCGAGCTGCGCGGAGTCGAAGTAGAAGATGAGCACGCTCACCGCCCCCGCGCTCACCGAGGTCGCGAAGGCGACGGGGCCGAAGGCCTCCCCCAGCGCCCGGCCCAGCTCCCGCTCTGTCCGATAGGAGTAGCGCAGACGGGAGAAGGCCACGTACAGCGTCTCGTACCCCGGGCCCTCGCGTCCCTCGACGATGACCTCGTCGTCGCTCACGACGTGGACGATGCGGTCGATCAGCCGTTTGAGGTCGGCCGCGTCGGCGTAGAGCAGGTCTGCCTTGGGGAGCTGATTGAAGGTAGCCCGCGTCCGGCGCCACACGTACGAGTGCGGGGTCGCCCCGCTGCGGTCCAGCAGCCACTGCTGCTTCTCCCGCAGGATGGGGATGCGGTCGGCGCGCTGCGCGAAGGCGCTTCGGGAGAACCGACCCAGGACGAACGTCAGGCTCCGGAGGCGCCCATCCTCGCCCCACTCGCGCAGCGTCAGGTCCTCGATCGGATCCAGGTGATAGATCGCGGCGGCGCCGGTGCAGAAGTTCAGGTCGATGATGCGGCTGTCGTCCGACGGGGGATGCAGGTGTGTCTCGATGTGCTCGCCGACCCCCGGGAAGACGATCGGCAGGAGCGTGGGGTCCGCGAACGCCCCGTGCGCGGTCTCGTCCACCCGGTGGAACCGCCCGTCCGGGCCGACCCGGTAGCGACACCGTCCCCATGAAGATGTAGTTGTCGTCGAGCAGCCACTGGACGAACGCCCGCGCCGAGGCCAGCTGGGCCGCGTCCCCGCGCGGGCTGCGAAGCCGGTCGATGAGGTCCCGACAGGACCGCTGCATGTCCGCGAAGTCGTCCACCGCCAGGAAGACGGCCTTCAGCAGCGAGAAGACCTCGTGCTCCATGCGGCGCTGCCGGTCCTTCGACTGCGGCTCGACCTGGAACGAGGTGTAGCTCTCCCGGCTCCCCTCCTCCTGCACCGCCCCGAACGAGACGATCCTCTCCCACTGTCGCCGGACGGTGAACATCGGGTGGATCGCGGAGTAGACACGGACGCCCGACCTCTGGAAGTAGTTCTTGAGGCTGTCGAAGATGAACGGCTTGTCCGGGGTGTGGGTCTGGACGATCGTGGTCTCGATCGGCAGGCCCGCCCCGCCCCCCAGGGAGCGTGCCCGCTCGTCCCCGGGATTCCACACCGCGACGTGAATGCCGGGCAGGCCCCGGTAGAGCTGATGCGGGGGCGGCATCTCGCGAGCCACGAAGTGGAAGTGGGAGAGCAGCCGCGCGGCGACGGCCGGGGCCGGGAGCTCGAGGGCGATGCGGGAAGGCAGGTCCCCGAAGACCAGGGGGACGAAGCTCAGGACGAGGTCCCGCTCCTCGGGCGCGGCCTCGCGACCGACGATGTCCACCACCTCGGCGAGCCGTGCCGCCCGCCTCTGAGGGTCTCCAGGCTGCATGTCCGCTGTCTCCTTGGGTTGCAGCGATGCTACACGCCTCTCCGGCCGGAAGTCGACCCCTGCTACAATCTCGCGCCGGCACGTGCTCGTTTGGCCAAGCCCATGAAGCTCGAGGTCTCCCAGCCCGAGGGCACACCCCACGAGGTCGACCTGCCGGGACGGGCCGTCATCGGACGCGATCCCTCCTGCGACATCGTGCTGAGCGACAGCCGGTGCTCGCGTCACCACGCGGTCATCGAGGAGACCACGGACGGGCTCGTCATAAAGGACACGGGGAGCGCCAACGGCGTCTACGTGAACGGCCGTCGCCTGGAGCGCTCGCGTTTGCGCCCCGGCGACACCGTGCGCCTGGGGGGCACCGTCCTCGAGGTGCTGCCCGACGTCGGCGCGACCGTCATCGTCGCCCCCGACGAGCTGGACCTCCCGGCCGATCCCGCGCCGCCTCGCTCTCAGGCCGGGCCGCCCGGCCCGCCGTCGCGGGCCGGGGTGCCCCCCGTTCGCCCCACCCGGCGGCTGGTACCAGAGGCCGCCCGGGCTCCGGAGTCCGGGACACCCCTCACCGTCACTGCCCTGTCGCTCCTGTGGGCGCTGACCGCGCCGGCCTGCGTGGCCGGAGGCCTCATCATCGCCGTGCGGTCGGACGCGGGCGCCCTGGCGGGCGCCCTGGCGGCGGGGGCGGGCCTCGTGCTCGGGGCCCTGGCCGGCGTCATGGCGGTGGGCCTTCGCGCGAAGGCGAGCTGGGCGCGCCACCTCCAGATCGCGGCCGCGGGACTCGGCCTGCTGGTGTGTCCCTTCACCTTCGCTTCGGTGACGGTCCTGATCTACATGCTCCGGGCGGACGTCCGGACCGCCTTCGAGCCTCCCCGAGGAGCGGCGCGGCGGGGGCGGGCGACGCCGAGCCGACGTTCGCCCTGTCGCTCTTCGGCATGCTGGCCCTGGGCCTCGCCCTGACCGCGGGGGTCGTGCTGCTCCTCTGAGACACCGGCGGGCGATTCATTGACGCCGGGGGGCATCCCCTGTAAACATGGTTTCTTCGCCCATCGGGCGGCGTGGAGGCACGCGAAACCAGCAATGAAGAAGGACGAAGCGCTCGCGCAGTACCGGGCCATGCTCCTCATCCGACGGTTCGAGGAGCGGTGCGCCCAGCTCTACGTGGAAGGCAAGATCGGCGGCTTCCTCCACCTCTACATCGGGCAGGAGGCGGTGGCGGTGGGGGCGATGGGCCTGCTGCGGCCCGACGACTACTTCGTCACCTCGTATCGCGATCACGGGTACGCCCTCGCACGAGGCACCGACCCGCGACCGCTCATGGCCGAGCTGTGCGGCAAGATCGACGGCATCAGCCGCGGCAAGGGCGGGAGCATGCACTTCTACGACGTCCCCGCCGGCAACTTCGGCGGAGACGGCATCGTCGGCGGGCACCTGCCGATCGCCGCGGGCATGGGCTACGCGATCCGCATGCGCGAGACAGACCAGGTCGCGCTCTGCTTCTTCGGCGACGGCGCGGTCAACGAGGGGGCGTTCCACGAGGCCCTCAACGTGAGCGCGCTGTGGGACCTCCCGGTCGTCTTCGTCATCGAGAACAATCGCTACGGCATGGGCACCTCGATCGCCCGGGCCTCCTCGGTGAAGGACCTCTATCAGCGAGGCAGCGCGTACGGCATCCCCCGCCGCGACGTGAACGGCATGGATCTGCTCGCCGTTCGCGAGGCGCTCGGGGAGGCCATCGAGCGGGCCCGGAAGGAGAAGCGCCCCACCCTCCTCGAGGCGGAGACCTATCGCTACCGTGGCCACTCCATGTCCGACCCGGGCAAGTACCGGACGAAGGACGAGGTCGAGGAGATGATGAGCCACGACCCCGTCCTGCTCTTCGCGAAGCACCTTCGAAAGAAGCTCCGGGTCACCGAGGCCGACCTCGAGGCGATGGACAAGGACGTGATCGCCCAGGTGGACGACGCGGTGAAGTACGCAGAGCAGAGCCCGTGGCCGGCGCCGGAGACCCTGTACGAGGACGTCTACGTCCGCTCCCCCTACATCAACACGAAGGCCGCCGATCGGGACCCGGCCTGGCGCGCCGCGGTCCCCGAGGACCGCGTGCCGGCGGCGTTCCCGGCCCGGGACGACGCCAAGGTGGAGAGCTAGCCATGGCCGTCGTCACCATGCGCGAGGCGCTCAACCAGGCGATGGGCGAGGAGATGCGTCGCGACCCCTCGGTCTTCCTCATCGGCGAGGAGGTCGGACACTACCAGGGTCCCTACAAGGTCACTCAGGGCCTGATCCAGGAGTTCGGCGAGTGGCGGGTGCGCGACACCCCGATCGCGGAGGAGGCGATCGCGGGGGTGGCGGTGGGGGCGGCCTTCGTCGGCATGCGCCCGATCGCCGAGATGATGACCTTCAACTTCTCGCTCCTGGCCCTCGACCAGATCGTCAACCACGCCGCCAAGTACCGCTACATGTCGGGCGGCCAGATCCGGTGCCCGATGGTGATGCGAGGCCCCTCCGGGGCCGCGGCCCAGGTCGCGGCCCAGCACTCGCAGGCCTTCGAGAGCTGGTTCACCCACGTGCCCGGGTTGGTGGTGGCCATGCCCTCGACCCCCGGGGACGCCAAGGGTCTCCTCAAGGCGGCGATCCGCGACGACAACCCGGTCATCTTCATGGAGAACGAGGTCCTCTACAACCTCAAGGGCGAGGTCCCGGACGAGGAGTACACGATCCCGCTCGGCCTCGGCGACGTGAAACGTGAGGGCACGGACGTCACGCTCGTGGCCTGGAGCCGCTCGGTCCAGCGGGCGCTGGAGGCGGCGGAGCTCCTGGCCGCGGACGGCATCGAGGCGGAGATCGTGGATCCGCGAACGCTGCGTCCCCTCGACGAGGATGTGATCTTCGACTCCGTGCGCAAGACCAACCGGTGCGTTGTGGTCGAGGAGGGATGGCGTTACGCGGGCTTCGGAGCGGAGATCGCGGACCGCGTCCAGCGGGGCTGCTTCGACGACCTCGACGCTCCCATCCTTCGAATCACCGCCGCCGACGTCCCCATGCCGTACTCGAAGAAGCTGGAGAAGGCCTACCTTCCCCAGCCGAAGCAGATCATCGACGCCGTCAACCAGGTGCTTTACCGGTGACCACCCGTCTGCCTCCCCTGCCTCGCCCGAGCGAGCACGCGTGGTGTGAGTCTCCTGTCTCGCCCGAGGGAGGAGCATTAGTTAATGATAACTAGAGTGGTTCTTGCGAAGCTCTCCCCCACCATGGAGGAGGGCACCGTCGTCACCTGGAGCAAGCAGGAGGGTGACGCGGTCAAGGTCGGCGACGTGCTGGCCGAGATCGAGACCGACAAGGCCAACATGGAGATGGAGGCCCTCGGCACCGGCATCCTCCGCAAGGTCCTCGTGCCGGCCGGCGGCAAGGCCCCGGTGGGCACGCTCATCGGCGTGATCGCGGGCGAGGACGAGGACATCGCGGGCGTGCTGGCTGAGGCGGAGGCGGCCGCAAAGGCCGCGCCGGAGCCCGCTCCCGAGGCGGCTGCGAAGGCACCCGCGCCGGTGGCACCCACCCCGGCCCCGGCGGCTCGGGCCCCCGCCCCCGTCGTGCCCTCCGCCACCGCCGCGCTCGGCGGCCGGATCAAGGCCAGCCCCCTCGCGCGGGCGATGGCGGCCCGCAGCAACGTCCCGCTCGAGTCGGTCGCCGGCTCCGGGCCCGGGGGGCGCATCATCAAGCGCGACATCGAGGGCCACCTCGCCGCTCCCCCGGCGGTGTCGTCCGCGGCCCCCGGGCCCAAGGTGCCCGTCCCCTCGGTCACCCCCGGCACCGAGATCCCGCACTCGAACATCCGCCGGACGATCGCCCGCCGGCTCGCGGAGAGCAAATTCGGAGCGCCCCATTTCTATGTCACGGTCGAGATCGCCATGGACGACGCGGTCTCGCTTCGGGAGCAGCTGCGGCGGGCCGAAGGGATCAAGATCTCCTTCAACGACCTCGTGGTGAAGGCCTGCGCGAAGGCGCTCACCCGGTTCCCGACGGTCAACGCCTCCTGGGCCGAGGACCGGATCATCACCCACGCCGGGGTCCACGTGGGGGTCGCGGTCGCGATCCCCGACGGCCTGATCACCCCCGTCGTGCGCGATGCCGACCGCAAGTCGGTCGCGGAGATCTCGGGCGAGATCAAGGAGCTCGCGAAGAGGGCCCGCGACCGCAAGCTCAAGCCCGAGGAGTTCACGGGCTCGACCTTCACGACGTCCAACCTCGGGATGTTCGACGTGACCGAGTTCACCGCGATCATCAACCCGCCAGAGAGCTGCATCCTGGCGATCGGAGCGGTCCGGAAGGCCCCGGTCGTCGTCGAGGACCGCCTTGCGGTGGGGCGCCGCATGAACGTCACCCTCAGCTGCGACCACCGCGTCGTGGACGGCGCCCTCGGCGCCCAGTTCCTGGCCGAGGTCCGGCGCCTCCTCGAGAACCCGGTCAGCCTGCTGCTGTAGTCCCGGACCGGCGCCCTAGGCCTGGCGCCTTCCGAACCGGGGCGCAGCCCGCTTCCTCTAGATCCACGGCCGGACCTTCGCCTTGTAGGCCTGCCAGGCCCGGGCGAAGCGCGCGTCCAGCATCCTCTCTTCAACCCGGATGAACTCCCGTTGCACGACGAGGGCGAAGAGAGGAACGAGCAACAAGGGGGCGAGGGAACCCATCAGGATCGCAACACCCAGAAGACCCAGGACCATACCCAGGTACATCGGGTGCCGGCTCACCGAGAACGGGCCCCCGGTGACGAGGGCCGCAGATTCCTGGAACGGCTTCACCGTCGTGGCGGCCCTCTTCAGGGCTTCGTCCGCGGCGAGATTGAGGGCCACGCCCGCGAGGAGGAGGAGGACCCCGAGGAAGGTGAAGGGAAAGGCGACGACGCGCGGCCCGGGCAGCGTCAGGTGCAGGATCACCATCAGCAGCAGGAAGGCCAACAAGACGGCGGGCGGAAGCGGCCTCTCGAACCTCATCGCGCGATTCTCCCGGCGTCGGTCACGCCCCTGGGCACCGGCGACCCTCACCACACCCGTCGTCTAGCATGTTGACACCGAGGCCTCCTGCCCGTTCGGTTACCCCCGGTAGGCCGCCTCGTCGATGGTCGCTCGAAAGAACTCGCCGTCAGATTCGAAGCGGCCACCTCTGAAGCCCCAGCCCACCCGCAGGCGAGTCGGAATTGTGTAGCCCCCAAAGGTGCCCTCTTCCTCCACCATCCCGCCGAAATCCATCAGGCGAAACTCGCCGCCGTCCGGATTGCCCCAACGCTTCAACGTGATGGCCTCGAGTCGCCCGTCGTCGTCCACAGTGAGCGTCAGCTCCGCCGGGTGACCCTGCAACCTCAGCCCGACCTCCACAGTCGACGCGTCCAGCGCGGTCCAGGCTACGTCATCAGCAAGGAAGACAGATGGCAGCCACACCGACTCCGCGGCGAGGCGACCAACTGCCGATCGAGTGATGTCCGGGCCTGAGGCCGTCACGACAGGGATGATCCCGAAGAGCTTCCACCGCATGGCGCCTTCACCGTCCAGGAGGCGATCGGAACCCCGAACAGGTATGCCATGCATGCGTGCCGTGGCCCCCCAGATCATCCCGCGTTCCCGTCGGATGACCTGCTCGGCTTCGAATGGGAGCCACCGCTGCAGCCTGATCTCGCCGTGCATCCGCAGGCGAACGGCGGACGCGAGATGTGTCCCGGGCGCTATGGCATGCTCAAGAAAGCGCCGCGCTGGCTCAGGAAGACCTGGCACCGGATTCGAGCGGTGAGGCGGCTCCTCGGAGTACGGCGATTCCCACAGCTCCTCGACGGAGATCTCTCGAGTCATCATTGCCTCGCAGTCGGGCCGGCCGGCGCCATCTGCTGAGGTGGCCCCCGGGCGACCGCGGCGGTTGCGAGTCCCGGGGCCCGTCAGCTCGCGTTGCCGCCGTCGTCGGCTGATGTGCCACTCGGGTCTCAGGTGCACGGACAGGCGCCGGTCGACCGGAGGCTTCTCGTCGGGGGAAGAGCCGGGCCAACAGAATGGCGACGACGGTCGCCGGAAGTACCACGGCTGCGATTGACTCGAAGTCCACGTCCCTGACCCCTCTCACTTCGCTATTGCCCGCACGACATAGACCAGCATGCCGAGCACCACAAAGACACCCACGTACCACACAATCCCAGCAACGTTGTCGTCACGCCACTCCTTCGAGGTGACGCGCGCCCGTGTTCTCGCCAAACGCATAGCCCCTCATTCCGCCGGGCCGTGGGAGCCGGAAGCTGTATCCGGCACGCATCTGGCCGGGCACCCATGCAGACTGCGTTCCAGACGAGGCGGGAGCCCTGAAGTCCGCGCTGCGGACGCCCGCCGCACCGCGACGACACCCGATTTGAGGGCTCACCGGGCCCGCCACGGCGGGGGCGACGGCATCGGGGCGAGCCCCGGAGAGGCGCGGGAAATCCCGCAGCCAGCGGGGAATCCTCTTGGCCGTGTCATGCGCGCCGCCTTCTCCGCCGGCACGTCATTTCCTGCTGGACGCCGGGGAGCACCTCCTGCATCATGGGAAAGGACGGGCTCGAGCCCGCCGGAGCCGAAGTGTTCAGACCCCCGATTCGCCGCGTCGCCGCCCTCGTCGCCAGCCTCTCGCTGGCCTTCGCGGTGATCGTCCCGCTTCACACGCACACCTGTCACTGGCCGTCTGCGGCCTCTGCGGCCACCGCGTTCGAGCCCCTGTCGGACGAGGCAGGGACGGCGACGGAGCACGAGGCCACTTGCCTGGCCTGCACCATCGACCGGCGGCTGCAGGCCCCCGTGACCGTGGGGCCGATGGCGCCCCGTGCGCTCCCCGCCGTCGCAAGCGTCACCCCCACACCGCTGTCGGACCGGCCTGCGCGCGATGCGCTTCGGCTGACCCCTCCGAGGGGTCCTCCCCTCTTCTCCTGAGCTGACAGCAACGGACTGCCGCCGTCGAGCGCGGCGGCGCGGTCCGTGCAATCACGAGCCTGTCGACAATCGCGTTCTCAGGAGTCCGGATGCGCAGACATCGCCACGAGCGAACGCTCGCCCAGCGGGTTCCAGCCTCCGGGGCCCTGCCCCGGTCCGTCACCCTCGCCGTGGTTCGCCCCGGCCTCATCGAGATCTCCCGCGACGAGGGCGTGAAGGAGTCGTCGCCCACGTGCACGTTGCTCGAATGCGCCGGCTTCCGCATCCTGGTGGACCTGGGACACCCGAAGGAGGACCCGGAGCAGCTCCTCTCCGCGCTGAGGGTGCGGGGCCTGGAGCCCGCGGACATCCATGCGGTCCTCTTCACTCATCTCCACCCGGACCACATCGGGCACAAAGACGTGTTTCGCCACGCCCCCTTCGTCTTCCACCGGGACGAGCGGCTCGCCTTCTATTTCAAGGGAGACCGGACGCTGAGGCTGAGCGGGAGCGTCCTGCTCGAGCTCAGCCCCGAGACCTTCTCCCGTCCGCGCGCGTCGGAGGAGTGGCCCGCGCTGCGGGCGCTGGGGCGACAGGTGTACGTCCGCCACTGCCCCGGGCACACCCCGGGCTCGCTCGCGGTGTTCGCCTGCGTCGGTGGCCGCGTTCACGCCCTGGCCGGGGACATCATCCTGAACCGCGACTACTGCGAACGCGCCATCCCCCCGGGTTCCTCGTGGAGACCCGAGCTCATCCCCGAGCAGATGCGGCTCATCGCCGGCCGCGCCGACGTGATCGTCCCCGGCCACGGTGCTCCCTTCGAGTGCCGCCCGCAACGGACGAAGGCCGCCCGCCGGCCCGTGGTCGACCCCCCGGGCACAGACCTTGCCAATGCGAAGGAGAGATGGTGAACCGATCGTCAAGCACTCATGACCGTCGGACCTTCGTGCGGCTGCTGGCCGGGGGCGCCGCCGCCAGGCTGGCCTCTCCGCTCCTGGGGTGCAGCCCGCGCAGCCGCGCCGACGGCCGCAAGGCCATCGTGCTCGCCCTCGACGGGTTGGATCCCGGCATCGTGCGCGGCCTGATCGCTCACGGCCGTCTCCCGAACTTCAAGAAGCTGGCCGAGATGGGGACGTTCGGGCCGCTCGCCACCACGATGCCCGCCCTCAGCCCCGTGGCCTGGTCGAGCTTCATCACCGGCCAGACCCCGGGCGGCCACGGCATCGGCGACTTCATCGCCCGCGACCCGGCCACGCACCTGCCCGTGTTCTCCATCTTCGAGAACCACGCGCCCCGCGTCACCATCGACTTCGGCGACGTGCACCTGCCCCTTGTGGGCGGCGGGCCGGTGAGCCTGCGTCGTGGGAAGCCGTTCTGGGCCTACCTGACCGAGCGGGGCATTCCGGCCTGGCTCTCGAAGGTCCCGACCAACTTCCCGGTCGACGAGACCGCCACCTGCGCCCTCTCGGGCATGGGGACGCCCGACCTCATCGACTCGTACGGGTCTTTCAGCTACTACACCTCCCACCGCCTCGAGATCTACGGCGACATCTCCGGCGGCACCGTGGACTACGTGGAGGTCGAGGACAATCGAGTCGACGCCGCGCTGCGGGGACCGGTCAATACCCTCGTGACGCCTCCCTCGGGGAACGCCGCGAGCCAGGCCTCGATCCCCTTCACCGTCCACCTGGACCCCGACCGCGACGCCGTCTACATCAAGATCGGGGACCGCTCACTGATCCTCGAGCGGGGCGAGTACTCCGACTGGGTGAAGGTGGAGTTCACGCTGCTGCCGCTCATCGGCAAGGTGTCGGGCATCGTGCGCTTCCTCCTCAAGCAGGTCCGGCCGCACTTCCAGCTCTATGCGACCGCGGTGAACATCGACCCCGAGAACCAGGCGGTTCCAGTGACGTACCCGAAGGAGCTGGGGGCCGACGTCGCGCGCGACATCGGCTCGTACTGGACCAAGGGTCTGCCGTGCGACACCAAGGCCCTGGACTACGGCGTCATCA
This sequence comes from uncultured Acidobacteriota bacterium, assembly GCA_963700695.1. Classification (GTDB taxonomy): domain Bacteria; phylum Acidobacteriota; class Vicinamibacteria; order Fen-336; family Fen-336; genus JAJDNS01. The sequence goes on along the minus strand of CAVOYO010000029.1, from coordinate 86,945 downwards.
ACGACGAGGAGTACGTGGGTCAGGCGGAGCTGATCCTCGAAGAGCGCATGGCGCTCTTTCGCCACCTGTGGTCACGCTTCGAGGACGGCCTCTTCTACTTCTACGTCTCGTCCACCGACCAGGACGCCCACATGCTCTGGCGCAACATGGACGCGACCCACCCGCGCCATCGCGACTCCGACCTGCGCTTCTCGGGTTGGATTCACTACCTGTACGAGCGGATGGACGCCCTCCTCGGTGAGGTCCTCCCGGCGGTGGACGATCAGACCCTGCTGCTGGTCTGCTCCGACCACGGCTTCGCCCCGTTCGCCCGTGAGTTCCACCTCAACACCTGGCTGCGTGACAACGGATACCTGACGCTCCAGCACTCCGCGCGGCGGAAGGAGGAGACGGCCGTCACCGACGTCGATTGGAGCCGAACGGCCGCCTACGGGATCGGCTTCAACGGCCTCTACCTCAACCTCGAGGGCCGCGAGAGGGGCGGCATCGTGAGCCCCGAGAGGGCCGGGCCCCTCCTCGCTCGATTGGCGCGGGAGCTCGAGAGCGTCGTCGATCCTGAGACCGGACAGCGCCCGGTCGCCCGGGCCTACCGAAGGGACGAGATGTACGAGGGGGAGGTCACGCCCCAGATGGCCGAGCTGCTCGTCGGATACACCCCCGGGTACCGCAGCTCCTCGCCCTCGGTCCTGGGGGGAACCGGGCGCACGACCATCGACCTCAACCCCTGGGCCTGGAGCGGAGACCACTCCATGGCCTGCGATCTGGTTCCGGGCACGCTCCTGGTGAGCCGGCCGGTGACCCGGGCCCGGCCGAGCATCCTCGACCTGCCGGTGACCATCCTCGATTGGTTCAGCGTCAGCCGGCCCGAGCAGATGGTGGGATGCTCCCTGCTCGTGTAGAGAAGATCTCCCAGACCACGATCAGCCCCCCCAGCTCGCCCGAAGGGAGGCGACTATCTCTTCGGAGGCGCTGCTCGCCCGGGTCATCACTCCCTGGGCCTGACCGCCGAAGAGCCGACCTGCGAATGCCACGTTCACCCGGGAGATGACCACGGCGCCGCTCGTCGTCTCGTACACGGCGAGGCGGCACGGCAGCATCACGCTCACCGCGCGGCCGTCGTCGCTCTCGAGGAGGCCCGCCGCGTAGTCGGGCCGGCACAGCTCGATGACCGTCGCGGCCAGGATCTCGTGCCCCGCCTCGCGCGAGCTCTCATGGAGGTGATGGACCGTCGGTACGCTCCATCCCCTCGCGGCCGCGGCTTCGAGTATGGCCTCGACCGCCCGGTCCTGGGTGAGCGTGATCGCTTCCCGGCGGATCATCACCCGGGACGCGAACATGCGGATCATGACCAGCGTCAAGACGATGCCAATCAGGATTCCGCCGGCTACGGGGTTGACTTCTCCGCTCATGACGCCGCTCCAGTATGGTTGGTGATGTGCCGCCCGGGTCCACCCCCGCCGGGTCCGTGGCGTCGTCTCTACACCGCGTCGAGGGGGATGCTCTGGACCACGGCCTGGAGCTTCTGCATGGTGTCGATGTAGCGCTGGAAGTAGACCCGCGAGACCAGGCTCTGGATCGCATAGCCCATGACCGGATCGCGGTCCATGAGCTGCTTCAGGATCGATGCCCTGATCTTCAGGAGGCGCGAGTCCAGACTGCACTGGGCTGAAAGAGTATGGGTGTCGCGCTCGAGGCAGACGCAGGAGCCGAAGACCGCGCCTTCTCGTGCTTCGTCGATGAGGAGCGTCACCCCGCCCTTCCGGGGCAGGCGCAGGGACACCTGGCCCTCGAGCAGCACGTAGAAATTCTCCGCTCTGTCACCCCGTCGGAAGACGGCATCTCCGGCCTTGAGTGAGATCTCCTCGGCAGCCGAGCTGATGGCGTCCATCTGATCGGATCGCAACAAGCTGAAGACTTCGTGACTCGTCAACTGTGCTGTCGACATCGAACACCTCCTCCTTGCCCTCGTCCATGCCCTTGTCGCGCCAGACAACCGTGGTTGCGGACCCGGGCATCAAGCCCGCTCGAGACATCACCCTCTGAGCTGGCCGCCGGTGTCGCTCCTCGGCAACGGCCGCTCAGAGACGGTAGTCGATCTTGCAGCCACAGCCATCCCACATACGCTCGTAGTCGGTGAGCCGGCGGTCGACGAACTGCTCGGCGGCGTCCCGCGAGGCGAGCCTCCGCAGCAGGATCTCGCCACCGGGCGTCTGCTCCTGGACCGCGACCTGTCCATCGATGGATAGGATCCGGATCCAGCCCGCCAGGCAGGTGTCGTCGGCCCGAATCGTGTCCGCAACCTCGAGGAGCTTCGGAAGATCCTCGCGGTCGAGCGAGAGGACCGCCTGTCTTTCGATCTGCTCGATCAGCTCGCGGATCTCCATGCGTTCAACCCTCCAAGACGACTCTGTGCTCAGCCACGGCTACCCGTCCTGGTCGATGCTGCCTCGTCGCGGGTCGGGGCCTCCCGAAGCGCGCCGAAGCCCGTCCGGGTCGCATCGAGGATCTGGCCCGGGCGCACCGCGTCCCCGATGACCGTCACGTCGAGCGCCGGCCTTCTCGAGCTCGGCGGAGAGAGGGTCGTACGATCGGTGTCCCACCGCCACGAGGACCGAGTCGAACGAGCCCACCGAGATCTCGTCGGTCGAGCCTTCCGCCACCACGAACGCCTCGCCCTCCTCCATCCGGATCAGCCGGGTCGAGGTATGTATGGTGACCGGCAGCTCCTGCAGGCGCCGGAGGGTCATCTTGCGGGTGACCGCCTCCATGTCGCGGGCGATGTCCTCGAGCAGCTCGACCACCACCACTTCGTGGTCCCGGGCAGCCAGCATCTCGGCCATCTCGATGCCGACGAGGCCGCCGCCGAGGATCAGGACACGCGGTCCAGGCCACCGGCGGCCGGTCAGAACCTCCGCGGCGGTGACGGGATCGTCCAATCCGGGAATCGGGGGGATCACCGGGCGGGAGCCCGTCGCCAGGATCACGCGGTCGGGCTCGAGCGCCTCGACGGCGTCCACGGTGGCGTCGAACCCCGTGCGGACGTCGATTCCGGCGCTCTGCACGGCCCGGATCAGCGAGCGCAGCGGCCTCTCCATGGCCCCCTTGCCAGGGCTGACGGGGGCCAGGGCGAACTGCCCCCCCAACCGGCTATCGCTCTCGAGCAGGGTGACCTCGTACCCCGCGCGGCGACCCATCAACGCGGCCTCCATCCCTGCCGGGCCACCGCCCACCACGACCAGACGCTCACCGAGCGCCACCGCCGGGGACACCCCCTCGGCCTCGCGCCCCACCTCGGGGTTGACGATGCAGCCGATGGGCCCTCCACCCTTCACCTGGGCGAGGCAACCCTGAAGGCAGGACCCACAGGCCATGATCTCGTCCTCCCGACCCTGCGCCATCTTGCGCGGGAGGTCCGGGTCGGCGAGCAGGGGGCGCCCGAGGGCCACGGCGTCGACGCCGCCCTCGCCGAGCACCGACCGAATGCGCTCCGGGTCGCCGAGCCGACCGGCCACCATCACCGGAATCGAGACCTCGGCCCGGATGTCCGCCGCCAGCTTCTCGTTCACGCCCTCGGGCAACGCCATGTGCTGGTAGTACCAGGCGGGGCTGTCGCAGGCCGAGCCGACGACGACGTGCAGGCCGTCGACGCCCCACTCCTCGAGCCGGCGCCCCAGCTCGACCGCATCCGCGAGCCCCAACCCTCCCTCGACCTTCTCCTCGGCGGACAGACGAGCGGTGAGCGCCATCGACTCGCCGAGGCTCCGGCGCGCGGCCGCCATCACGTCGTGCACGAAGCGCCACCGGCCGTCGCCGCGGGGCCCGTACTCGTCGTCTCGCCGGTTGGTCCTCAGGGACAGGAACTGGGCCGGCAGGTAGCCGAGGCCGAGCTGGATCTCGACGCCGTCGAATCCGCTCTCGCGAGCCCGGCGCGCGGCCTGGCCGTAGGCGCCGACGATCTCCCGGATCCGCTCACCGCTCATCGCCGTGGGGGTCGCTCCGGTGCTCGGACAGTGCACGGCCGACGGCGCCTCCGGGGCACCGCCGATGGCCTTCGGGTTCGCGGCGCGACCGGCGTGGTTGAGGTGGGCGAAGGCGAGCGCACCGTGCCCGTGGACCGCCTCCACGACGTCCCGCAGGCCGGCGATGGCGCCGTCGCTGGAGGCCCCGAGCTGCTTTGGGTGCTCCTTGCCGAGGGGATCGACGTACAGCGGCTCCACGATGACGAGCCCCGCCCCACCGGCGGCACGGCGGCGGTAGTGCTCGACGTGCAAGCGGGAGGCGCGGCCGTCCGTGCCTCCCAGGGCGGTCTTGACCGGCGCCAGCGCGATCCGGTTGGGCAGCTCCACGGCGCCGATCGCCAGCGGCGTGAACGTGATCTCGCTCAATCTGTCCTCCGTTTCGGGCGGTCAGGGGGCGGGCGTGGCCGCCCGGGCCGCCGGTCCGGTCAGTCGTCCCGGGTGAACGCGACCTCGCCGCAACTCCAGCAGCCCTGCTCCTTCAGGTCCTTGCCCTCGTCCACGCCGGCGTCGCACAACCAAGTGCACCCGTCCTCCGCCACGACCACCTTCATGGGGCGCGCGGCGTGGTGGGGCTCGAGTCCCACGTACACCGTGTCTCCGTGCTTGGCTTCCATTTGTCTTTCTCCCTTCCTCCGGGGTGCCATCCGTACCGTCCCCGGGCTCATGGGAAGAGAGAGCAGTTGTTGTGCCAGCCCCACCACGCGCCGGGGGTTCCGCCCGATCCTCAATACGTGCAGGGGCTGCGGGGGCTCGTCGTGTGCCTGAGGAGGCGTTCGTAGGGTAGCGGTGCCGGTACTCTGCCCGCAGCATACAGTGGCGTTTCTGCTATGCTCGAGATGCGAGACGCACGGTTTGCGAGGCACACCTTGGCCAGAGAGGACCGCACACCCCAGCCCGTCGGCACGACGCCCCAGACACACGGGTGCAGCGACCGCTTCGAGACCGTCGTCAACAGCATCTCCGACGGCGTCTTCGCCGTCGACACGGAATGGCGCATCACCTGCTTCAACAGCGCCGCCGAGAGGACCACCGGCATCAGCCGCCAGCGAGCCCTCGGGCGGCCGTGCCGCGAGGTGTTCCGCTCGAACATCTGCAAGGAGGCGTGCGCCCTCCGCTACACGATGGAGACCGGTCGGCCGATCGTCAATCTGCCCGTGCACATCCGCGACGCTCGCGGGAGCCGGGTTCCAGTCACCGTCTCCACCGCCCTCCTCAAGGATAAGGACGGACTCGTCATCGGTGGCGTCGAGACCTTCCGCGACCTCAACCTGGTCAGGGAGCTTCTCCAACAGGTGGAGGCCGATCACGGCCGGCAGCAGATCGTCACCCAGGACCCGGCCCTCCTACACGTCCTCGACATCGTTCCGACGATAGCGCAGAGCGAGAGCACCGTCCTGATCGGGGGCGAGAGCGGTACTGGGAAGGGGTTGCTCGCCAAGGCCATCCACCGGCTGAGCGCGCGGAGCGACGGCCCGCTGGTCACCATCAACTGCGGTGCCCTGCCCGAGCCGCTCCTGGAGTCCGAGCTGTTCGGCTACAAGGCCGGCGCCTTCACCGGGGCGAACAAGGACAAGCCGGGCCGGGTTGCCGCGGCCGCGCACGGAACGCTGTTTCTGGACGAGATCGGAGACCTGCCGGCCGGGATCCAGGTCAAGCTGCTCCGGCTGATCCAGGAGAGGCTCTACGAGCCTTTGGGCGAGGTCCGCAGCCGCGAGGCCGACGTCCGGATCGTCGCCGCCACTCACCAGGATCTCGGCAAGCTCGTCGAGGAAGGGAGGTTTCGGCAGGACCTCTTCTACCGCGTCAACGTCATCCGGCTCGAGATGCCCCCTCTGAGAGAGCGCATCCATGACGTGCCGCTGCTGGCGGAGAGCTTCCTGCGTCGCCTGTCAATGGCGCGTGCGAGAGTCGTGAGCAGCCTCTCGCCCCAGGTCATGGACCTGCTCATGGCGTACGCGTTTCCGGGCAATGTGCGTGAGCTGGAGAACATCCTGGAGCACGCCTACGTCCTGGCCACCGCCGACCGCATCGAGGTCTCGGATCTCCCGGACTGGTTCCGGGCCAGCGTCCGGGGCGCACACGGCGACCGGCCCTCGGCCGTCGGGGCCTTCGAGAGCCGGTTGATCCGCGAGGCGCTGGGCCGGAGCGGCGGGAACCGCACCGCGGCGGCGCGCGAGCTCGGCATTCACAAGACGACCCTGCACCGCAAGATCCGCAAGCTCGGGATCGAGCTGCCGGCCCGAGATGGGCGGACGGCGAGGACAGGCACCGGGGCCGGCCGGGGCTGAGGCCACCCGCCGCGGCCCGAGTTTTCCCTCTTCGAGAACCACGCGCCCCGCATCACCATCGACTTCGGCGTCGCCGCGGGGACACTCAGACGAAGCGGTCGTCCGACTTCTTCGACCTGACCTTGCCCTTGGCCGCTTCGAGCCAGCCGGTGCGGACATCCCTTGGCTGGTCGAACTCCGGCACGTAGGGTTTGATGTCAAGAAGTGGCGTGGCGTCCAGGATGTCGACGTTCGCCAGATGGAGCCTGTTGCCCTCGATCCGAACCAGCTCGGTGATCGAGAGACCGATGGGGTTGGGCCGGGTCGGGGCCCGCGTGGCGAAGACCCCCCGAGGCTGTGCTCCGAGAAACGGCGTCACTAAGAGAGCTGCCCTGCGAACCTCATGCAGGTGATAGAGCAGGATGACGTGGGAGAAGCCATCAAGATCCTTCAGGCCGTCCGCGAATTCAGGGAACACCTCGGCGATGCCGGGTGCACTTGCCTTGCCGGTCGGTTGGATGGGCATTCCCCTCAGGTCGGCAAAGGGACTGTGAATGACTCCGATGGGACAATACGTGACGTCCATACGGAAACCCCTGACTGCTCGTGTCCCCCGGCGGAGCCGCGATCCTCCCTGGGAGCATTCGCACGAGCTGCCCGCCGAACATCGGCGTTCAACTGGAAGCGTACATCGCTTGCGCCGCGCTCGTCAGTCTGCTTCCGCCCCCCCGGCTCTGCCGGGGGGATGCTCACTGCACCGCCACTTCCTCGTCCCGCCGCCGTCATCATCTGCGCGCGCGGAAGCGGCCCCCCACCTTGCCGCTCATCGGCGCGAGGATGGCCCAGCCGGCTGCTATGCTGAGCTCCGGCTGGAGCCGTGTCCGCCGGCCGAAGGGGTAGGCCTCCCGGGGGCTCGGCGCCCGTCCCGTTCGAAACGAAGGTCGAGATGAGTAGTGCTCAGGTTGGACGCCGAGGGTTCCGGGCCGGGATCGGCTCACTGCCACCGCTCGGGCATCTGGGGCCGGTCTCGAGGCCGGGCGACGACCGCACAGACGCGGTGAGCCTATCTCATGTTCCGGGTCAGGGCTCCGCGTGGTTCTGCGGCCCGGGCTCGCGGGACCGGTGGACCTTGTCTCGCCCCGATTGAAATGCCTCGGGAATCACTCCTTCTTCTCAGCGGCCGTCGAGCCGGTATTGATACCCAGCAGCGCATACGGCGGGCACCAGCCGATCAAGGCGGTCACGATGGGCACCAGGCCGACGGCACCCCACCAGCTCTGGTAGACGACACCGATCGCCACGATGACGACGCCAACCACAAAGCGAATCACTCTCTCGTTTCGTCCCACGTTTGTCTTCATGCTTCACCTCCATCACGCAGAAGACCCGTCGCGACCCCGGAGTCGACCAGTGCCCGGCGCGGATCTCCCGAGGCCTTCGGAGAGCGGGCCCACCAGAGCCGGGGGATAGTCTTCCCGGTCGCTCTGAGGGCGTCCCGTCGGGCTCTGCCCGGACAGCTCACGTTCAGCCTTGTCCGCACCCTATCAGCTTTGCGGCCTCCGGGTGCGGCCGGCCGCCCGATCGCGGGGCGGAGGGTTGAGGGTCTGTATCGTCAGTGCTATTGTATAACGTATGAGATACACCGTGCTCCGAAGGCAGCTCCGCGACGCCCGTCGCCAGGGGGGCTGACCCAGGCGCAGCTGGCCGCCCGCAGCGGCACCAGCCGCGTCACTGTCGCCCGGCTCGAGGCGGGCTCCGACCGGGACGTCCGTGTCGGGACGATGGTGTCCCTCTGCGCCGCCCTCGGGCTCGAGCTCGCCGCGGTGTCCGCCGGCGGTCGGCCGGGCCTCGAGACCCTCCTCGCACGCGAACGGGAGAGGGCCCACCGGCTGGACCTCCGCCGCCGCCACGCGGTCCTCGCGGCACGCCTGCTCGCCGCCCCGCGGCGGGCGAGCGGTCTCGTCACCCGGGCCCGTGCCGTGGTCGACCGCTGGGAGCGCGAGGGCCTGTGCAGTCGTCACTACATCTCGCGCTGGCGGGAGATGCTCGCGGGCCCGGTCGAGGGCGTGGCCCAGGCCCTCCTGGAGCCAGGCGAGTGGAAGGACGCGCTCTTCCAGAACACGCCCTGGGCGTTCGCCCTGGAGCCCGCCGAGCCGTGAGACGTGAGGACCTGGGGCGCCTCTTCGTGCGCGCGCGGGACCTGTGCGGCGAGACGGACTACGTGGTGTTCGGAAGCCTGTCCGTGCTGGGCTGTGCGGGCGAAGTCCCCGCGCGCATGGCGGCGTCGATCGACGTCGATGCGTTCTGCAAACATGACCCCGAGCGCGCCTTCGACCTCGTCTCAACCCTGGGGCAGGGCAGCCCCTTCGAATTGGAGCACGGCTACTATCTGGACCCCATCTCACCGCACGTGGCCACCTTGCCCGCCGGCTGGCCGGATCGCCTGACACGCATCCAGCTCGATCTCGACCTCGCGGCGTGGTTTCTCGAGGCGAACGACGCGGCCGTCTCGAAGTACGCGCGCATGGAGCCCCGCGACCGCGAATGGATCCGGCCCGGCCTGCGCGCGCGACTGCTCTCCCTGGCGATCCTGGACGCGCGCTTCGCCGAGACCGTCTTCCTCGACTCCGATGAGGCTGCACGCGCGCGAGGGGCGCTCGAGGAGGACCGCCGCTGGCTCCGGCCACGGAGAGCACCGGGCGGGTGAGGGCGCCATTCGCCCCCGAAGTGGTAGTCGACCCGCGGCCCGGCTCCGGTGCCGGGCGCCGAGGCGGACCGACTACTTCTTCGCGCTAGCCGTCGTTCGAAGGCGGCGCGCCTCCGAAGCCCTGGCGTACTCTCATTCGGCGTCCCGCGCCTCGGCCCCTTCCCCGTCCGCGACGACGGCCGCGGCCCGTGCCCCAGCCGGCTTCGGCCGGATCGAGGGAGCTTTCCCCCAAACCTTGCTCGGCCGCCGCACCCCTGCGGCAACGCCCGGTCCCGAGTCCCGTTCGGGGACCCTGACCTCGTGGGCCCGTCCCATTGAGTCCAGGCATGACATCCTCCATTTCTTCACTCTGAGCCCTCGGCCCGTCGAACGGGGCACACACCGCCCGTGGGCTCTCCGGCTCAGAACGGCCGGTGGTCCGAGTGGGCCATCGGCTCCTCTGCCCAACGCGTGCCGCCGACCAGGATGTCCTGCACGGCCGCCCAGCACGCGACAATCGATTCCCTCACCCCCTCGAGCACGAGGCCGGTCTCCCTCTGCCCCAGCAGCCGCGGCAGCCGCGGGTCGAACGGTATGGCTCCCAGGATGGGGACGCGGCGCAGCGAGGCCACCGTCTCCACCCGGCGTGCCCCCTCGGCGTTGAGATCGGCCTTGTTGAGCACGATGCCGGCGGGAAGGCCGAAGTGGTCGACGAGGGACAGGGCGCGGGCGAGGTCGTGGATCCCGGCCTCGGTCGGCTCCGTCACCACGACGACCCCGTCGGCCCCGCTGATCGCGGCGTGGACCGGGCAGCCGATGCCCGGGGGACCGTCGATCAGCACCAGGTCGACCGCGTCGACGGCGGCCAGTTCCCGGGCCTCCCGGCGGAGACGTGCGACCAGCTTGCCGGAGCTGTCCTGGGCCACGCCCAGCGTCGCGTGTACGAGCCTCCCCCAGCGGGTGGTGCGAGTGGTCCAGAAGCCAGCCTGATTGGCCCGGAAGGAAACCGCGCTCTCCTCGCACACCTGGGCGCAGGCCCCGCAGCCCTCGCAGCGGATCGGGTCGCTCTCGACTGCCCGACCGACCACCCGGATCGCCGCGAAGCGACAGGCCTCCAGGCACGCCCCGCACCCGGTGCACCGGCGCGGGTCGACCACCGCCCGGCGACCAGCCTCGAAGGAGCGCCACGCGCCGTCCCCGCCCGGCAGGAGCAGGGCGAGGTTGGCGGCGTCCACGTCCGCGTCCACGGCCACGCACCGGCCCGCCAGACGGACGAAGGCCCCCGCCAGAGAGGTCTTCCCGGTGCCACCCTTGCCGCTGATGATCGCGATCTGTCTCATCGGGGCCTTTGTCCATATCGCTCGAGCACCCGGTCGGCGAGGGCGTCCACGGTCGAGGCGAAGACCGGCACCTGGGTCGAGGCCAGGGCCCCGGTCGCACAGGCCGTCGCGATCTCGCGATCGAACGGCACCTCGGCCATGACCGGCACACCCTCGTTCGCCAGGAACGAGCGCACCTGGCCGTCACCCACGTCCGAGCGATTGATGAGCGCGGCGGTCTCGACGCCGAGGGCCTCGCACATCTGGAGCGAGAGCTCGAGGTCGTGGAGCCCGAAGAGGGTCGGCTCACAGACGAGCAGGACGATGTCGGCCCCCTCCACCGCCGCCACCGAAGCGCACGAGGTCCCCGGAGGAGCATCGAGGACGGTGAGAGCCGCGCCGCGTCCCCGCTCGAGGGTCGCCTGGATCAAGGGCACCGCCCGCGACTCGCCGGGGTCGAGGGTCCCGTCGACGAAGCCCATGGGACCGACCTGGCCTCGGCGCAGCGTGCCCGTCTCGCGCTCCTTCTCGCCCAGGGACTGCTCCGGGCACGCTCGCACGCAGACGCCGCACGAGTGGCACAGGTCCGGGTAGACCGTCACCCCCTCGCCCCCGGCCACGATCGCACCGAACTGGCACGCCTCGGCGCACTGCCCGCAGCCCGAGCAAGCCACGCCGTCGAGCGTGGGAACCCGCACCGTGTGGCGCTCCACGGAGTTGAAGGTGGGCTGGAAGAACAGGTGCCCGTTGGGGGCTTCGACGTCCGCGTCCACGTACGTCACGCCCGCGGTGCGGGCGGCCAGGGTCCAGGCGAGGTTGGTAGCCACCAGGGTCTTTCCCGTGCCCCCCTTGCCGCTGGCCACCGCGAGGCGCATGGCGCTCAGCCGATCTCTTCCAGCATCTCCGGCGGCAGATGCGTGAGCGCCTCCTCGGTCTTCGTCCCGGGGGCGACCGTCACCGGTCGGATCCCTCCGGCCCGGAGAGCGTCCTCCGCCTTCGGGCCGAACTGCCCGGCGAGCGCCGCGGTGACGCCGTGACGTATGAGAAGCGACGCGGTTGCCGGGCCCGCCCCCTGGGTGGCTCCCACGCTGGTGTTCTCGATCGTCCGGACGGTCCTCTCGGGGCGATCGCGGACCAGCAGGAAGCGCGGGGACCGCCCGAAGTGCGCCCCGACCGCGGCGGAGAGGTCCGCAGCCCTCCACCACGGCCACCGCCACGCATCCGCGGACGGCCGGGTGCTCGCCCCTGTCACTCATGGTGACCTCCTCCGCAGCTGTTCGGGTGATCGTGGCGACACGGGACCGTCCCGCTCAGCTCCCCGCGCAGGTAGCTTCCCACCACGTCCCGGACCGTACCGGTGAGACCGGTGGCCACGTCGATGCCCGCCTGAGCGAACATGTTGATCGCGCGAGGACCCATCCCACCGGCCAGGATCGCATCGACGCCGAGCCCCTGGATGAAACGCGGCATCTGTCCCGGCTGGTGCACCTGGGCGTGGGGGTTAGGGACGACCCGGGAGCCCTCGATCTGTTCCCCGCTGGTCTCCACCACGACGTAGGCCTGGCATCGGCCGAAGTGACCGGCCACCTGGCCATCCAGCCCCGTCTCGTCCTCTGCGGCAACGGCAATGCTCTTCGTCTCGTCCACTTCGGCCTCCTTGATCGTTCTACCTACGGCCTCTTCCGCGGCCCCGACCCTGAGCTCCCCGCTTCCCTCGCGAGGCGCCGCGGCCGGCGTCGACCCGCTGAAACTCCGCGCCACCACACTCCGGACATCCCGCTCGCCGGCCGGTCCCGAAGGGCTCCTCCCAGAAGTGCCGGCAGGCGGGGCACGAGAAGCTCCTGACCCCCGGCATCTCCACCGCGCCCCCTTCGATCCGCAGGGCGTGCCCCCCCACCAGGACCTCGGCGACCCTCTTTCGCGCCGATTCCACGATGCGTCCGAACGTGGCGCGCGAGACGTTCATCCGGGCGGCCGCGTCCTCGTGATAGAGCCCCTCGAGGTCGGCCAGCCGAAGCGCCTCCAGCTCGTCGACGCTGAGCCGAATCTCCTCGAGCTGCGCGACCGGCACGCCCCGGGGCTTGAAGTACGTCTGGGGGGGCAGGGCGTCGACTCGGCGGGGGCAATGCGGGCGGGGCATCTGGTACTCTCGAGACGGATAATAAGCATATGCTCATAACTTGTCAAGCCATCGGCGCGCCTTCGAGACGTCCAGATTACGTGCCGATGTGGTAGGTCTTGAGCTTTCGCCAGAGCGTCGAGCGGTGCATCCTCAGCTCGGAGGCCGCCGCCGAGCGGTTGCCGTTGTGGCGTCGCAGCGCCTCCTCGATGACTCGTTTCTCGGTGTCGTGGCTGAAGGGCTGAGTCGAAAGCTGGGCGTCGGCGACGAAGTGTGCGGGGAAGGTGCTCCGGCAGGAGCTCCTCGCCGTCGCACATCACGAAGGCGTGCTCGATGGCGTTCTCGCAGCTCGCGGACGTTGCCCGGGAACGGGTACCGCTGCAGCATCGCCAGCGCTCCGCGGCGACGACGCGCGCGACCGGCTTGCGCGATCCGGGCGCGCACCTTCTCGACGAAGTGGTCCACCAGCAGGGGAATGTCCTCGGGGCGCTCGCGCAGCGGCGGGCAGCTCGACGGCGACGACGTTGATGCGGAAGTAGAGGTCCTCCCGGAAGCGCCCCTCGGCGATGGCCGTCTTGAGATCGGCGTTGCGTGGCGGCGATCACCCGCGCGTCCGTCTGCAGGGTGCGGGTGGCGCCCAGGGGCTGATACTCGCCGTTGCTCAGCACCCGCAGCAGCTTCACCTGCAGCGGAGACGTCCATCTCGCTGATCTCGTCGAGCAGCAGCGTCCCGCCGTTGGCCAGGGCGAACAGCCCCGGCTTGTCCCGCTTGGCGTCGGTGAAGGCGCCCTTCACGTAGCCGAACAGCTCCGACTCCAGCAGCGTCGCCGGGCAGCGCGGCGCAGTTGAGCTTGATGTAGGGTCCATAGCGGCGCGGGCTGAGCTTGTGGATCGCCTCCGCGAACAGCTCCTTGCCGGAGCCGCTCGGGCCCTGGATCATCACGTTGCACTCGGACTCGGCGATGTTCGGGAGCATCTGCGATGACGCGCCGCACCGCGCGGGCTGGCGCTGACGATCGTCTCCAGAACCCGGTCCTGCTCGAGACGCTCGCGAACGTGCTCGACCTCGGTGAGGTCGCGGAAGAACTCCACCACCCCGACGATCTCGCCGCGCCTCGTCCCGGAGGACCTCGGTGCTGAGGCTGATGGGCACCTCGCGGCCGTCCTGGGTGATGATCGTCACCCGCACGTTGTCGACGGGCTCGTCGCTCGTCGAGGGTGTCGCGGATCGCGCAGCGCGTGTGGCAGACCTCGGTGCGGAAGATCTCGAAGCAGTGCTTGCCGATCGCCTCCTCGGCCCGGAAGCCGGTGATCCGCTCGGCCGCCTTGTTGAAGTAGGTGATGATGAACTGCTTGTCGACGGTGAAGACCCCGTCGCTGATGCTGTCGACGATGATCCTCGCCAGGCGGTTGAGCATGACCGTCCCGATCCCGCGTGCGCGACCTTCCGGCTCACAGGCGGGAAACGTGCCCGGAGGCGCGTCGAACGCGGCTGGAGCCGCGATCCCTGCGCTCACCTTCTCAGGCCCGCCGCCGCGAGGCGCAATCCCGCTCGCCGCTGCTCTGAGGAGCGGGCCGCTCGCAGCGGGATGTAGTGCCGATCGGCCAGGCCCAGCTTGTCGCTGATGCAGGGCCGCCGGCTCGTTCAGGCGCAGGTCGAGCGGAGAGCTCGGACCCACCAGGACCACCGGGCAGACGAAGCTGCGTGACGAACTCCTCGATGGGAACGCCACCGAAGGTCGCTCCCTCGTGCGGATAGCCGAGCACGAGGACCTGGAACTCACGCTTCGTCAGGCAGCGGTGCAGCTCCGTCCACTCCGGGTCCTCGCACAAGCGGAAGCCGGCATCGAGGTAGTCGCCCAGTCGGGCGTCGTAGTAGAGGCGCAGCTCGCGCTCGAGCCGGATGGCCAGAGCCGACCGCTCTCCGCGTGACAGGCTTTCGGGCATCCGCGCCCCCGGATCGTAGGGGTTGGTGAGAAAGTGGAATACGTTGAGCCGAACCGAGCGGGCCCGGGCCAGCCGCAGCGCGAAGTCGAAGGCCCAGTCGCCCTGCGGCGAGTACTGAGCACAAAAACCGATGGCGCGGACTGCAAACGTGCTCATGATCGTGTCTCCCATTGTGCCGAGCCGCGTGCAGAGGCCCGGAGTCTGGCCGGCCAGCGACGGTCGCCGTCGGCTCGCTCGAGCCGGCGGCGGGGTTCGCACTCTCCCGAAGGTAGTGGTCGGAGTAGAGCGCCCCGATCGGGTTGTTGGCCAGCGACCTGTCCTTGACGAAGAGGTCGGTGACCGGGGCTTCACTCGCCCGGTCGAAGACGCAGTCGGCGCCGATGCAGAGCCCGACCACCACGTTGATGTCGGTGTGAGCGGCGTTGAGGGCGGCCGCCTGACCCAGCGGGTTGCACGGCGCGGTGTCGATGTCGTCGTCGGCCACGCCCCCGACCTTGCACCACACCGGCACCACCTCGAAGAAGCGGCGCAAGACGTCGGCGAGGATCCGCGAGGGCTCGAGCAGGTCCTCGCAGAAGGCGAGGCCGACCCGCCGGAAGCGCATCTCGAGACAGAAGTAGACGAGCTCCGCCACGCGGCACAGCGTACGTTCTTCCTCGCGCGCGATGTCGGTCGCGGCCTCCAGCAGGCTGCCACAGCTCCTCGGCTAGAGGCGAACCGTCGCGCGAGGGGGCGCCCGGGCAGACGATTGCCCAGCCAGGCACACTCGATTCTCGCAGGCCAGGCAGTCGAGGAGGCCCTCGTGAGCCGGTGCCGGTGCGGGCGCTCCGTCCGAGGGGAGCCCCCCCGGGGGCGGCGCCGTGCCCAGCCGTAGCCGGCACAGAGGGAGCCGCGTCGAGGGCCGCCAGCACCTCGTCCACGGAGCAGGCCACGTTCTCGACGATCGCCACGCCCTGCGACGCCAGCGCCTCGCGCACATCCCGGCTGACCCCACCGCAGACGAGCTTCTCGACGCCTTCCTCGATGACCGCGTCCAGCAGCTCGACCGGCGAGCGGACCGCGACCGTGACGCGGGTGTGCGACACGACCCGCCCGTGGCTCACGCGCGCCAGCAGCAGCCCGTCCGCGCCGGTGCAACGAGGTGCCACGCGGTCGCCCAGCAGAGGTACGCCCCAGCGCATCGTCCGCTGCCTTCAGCCATCCTCACCGCAAGGGGCATGCCAGTTGTTCTTTTCCACCGGCGGGGCGGCCCCACGGCGCGGGGCGTCTCTCCCGGCGTTGCGGATGCGTTGCAGCGCGACACTGTGTTGCATCACGTGCGACACCACCCACGGGTGCGGACCACCTGCCCGCGGGTTGGACGGTCGGGCCGCAGAGCGGGCGAGGCCGGCGTCGTTTCGCCCGAACTGGCTGGTCTTTCAGGGGAGCTGCCGTCGCGTTGAGACCCCACGGGCGAGGCGGCCCGTCGCGACGTCGGAACTCCCCGGTACGCGCCTTGCTGTGCAGAGGGTCGAGCGACGCACATCGGCGTCGCGAGGGAGGACAGATGGCCACCGAGGTGCTGCACCAGGACGCCGAGGCGCCGGCACGCGCCACGACGCTCTACCACATCGAGAACCCGACCCTCGACAACAAGGCCGCGCGGTTCCTGAGAGCGTTTGCCGCCGTGCTGCACTACACGGACTACAAGGCGCTCCTCGACTCCTACTGCGCCTCGAGCGCCAAGTGCGGCCGCTGCGTCGCCTCGTGTCAGATCTACCAGGTGAGCCGCGATCCCCGGGACATCCCCTGCTACCGCAGCAACCTGCTGCTCGACGTCTACAAGCGGCACTTCACAGTCGGGTGGCTGGTTGAAGTCCCACGTCGGACACGGCTGGTCGCTCACCGACGAGCTGGTCGACGAGATGGCCGACGTCTTCTACCGCTGCACGGCCTGCCGGCGCTGCACCCTGGAGTGCCCGCTGGGGATCGACCACGGCCTGATCACGCGGCTGGGACGCTACATCCTGAGCATGACCGGCATCGCTCCGAAGGCGCTGCAGGTCAGCGTGCGCGAGCAGCTCGAGGGCGAGACGCACAACACGTCCAAGCTGCCGCAGCCGGCCTTGGTGGACACCCTGGAGTTCCTGGCCGAGGAGATGGAGGAGAGCCTCGGCGTGAAGCTGAAGTTCCCGCTCGACCAGCCCGACCGCGACTACGGCTTCTTCTGCGCCGTGAGCGACTACCTGATGGAGCCCGAGACGCTGATGGGCAACGCCGCGGTGCTCTACGCGGCCGGGGACTGGGATCGCTGGACGATCGGCACTCGCAACTTCGACGCGATCAACTACGGCCTCTTCTACAGCGACTGGCACCTCGAGCGGATCATCAAGCGCCTGGTGGGCGAGGCGAAGCGGCTGCGGGCGGGGACGCTCCTGATCGGCGAGTGCGGACACGCCTCGCGCTCCGCCTGCCAGTTCGTCCCGGTCTTCGCAGGTCAGGACGAGCTTCCCGGTGAAGAGCTTCATCGAGTACACACTGGAGTGCATCGAGGAGGGGAGGATCCGTCTCGACCCGGACATCGTCACCGAGAAGGTCACCTACCACGACCCGTGCAACATCGCCCGCTCGGGCTGGATCGTGGAGCAGCCGCGACGAGATCCTGCGGGCCTTCGTGAAGGACTTCGTGGAGATGACGCCCCACGGCCGCGACAACTACTGCTGCGGCGGGGGCGGCGGGCCTCGTCTCGATGGACGAGACGCACGAGTGGCGGATGAAGGTGGCCGGGCGCGTCAAGGCCGACCAGATCCGGGCCACCGGCGCCGAGATCGTCGTCGCCCCCTGCGCCAACTGCAAGAAGCAGCTCAAGGAGCTGGTCGACTACTACGAGCTGCCCTGCCGGGTGGTGGGCCTGCACGACCTGGTGCTGCGGGCCATCGACATCCCGGGGGGCAAGAGCGCCCGCCAGCGGCAGGAGGAGGCGGCCCTGGCCGCCACCGCGTGAGGGAGGAGTGATGGAGTACTGGCTCGAGCTGGCGAGAGGCCCGCTCTTCGCCTTCACCTTCCTGGTCATGGTCCTGGGCCTGGTGCGCCACGTGCTGCTGCAGATCCACGGGCTGGTGACCCGGAAGGGGCTGCGCCTGCGGCAGGCGCCCTGGCGGCGCATGGCCTCCAGCACGCTGAGCTGGGCGGTGCCCGTGGGCCATCTCGACCGTTCGACGCTGGTGATGACGACCGCCTCCTTCCTGTTCCACATCGGCGCCGTGGTGGTCCCGGTGTTCCTGGCCGCCCACGTGACCCTGTGGAGCGGCTTCCTGGGGGTGAGCCTGCCCGCGCTGGCACGAGGGTGCTGGCCGATCTGCTCACGGTCGCTGACGGTCGTCTGCGTCCTCGTGCTGGTCGCCTACCGGCTGATGACCCCGCGGGCGCGGGCCCTGACCCGGGCCTCCGACTACGGCGTCCTGGGGCTGGTGCTCGTTCCGTTTCTTTCGGGGTTCCTGGCCGCCCACCCCGCCGTCAACCCCCTGCCCTGGAGCTGGATGATGCTGCTGCACATCCTGAGTGCCGAGCTGCTCCTGCTGGCCATCCCCTTCACCAAGCTCGCCCACATCGTGCTCTTTCCCTTCGACCGGCTGTCGGAGGTGCACTGGCAGCTGCGCCCCGGCGCGGGGGATCGGGTGGCCGCGGCCATCTACGGCGAAGAGGCCCACGTATGAGCGCCGCGATCCTCGTCGACGTCACCCGGTGCACGGGCTGCGAGCGCTGTGCGGTGGCCTGTGCGGAGGCCAACCAGCGCGACGTCGTGGCCGCCGAGGCCGACCGCGCCACCACCCGGGACGGCCTGTCCGCGAACCGTCTGGTGCACGGTGGTGCAGGCGGCGGAGGGGCGGTTCGCGCGCAAGAGCTGCATGCACTGCCTGGAGCCGAGCTGCGTCTGCGCCTGCCTGGTCGGCAGCCTGAGGAAGACCACGGAGGGGCCGGTGGTGTACGACCCCGACAAGTGCATCGGCTGCCGGTACTGCATGCTCGCCTGCCCCTTCGAGGTGCCACGGTACGAGTGGTCCCGCGTGGCGCCCTTCATGCGGAAGTGCGACATGTGCGCCGACAGGCTCGGGCGAGGCGAGCGTCCCGCGTGCGTCGAGGCCTGTCCCCACGACGTGCTGAGCTTCGGGCCGCGGAACGAGCTGCTCGAGCGGGCGCATCGCCTGATCCGCGACACGCCCGGCCGCTACCTTCCGCACGTGTGGGGCGAGACCGAGCTGGGGGGAACATCGGTCCTCTACGTCTCGGACGTGGACCTGGCCGCCCTCGGCTGGCCGGGTGCCAAGGCCCCCGCGATCCCGGCCCTCACCGATCCCGTGATCGAGAAGACACCCGCTCTCGGTGGAGCGGTGCTGATGGGCGTGTGGGGTCTGAGCGCGATCATCGAGCGCCGCCAGCGCCTGATGTCGTCGGCGGCCGTCGACGACTCGACCAGCAGCCCGGAGGAGGACGAGCGCAGTGACTGAGCGCAACGGCTGGCTGAAGGACATCCTGTGGGCGGTCGCCCTCGCCGGAGCCGTGGCCATCGGCTTCCGGCTCTGGTTCGGCCTGGGGGCCACCACGAACCTCTCGGACGCCGTCCCCTGGGGTCTCTGGAAGATCCTGAACATGGTGGCGGGGGTCGCGCTGGCCACGAGCGGCTTCACCGTCGGCTTCCTCGTCTACGTCCTCAAGCTCGAGCGCTTCCGGCCGCTGGTGAAGCCGGCCATCCTGGTGGCGTTCCTTGGCTACGGCTCCTCGTGCTTCGCCCTCTTCCTCGACATCGGCCTCCCCCACCGGATCTGGCACCCCATCGTGATGTGGAACCCGCACTCGTTCCTGTTCGAGGTGGCGTGGTGCGTGATGCTGTACTTCACGGTCACGCTGGTCGAGCTGTCCCCCACCGTTCTCGAGCGCGTGGGCCTCCCGCGGCCGGCCCACCTCCTCCACCGGGCGGCCTTCTGGATCGTCACGGCGGGGATCACCCTGTCGTCGCTCCACCACACCTCGCTGGGATCGCTCTTCCTGGTCACCCCCCAGCGCCTGCACCCGCTGTGGTACACCCCGAGGCTCCCGGTCCACTTCATCCTGTCGGCGATGGGAGCGGGCCTCATGGTCGTGGTCCTGGCCAAGCTGCTCCACGCCCACTGGTACGACCGCGAGGCGGTCTTCGGAGCGGGCACCGGCTGCACCGGCGCCGTGCCTGCCGAGAGGCGCGGCGAGCCGCCGTGCGTGGGACCGGACTTCCCCATGGTCCGGCAGCTCGCCACCCTGGCCGCCGGCGTCCTGGCCGTGTCTCTCGCGGTCAAGCTCGCCGACCTGTGGGCCACCGGGGCGTGGCGGTCCCTGCTCGCCGGCACCTGGGAGAGCTGGCTCTACGGTTTCGAGCTGCTGCTCGGCGCCGCCATGCCCGTGCTGCTCATGGCCTCGAGAGCGGCCCGTCGCTCGCCGGGGCTGGTCGGCGCCGCCGCCGCCAGCGCCGCGGTGGGGCTCGTCTTGAACCGGCTCAACGTGGGCATCTTCGGCTACTTCCGCGATGCCGGGACCGTCTATGTCCCGAGCCTGGCCGAGTGGGCGCTGAGCCTGGGGGTCATTGCCGCCGCCGGGGTGGTCTTCCTCTTCGCCGTCGAGAACCTGCCGGTCTTCAGCGAGAACGGGGAGGAGTGGCAGCGGGCCCGCCAGCGGTTCTCTCCGGTCTTCGACCGCTTCTCCGGGGTGTGGAGGATGACCCTGGCCAGCGGCCTGAACCGCGCTTCACTGGTCGCGGTCGCCGTGGTGCCGCTGGCCTGGGTCCTGCTGTTTCCCCCATTTGGGGAAGACGGCGGGGCCCTGGGACATGTGCGTCCGCCGGTGGCCCAGGACGCCGAACGCAAGGTCTTGCGGATCGACGGGGACGACCGTGGCGTGGCGGTGGTCTTCCCGCACGCCGACCATCAGCGGCGGCTCGGGGGCAAGGAGTCCTGCCGCCGCTGCCACCACCTGTCGCTCCCGACGGACCACTCCACGCCGTGCAGCCGGTGCCATCGGGACATGGAGCGGGAGACACGGATCTTCGACCACCGCGCCCACTTCGAGGCTGTTGCTCGACGGGACCAGCTCCGGGGCTGGATCCCGGGCAACCAGGCCTGCCGTGTGTGTCACTCCGCGGCGGGACCGAAGGGGGCCGGCACCGCCCGGGCGTGTCTCGAGTGCCACGAGAAGGACATGACCCCCTCCCGGAAGGTCGAGGCCCCCCTGGACCTGGCCCGGGCCAGTGGCTACCGCGTGGCCTTGCACGAGAACTGCGTGAAGTGCCACAAAGAGGAAGCGGTGAAGCAGAAGCGCCCCACGCTCGGCGACTGCGCGGCCTGCCACGAGACCCTGCGTCGCCGGGAGACCCCGGCCGCGACGGCGTCCTCGTCGCTGGTGGCCACTCGCCTCCCGTAGGACCCAATGGCCTGAGCCCCGGGGTGCCCGCGGCGAGCCATCGGGAAAAGCCCCCGTCCAGTCACCTGGTCCGTGTCTTGCAACGTATGCTCTCGATGCGGAGAATCCTGCGTCCCCCGCCCGAGAAGGAGCGTCAATGAAGCCCAAACCGTTCAACTCATTTGAGATGGCTCAGAGGCAGTTCGATGGTGTTGCCGAGAAGCTGGGCCTGGACTCCGGCACAGCCGATCTCCTGCGCTGGCCGTTGCGGGAGTACTCGTTCGCGATACCGGTCAGGATGGACGACGGAGGCGTGCGCGTCTTCCGGGGCTTCCGAGTCCAGCACAACGACGCTCGCGGCCCGTGCAAAGGGGGGATCCGGTTCCATCCGCTGGAGACTCTCGACACCGTCCGGGCCCTCGCCATGTGGATGAGCTGGAAGTGCGCGGTCGTGGACATCCCCCTCGGCGGGGCCAAGGGCGGCGTGGTGTGCGACCCGCACAACCTGAGCCAACGCGAGCAGGAGCAGATCTGCCGGCGGTACATCCGGCGCATCTCGCGCAATCTGGGGCCCACCCTCGACGTCCCGGCGCCGGACGTCATGACCTCGCCCCAGCACATGCTCTGGATGCTCGACGAGTTCGAATCCATCCACGGCGGCAAGGCCCCCGGGTTCATCACCGGCAAGCCCGTCGGCATGGGCGGCTCACTCGGTCGCAAGGAGGCCACGGGCTTCGGTCTCGTCTTCACGCTCCGGGAGGCGCTCAAGGAGCTCGGGCTGCGAGCCCAGGACACGCGGGCGAGCGTCCAGGGCTTCGGCAACGTGGCGCAGCACGCCATTCGACTCTACCTCCAGCTCGGGGGCACCGTGCTCTCGGTCGCCTGCTGGGATCAGGCCGACCAGACGCCCTACACGTTTCGCAAGGCGGCGGGAATCGATCTCGACGAGCTGCTGGGGATTACCGACCCGTTCGGCGGAATCGACCGGGCGAAGGCCCTCGAGCTGGGCTACGAGGTGCTCCCGGGGGACGCCTGGCTCGAGCAGCCCGTCGAGATCCTGGTCCCGTCCGCCCTCGAAAACCAGATCACCGCCGACAACGCGGGGAAGATCCCCGACACCGTGAAGATCGTCGCCGAGGGCGCGAACGGGCCGACCTCGCCCGATGCAGACAAGGTGCTCGAGGAACGCGGGATCTTCGTGATCCCCGACCTGCTCGCCAACGCGGGCGGGGTGACCTGCAGCTACTTCGAACAGGTTCAGAGCAACATGAACTACTACTGGGAGAAGGACGAGGTCCTCGCCAAGCTCGACGTCAAGATGACGTCGGCCTTCGTCGACGTGAGCGAGCTCGCGAGGCAGGAGAAGCTGTTCATGCGTGAGGCCGCCTACGTCATTGCCGTCGGGCGCGTCGCGCAGGCCTGTCGGGATCGCGGCTGGGTCTAGGACAGAAGCTTCAACGGTAGACGAATGACCCAACAGGAGGACGGCGCCCGGCCACCTGGAGAGCAGGGATGAGCTCCGCGAACCAGGTGCCCGTGCCGCGGTTCGACCGGTCCTTCTTCACGTCCGAGGAGCGCATCACGCGCATTGGCGACGGTGCTCTCGGGGGCAAGGCCGGGGGCCTCCTTCTGGCCCGCGGGGTGCTTGCCCGGAAGCTCGAGCCATCCGCGGCGGCTCCGTTCGCAGTGGCCGTCCCGCGGATGGTGGTGATCGCCACCGACCCCTTCGACGCGTTCATCGAGCGCAACGCGCTGGACCCCGTCGTGGCTTCGGGACGGGCCGACGACCGCCTCGCCCTCGCCTTCCAGCGCGCGGAGCTGCCGGTCGAGATCCTGGGAGACCTGAGGGCGCTCGTCGAGGCCGCCCACACGCCCCTCGCCGTTCGTTCGTCGAGCCTGCTCGAGGACGCGCTCCACCGCCCCTTCGCCGGCGTCTACGAGACCAAGATGATCCCGAACAACCAGCCCGACGCGGACACCCGGTTTCGCAAGCTGGTCGAGGCGGTCAAGCTCGTCTACGCCTCGACCTTCTTCCGGGCCGCGCGGTCGTACCGTCGAGCGACGGGCCAGGACGGCCAGAGCGAGAAGATGGCCGTCATCATCCAGGAGGTCGTGGGCCGGCGTCACGGGGAACGCTTCTACCCCGACATCTCGGGCGTCGGGCGCTCCTACAGCTTCTACCCGACCGGGGCCGCGCGTCCCGAGGAGGGCGTGATCAGCCTGGCCCTCGGCCTGGGCAAGACGATCGTGGACGGCGGGCGGTGCTGGTCGTACTCGCCCGCCCACCCGAGCGCGCCGCCCCCGTACGGATCGGTCAGTGAGCTCCTCGATGACTCCCAGACCTCCTTCTGGGCGATCAACATGGGCCGCCCGCCCGAGTACAACCCGATCGCCGAGACGGAATACCTGCTCCAGGGCAGCCTCTCCGACGCCGAGCAGGACGACGCTCTGCGTTATGCGGCGTCGACCTACGACCCGGGCTCCGACCGCCTCTCGCCCGGGATCGGCGGGCGTGGTCCCCGAGCGCTCACCTTCGCGCCGCTGCTCGTGCTGCGTCAGCTGCCGCTCAACGAGCTCCTGAAGACGCTGATCGACGCCTGCGAGCGAGCCCTGGAATGCGCGGTCGAGATCGAGTTCGCCCTGAATCTCGCCCAGGAGGGGGCCGAGCTGGGGTTCCTCCAGGTTCGGCCGATGGTCGTGTCACACGAGCGCATCGAGATCTCGGAGAGCGACCTCGAGGCTCCGGGACTTCTCCTCGCCTCCCGCCGGGCGATGGGCAACGGCCGCGTCGATGACATCCGAGACGTCGTGTATGTCAAGCCCGCCGGCTTCGAAGCCCGCCTCACGCCCGCGATTGCCACCGAGCTCGAGCAGATGAACTCGCGGCTCCTGGACGAGGAGCGCCCGTATCTCCTGATCGGCTTCGGGCGCTGGGGAAGCAGCGACCCCTGGCTGGGGATACCTGTTCTCTGGGGGCAGGTCAGCGGGGCGCGGGTGATCGTGGAGGCCACGCTTCCCGGCATGGAGGTCGAGCCGAGCCAGGGGTCCCACTTCTTTCACAACATCTCGAGCCTGGGTGTAGGCTATCTGATGGTTTCTCACCGCGCTCAACCTCCGATCGATTGGGCCTGGCTGGACACCCAGCCGGCCCTAGCCGAGGCCGATCACGTGCGTCACGTTCGCCTCCGCCAGCCGCTGCTCGTCAAGATCGACGGCCGAGTGGGCACCGGGGCCGTCTGGTGCGAAGCGTGAGGCTCGGAGGCCGTCGTCTCCACCGGAGCGCTGCCCCCGCGGCGTGCGCCGCGGCCACGTGTCTGACAAGGAGCCGGTGTCATGTCCACCTCTGAACGATCCCTCGACGACATCCTGCGTGCGCTCCAGGAGCGCGCGAAGGAGCTCAACTGCCTCTATCGCGTCGACGAGGTCCTGAGCCGAAAAGACGTCGACTGGAGCAGCGTCCTGCGCGAGCTGGTCCAGATCATGCCCCGCGGCTGGCAATACCCCGACCAGTGCGTGGCCCGACTCACCCTGGAAGGCCGCGTCTTCGAGCCTCCGGATTTCCGTGAGAGTCCCTGGAGCCAGCACGCCGACATCGTTTTCGAGGGCGAGAAGGTCGGGGAGGTATCGGTCTTCTACATCGAGCACATGCCCAACGCCGACGAAGGTCCCTTCCTCAAGGAGGAGCGCCGGCTCATCAACGCCATCGCGGAGCGTGTCGGCTATCTTCTTCTCCAGAGGCAGATCCGCCGCGCGCTGCCCGCCGCCGAGGCCTCCGATGGGGACCGAGGGCAGAAGGGCCGCTGGGGGGTCATCCTCGATTTCCTGCGGAGCACCGATCGGACGCTCCTCCGGAGGATCACCCGCCGGATGATCAACCACCTCTGCTGGAACGACGTCAAGGACGCCGAGCAGTTGCTGCTGGAGTACGCGCCGGAGGCTCCCTCCCTGGAGGTCGAGGGGCTCGAGGACAACCGCCCCCGGACCAGGGCGTCCCTCCGCGACCTGAACGCCCTGGCCGAGACGACCTTCGAGCTGGCGTCGCGCCACCTGAGCGAGGAGGAGGTCTTCGCCTGCATCCAGACCTGGATCAAGGAGGACAAGGCGAGCTTCCTCTCGTCGGCCCTCGAGAACCTCGACACACCGCTGCAGGAGATCGCCGACGCCGTGGAGCGCTTCCACTCGCTGTCGGTGACCGAAGAAGAGCTCCCGATGGCAGTTCAGATCGGCCTTCGGGTCGCCTTGATCCGGCGCTTCTTCTCCGATCAGCTCGATCTGCTGAACCGGGCCAAGGATTACGTGACGCTCGAGGATTTCCACGACCTCATCCGCCGTGTCGTCTTCCTGCCCCAGAGCCACGGGAAGCTCGGCGGCAAGAGCGCCGGGCTGTTCGTGGCCAGCCGGATCGTCGCGCGCTCGCCCGAGTACCAGCACGTCCTGAGCGGGATCAAGGTCCCCAAGACCTGGTACGTCACCTCCGACGGCCTGCAGCAGCTCCTTCAGTACAACAACATGGAGGACGTCTACGACCACAAGTACCGCGAGATCGACGAGATCCGCCACGAGTACCCCTCGCTCGTCCAGATCTTCAAATCCTGCGCCTTCCCGCCGGCGCTGACCAAGGGTCTGGCCGTGGCCCTCGACGACTTCGAGGGCCGGCCAATCATCGTCCGCAGCTCGAGCCTCCTCGAGGACCGCGTCGGATCGGCCTTCTCGGGGAAGTACAAGAGCCTGTTCCTGGCCAACAGGGGCAGCAAGCGCGAGCGCCTGGCGGCGCTTCAGGACGCCATCGCCGAGGTGTATGCGTCGGTCTTCGGCCCGGACCCCATCGAGTACCGCGCGGAGCGGAACCTCCTCGACGTGCACGAGGAGATGGGCATCATGATCCAGGAGGTGGTCGGCCAGACGCTCGGCCGGTACTTCCTGCCCGCGTTCTCCGGAGTGGCCTACTCCCAGAACGAGTTCCGCTGGTCGAGCCGCATCAAGCGTGAGGATGGCCTGGTCCGCATGGTCCCGGGCCTGGGCACGCGCGCCGTCGATCGGGTCGCGGACGACTACCCCGTCCTGATCAGCCCGGGACAACCCGGACTGCGCGCCAACGTCACCCCCGACGAGGTCGTGCGCTACTCTCCGAAGAAGGTCGACGTCATCAACCTCGAGACCGGGGAATTCGAGACGGTCGAGCTCGACGATCTGTTGCGCGAGCACGGCAACGACTACCCCCAGATCCGCAAGCTGGTCTCGCTCGTGAGCGAGGGCCACATCCGCGCCCCGATGGGGCTGAGGCTCGACTTCGAGAAGGACACCTACGTTGCCAACTTCGAGGGCCTCATCTCGGACACCCCCTTTGTGGTCCAGATACGGACACTTCTGCGGCTGCTGCAGGAACGGCTGGGGGTTCCCGTCGACATCGAGTTCGCCTCGGACGGCGAGACGTTCTACCTGCTCCAGTGCCGCGCCCAGGGACACTCGGCGGCCACGGCGGCCGCGCCGATCCCTGTGAACGTGCAGCCCGAGCGGGTCCTCTTCACTGCGAACCGCTACGTCTCGAACGGCCACGTGCCGAACATCACTCACATCGTCTACGTTGACCACGAAGCCTACGCGTCGCTCCCCGACGTCGCGAGCCTTCGGGCGGTCGGGACCGTCGTCGGCCGTCTGAACGCCCTGCTTCCGAAGAGGCAGTTCATCTTGATGGGACCCGGGCGCTGGGGCAGCCGGGGCGACATCAAGATGGGGGTGAGCGTCACCTACTCCCAGATCAACAACACCGCCGTGCTCGTAGAGGTCGCACGCAAGAAGGGCAACTACGTCCCCGACCTCTCCTTCGGCACCCACTTCTTCCAGGACCTGGTGGAGGCCGACATCCGCTACCTGCCTCTCTATCCAGACGATGCCCGGGTCGTCTTCAACGAGGGGTTCTTCCGGGAATCCGAGAACGTCCTCGGGCGGCTCCTGCCTGACGCCGCTCCGCTCGCGGACACCGTCCGTGTGATCGACGTCCCCAGGCAGACCGGGGGCCAGATCCTGCGAATCCTCATGAACGCCGATCTCGACTCCGCCATGGGCCTGCTGGCGCCGCCCGAGTCCGTGGTTGCCGCACCGCGCGGGGAGGACCACCCGGCCGAGCTCCCGGCCGAAGAGCACTGGCGCTGGCGGATGCGGATGGCGGAGAGGATCGCCCGGGAGCTCGACCCGGGACGATTCGGTGTTCGGGCACTGTACGTCTTCGGCAGCACCAAGAACGCGACGGCCGGCCCCGGAAGCGACATCGACATCCTCGTCCACTTCGTCGGGGACGAGCGGCAGCGCGAGTGCCTGACGCTCTGGCTCGACGGCTGGAGCCAGTGCCTCTCGGAGATCAACTACCTGAGAACCGGGTACCGGACGGACCGGTTGCTCGACCTGCACACGGTGACCGACGAGGACATCGCCGCCGGGACCAGCTACGCCGCCAAGATCGGCGCGGTCACCGACCCCGCGCGTCCTCTCCCCCTCGCCAAGAGCTGAGGCTGACGCCTGCCCCGCCGCCCTGGGGCGTCGCTTTCGACCCTAGATCAGGCTTCGCGACGCGGTCTCGGGCCGCTCGAGCTCGAATCGAACCAGGGCCAGCTCGGGCCCGTCGTGGGCGGCGCCCAGCATCAGCGTCCGGTCGATGCGGTCCTGCCAGCTCCCGGTGAGGCGCGCCGACTCATGGATGTGGCCGTGGAGGGTCAGCCAGGGCTGGCGCGCCTCGATGAAGCGCCGCACCGCGATGCTCCCGACGTGGACGTCCAGCGAAACGTGCTCGACCATCCGGTCGTCGAGGGCCGCGCGGTCGAGCTTCGTCCGATACGGGGGCGCATGGAACAAGAAGACCGTCCGCGCCAGGTCGGTGCCGGCGGTCAGACGATCGAGGTCCTTCTGGATGGTCGATAGCTTTGCCTCGAGAGGATCAATCGCAACCGAACGTCGCCCCGCCTCCGGCGAGACGCAACCCGGGTCGACGTAGCGTGAGACGTCGTAGCGCTCCCAGTCCTTGAGCAGGAAGGGGCTCGGGGGGATGAAGGAATAGCCGTAGACGTCGAAGCCCTCGAACTCGAGCCGCCGGCCGTGGGCGTAGCTCCAGAGACCGCGCGCCTCGACCTTTTTGAGCGCTGGCTCGATGGCGCGGTAGTCGTCGTTTCCGAGGATCACGAAGACCCGCGGGTAGACGTCACCGAGCCGCTCCCGCAGCCGCTCGAGACCGGCGGCCAGGACGTCCTCCACGAAGTCCTCGTCGGCACCAGGGCCCGCTTGCACGCCAGCGAAGAGCCCCGGCAGCAGGTCGCCGCCCAAGAAGACACCGGCGGGCCGCTGGCTCTCTATCGCCTGAAAGAGCTTCGCGTACCGCTCGCGGCGCCCGTGAAGATCAGAGCAGAAGAGACAGCGGATCGGCGTGGCACCCTTCACTTGACCGAGTATCGCACGAGCCGCTTCCCTATCGCCGGGGTCAGGCCGGAGCGACCTCGGCCTCGTACAATCGTCTTCGGGTGTTTTTCCACACCTGACGCAGGATCCTTCCCATCGCTCCGTCTGTGCAGACGGTCAAGGGACTGTCTGCTTCGATGCGGCTCGTTCTCCCAGGGGCCCCGACTCTTCAGGGGCGCACAGCGCGGCACGGAGCATGCATAGGGCTCCGGTGACAGGGCGCTTGGCTCGCGAGGTGCGACGCCCCGATCTCGTGTTCGTCGAGCGGGCTGGTCCCACTCCCATCGGGCGGGCTCCGTCGCAAGCTCCCGCCGGCGCCATTGAGGATGAAGAGTGAGCTCCAACGACAAGAAGGCTCCGCCACCGGGCGCCAACTCGCTGAAGCGTCTCACCCTTGCGGCGCCGCCGTCCCCAGCCCCCCGGGGGCTCGCGTCGGAGCTGGCCGCGTTGCTGCGGGAGAGAGCTGACACTCTCGTCGCGGAAGCCCTGATGATGATGACCGAGGCTCGTCTCGAACACTATGATGCGGCCGGGCCTCCGACTGTCCGGCAGCGCCTCGCCGCGCTTCTCGACGTCGCCCTCTCGTGCTTGGAAGCCGGCGAGGCCAACGAGATCATCGCCTACATGACCCGGGTCGGTCGGGAGCGCTTCTCCGCCGGATACGACCTCCTCGAGGTGCAGACGTCCGCCAACGTCATGGAGGAGGCCCTCTGGCGGCGGATCCCGTCCCTCGTCGCTCCGGCGGAGGTGCCCCGCGCCCTCGGGCTCGTCAGTAGCCTGTTCAGCGCGGGCAAGGACGCCCTGGCCCGAACCTACGTTTCGCTGGCCGCCGGCGCGACGGCTCGTCCGGCCACTGACGCAGGCCGCGACGGCGAGGACACGCCCGGCGGCTGACGCCGGGCTCAGCCGGCCCCGAGGTCCCCTGGACCGAGGCCGCGGAGGAACTCGAAGTCGCACAGGCGCGCGGCGATGGCCCCGGTTTCGTCGCGCAGCAGAGCCCCGTCTTCGCCCCGGGTCACCAGCAGGTGGGCGGGCAGGAGGTTCAGGGCCTCCACGCCGGCGCTCAGGAGCCGCGTCCGGAAGTCTCTCACCAGCTCCGACGCCTCGTCTGCGGTGAGCCAGCCCTCCGCGACGGCCCGCGCGGCGTCGAGGGGCGAGTAGGGCGAAGGATCCCCTTCGTCCGCCCGGGGATCGGGGCCGTGCCACTGCTCCCAGAGAGTGATGTAGTTGCGGCGCATCTCGAGGACGGGCGCACCATCCCTCATCCGGAGGTCCTCGTGGCTCCGGTACCGGCTCGTGTCGTAGGGCCAGTCGTGCAGCAGGGAGTGATGACCCGTCCTGTAGACCGCCAAGGGAAGCACCGTCGGGACACCCTGGTGGTGGAGCCAGTGAGCCAGGGCGACCTCCTCGAAGGGGCTGTTGATGCCGTAGGCCAGGAGGCGAAAGCCGGGAGCACCACGGGTGGCGATCTCGGGTCGCTCGCCGACGCTGGAGACCTTCCACACGAGGCGGATGTGGTCCTTGCTCTCGGTCGAGTAGGTTTCCCGGGACGGCGGGAGAGGGAGCTGTGGGGTGGTGCGCCAGCGCTCCGGGAGGAAGAGATCGAACAGTCTCGGGTCGCGGCCCACCACCCAGAGGGCGCCGCCGGTGCTCTCCGTTCGTCCGTGGATGTAGTCGACACCGAGGATTCGGGTTGAGTCGAGGTGCGCCGGGAGCGCGGAGCGGGTTCGGACGGCGTCCTTCTCCTCGTGCCACACCCTCCGTCGCCGTCGAACGTAGGCCTTCCGTCGATCCTCCCGGACCTCCTTCTCGTATTCTGTGGTTCGCTCCATCAGCTCGTAGTCGATCACGGCGTGCTCGACCTGGCCGTTCCGCATCTCCAGGTCCGTTGCGTTCGCGAGCCGGACGATCACGTGGGCGTCCTTCATGTCGAGCACGGTGAAGCCCGCCTGGGACAGCTCCTCCGTGGCCCGCGCCGTCAGTGCCCGGAGCTCGAGGTCCGTCAGCAGCCCCATCTCGTGCGCCTCGGAGGAGTCGACGCCCGGAAGCCAGCTGTACACCATGATGTAGTCGCGGAGGACGTCGAGCGCGACACCGGGGTGCCGGGCGATCGCCCGATCGATGCGCCACTGGAACCGGCCGCTCTGTGAAGGCTGGGTCTTCTCGGGCGGGACGTAGATGGCCAGGGGCACCTGTGTCTCGATCCGCAAACCTCGTGCCGCACGGCCTCGGCGGCGGAGCTCCTCGACCAGCGCGAACTCCTCGAACGGCCCGTTGAACTCGCAGTCGAGGAGGTCCCTGATCACCTTCGTCTCGATCGGCACCCGCTCGCCCGCCCGGTTGAACTTGACGACCAGCCCCAGGCTCTCTCCGTCCACCGGCCTGGTGGGCACGACGTACACGGCGCCCGTTCCCCGGAGGACCTCTCGGTGGGTCCTGAACCACTGCCGCTCGAACCAGTTCTCCGGCTGGAGATGGGGGGCGTACGAGAGCCCGGCCTCGGTGAGGTACAGGTCGCCACCCTGGGCGGTGACGGTGTGAACGTAGTCCACCCCGAGGATATGGACGGGCTGACCTTCGGCCGGCAACCCTCCGAGGGCAACGCCCTCCGGAAGCCCGGCCTCTCGACTCCCCTCGGCCGGCAAGCCCGAATCGAGTGTAGGCAATCAACCTCCTCGCGCCGAGGCACGTTGCAGGGTGCGTGCCCATCGCCGTGCGCAGAAGTCGGGTCGCACCCGCAGACTCGAAACGCGGTGCCGAGCATCCGACGCACACCGCTTCGAGTGCTTCGCCGGTCCGGTGCGCCATGGGGAATATTCCCCACGCGTGGGGGATCCTCCGGCGGCCGCGTACACCTCAGGAGCCGCCCACCGGGGTTCGCCGGGCGGGGATGGGCCCCTTGGGGGGAAGCGCCAGGCGCTTCTTCGTGGCACGACCATTGCTTGAATGTGTCACACAGCGAAGAACTGCTGAACGCGGGGTAGACAGATGAAGAACAGCGCAGTAGAGGCGTCCGAGGCGCACATCAGCTCGCAGTACGCGATCACTCTCCGAGTCGACTATCCCCACGAAGCCGGCCGGATCGCCAGGATCGCCGCGGCGATCGGCGAGCAGGGGGGAGTGATCCGGGGCATCGACCTCGTGCACATCCAGAGGAACCGGAGCCTGCGCGACTACACGGTCGAGTGCGCCTCCACTGACCACGCGCGGCGGATCATCGATGCGGTACGCGGAGTCGAGGACCTGCGGATCGAGTCCGTCTCGGACGACACCTTCCTCATGCACCTCGGGGGCAAGCTCGAGATTCGCTCGAAGGTTGCGCTCAAGACCCGGGCGGATCTCTCGATGGCCTACACCCCCGGGGTGGCCCGCGTGTGCAAGGCGATCGAGGCCGAGCCGAAGGCGTCGCACGCCCTCACCATCCGCCGCAACTTCGTGGCGGTCATCTCGGACGGCAGCGCGGTGCTCGGTCTCGGGAACATCGGGGCACGGGCGGCCATGCCGGTGATGGAGGGCAAGGCAATCCTGTTCAAGGAGTTTGCCGGCGTGGATGCGTTCCCGCTCTGCCTGGACACACAGGACACGGACGAGATCATCGCCGTCTGCAAGGCGGTGGCCCCCACCTTCGGCGCCATCAACCTCGAGGACATCTCGGCGCCGCGGTGCTTCGAGATCGAGCAGAGGCTGCAGGAGCAGCTCGAGATACCGGTGTTCCACGACGATCAGCACGGCACCGCGGTGGTCGTCCTCGCCGCCACCCTCAACGCCCTGCGGATCACCGGCAAGCGCCCGCAGGACATGAAGCTGGTGGTGAGCGGAGCCGGGGCCGCAGGCTGGGCCTGCACGCGGGCCCTCAGGGACCTCGGCCTCGGCAACATCGTCGTCTGCGACCGCAGAGGCGCTCTGCATCGGGGCCGCGACGTGGGGGACAACCCGGCCAAACGGTGGTTCGTCGAAGAGACGAACCCGGACCAGGAGAGCGGTGGCGTGAAGGACGCGATCCGTGGGGCCGACATGTTCCTCGGCCTCTCCGCCCCGGGCCTTCTGAACCGGGACGACCTGAAGACGATGACCGTAGACCCGATCATCTTCGCGATGGCCAACCCCACACCGGAGATCATGCCCGAGGAGGCGGAGGGGCTCGTCAGCGTGATGGCAACGGGACGCAGCGACTACCCGAACCAGATCAACAACGTGCTCGCCTTCCCGGGCATCTTCCGCGGGGCTCTGGACGCCCGGGCCAGCCATATCAACGACGAGATGAAGGGAGCGGCCGCGCAGGCCATCGCGGAGGTCGTCACGGACAGCGAGCTCTCCCCCGACTACATCGTCCCAAGTGTCTTCAACCTATCCGTGGCCACCCAGGTGGCTCACGCGGTCTCGAGGGCGGCGCGGAGGACGCACGTGGCGCGCCGGATCCCCAAGGGCGTCGACATCTACCGCTGATCGGATGCTCAGTCATAGGCCCTGCGAATCTCCTCGGTCGCCAGGAGACGCCGTTGGGCCTGGACAAGGGACCAGGACGGCAGGTGCCGGTGCATGTGCCGGTATTTCTCCGGGATGGGGTGGGTTCCCACCTCCACCGGGACCCCGTACCGCTTGGGGATGAAGTCGATGAAGTAGTCCAGGTGGGGGCACGGAGGGTATCCCACCACCAGACCCGTCGCGAGGTGGATGGCTTGGGCGCCGTTTCTGATCATCTCCTCCGGCACGTACTCGACGTTCCCGCCCGGGCAGCCTCCGCATGTGGAGTACCCGACGATCTCGAGGGGCTCGTTCGCGGGGTAGCGCGAGAAGGCGCCCTCGCGCTGCCGAGCGGCCCGAAAGCACTTGCCCCCGCCGCAGCTGCGATAGCGATCACAGATGACGATGCCAACCTTCATCGCTGCCTCCTAGAGTTCCAGTGTCGTCCCGCCAGGACAGTGGAAGCCCCGCTCCCCGAAGGCCTGGGACAGTGCCACGAATCTGACGATGGCCGGACTGAGTTGTCGACCTGGCATTGGACTCTCATGTTCCCTCCTCTGAGCCCTACCGGCACGGTGGAGGTGGCGCACCGAGACGATGCTCCTCTTTCAGTCGCTCCACGGCCTCTTCGTTCACGGAGGCCGCAAAGGGCTGTATCACGTCCCAATCGAGGGGCTCGCCCCTGAGGTCGCCGAGGCCCTCGACGATGCCCTGACGAAAGAAGAGCGGTGGATCCACTTGGAGGTACCGAAGGGCGAGCTGGGCGCCGCAGCGCGGTTCCAGCTCGAGGGCACGGAGGACCACGTCGCGGCGTGTCTCCGGGTCGGGCGCCCGTTCGAAGAGCGCGGCCAGCTCGCCGGCGGTCGTCGCCCGCTCGAGGCTTCCGGACTGGAAGTCGGCTGAGGGGTCCGACTCCGCCGGCGCGGTCTCGCCGGCGACCGCCTTCGTCGGAGGGAGGCCGGAGACCTCCGGGAGGCCTCCGTGGACGGGGTGCGGGGAGGGAGCGGCGACCAGCAGCCCAACGTACCCGACGGCGACCACGACGACGACCGCACCCGCCAGGAGCGGGGAGCTCCTGCGCCACAGCTCCGGCCAGGGCCAGCTCGACCCCCAGAAACAGCGCCACCGCCGGCCCGATCGAGAAGTCGAGGCGGTGAGCGAAGAGGAGTCCGAGAAGTGCCCCGAGGATGCCCGCGCCCCAGGCGATGAAGAGGCGCCTCCCGAGGTGGGCGGTGAAGAGGGCCGAGATGGTGGCGGGGATGATCAGGAAGGCGAACACCACGACCACGCCGCCGATCCGGACGGCGAAGGTGATGACGACCCCGAGCAGCGCGTAGAAGAGGAAATCCCAGGCCACCACCTTCATGCCGTCCCGGATGGCGCCGTCGTAGTCGCTGGAGATCCTGTGGAAGGGATGGCGCAGCACGATAGAAGCAGATCCCGACCGCGCCGAAGGCCAGGGCGCAGATGAGAAGGTCGGTCCAGGTCGCCCACAGGATGCTGCCCGCCAGCATGTGCTGGGTGTGCACGTGTCCGCCGGGGGCGATGCCGATGAGGAAGAGAGCGGCCGCGGCCGCGATGGCGTAGGAGACGCCGATCACCGCCTCCTGGGAGATCTGGAGCACCTTTCGCCGGGCCAGGGCGTAGAAGGCCGCCGCCCCCAGGGCCAGGGCGAGGGACGCCACATAGGTCAGCAGGGAGTCCTCGTGGACGCCGAAGGCGAGGTGGGCCCCGATGGCGCCCACCGCGACGATCTGGGCCAGAGCGATGTCGACGAAGACGATCTCCCGGCTCAGCACGTGGATCCCCAGATAGCCGAGGATGGCCGTCATGGCGACGCAGACGAGGAAGGGAAGGCCGAGCAGCTCGATGAAGTGGAGCATGGGATCTCGCCGCCTCTCTACGTTTGAGGACGCGCGACGCGGACGACCAGCGCCGCAGCGAAGAAGGCCCCGAGGGAGAGAATCAGGGTGGGTCCGTAGGGCAGATCGTGGAGATAGGACAAGGAGAGCCCGATCAGAGCAGGCCGCCAGCCCGAGCCCCCAGCCGACGAGAACGGCCACTCCCCACCTCTTCGTGAACATCGCCGCGATGGCCGCCGGGATCATCAAGAAGGCGTAGGCGAGGAGGACGCCGGCCACGGGGACGATGAGCACGGTGATGATCCCCTGGGTCGTGAAGAAGAGGAAGTCCCAGAGCTTCTCCTGGCGCGGGCTCCCCTTCCCATCGGCGAGGGCGATGAACTGGCGCCGGTAGACGTAGTGGAAGACCAGCAGCACCAGGTAGACCGCCGCCGTCACCCCGACGATGGGCCAGGAGACCCAGAGCATCGACCCGGCCAGCGTCTTGGTGACGTAGGCCCCTCCCCCGGCCAGCTTGTCGCCCACGAGGAGGGAGGCCACCAGGGCCATGGCGTAGAGGATCCCGATGATGGCCTCCCTCGGAATCGTCGGGTTCCGGGGCTTGAGCACGGCGAGCAGCAGGGCCCCCAGGAGGACGGCCGCGAGGGACATCAGATAGGACCCTGGCGACCCGTACCGGATCGCCAGGCCGATCCCCACCAGGGCCCCGAAGGCGGCGAGCTGATCCAGCACCAGGTCGGAGAAGATCAGGGTGCGGCGGATCACGTGAAGGCCCAGGTACGTGTGGAGCACCAGCACGATGGCCAGCAACGTGATCTGGACAGCGAAGAAGTGGATGGCCTCCGACATGATGCATCACGCTCCTGACCGGGCGGGCACGGGCGGAGAGGGGCTCAAGATCCGGCCCCCTCTGGCGATTCGGGGGAGCCGGCGGGTGCTTTCCCGACCGCGACGGCTGCCTCCACCATTCGCTCCGTCCACAGGTCCACGAGCTGGAAGTAGTCGTCCACTCCCTCCTCGCCGCCGACATAGAGGGGAACGATCACCGGAACCGCGTCGACCCTCTTCGCCACGGTGCGGATCTTCTGCTCGTCGAAGTAGTTGGCGGCGAGGATGATCCGGATCTTCCGCACCCGCATCAGGTCCACGAGCTCGGTGACGTGCCTCGGGGAGGGGGGGATGCCCGGCTTCGGCTCCACCGTGCCCACCTCCTTCAGCGAGAACAGGTCGAGGAAGTACACCCAGTTCTTGTGGTAGGTCACGATCTCCATCCCGCGCAGCGGGAGCATCCGCTTCATCCAGCCGCCGAGGGAGTCGATGAGGGGCGTGCCGCGGAACTGCTGCTGCTCGAGGAAACGAAGCAGGGTCCCCTTCTCGGCCATTGAGCAGAGGGTCTCGGACCCGAGGAGCTCGAGGAGCTCCGGCCCGAAGAGTCGCCGGTCGATCTCCTCCAGGAGTGCCTCGAGGTTCGCCTCGTAGCACTCCTTCCCGGCCGGGTCGTTCTTGATCAGTCCGATGGTGATGTTCCGTGCGGCGATCTTCAGGTTCAGCGGGCTGCAGGTGACGTGGGGGTTGCCGTAGACGTGGACGCCCCCTTCCGAGCGGGAGATGTTGGTGGGCACCTCCAGCAGGTCGATGCCGCGGGAGGTGGCCACGTAGCCGGGCTGGCCGCTCCTCACCCGGACGTTGCCCGACCTGTCCACCACCGTGGGAAGCCACAGCTCGAGGTCCAGCCCCGTCGCGACCAGCATGTCCGCCCGGTTGACCATGTCGACGAAGGAGGGCTTGGGCCGAATGAAGTGGGCGTCCTGGTCGCCCTGGACGATGGCCTGGACGGAGACACGCGCCCCCCCGATGGCCCGGGTGATGACGGCGTAGTCCGGCAGGGTGGCCACGACGGACAGAACGGGTCCGGAGGACGGCCGGGAACACTCGGCCGCCGAGGCCAGGGGGGTGGCGATGAGGGTCAGAACGGAACAGG
Organism: uncultured Acidobacteriota bacterium; assembly: GCA_963700695.1. Taxonomy (GTDB): domain Bacteria; phylum Acidobacteriota; class Vicinamibacteria; order Fen-336; family Fen-336; genus JAJDNS01. The sequence continues at coordinate 50,429 of CAVOYO010000029.1, read as the reverse complement.
GACGGCGCAGCTGCGCGTCTCATGGCTTCGTCTCCTCGTCAGTAGCGTTCATGCTTGTGGGGACCGGCAGCGAAGATGAGCTGGAAGGTCAAGGAGTCCTCGGGCGGCACGACCCCCTTTCGGTCCAGGTGGCTGTACTCCAGGCGGTACTTGACGAACGGACTCTGCTGAAAGGTGAAGTAGGGGCTCACCTGCCAGAAAGAGACATCGTCTCGGTAGGCGTGGGGAGCGAGAGAGCCGCCGGCGTAGTCCTTCTGGTCGGGTTTGAAGTAGTCCAGTCGGATCCCCAGATCCAGCTTCCGATTCAGCTTCGACTCGAGGTAGGTGAACGCCCCCCAGGCGGAGAGGGAGTCGCGTCCCGAGCCATCCGGGACCAGGATGTCCCGGTCGAGGAGGTAGATCTCGCTGCGCCAGACCGCGTTGCGGTAGCGCATCCGGTCGGTGGGCTCCCAGACGAGGTTGAGGTCCAGCCCGTAGACCCGTGCCGGCTGGCGGTCGTACACGGTCTCGAAGCTCCCGTTCCGCGCGACCGTCCATTCGTCCTTCCAGCCGACGATGCCGGAGAGGCCCAGCTCGAGGTAGGTGTACCTGGAGAGGTCGCGGTAGTTCTTGTAGTGGAGGAGGACGGAGGGGGTGCTCAGGGTGCTGCCGGAGAAGAGACGTCCGTTCGCCCCGTTGGTGACCTGGATCGTGAGCTCCTGGGAGGCGCTCCAGAGGCGCGGCAGCACCCAGTCGAAGGAGAAGCCGGTCTGGTTCAGTCCACCCTCGCCGAAGATCTGCCTCAGGGCCAGCGGGAAGTCGGTCTGATCGAGGGCGTGCTTGTGCCAGCGGTTGACCACCCCGAACTGCTGACGGAACTTGCCGAAGGTGAGGTTGAAGCCCTCGAGGAGCCCGTAGCGGATCATGTAGGCCTCCCCGAGCTCGGCCCCGCTGCCCGAGAAGGGAACCGCCGCCTTGAACCGGGTGTAGGGGTCCAGGTAGCTCTCCAGGTGGAGCCCGAGCGTGCGGAACCGGATATCCGAGTGCTGCTGGGTTCCTTCCTGGTTCCGGTATGTAGCGAGCATGTCTCCGGTGACGCTGATCTCCGGATTGAGGGCCTGAAGGCTCAGCCCCTTCGCGGTGAAGGCGACCTCCTGCTCCTCCTCCCTCGCCTCTTCCGCCTTGGCCGCCTCGGCCTCGGCCAGCCGGCGGAGGTCGGCGAGCTCATCCTCCGCGGCCGCGACCGGCGCGGCCCTTTCGTCGCGCAGCGTCCGGATCTCCTCCTTCAGCGCCTTCATCTCCTCCGCATGTCGCCTCTCCATCTCTGCGATCTGGCGCTGGAGACTCGAGGAGCTGCTGCTCGAGCCGAACCATCGGCTCCGCCGAAGCGGCATCGATCTCGGCCAGACCGCTGTCGGCGACGCCAAGCAGGAGGAGCGAGGTCGCGGCGGTGGCCGCGAGGGTCAGCCACGCGGGCACGTCGTCCGTCGCCTGAACGATCTCGACACGATAGCCTCCCGGCCCCAGAGGGGCCCTCAGGGATTCTTCCGAAGCTCCGACCGGCTGCTCCACGCCGGCCTGAGACGTGTGCTGTCGAGGCTATGCGGGGGGGGCGCGCGACGGGCTGTGGTTTCCGGCGCTGAGGAGACGCGCCGGCTGCTCGCGGGGCGATGCGAGGAGCCGCGGCGGCGCCGGAGGCTCGACCAGGAGCGACGCCGTCGCCACCGGAATGGGCTGATACCCGAGCTTGCAGATCGGGCACGCGTGCGGAGCGTCGTCCTGGTGCCACGGGCCCGGAACGTGGGCGGCGCTGACGCCCAGAGCGAGCATCGCACCGGCCAGCAGAGCGAGCGCTCTGTGCCACGGCCGGCCGGGCTGTCGCTGAGCCGTCAACTGAAGTCCCGTCAAGCAACCGATCACCGTGACATCGAGGGCAAGATCTGTGCCACAAGAGGCCGCACGACCCGTCTTCCTTCCTGCACCCTGGCCAGAGCCGCCTCCACGGCCGCGGCGGCTGGCGCTGGTCTTGCAGAGCCTCGCGAACGATGCTCACTGACGTCCTGGCTCAGGCTCTCAAGGTCACGGTCTTCGTGGCCGTCATGATGATCGCCGTCGAGTACCTCAACGTGCTCACCCGAGGCACCTGGGCGCGCACCCTGGCCGTCTCGCGGTCCCGCCAGTACCTGCTCGCCGTCCTTCTCGGGGCGACGCCGGGCTGTCTCGGAGCGTTTGTCGTGGTGGCGCTCTACTCGCACCGAATGGTGTCCTTCGGGGCACTGGTCGCTGCGATGATCGCCACGAGCGGCGACGAGGCCTTCGTCATGCTGGCTCTGTTCCCCTGGACCGCGGTCCTGCTGATGGCGGGGCTCACCCTCGTGGGCTGGGCGGCGGGCATCGCCACCGATCGTCCTGCTTCCCGCCACGGCGAGAGCCGCGGGGCACGGCTTCGAGCTGCACGAAGAGGACGACTGCGAGTGCTTCCCGGGAGCGCACGTTCTCGATCAGCTTCGGGAGCCGAGTGTCGCCCGCGGATCTCTCGCCTTTGCGACTCTCGCGTTTCTCGCCGTTCTGGCGAGCGGATCGGTGCTGGCGCCCTCCTCGATGTGGCTCCGCGGCATACTCATCGTCCTGGGGGCCTTCTCGCTGTTCGTCGTCCTCACCGTCCCCGACCACTTCCTCGAGGCGCACCTGTGGCGCCACGTCGTGCTCCAGCACGGGCCGCGCATCTTCGTGTGGACCGCCGGTGCGCTCCTTCTGACCGAAGTGGCGATGAAGGTCTGGCCTGAGCCGACGCCCTCGACAACGACCCACTGGCTCGTCCTGGCCGCGGCCGTCGTTCCTCGGCCTGATCCCGGAGTCCGGGCCGCACCTCCTGTTCGTCACGCTGTTCGAGCATGGGCTCGTCCCCCTCAGCACGCTCGTGGCGAGCTCCATCGTTCAGGACGGGCACGGCACGCTGCCCCTGCTCGCCTACTCGCGGTCCGACTTCCTCAAGGTCAAGGCGATCAACCTGGTCGTGGGGCTCGCGGTCGGCGCGGCCCTGATGGCGCTGGGATCGTAGGCCCTGCTCCCGGCGAGGCACGGCAATTGCTTGAGGCATCGGTGAATCTGCCAAGTGAGGGAGTCTCCCGATGTCCGAACGTCTCTGGGTCCTCGTGCTCGCCGCCGGTGAAGGAAGCCGGATTCGCCATCTCACGACCGACGCGAACGGGCGAAGCGTGCCCAAGCAGTACGCGTCTCTCAACGGGGAAACGTCAATGCTGCGCCAGACCCTCGACCGCGCCGAACGCATCGTCCCCCGGGAGCGAGTGGCGGTCGTTGTCGCTCGCCAGCATCGGGCCTTCTGGGCGCGGGAGCTGGCAGACCTGCCGCCCTGGAACGTCATCGTGCAACCCCGGAACCGGGGAACAGGACTCGGCCTGCTGCTGGGCCTGCTCCACATTCAGATGCGCGCCCCGGGGTGTGGTCTGCTGGTTCTCCCATCCGATCACCACGTCACCGACGAAGACGCGCTCCACGAGTGCCTGCTCCGGGCGGTCGAGCACGCCGGGCAGACTCGAGGCCGCCCACGCTGCTCGGGGTGACTCCCGAGCGGGCCGACGGTGGGCTCGGCTGGATCCTCACCTCGAAGCGCATGAGCCCGAACGTCCGCGACGTAGTGGGCTTCGTGGAGAAGCCCGAGCCGTTCGTAGCGCGCCAGTTGGCCTCGGACGGCGCCCTCGTCAATAGCATGATCCTCGCGGCCGACGGGGACGCCCTGCTGAGCCTCTTCCAGGACGCCGCGGCCCCGACCGTCCGAGCTCCTCCGTGAGCACCTGGCGGCGAGCGGCGGGCGGACCGATGCGCTCGACGCCCTCTACGAGGCTCTACCGATCTGCGACTTCTCCCGGGACATCCTCGAAGGAGAGGCCACACGGTTGGCGGTCGTCCCCGCCCGGCCCTGCGGCTGGACGGACATCGGTACCCCGGACCGGTTGAGCCGCCTCCTCGAGAGGCCGCCGGGAGAGCGTCTGCGTCGCCTGACGGGCCGGAATATTCCCCACCTCGGGCGGAAAATGCCACGGCGCCCTGCCGCCCCGCCGGCCGCGGCTGCCGGACGAAACGAGCCGGGCGACGTCGCGACGTCCTGGCGGCTCCGGGCACACGGCCCGCGGTTTGCAGGCATTCACGATCGGGGGATCCGGGAGAGTGGTTCCGATCCGACGCTCTCACGTCCAGCAAGCGCCGACCGGACGGAGACTCGTCGATCCCCCGCCGCCCTCGAAGCGAGGGAGGGCGCACGCAGGAGGATCCGCACCATGCCTCAGGCTCTCGTAGAGACGATCGACAGCACCATCGGGGTCTGCTTCGGGCCCTCGACCAGGTCGAGACGCTCGTCAGGCGCCAACGACCGGTCGACGAGCTCGCAGCGGCAATCGAGGCTGTGCGCCGCAGGCTCCTGGCGCACGAGCTGACGGCGGAGCGCTTCGTCGTCGGTCCGCTGCGCTACCTGCACCTGTTGGACGACGGCGAGCTCGACGCGCTCGGAGACGAGCTCGACCAGCTCTCCCGGGACGCGGTCAGGCTCAGCACCGGCAAGCCGGACGCCGAGGCGGTCGCCGCCTTCGTCCGGGACGTTCGAAATCACATCGAGCGGAAGGCCCGGGCCGTCGCCCCCGCCGCCCGCTCCGCCGTCGCCGGGACGTCTCTCTGCCGTGCCCCGGTGGTACGTGGAGGAGGTCTACGGGCAGCAGGGCGACCCGGGAGCGCACCCGCCCGAGGAATGGCTCGGGTAGGCGGGGACCGACGTCTTCGCCACGCGCTCACCCGCACGAGAGGCCACCGTGCCGTCCTGGCCTGGAGACCCGTCGATGTGAGGCCGGATGTGGTCGGGGTCGCGTCGGGGCGCTCGACCCGTGGCGGGGGAGAGATGTCCGTCAGGACCGATCGCTGCCGATGTCTGTTGACTTGCGCGTGGTTCTGCCACTTCTCCCCGGCATCCATGCAACGAACGGCGTTCCCAGCCACGCCAGAAGGGCGCAGGCCAGGAAAGTCCATCGCATCCCCATCCAATCGGCGATTCCGCCCACCAGGACCACCACTATCGACCGGATGGCGAAGCTCAGCGCCATGTAGACGCCATTGGCCAGCGCGCGGTGCTCGGGAACGGATTCCTGCACCGAGGCCATGAGGATGGGGGTGGCCATGAGGCCGGAAAAACCCAGCGCCATCAGAATGGGCCACCGCCACCAGCCACTGAGGTGGACCAGGGCGAGCAGCATCGCAGGTGCGGCGAGAAACGAGAACGCCAGCACCCGCCTTCGACCCAGGACGTCACTCGCGGACCCGCCAGCGAGCGCGCCAAAGACGCCCGCCCCCTCGAGAACCGACAGCGACGCACCGGCGAACCACAGCCCGGCGCCGTCCTCCCGCAGGAAGACGGGTAGGTAGGTGGTGGAGGCCGCCATCATGAATGACCGCGCGACCACGACCCCGAGCAGAGGGATCAGAAGCGGCCTCATGGAACGCAGCGCTCGGACCAGATGGCGTGGAGCTTCACGGCGAACGCGTTTCGGCCCGACGTCGCGCAGGCTCAGCGCCAACAAGGCCGAGGCGCCTATGCCTCCGATCATGAGCCATGGCATTCCCTGCAGGCCAAGCAGTGCCACCGTGCTCACCACGAGTACCGGCCCCAGGGTGCGCCCCAGCTCGCCCCCCACCATCCAGAAACCCATGCCGTACCCGAGACGACGGCCCGAAAGCCGCCCCGCGACCACCGGTGCCACGGCGTGCAGAACAGCCGCGGACACACCGGCGGTGACGAGGAGCAGCGCGAGGGTTGCGTAGCCGGGAGCCACGCCCACCAGGCTCATGCAGACCGCGGTGACGGCCGGGCTCAGGATGACGGCCAGACGAAGGTCGAGCCGATCCCCCAGGTGGCCGATGATCGGCTGAAGCAGCGACGGCCCCTGGAGAAAGACGGTGAGCAGGCCGGCCTCGGCCCTGGCGAGGGAGAGCTTCTCGATGAACACCGGCAGCAGGGGTGGCAGGAACGCGCTGTAGGTGTCGTGCGCCGCGTGCGCCGCGGCGATCGTGACGACCCTCGACATCTGCGGAGTCGGCGACTCCCTCGAATCGAGCCTGTTCACCGTCGGGCTCACTCGAGCCCCATCAGACGGCCGGTCTGGTACACCGTGAAGCTCGCGAGCCAGGCGAGGACGACCCCGAGCAGAACGGACAGGCCGGTGACTCTCCAGGAGCGGGATTCGGCGCGGATGGCGGCGACGGTGGCAAGGCAGGGCGTGTAGAGCAGCGTGAAGACCATGAAGCTCACCCCCTGCAGCGGCGTCAGGCGGGCCGCCAACTCACCCGCGAGGTCGCTTCCGCCGTGGATGACGGCCATGGCCCCGATCACGATCTCCTTGGCGACGAAGCCGAAGAGCAGCGCCACGGTCTCGCGCCAGTGGATTCCCAGGGGCGTGAAGAGGGGCGAGGCGAGCTGGCCGAGCTGCCCGGCGAGGGTCTCCACGCTCCCGGGGGGGGCGTCGGTCGGATAGTGGGTGAGAAGCCAGACCACGACGACCCCGAGCAGGATCAGCGTGGCCGCCCGATAGAGGAAGGCCCTCACCTCCTGCCAGGCCCGCAAGGCCACCGAGCGCAGCATCGGCACTCGGTACGGGGGGAGCTCCATGATGAACGGCTCCGGCCGGCCCCCGACCCGCAGCAGACGCAGCAGCAGACCCACCACGATCACCGCCGCGAAGCTGCCCAGGTACATGGCGAAGACGACGCCGGCCGCCGCGCGCGGGGCGAACAGGATGGACGCGAGGAACACGAACACCTGGAGCCGGGCGCTGCACAGCGAGAAGGGAATGAGCAGCATGGTCACGATGCGGCTGCGACGACCGGACAGGATGCGCGTGCCCAGCACCGCCGGTACGTTGCACCCGTAGCCCAGCAGGATGCTGATGAAGGCCTTGCCGTCCAGCTTCAGCACGTGCATGAGCCGATCCATGAGAAAGGCGGCCCGGGCGATGTAGCCGCTGTCCTCGATCACCGACATGAACACGAAGAAGATGGCGATGATCGGAAAGAACGCGACGATCACACCCAGCCCCTGGATCAGCCCGTCGACGATGAAGCTCGCCGCCAGCGGCGGAAGCGTCGCCATCGCGGGCCCGGCCTTGAGCCACGCCCCGAGCATCTGGAAGAGATCCGCCACCCCGTCCTGCAACGGCGTGCCCAGGGCGAAGATGCCCTCGAACACGGCGAGCATGAGCAGGAAGAACAGGGGAAGGCCCAGCACCCGGTGCAGCAGGACCGCGTCCAGTCGCTCGGTGACGGCATCGGAGACCCGGGGCAGGTCGCGGGTGGCCTCGAGCACGAGACCCCGTGCCGCGCTGAAGCGGCACTGTGCGCAGGTGGTGAGGATGTCGCTCCCGAGCGCGGCCTCCACCCGCCGCCGGCGCTCCTCCGCCTCCACCGCGATCGCCGCAAAGCGGGGCTCGCGATGCACCAGGTCCTCCGTGGGCTTTCCGCCCTGGAGCAGCCGCGTGGCCAGGAAGGTGTCGCTCAGCGTGGACGCTCCCGGGGCCGCCTCGATCCGGCGCGCCAGGGCCATGATGCTCTCCTCGAGGACGGGCGGAAAGGAGATGGCGGGCGGGCGGGGACGCTCCGCGTTCGTCAGGACCTGCAGCAACGCCTGCTCGAGCTGCTCGATGCCTTCTCCGGAGCGCGCCACCATCGGGATCACCGGAGTCCCGAGGTGCTCCGACAGGGCCCGGCAATCGATGGAGATGCCGGCCTGGCGCGCCTCGTCCATCATGTTGACGACCACCACCGTCGGCAGACCGCTCCTGGCAAGCTGCAGCGTCAGGCCCAGGCCTCGATACAGGTTCCGGGCATCCACGATGTTCAGGACCACGTCCGGGGGCGTGCGCAGGAGGAAGTCGAGGACGATGCGCTCCTCCTCCGTCGTCGGCGTGATGGAGTAGGCACCGGGCAGGTCCACCAGGGACACGTCGTAGCCGTCGAGGCGGAAACGCCCCGTGCGCTTGCGCACGGTCACTCCCGGCCAGTTGCCAACGGTCTGGCTTGCGCCGGTCAGGCGGTTGAACAGGGTCGTCTTGCCGGTGTTGGGGATGGCGCTCAGAGCGACCGTGACCTCAGGCATGGTCCGCCGGGGCCTCCAGCGGCTCGACGATCACTCGCGAGGCCTCTCCGCGACCGAGTCGCACCTCTGTGTTCGCGGGGAGCAGCCTGAGATCGAAGCCGTGCGGGGGGCCGGCCCCGAGGTACAGCTCACGACCCGGCTCCAGGCCCAGGCGGGTCATCCGGGAGCGGAACGCTTCACCCCCTTCGAGCGCGCGGATACGGTAGACGGCCTCCGTCTTCTGGGCGAACGCCGACAGGGGGCCGGCCAGGATCTGACACTCCAGGCGGGCGACCTCCCGGGCGCGCAGGGCGATGCTCTGCCCCCTCTCGACAACCAGCTCGACTGGATCGCCCAAAGGCCCGACTCGCCGCACCGTGATCCGCACGCCGGGGACGATGCCCATCTGGGCCAGGCGCCGCGCCAGGAGGAGATCGTCGCCCAGCGAGCGAAGAACGCATTCGATATGGGGCAGCGGCGGGAGTCCCGGCATGGGCGGCCTCGCGCAAGTCGGTGCGGTGAACGACCGGTCACAGGAGAGTGCCAGCACTCGCCTCGTGGGGCAAGGGACAGGCCCGGGCTCGGCTGCTGGGCGTGTGTGGGTCTGCGGGCTCAGCCCGCCCCGTGCGTGCCGAGCGGCAGAGATATTGTGACTCGGGTCCCACCCTCGTCTGGGCAGATGATGGTCACCTCTCCCCCGTGGGCCTCGACATCGCGCTTCACGATCGGCAGGCCAAGACCCGTACCCCGGTGGCGGGTCGTGAAGAACGGCTCGAACAGGCGCTCCCGGTCGGCGGGAGGGATGCCGGGGCCGTCGTCCTCGACGTCAACCTGGACGGTGCCAGTGCCCACACGGACCGCGACACGGACGGTCCCTTCGCCCTTCATGGCCTGGGCGGCGTTCATGAACAGGTTGAGGAAGGCGTCCTGGAGCATCTTCTCGTCGGCCTCGAGCGTCACATCTGGGCCCGTGATCTCGACCGAGACGGCGGCCAGGTCGGCATGCCCGGCGAGGAGCCGTTGGGCAACACCGAGGATGGCCTCGAGGCTCGTCGGGGCCAACTCGGGGGTGTGCGGACGTGCGAAGACGAGAAGGTCCTCCGTCAGCGCATTCAGGGTGTCGACGCGTTCGACGATCCTGTCCATCACCTGGCGGTCCTCTTCTTCGGGGATCCGCTTGGACAGGATCTGGATGGCCCCACGGATCCCCGCGAGCGGGTTGCGCACCTCGTGGGCCACGATCGCCGCGAGCTGCCCCACCTTGGCGAGGGACTCCTGCGCACGCAACCTCCGCTCCGCCTTCCTTCGCTCCGTGATGTCTTCGCCTGAGCTGACCGTCGCGCTGACGTTGCCACGGGCATCACGAAGCACCGTTCTGCGCCACGCGAGCAGACGCTCCTCGCCCGAGCTCGTCCGAATGAAGTTCTCGAACGTGCGCGTCCGGTCGGGAGCCAGCTCGCCACGGACCAGCTGTCGCAACCCCTCTCGCGTCCGCTCCCGGTCACTCTCGGACACGAAGCTGTCGACCCAAGACCGACCCAGCACCTCCCGGGCCTCGAGTCCCAGGATCTCACAGCCCCTCTGATTGATCAGGCTCACCCGGCCCTCGCGGTCCAGGACGAGGATGATCACCGCCACCACGTCGAGATAGGCCTGGGCCTCGGCCTCTTCGCGCAGCAGGGTCTGCTCGACGAGCTTGTGCCGGTAGACCAGCAGAGCCGTCGCCCACACCGCCACAACGGCCAACGGATGGTGAACACCCGACATTCCTCCTGTGTGCGCGCTCGCGGAGAGCAGGAGATCCGCGGCAACCAGGACGGTGATGCCCAGGGCGGCCGCCAGCGCGAATCGCTTGTGGGGGGACCAGAGCGCCGCGATGACCACGAGGACGTAGAGGAAAGGGACGCCAATCCCCTCGGGCAGAAGGAGATCGAGGGCGAGGATCGCCAGCGCGAGGCCCGCGGCAAGCACGCCGGGTCTGGCCGAGTACAGGGAGAGCTTCCTCAATGTGTGACCTCGAACCTCACCGCCCGGCCAGGGGCCGCGGCGGCTGGCCCGCTTCGTGCATGAGTCTACCGCGGAGGTGACCCTTGACGAAGCGTGGGGCGCGAGACCGAGAGACAGTCCTCGTCGTGGACGACGACGAGCTGGTGCGGTGGTCTGCCGCCGAAGGACTGAAGGAATCTGGCTACTCCGTCGAGGTCGCGGCCAACGCCACCGAGGCCCTCCAGCGCTGCCCCGACGCCGCGGTGGCGCTCCTGGACCACGATCTCCCCGATGTGGATGGGCTGGCTCTCGCCGACACGCTGCGCCACCGTCGCCCTCGGTGCGCGATCGTTCTCATGACGGCGGACCCCACACCCGAGCTGCACCGCGAAGCGGGTGAGCGAGGCGTTGTCAGGATCCTGGAGAAGCCGTTTTCGCTCGAGACGCTGTTGGCCGCCCTCCGCGACATTGGGAAGCACTCCCGTGTCCCAGCCTGTCCCGCCGCCGGCTCCGGCGGCGAAGCAGGTGACGGCCCCTGGGAGACGGGAGCCCCTCACGGAGTCTAGAATCGCCCCCGTGGACCCTGCGACTGTGCTCGTCGTCGACGACGAAGACCTCATCCGATGGTCGCTTCGTGCCCGCCTCGAAGAGGTTGGCTACGATGTGGACGAGGCGGCGGACGGCCGTTCGGCCCTCGAGCGAGTTTCCGGGGGCGTGGACCTCGTCCTGCTCGACTTTCGGCTGCCCGACGTCGACGGGCTGGAGCTGCTGCGCCGCATCAAGGAGTCCCACCCCGAAACCGTCGTCGTCCTCATGACGGCCCACTCCACGGTGCAGAACGCCGTGGAGGCCATCAAGGCCGGTGCCTTCCACTACGTCATCAAGCCCTTCGAGATGGACGAGATGATGACTGTCGTGGAGAAGGCGCTGGAGACGACGCGCCTGCGCCGCGAGGTGCGGGAGCTTCGGGCCCTCCAGTCGGAGCCCTTCTCGCTCGACCGGATCATCGGGGAGTCCCCACCGATGCGAGCGGTGAAGGCCTTGCTGCAGAAGATCGCCACGACGCCCGCCTCCACCGTGCTCCTCGGCGGGGAGAGCGGCACGGGCAAGGACCTGGCGTCCCGCAGCCTCCACTACAGCAGCGACCGGGCGGCGGGGCCCTTCATGCACATCACCTGCACCGCGCTTCCGGAGTCGCTGCTCGAGAGCGAGCTCTTCGGCCACGAGAAGGGCGCCTTCACGGACGCTCGCCAGCAGAAGCGCGGCCTGTTCGAGCGCGCCCACCGGGGCACGGTCTACCTCGACGAGATCGGCGACATGACGCCGGCCCTCCAGGCGAAGCTGCTCCGATTCCTCGAGGAGAAGACCTTCAAGCGCGTCGGCGGAGCCGACGACATCCGGGTGGACGTCCGGGTCGTCGCCGCCACCAACCGGGACCTCGAGGAGGCCATGCAGAAGGGCGCCTTCCGCGAGGACCTCTACTACCGGTTGAACGTCCTGCCGGTGATCATGCCCGCGCTGCGGGAACGCACCGGGGACGTCGCCCTGCTGGCCAAGTACTTCGCAGACACCTTCAGTCGCGAGTTCCGCAAGAACGTCACCGGTTTCTCTCCTGCGGCCACACGTCTGCTGGACTCGTATCCCTGGCCGGGGAACGTGCGTGAGCTGAAGAACGCGGTCGAGCGCGCCGTGCTTCTCGCGGAAGGGGATCAGCTCGGCCCCGAGGACTTCCTGGCCCTCGGTGCGGGGACGGCTCGCACTGGGACCCAGGTCGGCTTCCGTCTGCCCGCGTCCGGACTCGACATACACGAGCTGGAGCGCTCGCTCGTCGAGCAGGCGCTCGAACGAACCGGGGGCAACCAGACGCGCGCGGGGGAGCTGCTTGCCCTCAATCGCGATCAGATCCGCTACCGGATCGAGAAGTTCAAGCTGGCCAAACACCCCGCAGCGGACGACGCGAGCGACTGACCGCTCGCTCGGCCGGCCACCCCCGACCGCGTCTCGGGAGGTCGTCGGGCCGCCCTCCGCCACTTCGGCTGCACTCGGGCGATCAAGCGCGGGTGGCCGTGCTGATCGGCTGAGTCCGCCACGGGGAGAATTCCCCCTTCCGTGGGGATTCTCAGCACTACGGCCGGCGACCTGCGGACGCCACGGCGCCGGAAGGGGCGCGTCAGGCCCGCACCGCGAAGCGCCAGCCCGGCCCTCCCGGGGGGGAACTCACGTGCTACCCCCGGGCTTCGAGCTGGAGGTCGGCGGTCGTACCGGGCGGCCTGGCACGGCGTTTGCCGGATATCCGATCAGGAGTGACGCAAAAGCGCATCGATGCCCCAAGGAGGATCCCTATGAAGGACCAGCTACGACACATCCTCCGGCAGCACTCGCAGTCCCTCACCGACCAATTGAAGGCGCAGCTGGCGAGCCGATCGAGCTCGCACTATCGGGAGCTCGATCCGTCCATCCTGTCGGTGCGTTGCCAGATGCTCGTGGAGGCGCTCGTCCGGTCCGCGTGGGAAGGATCAGAGCAGCTGGGCGAATACGTGAGCACGGTCGCCGACGGACGGCTCGAGGAGGGGTTCGAGCTGGAAGAGCTCCAGCGCGCCCTCCGGATCCTCGAGGTGAACGCCTGGCGGATCGTCGCGAACGAGTCGACTCCCGACTCCCTCACGGCCAACCTCACCGCGCTCAACACCACGATGGGCCACGCCAGAGACGAGCTGGGCCGTGCCGCCCAGGCACACGCGTACGACGCCGCGTCCTGACGCGCCAAGCGTTCGGAGTCGGGACACCGAGGGGCTGCAGGGCCGGTGGCGGTACACGCCGATGCTGCTGAACGGCATGCCAGTGCCCATCATCATGACGGTCACCGTCAGTTTGAGCCTGAACTGGCGATGGTGAGCGGTGGACCGCAGCGTCGCTAGTTCTTCTGGCGGGCGAGGTAGTCGAACACCACCACCTCGATGCGGTCGCGCGACTCGTCGCTCAAAGCCCGGAACGCGACGCCGAAGCCGGCGGGCAGACTGTGGACGGGGTGCTCCTGAACGGGGTTGGTCCAGGCCACGACGCCGTCGATGCTCACCTCGCCTTCGCGGCCCGGGACCTGGAACCGGCAGACGACCTCCTGCCCGAGCGGCGGCATCACGTCGTGGGCCACGTACGCCCCGAGGACGTTGATGTTCACCAGGAAGGCGCTGGCCGAGGTGCCTCCCTGGAACTCGAGTTGGCAGCGCCGGACGAAGGGAACACGGATCGCACCGCCCGCCCGCCGCTTCTCCGCGTCCGTCGGAACTGTCATGCGCCCCCATTCTAGCCCGCCCGCGCGGGCGGGGCGAAGTCAGCCCAACACCAGCCGGTCGTTGCCAGACCGCCGCGTGACCCGCTCGCGGTCCAGGTACTCGAGGAGCGGGATCACGTACTTGCGCGACAGACCCGTCAGATCCTTGAAGGCGGCGACGTCGAGCCGCGCGCCCGGCGGCCACCGCTTCCGTACCTCTTCCTTGAGCGCGTCGAGCTGGCCGCGGTGCACGAGGAGCCCCGTCCCCACCCGCTCGAGGACGCCCTCCCGCACCAGCACCCCCGCCACGCGCTCGAGGAGGGCGGCCTCCCGACCGCTCCGCTCCGCCACCACTCGCACCTCCACCCCGGCCAGGCCGGCCTGCTGCGCCTCTTCGGCGAGCAGCGCCCGCGCCTCCTCCTCGCCCACCGAGAGCTGGACCCGGTGCGAGGAGAGGGCCACGAGGTCCGGGGCGAGGCGCACCTTCCCGGCGTCGGCGAGGTCCTGCAGCGTTCGCTCGAAGGCCCCGGGGGCCGCCGAGACGAAGACGCGGCTCCTGAGCTCCTCCCGCGGCATCCCCGGCTCCAGCGGCCGGTTGCGGTGGTGTCGCCCGAGGGCCTCGAGGGCATCCCCCCCGAGACGGGTGAGGACCTCGCGGGACACGAGGACCGGCGGGTCCTTCCCCAGCGGGACGACTGCCGGGATCTCGTCGAGGACGGGGAGGAGCCGGGACAGCGGCACGGTGAGCCGTGTCGCCAGCAGAGGTGCCGCGAGGCCCTCGCGCCCTGCCTCCTCCACCATCTTCCCCGCGGCCGCCTCGAGCCCGGTCGCGGCGCGGAGGCGCTCCAGGGCGGCCCGATCCGCGGTCCGGCGTCGGCGCGGCCGAGGGTCGACCACGAGCGCCCCGCCGATCGTGTCGGCCGGGGAGTAGGAGCGGAGGATGAGGTGGTCGCCGCGCCCGGCCACGGCCGGGCTCTCGAGCCGGAGCTGGGCGAGCCCCGCCGCCCCGGGCTCGATGCGCTCCGCACCGAGGAGGCGGACCCGGGCCAGCGCCTCGGCGCTGGCGAGGTGGACACGCACCCGGGCCCCGTCCTCGAGGGGCCGGGCCGAGGCGAGCAGCGTGACCTCGACGTCGACCATGGAGGTGCCGTGCAGCGTTCCCGGCGCCGCCAGCACGCTGCCCCGCCTGAGGTCATCAACCTCGAGGCCACCCAGATTGACCGCGGTGCGGGTCCCCGCCGGCGCGCGGTCGACCGCCTCGCCGTGCACCTGCAGCCCGCGCACGCGTGTCCGTCGCCGCGCCGGAAGCACCTCGAGCTCGTCGCCGACCGCGAGCTCGCCTCCGACCAGGGTCCCCGTCACGACCGTCCCGAAGCCCCGCATCGAGAAGACCCGGTCGACGGGCAGCCGAAGCACTCCGTCGGAGGGCCGCGGCGGGGCCTCGCGAGCGAGCGCGAGGAGGGTCTCCTTCAGCTCGGGGAGTCCCGCGCCGCTGCGAGCGGAGACACGGACGACGGGGCTGTTCTCGAGGAACGACCCCTTCACGAGCTCGCGGGTCTCGAGCTCGACGAGGGCCTGGGTCTCCTCGTCCGCCAGATCGCACTTCGACATCACCACCAGCCCCCGGGGCACGGCGAGGAGGCGGCAGATGTGGAAGTGCTCGCGGGTCTGGGGCATGACCGACTCGTCCGCCGCCACCACCAGGAGCAGCGCGTCGATCCCGTGGGCGCCGGCCAGCATGTTGCGGACGAAGCGCTCGTGGCCGGGGACGTCGACGAAGGAGGCGACCACCCCGTCCCCCAGCTCGCAGTGGGCGAAGCCGAGATCGATGGTGATGCCGCGCTCCTTCTCCTCCTTGAGGCGGTCGGGGTCGGTGCCGGTGAGGGCGCGGACCAGGGCGCTCTTGCCGTGGTCGATGTGCCCTGCGGTCCCGACGATGAAGGAGCGCAGCGGAGGATCAGCCCTCTCGGGTGGACACGCCGAAGACCGACTCGGCGGTCTTGTGCAGCTTGGCCGCGAGCGCCAGCCGTGCCTCCTTCTCCGCCCGGGCGATGAAGGAGTAGTTCTCGCGCGCCACCTTGATCAGGAACAGCAGCTCGTCGCGGGAGAGGGTCAGAACCACGCGGCCCCGCTCCTGGTCGAAGGCCGCCTCCACGAGCTTGTCGCGCAGCAGGAGACGGGCCTGCTGCTCATCGTCGGTTATGAAGTGGTACTCCTGGCGCGTGACCTTCTGGAGGAAGACGAGCTCCTTCGCGGTCAGGTTCAGCGCCACCGTGCGTGCCTCGGAGGAACGGGGTGTCGACTTCGGTGCTGGAATCACGATCGTGCTCCGTCAATGGCCGAACCAGTCACTCGGCGCCGGTATTCTAGTTGAAGCCGGGGCGGGCCGTCACCTGCAAGCGGCCCCCGGGCCCCTCACCGCCGGCGGGGCCCTCGGGGTCGAGAGGCCGGGCGGCCCCGGCCGGACTTGCCCCGACCCGTCATCCGCTCGAGGACGTCGACGAGGGCGAAGTCGATCTTCCGCTGATCGAGGTCGACGCGCACCACCTGGACCTCGACCCGGTCGCCGAGGCGGTACACCCTGGCGGTGTTCTCCCCCTTCAGCCGGTGGGCCTTCTCGTCGAAGTGGTAGTAGTCGTCGTTCATCGTGGAGACGTGGACAAGGCCCTGGACATACACCTCGTCCAGCTCCACGAAGAGCCCGAAGGCCTGGACCCCGGTCACGTAGCCGGAGAAGGTCTCGCCGACCTTCTCGGCCATGAACCGGACCTTCTTCCACTCGATGAGCTCACGCTCCGCCTCGGTGGCCCGCCGCTCGGCGTCGGAGAGATGCCGCCCCATCTCCGGGAGCCGCTTCTCCAGCCATGCCTCCCGCTCCGCGTCCCGCCCCTGACGCAGCGCCCGGAGGGCACGGTGGACCACGAGGTCCGGGTAGCGACGGATCGGGCTCGTGAAGTGGGCGTACTTGTCGGCGGCGAGACCGAAGTGGCCGAGGTTGTCCTCGTGGTACTGGGCGAGCCTCATGGTGCGCAGGAGGAGATAGGAGACCAGCCTCTCCTCGGGTTTGCCCTTGATCTGGCGGGTGATCCGCTGAAAGTCCTCGGGGCGGATCGTCTCGAGATTGTCCGGCACCCGGTAGCCGAAGGAGGCGACGAGCTCCCCGAACTCCTGGACCTTCTCCGGGTCGGGGCGCTCGTGGATCCGATAGAGGGCGCCGGCGCCGGAGAGGTGGAGCTTCGCCGCAACCGCCTCGTTCGCCGCGAGCATGAACTCCTCGATGACCCTCATGCTGTCGAGGCGCTCGTGGGCCACGATCCCGGTCATCTCGCCTTCGTCGTCCAGGATCAGCTTCGGCTCGGGCAGGTCGAAATCCAGAGAGCCGCGGTCGAAGCGGCGGCGGCGCATGAGTCGCGCCAGCCCGTCCATCGCCTCGATGTCCGGCACGAGCGACGCAAAGCGCTTGCGCAGCTCCGCGTCGCCGTCGACGATCCCCTGGGCGTCCTGGTAGCTCAGGCTGGCCGCGCTCCGGATCACCCCGTCGTGGAACGTCGCCTCCTCGACCCGCCCTTCGCCGTCGAGCTCGATCACCACCGATTGGGTGAGGCGGTCCTCGCCGTCGACGAGGCTGCACACGTCGTTCGAGAGGGCGTGCGGGAGCATCGGCACCACCCGGTCCGGGAAGTACACGGACGTCCCACGCAGGTAGGCCTCCTGATCGAGAGGCCCGCCCTCGCGGACGTAGTGCGCCACGTCGGCGATGTGGACCGCCAGGCGCCAGCGGCCGCCTTCGAGGCGCTCGACGCCCACCGCGTCGTCGTGGTCCCTCGCGGTAGCGGGGTCGATGGTCACCGTGGTCCAGTCCCGGAAGTCGGTACGCTTTGCCGTCTCCTCCGGTCCCGGGCGCCGGGCCACGCGCTCGGCCTCGTCGTCGACCTCCGTAGGAAAGGCGTCGGGGAGGTCAAACTTCGCCATGACGACCTTGAGGTCGACCCCGGGGTCGGTCAGCCGTCCGAGGACGGCCACCACGGTGCCAATGGGGTTGCGCTTCGCGGAGGGGGGCTGGGTGACCTCCACCTGCACCATCTGGCCGGTCTCCGCTCCCCCCTCCTCCCCTGCGGGGATGTAGAACTCCTGGAGAATCCTCCGGTCGAAGGGCACCACGTGTCCCCCGAACCGACCGTCGCTCTCGTACCGCCCCACCACCCGCTGCTGGGCGCGCTCGAGGATGCGGATGATCCGCCCCTCCAGTCCCTTCGGCGTCTCGCGCTCGACCCGGGCCACCACGCGGTCGCCGTGGAGCGCCTCGCGGAGGCCCCCGGCCGGGACGAAGACGTCGCCCTGCCCCTCGCGCCGCTCCTCGGGCACGACGAAGCCATACCCGGCCGGGTTGCACTGCAGCCGCCCCGCCACCAGGTTCATCCGCGAGGGCAGGCCCACCCGGGCACCCCGGATCTTGACGACCGAGCCCTCCTCGATGAGGCCCCGCAGGACCTTCTTCAGGTCGCGGCGCTCATCTCCTTCGAGACCGAGACGGCGGACCACCTCCCGGACAGAGAGAGGTCGCCCGTGGCTCGACAGGAGTTCGAGCACGCGACGATCGAGTTTGGATGTCGAGGTGGTGATGAGGGGTCCGCCTAGTCCAGTCACTCTAGCACTGGAGTCGAGCGCGGTTCCACTGGCCGAGGGCTCGGAGGGAATCGACGTCGGGGGTCAGCCCATCGCTCGGAGGGTGCGGTCGAGGCGATTCGCCGGTGGGACGAGAAGAGAGCTCCCCCGCGGGTATGATGAGGCGACAGACTGATGCGATTCCTTCTGCTCCTGCTGGCCCTGACCTCGCTGGCATGCGTCACTCCCTTCTCGGTGCCGCTGGACCAGTGCCCCGTTCCGAGCGCAACTCCCGGGGCGACGGAGAAGTCGGCCCTCGTCGTCCACTATCTCGGAGTCAGCGGGTTCCTTGTCAAGCACGGGGACGACGTGGTCCTGACCGCACCCATGTACAGCAACCCCAGCCTCGCGGAGGCCGCGTTCGATCACGCGATCCGGCCCGACTCCGCCCAGGTGGATCGATTCCTCCCGCCGGAGGCCGACGGCGCGCAGGCGATTCTCGTCGGCCACTCCCACTACGATCATCTTCTCGACGTGAGTGACATCGCCCGCCGGCGAGCGCGACGGGCGCGGATCTACGGCAGCCGCACGATGAAGCACCTCCTGGCGCCCTTCCCCGGCCTCGGCTCCCGTGTGGTCATGATTGGGGACGACGACGCGGGGAACCACGAGCGACCCGGCCGGTGGCTCGACGTGGCTCCCCGCGTGAGGGTGATGGCGCTCGAGTCCGAGCACTCGACACAGGAGACCGTGAAGCTGCCCTTCAGCCGTCACCCGATTCCCCTCCACGTGTGGCGCGGCGGCCTCGAGGCCGACCTCGAAGACCCTCCGCGCTCGGCCAGCGACTGGGCGGAGGGAACGGTGTACGCCTACCTCATCGACTTTCTGGACGAAGGCCGGCCGGTCTTCCGCGTCTACTTCCAGGACTCCGGCACCAACGAGCCCGTGGGCTACGTGCCGGTGACGCTCCTCCGAGAGAAGCGGGTGGACGTGGCGCTCCTCTGCGTGGGAGGAGACTTCCGCCGTCTCCGGCGCCATCCCGAAGGCATCCTCGAGAACACGCGCCCGCGGCACGTCGTCCTTGGCCACTGGGAAGACTTCTTCGTCACCCAGGACAACTACGAGATCGATGGTCGGATCTACCCGATTCCCGCTTCCGGGCAGGACACCGCTGTGTTCAAAGAGCGGGCCGAGAAGGCGTTGCGCCAGGTCGATCCGGACTCGAAGGTCTGGCTTCCCTGCCCCACGCGGTCGCGATTCGCGTTTGCCGCGGAGGGAGAATCACAGGCCCTACCGGGCCAGTAGCCCCGCCGTTCACAGCGGCGTGGGGTTGAAGGCGGCGGGTACGAAGGGCGGCTGGTGCCGGAGGTGGGACTTGAACCCACACTAGCCGAAGCTAACACGGCCCTGAACCGTGCGCGTCTGCCAATTCCGCCACTCCGGCAAAGCCGCGACCAATGAGACTAGCAAGGAACGACGGGCGCTTCAAGCGGGGGGCGGGAGTGGTGAACTGAGGACGGTGTCGCTCACCTCCCAGGACACCTCCTCCCACGTCTTTTCCCCGAGGCTCCTGACCTTACAGGCTTTACAATCGGAACGGAGTCGGCACGCCCCTTGCTCCTTGCCTGGCCGGGAGCCACGGGGGCTCCCGGAGGGCGAAGAGCCATGCGGCAGTGCACACTCGCTCTGGCGAGCCTGGCCGTCGCCGCGGCCGGCCTGGTTGCGACCCCGGCGACCGCTCAAGAAGACTACCCGCACGGGTTCATCCGCAGCGTGGAACCTGGTGTGAGCCTGCAACGGGCCACCGAGGTCTCGGCGGAGGAAGCGACGATCAACCTGCCCTTCCTCCCCGGCGACCGCGTCTGGACCGACGCCGCGGGCCGGGCCGAGTTCCAGTTCCCCGAGGGTACGGTGGTCCGGCTCGACCGCCGGAGCAAGCTCGACTACTCCTCCCACGACGAAAGCCGGGACGAACGGGTCGTGCTCCGCCTGTGGTCCGGCAGCCTCATCGTCCGCACCCGCGCCCGCGAGGCGGCGGTGTTCGAGATCGAGACCCCGGGCGGCCTGGTCGAGGTCGCGGAGCCCGGGGTGGTCCGCATCGACGTCGAGGGCGGCGAGACGCAGCTCTCGGTCTACGAGGGAGAAGCCTCCCTCGACACCGGCCGGGACCGCGTGAGCCTCGCCGGGGGCGAGCGGACGTGGGCGCGCTGGGGTGACGGTCCGGCCCAGCCCGAGCCCTTCGATCTCTACGCGACGGACGACTTCGCAAAGTGGGACGTCGACCTCGAGGCCCGGGAGGCCTGGGCCGCCAACAGCCGACGCTATCTTCCGGAGGAGCTCGCTCCCTACGCCCCCGAGTTCGACAGCCACGGCTCCTGGACGTACGCAGAGCCGGTCGGCTACGTCTGGCAGCCCCGGGTGGCGGTGGGCTGGACGCCGTACTCGAACGGACGCTGGACCTGGACGAGCTACGGATGGACGTGGGTGCCCTACGAGCCCTGGGGCTGGGCCCCGCACCACTACGGACGCTGGGGCTTCTCGGTCTCGCTTGGCTGGCACTGGTGGCCGGGGAGGACGTGGGGCGCGGCCTGGGTGAGCTGGGGGGTCGGTGGCGGCTACGTCGGCTGGTGCCCGCTGGGATGGGGCAACCGCCCGGTCGTCCCCTGGCCCCACCATCGTCATGGTCGTGGACACGCGGTGCCACGCGGGTCCATCGGTCATGGAGGTTCCCGTGGCCACGCCGTGCCCCGGGGATCGATCGGACCCGACAAGGCGTGGACGGTGGTCCGCCGCGGGGATATGGGACGGGGCAACATCGCCCGACGACGGGTCGACGCGAGCGCCGCCGCCGGAATGCGGGTCGCCGAGTCCCCGAACGAGCGCCCGAACCGCAACGCTGCGGCACTGACGCGAGCCGCCTCGGCGACGCCCGCGGCCGCTCGAGCGCGTCCGCGGCCGGGCGGGGCCACCCGGGCGTCCGGCGGTGCCGGCGCGGTGGCCCCGAGGACGTCGAGCGGGTTCGGCCGGGCGTCCGCCTCCACCGGAACAGGGGCAGCCGCTCGCCCGCGGGGCAGCGCAGCGACGAGCGGGCTCACCGGAACCGCGGCTCGAGCGCGCTCACGGAGTGCGCCGGGCAGCGTGGCCGCGGCCGCATCCGCCAGCCGCAGCGCGGGGCGCGCGCGTCCGCGCGCGGGCACGGGCCGCTCGAGCGCGACACCCTCCACACCGAGCCGCTCTCGCAACCCCGTCGGCTCCCTCTTCCAGTCGCGGGAGCAGTCAGGGAGTGCGACGCGGGCCCGGCCGCGGGGTACGTCGAACCGCTCGCAGAGCGGCGCCACGAGCAGCGGCGTGTCGAGCCGGCCGCCGAGCAGCTCGAGGCCCAGCGGTGTCTCCAGCCGATCGGGGAGCACGTCACGGTCCAGCGGCGCTCTCCAGCCGGTCGCAGCAGCGCACCACGGTCCAGTGGCGTCTCCAGTCGGTCGCGCAGCGCACCACGGTCCAGTGGCGTCTCCAGTCGGTCGCGCAGCGCACCACGGTCCAGCGGCGTCTCCAGCCGGCCGCAGAGCGCGCCACGGTCCAGCGGCGTCTCCAGCCGGCCGCAGAGCGCACCACGGTCCAGCGGCGTCTCCAGCCGGCCGCAGAGCGCACCACGGTCCAGCGGCGTCTCCAGCCGGCCGCAGAGCGCACCACGGTCCAGCGGCGTCTCCAGCCGGCCGCAGAGCGCACCACGGTCCAGCGGCGTCTCCAGCCGGCCGCAGAGCGCACCGCGATCCAGCGGTGTCTCCAGCCAGCCGCAAAGCAGTGGCGGCGCCTCGCGCGGCTCGACCTCGCGTTCGGGGGCGAGCTCCCGATCCAGCTCCGGCAACCGATCCGCGGCCCGCTCGCGTGGAGGAGAACGGAGGAAGTAGCCGACACCCCCGGCCTGCCGTCATAATGCCGTCGATGGCGGCGCCACCAGCCCGGAACGTCCCCCGCATCCTCACCGTCCGCCGCGTCGTGGTGACCGCGCTCTTCGTGGCCGCGATCCTGGGCGGCTGCCTCCTCGGGGTCTTTCTCGCCGTCGAGAGCGACCTCCCCCAGGTCACCTCCCTCGAGGATTTCCGGCCCAACATCATCACCCAGGTGTTCGCCGCCGACGGAAGCGTGCTGGGAGAGTTCGCGATCGAGAAGAGGGTGGTCATCGCCTTCCGCGACATCCCGCCCGTGCTCCGGAACGCCATCGTCGCCGTCGAGGACGCCGAGTTCTGGAAGCACATCGGGATCAACCCCTGGCGCATCCCGGGCGCCGTCCTCGGCAACATCCGCTCGGGGTGGCGTCGCCAGGGCTTCTCGACCCTCACCATGCAACTGACGCGGATCCTATTCCTCACTCCCGAGAAGACCTACGAGCGAAAGATCAAGGAGGTCATCCTCGCCTTCCAGATCGAGAAGAACTTCACGAAGGAGGAGATCTTCACGCTCTACTGCAACCAGATGTACTTCGGACACGGGAACTACGGCGTGGAGGCCGCGAGCCGCTTCTACTTCGGAAAAGGGGTGAGGGAGCTGACCCTCGCCGAGGCGGCCCTGATCACCGGGATCCTGCAGCGCCCCGTCACCCGGACTCCGATCGTGGACCCGGAGGGCTCGCTCGCCCGCCGCAATCTCGTCCTCAACCGCATGGCGGAGGAGAAGTACATCACCCGGGAGGAAGCGGAGGAGGCCAAGGCCCAGCCGCTCGGGCTGCGCCTGCGCCGCGAGCGGCCGTCGATCGCCCCTCACTTTCTCGAGGAGGTGCGCAAGCACCTCGAGCGCGAGTACGGAAGCCAGCGCATCTACCAGGGCGGACTGCGCGTCTACACGACTCTGGATCCGCCAATGCAGAAGGCCGCGGTGCGCGCGCTGCGCGACGGCCTGCGGGTGCGCGATCGACAGGCGCGGGGCTTCGTCAAGCCGACCGAGAGCGTCCTCGAGGACGGGCTGCTGCCCGATCCCCTCCACCTCGACGAGTGGGACTGGCCCTTCGTCGAGGGCGACGTCGTCCGCGGTGTGGTGGTGGCGTCCGACCGCGCCTCGGCGGTGGTCCAGGTCGGCGATTACCGCGCCCGGGTCGGTCCCTCCCACATCGGCTGGTCGCGACCGGGGCGGGTGGACGACGTGCTGCCGCGGGGCACGGTCGCGCCCTTCCGGATCGTGTCGCTGTCCGAGAAGGACGGCCGCAAGCAGGCCCGGGTCCATCTCGAGCCGGACCCGAAGGTGGAGGGCGGACTCCTGGCCCTGGAAGTGCGGACGGGCGCGGTGAGGGCCATGGTCGGCGGGTACGATTTCGGACGAAGCGAGTTCAACCGGGCGACGCAGGCGCGGCGTCAGGTGGGCTCGTCCTTCAAGCCCATCGTCTACGCCGCCGCGTTCGAGACGCTCGGCTGGACTCCCTCGACGATCGTGGTTGACACCCCGTTCAGCCTCACGGACCCCTGGGACGGCTCGGTGTGGTCGCCGCAGAACTACGACCACGGGTACATGGGCCACATCACCCTGCGCCGAGCGGTCGAGCAGAGCCGCAACGTCCCGGCGGTGAAGACGCTGCAGGCGGTCGGCGTCGACACCGGCATCGAGTACGCCAAGAGGCTGGGGCTCTCCGGCGAGCTTCCGCCCTACCTCCCGATCGCGCTCGGGGCGGGCGAGGCGACGCTCATCGAGATGGTGACGGCGTTCGCGACCTTTGCCAACCAGGGGCTCCGGATGAGGCCCTTCCTGGTCGAGCGGATCGAGGACCGCGACGGCAACCTCGTCGAGGAGACGCGGCCCCGGGCCAGCGACGCCATACGCGCCGACACCGCCTACATCGTGACGAGCCTTCTCCAGGGAGTCGTCGAGCGGGGCACCGCGACCCGGGCCCGCCGGCTCGAGAGGCCCATCGCGGGGAAGACGGGAACGACCAACGACTTCACCGACGCCTGGTTCATCGGCTACGAGCCATCCCTGGCCGCGGGCGTGTGGGTGGGCTTCGACGAGAAGGTGAACTCGCTGGGGCCGGGAGCCGACGGCTCACACGCGGCGTTGCCGATCTGGATGGACTTCTGGAAGGAAGCCACCGCCCAGCGTCCGATCGAGGACTTCCCCATCCCCGGGAACATCGTCTTCATCCCCGTCGACGAGCGAGGCCGCCCCGGGGCCCCCGGGACGCCGGGCGTGCACATGGAGGCCTTCGTCTCGGGAACCGAGCCGCGGATCCACCCGGCCTCGCTGCGGGACCACCCTTGAGCGGCGCCTGGCTCACCGCCTCGCGAGCCCGGACGCCTTCCGACCATCCGCCGCCCCAGACGGGGCCCCCAAGCCCTCCCGGGAAACTGGCCTTCGCGGCAGCTCCCCGGTACCATCCAGCCGAGCCTCGTGAGGGAACCGAATGAGCAAAGAGATCAGCCGGCGAGAACTCTTGTGGGGAGCAGGTGGCGGTGGGCTGGGTCTAGGGCTCGGTCTTTACGCCTATCACACCTACGCCACGCTCCCATCGGAGCACCCTGAGTCTGCCCAGGCGGCCCCGTCCCCTCTGCCTCCGGGCTCACAGCCGCCGCAGGGCAGTGTGTCCTACGCCCAGTCGGGCGAGGATCTCATCGCCGGGTACATCCTTCAGATGCTCCGAGCCAGGGATGTGACGTATCTCGACATTGGCGCGTACAAGCCCGTCATCCTCAACAACACCTACTTCTTCTACCAGAAGGGATATCGGGGCGTTCTCGTCGAGCCGAACATGGACCTGGCCGAGGACCTGAAATCCGTTCGCCCCCACGACACGACACTGGTGGCGGGCATCGGGCTGACCGCCGAGAAGGAATCCGACTACTACCTCATGTCGAACCCGGCCTGGAACACCTTCTCGAAAGAGGAGGCCGAGCACATGGAGGAGACGACGGGGGGTCGGGTATCCATTCGGAAGGTCGTCAAGATGCCCCTTCTGGACGTCAACGATGTCATCGCCGAGCATTTCGAAGGGGCACCGACCTTCGTCTCCATCGACGCCGAGGGCTGGCACTTCCCGATTCTGAAGGCCATCGACTACGACCGCTTTCGCCCAACGGTCATCTGCGTCGAAACACTCGTCTCGGGAACGGCAAGCACCATTCCCGAGATTCCGGCGTTCATGGAGTCCAAGGGATACGTCTTGCGTGGAATGACCTTCGTGAACTCCATCTTCCTGGACGGGAAGCTCCTTGCCGGTCTGAGGAAGTGACCGGGCCGACTCGCCCCTGACGGGCTCCGAGCGCGAGCCGCCGACCGCGGTAGCGACCCAGGTCCCGGGGCACGCCATCAGATCTCGGGCGGGCGTGGCCCGGCCATTCCAGCAGCGCCGGGACCCGCAAACCGCCATCGAAGAGGCTGCGCTTGCGGCCACGCAGGCCGCCCGCCGACCCGCGAAACCTCCCCTCCTGGCCGGTGCGCCCTTCCGGGCCGTTGTCGCTGGAGAACCAGATCATGGTGTTTCCGGCGATGCCGAGCTCCGTCAACCGGCTCCGCAGGCGGCCGATCTGCTCGTCCATGGCGGTGATGCAACCGTAGTAGTGCTGCCGGCCTTCGCCGTATCGACTGTACATTGCCTGGTACTGTGGGCCGGCCACGACAGGGTCGTGCGGCTCGTGAAACCAGATGGTGGCGAAGAAAGGCTGGCGCTTCGTCGCGGCCCGGTCTATGAAGTCGATGGCCCGATCCATCACCACTCTCGAGGCGGGACCCTCCAGGTTTCCCTCCGGCGGGTCCTCGAAGCGGCGGTCCCTAACTGTGAGAGGATCGACCCTCCGGAAACGAGATTTCCATCGAGGAGTGACGACCTGCCCTTCGTCTACATCCTGCGCTGCCGCGACGCGTCTCTCTACACCGGGGCGGCGAAGGACCTGCCGGCCCGCCTGCGCAAGCACGAGGCCGGGACCGCCTCGCGCTACACGCGGGCCCGGCGGCCGGTCGTCCTCGTCTGGTCGCGCCGGGTCCGGACCTGGAGCAAGGCCCTGCGGGAAGAGCACCGCATCAAGCAGCTGACGCGGCGCGCCAAGGAGGCCCTCGTCGCCGGCGCGGAGCGGCGATGCCTGAGCTGCTGGTCTCCTGCCAGGAGCTCTCGAAGGCCTTCGGCGCGGCGCCCCTCTTCGAGGGCCTCTCGCTGGGCGTCTTCGAGGGCGACCACGTCGGCCTCGTGGGCCCGAACGGATCCGGGCAAGTCCACCCTCCTGAGGATCCTGGCCGGTCTCGAGGAGCCCTCGTCCGGGACGCGCGCCGCGCGCAAGCGCCTGCGGATCGGCTACGTGCCGCAGGACCCGGCCTTCGACGGCGGGAGCGACGGTGGGCTGCCGTCCTGCGCGAGGCCGCTCCGCCACCTCCACCTCGACGAGCACCAGGCCGAAGGGCGGGTCGCGGTGGCGATGGGAAAGGCGGGCTTCGAGGACGGGGCCCAGGCGCACCGCGACGCTCTCCGGAGGCTGGAAGAAGCGCCTCGCGATCGCGCGCGCGCTGGTGGGCGAGCCGGAGCTCCTGCTCCTCGACGAGCCCACGAACCACCTCGACGTCGACGGCATCCTCTGGCTCGAGGAGCTGCTGCCCCGCGAGCCGGAGGCCTTCGTGGTCGTGAGCCACGACCGCTACTTCCTCGAGGCGGTCGCGGGGCGCGTGATCGAGCTCGACCGCGCCTTCGTCGCGGGCCTCCTCGACGTGCGCGGGCGCTACAGCCGGTTCCTGGAGAAGAAGGACGAGCTCCTGGCCGGGCAGGCGGCCTACCAGGAGTCGCTCCGCAACCGCGTGCGGGGCGAGCTGGACTGGCTCTCGCGCAAGGCTCGCGCCCGCACGCGCAAGGCGCAGGCGCGCATCGACGAGGCGCAGCGCCTGCAGGACGAGCTGGCCGACCTCGACTCGCGCTCGAGGTCCTCGGCCGTCGGGCCTCGACTTCGCGGCGACGGAGCGGAAGACGAAGCGCCTCGTGGTGGCCGAGGGCCTGACGAAGAGCTACGGGGACCGCCACATCGTCCGCGGGCCTCGACCTCGTCCTCTCGCCGGGGACGCGCCTCGGCCTCCTCGGCGCGAACGGCACCGGCAAGAGCACCCTGCTCCGTCTCGCTGGCCGGGCAGGAGGCGCCCGACGAGGGCACGGTCGAGCACGCCCCGGGCCTGCAGGTGGTGATGTTCGACCAGCACCGCTCGCGTCTCGACCCCGTCGTCTCGCTCAAGCGCACGCTGGCTCCGCACGGCGACTCGGTCGTGTCCCAGGGGCGCAGCCTCCACGTGGCGGGCTGGGCGAAGCGCTTCCTCTTCCGCTCGGAGCAGCTCGAGACGCCGGTGGGCCGGCTGTCCGGCGGCGAGCAGGCGCGCGCGGTACTGGCCCGGCTGATGCTGGAGCCGGCCGACCTGCTGCTCCTCGACGAGCCCACGAACGACCTCGACATCCCGACGCTCGAGGTGCTCGAGGAGAGCCTGCTCGAGTTCCCCGGCGCGCTGGTGCTGGTGACGCACGACCGCTACCTGCTCGACCGCGTCTCGACGCGCATCCTCGCGCTCGACGGCCGGGGCGGCGCGATCCCCTACGCCGACTACGACCAGTGGGAGCAGGGCCGGCGCCGCGCGGCGCAGGCGGCGGAAGCCGTCCGCCCGCGCGCGCCCGTGACCACACCGGGCGCGCGGAGCTCGCGGCCAGGCGCCGACGCACCCGCAGACCGCCCGAGGAAGCTCGGCTACCTCGAGCAGCGCGAGTGGGACGAGATGGAGGCCCGGATCCTGGAGGCCGAGGCACGGCTCGAGTCGTGCCGCGAGGCGATGGCCGACCCCGCGGTGGCCGCCGATCACGTCGCGCTCCAGGAGAGGCTCGGCGCGCTCGCCCGGGCCCAGGACGAGGTGGACCGGCTCTACGCGCGCTGGGCGGAGCTCGAGGCCCGCGTCAAACAGTGACGGTCCGCGGCCGGCGGCGACTCTGTCCAGGCAGCTCTTGGCTCAGCCCGGGCCCTCAGGTCGTCGGGGTTCGTCGCCGTGGCGCGCGGATCGGGCCAGCGGTCCGTCCGTCGTGCTGGTCTGCCGTCACCACTCCGGAACCTCGGCCCAGCCGGGGAAGGGGCCGGCCTCGAGGGTCCAGCCTGTGGCGGAGTCGGGGTCGCGGACCGCACGCAGGTTGGTGAGGCCGTCCAGCTTCCCGAGCAGCTCGTCGTGAGGCAACGTGTGGAGAGGCGGCCTCGACACGTCCGGCATTCCCCAAAGGCGGATCTCCGAGCCGCCGACCGAGGCGATCCAACGACCGTCCGGTGACACGGCCACTGCGGTCACCGGCTCCTCGTGGCCGAGCAGGAGGTGGGGCTCGCCCCCGTCGCTCGGACCGACGCGAACGCCGTCGGCCCTGCCGGTGACGATGGCTCGACCGCTCGGGTCCATGGCCGCGGCAAAAGACTTGAAGCGATCACCGTGCGAGCGGACGGTTCGGGTCGCCCCGGTCTCGAGGTCGATGGTGAGAAGCCCGGTCGCCTCGGCCCAGGGCTCGCCGCTGGCCACCAGCGCCTGTTTCCCGTCGCCGCTGGGGAACATCCAGCACCACTTCTCACAGGCGAGCACCAGCTCGCTCGATCCCGTGGTCAGGTCCCAGCGACGGATGCCGCCGTCACCCCCCGAGTACAGGGTGCCGTCGGCCGCGAAGTGGAGGGTGGCAATGCCCCCGTCGACCCTGTCGAAGGCCTCCTCGGCCGCTCCCGCCGCCAGGGGGAGCTCGGTCCTCTCGCCGGTCTCCAGGTCCAGGACCTGCAGAAGCTGTCGCTCCGGGGAGTCGGCCCCTGCGGTGGCGGTCGCCAGCAGCCGCCCGGTGGGGTCGTAGGCGGCGCCCACGCGGCTCGCCCCCCCCGACGGCACCACCTCGAGGGGCTCGCCCACCTCGGCGCCGTCGAGGGGCAGGGTCACGAGGGCATGGGATCCGGTGGTCGCGATGCGGGTGCCGCTCGGGTGGATCGCACAGCGGTACCCGCGACCGGCCGCGCGACTGGCCGACCGGGATCCGATCCCGGGAACCAGGGGCACGACGATGACCTCTTCGAGGCTGCGAAGGACCAGCCTCGTCCCATCCGGCGTGAAGCCGGCAGACACCACCACCGCTCTGGGGTTGGGAATCACGTGATACCGCGGCCAGGTGAGAGGCCAGAATCTGATGGCCGTTGGCCGCGTCGTGACCACCCAACGACCCGGCGGATCGAGGGCCAGGCCAGTGATCCCCTCCAGTCCCGCTCCCGGGGTGACGCGGGCGGGCACGACATTCGGCGGACCGTCGAGGTCCCAGACGTCGACCGCTCCGAGGCCCGTGGCCGTGGACGAGGCGAAACGACGGCCCCGCCATCCCAGATGGACGACAGAATACGCCGAGGCTTCAATAGCGTCGAGTGCGCGCTCGAGCCTGCCGTCGAAGGACCAGACATTGAGGCGGCCCGAGCCGTCGTGGGAGACGATCCGATCCCCGGTGGCCCGCTCGATCAGCACGAAGTCGATGTCGTCTGCGTGGGTGCCCACCAGCCTCTCGGATCCGCCCTCGAGGTCCTCGACATGGTGTACGAACAGGCTCCGACCGCGCGCGAACGCGACTCGTCCACTGCTGGCGTTCGAGGTCGATGAGATGGAATCCCGTCCCGTCGAGCCGCAGGGCGCCGAGGGTCTTCGGGGTGCCGCCGCCGATGGGATACGACGTGAAGGTGCGACGGCGCGGATCCTCCCCGTCGGGCGTCGCGGTGATGAGGGAGGTCTCCGAAAGGAAGGCCCGGGTGGATGGTGCCGCCTCGAGCGAGCGAACGGTCTCCCAGCCGGGCGGGCTCAGCAGCCGCAGGGTACCGCCGGCCCAGGGCCAGACGGCCAGCCACGAGCTCGAGGGATCGAAGGTGGTCAGCCGGTACCCTTCCGAGCCCATCTCGAGCGCCGCCGGGCCGCCGCCACCCTGATGACGGATGTAGACCTTGCCGGGCAGGTCCGAGGCAGCGACCCACTGGCCATCGGGGGAGAGGGCGGTGAAGCGCGACGCGACTCGGATCCGTCGGCGGTCAGCACCCGCACCGCGCCTCTCCGCCACAGTGTCTCCAGCGCGAGTCGTCGAGCCTCCGCGGTGTCGTCGAGCCCTAGGCTGGCCCGGGACAGGGCCAGCGCCTCGGCCGGTGAGGTGCCCAACGCCAGATGGCCAAGGGCGACGAGCTTCTGGGCCTCGGCACGCCGCGCCTCGTGCGTGCTCCGGCGCCAGAGGGCGCCGAGGGCGGCGGCCGTCGCGAGCACGACCACAAACGCCGCCGTGACCACCAGCCGTCGCCTCCGGCGAGTGCGGGAGGCGAGCCGAGTCATCGCACTGGCGAACGCCGCTTCGAAGTCGGTGAGACCGCCGGGATAGCGGTCGCGCCACACAAGGTACTCGCGGAAGGCCGAGCCGGCCCACAGCAGGTCGTCGGGGCGGCCCCGCTCGTCCCACGTCTGCGCCGCCTGCCGCAGCTGGTCGCGCAGTCGGATGGAGTCGGCGTCCTGCGTCCGCCACCCCCGCAGCCGCGGCCATCTCTCCAGGAGCGATTCGTGGATGATCTCAACGCGACGCCAGGGTTCCCTGCCCTCGGCCACGACCTCGTATGAAGTCAGCAGCCGCGCGTCGATGAGCTGGCCAAGGACCTGCGCCGCCGCGCCCCGCTGGCCTTCGTCGAACACGCTGAGCAGCTCCTTGTAGTCGCGCGCCGCGCGCGTGCCCTGGGCGGTGATGAGGTTCCCGAATAGCTCTCGAACGACGTCGTGACGTTCAGCGCCGATCCGCTCCATGGCCTGCTCGGCGTGACGGGCAAGTGCACCGCCGACACCGCCGATGTCGTGGTGGGCCTGGCGGGTCAGAAGACCGTTCTCACGGTCTCGCCCTTCCCAGAGACGCGCGGCGGCGAAGGCCAGCAAAGGCAACGCGCCCCGCTCACTCTCGACCTCGGCCAGCATCTCGTCCACCAGCTCGTCGTCCTCGAAGCGATAGCCGCACTTCGTCGCCGGCTGCACCAGGGCCCGGCGCAGCGCCGCGCCGATCGGCGCGCCGAGCGGCGTGAGCTCGGAGAAGACGGGCTTCAGCGAGCCGTGCTTCTGGCAGTGGAACAGGAAGTCGTCCCGCATCGACAGCAGCACTCGCACGTCCGCATCCAGGGCCAGGCGGCCGAGGAGCCGGGCGAACCGCTCCTGCATCTCGGGCGGGTTCAAGGTGAACAGCTCCTCGAACTGGTCGATGATCAGGAGCCCCTGCTCGTGGCGTCGACGCCAGCGAGACACCGCCGACACCATCGCGTCCGGGTCCTCACCCCGAACCAGCTCCCGCATCGCTTCGGTGTCGCCCGACAGGCCCGGGACGAGGGCCTCGCGCAGCCCGGCCAGCGGTCCGTTTCCGGGCGTGCAGCGCACGACCCCCCAGCCGGGAGGCGCGCTCGGCACGAGCCCCGCCCTCAGGAAGGACGTCTTGCCGGCTCCGGACGGACCGACGAGGGCCAGCAGGTGCAGCTGTCCGAGCCTCCGCCACATCTGCTCCACCTCGGCCTCGCGGCCGAAGAAGTACTCGGCGTCGGCCTCGGTGAAAGAGGCGAGACCGGGGTAGGGGTGGAGGTCCTCCGCGCCCTCTACCCTGAGCGTGACGTGCTCCAGTGCCCGGGTGAGGGTGTGGGCCGAGTGGTAACGCTGCTCGCGCTCCCGGGCCACCGCCTTCCGGATCACCGGCGCCCAGGGAGAGTCCGGCACCTCGGCCGGCTCGGAGCGCACGCCCTCCCACAGGCTCTGCCGCGACTCGAAGCTCTTGATGCCGTCGGGGCTCACCATCTCCGCCAGCACCACCCCGGCCGAGTAGACGTCGGCGCGGGCGTCCAGGGCCTGGCCCGCCGCCTGCTCGGGCGCCATGTACGCGGGGGTGCCCGACACCGAGCCGCCGCCCTCCCCCTCCTCTCGGGCGACCCCGAAGTCCATCACGACCACGCGACCCGCGCGGGTCAGCATGATGTTCTCGGGCTTGATGTCGCGGTGGATGAGCCCGGCCTTGTGGATGGCCTCGAGACCCGCCAGGAACTGCGAGGCGATGTCCTGGGCCTCCTTCAACTCGAGGGGGCCGCGCTCCTGGAGGACTCCGAGCAGGGTCTGGCCGTCCACGTACTCCATGGACACCAGCTCGCGGCCCTCGATCTCGATCAGGTCGAAGATCCGGCAGACGTTGGGCGACACCACCTCGCGGGCGGCCCGCACCTCCTGGCGCAGCAGCTCGAGGCGGCGCGTGCTCTTGAGAAGGTCGCCCCGCAGGGCCTTCAGCGCGACCTCGACCCGCAGCTTGAGGTCGAAGGCCTGCCACACCTCGCCCATGCCGCCGCGGCCGAGCAGCTCGAGGGTCTGATACCGCTCGCCGAGCACCTGGCGCGGACCGAGGCTCCGAAGGCCCTCCGGCATCTCGAGGGTCGTGTGCTCGTCCACGAGAGGGGTGGCCGGGTCCGCGCTGGAGCCGCCGGCCGCCGGCCCACTCGGCGTGGACGCGGGCTCTTCGCCGTCGCCAGGACCTTCCTGAGGCACGCGTTCCTCGTGCTGCAGGTGGAGTCTACCACCGGCCTGGAGGAGAGCGGGCCGAGCACGTACGCACAGGTCTCTCTTGTGGGTGCGCGGTGACGTCGCGAAGGCTCCCGTCGAGGACGAGGAGCTCGACGGTCTCCTGCACCGGAGGGGGCGCTCCCGTCAGGGCGTGGGTCGGTAGTCGGGATAACGGGCCGATCCGGGGCCGAAGGTCACGCGCCAGGCCTTGCCGTCGGCCAGGCGTTGCCGGTAGATCGCATACGCGCCGGTGATGTTGGAGGCGAAGGCGATCTCGGTCCCGTCCGCCGAGAACGCGGGGTCGTAGTTGAGGGCGGGCCAGTCGACCAGCACCTCATCCTCCCCCGTCTCGAGGTCGAGAGCCACGAGGTGGCTCCGCGAGCCGCCGAGGTGGCCGCGGTCCACCCAGCACACCCGCCCGTCGGGCATGAAGCGCGGCTCGCAGCCCCCCGAGGTCAGATCCGAGATGCGGCGCGCCTCCGCGGTATCGAGGTCGACGACGTAGACCTGGTGACCGATCCGCCAGTTCGAGGAGAACGCGATCTGCCGGCCGTCGGGGCTCCAGCTGGGGTTGCCGAAGATGGTGTGCCCGCCGTGGCGCACCAGCTCGCGGAGCTGGCCGCTGGCCAAGTCCATCGTCACGAGCCGCTCCGGACCGTCGAGGTTGGTCAGGAAGGCGAGCATCTTCCCGTTCGGGGACGGGTCGGCCTGGTACTCCGTGGCGTCGTTGGTGCGGATGCGCCGGGCCTCCCCGCCCTCCGGCGCGATCTCGAAGAGCTGCCAGTCGCCGGTGCGCTCGGAGCTGAAGATGATCCGGGCCCCATCCGGCGTGAAGCGACCCATGCCGTCGTATCCCGGGCTCTCGGTCAGTCGCCGCGGCGTGGCTTCGGCGCTCGAGATCACGTAGAGGTCGGCGTCTCCCCCGATCTCCAGGTCGTAGACGAGCTCCCAGGCGGAGTCGGGGCCGCCGGTGGCGGCGGTGCTCACGGGCGGCGCCTCCCGCCGGCCCTCTTCGGACCCTCGACCGCAGCCCCCGAGGCCGAGCGCCAGCGCCAGGAGCAGGGCGCCGAACCGGGACGGCCGGGTCATCATCGCTCCGGCATCCGTCACTCCGCGGCCGCCGCCGTCCCGAGCGTTCCCCGTGCCCTGGCGATGAGCGTCGCCTTGATGAAGTCCTCGAGATCCCCGTCGAGCACGCGATCCACGTTGCCGGTCTCGTGCTTCGTCCGGTGGTCCTTCACCATCCGATAGGGATGGATGACGTACGAGCGGATCTGGCTGCCAAAGGCGATGTCCTTCTTCGCGGCCTCCACCGCGTCGAGCTTGTCGCGCCGCTTCTGCATCTCGAGATCGTACAGCCGCGCCTTGAGGATCTTCATCGCCACGTCGCGGTTGCGGATCTGACTGCGCTCGTTCTGGCAGGAGGCGACGATCCCGGTCGGGAGGTGCGTGACCCGCACCGCGGAGTCGGTGACGTTCACGTGCTGGCCGCCGGCCCCGCTCGAGCGGTAGGTGTCGACGCGGAGGTCCTTCTCCTGGACGTCGACCTCGATCGTCTCGTCGATCTCGGGCCAGGCGAAGACGGAGGCGAAGGACGTCTGCCGCCGGGCGTTGGAGTCGAACGGGCTGATGCGCACCAGACGATGAACACCGGCCTCGGCGGCCAGATGCCCGTACGCGTACTCGCCCTGGACGATGACGGTGGCGCTCTTGATCCCCGCCTCCTCCCCGGGCTGGAGGTCGGTGATCGTGGTCTTGAAGCCGCGACGATCGCACCACTTCTGGTACATCCGGAGGAGCATCTCCGCCCAGTCCTGGCTGTCCGTCCCGCCGGCACCGGAGTTGATGGTGAGGATGGCGTTCGCCCGATCGTGCTCGCCGCCGAGCATCTTCTGGAACTCCGCCTGCTCGATCGCCTCCTCGAGGGTGGCAAGGGCACCGCTGAGGTCGTCCGCGACGTCCTCCCCGCTGTCCAGCCACTCGACCAGGACGCGGGTGTCGTCCTCCTGGGAGCGGAGCTGCCTCAGTAGCCCGAGGTCGGCCTCGACCCGCTTGCGCCGCTGGAGCACCTTCTGGGCCGCGGCCTGGTCCTTCCAGAAGTCGGCCCCGGCCATCCCCTCCTCGAGCTCTTCGAGCTCCCGACGGAGTGCGGCCTCCTCAAAGATAGCCGCGAACGTCCGCGGCCCTCGCTTCCAGCGCCTCGAAGCGCTGTCGGTGGTCAGCTTCGGTCACGTCGGTCTCCTCGTGTCGGTTCTCAACGGGCTCGGCGTCGGACGGTCGCGGCCAGAAGGGCGAGCGCGGCGGCCAGGCAACCCCGGGCGAACACGTCCCCATACCGAGTATAGAGGCTCTTCTCGGCGATGAACGGCACGTCTCGGACGAGGACCGTCCGATCGAACAGGCGGGTCGGCTCGAGGACCCGGCCCCAGGGGTCCACCACCGCCGTGATCCCGGTGTTCGCGGCCCGAACCATGTAGCGACGGTTCTCGACCGCTCGAAAGGCGGCCATGGCCAGATGCTGGTGGGGAGCCGAGGTCGTCCCGTACCAGGCGTCGTTGGTGACGTTGATGAGCAGCTCGGCCCCCGA
This sequence comes from uncultured Acidobacteriota bacterium, assembly GCA_963700695.1. Lineage (GTDB taxonomy): Bacteria > Acidobacteriota > Vicinamibacteria > Fen-336 > Fen-336 > JAJDNS01. Next base: position 15,335 of record CAVOYO010000029.1, on the reverse strand, counting down.
TGCGGCGAAGCTCCGCACCAGCGCGGGGAAGATGGCCTCGTAGCAGATGTACCCTCCGACGAGGTGCCCGTCGACCTCCGCCACCACCGGCTCGGACCCGGCGCTGAAGTCCGAAACCTCCCGTACGACCTTCGCCGCGAAGCGCCCCCCGAGCGTGAAGAGGGGCTGCATCGGAACGTACTCGCCGAAGGGCACCAGCTGGATCTTGTGGTACCGGAGCGTCAGGTCGCCCCGGGGAGTCAGCAGCTTGGCCCCGACGTAGAGGCGGCTCTCCGCGTCGGGGTCATGCTCGCGATCGTCGTTGCCAAAGAAGAGGTAGATGTCCCGGGCCATGGCCGTGGCGCGCAGCCGCTCGGCGAGGGCAGGGTTCTCGTCGTAGAGGAAGGGGACCGCCGACTCCGGCCAGACGACGAGACGCGCGCCGCGCTCGGCCGCCTCGTGAGTGAGCTGGAGGTGCCGGCCGATGTTGTCCATCGCCCGCTCCGGGAGCCACTTGTCCTCCTGGCGAATCCCCCCTTGAACGAGCCCGACCCGGATCTGCCCGGTCTCGGGCAGCGGGCGCCCCATGGCCCAGGCTCCCCCGCCCCACGCCGCGGCGAGGACCAGCGCGAGGCCGGCGACGGCGGCCTGGCGAGAGCGCGGACGGCGCTCGACTGCCACGAGCGCCAGGAGGGCGGACGACGCGACCAGGAGAAACGACACCCCGTAGACCGCGGTGGTCGAGGCGATCTGGATGACCGGCAGGTGCCGGTACTGGCTGTACCCGAGCTGGCACCACGGGAACTGGAAGAAGGTGTGGGCCCTCAGCAGCTCCGTTGCCACCCAGACCAGGGGGGCGGCCAGCAGGCCCCCGCTCCCGAACGCCCCCACCAGCCGGGCCACCGCCCACGCGAAGACCGACGGAAACAACGCGAACGCCAGGCACAGGGCGATCATGATCACGATCCCGACGGGGAGGGGTATGCCGCCGTACTGCACCACGACGAGGGAGACCCAGTACAGCACGCCCAGGGCCGACACCGAGCCGGTGATGTAGCCCAGCCGGAAGGCCCGCGCGCCCGAGGTCCCGGGCAAGGCGACCAGGAGCGGCACCAGCGCGACCCAGGCCACGGCGCCGTGCCCGAACTTCGGGAAGGACAGGACCAGCAGCAGCCCGGAGACCACGGCCAGTCCCTCACGACGGAGGCCCATCTTTAGCGCCGCCCCCTCCCGATACACCTCCTCCGCCCCGTAGGAGGAGCGGACGAACACCCCAGAGTGGACGGTCGGAAAGCCGAGCGCGCGGGCTCGTCTCTCGAAGGCGCGGAAGCCCTCGGGGGGCACGTAGCGATGGACCGGCTCGTGCTCCCGGGTCGGCCGCAGGTACTGGCCGATGGTGACGGTGTCCACGCCCGCCGCCCGCAGGTCGACGAGCACGCCCTCGACCTCCTCGTCCGTCTCTCCGAGGCCCACCATGAGCCCGCTCTTCACGAGCAACGACGGTCGATGCGCCCTTGCCGCAGCCAGCACAGCGAGGCTTCGCCGGAAGCTCCCCTGCGGACGCAGGCGAGCGAAGAGCCGGGGCACCGTCTCGATGTTGTGGTTGAGGACCTCGGGCGCGGCCTCCAGGACGGTCGCAACCGCCACCCGGTCGCCCCCGAAGTCGGGGGTGAGGACCTCAACTCGCGTTCCGGGCGCGACACGTCGCACCTCGCGGACGGTCGCCGCGAAATGAGCCGCCCCGCCGTCGGCGAGGTCGTCGCGGTTGACGGACGTGAGGACGACGTAGCGCAGCCGCATCCGGGCCGCGGCCGCCGCCACGCGTGCCGGCTCCCCGGGGTCGGGCGGGAGCGGTCGGGCCGTCTCCACCGAGCAGTAGCCGCAGCGGCGGGTGCAGCGGTCTCCGAGCAGCATGAACGTGGCCGTTCCCCGCGAGAAGCACTCGCCCAGGTTCGGACAGCGGGCCTCCTCGCAGACCGTGTGCAGCCCGCCCTCGCGCAGCAGCACGCGGACGCCCCGGGCGCCCCGGGCGAGGGGGCTGCCCTTACGCGCCCACTCGGGCAGGCGAACGGCGGGAGGCGCGATCACCGTCTACTGCTTGATGATGTAGGGCTTGAACTTGTCCGCCCGCAGGCGCGCGGCCACGACGTCCGCGTCGGCCCGGTCGCGGTACGGCCCGACCCGCACCGTGAACAGCCCTCCACTCTGCGGCGCGGGGGCATTGACGTAGGCCGGGAAGCCCTTGGACTTCAGCCCGCTCATCACCGAGTCGGCGCTCGCCCTGTCCTTGAAGGCCCCGACCTGCACCGCGTGCCCGGGGCTCTGCTGGGTGAGCGCTTTCGGCAGGGAGGGCGTGGCCCGGATCGGGGTGGGCTTCGGCGTGGCCGGCTTTGGGGTGGCCGGCTTCGGAGTGGCGGCCGGAGCCGGAGGAGCCGGTTTGGGCGTGGGTGCGGGCGTCGCGGCCGCGGTGCGCGCGGGGGGCGGGGTCGCCGTCCCCGGCCGCGGGCGCTCGAGGGCGGCCGCCGGGCGCTCCGACTCGAGGCGCTGCGGGTAGGAGTACTCGGAGGGGGTCGGGGCGGCCACGGGCTGCTCCTGGACGATCCTCCCCTCGCTGAGCGGCTGCGTTCGGTCGTTGGCGTTGGCGGCGGTGTCGACCCCACGCCCGACCATCACCCCGGCGAGGAAGCTCAGGATGAGGCCAGCGGCGCCGGCCATGAAGTAGAAGACCAGCTGCTTGTTGGTCAGCTGGATCTCGTAGTAGTAGTCGTCCTGGGCCAAGTCTCCACCCCTTCAGGGGGTCCCTCAGGGCACCCCGAGCCTGCGATAGGCTTCCTTGATTATGCCCGAGACCACCGCCTCCTCCTGCGCCCCGTGGTGCTCCTTCACGCCGAGCTGGATCGCCGCCACCAGCTCGTTCAGCCCGGCCAGCATCAGCCGCCGGCGCTCGCCCGGGGGCAGGTCGGCCACGTTGGCGAGCAGCTGATCGTAGTCCGCCCGCCCGTACTGCTTGAGGTCCACCCCGTAGAACAGCGATCCGTACTGGACCGTGACGCGGCCGAGGGCCTCATCCATGAACGCGTCCACCTCGCCGCCCACGCGCCCCTGCAGGAACACGTAGACCCGGCTCAGCATCTGGTTGAAGTGCTCCACCACGCCCTCGAGGTCGAGCTCCTCCTCGTGCGCGGCCGCCTTCTCCGCGCGGCCCGCGGCCTCTCCCGGCTGCCCCTTGCGCACCACGCCGAGCACCATCAACGCCCACAGCACGCGGCACGTCTCGAGGTTCGACAGGTACGAGACCTGGCAGATCTGCTCCACGCTCGCTCGCCCGTTGACGTGGGTCAGGACCTCCTGCTCCTCCTCGGTGAGCTCGATCCGCAGCAGGGCGTCGGTGTTGCCGGTGGGCACCGGCACCGACTCGATGTCGCCCCCGATGCCCCCGTAGATGCGGCTCCAGGCGCGGATCCGCCGGACGCCGGCGAGGATCAAGGCCTCGGTGGAGAGGTTGAGGGCCACGACGTCGTCGGAGCCGGGCTCGGTCATCACCAGCTCGTACTCGCCCGTGCCCCACGAGAAGACGTCGAGGAGGATCTCCTTGACGTGGTGCTCGACCACGCCGAGCAGGTCCTCCGACTCCAGGGCCCCCAGCTCGACCAGTATGGTCCCGAGCCGGCGTCCGGGGGCGACGAGCTTGGAGGCCTCGATGTACTGACGAATCGTGACCTTGCCCCGCCGGAGCAGGTCCTCACCGAGCCGCTCGTCGGGATCGCTGCTGCGGGCGTAGGTGACGCGCCCCATGTGCAGGTAGACGCTCTTGGTGACGTCTCCCCGCCGGAAGGTCAGGACGCCGGTCTCGCCGCTTCCCAGGACGGAGCGCAGGAGCTCGGGGACGCTCGTCTCGTCGATGCGGCCCCGGAGGATGAGTCCCTCGTCCTCCTGGTCGGCCCCGGGCGTCCCCATGCGCAGTCTCTACTTGCCCCCCATGAGAGCCTTCACCCAGTCCATGGGTATGGGGAAGATGACGGTCGAGTTCTTCTCCGCCGAGATCTCGACGAGGGTCTGGAGGTAGCGCAGGTGCAGCGACGCCGGCTGCGCGCTCAGCGCGCTCGCCGCCTCCGAGAGGTGCTTGGAGGCCTCGAGCTCGCCCGAGGCGTGGATGATCTTGGCCCGCTTCTCGCGCTCGGCCTCGGCCTGCTTGGCCATGGCCCGCTGCATCTCCTGCGGCAGGTCCACGGTCTTGACCGCCACCTGGGTCACCTTGACCCCCCAGGGATCGGTGTGCTGGTCGATGACCTCCTGGATCATCTGCCCGAGGCGCTCGCGCTCGGAGAGCAGCTCGTCGAGGCTGGCCTGGCCGAGGATGCTGCGCAGCGTCGTCTGCGCCTCCTGGCTCGTGGCGAAGAGGAAGTTCTCCACCTGGATCACCGACGCGAGGGGGTCCATCACCCGGAAGTAGACGACGGCGTTGACCTTGACCGTGACGTTGTCCCTGGTGATGACATCCTGGGGAGGAACGTCGAGGACGACCGTGCGGAGCGACACGCGCGCCATGCGATCGATGGGCCAGGCCACGATGATGAGCCCGGGCCCCTTCGGCTTGGGCAGCACCTTGCCGAGACGGAAGATGACACCCCGCTCGTACTCGTTCAGGATCTTGACCGACAGCAGGAGCCAGAAGACCACGGCGACGACGATGAACAGAAGCGGCTGCATCATGCCCCCTTTCGGACCCGCAAACGAAGACCATCCCCGGAGACGACCTGGACGGGGTCGCCCTTCGCCACCCTCTCCTCTGCGCGCGCCTGCCAGCGCTCACCCTGCACGATGACCCAGCCCTCGGGGTCGAGGTCGGTGGACGCCTCGCCCGAACGTCCCACGAGGCCCTCCATGCCGGTCGCGGGCTGCCGGAGCTGGGCCTGCACGACCAGACGTACGAGGGCGAGCGTGAACGCGGCGAAGACGAGGACGACGGGGACGAGCGTCCAGGGGTCGATCTGGAGCTCGGGCAGGCTGGAATCGACGAGCATCATCGCACCGAGGATCATGGCGACCAGCCCTCCCGCGGTCAATAGGCCGTACGAGGTGACCTTGACCTCGGCGATGAACAGAACCACGGCCAGGATGATCAGCAGGACCCCCGCCGAGTTGACGGGGATGATCTGGCTCGCGAACAGGAACAGGACGAGGCAGAAGACACCGAGGACGCCGGGGAAGATGAGGCCGGGATGGCTGATCTCGGCCCCGAGGCCGGCGAGCGCCCCGAGCAGGAGCAGGAACAGGATCTCCGGCCGCGCGATCGTGGACAGGATCGCCTGCCTCCAGTCCATCCTCACGTCGACCGTCTTCTCGCCCTCGAGGTGCAGGACGACGGTGGTGCCGTCGAAGCGCCGGACCTCCCGCCCGTCGAGCTGGGCCAGGAGGTCGGGAACGTCCTGGGCCACGAGGTCGACGAGCCCGCCTTCGAGCGCCTCCTTCTCGGTGAAGGACTGGCTCTCCACCACCGCCTTCTCCGCCATCTCGACGTTGCGGCCGCGCCGCTCCGCCTTGCATCGGATGTAGGCGGCGGCGTCGGAGGTGACCTTCTTCGACATCACCTCGTCCATCTTCCCGAGCCCGGAGACCGGGTGGGCGGCCCCGATGTTCGTGCCCGGGGCCATGGCCGCGACGTCCGCGGAGACCGTGATGATGAAGCCGGCGGAGGCGGCCCGGGCGCCGGAGGGACCGACGAAGACCGCGATCGGGGTCTTGCAGTTCAGCATCCGGTCGATGATCTGGCGCATCGAGGTGTCGAGCCCGCCGGGGGTGTCGAGGCGGATCACCAGGAGGGGGGCTCCGGCCGCATCCGCCTCGTCGATGGCCTGGACGACGTGGGCGGCGGTGACGGCGTGGACGACCCCGTCCAGCTCGACGACCGGCACCTCTGCGCCGGCCGGGGCCGCGAACGCCACAACCAGCGCCACGATTCCCACACGCCAGGGGCCGGGCATGCCCCCACTGTAGGGGCTCAGGCCAACGGGTGTCAACGCACGCGCGTGGTGATAGACTGGCCTTTCGAAAGGGTTGGCATAGACATGTTTGGCACGCTCGGTGGCCCCGAGCTCTTCCTCATCTTCGTCGTCGCCTTGATCGTCTTCGGCCCGCGAAAGCTGCCGGACATCGGGAAGAGCCTCGGCAAGATGATGAGCGAGTTCCGTCGAGCCTCGAACGATTTCCGCCGCACGATCGAGACTGAGGTTGAGTCCGAGAAGATCCGCGACTCGCATGCGGATCGAGCCGCCGAAGGTCGAGAAGGTCAAGGACACCACCCCGGCCGATCCCGGGACCGGCTCGACGCCGGAAGCCGGAGAAGCCGCGGAGGCCGTCGACACGGCGGGGGACGCGGCCGACTCCGCGACCGCGACCGGGGCGTCCCCCGAGGACAGCCCGGACGCGACCGGAGACTCCGCCGAGGACGAAACGGCCACTCCGAGCGACCCTGCTCCGCCGAACGACTCCGACGGTGAGCCGGTGCCGTCCACCGTGAGCCGACAGCCGCCCCCCCCGGCGATCGAGCCGAAGTAGGACGAAGGCCCCCCCTGCGCTCGATGGCCCGCTCCCATCCCGACAAGATGACGTTCCTCGAGCACCTCGAGGAGCTGCGGTCACGTCTCCTGAGGACCGGGCTGTACCTCATGGGTGGATTCGCCGTGTGCTGGGGTTTCCACGAGCAGATCTTCCACTTCCTGACCCAGCCCCTGCGCCGGGCGGGCTTCACCGACCAGTTCATCTACACGAGCCCGGCCGAGGCGTTCTTCCTCTACATGAAGATGTCGTTCTTCGTCGGCATCTTCGTGGCCGCGCCCTTCGTGCTCTGGGAGATCTGGGCCTTCATCTCCCCCGGCCTCTACCGGCACGAGAAGGTCTGGGCCATCCCGTTCATCGGCATGGGATCCGCGTTCTTCACGGCGGGCGCGGTGTTCGGCCACTACCTGCTGTTTCCGCTGACCTTCAAGTTCCTCTGGGGCTTCGCCGGGCCCGACATGAAGTTCCTTCCGAGGATCGGCGAGTACTGGTCGTTCTACTCGTGGTTCCTGCTCGGTCTCGGTGCGGTGTTCCAGATCCCGGTCGTCATCTTCGTCCTCGCCCGGATCGGGCTGGTGTCGGCGGGCTTCCTCCTGAGAGGCTGGAAGTGGGCGATCCTCGGCGCCTTCGTCATGTCGGCGATCATCACCCCCACCCCCGACGTGGTGACCCAGACCGCCCTGGCCGGTCCCATGATCGGCCTCTACCTCCTCGGCGTGCTGATCGCCTGGATCTTCGGTCGCCACCGCCGTCACGAGGAAGAAGACGACGAGACGGTCAGCGAGGCAGCTCGAAGCTGACCGTCGCCCCCACGGCGAGCCCGTGTCGACGGGCCTGGCCCGCGTTCAGCTCGACGACGAACGAGGCCCGGCGCAGCGGCTCGTAGACGGGGCAGGGATCGGACTTGCACGCCGGGACGTTCTCCGCCACGTGCACGACCTGGCGGTTCTCGTCGAGCCAGACGATGTCGATCGGGAAGCGGCAGTTCTTCATCCAGATGCCGTGGAAGTCGGAGCTCCGGAAGACGAACAGCAGACCACGGTCGGCGGGCAGCGATGGACGGAACATGAGGCCCAGGGCACGGTCGTGGTCGCTCACCATCACCTCGACCTGCACCACCCGGCCCGAGGGCAGGGTCAGAGGAGTTGTCGCGGGCACGGCCACGGCGGCGACCGCGAGCAGCGCGAGCGTGGTAAGAAGCAACGAGCGACAATAGGGACGCACGAGGCCCATCAATGCCGATCGTACCATCCCGGGCGCAGCGCGTTCAGACACTCGTCGGCCAGCTCGCGAGCGAGCGCACGGCGGCCCGCGACTCGGCGGTGGCCCAGCTGACGCTGCTGGGGGCACGGGTCGTCCCACCGCTGCTCGCCTCTTTGCCCGACGCACCCGCCCGGGCCCGCCTCGCCGCCCTCGAGGTGCTGGAGCGGCTCGACGACCGCCGGGCCCTGCCCGCGCTCCTGTCTCTCGCTACCGACCCGAGCCCGCGTGTCGCGCTGCGCGCCATCGAGCTGGTCGGCCGCACGTCCGACTCTCGCTCGCTGACGGTGATCACCCTCGCCGAGATCCTCGCCGGCGCGGCGCCGCCGCGACGACAGGCCGCGGCCGAGGCCCTCGCCCGACTGCACGGAGCCGGGCTCGTCGAGGCTCTGGCCCCCCTCGTCGACACGCTCGTGGACGACGACGCCGAGAGGGGGATACGCCTCGTCATCCTCGACGCGCTCCTGAAGATCGAGCCCCGCCTCCCCCGGTCCACGCTGAAGCCACTCGGCCGCCGCCTGGCCTCCTCGCGCGATCCGGCGGTGGCGGCGCGGGCGGCGGGTCTGGACCAGCCTCACGCACGGCGGGGCGGCTCGAAGGACGTCGTGGATCGGTTGCGGGACGGTGAGATCGGCGAGGACGAGGCGCGGACGATCGCGGCCTCGTTGGAGGCGTCCCGGGACGTCCCACTCGAGCGGCTGCACGAGGCCCTCGGGAGCACGGAGGACCCCCGAGCGCTCCATGCCATCGCCGTGGTGCTCGCCAGGGTCGGGGGCCCGTCGTCGATCCCGGCCCTGTCGCGGGCCCTCACCCGCCTCGCCGAGACCGGGAGCCGCGACGAGGACCGCGAGGGCCCTCTCGCGGCGCGGGCCGCGATCCACTCGGCTCTCGCCGCGCTCGACAGCGGCATCGCGCTCCACGATCTCCGCGAGCTCGTCGCCCGGCACCCATCGAGCGTGATGCCCCAGCTCCTCGACGCGGCGACGCGGGTCGGCAACGCGAGCTTCGTGCCGGCACTGGCCCAGGCCGCGAGCGAGGACCCCGCGCTCCTCGAGCCCTGCGCGTCCACTTACGCCGTGATCGCGCAGCGCGGGCGGCTGCGCCGATCCAGCACCGCGCTGCGTCGCGTGCGGGCCGAGCACCGCGCCGCCCTCGAGGCCTTCCTGGCCACGCCGGCCCGGGGGCGCCGGTGAGGCTCGATCCACCGGCCCGCCGCCCGGCCCTCCTCGCCCGTCGACACCGACGCGCCGCGTCTCGGACGACACCCCCTGGCGACACCGGGGGTTCGGGGGCGCGGTGAGTCGTTCGTGGCAGGAGTTCGTGCAACGGATCCAGCGGGGAGAGAGGCCTCCGTTCTCCGCCCACTGGGACGCGCTCCGAGAAGCCTACCGCGGCGATCCGCTCCCCATCGCGTGGCGGCCCGATCCGGAGACTCGAGAGCGCTCGAACCTGCTCTCTCTCCTGAACGAGCTCGGCCTCGAGGATTACCCGAGGCTCCACCGTTTCAGCGTCGAGGATCGGGAGGAGTTCTGGAGGCGCGTCCTGCCTCGCCTCGGCATCGTCTTCGCGAAAGAGCCCGAGTCCATCCTGGACCTCGCGGGCGGGGTGAAACACCCCCGCTGGCTGCCGGGCGCGAGGCTGGAGATCACGCGGAGCTGTTTCACCGCGCCGCCGGGCAAGCCCGCCATTCTCTACGGCCGGGAACGAGACGAGGGCCCCGTCGAGGCGCTCACCTACGCCGAGCTCGACGAGCAGGTCAATCGCTTCGCGAACGGCCTCCTCGACCGCGGTCTCGAGCCCGGGCAGAGCGTCGCCCTCTACATGCCCATGACCCCCGAGTGCGTCGTCGCCTACCTCGGCACGGTGCGCTCAGGTTGCCGGGTCCTCTCGATTGCCGACAGCTTCTCCGCGGAAGAGCTCCGTCGGCGAATGGAGATCGGCGGGGCGCGAGCCGTCGTGACGGTCTCCAGCTATCGTCGATCGGGACGCGACATCGACCTCTACACGCCGGTCCGGGCCGCGGTGCGGACCTTCGAAGAGCCACCCTTCGCGATCGTGCTGGAGGCGAACGAGCTCGACCGCCGCGATCTCGCCTGGGAGGACTTCCTCGCGGACAGCACGGATCCGCCCTCCTCCACCTTCGACCCCGAGCACGTGACGAACGTGCTCTTCTCGTCGGGGACGACGGGGGCTCCCAAGGCGATTCCCTGGACCGAGCTCACTCCTCTCAAGGCGGGCATGGACGCCCACTTCCACCAGGACGTTCATCCGGACGACGTCGTCTGCTGGCCGACGAACATCGGCTGGATGATGGGGCCCTGGCTGATCTACGCGAGCCTCCTCAACGGCGCGACGATGGCGCTGTACGAAGGCGCCCCGGTGGGCGGTGGGTTCGCGCGCTTCGTGCGCGAGGCGGGCGTGAGCGTGCTCGGCGTCGTGCCGTCGATGGTGCGCGCCTGGCGCCGGGCGGAGAGCGTCCAGGCCGGCGAATGGCCGCAGGTCCGCCTGTTCAGCTCCACCGGCGAGGCCTCGAGCCCCGAAGACTACCTCTGGCTCATGAGCCGCGCCGACTATCGTGCGCCCGTCATCGAGTACCTCGGAGGGACGGAGATCGGAGGCGGTCATCTCACCGGCACCGTCCTTCAGCCCGCGTCGCCTTCGACCTTCACGACCCCGGCTCTCGGCATCGACGTGGTGATCCTCGATGAGACCGGCACCGGCGAGCTCTTCCTCATCCCCCCGGCGCTCGGCCTGTCCCAGGAGCTCCTGAACAAGGACCACGACGCCGTCTACTACGACGGTTGCCCGGAGGGGCCGCGAGGGGAGGTCCTGCGTCGCCACGGTGACGAGATCGCTCGTCTGCCCGGCGGGTACTTCAGGGCCCGGGGCCGCGCCGACGACACCATGAACCTCGGCGGCATCAAGGTCGGGTCGCTCGAGCTCGAGCAGGTCGTTGGCGAGCACGCTTCCGTCCACGAGTGCGCGGCGGTCGCGGTGCGGCCCGAAGGTGGGGGCCCAGACAGGCTGGTCGTCTACGTCGTGCCCGAAGACGATGCCCCCCCGGACGATCTCAAACGGGAGATCGGCGAGAGGGTCGCGCGGCATCTGAATCCCCTGTTCAAGATCCACGATGTGGTCGTGGTGGACGCGCTTCCGCGCACTGCGTCCAACAAGGTCATGCGACGAGAGCTCCGCGACCAGTACGCGTCGCGCGGGTGAGAGAGGGCCCCGCGGTCAGGCGGAGCGCAGAGCCCGCCAGGTGAGACCGCCGAGGGCGGCCACGACGAGCAGGAGGCCCACCCACAGGAGGACCGGGTGGCGCTCCGTCCAGGGGAGCACGTCCGCGACGACGTCCCGCCGGATCGGTGGCCCCAGCTCCGCCGTCCCCGTCTCGGGGTCCTCGCCGAGCGTCCGGGCCAGGTCGTACGTGGGGGCCCGAAGACCAGGCGCGCCGTAGGTCAACGTGTACTCCCCGGCGCGAGACGTCTCGAACACGAGCCGCTCCACGGGGGCGACCACGCTCACCCCACGGACACGCAGCGCCCGGTCATCGCGGTTGCGCAGGCGCAGACGCAGCGCCCGCGCGCGGCCGTCGGCCTCGACGCGGAGACACTCGCGCGACTCCCCGTCGTGCTCGAGCCGATAGACGACGCCCCGGCCCGCGGCGCTCCACCGCTCGGGTGGGGCGATGGTGTCCGAGGCGGACAGGGTCGGGTCCTCGCGGGCCTCGAGCCGGGCCTCGCGAAAGAAGTGCTCGTCCTCGACGTCGAGGACGACGGCCCGATAGGGCTGGTGCCGCGCGCCGAGATCGAGCGTGAGCCACGTCTCCCGGGTGCGCGGCTCGTCGGCCCGGCTCCAGCGCGGCGCCAGGACCTCCTCGTGGCGCGCGAGGCGCTCGCCGGCGGGCAGCCAGGCGTCCTCGATCGAGACGCGCTCCCGCTCGCGGGGTCCGGGGAAGACGCTGACCCTCAGGAACGCGAAGTCGTTCTCGGGCAGGGCCACGCCCTCGTAGCGGGCCGGCTCGGGGCCGGGGATGGCGAACACCCAGGCCTCGTCGGTCAGCACTCGTCCAGGCGCGCCCGTCGTCGCTCCCCTCGACGCTCACCCGCCGACGGAAGTTCTCCCCGGACAGGCGCAGGGCGAGGCGTTCCTTGCTCACCCGCTCGCCGAAGTCCAGCACCGCCGTCGCCGCCCGGCGCACGGTCCCGCGATTCCGGATCCGCGGGTGCCTCTCCGGCTGCGGCCCCGCGAGCCCGCGATCGAGCGCATAAGGCACCGCGTTCCCCTGCGCATCCCGAACCCGCAGGTCACCGAGATCGGAGCGCGCGGCCTCGTAGACGTGTCGGTCCAGACGCACCGCCACGAGGCCGGCCCGGGGGACCCGGATCTCGCGCTCGAAGCCGGGGACGGACGTGTCCTCGCCGGCGCTCGCGGCACACACGACGACCACGACGAGAGCGATGGCCGCCGTCCTCACGTGCCACCTCCCGGCGTGACGAGGCGTTCCCGGAAACGGAGGTTGAGCCACGCCCCCGCCAGGAGAAGGACGCCGAGGGCCAGGAACGACAGCATGCGATAGAGCGTCGGCATCGTGGCCAGGTCGATCATGACCACCTTCAGCGCGGTGACGCCGAAGAGCCCGTACGCGGCGTAGAAGAGCCCCCGGCTGCGAAGGGCCAGCCCCGAGGCGAGCAGGGCGGTGGCGAAGAGCGTCCACAGCACGGACAGGGCGAGACCGGCCTGTCGTCCCGCGACGATTGCCGCCTCCGTATCGCGGGCCGCCCGCGCCTCGCGGGCCCGCTCGGCGAAGACCGACTGCGTCTCCGCGGTGAGCAAGCCGAACAGCAGGGCGAGGCCCAGCGGCGCCAGAAGGACGCCGGCCCACACGTCGAGACCGCTCCCCCGCGCTCGCGCCGGCGACGTGACCCATCGCGCCACGCCGACGGCCACGATCACGAGGAGCCAGGTCCCGAAGACGGGATTGAGGACGGGCGTGAACGGCCCCTCGTGGAGCGGGAGGTGGCGCACGAGGAGGCGGCCCACGGCGAGGAGGAGCACGGCGTAGCCGCCGAGGCGCGCGAGCCGCGAGCCGTGGCGCATTCCCAACCAGAGGAGCACGAGGGCCTCGCCCGCCCACGCCAGGGTGATGCCGACCAGACCGAGCTGGACAGGAATCGCGAGCGTGAGGAAGACCGCAGCGAGAGCGAGCGTGACCCGGGTCCAGAGACGCTGCGCCAGGCCCTGCCGCCGGCCCGCCAGGCCCAGGCCCAGGTGGAGGGCGGCGAGCGCCGCCGCTGCCGGTCCCAGGAGACGAGGCTCGGTGACGCCGAGGACCCGGTCAAGAAAGAGCCAGGCGAGCCCGGCGGCCACGATCTGGGTCACGGCCTCCGGGACACCGAGCGGGACCCTGACGACGAGACCCCTCACCGCCAGGACGGCGACGTAGACGCCGGCCAACCCAAGGCCCAGCATGAGGGTCTCGGATCCTCGATCGGGGCGGAAGTAGCGGTCGAGCCACGCGAGGACGGCGAGCGCGCCAAGCGCCACGCCCGCCCCTTCTGCCCAGGTCCAACGCCGGCGCACGAGGACGGCCAGCCCCGCCTGCGCGGCGAGGAGGAGGAGGAGGGCGACGGGGCGATCGGTCTCCGATGCCAACCCCACGGACGCTGCCCCACCCGCGAGCAGAGCCGCGGCCGGGAACACCTGGGCCGGGAGCCGGGGCGACGGAGCGCCGAGCACGAGCAGCAGCGCCCCCCCCACGACCCAGGCCGCGGCCAGGCCGAAGCTCTCAGGCTGGTAGTGCGCCCCCGCCCAGGCGAGGAACGGCAGAACGGCGGCGGCGGCGGCGGCGATCGCGAGCCCGGTGCCGAGGGGACCGGCGGCGCGCAGCCCCACCGCGGCGAGCACGAGCGAGAGGGGAAGGAGGGTCTCCGGGCGATCGGCGTCCGCGCCGAGCACGGCGAGACCCACCGCCGCGGCGATGAGGACCGCGGCGAGCCCGGTCGCGCGCTCCTTGCGCGCGGTGCCGAGGGCAAAGAGCGCGGTGAGCAGGACCAGACCTGCCGCCGCGACCGAGAAACGCTCGGGTCGGAAGTGGGCGGCGTACCAGGCCCCGTAGAGGAGCAGGGTGCCGGTGAGGGCGAGCGGGAGGGTCTCCGGCCACGGCTTCCGACGGTCGAGCCACACCGCCCCCGCCCCGAGCAGGAGCAGGTAGGCGAAGAGGCTGACCGCCCGATCCTCGCCGGTCGAGAGGAGAGCGGGTGTGAGGTAGCCGCCCACCCAGGCCAGGGCGGCGAGGAGACGGGTGCCGAGGCGATCCGCCACCGCCACCGCGCAGACGGTCACCACGACCATGAGCGCCGCGGCGAACCCGCGCGGCACGAGGGCGTACACCGCGTGGGCGGCGAAGGCGGTCACGTAGAGGCCGGCAAGACCGGCTGCGGCCAGCCCCTGGCCGAGGGGACGGTACTCCCGGCCCAGGAGGCGCAGCCCGGCCGCGACGAGACCGAGGCTGAAGACGGCGGCCATGAGGACGCGACCGGTCGGCCCCACCCAGTCGTTCTCCCACGCGTAGCGCACGAAGAGCGCGAGGAAGACGACGACGGCGAGGCCGCCGGCCGCGACGAGGATGCGCGGTCCGATGTTCGTGGCGAAGTCGGCGGCGGTCGGTGAAGCGGCCGGCGGCTCGTCCATGTCCGAGAGAAGGGGTGCCGCGAGCGCGGGGGCCTCGGGCACCGGCGCTGCGGGCGGGGGCGTCTGCGCAGTCGGCTCGGGCGGCACGGCCGGCTCGGCCGGGGGGACCTCCGGGGCCGGCCCCGGTGGCGGCGAGGCCCTCGGGTGCTCCGCGGTCTGCAGGAAGGTCTCCGGCGGGGCGGCCACGCCTCCGGCCTTCTCGATCGCGGAGAGCCACGCGTTCATCGCGTCGAGCCGCTTCTCGAGACGCGACATGCGGATGATCGCGGCGAGCGCGAGAAACGGCGCCACGACCGCCAGCAGGAGCAGCGTGCCCAGGACGAGGACGGCCACCGCCTCCACGCTCACCTCCGGATGCCCGTGGACCGGGCGGCGCCCCTAGTGGCGCACCTCGCCGGTCATGGGGACGAAACGCACCGGCAGCACCCGCTTCTGCTCGAAGCGGTCACCTCGTCGGGTCACCACGACGAGCTCCTGCCACTCGTCTCCGACCGGCAGGATGAGCCGTCCTCCCGTCGCGCAGCTGCTGCTTGAGCGGCTCCGGGATGCGGGGCGCGGCGGCGGTCACGATGATCGCGTCGAAGGGGGCCGCCTCCGGCCAGCCCTGGTAGCCGTCGCCGGCCCGCACCTCGACGTTGGAGTAGCCGAGGTCCTCCAGGCGGCGCTCGAGCCTCCTCGGCCAGCGGCGCCACGATCTCGATCGTGTAGACGCGGGAGACGATCTCGGCCAGCACCGCCGCCTGGTAGCCGGAGCCCGTGCCCACCTCGAGGACCGTCTCGTCCCCGTCGAGGGCCAGGGCCTCGGTCATGAAGCCGACGATGTAGGGCTGGGAGATGGTCTGTGC
>CAVOYO010000028.1:0-16979 GCA_963700695.1 uncultured Acidobacteriota bacterium | reverse complement strand
CGAGCCGGCGCCGGCGGTGTTGCCGAAGCTCTGGACATTGTGGTGATGCCGGTCCGGCGGCACGTTGCACAGCTCGCACACCTTCTCGAGCATCAGCCGATTGGCCTGGTGGCCGACGAAGTGGAGCCGCCGGCCGGCCTCCTCGAAGCCCTCGCGCAGCTGCTCGAGGCCTCGCGCGGTCTTCTTGATGGCGAACATCTGCACCGTCCGCCCCTCCTGACGGAAGTGGCCGTGGCGGGCAATGTGCACCTTGGCGTGACCGGCCGGGCTTCCCTCCAGGGTGTTGCCGAGTATGCGGGCCCGGCCGGGCTCCCGGGTCGAGATCACCGCCGCCGCCGCCCCGTCACCCCACAGCACCGCCGCGCTGCGGTCGTTGTAGTCGACGGTGCGCGTGAGCCCCTCGGGGACGACGGAGAGGACGAAGCGGGGCACCTTGTCCGGGTCCATCATGGACAAGAGGTTCATGGCCACGTGAAAGCTGGTGCACGCAGAGTTGACGTCGAAGGACGGGACCTCGAGGCCGAGGGCGGCGGCGACGGTGCAGGCCTCGGCCGGGGTGACCACGTCGGGCGCACAGCTGCCCGAGATGACCATGCCGATGTCGTGCACGTCGATCCCGGCCCGGGCGATGGCCATCTCGGCCGCCCGCCGACCGGTCTCGGCGTTGCCACAGACCATCGCCTCGACGGCCATGCGGGGGTCGGAGTTGCGGGTCTCGCGGATGTAGTCGAGGGGCAGGAGGGTGCGCCGGGTGCGGATCCCCACCCGTTCCATGATCCAGGCGTCCGATGTGCCGATGTCGAGATCCTCGAGGAACTGGTTGGTGATCTCGGTCTCGGGGTGGAAGTGGCCAACGCCGTGGAGGTGGACCGCCATCAAGAGGCCCCCGAGACGTGCTCGCCGCCGTCGACCCGGATCACCTCGCCGTTGATCCAGGCCGCCTCGGGCAGGCTCAGCAGGTGGATCACCCGCGCCACGTCTTCAGGTGTCGTCAGGCGGTGGAACGGGTTGCGCCGGCGCGCCGCGGCCTTGAGGTGCGCGCTTCCCGGGATGACCCGCAGCGCGGGGGTGTCCGTGACGCCCGCCTGGATGATGTTCGAGCGGATGCCGTACGGCGCCATCTCGACGGCGATGGCACGGCTGATCGACTCGAGCGCGACCTTGGCCGCCGCCACCGCGGCATAGCCCTTCCACGCGACCTCGTTGCCCTCGCTGGTGAGCCCGAACACCCGCGCGTCCGGGGCGAACAGGCCGCGACGGTGCAGCTCCTGGGTCCAGCCGAGCAGGCTGGTCCCCATGGCGTGGATGGTCCGCTGGAGGTCCTCTTCCTCTATGAAGGACTCGTCCGAGTACGTCGGCGGTGTCGTCAGACCGCCGAGCTGGTCGAGACCTTCCTCGAAGAGCCGATCGACTGTCTCGGCCAGCCGCGTCTCGTCCACGCCGAGCGCCTCGGCGAGCGCCGCTCGGGCCGCCGCCTCGGGCCGCGCCTCGGGGGCGATGAGCTTGAGGTTGCCGAAGGCGATCGAATGAAGCAGGACGCGGACCTTCGACTCCTCGCCCAGCGCCGACTCGAGCGCGTCGAGAATGCTCGCCCGCACCTCGGAGTCGAGGGCGTCGTCGTTGAAGGTGAGCAGCGTGACCCCGCGCTCCCGGATCGCGTCGAACTCCGGCTCGATCCGGCGCATGGCACCGCGCCGGTCACGGTGCACGAGGCACAGGTGGACGCCATGCCGCGACAGCTGGTGGGCGGTCGCCAGCCCGAACCCGCTCGAGCCCCCGAGGATCAACGCCCAGGACCCTCCCGGCAGCGCCATCGGCATTGGATTCTCCCCTTCACAGACCGCCGGCCCCGACTCACGTCAACGGACACTCTCGCGGGGGGCGGCGCACCGGCTCGAGCCGCGGGTCCCGGTAGAGATGCAACGCTTCACGACCCCGCGGCCAGACGCCAACGAGCGACAAACACGTGGGTTGCGTCGGACCACCCCGATCACGAGGCTGGCCCACGTGGGTGTCCAACAAAGGCTCGACCGCTCGCAGACTAGCACCCGAGTGCGGGCCGGAATGTCACGGTTCTGCAATACCTCGACTCGGTGGCCCCAGGGAACGAGCGGTTGTTCTGGGGAATGAACGGTCGATTCAGGGAATGAGCGGTCGCGCCAGGGAACGGCTTCGCGGCCCTTGACCCGACCTGACGCAAGCACTTTCGCCGCCTGGACGGATCGCGGGGCCACGAGACGGCAGATGCGCGCTCAGGCCAGCGAGAGAAGGCCCGTGTGCTCGAGAACGATCTTGACGCCCAGGCCGATCAGGACGAGGCCGGCGACGATCTCGACGCGGCTCCCGATGTGGCGGGCGATCGAGCCCGCGAAGCGCATCGCGACGAGGGTGGCCAGGCCGGCGACGAGGCCGAACATCGCGACGGCAAGCCCGATCGGTGCGTCGGCGGCGGGCAGGGTGATCCCGGCCGCGAGGGCGTCGATGCTCACCGCGAGGGAAAGCCCCACGAGGTTCCAGCCGCGAGTGAGGTCTGTGCTCGCGGCTTCGTCGCGGTCGTCGTGAAGCCCGGACCAGATCATTCGGCTGCCGAGGAGCGCCAGCAGCCCGAAGGCGATCCAGTGGTCGACGCTCTCGACGTAGACCAGCAGAGCGCCTCCCAGCAGCGCGCCGAAGAGCGGAAGAAGGGCCTGAAAGAGGCCGAAGTGAAAGGCGATTCGGAAGACCTCGCGGGGTTTCCGGTAGCGCAGGCCGAGCGCCGCCCCCACCGAGAAGGCGTCTGCGGCCAGGGCGAGGGCGAGGAGGAGGATCTCGACGAAGCTCATCGTGCGGGCCGGACTCGATTCTACCCGGGGTCTGGGGGCGGGCCCGCGAGGGGGCCGTCCGGGCCGGACAGACTCGCCCGCGCAGATGAGTTACCTTCGGAGTCATGGCCGCACCTGAGCGACTCATTCTGCGGAACTCGCAATCCGCCGGCGATATCGTCATGCTGACCGCGGCCGTGCGTGACCTGCACCGGTGCTACCCTGGCCGGTACCTCACCGACGTCCGGACCTCCTGCTCCGACCTGTGGATCGGCAACCCCTGGCTGACGAAGCTCGACGATGGCGAACCCGGCGTTCGCGTCATCGACTGCCACTACCCGATCATCCACAAGAGCAACACCGCGCCGTACCATTTCCTCTTCGGCTTCATCGAGCACCTGAACGACGAGCTCGGGCTGCGCATCCAGCCCACCGAGCACCGTGGCGACGTGCATCTCACGAGCGAGGAGAAGGAGTGGTTCGGCCAGGTCGAAGAGGCACGGGGCACCGCCCGTCCCTACTGGCTGTTCGCCTCGGGCGGCAAGTGGGACTACACGATCAAGTGGTGGTCGGCCGAACGCTATCAGGAGGTGGTCCGGCACTTCGAGGGGCGGATCGACTTCGTCCAGGTGGGGGAGTCGCACCATCACCACCCGCCGCTCGAGGGCGTGATCGACCTGCGTGGCCAGACCAGTCTGCGCCAGCTCATCCGCCTCATGTACCACGCACAAGGGGCGATCTCCGCGATCAGCCTGCTCATGCACCTCGCGGCCGCCGTCGAGATGAAGCCGGGCATGCCGAAGAACCGCCCCTGCGTCGTGATCGCCGGAGGGCGTGAGCCGCCGCACTTCACCGCCTACCCCCACCACCAGTTCATCCACACCGTGGGCGCCCTGAGGTGCTGCGACAACGGGGGCTGCTGGAAGGCCCGCACCGTCCCGCTTGGCGACGGCGACCAGAAGGACGAGCCCGGGCAGCTCTGCGTCGACGTCATCGGCGACTTGCCGCGGTGCATGGACATGATCACCGCCGACGAGGTCATCCGGCGTGTCGGGATGTACTTCGACGGCGGTGCCGTGTCCTTCCTGTCTCCGGAGGAAGCTGCCGGACCGGCTCCTGACTGAGGCCGGTGTCGGACGGCGTCTCACTGCCTGGCAGCAATCTTGCTTGATTGTGCGTGGCAGGCTGGGGTAGGTTCGAAGGGTTGTCCATCGGGAGCGTGCTGCTCCAGGGGCCCTCAGTCGCAGAGAGAAGGTGTCATGAAAGAGAGCAAGAAGGGGTCCAAGCCTCGGAACGAGCGTTTCTCCGAGCGGCGCGAGTTCCTGATCCTCCTGTCGGGCGGTGCGGCCCTGGCTGGAGTGGGCGTGCTCGGCGGCTGCAACAGCGGGACCCCTACCGGGCCCGATTCCTCGTCTTCGAGCCTGTCCAGCGCGCCCAGTACCAGCTCGGAGTCCAGCGCGTCCAGCGCCAGCTCGGAATCCAGCGCGTCCAGTACCAGCTCGGAGTCCAGCGCGTCCAGCGCCAGCTCGGAGTCCAGCGAGTCCAGCAGCGGCTCCTCGTCCTCGTCCTCGTCGTCGTCCTCGTTCAGCGGGTAACGCCCGTCCTTGGCCCGCCCGGGCCACGTCGCTCCCTGTCGCCGGGGGCGTGGTCCGGGCGGTCCCGCCTCCTCTCGCACCCTCCTCGTCGTGACAGATCTCGAAAGAACTTACGCGACTCGTACGTTCGGCCCCTGACCAAAAGGTCATTGGGGGCGGCTTCGGCGTCGGTCGCCCGGCCCTCTATACTGGACCGAGGAGTCCCCGACACAGTGACCTTCCGAGCCCGACGCTGGCTCATCGCTCTTCTCGCGCCGCTCGTCTGCCTGGCCGGGCCGGACCCTGGCGAGGCGGCGGGGCCGCTCGTGCTCTTCGGGGGCCGGCTTCGGGTGGGGGGACTGGTCAGCGGGACGATCTCGCCCAAGGACGACGGCTACTTCAACTTCGTAGGCTACGACGACTACGGCGACAATGTCCTGCGAAGATTCCGTCTCGGCCTGAACACCGAGCTTCGCCTCGGCAGTCGTGCTGCGCTCCTGGGTGAGATCCGCAGCGACAACCTGCGCGCCCCTGTCGTCTACGCGCTCTTCCTGCGGGTGCGGCCGTGGGCCGGCAAGGCCCTGGATCTGCAGGCGGGCATCGTGCCACCGGTCTTCGGGGCGTACGCCCGTCGGCGCTACGGCGGAGAGAACCCCCTCCCGGGTCTTCCCCTCGCCTATCAGTACCCGACCACGCTCCGCGAAGACGCCGTGCCCGCGAGCGCTGAGGAGCTGATCTCGAAACGGGGCCGCGGATGGCGGGTGGGCTACTCGGTCGGCTCGCCGGACGTTGGCCCCGGGGTCCCGCTCGTGAATGCCGAGGTCTGGGACACTGGGGTGCAGGTGCGGATCGGCCGCCGCCCTGTGTCTCTGGCCGTGTCGCTGACCCAGGGGACGCTGAGCTATCCCCTCGTGCGCGACAACAACGACGGCAAGCAGCTCGCCGCCCGACTCGGGTGGACACCCGGGCCTCAGGTCACGGTGGGGGTCTCGGCGGCGCGAGGGGAGTTCCTGGCCCGTGAGCTGACGCACATCCTCCCCCCGGAGGCCGGCACCGGCTTCGACCAGAGTGCCCTCGGGGCGGACCTCGAGTACGCTCGGGGCTACTGGATCCTGCGCGCCGAGGTGCTCTGGAGCCGATGGGATCTTCCGCCCCTCGAGGAGACCCGGATCGAGACACCGCAGGACTCGCTCGGAGCGTACGTCGAGGCACGCTATAAGCTCAGGCCGGGGCTGTACCTGGCGGGCCGGGTGGGCCACCTCTCCTTCTCCGAGCTGGCGGGCCGGGCGGGCCGCGGGACGTGGGACGCCGACGTGACGCGGGTCGAAGTCGGGGGCGGCTACGCGCTCCATCGCCAGGTGCTGCTCAAGGCGGCCTGGCAGCAGAACTGGCGCGACGGCGGGCGCGTGCGGAGGGAGGGCCTGGTGGCGGCGCAGGTGCTGCTGTGGTTCTAGAGCAGGTTGCTGAATAGTCTCCAATCCGCGGTGCGAGCCGGCGCCCTTGGTGGCTCCGGTAGTCGACCCGGGGCGGCCCGCCTACGAGATCGGCGTCGCACGCGCGTGGCGCTGGCCGTGGTGGGCTTCCTGGTCGGCGGCGCCTCCCACGGCGGCGCCCAGAGCGCACCCGTCGGGACCATCCGTGGTCGCGTCGAGGTCCGTCTCCCGGACCAGGGAGACGCGGCTCGCCCCGACGTCTCCGCCCTCGGCATGGCCGACCCGCGCGACGCGCCCGATCGTCGGACCGCCGTCGTCTACCTCGAGACCGCACCCCGGGGTGCGTTCGAGGTGCCGCCGCCGGGGCGGGCCGTGTTGGACCAGCTCAACGAGACCTTCGTTCCCCACGTTCTCGCCGTCACCGTGGGCACGACGGTCGAGTTCCCCAACAGCGACCGCGTCTTCCACAACGTGTTCTCGCTGTCGAAGGCGAAGCGCTTCGATCTCGGGCGCTACCCCCGGGGCGCTTCGAGGTCCGTCCGCTTCGACCGGCCCGGGATGGTGAGGGTGTTCTGCGAGATCCACTCGCACATGAGCGCCTTCGTCCTCGTGTTCGCCCACCGCTTCTTCGACACGACCGACGAGTCCGGCCGGTACCGCATCGAAGGCGTGCCCCCCGGCACCTACACGCTTGCGGTGTGGAACGAAGGCGAGGTGCGGTCCACGCGCACGGTGCGAGTGCCCGCAGAGGGAGGCGAGGTCGTGCAGGACGTCGTCGTGGAGTAACGTGGGTCGCGTGCTCGCCTCCCTTCGCTCGCGCGTCTTCGCCGCCACCGCGCTGGTGGCTGTTCTCCCCATGGGCGCCGGCCTCGGCTACGTGACCGCGCGCGTCACCCGCCAGGCGGAGACCGGGCTCGGACTCCAGCTCGAGGAGGCGGTGCGGATCGTCCAGCAGTACCACCGCGTGCGTCTCGAGACCGGGAGGGAGCGGGCCCTGCTCATGGCCGACGTCCCGATGCTCAAGGCAGCGGTGGCGACGGGCGATCCCGCCCACGGTGGAGCGGCTGACGCGGGACTACCCCGAGCGCGTCGGCTGCGACCTCTTCGTCGTGACCGACGCCGAGGGGCGCACCCTGGCCAGCCAGGGAGGGACGCTCCGGGACGCGAGCACGACGCCAGGGCCACAGGGGTTCGCGGTCGAGGACGGACGCCTCGTCGAGTTCTTCACCGTTCCCATCCTCCTGGGAACCGCGACGCCGGAGGTGCTCGGTGAGCTCACCCTCGGCTTCGTCCTCGACGACCGGGTGGCGGTGCGGCTGCGCAGCCTCACCGGGAGCCACGTGGCGATGCTCTTCGCCGGTCGGGTCCAAGCGACCACCCTGCCTCGCACCCAGGACCCGACGCTCCTCGCCGCCCCCCCCGGGGCCGGGGTGCTCCGTCTGAGGCTCGCGGACGAGGACTGGGTCGCACTGCGGCGTCCCCTCGTCGCCGAGAGCGACGGTCCGTCGTTCCTCGTGCTCAGGTCCCGGGCCGAGGCCCTGCGCCCGCTGGACACCCTCCGGACCGCGCTCGCGGTCGCCGCGCTGGTCGCGGTGGCGGTGAGCCTGCTCCTGAGCTGGGCGGTGGCGCGCACGGTCACGCGACCGCTGGCCGCTCTCACCGACGGCATGAAGGAGATCGCCGCCACCGGGGACCTCACCCGGGAGATTGGAGCAGGGCGGGCCTGGGACGACGAGGACGCTCGTCTCGTGGCCCGGACCTTCAACACCCTCACCGACTCGATCGCGCGCTTCCAGAAGGAGGCCGCCCTGCGGGATCGCCTCTCCGCGCTCGGCCGGCTGTCCACCATCATCGCCCACGAGGTGCGCAACCCCCTGATGATCATCAAGGGATCGCTCCGGACGCTTCGACGGGAGGGGACCTCGCCGGCGGAGGTCCGCGAAGTGACCGCCGACATCGACCACGAGGTGGCCCGCCTCGACCGCATCGTCGGAGACGTCCTGGACTTCGCCCGACCCCTCGAGGTCGAGCCGGCGCCGACGGACGTTGCGGAGGTCACCCGGGGAGCGGTCGACGCCGCCCTGGAGGGATGCACGGACGTGGGCGTTCGGTACGCGCTGGACCCGTCTCTCGGGAACCGGATGACGGACGGGGAGCGCCTGCGCATGGTTCTGGTGAACCTCGTGGCGAACGCACGTGACAGCGTCCGGGCCCGTCGGGACGCCGAAGCCGACCGACCCCACGAAACGGACGACATCGAGGTCGGTGGCCGTGCCGCGGAGAACGGGGCCGTCCTCCTCTGGGTCGCGGACGGGGGCGTGGGGATCGCCGCCGGGGACCTGTCCCGCGTGTTCGACCCCTACTTCACCACCAAGCGCACCGGCACCGGTCTCGGACTCGCGATCGCGCGGAAGGTGGTGGACGCCCTCGGCGGTGCCATCCGGATCGAGAGCCGGGAGGGCGAGGGGACGCGGATCGAGATCGAGCTGCCCGCCCCTGTCTCGGCGGCAGCGTCCACGGAGGTGCTGTGAGCACACCGCTTCATGGGAGCGTCCTGCTCGTCGACGACGAGGAAGGCATCCTCAAGACCCTGGGCCGTGCCCTGCGCGAGGAGGGCCACGAGGTGGTGGCGACCCCGAGGCCGGCGGACGCCGAGCGCTTCCTGGCCGAGCGCGGCTTCGACGTCCTGATCGTCGACAATCGGATGCCCGGCAAGACCGGGCTCGACCTCATCCGCGACCTGGTCCGGACCTCTGCGGAGGGGGAGCGGCCCCAGGTCGTCCTGATGACCGCGCACGCCACGGTCGACAATGCGATCGAGGCGATGAAGCTCGGGGCCTTCGACTACCTGCAGAAGCCCTTCGAGGTGGACGAGCTCCTGGTGGCGGTCGGGCGCGCGCTGGAGCACCAGCGCCTCCGCGGCCAGCACCGCTACCTCCTGCGCGAGCAGGAGGAGCAGTTCGACCACTACGGCATCATCGGACGGAGCCGGGCGATGCAGGAGGTGATCGGGACGCTGGAGCGGGTGGCGCAGGCCCGGAGCACGGTCCTGATCAACGGGGAGACCGGCACCGGGAAGGAGCTGGCGGCGCGGGCGATCCACGCCCGAAGCCCCGAGCGCGGGATGCCGCTCATCAAGGTCAACTGCGCGGCCATCCCCGAGGCGCTCCTCGAATCGGAGCTCTTCGGGCACGTCCGGGGCGCGTTCACCGGCGCGACCTCGAACCGCCGCGGCCGCTTCACCCTCGCCGACGGCGGGACCATCTTCCTCGACGAGATCGGCACCCTCGGCCTCCCGGTGCAGGCCAAGCTGCTCCGCGTTCTCCAGGAGAGAGAGTTCGAGCCGGTGGGCTCGGAGCGGACGCAGAAGGTGGACGTGCGCGTCATCGCCGCCACCAACCGGAATCTGCGGGCCCTCGTGTCCGAGGAGCGCTTCCAGGAAGACCTCTACTACCGCTTGAGCGTGATACCGATCGAGCTTCCGCCTCTCCGGAAGCGTCGCGAGGACATCCCCCCCCTCGTCGAGCACTTCGTGAGGAAGCACGCGCAGAGGATCGGGAGAACGATCGAGCGCGTGGAAGAGGCGGCCCTCGGCCGGCTCCAGGCGTACCGCTGGCCGGGGAACGTCCGCGAGCTCGAGAACACGATCGAGCGCGCGGTGGTTCTCGCCACCGGGCCCCTGATCGACGAGGCCTCGATCTCGATCATCGAGCCCCCGGCCGGTCGGGACGCGGGGGGCCTGCCCTCCGCACGGCTCCACGAGAACGTCGAGTGGGCCGAGCGCGAGTCGATCCGGCGGGCGCTCGAGCAGGCGGGCGGTGTGAAGAAGGACGCGGCGGCGCTGCTCGGGCTCAGCCAGCGCGCACTCTCCCACTACCTGGGCAAGCACCGAATCGGCATCGACTGACCCGGGCTTACGGTGCTCGAACGCGCCTTACGCTGCCCGTAAGGCCGGCCCCTGTCCCTCTCGCGCCAAGTCCTTTGGCACGAGCAGTATCCTCTCTGGCACGCCCCTTGCCGTTCTCTGGGGCATGCGTGAATCACCGAGCAGGGGAACGGCGACCGCGGTGGCACATGCCGGGGCCTTCCTGCTCCCGGCCGCCTGCGCCATCGCTCTCGTGACCGGGCTGCCTTTCCTGGTCACCGCCGGGGATGAGCCGCCGAGCGAGGTCCGGACGTTCGCGGTCACCGCTTCGCGATACGCCTTCGAACCCGCGCGCATCGAGGTGCAGCAGGGGGACCACGTCAATCTGGTGCTCCGCTCGGTCGACACGACGCACGGGCTGGCCATCGACGGCTACGGCGTCAAGGTCGTGATCCCGAAGGGCGGGGAGGAGGTCGGTGTGGAGTTCATGGCGCATCGGCCCGGCAGGTTCCGCATGACGTGCTCGGAGTACTGCGGATCCGGACATCGCCGCATGCAGGGCGTCTTCGTCGTCGCGGAGGCGGGGAAGTGACCGCCCGTCTGCTGATGGTTCTTCTCTTCGCGCTGGGCTCGGCGGCTCCCGATCTGGCCGCCGAAGGGACGGCCGGGGCCGGCGCGGCTGCCTCGGCGGTGGCGGCTCCGACGTCGAGCGAGGTCGTGGGCACCGCGCCGCCTCCGGCGTCCGACGAGGATGAGCTGGCCGACTACGACGAGGATCTCGACATCGACCCCGCCGAACCCGACTTCGAGGTCATCAACCTGCCCACCACCCTGCGCGTCCCGAAGCACAAGCTCGCCTTCCGCCTGACGCACCGCTTCGACCGCCCGCTCGGCGAGGGCAGCTTCGAGGACCTGCTCGCCGACCTCTTCGGCTTCGACGGTGGGGCCCAGATCGGGTTTGGCCTGAGGTTCGGTCTGCTTCATGGCACCCAGCTGTCCATCTACCGCACGAGCGATCGCACGATCCAGCTCGCCGGCCAGCAGGCGCTGCTGAGGGAGCCCGATCGCCCCCTGGGCCTGGGCCTGGTGCTGTCCGTCGAGGGCCTGAACAACTTCGGCCTCTCCGAGGCACCCCAGCCGGCGCCCGTCCACGAGTTCTCGCCGGCGGTGGGGCTCGTGCTCTCGAAGAAGCTCGGCACCCGCGGGGCCGTCTACGCGGTGCCGTACTGGGTGGCCCACACCCGCATCAACCCCTCCGCTCCGGGCACCGAGGACGACACGCTCGTTCTCGGCCTTGGGGCGCGGCTCCGCCTCACGCGGACGATGTACGCGGTCGGGGAGTACAACCCCCGCCTCGCCGGGTACAAGGGCAACCTCGGGTCGGGCGACTCGAAGTCG
The DNA here is from genome assembly GCA_963700695.1 of uncultured Acidobacteriota bacterium. Taxonomy (GTDB): domain Bacteria; phylum Acidobacteriota; class Vicinamibacteria; order Fen-336; family Fen-336; genus JAJDNS01. Next base: position 5,908 of record CAVOYO010000028.1, on the reverse strand, counting down.
CTCGCGTCCTTCGGCGTCGAGTGGCGGGTGGGAGGCCACGCCTTCCAGATCAACTTCTCCAACGCGCTGGCCACCACCCCGGCCCAGATCGCACGGGGGCAGCAGGGGCCCGATGACTGGTTCATCGGCTTCAACCTCAGTCGCAAGTTCTACTGATCGGAGGATGTCAATGCAGGACAGGAAGACACTCGGCCGCCGAGAGTTCACGGTGGCCTCCGCGATGGCCGTGCTGAGCGGTGTCGCCATCACAGTGACCGGCTGTGGCGGGAGCAACAGCTCGCCGGCGTCGCCGAGCACTCCCACAACACCGCCCGCGACCGGCGGAGGCGGAGCCGACGTGGTCGGGACCGTCGACAGCAACCACGGCCACTCCGCCGTCGTCACCGCTGCCGAGCTGGCGTCGGCGACAGAGATCGTCCTCGGCATCCGGGGGAATTCCGACCACGGCCACTCGGTGAGGCTGACCGCCGACGAGTTGACCGCGATCGCCGCCGGGCAGCGGGTGTCGAAGGAGTCCAGCGAAGACGCGAGCCACAGCCACAGAGTGACGTTCAACTAACGCTCCTACTGTGTCGCCGGAGGAGGCGCCACACGGCGCGGCCTCTCTCGCCGTCCCGACGCTCGGGGCGCCCCTCCGGAGAGACGATCCTCGTTCCACCCGTGCGCGCTCGCGAAGTGGGAGTCCAGATCTATCGTGCCGAGCCCGGAAGGCAGACCGAGGGGCGTGAATCGGCTCGCTCTCGTCCTGATCCCGGTCGCTCTCGTCGCGCTGGGGACCGCCGGGATCGGGTGGTGGCGCACGCACAACATCGGTCCGGTCGAGCGCGGCGGACGGGTCGCGGCGCGCCAGGGGTGCCTGTCTTGTCACGCCGCGGCAGGCCGGCCCGAGGATCCCCACCCCAAAGGCACCGGGGGCGCCCCCTCGTTCCGCCGCGAGGATGTGACCGAGTACGCCCGCGATCACGACGAGATCCGCGAGTGGATCCGCGACGGGAAACCACAACGGCTTCGGGAGGAAGAAGGCGACGCCCCACCGCCTCTGCTGTCGATGCCGGCCTTCCGCGACGTTCTCTCGGAGCAGGAGACGGACGACCTCGTCGCCTGGGTCATGGCGGTGTCGGACTTCGAGGAGATGCCCGGCTCCGCCCGTGCCGGTCACGACCTCGCGTCGAGCCTCGGCTGCTTTGGCTGCCACGGACCCGGGGGGCGGAGGGACACGCCCAATCCGGGCTCGCTCAAGGGCTACATCCCATCCTGGAGCGGGGCGGACTACCCCGAGCTGGTGAAAGACGAGGGAGAGCTCGCGGAGTGGGTCCGGGAGGGCAGCCCGACGCGCCTGCGTGACAACCCGGTGGCGGCCTTCTTCATGCGTCGCCAGCTCATCAAGATGCCGGCCTTCGGGGCCGGCGTCACCGACGACGAGGTCCGCCGGATCGGAGAGTACATCCGGTGGCTGCGGCAGCGCCCCACGAGGGCAGACACGGGGGGCTGAGAGCGGTGCGACCCGAGACCGGCCGATGACGTCCTGGAGAGTGGGGGGTCAAGCCTCTCTCTGGAAGGCCGCGTACGTGAAGCGCTGTTCCTTCTGCTGCGGTGTGACGTGGGTGCGGGCGAGCGAGCGCACGAGGGATCAGGCCGGCTTGACTGCGACCACGTTCACGCCTCGCACCTGGAAATGGCGCGCGGTCTTCTCCTTGCTGGTCCCGAAGAAGGGGTCGAAGCTTCGCTGCTCGAGCACGTCCGTGAAGCCGACTGCACCGAGCACGTCGACGAGCTCTCCCGCCGGGAGAGCGCCGCCGATTCAAGCGGCCCAGAGCTCGTAGTTGCCTCGTATCGAGTCGCCGAGCTCGTCCTGGACCACGATGTCGGCGAGCTGGAAGCGCCCGCCGGGGCGGAGAACGCGGAAGACTTCGCCGAAGGCGCGCCGCTTGTCGTGCGCGAGGTTCAGCACCCCGTTCGAGATGACGACGTCCACGCTCGCGTCCTCGACCGGGAGGTCGTGCAGGTCGCCCTTGCGGACCTCGACGTTGTCGAGCCCCGCCTCGTGGGCGGCGGTCCGGCAGGCCTCGATCATCTCGTCGGTCGCGTCGATGCCGATCGCATGACCCGTCGGCCCGGTGCGACGAGCCGCGAGGAGAAGGTCCGTGCCCGCCCCGCTGCCGATGTCGAGGACGGTCTCCCCGGGCTGCACCGGCGCGATCGCGTGGGGGTTGCCGACGCCGGCAAAGGACCGCGTGCTGCGCTCCGGCAGCTCGGCGAGCTCACGCGCGTCGTAGCCGAGCAGCTGAGCGGCGTAGGCGGGACCGCGGTGAAAATGGAAGTCGCCACCGTCGGGCTCCGTGGCGACGCGCGCGTACATGTCGACGACCGCCGTCTGCAGCTTCTTCGTGTCCAGATCGACAGGACAGCTCAGCGAAGACATCAGGACCTCCCTTTCAGACCTGCGCCGCCGACCACCATGACGACCGTGCACAGGGCCGGCGACCAGCGCACCCAGGGCCCGAGCTCGGCCCAGGGGGCGTCGTCGAGTCCATGGAAACCCCTCATCTCCAACCGCTTACGAACGACGTGCGAAGCTGCCATCTGTCCTCCTCTGTCTCTTATCACGCGGTCCCACCGGAAACCCGCCACCCAAACGGACAGGGCGTCGCCGGTGAGGGTGCAGCGAAGCCAATCCGTTGCGCGGGCCGGCTCGGCCTGCCGGCGGCGTCGGGCGACGAGGACTACGGCGCGGTGTCGATGACGACGTCGACGAGGGTGGCGCCCGTGGTGTAGAGGGCCGTGTCGACGAGAAGGGGGTAGGTGGGGGTCCCGGCGGAAGTGTAGAGGACGGTGCCGTTGCGGGAGTACTGCACGACCCCGTCCACGACCGCCACCCGCAGGGTGTCGCCGGTGGTGAAGGCTCCGAAGATGCCCCTGGCCGCGCCCGCCTCGTAGATCCGGAGCTGGCCTCCGTAGAGGTAGAGGGCAAAGTCGATGTCCGTGTACGAGGCGTTGGAGTCCCCGTTGGAGAGGCCGAGCATTCGGCTGGTGGTGGTCTCGGAGGCGGTGAACTCCACGTAGCCGTCGCCCGCGGTGATCTGCTGGGTGGAGACGGCACCCGCATTCCCCCAACCGGTGGTGGCGGTCTTGGTGAGCGAGTTGCCGTCTACGGTGACCCCCACGTCAGCGGTCCACACCACCGCGCCCGTGAAGGGTGGAGGCGGAGGAGGGGGAGCGGCGGTGTCGATGACGACGTCGACGAGGGTGGCGCCCGTGGTGTAGAGGGCCGTGTCGACGAGAAGGGGGTAGGTGGGGGTCCCGGCGGAAGTGTAGAAGACGGTGCCGTTGCGGGAGTACTGCACGACCCCGTCCACGACCGCCACCCGCAGGGTGTCGCCGGTTGTGTAGGTTCCGAAGATGCCCTTGGCCGCGCCCGCCTCGTAGATCCGGAGCTCGTCTTCGTAGAGGTAGAGGGCAAAGTCGATGTCCGTGTACGAGACGTTGGAGTTCCCGTTGGAGAGGCCGAGCATTCGGCGGGTGTTGGTCTCGGAGGCGGTGAGCTCCACGTAGCCGTCGCCCGAGGTGATCTGCTGAGTGGAGACGGCACCCGCATTGCCCCAACCGGTGGTCGCGGTCTTGGTGAGCGAGTTGCCGTTCACGGTGACCCCCACGACAGCGGTCCACACCACCGCGCCCGAGTAGGGGGGAGGCGGAGGGGGAGGGGGAGCGACGCTGTTGAGGACGACATCGACGAGGGTGGCGCCCTGGGTGTAGAGGGCGGTGTCGACGAGGAGCGGATAGGTGGGGGTCTTGGTGGAAGTGTAGAAGACGATCCCGTTCCGGGAGTACTGCACGACCCCGTCCACGACGGCGACCCGCAGGGTGTCGCCGGTGGTGTAGGTGCCGAAGATACCCTTGGGGGCGCCCGTCTCGTAGATCTGGAGCTGGCCTCCGTGAGGTAGATGGCGAAGTCGATGTCCGTGTAGGAGGCGTTGGAGTTCCCGTTGGAGAGGCCGAGCATGCGGCATGATGGTGGTGTCGGAGGCGGTGAACTCGACGTAGCCGTCGCCGGAGGCGATCTGCTGGGTGGAGACGGCGCCGGCATTGCCCCAGCCGGTGGTCGGCGGTCTTGGTGAGGGAGTTGCCGGTCACGGTGACCCCCGCGTCAGAGGTCCACACCACCGGCCCGTGACAGCTGGGGGAGGCGGAGGAGGCGGAGCGGCGGTGTCCGATGACGACGTCGTCGAGGGTGGCGCCCGGGTGTAGAGGGCGGTGTCGACGAGGAGGGGGTAGGTGGGGGTCGCCGGCGGAAGTGTAGAAGACGATCCCGTTCCTGGAGTACTGCACGACCCCGTCCACGACGGCGACGCGGAGGGTGTCGCCGGTTGTGTAGGTGCCGAAGATGCCCTTGGGCGCGCCCGTCTCGTAGATCTGGAGCTCGTCTGTCCTGAGGTAGATGGCGAAGTCGATGTCCGTGTAGGAGTCGTTGGAGTTCCCGTTGGAGAGCCCGAGCATGCGGCGGGTGATGGTCTCGGTGGCGGTGAACTCGACGTAGCCGTCGCCCGGAGGTGATCTGCTGAGTGGAGACGGCACCGGCATTGCCCCAGCCGGTGGTGGCGGTCTTGGTGAGGGAGTTGCCGTTCACGGTGACCCCCGCGACAGAGGTCCACACCACCGCGCCCGAGTAGGGTGGAGGCGGAGGGGGAGGGGGAGCGGCGGTGTCGATGACGACGTCGACGAGGGTGGCGCCCGTGGTGTAGAGGGCGGTGTCGACGAGGAGAGGATAGGTGGGGGTCGTGGAGGAAGTGTAGAAGACGATCCCGTTCCTGGAGTACTGCACGAGCCCGTCCACGACGGCGACGCGGAGGGTATCGCCGGTGGCGTAGGGGTCGAAGTTGCCCTTGTGGGCGCCCGCCTCGTAGATCAGGATCTGGCCTCCGTAGAGGTAGAGGGCGAAGTCGATGTCCGTGTAGGAGTCGTTGGAGTTCCCGTTGGAGAGGCCGAGCATGCGGCTGGTGGTGGTCTCGGAGGCGGTGAACTCGACGTAGCCGTCGCCGGAGGTGATCTGCTGGGTGGAGACGGCGCCGGCGTTGCCCCAACCGGTGGCGGCCGTCTTGGTCAGGCTGGTCCCGCAGGCGGACACGCCGGTCAGGCTCGTCCACTCGACCGGCGCCACGTTGGCCGGCAGATCGGCATCGTCGTTGAGGATGGTTCCGATCCCCGTGTCGTCCACCAGAATCGCGCTGGAGGCTCCGGTGAGGCGAACGCTAAACGTCTCGTCGGACTCGAAGGCCGCGTCGACAACGACGGAAACGTGGACGGGGAGCGACACGACACCCGGGTCGAACGCGAGCGTGCCGGCCGTCGCGGTGTAATCCTCGCCCGCGATAGCTGTGTCGTCCGCCGTCGTGTAGTCGACGGCCACCACCGCCCCGCTGGGGTGGGAGAGTGTGACGGTGAAGACGAGCTCCGTGGCTCCGCAGTTGCCTTCGGGCTCCGAAACGTCGTCTATGAACACCTCGGGAGGCGCGTTGAGGACGAAGGTCGCCCCAACGGAATGGGCCTGGTCCATGGTGACGGAGCAGCTGCCCGGGCCGGTGCAGGCTCCAGACCAGCCGGAGAACGTGGAGCCCGGCGCCGCCGCCGCCGAGAGGTCGACCTCCGTCCCCGCCCGGAAGTCCGCGGAGCACGTGACGCCGCAGTCGATGGCGGCCGGAGCGGACGTCACTGTCCCACTTCCGTTGCCGTCCTTGGTCACCGTCAGCGCATAGGTCGGCTGCGCTGACCCCGCGGCCGCCACGACGGCGAACGGCTGTGGGCCTTGCGGGACGTTGAAGCCCTTGACGGTGACGGTCCAGGTGCCGGCGGCGGGAAACTGTATGTACACGTTCTCGACGTTGTTGGCTCGGTCGGGGAGGCCAGTGTT
>CAVOYO010000027.1:0-66838 GCA_963700695.1 uncultured Acidobacteriota bacterium | reverse complement strand
TCGCCGTCCCCGCCGCCGCCCAGCCGCCGCCTGGCGTCGCCGACGACGAGCCGCGGCCCTCACCGGGCCGCTCGCCGACACGCCTCCCGCTGTCGCCCCCGGCGACGCGGTGCCCCTGGGCTTCGAGGAGGCCCTGCAGCGCGCGCTCGTCGCCAACGCCCACGTCGGGCTGGCCCAGGCCGAGGTGGGCGTCGCCAACGCCCAGAAGCGCGGGGCCTTCTCCGCCGTCCTCCCCCGGCTTCAGGCCACCGGGGGGCTCATCCGCAACTCCGAGGAGGCGGCCTTCGGGGTGCCCCCGAACCAGCGGGTGATCCTGCCCCTCAACGACTGGAACCTCCGCCTGCTGGTCTCCCAGCCGATCTTCGCCGGCCTGCGGGAGATCCGGGCCTACGACCAGGCCAAGGAGGGCGTCCGCGCGGCCGAGCAGGGCGTCCGCGCCACCGAGGACCGGATCCTCCTCCGGGTGGCCGCCGGAGTACATCACCGTCGTGGGCGGAGACGCCCTGATCGAGGTCGGGACGGCAGACGGTCGCGCTCGCCGAGGAGCGACTCCGCCAGGCGCGCGACTTCTTCGAGGCGGGCGAGTCCACCCGGGTGGACGTCGTGCGCGCCGAGTCGGCGGTCGCCGCGGCCCGGCGGACGATCGCCCTCGCCCGTCGCGACCGCGGGGTCGCGGCCGGGCAGCTGCGCGTCGACCTCGACCTCGAGGGCGACGTCACCGTCGCCGAGCCCCGTCTCGAGATGCCGCCGAGGCCGGACGAGGCCCTCCTGATCCAGCGGGCCGAAGAGACGCGCGCCGACCTCCAGCTGGCGCGGACCGCGCTGCGGATCTCCGAGCTCGAGATCTCGAAGCAGAAGGGGGCCTATCTCCCGACCGTCACCGCGGACGCCGGCTACGTCTGGCAGAAGACGACCTTCCCCTCCGACCGCTACGGGTACGCCGCGCTGCGCATGGCCGTCCCCATCTGGACCTCGGGGGAGATCGGGGCCCGCATCACCCTCGCCCGCGAGCGCGAGCGCCAGACGCGGCTCGCCTACGAGGAGATCCTCCGCACCGTCCGCGAGGACGTGCGCCGGGCGCTGCTCAACCTGGAGACCGCGGAGACGAGCCTCCAGCTCTCGCGCGAGCAGCTCCAGGCCGCCGAGGCGGAGTACGCGCAGGTCTCGGACCTGTACCGCAACCAGGAGGCCACCTCACTCGACATCCAGTCCTCGGAGGCGACGCTGGCCGACGCCCGGCGCGCGGTGGTCGTGAGCGACCTCGCCCGCCTGCTCGCCGAGCTCGAGGTCTACTTCGCGGCCGGGGACCTGAAGTCCGCCGTGCTCAAGGAGGCACTGCCGTGACGCTGCGCTCGAACCTGTCTCTTCTCACCGTCCTCGTCGTGGGCGTCTTCGCCGGGGCCGGATGCACCCCAGCCACGCCGGAGAGCACGGCGGCGGCGACGCCCCCTCCGTCGCTGCCCGAGGACGTGCAGTCGGTGGCCGCGGCGGTCGCGCCCGGCGCCGAGGCCTCCCCGTCCGAAGGGGGCACCGGCGAGAGCGGCCAGGACGCGCTCGTCGCCGGGGGCCGCCTCGGCGTCACCGGCGAGTTCGTCTCGCCCATCCGCTCCGACCTCGTCCCCCGCACCGGCGGCCGCGTGGCCCGGGTCCTGGTGGACGAGGGGCAGCGGGTCCGGCGCGGGCAGCCGCTGCTCGAGCTCGAGACGGACTACCTGAAGCTCGACCTTGCGCGGGCCCAGGCCGAGAAGGCGCGGGCCCAGGCCGCCGCCGACGAGGCCCGTCGCGACTTCGAGCGCAAGACCGACCTCGCCGGGAGAGGCTCCGTCTCCCAGGCGGTCTTTCTCCGCTCCAAGGCCGGGGCGGAGCAGGCGGAGGCGGGGCTGGCCTCGGCGGAGGCCGCCCGCGCGCTCGCCCAGCAGCGTCTCGACGACGCCGTCCTCACCTCTCCCGTCGACGGTGTCGTGGCCGCGCGACGGACGGACGTCGGCGAGCGGCTCGGCGAGGCCAGCGTCGCCTTCGTCGTGGAGCAGACGGCGCCGCTCAAGCTGCGCTTCCGCGTCCCCGAGCGCTACCTGGCGAAGGTCCACGTCGGGCGGCCGGTCGCCGCGCACGTCGACCCGTACCCCGACGAGGCGTTCGACGGGACCGTGAGCCTGGTCGGAGGGTCGGTGGACCCGTCCTCCCGCACGTTCCTCGTCGAGGCGGAGTTCCCCAACCGGGACGGCCGTCTGCGCCCCGGCCTCTTCGCCCGGGTCGAGCTCCAGCTCGGAGAGGAGTAACCCCTTGCAGAAGCTGGCCGAGATCTGCGTCCGCCGCCCCGTCTTCACGTGGGTGCTGGTCCTCTCGCTGGTGGTGCTGGGCCTGTTCGCCTACCCCCGGCTCGGGGTGGACCGCTTCCCCAACATCGACTTCCCCTTCGTCACCGTGAGCACCGTCCTCGTGGGGGCCGCCCCCGAGGAGATCGAGACCGAGATCACGGACAAGGTCGAGGAGGCGGTCAACACCATCTCCGGCATCGACCAGCTCATCTCCGTCTCGGCCGAGGGCGTTTCCCAGGTCGTCATCGGCTTCGAGCTGGAGAAGGATGCCGACGTGGCCGCGCAGGACGTCCGCGACCGCGTCAACAGCGTGCTCCGCGACCTGCCCCGCGACGCCGAGCCCCCGGTCATCGAGAAGATCGACCCCGACGCCGTCCCCGTTTTGTCGGTCGCGGTCTCTGCCCCCCTTCCCATCCGCGACGTGACCGAGTTCGCGGACAAGACGCTGCGTCGACGGATCGAGTCGGTCCTGGGCGTGGGCCAGGTCCAGCTCATCGGCGGCCGCAAGCGACAGATCAACGTGGTCGCCGACCCGGCGCGGCTGGCCGCGGTGCAGGTCACCGCGGCCGAGGTCTCCCAGGCCCTGGCCGCACAGAACGTGCAGCTCCCGGGCGGGCGGGTCGAGCAGGGCGCGCGCGACCTGACCCTGCGGACCTACGGACGCGTGGAGGAAGCGCAGGACTTCGGCGACATCGTCATCGGGACCCGAAACGGGCACGCCGTCCGCCTCTCCGAGGTGGCCCGCGTCGAGGACGGCATGGAGGAGCCGGAGACGGTGGCCTCGGTCAACGGCGAGCCGGCCGTCATCCTCCAGGTTCGCAAGCAGTCGGGCACCAACACCATCGAGGTGGTGCGCCGGCTCAAGGAGCGCCTCGACGACATCCGCCCGCAGCTCCCCGCGGGCTACGAGCTCGAGCTCGTGCGCGACCAGTCGGAGTACATCGTGACCGCGGTGGACACGGTCCAGGAGCACCTCGTCCTGGGCGCGCTCCTCGCCGCCATGGTGGTGTGGTTCTTCCTGCGCCGCTTCCGTCCCACGATCATCGCCGGCCTCGCCATCCCCAGCTCGATCGTCGCCACCTTCGCCGCCATCCACTTCATGGGCTTCACCCTGAACGTCATCACGCTGCTGGCCCTGACCCTGGTGGTGGGGATCGTCATCGACGACGCCGTCATCGTCCTCGAGAACATCTTCCGCTTCATGGAGGAGAAGGACCTCAGCCCTCGCGAGGCCGCCGTGGAGGGGACCCGGGAGATCGGCCTCGCCGTCCTGGCGACCTCGGTCTCCCTCGTGGCCGTCTTCCTGCCCGTCGCCTTCATGGGCGGCATCGTGGGCCGCTTCATGAACTCCTTCGGCGTGACCATGGCCTTCGCCATCGGCGTCTCGCTCCTCGTGGCCTTCACCCTCACGCCCATGCTGTCCTCGCGCTGGCTGCGCCCGCGGGAGCTCGCCGCCGACAAGACCTCGCGGGAGGTCGGCTTCTACGCCGCGGTCGAGCGCGCCTACCTGCGCCTGCTGGACTGGGCCATGGCCCACCGCTGGGCGGTGGTCCTGGTCGCGCTCCTCGTGGTGGGCTCCGCGATCCCCCTGGGCGCCATGGCCAACAAGAACTTCCTGCCCATCGACGACGAGTCGCAGTTCGAGCTGGTCGTCCGCGCCCCCGAGGGGTCGAGCCTCGAGTCGACGCAGACGATCCTCCAGTCGATCGGGCGCCGCGTCCGGGAGATCCCGGAGGTGGAGTACACCCTTCTGACCATCGGCGCGGATCCCCAGAACACCCACAACCTGGGCTCTCTCTACGTGAAGCTCGTGTCGGTCGGCCAGCGCAAGCGGGACCAGGGGGAGGTCATGGAGGATGTCCGCGAGATCCTGCCCGCCTACGCCAGCCTGAACCTGCGGGCCCAGGTGCAGCGCGTCACCGCCTTCGGCCTGGGCAACAACGCCGAGATCCAGTTCTGGCTCGGCGGGCCGGACCTCGACCAGCTGGACCGCTACTCCGAGGTTCTGCTCGCGAAGCTCGAGACCATGCCCGGCGCCGTCGACGCGGACACCAACTACGTCGTGGGCAAGCCCGAGCTGGGCGTCCACATCGACCGGGCGAAGGCCGGCGACCTCGGCGTGCGGGTCCGCGACGTGGCCGCGACGCTGAACGTCCTCGTGGGAGGCCTCAAGGTCACCGACTACTACGAGGGCGGCGAGCAGTACGAGGTGCACCTGCGGGCCGAGGCCGGCTCCCGCCGCGACGCCGAGGGGATCGCCCAGGCGGAGGTGCCGTCGCTGCGCGGGCCGGTGCCGCTCACGGACGTGGTCCGCTTCGAGGCGGGGACCGGGCCCTCCCTGATCAACCGTCTCGGCCGGCGCCGGCAGGTGCTGCTCTACGCCAACGTCCTGCCCGGCTTCTCGTCGCAGACGATCATGGACGGCCTGGTGGCCGGTGCGGAAGAGCTCCAGATGCCGCCCGAGTACGCCTACGGGTTCACCGGGCGCTCGCGGGAGCAGGGGCGGGCGGCGTGGAACTTCCTCATCGCCTTCCTCGCCTCGGTGCTCTTCATGTACCTGGTCCTGGCCGCCCAGTTCGAGAGCTGGATCCACCCGGTGACCATCCTCCTGGCCCTGCCCCTGACCATCCCCTTCGCCCTGCTCTCGATCGTGGTGCTCGACCAGTCCATCAACATCTACTCGTCGCTGGGCATCCTGGTCCTCTTCGGCATCGTCAAGAAGAACGGCATCCTGCAGATCGACCACATGAACGGCCTGCGCGCCGAGGGCCTTCCCCGGGCCGAGGCGATCCGCCTCGCCAACCGCGACCGCCTCCGTCCCATCCTCATGACGACGCTCTCGTTCGTCGCGGGCATGCTGCCGCTGACGCTGTCGAGCGGCCCCGGCGCCGGGACCAACCGGGCGATCGGCACCGTCATCATCGGCGGCCAGACGCTGGCGCTGCTGCTGACCCTCCTCGGGACCCCGGTGGCCTACAGCATCTTCGACGACTGGGCGAACAGCCCGATCTGGCAGCGGCTGGCGCGCTTCATGCCCGGCCGGGCCGGGACCAACGGGAGAAACGGCGTGCCCGCGGCCTGAGCCCAACCGGCACCCGACCCGAGAACTGCAAGCCATGGTTATCGGGCAATATGCTGGGGCGCACCGGTTCGGCTGTGAACGGAAACAGGTGTGAGCTGCGTCAGCCGTTGCGGGAGGCTGACGAAGCAACACTCCCAGGGGTTGGAGCCCAGGGACGCGTTCTCCTGGGGCGCCCGCCTCGGGTTCAACCTGAGGCCCAACGCCGGGTGCCCTGCCGTCGCGGCCGCTGAACGCATGCCGCTACTCGTAGCGAAGGGCGACCATGGGACTGACGCGCGAGGCCCGACGGGCGGGGAGGTAGCCCGCGCCGAAGGCGACCGCGCTCAAGACCACCACCGCGGCAACGACGACGGCGGGCTGCGGCCCCTCGATCTCGTAGAGCAGCGACTGGGCGAGGTGGCCGAGTTCGACGCGGCTCACGTTGCCCAGGCTCTGGATGGACAGCCCGGCGGCCACCAGGAGCGTCAGCGACAGGGAGAACTGGACCGTCACCAGGCCCTGCCGGAGCCTGGCCGCGGTGCGCCCGCCGGCCGACTGGCCCGCCCGGTCCTTGAGCGTCGAGGCCAGCTCGGCTCGCGTGCTGTGGAGGGCCGGGACGATCCCGAACAGCACCCCGGTGAGGAGCGAGACGGCCATGGCAAAGGCCGGGATCGGGTTGGAGTGTACGGGGAGATCGCGCTCGCCGCTCACCCGGAGTCGCCGGTCACCCCGGGGAAGCGTCCTCGAGACCGGCCTGGATCTCCTCCCAGAGGTCGCGGAAGGCCTGGGCCGAGGCCGAGGTCCTCGAGTAGCTCGTCAGGGGGGCGCGGCGGAGACCCATCCGCTCCACTTCGGCCGCGTAGGGGATGCAGGTGAGGAGCATGCGAGCCTCGATCTCGCTCGAGTCGGACACGATGGCGCGGTGCAGCGTCTTGCGGCTGTCCACCATGGAGTAGAAGGGGAGGAGCTTCACGTGCTCGAGGCCGTGCTCCTGGAAGAAGCGGACGATCTGCCCCAGGGTGCGGAGCGAGAGCAGGGTGGGTATGGTGGGGATCACCAGGGCGTCGGCCGCGGCGAAGACGCTCTCCGAGACGAGGGAGATGCTCGGGGCGCAGTCGAGGATCACGTAGTCGTAGTCCACGGCCACCTCGGCCAGCAGCTTCCGGATCCGCCGGGTGGGCTTCTTGTACTCGCTCAGGTCCAGGTCCAGGTGACGGTGGGAGAGGTCGGCGGGCAGGAGGTCGAGGCCGGGGAAGTCGGTGGCGTGGACGTGGTGGTCGAGCTCCCGCCGCTTGAGGAGCGTCTGCCCCCCGCCCTCGATCCGGGTCTTGACGCGGAAGTAGAAGCTGGCCGCCCCCTGGGGATCGAGGTCCCAGAGCAGGGTGGAGTGCCCCGCCTCCGAGGCCAGGTGGGCGAGGTTGACGGCCGCCGCCGTCTTCCCGACCCCTCCCTTGATGTTGTAGATGGCCAGGACCTTCATTGTCGGTCGCTCCCGGCCGATCATCGTCCAATCGCCGGGCAGTGGCAATCACGCCTCGAGGCCTGTCGCACCCGGCGGGAGCCGGAGTTGAGATGAGGACTATGATTCGACCCATGAGGATCACTGCAACCGGCGGAGTCGTCGGCCTGCTCGCGATGGCCGTGTCGTTCGGTCCGACCCCCTCGGCCCAGGCCAGGGGTACGGTGGAGGCTGACGCAGCACCGGTCGAGTTCGCGACCCAGGCAGGTGGCCCCTACGAAGGCATGCCGCTGTTCGACGGCAACCCGGATCATCTGGATCGGTACCTCGAGGTGTTCTTCGAGTACGCGGGACCGGAGGGCATCGCGCGGTGGGCGCTCCAGCAGCGGGGCGACTACACGCTGAGGTCCGGGCCCCACGCGGGCAGGGTGATCCCCGGGGCGGAACGATACGAGGACCACGACCAGGGCGTGGCGACCGACTTTCCCATGATGATCGGGATGGGCCAATCCTGGAACCTGGAGCTGGTCGAGGCCATCGGTCGGGTGATCGGCGACGAGCAGCTGTACACGACGTCGTTTCTCGTCGACATCAGCGACTACAACGCCGTGACCGCGACGGCCATTCAGGAGCTCCGGGCCAATCCCCTCGCCGGTCGCCACGACGAGGGCTTCTCGGAGGACCCCCTGCTCAACCGGGCCATGGTGGCGTCGATGGCGCTGGGCGCGTCCGGAGTCGGGGAGGAGGAGAACGAGCAGGGCTTCTGGACGAAGAGCATCCTGACCGTGAAGCACTTCACCAACTACGCCGGCGAGTGGTTCCGTCGGAAGGGTGACGTGTACGCCAGCCAGAGGGCACTCATGGAGCTCCACGTCCCGCCCATCGAGGGCGCCGTGCGCTCGGGAGCCGCAGGCGGGTTCATGACCTCGTTCGGCCGCTCGAACGGTATACCGAATCCGATCTCCCCCTTGATCAGCCGGGTCCAGGGTCTGTCTCCGTGGTCCAGCAGGGGCGGCCTCTATTGCATCCCCGACTACCACGCGGAGACCGAGCTTGGGGAGGCGAACGCCTTTGCCAACGGGTACGACTCGTCCTACTCCCCGACCTTCGACGACGGGGTCGCGCTGATGATGGTTGCGGAGGCGGGCGGCGCCGCGACGAACAACGATCCGGAGGACACGTCCAGGCTCGATGCCCTCCTGGAGAACGTGGCGGCCGGCACGTACGGCGTGACCCTCGAGAACATCGAGTCCGTCGCACAGGCGAACCTGGTCCCGCTCGTGCGGATGGGCCTCTTCAACGAGCGGGACGCCCACGGCTATCCGGTCGGCTATCCGTTCGTCGACCTCACGGCGGATCGCGCCTCGGTGGCTCTCGATGCGACCCTCGGGAGCCATCAGGCCGTGGCCCTGCGAGCCGCTCGTGAAGGCATCGTCCTCCTGAAGAACGCGGGCAGCGTGCTGCCCCTCGGGCGGGACGCGCGCCTGGCCGTCGTGGGTCCGCTCTCGCAGGCGAGCTTCAAGACGGTTCACGCGGTCGACGTTCCCGAGAGCGTGTCGAACGCGCACCTCACGCCCCTCGAGGGGATCGTCGAGGCGGCGGGGGACGAGGGCAGGATCGCGTCCAGCACGGATGGGAACATCGTCGCGTTCAAGTCGGTCGTCACCGGGGCCTACCTCACCATTCCCGACGGGGAGAGCGGAGAGATCTCGGCCACCGCGTCCACCCCGGAGAGCGCGGCGAGGTTCGAGGCCTTCTCCTGGGGACAGGACGGCGGCTACAGCTATCGCTCTCTCGACAACGGACGGTGGCTCGACGTCGAGACGGAGGGCGCGACCTTCTTCTCCGCGGGGACTCCCGTCGCGATACGGGTCTCGGGCCGGGAGGCGCTCGACGCGCCTCCCGCGGGTCCCCGGGCCGCGATGCCCGAGCGTTTCCGGATCGTCCCGAATGACGACGGCACGGTGGCCATCGTGGTCAACAGCTACACCGAGAGCTTCGGCGGCGGCGCGGAGACCGCCTTCTACGATCTCGGTCAGTATCTCCGCGTCGACGAGGCAGGCCGCCTGGGCTTCACCGAGGTCCTCGGCGACCCGGAGGGAGCCGAGTCCAGGAGGACCGAGGCCAACCGATTCGTCGTCGAGGTCGTCCAGGAGGCCGGCGCCCACGCCGCGGCGTTCCGGGAGTCGGTGGACGCCGAGTATGCCGTCGTCGTGGTCGGCGCGCCGGCGCGACACAGCTCCGGCGAGGGCGCCGATCGTGGCGACCTCTACCTCGGGGCCGACCAGTACGACCTCGTGCGCGGCGTAGCCGAGGCCTATCCCGGGCGGACAATCGTCGTCGTCAACGCCAACTACCCCGTCGTGGCGGAGGAGCTCGAGCGGAGCGACAGCGTCGCCGCCATCCTTTACCAGCCCTACGGAGGCCAGTACGGGGGCTTCGCCCTCGGCCAGGTGCTGTTCGGCGACTACGCGCCCACGGGAAGGTTGACCTCGACCTGGTACGCCGACATGGCGGCGCTGCCGCCTCTGGGGCCGCACGCGATCCCGCAGGGTCCGGACGCCACCGTCACGCTCGAGATGATCGATCCGAAGTACTCCGTCGACATGTCGAAGAACGATCCCATCGAGCTGGGGCTCACCTACATGTACACGGCGGCCGAGGCCACCTACGAGTTCGGGTTCGGCCTGTCCTACAGCGAGTTCGAGTACTCGGATCTCTCGGTGAGCGAGGCCAATGGCGTCTATACCGCCAGGGTGGTGGTGGAGAATGGCGGCGCGGTGGACACGTCGGAGGTCGTGCAGTTGTACGTGGCCAATCCCGACTCCGCCTACGGGGCGTACGCGCCGAAGAAGCGTCTGGCCGCGTTCGAAAAGGTCCGGATACCCGCCGGAGCCACCCGCACCGTGGAGCTCTCCCTTCCCGTCAGCGATATCGCCGTGTGGGACGTGGTCGCCCAGCGCCTGACGGTCGAGGCGGGGACCTACGCGTTCCAGGTGGGTCGCTCGAGCGCGGACATCCGGCAGACCGCGATCGTCCCGGTGGCCGGACAGCGGATTGGCCCGCTGGACCTGTCGAGCGCGCCGATCAGCGTCTTCGATCATGCCTTCGCCGCGTCGAACGTGATCTACCGTGAGACGTCCAAGCGGAACACCTGGATTGGATTGCGCGAGGACAGGGTGACCAACGGGTACAGCGCCGTCATGTCGACCGGGCCCGATGCCTGGGTCGCGCTCCCGAGCGTCGACGCCGAGGGCGCCACGGCGGTGACACTGCGAGTGGCGTCTCCGAACCCGCGATCCACGATCGAGCTGCGTCGCGGATCCCCGACCGGCGAGGTCCTTGGGACCGTCGGCTTTGGCCCGACGGAGCCGGTCTCATTCCCCGTTCCCACCGGGGACGGCACGGGAGCGATGCTGAGGGAGCTGGGCTACCGGGAGGTCACGTCCGCCCTGCGGAAGGGCGGCGTGGGGGGGGTGTTCGACCTGTATCTCGTGTTCGACCGGGCGGAGGTCAGAGTCGACACGATTCAGCTGGGGCGCTCCGGGGCATAGCTCCGCCGCCCGGGCGAGTCGGAACAGATGCTACGGGTGTACCTCCTGCACCACCGGGAGCTGCTGGGGAAGCTGACACAGGCGCCGCCGGAGACGGCGAAGGAGCTTCTGGCGGCGGCGGCCATGGAGGAGAAGGGCTTTCGCCCCGGGCTGGTTGTCGTGGTTCAGACCTTCGGGGACCGAGCGGACTTCCACCCACCGGACCTGGTACTCCCTTGTGATGCTCGCTCGCCGCTCCGAGTCGCGGAACTCCAGAAACTGAATCGTGCGGGGCTGATGCTGATTGCGGCGAGGGTAGCCGACCGGCCCCACGAGGGCACCCCGCTCGCCAGCCTTCTTGGATTTCCCTTGGATTTCGCTCCGCCGGCACGTGGACCTCGACGGCAAGCCGCGCGGGCTCAGCAGCATCGAGCACAGGCCGCGGGGCTGTGAACCCGACGGATCAGCACCGTAGACCCTCGGGATCATTCTCATTCTGGACGCGGCGACAAGGCTAGGCAGTTGATTCACCGGCGCAACCCATCCGACGTGGGAAACAGATAGGCCCACGTTTCACCTTGACTCTCAGGTCCGTCACGCCCGGCAAGCTGCGGGGCGTGGCTGAAGTGGAGTTTCCATGGGCAGAGGTACGAGCCCGCCCGGGTCCTGCGTCTGAGTTCCCGGCCGGCCTTCCCGATGCCCAGGAAGGAGGTTTCGGTCATGAAGACTCGTGCCGTTCTGGTGGCGATCGCGTTGGTGTTCGTCTTCGCGCCTGTCGTCACGCCAGATCCGCCGGCGACCTCCGGGCCATTCGTCGTCAGGGGCGAGTTCAACGGGGCGGACTCCGACTGGTGGTGGGGCATTGCCGACTTCAAGAGGGGATACTTCGCCGTCCACGGGGTCGATATCGTCTCGTGGTGCGAGGGGAATCCCACCGGCTACAGCATGTGGTTCTTCCAGGACGTCAACCTGCCGGCCGACGAGGGTCTGGTCCACGCTCTGCAGAAGGGGGACGACGTGCTCACCTCCGTGTGGCCCGTCTCGGTCCTCGATGCCGAGTTCTTCTGCGACCCGATCCTCGAGACGAGGACCCCGCTGGCCGCGGGAACGGTCGACATGGTGTTCACCGACAACGACGTGTGGGCGTGGCTCTACGACCACAACCGCGCGAACGCGTTCGGAATTACGGGACACGGGGTGCTCACCTCGCCGGACGGCGAGCGCATGAGGTGCAACAGCGGCTTCAGGTGCGTTTGGAACACGGGCAACGACGATCCCGGCGCTCACTGCAAGGACAAGGTCGTCCTCAACTGAGCCGGCTGCGTCTCGACGGAAGCCGGGGCGGCCCGACTCCGGGTCGCCCCGGTCACCCGCTGCCCCGTCTGCGTGGGGCGGCACTCCGACCACCAGTCGCGACCTCGAGGGTGATGCGGGCGGCCCCTCGTCAGTCAAGCAACGCGGAATCTGACGTGCGGTACCCTTGAGCGTGGGCCACCGAGGTCTCTGGCTAGGGAAGTAGATTGATTCCGGTCAGGTCCTGGAACCGTTTGTGGTGAAGTCCGGCCTTTCGAGCGCCGCCTTCCTGGCGCGCTGCCAGAAACCCGAAGAGTTCAAAGCCCGCATAGACCTGCTTGATCTCCTCCTCGCTCAGCTGTGAAAGGTACGGATCGTCTTGTGGAGGGAGGTTGCGAAGCAGGGCCCCAAAGAACTCGACCAACTGATTCCTGGAAAGCTCGGCGGAATCACGGTGTGAAATGGGTGCCAGGTACTCCACGAGTGGCTTGTCGTCTGTATTGACCGGAGTCGTCGAAAGAGCGGACCTTGCCGTTGTCAGGTCTCCCGCGTAGAGAGCGAGAGGGACTCTACCGACAGCGCCCGTGCGACTCATCTTCCCGCCAAGCTTCAACCGTTCCACGTCGTCTCGGAACGCAGCCACGTCGAGTGGGCGGGCCTGGCTCTCACCGATCAGCGCAATGGCCGGGGTGCGCGTCGAGAACCCCCGTCGCCATACAGCTACGTGCGGGAATACCTCCAGCATCGTCCGGGCTATTATTTCGAACTCCACCCTGGTGAGGTACCCCATGGGTAACCACTGGGCGAAGAGTCCGCCTGGCGATAGCCTGGCCCGAACCCTTTCGAAGTGCTCACGGGTGTAGAGGTCCCCCACTCCCGACTTCTCGGTCAGGAACAGGTCGGCGATCACGACGTCAAACCGTTCATCGACCCCGAACAGGAAGTTACGCCCGTCCTCTCGAACGATCTGGACCCGTTCATCGTCGAACAGTCCGTTCAAGTAGGGAGCGAAATACAGTCGCGATGCCTCGACGATGTCTGAGGAGAGCTCGGTTACGACCACCCGGTCGACCGGAAGGTCCAGAGAGCCACCTGCAGATATCCCCGTCCCCATCCCCAGGAAGAAGACCGACGAGGGATTGGGGTGAACGCTGAGAGGAATCCAGGCCTGGCGCCTCAGCAACGAGGCTGCATCACTCCTTCCCAGGGTGTAGGAATTGTTGAGCTTGGTCCTGAGTACCTCGCCCTGGCGGACGACGGCAACGGTACCGTGGCTTCCTTCCCAGACCTGAAGTATCTCCTCCTGGCTCTCCGAGTCCACGTGAACGACGCCGTACTTCGAGTAGGTAAGGAATCCTGCGAACAGAGCCATGCCCAGCAGCGGGATGACAGTCAGGTAGCGCTGCGACCTCATCGCAACGGAAGCGACGATGACCGCCAGAACGAAATAGACCATTGTCATAAGCCGGATGCTGGCCCACAGTCCGATCTTGTCCAGCAAGAAGAAGCCCGCTGCGAGGGATCCGAGAATCGCGGCGGCGGTGTTGGCCGAGGAGAGCCGCCCGATGGTCCTTCCGGCGCTCGTCATCCAGCCCTCGGAGAGCTTCATGAGGTACGGAAAGACGCTGCCGATTACCGTAACAGGAATCAGGAGAACCAGAGCGACCAGGCCAAAGACACTGGCGATGTACGCGGACCAGCCCATTCCAGGTCCCAGCAGTTCGAGCCCTTGGGTCACTCGGTAGAACACGAATGGTGTGATGCCCACAAGGAGTCCCGCCAGGGTCACCAGCCAAAAGAGAACAACCGGTGGACGAAGGGTGCTGCGACACAGGAGATTGGCCAAACCCGATCCGAGAGCCAATGCCAGAAGGAAGACCGTGAGGATGGCCGAGAACGTGTAGACAGAGTTCTGCAGCACCTGAGCGAACATCCTGACCCACAGCACCTCGAGTCCAAGGGTGGCGAATCCCGAGACGACTGCGGTGACCCAGATGAGCGCTGGGGTCAGTGCCGGCGCCTCTCGAACCCGGGTTTCGAGCGGTGCCAGATCAAAGTTGGGCGTCGCGACGACCCAGCGATCCAATCGGCTCCAGGCCAGGACAACGAGTCCGATGGCGACATTGAGCAGGATGGCGAAGAAGTAAGACTTCTTGAATCCCAAGGTCGGCGGAAGATAGAAGCCCGCGAGCAAGGCACCCGTGGCGGCTCCGAGAGTGTTTACCGCATAGAGGAGGCTGGCCTTCAGACCGAGCTGCTCCCGGCGTTGCACCAGGTACTGACCCATGAGCGGCAGGGTCCCCCCCATGAAGAAGGCTGGAGGAAACAGGATAACCACGGAAAGCGCGAACTTTACGCCAAGAAACAGCGCCGGTTGATCTCCAAGAGTGCTAAACAGAGGGCCGTAGACCGTCTGATAGGCAGCCAGAATCAGGAAATAGAGCAGAGCCGACGCCGCGATCGCCAGTTCCAGAAGCCCGTAAGCTCGAAGTGGATCCCGGGCCCGGGACGACCTCGTACCCCACACCCACGCGCCAGCGGCGAGCCCAAGGAAAAAGACCGCCAGGGTCGTCGCGGCCGCATGGGCCGTCACCCCGAACAAACGACCCAGCTCCCTGAGCCACAGGACCTCGTAGATCAGGGCCGCCGTGCCCGAGAGAAAGAACAGGCCCAGGAGCATTGCGAGCTGCCCGCTGCGGATCGGCTCAGTGTTTCGAACTCTCAACTCAGGATTCGACATGGATCGTGAGAACACAACGGGCAATCCCTCCCCCCCCCTGCGTCCCCCACCGCGCGCTCGGAGAGCTCCCCCGGAACGGGGGCGGAGGATCAGGCGCTACGATATCGGCGCCGACCGGCTCGCGCAAGGAACCCGCGCGTTTCCCGCCCCCGCGAGGGGAGCTCGCTTCTCTGCAGATGCGGAAGAGACGCTCGCCGCGCGACAGGACTGGGCTGTCGGGCCCATTGACTGACCTGGCACCGGGGTCTCTACTCGATCGTCGCTCGGCTCGTCGACAGTGCCCGACCGAAAGGAGGCTGCCTGATGCGATGCCACGCCGGAGCCGCCGCTCTCCTGCTCCTGACCCCGATCCTGGCGCCCACGCTCGCCCGAGCGGAGTCGGCCGCGCTACGGATCCCCGGGACCGGGGTCTCCCTGACTCCTCCGGATGGCTTCGTTCTGGCCGACGAGTTTCCCGGCCTGAAGCACCCCGACACCGAATCCTCGATCATGGTGACCGAGATGCCTTTTCCCGCGGACACCCTGCGCGCCAGCCTCACCCCCGAGAGGGCGGCCGAGCGGGGGATGGTGATCAGCGACACCGAGACGGTGGAGCTGGCGGGCCAGGAGGGCTCGCTCTACTCCATCGTCCAGAACGTGCAGGGCAACGTGTACCAGAAGTGGATGGCCGTCTTCGGGTCGGAGGAGGAGACGGTCATGGTCGTGGCCACCTTCCTCGAGAAGCACGCCTCGGAGATGAGCGCCCCGACCCGGGCCGCGCTCCTGTCGGTGAGCTGGAGCCCGGACGCCACCCAGGACCCGTTCGAGGGCCTCTCGTTCCGGATCGACGAGTCACCCCGCCTCGAGATCGCCCAGCGCGTGAGCAATATGCTGATCCTGAACCTGAGCGGTGAGATCGCCGAGGGCGAGCCGTCGGAGGCGATGATGATCGTGGGCTCGTCCTTCGAGGCGAGCGTCGGCGACCTCGAGGAGTTCTCGCGGCGGCGGCTGAAGATGATGGACGGGGTGGTGGACGTGGGCGATTTCCAGGGCCGGGAGATCACGGTCGCCGACCACGCGGCCTACGAGCTCACCGCCAGCGGCACCGACGAGGATTCGGAGGCCCCCCTCGCCCTCTACCAGGTCATCGTCCCCGCCGGCGACGTCTACTACATCGCGTACGGCCAGGTGGGCGCCGCCGACGCGGCGGAGTACCTGCCCGAGTTCCGGCAGGTCGCGCAGAGCCTCTCGCTGACCAACCCGTAGCGCAGCCTCCGGTCTACTCGCGGAGGGCTTCGAAGACGGCGAGGACGTTCTCGGTGGGTGTGTCGTCCTGGACGTTGTGGGCGGGGACCAGGATGAAGCCCCCGCCTTCGCCCAGGATCTCGACGAGGCGGTGGACCTCGTCCTTCACTTCCTGGGGCGTGGCCCGCGGCAGGAACGACCGCGCGGCGGGTCAACCCGTCACGGGCCGGCCGGCAATCACCGGCCGCCGGGAGGCGACGGTGCCGGCGCAGGGGGGACCTCCAGATCGAGCACCACCTCCTCGGGCTCGACGGCCGTGACCGTGACTCCCAGTGGTGCGTGGACGTCCCGCGGCGTCACCGCGAACGAGCGTCGACCCAGCTGGGCCAGGAGCACGTCGACGCTGACCGTCACCTCGGTCGGCTCCAGGAGAAACAGGCGCCGGCGGATTCCGGAGAGACTGACCTGAACCTCCTCCGGTTTCAGGGAGTGCAGCACGTAGCCGGCAGGCAGGTTGGTCACCTGAACCGGCGCCCGCAACGAGGTCTCCCCCACCCCTGAACCGAGCACGACGAGCGTCCAGAAGGCGAGCGCGAGGGCGAGGGCCACGGCCCACTCCGCGGCGAGCCGGCCCGCCCCGCGGGGAGACCTCCCCCGATCGACCGCATCCGCGCGTGCTGCCCCGGAGAAGCGCGCGATCCGGCTGCCGAGCACATCGGGGCCGGGAACCACATTGAGTGCCCCCCCCTCGGCAACGCTCACCAGGCCCCGCTCCTCCGACACGACGATTACGAGGGCGTCGCAGCGCTCGGAGAGGCCGAGGGCGGCCGCGTGCCGCGTCCCGCCCGAGCTCAGCTCCGCGAAGTTGGCCGAGAGCGGAAGATGCACGCCGAAGCGCCGGACCCGCTCGGTGTCGATGACGATCGCGCCGTCGTGTCCGGGCGAATGAGGGTCGAAGAGGCTCAGGAGAAGCACGTCGGAGACCGTCCCGTCGAGGGGAACGCCTCCTTCCAGATGGCGGTCGAGAGGATCGCGTCCCGGCAGCACGATCAGGGCGCCGTGGCGGGCGGCAGCGAGGGCGAAGCTCGCGCGAACGATGGACTCGACGGCCGAGTCTCCCGGGGGGCCCCCTCGACGTCCCAGCCCCCGCACCGCGAGACGCTCGAAGAAGCGCTTCAGGTCGTCCTGGAATGCGAGGACGACCACCACGAGCGACGCGAGAAACAGCCCGCGGAAGAACAGGGCGGTGAGGGGGAGGTTCAGGAGTCGGGCGGCGAGATCGACGAGGCCGATGATGAGCACCCCGACGAAGGCGAGTCGTGCGCGTGCGCCGCGCAGGGCCCGGAGCAACAGGAAGAGGGCCACCGTGACTACGGTGATGTCGGCGATCTCGTCGGCGACGACGAGCAGCCAGGAAGGCATTGGTGGGCTCAGCGCCCCCTGCGCACCAGTCTGACCGGACTCACCTCATCATCGTACGCCGATCGGACGGCGGGGCGGTGAGAAGGAACTCGACCGAGGGCCCGCCGACAGCCGAGACGCCGCCTCAGCCCAGAGCTTCCCTCGCCTCCTCGAGGAAGCGGCGAATCCGGGGCCGCGGGTCGCCCGGGCCGAGGATCTCCAGGGGGGCGTAGCCGCGGTAGCCCGCGTCGCGCAGGATCCCGAAGGTCCGGCGCAGGTCGATCTTCTCCTCGACCCCGCGCCGGTAGACGTTCTCCTTGATCTGCCAGGTGAAGGCGAAGGGCGCGAGCCGCGCGATCTCCTCGTAGGGGTCGCCGGTGCGCACGCTGCCCACGTCGACGTTCAGCCCGAACCACTTCGACGGCACCCGCTCGCGGATCGCCAGCACCTCCGCGCGGTCTTGAACACGTCGTCGTGGTTCTGCAGGGCGATCATGACGCCGTGCCGCTCACCGTAGGCCACGCACTCTTCGAGACACTCCACGACCTGGCCCTCGATCTCCTCGCGAGTCCGGCCCTCGGGGACGCCGTGCCCGGCGAACACCCTCAGCATGGGCGCGTCCAGCTGTGCGGCCACGCCGACCCACCTCTTCACGAGGTCGACGTCCGCCGCCCGCTTCTCCGGGTCGGCGACGGTGAAGTCGTTGCGGACCCCGGTGCCGCTCACCTCGAGGCCGAGCCGGGACGCCCGCCTCTTGGTCTCGTAGACGTAGGCCTCGGGCGGGGCCTCCGGGTATCCCGGGAAGTAGTACCCGGTGAGATCGACGCCGTCGAATCCCAGCTGGGCGCAGAAGTCGATGGCCTCCTCGAGGGTCATCGTCCCCGCCTGCAGCGGCTCGTTGAAGGTGTAGAAGTTGCAGCTCAGCCGGATCTTCGGTCCCATCGCCGGCTCGACGTCGCCGCTCGCCTCCCCGGCCCCCGCGAGCCGGGCGGTCGCGGCGAGCGGCAGGGCGGCGGTGGTCGCCAGGAAGGACCGACGGTCGATCGCTCTGGTCATCTGTGCTCCCCTTCCCCGACGCTCCCGGGAGGCCGTGGATCACTCGTCCCGATGGACCGTATCGGGGCTGAAGGCGGGCAGGCACACCGCCACGTACTCTGCCCCCTCGGGGTCGGGCGTGCTGTAGCGGATCCACTCGCCCTTGCGGACGATCACCGCCTGCCCGGCGCGGACGTCGAGAACGCCCCCGTTCGTGCTCGACGTGCAGGACGCCCTTCAGCACCACCGTGAACTCGTCGAACTCCGGGCGCTGCCCCGGCTCGCTCCAGCCGGACGGCGACTGCATGCGGGCGACGCTCACCTCCCGGTCGCCGGTGCTGGCTCCGCCCGCGTACTCCTCGATGACCTTGGGCTTGGTGCCCCCACACGGAACGACGACCGGCGCTTCGACGAGCTTCGGCATACCTCTCACTCCTTTCGGGCGGCGCCGGCCTCACCGGCGCGACCCCGACCCACCATGAGGCCGCCGAGCCCCAGGACCATGAAGATGAGGGCCTGGACCGCCATCCGCGGCTGGACCTCGTCCTGGGAGAAGGCGTAGTAGAGGAAGCCTCCCCCGATGAGCAGGACCGCGGTGTACACGACCCGCATCACCGCCAGCGCCTTGCGCCGCGTCTCCGGCGTGTCGGGCCCGAAGACGCGGGCGAAGAGCACGAGGCACGCCGCGGCGACCATGTCGAGGACCGCGAAGATCAACCAGAAGGAGCGCGCCGTGGACCCCGCCTCCGGGGTCCCGATCGCGGGCTTCATCATCTGCTCGTAGAGGAAGCCCCCCAGGCTCGAGCCCAGGAGCGAGCCGAAGACCCCGTAGAGGAAGGCGTACCCCATGTAGACCGCCTTGCGGTCGGCGGGGGCCACCTGGCCGATGAAGCTGTAGTACTTCGGGTGGGCGGTCATCTCGCCCAGGGAGAAGACCGCGACGCCGAGGATGAGGATCCAGGGGCTCATCGAGGAGGCGAGGAGCAGGAATCCCGCCGCCCCCAGTCCCATGCCCGTGACCATCGTGGGCAGCGCCTTCCTGTCCTGGAGCATGCGGCTCACCGGGATCTGGAACAGGATGATGGTCCCGGCGTTGATCACCGTCACGTGCTCGATGTCGAAGGTGAAGGTCCACGGCAGGCCCAGGCCTCCCAGGATCCCGTTCACGAACGCGCTCACCGGAGCAGGCGTCCACGAAGTCCCGCAGATACCACAGCACCGATCCGAAGGTCTGGAAGTAGAGGATCCAGAAGGTGGAGTAGACGACGACCATGAGCATGAAGCGGGAGTCGGCGAGGACCTCGGTGGCCCCGGTGATCACCTCACGGAGGGTCTTCGAGCTCTCGGGACGCGGCGGCTCGCGGAACACGAAGGCCGCGGGCAGGAGCATCAAGCCGGTGTACAGAGCCGAGGCCACGAAGACGTACTGCCAGGAGAAGCCCTTGAGGACGCTCACCACCAGGGGAGCCAGAAAGGCCCCCATGTTGATCATCCAGTAGTAGATCCCGAAGCCCAGGGCCGAGTTCGACTCGTCGGTGGTGCGGGCGACGGTGCCGGTGATGATGGGCTTGAAGAGCCCGGAGCCGGTCGCCATGACCAGGAGGGCCAGGAACACGAGGGCGTAGCTCGACATGTACCCGGCGGCGAAGTAGCCGGCGGAGAGAAACGAGAACGCCACCATCAGCATCCGGCGGTAGCCGTAGCGGTCGGCGAGCGCGCCTCCGAGGATCGGCACGATGTACGTCGCCGCGTAGACGATGCTCTGGAGAAAGCCGACCGACTGCTCGCGGAACCCGAGGCCGCCCTCGGCGACGGTGCGGGTGAGGTAGACCGCCAGGACGGAGTTGAGCCCGTAGTAGGCGGCCCGCTCGAACAGCTCCATCGCGTTGGCGACCCAGAACGTGGTCGGGAAGCGGCCTCGGGGTGGGTGACTGGTCATCGTGTCGGCCTCGGGGATCACCGCTCCTGATCGTCAGCGGGCAAGGACGGCCGATTCTCGCACACCCGCGGGACCGCTACGAGTCTCCGCGGGGCGCGGGTGCGTCGCGCCAGGCGGTGATCAGGGCCCAGAGGGCGAGGAGGCTGATCACACCCAGGGCGCCCCACATGGTGGCGGCGAGGCCCTCGACGGCGTGGGGGGCAGCCAACCCGGCGGGCCCCAGATTCACGGACATGAAGCCGGTGATCAGCATGAGGGCGCAGACCATCCCCAGGCCCCGCATCTGGGCGGCGAGGGCCGAGGCCATGGCCGTGCGCTCGCGCGGGGCGTTGCCCATGATCACCGTCATGTTGGGGGAAGAGAAGGTCGCGAAGCCCAGGCCGTGAGTGACCAGGGAGACGACGATCAGGGCCATGGAGGACGTCGTCGACACCAGCCACGCGGCCACCGTGCCGGCGAAGATGAGGGTCACCCCCAGGGCGGCGAGGAACTGGGGTCGCCTGCGGTCGGCGGCGCGCCCTGCCGCCGGCGCCAGCGTCGCCATCAGGACCGGCGAGATCATCAGCAGCCACCCCGCCTCCCGCGCGGTCCAGCCCAGGGCCACCTGCACGTACATGCTGAACAGCAGCGAGGTTCCCATGGCTCCGGCGTAGGTCAGGAACTGCACGGTCAGCGCTCGGCGGAACACTGGTCTTCCCGCCAGGACCTTCAACTCGAGCAGGGGCGACCTGGCCGCCCTCTCGATCCGCATGAAGACTCCCAGCAGCGCCACGCCCGCCGCCGCCAGCCACCAGCCGAGGGACGATTCGCCCACGGTGGCGCTGCCGACGATCAGCAGCATCAGGCCCGCCCCGCTGGTCACCGCCCCTGGCCAGTCGAAGCGGAGGCGCGGCCACACCCAGCGGCGCGGCAGGGTGGTGGCGGACATGGCGGTGGCGACGACCGACAGCAGGCCACCAATGGCAAAGACCCAGCGCCAGCCCAGGGCGGTGGTGATCGCGCCGGCCGTGAACGGCCCGGCGGCCAGGCCCACGTAGACGGCGCCGACGTTCAGACCCATGGCCCGGCCCAGCCGCTCGCGGGGCACGGTCTCGGTCAGGATCGCCATGTTGGTGGCCGCCACCAGCGCCGCGCACGCTCCCTGGAGCACGCGGAACGTCAGCAGGAGCGGCACCGAGGGAAGCACCCCCAGGGCCAGAGTGATCGCGGTGAAGCCGCCCAGTCCCAGGATGAAGAGGCTGTTCTTGTCTCCCGCGTCGCTGACCCGACCGGCCGGAAGCAGCAGGGCCGCCGCGGTGCCCAGGTAGAGGGTCTCGAAGAGGCCGAGCGCCCCGCCGCTCATCCCCATGTCGCGGCCGATCGCCGGCAGCGCCACGCCCACCCCCGATGCCATGAAGGGCATGGCGAAGTTGGTGAACGCCACCGTCCAGACGACGGCGGCGCTCCCGTGGATGTCGCGGGTCAAGTGTGTGGCCTTCCGAGGCCAAGACTATCGCGGGGGAACGACGGTGTCGCCTGACCGGCCGCAATCCCCGCATGCGGTTGCCTGGGGGTGTGCACCCGCCGTAGAGTGCCGAGCGTGCGGCGGCACGACGCGGGGCTGCATCCAGGGCCTCGCCAGCCGGCCAACACGACGGGCCGTCCTGCCGCGACAGAGGGAGGCCACCATGAGATTGAACCCGGCAGATCTGGCGCCAACCTGTGTCCTGCTCCTGGGACTGTCGACGCTCGCCTCGGGATCGGCCGAGGCCCAGCCCGTCACGACGGGCTCGCTGATTCGCGAGATGGTCGACCTGCGCCGCCTGGCGGAGTTTCCCGAGCCCTCCTATCGGACCGTGCAGTTCTCCTCCTACGACCGGCGGAGCCGGTTCCCGTCCCAACCCGGATGGTTCGCCAACTCCGACGGCTTCGGGGGCGAGCCCATCCCGAACTTCGAGGAGATCCTGCGGGAGCCCGACGAGAACGGTATCGGCGAATACCTCATCTGCGACGTCGCGGGTCCGGGAGCAGTGGTGCGAACCTGGACCGCGCGAATCGAAGGGACACTTCGAGTGTTCCTGGACGGGTCCGGGAAAGCTCTCTACGACGGACCGGCGCAGGACTTCTTCCAACGCACCTACCAGGCCCTGAGCCCGTCCGCGGCGGGCCCCTTCGACGACACCTACAGCCAGGCCGAGGCGGGCTACTACCCCACTCCCCTTCGCGAAGCGGCTGCCGAATGGAGTGGGAGGGGCACCTGGACAAGCTCCACTTCTACCAGGTCCAGATCCGGCTCTACGAGCCCGGGGCTCGGGTGACGAGCTTCCGGCTCGAGCGACCTGAAGACGTACGAGACCGCCATCGCGGAGGTAGCGAAGGTACTCGCCGCTCCCGGTGAGGCGTGGACCTACCGCTCGTCGAGGAGACCGTTGGACATCACGTCCACCGTCCCGGCCGGCGAGAAGAAGGAGCTCCTGCTTCTCGAGGGACCGGGAGCCGTCGAGCGCCTGACCCTGAAGGTGCAGGCCCGGACATCGACGAGGCGCTCCGCCAGGGCATCCTGCACATCTTCTTCGACGAGTCTCCTCGCGGCCAGGTGCAGTCCCCGATCGGGGACTTCTTCGGAGCGGCGCCGGGGATCAACCCCTTCGACTCCGTCCCCTTCACGGTGGAGGCCGACGGCACCATGACCTGCCGCTTCTGGATGCCCTTCCAGAGATCGGCCCGGATCACCGTCGAGAACCGCGGAGACGAGCCGCTCACCGTCACCGGGTCGGCCCTGCCCGCGGACTACGCGTGGGACGACGACCGGTCCATGCACTTCCGGGCCCGGTGGCGCGTGGACCACGACATGGACGCTTCCGAGATGCTCCCCCAGGACGTCCCCTACCTCCTCGCCCGGGGCCAGGGGGTCTTCGTCGGGGCGGCGGCGCTGGTCATGAACCCGACGTCGTCCCGTCGTCGTGGGGCAACTGGTGGGGCGAGGGCGACGAGAAGATCTTCGTCGACGACGACGAGTCACCCTCGACGTTCGGGACCGGCTCCGAGGACTACTTCAACTACGCCTGGTCCTCCAGCCGGACATCTTCACCCATCGCCTTCTGCGGGCAGCCCCGCAACGACGGCCCCGCCAACCGGGGGTTCGTCACCAACCACCGCTGGCAGATCGTCGACGCCATCCCGTTCCACGAGCGCTTCGACTTCTTCATGGAGCTCTTCAGCCACGAGCCGGTCCCGGGCTTCTCCTACGCCCGCATCGCCTACCACTACGGCGTCCCCGAGATCGTCGACGACCACATGCCCCTCACCGATCGGGACGTCGAGCTCCCGCGCCTGCCCGACACCTGGATGCCCGTCCCGCGGAAGTACACGGAGGGGACGACCTTCTTCCAGGCCGAGGACATCGTGGAGGGCGAGCCGTCCCTGAGCTTCGCGGAGGGCCCACTGTGGGCGGGCGGGCGTCTGCTCGTCTGGCGCCCGGCACGGGTCGGCGAGGAGCTCGGGCTCACCCTTCAGGTTGCGGAGGAGGGGGAGTACAACATCGCCGTCACTGCCGCCCGACGTCCCGGCGCCGGGAGCTTCTCGGCCTCCGTCGACGGTGTCCCCCTGGACCTCAACGGAAGCCCGGGCCCGGTGGCGCTCTCCGTCCCCCACCGGACGCTGTCGCGGAATTTCAAGTCGCAAAGCGTGAACCTCGGGAGCGGAGCCCACACCCTGAAGCTCCGAAGCGAGGGCCCGGGAGACATCGGCGTCGACTTCGTGTGGTTGAGGCCAACGCCCCGGTGAGTCCGGGCAGGTCAGCGACGGTCACAAACGACGGTCCCGTGCTTTTTCCCCATCGCCGGAGCTGCGTGGGGACACGGCGGGGTCACCCTTCGGGGCCGGCATCGACTCGAGCCTCGTCGGCGCCGGCTTGCGCTTCCCTCTCTAGCCCTGGGGCCCGAACCTCAACAGAAGCGTGGTCGCGCCCGCGCCGGGCCGGCGGAGGATCACGTACAGCCGGTCGTAATCGTCCTCGGAGATGGGCGAGCCGGGGTCTCCGCCCAGGAGCCCGGCCAGCTCCGGGGTCGTGTTGCTGTGCCCGACCACGAGGTGCCGGCCGGGAGACGAGAGAAGCGCGGTCGCCAATTCCGGGAGTTGGTTGGGGTCGTACAGCTTCACCTCGAGACCGAGATCGCTGGCCAGGGGAGTGGCGGTGTCGCGCGTGCGCTCGAAGTCCGAGCTGTAGATGCTCTCGACACCGGCATCCCCCAGCATCCCGGCGAGGCTCCGGGCGCGCGCGCGGCCCTCTTCGGTCAGGGGTGGGTCTTCGCTCTGGTCGGCCTTCTCGGCGTGGCGGACCAGGAAGAATACGGACTCTGGAACGGAGGGCGGGGCCTCCGCGGAAGGCTGGCAGCCCAGAGACACAGAGACGAGGGCAACAGCTCCAAGGATCCTGATGCTCAATGGACACCTCCCCCCGACGGCTCGTCGAGTCGCGGGTACACTACGCCCGTCATCTGACACCGGTCAACGCTCCGGCGGTGCGGGGCTGGTGCCACCACGGGCAATTGAGAGGGAGGACGGAGTGAGAACGAGGCACGGGACGATCGCTCTCCTGATGGCGCTGGGGCTGGCGACGGCGACGACGGTGGCCGGCGCCGAGGCCCTCCGGGTGGACCGCGGCGCGAGCGGCACGTGGCAGAAGCTCCTCAAGCTGAAGACCACGGCCAGCCTCCTCCACACGACCGCCCACCCCGACGACGAGCACGGCGGAGTCCTCACCTGGCTCAGCCGCGGCCAGGGGGCCCGGGTGGCACTGGTGTCCCTGACCCGCGGCGAGTCCGGGGACAACGCCATCGGCTCGGAGCTGTTCGACGCCCTGGGCCTCGTCCGGACCGAAGAGCTGTTGATTGCCGCCGAGCACTACGGCCTCGACGAGCTCTATTTCGCCACCCTGACCGACTACGGCTACTCGAAGCGCCTCGACGAGGCCCTGGGCAAGTGGGGCAGGGAAGCGGTCCTCCGCGACCTGGTGCGCGTGATCCGCATGACCCGGCCCCTGGTCCTGGTCTCGCGCTTCCAGGGGACGGAGCGGGACGGCCACGGCCACCACCAGGCCGTGGGCCTCGTCTCGCTGGAGGCCTTCGACCTGGCCGGAGACCCCGAGGCCTTCCCCGAGCAGATCGAGGCGGGCCTCCGGCCCTGGCGGCCACTCAAGCTCTACATTGGCGGAGTGCGCGAGAACGAGAACTGGACGATCCGGACGAACTCCGGGGAGTACAGCCCCTGGCTCGGGAGCTCCTACCAGGACCTGTCCAACCTGGGCCTGAGCTACCAGCGGTCGCAGATGGCCGGGCGCCGCCGCGAGAGTGCCGGCGACGTGTTCGGGTACTACCAGCGGGTGAAGACCCTCGTCGACGTCCCGGAGAAGGAGAAGAGCTTTTTCGACGGGATCGACACGAGCCTGACGGGTCTCTTCTCCGCCCTCGGACGGCCGGAGCGGGCCGGGGCGCGAGAGGCCCTCGCGACCATCGAGGAGGAGGTGGACGCCGCCCTCGAGGCCTACAGCCTCGCGACACCCGTGGCCGTGGTCCCGGCCCTGGCCCGGGGACTGGCCGCCACGCGGGCCGCGGTCAGGCTCCTGGCCGACGAGCCCGAGGCCGTCTTCGTCCTCGCGCGCAAGAAGATCCAGTTCCAGGACGCGATCCACACCGCCCTGGGGCTCAGCTTCGACGCGGGGGCGCGCCCGGGCGACTACGAGGACCCGAGCGGACCCTTCGCCTCCTGGATGCCCCCGCCCACCCTCGAGCCGGTGACCCCGGGGCAGTCGTTCGGGGTCCGGGCCCGTCTCATCAACCCCAGCGGGGTGGGGATCGACCTCGAGGAGATCGCTCTCGAGACCGGCCCGGGCTGGTCGGTGACCCGTCGTGGCGACGCCCCCCCGGCCACCCTCGGCCGTAACGAGCGGGCAACGCAGGATTTCGCCGTCACCCTCGCCGAGGACGCAGCCGTCAGCCGTCCCTTCTTCGGCCGGGACTCGGTCCAGCAGCCGGGGTACGACCTCCTCGACCCGAGCCAGTTCGGGCAGGCGGCCCAATCCCCCGCCGCGGTGGCCGTGGCCCGCTACCGGGTCGAGGGCGTGCCGGTGACGCTGCGCCAGGTGGTGACCCGGCGCGAGGCCCGACTCCCCTACGGGTACGAGAACCGCGAGCTCATGGTGGTTCCCGAGATCGGCCTCCGGGTCCACCCCATGAGTGCCATCGTCCCCCTGGGGGCTGCGGACAAGACGGTGGAGATCGAGGTCGGGCTGGTGAACGGGTGGCACGGCGAGATCAACGGCGAGCTGACCCTTCGGCTGCCGGAGGGCTGGACGGCGGAGCCGACCTCTCACGCCTTCCGTTTCGGTCAGGCCGGGGAGCGGGCCGAGTACCCCTTCACGGTGGCCATCCCCGCCCTCGAGGACCGGGACTACCAGATCCGTGCGGTGGCCGCCGCCCGAGGCAAGGAGTTCTCGGTGGGCTACGACATCATCGAGCACCGGGACCTCGAGACCCGCTACCTCTACCACCCGGCGGTGGCCACGGTCCGCGGCATCGACGTGGACGTCGTCCCCGGCCTGACGGTGGGCTACGTGATGGGGGTGGGCGACCAGGTCCCGGCGGGCATCGCCCAGCTCGGCGCGGACGTCGAGCTCCTCGACGGCACGGCCCTGTCCACCGGGGACCTCTCACGCTTCGACGCCATCGTGACCGGCACCCGGGCCTACGCGGTGCGGGAGGACCTCCGGACCTACAACCGCCGCCTCCTCGACTACGCCCGAGACGGCGGCAACCTGATCGTGCTCTACAACACCCAGGAGCTGGTGCCGAATCAGCACGCGCCCTTCCCGGGCGAGCTGACCCGGCGCGCGGAGGAGGTGTCCGAAGAGGACTCCCCCATGACGATCCTGGCCCCCGACCACCGGGTGCTGAACTGGCCGAACAAGATCACCCTCGCCGACTTCGACGGCTGGGTGGAGCAGCGCGGCTCCAAGTGGTGGTCCGAGTGGGACCCGGCCTACACCGCTCTCCTCGAGACCCACGACACCGCCCAGGAGCCCCAGAAGGGGGGCTGGCTCTATGCGCCGTACGGCAAGGGCCACTACTCCTACTTCGCCTACGCGATGCACCGCCAGCTCCCCTACGGCGTGTCGGGGGCGTATCGCCTGTTTGCGAACGTGCTGGCGCTGGGGACGGATCCCGAGGGCAAGACCGGGGGCCAGTAGCCCGGGCACCGGGGGGAAGGCCGCGATGGGCCGAGCCCGGGCCGTCCCTGGCCCGTCCTCTAGATCCGGTGGTCGCCGTGGCAGTCGGTGCAGACCGCCGCGTCGGGAGCCGTCGTTCCGGCCGGGGCTTCCCGTTCCTCGTGACGGGTGTGGCAACCCAGGCAGGCGGCGTCGATCTGGGGGCGGCGGTAGAGGATGTCGGGGGGCGTGACGTTGTCCTCGTCGGATCGGTGAGCGAGGCTGGGTCCGTGGCAGTCGGCGCAGCCCACCTCCGCTTCGTCGTGAACCTCCACCAGGGGCTCGTCGTACTCGAAGTTTGCGTGACAGACGTAGCAGTAGTGGTTCTCGGCCGGGATGTTCTGCAGCTCCTCGACGTTCAGGGGCCGGACCCGGACGTACTCCACTTCGAGCCCCGCGCCGTCGGCCCCCAGTCCGATCCTTCCCTTCAGCGGGGAGCTCGTGTCGGACGCCGTGAGCGCCGAATGGCCGTCGACGGCCACACTGAAGGTCCCTTCACTCGCCGTCAGCTCCAACACCTGCCACTCATCGGCATTCCATCCTGAATCGGTCCTGGCCACCACCTTCCCTTCGCCCGTGGCGAGTTCCCCGGTCCCCAGATCGAAGCGATAGCCGGGCTGCTGGAAGCCGATGTGTCCCACCTGGTCCGATCCGACGCGAAACAGGAGTTTCCCCTTTCCCCTGAACTTCAGCTGGGCTTCGAAGTCCACCCAGCACCATCGGTTCAGCACGACACCGTTCCGGCCGGTCAAACGTCCATCGACGAGCCTCCAGTCACCCGGACCGGATTCCATCCAGCCCCGCTCGGTGGCCCCCTCGAAGAGCGAAATCCAGCCGTCCTCGCCGGGCCGGAAGGGCGCGGCGGCTCCCGAATCGCCTTCGCTGCGCGCACCGGCGCCCAGCAGGCTGCCGACGACGCCGATCAGGAGGAGCCGAAGGACAGCTTTCCCGCCTACACCCATTCCCACTCGCGCAGCCACTGATAGTCCGACGGAAGCCGATGCCACATCTCGTCGGCGGCGCTGGCCAGCCGGGTGTCCTTCAGGATCGCCGGCATCGCCGCCCGGAGATCGAGCTCACGGCGCTCGGCAATCGCCTTCAGGCAGTTGTCCACCTGGGGGATGCTGATCAGGCCGGGAATCGGCGATGAGATCGCGTCGTTGCAGAGGATGTAGCGGAGGGCCTGGCGTGCGCGCTCGTTGTCGGCCCCCTCGTGAGGATTTCCCGGCTGGCTGTCGCCCTTGAACATGGAGTTGGAGGCGAAGGGCTTGATGCCGAAGAAGCCGACGTCGTTCTTCTTCACGGCGTCGAAGAGGCTCCCCTTCGGCTTCCTCTTGCTCCGGGCGGTGTAGGGCATGCAGACGACCGACAGGATGGGGAAGTTCGTGATCATGTGCTCCACCCACCGCCGATCGTGCGGAGGAGATCCCGAAGGCCCGGCACTTCCCGTCCTTCACGGCCTTCTCTCCGGCTTCGATCAGCTCGAAGGCCTCTCCGAAGGTGTGCATCCGCCCCGGCTCCAGGCAGGTCACTCGCCACAGGTCGGCGTAGTCCAGCCCGGCCTCGAGCAGGCTGTCCTCGTACCCCTTGAGCAACGCCCTGGCGGTACGCCACTCCTCGAACCGCATCTCCTTCACGCCGCTGGAGAAGCCGAAGTAGACCTTGTCCCGCTTCCCGATCGCCTTGAGAGCTTTGGCGTACGTGACCGTCTCGCTGGCCCAGCAGGCATCGATGTAGTTGAACCCCGAATCGATACACTTGGCGACCACGTCCGCACGGTTCTTCTCGAAGTCGGCACCCTCGAGGCCGACGCGCTTCCAGTGGCCCCCGAGGCTGATCGCGGAGACCATCCACCCGGTCTTGCCGAGGCGGCGGTACTCCATGCGCTCGTCGGAGTTGAGGATCTTCGCCTGGTCCGTCGTGGCTTCCGGTGCCGCCTCGGCCGTCACCTGGCTCAGCGCGGCCGCCCCCAGTGCGAGGGTGCTCTGGCCCACGAACTCGCGACGGCTGAACATCCGCTCAGACATGGTGTCGCCTCCTGCCTCTCCAGATCTCCGTGACCGCTCCAGGGTCGAGAACTGCCCGGGCTACTCGGGGATCTCCTTCACCACCCGGAGTCCCCCGAAATAGAGCCAGTTGTCCGGCGCGAAGCTGCCCCGGTAGGCCGAGCGTGCCTTCCCGGGCGGGTTGAACCACTCTCCACCCCGAAACACCTTCGTCGTGCCGTTCTCGGGCCCTCTCGGGTCGACCTGGTCCCCCCCGGGGTAGGGCCCGTACCAGTCCTCGCACCACTCCCAGGCATTGCCCGACATGTCGTAGAGCCCCCAGGCATTCGGCTCCTTCTCACCCACGTCGTGGGCCTCGCCCTCGGCGTTCTCGTCGTACCAGGCGTAGTCGTCGATCTCGACGTAGTCCGGGTCCTCACCCCAGTAGAAGCGGGTCGTCGTTCCCGCTCGGGCCGCGTACTCCCACTCGGCCTCCGTGGGCAGGCGGAATGTCCCGATCCCCAGGGCATTCAGCTGCTCCAGGAACTCCTGGACCTCGCTCCAGGACGTCGCCTGCATGGGCGAGTCGTAGTTGCTGCCGTCGAAGCCGGAGTTGTCCCGGACGCTTCCCGTCACCGCCTTCCACTGGGCATGCGTGACTTCATACTTGCCGAGGTGGAAGGGCTTCGAGATCGTCACCCCGTGCTGCGGGCTCTCTCCGGGCTCACGGTCCTTCTCGTCATCCGGACTCCCCATCACAAAGCGTCCCGCGGGGATCCGGCAGAACTCCATCTCGACGTCCCCGGGGAGCAGGACGGTGAACGTGGGGGCCTCGTGCGTCGATCCCGGCCCTTCCCCTCCCGAGCTCCCACTCGCCAGCAGGGCGGGCGACGCCGCCACGAGGATGAACGGTGCGAGCCGCATTCCGAGCTTCATCAGGCTTGCCCCCAGGGCCGAGCAACCGCGAAACCGATTGGAGTCTCGTCGTCCGTCGGAGGCAAGTCAAGGGGCCTTAGAATGGCCCCGTTCACCTGGCCGGCATGGGGGGGTGTATGAGCCCGATCTTGATGGTGGCAGTCGCGGTGGGTGGGTTGGTGGGTGCCGGCCCCGATCCGTGGGTGGTCTACGAGGGCTCTCACGGGCCGGGCCGCGGCAAACACGTCGTCCTGATCTCGGGAGACGAGGAGTACCGCTCCGAGGAGGCCCTCCCCCAGCTGGGGAAGATCCTGGCCAGACATCACGGGTTCAAGTGCACCGTCCTGTTCGCCGTGGACACGGAAGACGGGACCATCAACCCGGAGGTCGTCGACAACATCCCCGGGCTGCAGGCCCTGGAGACGGCCGACCTCATGATCATCGCCACCCGGTTCCGGGAGCTCCCCGACTCCCAGATGAGGTACGTCGACGACTACGTCGAATCGGGACGCCCCATCATCGGGATGCGAACGGCCACGCACGCCTTCCGGTACCGCGAGGCCTCCACGAGCGAATACCGACACTACGACTTCCAGAGCGAGAGCTGGGAGCAGGGGTTCGGCCGGCAGGTCCTGGGTGAGACCTGGATCGCCCACCATGGGCGTCATGGCGAGGAGAGCACGCGGGGGATCATCGTGGAGACGATGAGGGACCATCCCATCGTGCGCGGGTGCGAAGACATCTGGGGCCCGACCGATGTCTACGCGGTTCGACTGCCCCTGCCGGACACGTCTCAACCCCTGGTCCTGGGCCAGGTGCTCTCGGGCATGAGCCCGGGCGACGAGCCGGTCGTCGCGAGAAAGTCGGGAGACGACGAGGGCCTCGTGCATCCGAACGATCCCATGATGCCCGTCGCCTGGATCAAGTCGTACACCAGCAGAGGTGGGAAGAAGGGCCGCGTCTTCACCACCACCATGGGGGCCGCGGAGGACCTCGCCAGCGAAGGCCTGCGACGGTTGCTCGTCAATGCCGTCTACTGGGGTGTCGGAATGGAGGATCAGATCCCGGCCCGAGCCGAGGTCGATCTCGTCGGTGACTTCCATCCGACCCCTTTCGGATTCGGGAAGTTCAGGAAAGGGTTGAGACCGGCTGATCTGGCGCTCGAGCCGTGATTCGCCAGGAGCCTGGCCCCGGAGTCAGGTCGCGGCACTTCGCCGCGGGCGCCGACGCGTCGCGGGGCCGGGCCGAAGGCTCAGCCGAGCCCGGGCGGGTCGCATGACTCCAGGCCGCCGACCGGGGCCTCGGAAGCGGTGCCCGGCTCATCGGGGTGCGGCATCTTCCGCTTCATGGGGGTCAGCACACTCTCGAAGCCGATTCGATCTCCTGGGCCGGTGGAGTGTCCGGCGCCCCGGCCCGAGGCGAGCCCTCGACCCCGGCCAGCCCGGCGGACGCGAGCATGAACACGAGCAGCGGTTGCCTCATTCCTCACCTCCACCCGGGTAGCCGCTTCCGCGAGGGGATTCGTTTACCCGATCCTCCGGCCTCGCGGGCTTCTCCGGAGCGGCTGGCATTGGAGTGAGGGTGGCCGGCGGTGCTCCACCGGGTGGCGTGGGTGGTCCGTATACTGGGGACATGAGGCCACCGCTGCGGGCCCTTCTGGCCCTGGCGTTGCCGGCGCTCGGCGGGGTGTCGGCCCCGGGGGCACCGGCGCTCGCCGAGGAGCCCGCCCCCGAGCGCGGCCGGCTCGTCGAGGGCCTGAAGTGCCGGAGCGACCCCACCCAGACCTACACCCTCTACCTGCCGACGTCGTGCGAGCCCGGGCGGCCGCGGCCCGGCCTCATCGTCATGGATCCCCGCGGCCGCTCGGTGCAGGCCGCCGAGCTCTTCCGGGAGGCCGCGGAGGAGTACGGCTGGGTGCTCCTCTCGTCGAACGACAGCCGCAGCGACACCCCCTCGGGCGAGCCGAACATCCGCGCCCTGCGGGCCCTGTGGCCCGAGGCGCAGGGGCGCTACCGCGTCGACCCGAGGCGGACCTACCTGGCCGGCTTCTCGGGAACGGCCAAGTTCGCCTGGGCCGTCGGCCGACAGGTCGACGGCGTCGCCGGCGTCATCGCCTCCGGGGCGGGATGGGAGCCCCCGCACTTCGACCAGAAGATCTCCTTCCCCTCCTACGGGACGGCCGGGGACACCGACTTCAATTACACCCCGATGCGGGCGGTCCACGCGCGGCTGCGCGAATGGGGCAGCCCACAGAGGCTCGAGATCTTCGAGGGCTCGCACACCTGGATGCCCGCACCGCTCGCCCGTGAGGCCATCGAGTGGATGGAGGTGCAGGCCATGAAGAAAGGCCTGCGGCCGGGGGACGAAGCGATCGTGGCCCGGCTCCTGGAGCAGGACCTGGCCCGGGCGGCCGAGCTGGAGGCCGAGGGGCGGCCCCTGGACGCGCAGCGCCGCTACGCCGCGGCGGCAGACACGTTCGACGGCCTGGCGCCGGTGGCAGGGGCGCGCCAGGAGGCGGCCCGGCTCGAGGCCCTGCCCGCCACCCGACGCCTCGCGAAGGAAGAGCGCCGGTGGGACGAGTACGAGGAGTCCATGTGGCTCCGCCACCAGGAGGCCTACGCCGAGATCCGCAACGCCGACCCGCCCCTCCTCTCCGCGCGCTTCAGCCGGACGTTCGGGATCGGCGAGCTGAAGGACCACGCCCGGGCCGACGGCTACGAGGGAGTGGTGGGACGGCGGATCCTTCAGACCGTGGCCACCAACGCGGGCTACTACCTGGCACAGGACCTGACGCGCCAGGGCGAGCACGCCCGGGCTGCCGTCGCCCTCTTCGTCGCCACCGAGGCCCGGCCCGAGACGCCCTACCTCTGGTACAACCTCGCCTGCGCCCGGGCCCGGTCCGGATCGCGAGGACCGGCCCTCGACGCCCTGGAGAAGGCAGTGGAGCTGGGACTCACCAACCGCGAGCTCATGGCCACGGATGACGACCTCGAGTCCGTGCGCGACGACCCCCGTTTCCAGGCGCTCGTGGCCCCGCCGGGCGCGGTCGTGTCACCCCCCCGCTGAGATCACTCCACCGCAGTCGGAGGCGGAGTCGCCTCCCCACCCCGGGTTCGCAGGAACAGGTAGTACGCGGCCACCGACAGGGCGAAGAAGACGACCGAGAACCACACCCCCTCCCTCGGCCCGGTGAAGAAGATGTAGATCCACAGCGCCAGGGACAGCAGCGCCGGGATCGGGTAGAGCCACATCACGAAGGGCTGGGGGATGTCCTTGCGGTAACGGTGGAGCAGGATCACCGCCACGCACTGCCAGGTGAAGCGCAGCAGGATCTGGACCTGCATCAGCCAGCTCACGAGCTGGCCGAGGGTGAAGAAGCAGAACGGGATCGAGACCGCGCCCAGGACCAGGAGCGAGACGTGGGGGAAGTTCTTGGTCGGGTGGACCCGGGCGAAGACGTGGAAGAAGTCGCCGTCGCGGGCCGCCGCGAAGGGGATGCGGGAGTACCCGAGGATCACCGCGTAGAGCGACGAGGCGGCGACGAAGAGGATGAGCCCGGTCATCACGTACCCGGCGATCCGGCCCGCGGCGGGATCCGAGAAGGTCCGCTCGATGAAGATCGACGCGACGGTGCGCGACTCCTGGGCCTCCTGCCAGGGGATCATGCCGATGATCACCGTGGTCATGAGGATGTAGAGGGTGGCCACCACGAGGATCGACAGGATGATGGACCGGGGCATGGTGCGGGTGGGGTCCTTGATCTCCTCGCCGATGTTGCAGACCTGGTTGTAGCCCGCCGTAGCTGTACATGGCCAGGATCGACGTGGCGCCGAGGGCCAGGAAGAAGCCCCGGTCGAACTGGAAGGCGTTCGGGGGGAAGTCGAAGGCCTGCTTCAGGGAGAAGTTGAACAGCCCGGCCACGATCACCCAGCCCACCGTGAGCAACACCACCGCGAGCATCACGACGGACAGGCGACCCACCGACTTGATGTCACGGTACAGCAGCGCGGTCACCCCCACGCAGACCAGGGCGGCGATGACGTTGTGCTGGGTCGGGGACATGGACTCCCAGAAGAACCCGAGGTAGTCCGCGAACCCGACGGCTCCCCCGGCGATGGAGAGAGGGGCCACCAGAATGATCTGGAAGATGAAGAGGAAGGCCATCAGTCGCCCGAGGCCAAAGGGCTTGAAGGCCTCGCGCAGGTAGAGGTACGGGCCCGCCGCTGCCGGGAAGAGCGGCCCCGAGCTGGGCGTAGACGAGGCCGTCGGCCAGGGCCAGGATCATCCCCGCCACCCAGGCGTAGATGATGTGGGGGCCCGCCCATGGCCGCGATCATGAAGGGAATGGTCAGGAAGGGGCCGACCCCCACCATCCCGATGATGTTGGTGGCGGTGGCCGGCAGCAGCCCCATGCTGCGCTCGAGGCGGGGGGCCTCTGTCTGGGTCTCGCTCATGACGGCATCACCTCCGAAACCAGCCGCTCTGCCAGGTCGCGGCGGCCGACGAGTGGGTTGAGGACGAGGGCCTCGACCGCCAGGTCCGCCGAGCCCTCCAGGGCGGCGCGGACGGTCAAACGCTCGTACTCCTTGACCTGCATCAGCAGGCCCCGGACGGACTCGGGGACGCGGGGCACGTTCAACGCGTGGGGCCCGTCGGCGTTCACCACGCAGGGCACCTCCACCACGTCCTCGTCGAGCAGGTCACCGAGGTTTCCCTGGTTCGGCACGTCCAGGGGGATCACCGCGCTGGTATTGAAGTGGATGGCGCGGATGACGGCGAGGGCGATGCGGTCGTACCCGGTCACCGCGGCGGCAGGGGGCGGGGCCAGCGGTTTCGGCGAGCCGGACTCGAGCTGCATGTAGCTCGCGTCCCGAGCGGCGAGGTAGTCGCGGTAGACCGTCGTCGGGTCGCCCTTCCCGCCGGCCAGGGCCTCGAACAGCCCGGCGTTCAGCCGCGCCAGCATCACCCCGCGGCTCTCGCCGGCCTTCTGGAGGCTCTCGATGGCCCGGGCGGTCTGGTAGTAGAAGTAGCCGTACTCGGTGGGCAGGAGCCGGAGGTCGGCCAGGAACGCCGGGTCGAAGAAGTCCGTGCGATACAGGCCCCGCAGACGCTCCTGGTCCTCCCAGAGAGCCACCAGTTGCGGCCGACCCTCGTGGTGGACCTCCCGCAGCCAGCCGAGGTGGTTCAGCCCGAAGTAGTCGAAGTGGCACTCGGAGGAGGGCAGCTCCAACGCCCGGGCCACCTCCTCGAACAGCTCGGTGGGGGTGTCGCAGATCCCGATGATCTTCGCGTCGGTGGCCGCCTGCACCGCCTGGGTGACGATCCCCACCGGGTTCGCGAAGTTGATGATCCACGCCTCCGGGCGCCACACGCTCGACCTCTCGCGCGTAGCGGACCAGCTCCGGGATCGTGGACAGGGCCATGGCACAGCCCGCGAAGCCGGTGGTCTCCTGCCCCACGAGCCCCAGTCGCAGCGCGGCCGCCTCGTTGCGAGCCCGTGCGTCGATCCCCCCCACCCGGAAGCTGGTGAAGACGAAGTCCGCTCCTTCCACGCTCTCGGTCACCGAATCGCAGGCCTCCACTGCCACGCCCTCGGCCATCCGGTCCGCCAGGGGCGCGATCAGGCCCAGCCGCTCCCGGTCGGTGTCGTAGAGCGACAGCTTCTCCAACGGGAGGTCGGAACCCGCGAGGCCCGCGGCGAGAAGCGGGGTGCGCACACCGGCCCCCCCGATGACCGCGATCTTCATCGAACGTCTCCGCCGCCCGGGGAAGCCCGGCGAGCCCCCCGGGCTGCGCGAGTCGAGAGCGCCCCGATCCGGTTCCCGGCCTTCAGGCACGCGACGGGGCGGGCACCCCGCAGGAGGGCGTCGAGGAAGCCGCCGTCGAACGCGTCCCCGGCTCCGGTGGTGTCGACCACCTCCACCGCGGGGGCGGGCTCGCTCACGTCGATCGAGGGGGACACCCACCGGCTGCCCCGGGGCCCGAGCTTGATCACCGCGTTGCGGGCGTGGGCCCGCCAGTGATCGATCGCCCGCTCCAGGCTGCGCCGGCGGGCGTAGAGCGGGGCTTCGACCTCGTTGAGGAAGACGTAGTCCAGGGCCGCGGCCAGGCCCGGGAACCCCGGGTCCCGGGTCAGCCCCTCGTTCCAGCCGAAGTCCCACGACGTCGAGATTCCCCGTCGCCGCGCGGAGGCCACGACCCGCTCCCAGCGTCGACAGTCTCGCGGGTAGAAGGCGAAGTGCAGATGGCGGGCCTTCTCCCGACGCGCGGCGGCGGCGAAGCGGGGCTCCAGGCGGTCGTTGACGCCGTTGAAGGTCACGAAGCTGCGGTCGCGCCTCGTCGAAAGGGCGGCGGTGAGGGCGTGGGCCTCGCCGGGCCGGCGGAGGTTGTGAACCTCGACCCCCTCCCCGCGGAGCACGGCCACCGCCCCGTCGCCCAGCCCGCTGACGACGCGACAGCGGGTCCCGAGGCGGGAGGCGGCGACCGCGGTGATCACCGCTCCCCCGCCGGGAGTCTGCAGGAAGCGGTCGGTCTTGATCTCCTCGCCGAGCCGCGGGAGGCGCGGGAGGTCCAGGAAGACGAGGTCCTCGAAGGCCTCGCCGACGGTGACCAGATCGACCGCCCCCAAGCTACTTGCCCATGCTGTCGGGGAAACCCTTGTAGTAACGGAAGCCCTCCACGTACTTGCCGTCCACCTTCTTCATGCGCTCCAGGGCCTGCTTCTCGTCCGCGGCCTGGGCCTCGGGGGTGCGGTCCGGACCCTCGTACTTGTCCCACCCCGGGCCGAACTGGCTCACGTAGCGCGTCCGCGCCCGGGCCTTGGCCTCGGCGTACTTCGAGATGTCGACCCAGGTGTTGATGGCCTCCTCGGGGCTGTCGTAGAACATGAACTCGGGAATCCGGTGCGCCTTCAACCCCTCGTGGATGATCTGGCCCTCGAAGAGCAGGCGCCACATGGCGACCCGGGTCGCGTCGGCGGTGAGGTAGGAGGCGGCCCGGTGATCGCTCTTGTGCCACCGGCGGTACGTGGGACCCGGGTCGAAGGAGAACAGGACGTCGGGACGGATCTTGCGGATGAGGCGCACGATCTGGCCCACGACCTCCATCTCGTCCTGGAACTCCAGGAGGCCGTCGTCGTAGCCCAGGTTGATGTAGCGGTCCTCGGGGATCCCGACATCGGCCAGGGCCGCCAGCTCCTCCTGCCGGCGGATCGTCGCCAGCTCGAAGCGGCTGAGGTCCGGGT
Organism: uncultured Acidobacteriota bacterium; assembly: GCA_963700695.1. GTDB lineage: Bacteria > Acidobacteriota > Vicinamibacteria > Fen-336 > Fen-336 > JAJDNS01. The sequence goes on along the minus strand of CAVOYO010000027.1, from coordinate 29,449 downwards.
CCTGGGTTCCGACGTTGCCGGTGGTGAGGAGGACCACCCAGATGTCGTTCCCGTTCGCCTTGAGCAGGGCCAGGGTCCCCTGGGACATCGAATCGTCGTCCGGGTGGGCCCCGACCAGCATGATCGTCTTCCCCGTCCACTCCTCCACCGGGGTCTCCGGCTGGGCGCTCGCGGCCAGCGGCGCCACGAGGAGCACCGCGAGAAGAAGCACCGTCCATCGCATTGCGTTCATGAGAGCTCTCCCATCGTCGTTCCAGGCGCAGGAACCATCCCCGCCACCACGCCACACTCTTCTTCAGCTTGTCGCACCGTCTCGCACAGGCTGTCTGGCTCGAATGTGAGGCAGACGCTATAGCCGAGAGGCAGGCACGTCAACACGCCCCCCCGGGCGGGCCGCCCGGAGCGGGCGAGCGGCACCCGGCTTGCCATTTGCGCCCTCCGGGGCTAAAGATCCCCCGTCCGCGTGAATCGAGGAGATGAGCCATGGGCAACCTGAACGTGGGAATCGTGGGGCTGGGCTGGGTGGCCAGTGCCCACATCGAGACATTCAAGAACGTCACGGGGGCCAATGTGACGGCGGTGTGCTCCCGTCGCACCCACGATCCCGCCGCCCTGGAGCGCGCCTACGGAGCGCCCCTGAAGGCGTACACCGACTATGCGGAGATGCTCGCCGACGACACCCTCGACATCATCGATATCTGCACCCCCCACCCGTTCCACCCCGATCAGGCCATCGCCGCGGCGAAGGCCGGCAAGCACGTCATCATCGAGAAGCCGATCGCCCTCACCTTCGAGGACGCCCGGCGGGTGAAGGTCGCGGTCGACGAGGCCGGGGTCAAGACCTGCGTCTGCTTCGAGCTGCGCTTCAGCGCCCACTTCTCGATGATCCGGTCGATTCTCGAGCAGGGTCTCCTGGGCGACATCCACTACGGGGAGTTCGACTACTACCACGGCATCGGGCCCTGGTACGGCCAGTTCGGGTGGAACGTGAAGAGGGACATGGGCGGGAGCAGCCTGCTCACCGCCGGGTGCCACGCCCTCGACGGCCTGCTCATGGCCATGCCCGGCGAGGTCGAGGAGGTCACCTCCTACGCCACCACCTCGAAGAGCCCGGTCTTCGCCTCCTACGAGTACCCCACGACGACCACCTCGATTCTCAAGTTCGCCAGCGGCCAGGTCGGCAAGTGCGCCTCGGTCATCGACTGCTTCCAGCCCTACTACTTCCACATCCACCTCGTGGGCAGCGAGGGGAGCCTGCTGGACAACCGGTTCTACTCGGAGAAGCTTGGCATGACCAAGCAGCGGTGGAGCACGCTCGAGACCTCCCTCGTGGACTCCGGCGACGTCTCCGACCACCCGTACCAGCCCCAGTTCCAGGCGCTGGTGGACGCCATTCGGAACAAAGTCCCCATGCCCTACACCGACTTTGCCACCGCCTACGAGACCCACCGGGTCGCCTTCGCCGCAGACCTCTCGGCCGAAAAGGGACGCCCGGTCCGGCTGTCAGAGCTCGAGTAGGAGGACGGCGCCATGCCCACGGTGCTGGCCCTGATGGCCCACCCCGACGACGTCGAGTTCACCTGCGCGGGGCTGCTCACCCTGCTCCGCCAGGCCGGGTGGGACGTCCACATCGCCACCATGACGCCCGGGGACCTGGGCTCCGCCACCCTCTCGTCCGAAGAGATCGCGAGAGTCCGCCGTGGAGAGGCCGCGGCCTCCGCGGCGCTCCTCGAGGCGACCTACACCTGTCTCGAGTACCGCGATCTCACCGTCGTCTACGGGGAAGAGACCAAGCGGACCGCGTCGGCCATCCTGCGCATGGTCCGGCCCGACCTGCTGGTCACACTCCACCCCTCGGACTACATGGAGGACCACACCGAGACCGCCCGCATCGCCCGCGAGGCGGCCTTTGTCTCGACGATCGCGCAACTGGACGGCGCGGCTCCCCGATGGCCGGGAGCCCCCTCCCTGCGAGCGTCTCCCCGCGGTGCTCTACGCCGATCCGGTGGACAACGTCGACCATTTCGGAGAGCGAGTCGACGCCGGGCTACGTCGTCGACATCACCGACGTGATCGACTTCAAGGAGCAGATGCTGGCCTGCCACGACAGCCAGAGGTCCTGGCTGCGCGAGCAGCACGGCGAGGACGAGTACCTGCTCTGGATGCGACGGACGGCCCGGGACCGGGCCCGCGACTTCGGCAAGAAGCGGGTGAAGTACGCCGAGGGCTTCACCCAGCACCGGGGCAACGCCTTTCCCCGGGAGGACCCGCTCACCCCGGTGCTCGGGAAGAGACGCGTGAAGACGATCCGCTCGCGCTGAGGAGGACGCCATGGCATTCGACTACCCGCTCGCCCAGTTCATCCCCTTCCGGGACGCGGCCGCCTGCGCCCGGGTCCGGGCCATCACCCGGGCCGATCTCTGCACTCACCCCAACCCCGAGTTCAAGATCGCCGTCATCGACGACCCGGTGGAGTTCTACAGCCGCTTCGCCATCGACATCGTGACGCGCATCGCCGACGCCGGCGAAGGCCGGCCGGAAGTGCGTCCTCATCCTCCCGGTCGGCCCCGTCCCCCAGTACGCGGTCGCCGCCGAGATGATCAACCGCCTCGGCATCAGCTGCAAGCACCTCGTGACCTACAACATGGACGAGTACGCCGACGCCGAAGGCCAGACGGCCCCCGCCGACTGGGAGGGGTCCTTCGCCACCGCCATGCGTCAGTCCTTCTTCCTGAGGATCCGCGAGGAGCTCCGGCCCCCGGAGGAGAGCATCCACTTCCCGACCCACGAGAACATCGGCGACTACCACAAGATGATCGAGGACGACGGGCGGCGCCGACTGCTGCTACGGCGGCATCGGCTGGTGCGGCCACATCGCCTTCTGGGAGTCCCACCTGGGCCTGGAGTTCGGCGACGACCTCGCCGCCTACAAGCAGGCCCCCGGCCGGATCGTCGAGCTGAACCCCATGACGATCATGCAGAACGCGCTCCACTCCTTCGGCGGCGACTGGTCGTGGGTTCCGCCGAAGGCCGCCTCGATCGGTCCCCGGGAGATCCTGGGGGCCCGGGACCGGAGCTTCTGGCTCGACGGCGACCTGGGCGGCGGGCGTCTCGTGGCAGCGCTTCATCGCCCGCCTGGTGGCCCACGGCCCGGTCAACACCCTCGTCCCCGGCTCGATCCTCCAGGAGACCAACTGCAGCTACACGTTCCTCGGCGGGCGTGGCCGACGACGTGCAGATCGACATGTCCTGATCCGGGTCGACGTCCGGAAGGAAGAGCATGAGAGTGACCCGTCGCGGCAGCGCGGCCGTCCTGGCAGTCGTGGTCGCGGCACTCGCCGGCTTCACCTACGCCCGGCCGCTCACGGTTCTCGAGGGACTCGGCGCCGCCTGGCCGCGGCTCCAGGGCGTCCGGAGCGCGCACGTCCAGGCCGGGCCCCATCGCCTCCATTACCTGGAGGCGGGCTCCGGATCACCCCTCGTCCTCGTGCACGGCCTCGGCAGCAGCGCCATGCAGGACTGGGGCCGGCTGGTGGCTCCCCTGGGCCGCCGTTTCCACGTCTACGCGCCGGACCTGCCGGGCTTCGGCCGGTCGGAGCGCCCGCCCCGGGCCGACTACTCGATTCCCATGCAGGTTGAGGCTGTCCGCGCTTTCATGGAGGCGATGGGTCTCGAACGCGCCCGGGTCGCCGGCATCTCGATGGGCGGATGGATCGTCTCGCGTCTCGCCGGAGAGCATCCGGAGACGGTCGAGCGACTGGTCGTGGTGGACGCAGCGGGAATGCAGTCCGACGGCTCTGACATCCCGGCCGAGACCCTTCTCCCCCGCGACGAGGAAGGCGTGCGACGGCTCATCGCCGTGGTCCGCCACAACGCACCCACTGTGCCCTCGTTCGTGATCCGCGAGATCCTGGCTCGCCGCCTGCGGGAGGAATGGATCGTCCGCCGGGCCCTCGAATCCATGGCGACGGGCGACGACTGGCTGAATGGGACCCTCGCCCGGGCCGACATGCCCGTCCTCGTCGTCTGGGGGAAGCAGGACGTGCTCATCCCGGTCGACTACGCCGCGGCGCTCCAGGCCGAGTTCCCGGATGCCGAGCTCGAGGTGCTCGACGGCTGCGGGCACGTCCCCATGGCGGACTGCCCGGAGGCCTTCGACCGCGTGTTCCTCGAGTTCATGGTCGCGGCGCCCTGAACGACCCGGGCCCACGTCGCCTCAGTGCGGGAGGACGCTGATCTCCCTGTAGTGCACCGTCTGGGGCTCGTGGTGGTTCTGGATGCCGATGTAGCCCTCCTGCGGACGAGGCCCCCGGATCGGCTCGAAGTCGTGCCCCCTCACCGGGATCTTGCCGTCGCCCTCCAGGTAGTCGTTGACCTTCTCGCCGTTGAGGTAGACCACCGTGCGGTCGCCGTCGAGGGAGATCTCCATGGTGTTCCACTCCCCCGGCGGGTTCTGGGGGTCCTTCAGGGCCGGGGAGAAGGAGTAGATCGCCCCCGTCGTGTGCCAGGCCACGCCCTTCGTCTTCTGGTGCTCCGAGAGCTCGTAGTCCTTCGGCCAGGCGCCGAGGATCTGGACCTCGTAGCCCCAGTTGACGGCCTGCCAGGGCGTCTGGACCGGGCGGGGGATGCGGATGAACACCCCGGAGTTGTCGTCCGCCGTCGTGGTCTTGTAGACCAGCCGGAGCGTGCAGTCGCCGAGCTTCTCCCGGGTGTACCAGAGGAGACCCATGCCGCCCTCGGTCTTCATCAGGCCGTCCTCGACGTAGACCCGCCCCGGCCCGACGTGGGTCCACCCGTCGAGGTCCTTTCCGTTGAAGAGATGGCGTCTCTCGGGCTCGGCCGCGAGGAGCTGCCCCCCGAGCGCCAGCCCCGCCAGGACGGAGAAGGGAAACCCGGCTCAGCGATGTCATCACACGCCTCCTGATCACTCGTCTTCCCTCGAGCCGCGGCTCTTCCTCGAGAGCGGCCACCTCGGTCCGGAGTCGGTCGAGCTCGGCCTTCATCTTCGGCAGCCGGCCGAAGAGCGCGTTCAGCTTCTTGTACTCGGCCAGTGGACGGATCGGCACGCCCCAGTACACCTGCCCGCCGCGGACGATCTTGCCGGGGAGGACCCCGGCCTTCGAGCCGATGATGGCCCCGCCCTCGACCCGGGCGTGGTCCCCGAACCCCACCTGCCCGCCGATCACCGCGCGGTCCCCGATCGTCGTGCTGCCCGAGATCCCGGTCTGCGCCGCGACGACGACGGCCTTCGCCGATCTCGACGTTGTGGGCGATCTGGACGAGGTTGTCGACCTTCGTTCCTCGCCCGATCCGGGTCGTCCCGAGGGAGCCACGGTCGATGGTGGTGTTGGCGCCGATCTCGACGTCGTCGTCCAGCGCGACCTGGCCGGCCTGCGGGAACTTGACCTGCTCGCGTCCGTCGAAGACGTAGCCGAACCCGTCGCTGCCCACGACGACCCCGGCGTGCAGGATCACGCGGTCGCCCAGGCGGACACCGGGGTAGAGGACGACGTGGGGATGGAGGGTGCAGTGAGCGCCGATCCGGCTGCCGCCCCGACCACGACCCCCGAGTGCAGTACCGTGCCCTCGCCGACCACCGCGTCGGCCTCGACGACCGCGTGGGGACCCACGTCCACCCGATCACCGAGGGTCGCGCCCGGCGAGACCACGGCGGTGTCGTGCCGCAGGCCGGTCCCGGACGGCGGCGGGACGACCAGGGAGGCCGCGCGGGCGAAGTCGAGCTTCGGTCGGGTCGAGAAGAGGGCGGGCCAGGCGGCCCGGATGGCCTCCCGTGGAGCCAGGACCGCGGCCACCTCGAGCTCGTCAGGGAACGCCGCCGCCTTGTCCGCGGAGTCGCAGTAGACCAGGGAGTCCGGACCCGCACCGTCCCAGCCGGACACCCGGCTGATGCCCCGGTTCCCCTCGCCCTGGTACTCGAGGTCCAGCTTCCGGGCCAGCTCGGCCAGAGTGATGCTCATCAGGGACTCCCTCGCTCGTTGTCGGGACCGGACGACGGGCAGACGATAGCACTTCCTGCCGGCGTCTCTCCGCGGAAGGAGGGAGCCCGACCGTTCAGGGGAGCCGAACCGCCCGGAGGATCGCGACGGGTGGCTCGATCTTCTGCCCTTCGGCCGGCGAGGCGTGGATGGCGCGCACCACCTCCATGCCCTCCACCACCCGGCCGAAGGCGGCGAAGCCCTGCCCGTCGGGGTTCCGCCTCCCGCCGAAGTCGAGCTCCGGCTGGTCGCCCACGCAGATGAAGAAGGACTGGGTGGCGGTGTCGGGGCCGAGGCGGGCCATCGAGATCGTGCCGTCGAGGTGGCGGAGCCCGGTGTCGCGGGTGCGCTCGATCGAGGATCGGCGGCGTACTCCTCCTCCTCCTTCTCCGGGTTCGCGCCCCGCCTGGATGACCGCGATCCGCACCGTGTCGTCCGGCTGGTTGGTCGCGGTCACGGTGCGGAAGAACTCGCCGTCCGAGTAGAAGCCCTCCCGCACGTAGCGGAGGAAGTTCCGGGTCGTGATCGGAGCACGGACCGGGTCCAGCTCGACGGTGATGGCTGCCCAGCGCGGTGTCGATCCGCACCCGGGGGGCGCTCGTCACCGCCTCACGCACCGCGACGACCTGCTCCAGCTGCGCGTTCGCCAGCGACGCCGATCGGCCCCGCCTGGGGATCCCAGTTCGGCCCCAGGTCGAGGGTCACGACGCCCTCCCTGGCGGTGACCGCCCGGACCCACTCCGCCCAGCGATGCCGAGGGATGCCGCGTGTCGCGGGCGCGACCAGTGCGAGCCGAGGTACGTCAGCGCGTGCCACTGGGAGCCCTCCAGCCATCGGGAGGCGGGCACGACGTCGAAGGGCTCGGTCAGCTCCCCGGCGGTGTAGCTCTCGGCCCGGGTCCAGCGCTTGAGTCCGATGCCGGGATTGAAGGTGACGATGGAGCGCGGGTTGCCCCGCCGGGCGGCCTCCGCGTAGATCCCGGCGATCTCCTCGTTGAACCCGACCCATTCGTAGCCGCCGTCGAACCACCAGCCCGCGACCCGGTCGCCGTAGCGCACCGACCAGTCCTGGATCACCTCGGCCCACTTGCCGGGCGAACTCCAGGTCGATCGGCTGGTCCTTCGGGCCCTCCGGCAGCCCGAACGCCCTCTGCGCGCGCCGGTCCTCGTTGGGTGCCTGGCAGGGGAGGTAGAGCATGAGCCGGATGCCCCGGGGCTCCAGCGCACGGTGAAGGTCCGCGGCAGGTCGCGTCGCGAGGTCCGCTCCCCCGGGCCGTAGCCGGTGATCCGGTCGTAGGTCGGGTTGGGGGCGTTGAAGAACCCGGAGTTCTGTCCCAGCGTCAGGATCAGGTACCCGGCGCCCACGGACTCCAGCTGCCGGGCCAGCGCCTCGACGTCGAAGTCGTCGACCTGGGCCAGCTGCTCGGCGTCCCCGGGCAGGAAGTGCACGAAGACCCCGTAGCGGGCGTCCCTGAACCAGTCGGTGTCGGGGATCTCCGGCATCGGCTTCCGCGCCGAGACGCGCGCGGAGGAGAAGAAGAACGAGACCGACGACGAGAGCGACGCGCGTGCCTCGCGGTTGCCTGAGACGAGTGGCATGTGTCACCTCAGCGTCACTCCGGGAGGGCGGAGCTCGTACGCGCCCCCGGGCTGGGTGTCGAACTCCAGGACGCCGTCGCCCAGCGCGACGGTGTCGACCGGCGTTTCGTCGTGGAAGACCTCGAGCGCCACCCCCGCCTTCACGCGGCACCGCCGGCCCAGGTCGGAGGTGATGCGGGCGGCCGTCAGGCCTCCGTCCTCCCACTTCATGTCGACCTCGAAGCCGCCGCGGGCCCGGAGCCCGCGGACCTCCCCCGTCCGCCACGAGGGGGAGGGCGTCGGCAGGAGGTGGATCCGGTCCTCGTGGGACTGCAGCAGCATCTCCGCCACCGCCGCGCTGACGCCGAAGCTGCCGTCGACCTGGAGCGCCCGCGAGCAGATGGCGAAGAGGTTGTCGAAGGTGTAGTGGCCGACGTAGTACTCGAAGTTCTCCATGGCCTTCCCGGCCTCGCCGAGCCGGGCCCAGGCGCCCATCTTCCAGGCCGAGGCCCAGCCGTTGCCTTCGAGCCCTCTCTGCTCCAGCACCACCCGGCTGGCCTGCGGCCAGCTCGGGCGTCCTCTCGAGCGAGATCTGGTGGCCGGGGAACAGCCCGTAGAGGTGGGAGATGTGGCGGTGGCTCTTCTCCTTCTGGCCCCAGTCCTCGAGCCACTCCTGCAGGTCGCCCTTCTCCCCGATCTGCATCGGGGCCAGCCGGCCGCGGGCCGCCAGGGCCGCGTCCCGCAGCTCCCCGTCGACACCCAGCACCTCGGCCGCCTCGGCGTAGGCGCCGAACAGGTCGTGGAGGATCTGCATGTCGATGGTCGAGCCCGCGCAGATGCTGGTCCCGGGGCGGAAGCTCGCGGTGACCTCGTCGAAGTAGGGCTCGTTGCCGGGCCGGTCGGGGAAGTTCTCGGGCGAGGTGGAGGGGTTCGTGACCAGCCAGCCGTGCCGGGGGTGCTCGACGAGGAAGTCGAGGAAGAACTCGACCGATCCCTTGAGGATCGGATAGACCTCCTCCAGGTACTCCTCGTCTCCGGTGAAGAGGTAGTGCTCCCACAGGTGGGTGGCGAGCCAGGCCCCGCCGGTGGTGAACGTCCCCCAGGTCGGGCCGTCCATGGGCGCGGCGACCCGCCAGAGGTCGGTGTTCTGGTGGTGCACCCACCCCCGCGCGCCGTAGTGCTCTCGGGCCACGTCCGCGCCCTGGTCGGTCAGCTCTCGCACCAGTCGCGTCAGGGGCTCGGTGAGCTCGCTCAGGTTGCCGACCTCCGCCGGCCAGTAGTTCATCTGGGTGTTGATGTTCGTCGTGTACTTCGAGTCCCACGAGGGGTTCATGTCCTCGTTCCAGATGCCCTGGAGGTTGGCGGGCTGGGTGCCGGGCCGCGAGGACGCGATCAGCAGGTAGCGCCCGAACTGGAAGCTCAGGGCGGCCAGGTTGGGATCGCGCCCGACCCGGTACTGCCTCGAGCCTCTCGTCGGTGGGCAGGAAGGAGTTGGGGCCGGAGCCGAGGTCGATCGACACGCGCCGGAAGTACCGCTGGTGGTCGGCCACGTGCGCGTCGCGGACCTCCTCGTAGGACCTGCCCTCCAGCGCGCCCAGCACGTCCGCGACCCGCTGCTCGGGGTCGCCGCTGACGTCCCGGTAGTCGACGAAGCTCGTGGCGGCGGCGATGTAGAAGGTCACGGCATCGGCCTTCGTCACCGTCAGGTCGGCGTCGTCCACCTCGACGGAGCCCCCCTCCGGCACGGCCTTCACGCGGGCCTGGTAGCGCAGCCGGCCCTCGACCCCCAGGTAGTCCGCCGACTTTCCGGCCAGGACCAGCCCGTCCGGAGCCCAGTCCGTCCATCCGGAAGTAGTCGGTGGCGTAGTTGGAGTGGGCCTGGTTGCGATATCCCCGGAGATTGGCGACGAGCGACACGCGGCCCGGCGGCTCCGCCGACACCCGGACGACGATCACCTGGTCGACCGCGCTCGAGAACACCTCGCGCGTGAAGCGGACCCCGCCCTGGTCGTACGGACGGTGGCGATGGCCCGGTCGAGGTCGAGCGCGTGCACGTAGTCGGCGACGTCGCCGCCGGCCGGGAGCTTCAGGATCAGGTCCCCCAGGGACTGGTACTTCATCTGCTCGACCGGATAGCCCATGAGGTGCCGGCCGAAGAGGTTGTGCGCCTTCAGGTACTCGCCGGCGAAGACGTGCGCCTGGACCCGGGGCAGGACCTCGAAGCCACCCTTCACCGTCGTGGTGTAGGGCCCTCCCGACCAGTAGGTCTCCTCGTTGAAGTGGATCCGCTCCTCGTCCGTCCTCCCGAAGACCATCGCGCCCAGCCGACCGTTCCCGACCGGGAGGGCGTTGTCCCACTCCTCGGCGGGGTGCGTGTACCACAGCGTCGTCGTGGGATCGACGGTCGCGGCGAAGCGCGCCTGAGAGTCCGGCTCGGGCGCGCGGCAGGAGGCCAGGGTCAGCAGCGGGAGTCAGCAAACCCCACCTCGCCCACGAACGTCTGTTGGTCATCCCATCCCTCCGCGCCTCGAGTTGCGGGGCCCAGTATTGCCCGACTGCGCCCCGGAGCGCCCGGGGGATGGAAGCAGAAACATCGCCCCCCGTGGCGGGTTCTTCCCGGCGTCTGCGTGATATGAGGGCAGGGGGGACGAGGTGGCCGACGCCGGGATGACCCGCAAGAGACTGGACATGCAGGGATTTGTCGGCGCACTGCGTCGCAGGCCTGAGGAGGAGAGCCCGATGTCTTCGGTGAGCTGCCCCGTCGATCTGGACACGAAGAAGCTGCAACACCGCGGTCTTCGACATGTACACGCGCGTCGCCACGAGAGCCGGACGGCGAGTTCCACTTCCACCGCGGCCCGGAGTACGCGGCCCGGGCCCTCGGCTACGACCCGGTCGAGCTCGCGGCACTGCCGGAGCGCAGCACCCGGTCCTTCGCCGGGGTCGGGAACCCCCACGCGATCGCCACCGTGCAGCCCGGCGAGACCGTCCTCGACATCGGGAGCGGGTCGGGCATGGACCTCCTCCTGGCCGCCCGCCGCATCGGCCCCGGCGGTCGCGCCATCGGCATCGACATGACCGAGAGCATGCGGGAGACCTGCCGAGAGGCGGCCCGCGAGGCCGGGCTGGACAACGTCGAGGTCCGGGACGGCGACATCCACGATCTCCCGGTGGAAGACGCGAGCGTGGACGTCGTCATCTCCAACGGCGTGCTGAACCTCGCCCACGACAAGGAGATCGCCTTCGCCGAGGCCTTCCGGGTGCTCCGGCCCGGGGCCGGCTCCAGCTCGCGGACATCGTGGTGAAGGAGGAGCTGAGCGACTCGATCCGGCAGGAACTACGAGCTCTGGGCCACTTGAATCGGCGGTGCTCTCCCGGCGGGAGAGCTCGCGTCGGTCCTGGCCACGGTCGGCTTCACCGACGTCCAGCGTGACGAAGACCTTCGATCCCTTCGCCGGCACCAGCAAGGAGAAGACCGCCCGCCACTTCCAGGTGCAGGGCGTGAACGTGGCGGCCGTGAAGCCCGCCTGAGCCGTGCGCAAGTCGCTCCCGCCGAGCGGGGGCCACCGAATGAGCGCCACAATGGCCCAGGAGCACACGACTGGACCTTCGCGAGCACTGGGAATCGATCTACACGCAAGCGGGCGCCGGACGAGGTCAGCTGGTTCGAGCCCACCCCGGAGACCTGACTCGACCTGATCGGCGCGGTCGCGCCGGACACCCACGCCGCGGTGCTCGAGGTCGGGGGCGGGGCCTCGGCCCTGGTCGACGGGCTGCTGGACCGGGGCTACACCGACATCACCGTGGTGGACCTCTCCGAGGGCGCCCTCGCGAAGGTGCGGGAGCGGCTGGGGCCCGGGGCGCCGAGGGTCCATTTCCAGCAGGGTGACGCGCGCCGCTGAAGCTCGACCGACCCCGTGGACGTCTGGCACGACCGGGCGGTCTTCCACTTCCTGACCGCGGAAGAGGATCGCGTGGCTTACCTCGAGACCCTGGGGCAGCACGCTGCGGCCCGGCGGCCATGTGGTGCTCGCCACCTTCGCTCTCGACGGGCCGGAGAAGTGCAGCGGGCTGCCGGTCCAGCGGTACAGCCCCGAGACCCTCGGCCGAGGCGCTCGGCGCCGGCTACCGCCTGGTCCGGTCCCTGGAGCGCACCCACGTCACTCCGGCGAAGAAGGAGCAGCGCTTCACGTACGCGGTCTTCGAGCGAGAGGCCTGACCCGGCACGAGCGGCCCCGGGCTCGAGAGGAACGTCGCCGCCTCAGCCCGTCGTGGCGGGGATCTCCCCCGACTGTCGCGTGTCGCGGTCCAGGCGTTCCGTCCACCAGAGTCGCCACCGCCCCGAGGGCCACGATGGCCAGGGCGGCGCCGACCGCCGCGCCGGGGTAGGCGCGGAGCACCGCCTCCCGGACGAGGGCGAGCATCGTCATGACCGCGGTGGCGATGGGCACCAGGGAGGGCTGGAAGCGGAGCACGAGCACGTACGACAGCCACAGGGTCACGCCGGTGGCCAGTCCCGCGATCAGCCACGTGCTGAAGGGCTGCACGCCACCCGCTCCGAAGAGGAGCAGCCCGGAGACGACCAACAGGAGCGAGGAGGCCAGCGCGCCGCGCGCCTCCCGCCGCGGGAGAGCGCGCCCGCCAGGCCGACCAGCAGGAGCAGGAGCAGCGTCTGCATCGCCCAGCCCCGGAGGGTCTCGAGGGCGGTGCCGATCCACGGGAGCGCGCGCCCGGCGCCGGTGCCAGGGAGCCCCACAGCGGCGCCTCCGACGGAGCCGCCGCGAAGACCGCCGCGGTCAGGCCCGCCCAGACCGCGCCGAGGGCGGCGCCGCGCAGGAGCGTCGTCGCCCGGGGCGTCGGGGCCCCGGCCGGCAGCCACCGGTGGGCGAAGCCGGCGACGAGCGCCCAGGAGGGCGGCGAGGAAGACCGCGCCGATCAGGCCGGCGCCGACACCCATGAGCGCCTGGGTCGTCCACGGCTGGCTGGTGCTGAAGCCGGCCGACGATGACGGGCCAGGCGTTGAGCACGCGCAGGGCCAGCACGGCGGCGAGGCCGAGGAAGGCCACCACGAACGTGGCGCGGGCGAAGCGCCCCCGGCTCCAGCCGACGAGCCCGGCGACGGCGGCCGCGAGCAGGCCCAGGCCGACGGGAAAGCCGCAGACGTTCGAGACGAGGGCGCTCAGCGCGTAGCGCTCCTGCTCGCCACGCTGCCACTCCTCGGGCACGTGGACGTGGCGGAAGACGTCCACCACCTCGTCACCGGCGATGGTCGACGGCCAGGCGGGCCTCCCCCGTGCCACCGACGCTCACCGCGGGGTCCTCGAACGTGAAGGTCCAGTCCCGCCTCGAGGGGCGCTCGGACGGCTCGGCGGAGACCTCGCGCAGGCTCGACGGATCGAGGCCGAGCGTCGATCGGATCGCCTCAGCTGGCGAGGTCGCGGGCTTCCTCCCGGGGCAGCGACGCGCCGGGGCGCCCCTCGGGGAGCTGGTGCTGGATCCGGAAGGCCCGGCCCTCCGAGTCGACGTGGACGAGGTACTCCTCGGCCCGCTCGACGACGTCGCCCTCGAAGCGCGCGTAGCGCACCTGCCAGTGCGGGGCCTCGATGTGGCTCCCGATCACCGACCGGTAGGTCTCCGGACCTCCCTCCTGCCAGACGAAGAGGTCGGCCAGGCCCGACGTCGCCGGCCACGGAAGGGAGCTCCCGCCACGAGCCATCCAGCGTCACGCCCCGGTCGCCCAGGGCGGCCCGGGCGGCCGCGACCGCGCTCGCCTTCGTGAGGCCCACCGGGGGAGCGTCGGCGCGGAACGGGGTGAGGGCTCCCCAGAGCACGAGCCCCAGGACGCCGGCGGCGGCCAGCCCGGTCGCCGTGCGCCGACCCATCGACCGGCTCGCGCGGGGGCTTCGGCGCCTCCACCGGCTCCGCCGCCGCCGGCAGGGGGCGACCATCCGCCGTTGCGGAGCGCATCCGGCAGGTCGATCCACGGACCGCGGCGCCACCGAGCGTAGAGGACCACCCACAGCGGCACCAGCGCCAGGGCGACGACGAGGACCCGGTCGAGCCAGACCCCGGGAGCCGACGAGGCGAACAGCGGCAGCGAGAACATCACCACGTCGAAGGCGAAGTGCATGACGATGGCCGGAAGCAGTCCGAAGACCAGGTAGATCACCCCGATGAAGACGAAGGGGATGGCGATCTCCACGAGGCGTGCGTAGGCCGGCTGGGCCGGGTAGTCGGCGTGCACCGCGCCGAACACGATCGCCTGGAGAACGAGAGCCGCCGCCACCCAGTAGCGCTGCCCGCCGAACCGCCGGCCCAGAAGGACCGCTCCGGCGAGGGGAATGGCGCGGAAGACCACCTCCTCGACGACGCCGGCCTGGAGCGAGATGGCCAGGGGAAACAGCCAGGGCACGAAGGAGGCCACGACGTTGGGGTCGGTGAGGGAGGCCGACGGCAGCCACCACCCGAGCTGCTCCCGGGCGAAGGCGTACAGCAGGGTCATGTAGGCCAGCATCACGCCGACCAGCAGAAAGGCGCCCACCGTGCCGCCCAGGACCGTCGCGGCTGCGTGCTCCGTCGGCGGACCAGAGCTGCCAGAACTGCGGGTGCCGCGGGAAGGCACGACGGGTGAGCGACTCCCCCGCCACGACCGCCACCAGGGCCAGGATCCCCAAGAAGAGACCGTTGAGGATCGAGTAGATGATCCGTTGAGCCGCGAAGCTCGCGGCGGAGACCGCGGTGTCGTACTGCATCCAGTCGAGAGGCCACTGCGAGAGGAACGCGGCGGCGGTGAGCACCGCGATGGCGCCGGCCAAGAAGAGAGCGGGCTTCCAGACCACCCAGCGCTTCCGCAGCAGGAGGAAGAGCCCCAGGATGGCCCCGCCACCGTAGAGCACGAAGACGACGCCGCTGCTGACCCCCGCGACGAGGGAGTTCTTCGAGCGCATCTCCGAGAAGCGCCGCTCGAAGGCCTCCGGGATCTTCACGAAGTGCGTCAGCTCGGTGAAGCGGTCGCCGCTCACCACGAGCCGCAGCCGGTAGCGCCGTCGGCCAGACGGCCCGCGTCCTCGGGGCGCTCGTAGACGAAGGTGTGGTCGACGCGCCCTCCGGGGCGGGTCTCCTGCGACGCCTCGAGGGGAGAGAAGGCGTCTCAGGTCGACGGCCCACGCGTCCACGGCGGCGGCCTCCGCGATCCGACGGGCGTCGTCCTCGTCGAGCGCGGCCCCGGGGGCATCCTCGGCCAGCTTCTCCCGGAAGCCGTAGGGCTCGCCCTCGGGGGTGAAGCGAACGAGGGTCTCGTTCGGCTCGTGCTCCCGGAAGTGCCTCACCTGCCAGGTGTAAGGGCGGTACAGGTCCCCGCTCAGCATCCGGGCGAAGGCCTCATTGCCGCCGCCCTCGAGCTCGACGTAGGCCTGGACCGTCTCGCTCGACAGGAAGGCCGCGGCCTGGCGGTAGACCTCCGGTCCCCAGCCGTGGCGAACGGCCAGGTCCCGCGCGCCGGCGAGGGCGGCGGCGCGGTCCATCTCGAGGTCCAGCGTCACGAAGGGCATGGCCCTCGGGAAGAGCTGCACCGCCACCGCGACCCCGACGAGCGACGCGACGACAAAAGCGACCCAGAAGACAGGCTTGCGGAACATCACACCCTCCTGTTCGCCGACGAGCGCCCATCATTTCACATATCGTTCCGAGTCCGCCGCCCCAAGACGTCGGACTCGGAACTTGTCGTTTCCGTACTCCGTTCCGTTTCCGTCTCCGTCGCTTCCTCGACGCCGCTCACCGCTGGCCAGCAACAAGCGCGTCGTTTTGAGCGCGTCGTCCCGAGCCGTCGCTCGGAGAATGCCCCGTCGCCCACCGCAGAGATTCTTCGTCGCACGCTCCGCGACGGAGCTCCAGCTCAGAATGACCGGGGTTGACAGCGGTGATACCTACTGGTTCATGCGCCGCTTCGCATAGAGAGCAGGTGGCCGTGCCTCAACCGAAGCCCACATTCCCGGTCGGCTACCACCGGCTCCACAAGACGCAGCTCTTCAACTTCACCCTGAACCACGGTCCTGGACCACTTCGATCTCGACGACGTGACCCTGTTCGGCCTGTCCATGGGAGGCTGGTTCTGCCTCCGGGCCGCGGCGTTCGAGCCCCGGGTCAAGAGGGTCGTCGCCTCCGCGGGCGCCATCGACTACATGGAGATCGTGCCCGCGGCCATCCGCTGGATGTTCACGTTCTTCATGAGGTACGAGGACTTCTTCAATCGAAGCTCGTACTGGAAGATGCAGAAGAACCCTCGCATGAAGTGGGAGATCAGCCAGGCCATGCACATCACGGCGGCCCGGACGCCCCGGGAGGCGGCGCAGAAGACGGCTCTCTCGCTGTCCCGAGAGAACGTGCACGCCGACCAGATCAGGCAGGACGTCCTGCTGCTGTCGGGCCAGGAGGATCACTTCATTCCGATCAGGCTGCACACGAGACAGGTCGAGGCCCTGGTCAACGCCAGGTCGGTGACGGACCGGGTCTTCACCCGAGAGGAGCACGCCCAGAACCACTGTTCAGGTCGGGAACATCGGCCTCCTGCTCGACACCGTCCTGGAGTGGCTCGACGGGGTGACACAGCAGCAACTCCTTCCCTGAACGGCCGTTCATTTCACGGGTCAACGGGGAGCAAGTATTGCAGAACCGTGACACATGGGGCGCCTCCCGGGTGCTAGTCTGCCAGCGGTCGAATCGGCATCAGGCCGCCGTTGGGGCAGGTTCCTGATCGGGGTGGTCGGGAGCAGCCGACGGGCCTGTCGATGGCTGGCGGTCTGTGAAGGGGGAGATTCCGATGCCGATGGCGTTGCCAGCAGGATCCTGGGCCTTGATCCTCGGGGGTTCGAGCGGCTTCGGGCTGGCCACGGCTCACCAGTTGTCGAGTCACGGCGTCAACCTGTGCCTCGTGCACCGTGATCGGCGAGGCGCGATGCGCCGGATCGAGCCGGAGTTCGAGGCGATCCGAGAGCGTGGGGTCACGCTGCTCACGTTCAACGAGGACGCCCTCGACCCCGAGCGGAGGGGCACCATCCTCGACTCCCTGGAGTCCGCGCTGGGTGAGGAGTCGCAGGTCCGCGTTCTGCTGCATTCGATCGCCTTCGGCAACCTCAAGCTCATCGCCCCCGAGGCCAGACCGGAGGCAACGGCCCGAGCGGCCCTGGCCGAGGCGCTCGGCGTGGACGAGACGCGGCTGGCCGAGACCGTCGACCGACTCTTCGCGGAGGGGCTCGACCAGCTCGGCGGCCTGACCACGCCGCCGGCCTACTCGGACGACTCCTTCATCGAAGAAGAGGATCTCCAGAGGACCATCCACGCCATGGGGACCAGCCTCCTCGGCTGGACCCAGGAGCTGCACCGTCGTGGCCTGTTCGCCGAGGACGCCCGGGTGCTCGGGCTCACCAGCGAGGGCAACGAGGTCGCCTGGAAGGGCTACGCCGCGGTGGCCGCGGCCAAGGTCGCCCTCGAGTCGATCAGCCGGGCCATCGCGGTGGAGATGGCGCCCTACGGCATCCGCTCGAACATCATCCAGGCGGGGGTCACGGACACTCCGGCGCTGCGGGTCATCCCCGGCAGCGCGCACCTGAAGGCCGCGGCCCGCCGGCGCAACCCGTTCCGCCGCCTGACGACGCCGCAGGACGTGGCGCGAGTGATCCACCTGCTGAGCCTGCCCGAGGCGGGCTGGATCAACGGCGAGGTCATCCGGGTCGACGGCGGCGAGCACGTCTCGGGGGCCTCCTGATGGCGCTCCACGTCCACGGCGTCGGCCACTTCCACCCCGAGAACGAGATCACCAACCAGTTCCTGGAGGATCTCGACATCGGCACCTCGAACGCCTGGATCATGGAGCGGGTGGGCATCCGCACCCGCCGCACGAGCCTGCCCCTCGACTACATCCGCGACACCCGGAACTCCGACCCCCGGATGGCGGTGGAGGCGACGGAGTACGGCAACGCCGAGACCGGCCGCCGCGCCGCGGAGATGGCGATCGCCCGCGCCGGCCTCGAGGTCCAGGACATCGGCATGGTGATCTCCGGCAGCTGTGCGCCCGACGTGGTGACCCCGGCCGAGGCCTGCACCGTGGCCGCGGCCCTCGGCCTCGAGGTCCCGTGCTTCGACGTCAACTCCGCGTGCACCAGCTTCCACGTGGCGATGAACCTCCTGTCCATGATGGACCCGGAGAAGCTTCCGCCCTTCGTGCTCTCCGTGGTGCCCGAGGGGCTCACCCGGACCGTCGACTACAACGACCGCAGCGCCGCGGTGCTGTGGGGTGACGGGGCGGCGGCGGCGGTCCTCTCGACCCGGGAGCCCGGCCGAGCCCGCATCCTCGGCAACACCCTGGAGGGAAGCCCCGCCGGACACCTCAAGGTGCACATCGCCCGCCAGGGGCACTTCCAGCAGGAAGGGCGGACGGTCCAGATGTTCGCCATCAGGAAGACGGCCCTCGGGCTCAAGAAGCTGCGCAAGGAGTACGAGAGGGACGGCCGGAGGCTGCACTTCGTGGGCCACCAGGCCAATCGGCTGATGCTCGAGAAGGTGTGCGAGGTGTGCGAGGTGCCGGCGGACCGCCACCACCACAACGTCGTGCGCTACGGCAACACCGCCGGCGCCGGGTCGCCCAGCGTCATCAGCATGCGCTGGGACGACTGGACCGACGACGACGACGTCGCGGTGGTGGGCGTGGGGGCCGGTCTGACCTGGTCGGGCTTCCTGGTGCGCTTCGGGGGGGAGCAGTGAGATACGACGACTTCCGGGGCCGCTCGAGCTTCGACCGGCAGGAGCTCCTCGCCTTCGCCTACGGCCGTCTGGTCGAGGACCCGCCCGAGGCCTTCAAGGCGAAGCTGCCCCTGCCGCCCATGCTCATGGTGGATCGGATCGAGGGAATCCGCCGCGAGGGCAACAAGGGGCGCATCGTGGCCGAGCGAGACGTCCGGCTCGACGACTGGTTCTTCCAGTGCCACTTCCTCGGCGATCCGGTGCAGCCCGGCTGCCTGGGCGTGGACGGGGTGTGGCAGCTCATCGGATTCTTCTGCGCCTGGGCCGGGGGCCTGGGCACCGGCCGCGCCCTCGGGTGCTCCGAGGTGGAGTTCGCCGGTCAGATCCGCCCCCGGGACGCGGTGATGCGCTACGAGATCGACATCGTTCGGTACCAGGAGCTGAAGGCGTCGGGCTCGGCGGTGGCGGTGGGAGACGCGACGGTCGCGATCGACGGTGAGGTCATCTACGACATCAAGCGGGCCAAGGTCGGCATCTTCCGCGACATCGACTATGCCGACTATCCCTGGCCCTCGGAGCGGTCCCGGGGCGGGAGGATGGAGCGATGAGTCCAGAGCAGGCGGAGCCCGCGGCCCGCGTCGCGGTGGTGACCGGCGGAGCCACCGGCATCGGGCGCGCGGTGTGCGCGGCCCTGGCCGCGAAGGGGATGCGGGTCGGGGTCGTCTACAACTCCAGCGAGGACCGCGCGCGAGCCCTGGCCGAAGACCTCGCCGACGCCTTCGTGCTCCGCGCCGACCTGGGCGACTCGGCCCAGATCGACGCTCTCGTCAAGCAGCTCAAGGAGGTCGCGGGGCGGGTGGACGTTCTGGTCAACAACGCCGGCTACAACCGCAACGCGCCGATCTTCAAGATGAAGCTGGAAGATTACGACGCGGTGACCGGCATCGGCCGCGGGACCTGGTACCTGACCAAGCTGATCCTGCGCCAGTTCATGCTCCGGACCGGGGGTCGCATCGTCAACATCTCCAGCGTGGTCGGTCACACCGGCAACGCCGGCCAGATCCCCTACACCATGGTCAAGGCCGGCCTCGACGCCATGACCCGCTCGCTGGCCCAGGAGCTGAGAGGCCGCGACATCCTCGTCAACTCGGTGGCGCCGGGCTTCATCGACACCGACATGACCGCCGAGCTGCCCGAGGAGGTCACCCGCCGGATCCTGGACCAGATTCCCCTCGGCCGCATGGGCCGGCCCGAGGAGGTGGCGGAGGTGGTGGCCTTCCTCGCGGACAGCGCCAGCTACGTCAACGGCACCGTCCTCCACGTCAACGGGGGCCTGTATGGCGGCTGAGATCACCAGGGCCACGTTGCTGGAGCTGCTGCCGCAGCAGGAGCCCTTCCGCTTCGTCGACGAGATCGTGGAGGTCGACGAGGACCACATCGTCTCCCGCTACACCTTCCGCCCCGAGGCCGACTTCTACCGAGGGCACTTCCCCGGCAACCCGATCACCCCCGGGGTGCTGCTCATCGAGTCCATGGCCCAGACCGGGGTGGTGGCCCTGGGCATCTACCTGGTGGCCCGGGAGAAGGGCGTCGAGGAGGTCCGCCGGGTGCTGACGGTGTTCACCGACGTGAGCGCCGAGTTCTCCGGCGTGGTCCGGCCCGGCGACACCGTGACCATCACCGCCCGGAAGAGCTTCTTCCGGCGGATGAAGCTGCGGGCCGAGGTCGAGATGCACAAGGCCGACGGCTCGCTGGTGGCCTCGGCGACGGTCGCGGGTATGGGAGTCGAAGCCGGGGCGCTGGGGAAGCACGGAGGGTCGGGAGCATGAGCCGCCGCGTCGTCGTCACCGGGATGGGGGTCGTCGCGCCCAACGCCATCGGTCTCCAGGACTTCGATGCCGCGCTGCGGGCCGGGCCGGTCCGGCCTCCGGCACGTGCCCGAGCTGGCGGAGCTCAAGTTCGGCTGCACGGTCGCGGGAGTGCCGCAGGGCGCCGACGAGATCGCGGAGGCCTACTTCGACGCGGACCTCCTGATGGCGATGAACGGCAACCACCGCTACGGCGCCATCGCCGCGGTGGACGCCTGGGTCGACGCCGGCTTCGAGCGCCCGGACCCGGCGGACGACCACGTCTACTGGGAAGCGGGCGCGGTGCTCGGCACCGGGCGTGGGCGGCCTGGACACCGTGGGCGAGAAGCTGGTGCCGATGACCGACGCCGGCAAGGTCCGCCGCCTCGGCTCCACCATGGTGGAGCAGGTGATGGGCAGCGGGATCTCGGCCCGGGTGAGCGGCCTGCTGGCCCTGGGCAACCAGGTCACGTCCAACTCCAGCGCCTGCAGCACCGGCACCGAGGCCATCGTGGAGGGCGCCACCGCGGATCCGCCAGGGCCTCGCCGAGCGCATGCTCTGCGGCGGCAGCGAGGGCGCCAGCCAGTACAGCTGGGCCGGATTCGACGCCATGCGGGTGCTGTCGCGCCGCTTCAACGACGAGCCCGAGCGGGCGTCGCGGCCCATGAGCGCCAGCGCCGCCGGCTTCGTTCCCGGTGCCGGGGCGGGCGTGCTGCACCTCGAGAGCCTCGAGAGCGCCTCCGAGCCGCGGCGCTCGCATCTACGCCGAGCTTCTGGGCGGCACCGTCAACTGCGGGGGCCACCGGGGCGGCGGCAGCATGACCGCCCCGAATCCGGACGGGGTGCGCCGCTGCATCCGGCGCCACCCTGGCCGACGCCGGCATCGACCCTCAGGAGATCGACGCCATCAACGGTCACCTCACCGCGACCGGCGCCGACCCCCGGGAGGTGGCCGCCTGGGCCGCCGCCCTCGAGCGGACGCCCGACCAGCTGCCCCCGATCACCTCGACCAAGTCGATGATCGGGCACACCCTCGGGGCCGCGGGCGCCATCGAGTCCGTCGCCTGCATCCAGATGCTGCTCGGGGGATACGTCCACCCCTCGATCAACTGCGAGGACGTTCACCCGGAGATCGAGCCCTATGCCGGCTCGATCCCTCACACCCTCAGGCAGGCCCCGCAGCTCGACGACCCTCATCAAGGCGAGCTTCGGCTTCGGCGACGTCAACGCCTGCGTCGTCTATCGAAAGTGGACGGATCAGACCTAGGCACGCGCCTCAGGAGAACGAAGACATGTCCGAACAGGAAGTCATGGAGAAGGTCGTCGAGATCGTCAGGCCGTACGCCAAGGACAAGGACGCCCTGGCGAACGTGTCGCTCGAGACGCACTTCCTCGGCGACCTCAAGATCAACTCCGCACGCCTGGTGGACGTCGTGCTCGCCTTCGAGGACACCTTCGACATCGAGGTCGCGGACGAAGACGCCGACTCGGTCGAGACCGTCGGCGACGCCGTGCAGCTGATCCAGTCCAAGCTGGCCTGAGCGCCGGCGAGCCAGACCGCCGAAGCTCAGCCGTGGCGGCACAGGTGGCGACGTCACTCCCCGACAGCTCCGAGGCCGAAGTCCGGCACCGGAGGGCGCTGGACGTGCAGCGCACCGTCGGGTGGCTGGCGTCGCCCGTCTGTGTCCCGGGGGCGACGGCGATCATGCGCTTCGGCTTCCGCTGGCGCATCCGCGACCCCGCCCCGAGCCGGGCCCTCTACGCCCGCCTCCTGGCCGAGGACCCGCGGCCGCTCCTGATCGCCGCCAACCACCTGACGATGGCCGACTCGGCGCTGATCGGCTGGGCGCTGGGATCGACGTGGGACCACCTCGTGCACTACCGGGGCCTTCCCTGGAACGTTCCGGAGCAGTCCCGGGTCGAGAGCTCGTGGCTCTGGCGCGTGCTCGCCTACCTGATGAAGTGCGTTCCCGTCCCCCGGGGCGGCGAGCGCCAGCAGGTGGCCCGGGTGCTCGACGGCCTGCGCCACCTGATGCGTCGCGGCGAGGTGGTGCTGATGTTCCCCGAGGGAGGACGCAGCCGCTCCGGGCGCATCGACCGGGAATCCGTGGCCCAGGGCGTGGGCCGGCTGATCAAGGAGCTGGGCGACTGCCGCGTGCTCTGCGTGTACCTGCGGGGCGACGCGCAGGACAGCTGGTCGCACGTGCCGGCCGTGGGCGACACCTTCACCGTGGCCACGCGCCTCGTCGAGCCGCGGACCGACCTGCGGGGCATGCGCGGCTCGCGAGACCTCGCCTCCCAGGTCCTCGATCACCTCGTCGAGATGGAGCAGGCCTACCTGGCCGGCCGGTAGCGGCGTGAGCATCGGCAACGACGTCGTCGACCTCGCCGACCCCGAGACCCGGGAGCAGGGGCTCCACCCCCGGTTCGACGAGCGGGTGTTCCGACCCGCAGGAACGCGCCCTCCTGGAAGCGAGCGACTCACCGCACGTGCTGCGCTGGGCGCTCTGGGCGGCCAAGGAGAGCGCCTACAAGGCCGTGAAGAGGCTCGATCCGGAGGTGGTCTTCTCACCGAAGCGGTTCGCGGTCGAGCTGTCCGCCCTTCCGGGCGCCGGGGGCCGGGGTGTGGCCGTGGGCCGGGTCGTGCATCGGGGCCACGTGCTCGATCTGCAGGTCCATGTCGACGGGACCTGCCTGCACGCCGTGGCCAGAAGCCCTCGCGCGGCGGGTGCGCGGCTGCTGTGGAGGGTCGATCGAGCCGTCTCCGACCCCAGCGCCGCGGTCCGCCGCCTGGCCGCCACCGCCATCGGCTCGGCGCTCGGTCTCGACCCGTCCGGCGTCCGGATCGACCGCCGGCCACCGGTGGCCCTGCACCGGGGGCGCCCTCTCGTGACCGACGTGTCCCTGTCGCACCACGGTCGCTTCGTCGCCTTCGCCTGCGCGCTCGGCGAGGGACGGAGACACTGCCCCGAAACTCACTGCGTGCCTGGACGTGCGGAGTCTCCTGCACGACCTGGCCTCAGACCTTGAGGTAGATCCCGCGGCGGTCCATCTCACGCGCGACGAAGTAGAAGAGGACCACCACGGTCACCGCGAACGCCAGTGACGCCTGCTGGCACGGCAGCCAGCTCGCGTAGAGCGTCTCGAACAACCACTCCTGCAGACTGATCTCCACCCCACCGGGGCCCGCCCACTGGATCACGTGGAGGGTGTCGGCGAGGAGGCTCGAGCCTACGTAGACGGCGATGGCGTTCTTCCCGTATGTGACGAACGGTCGCGCCCATGTTTGCCACCCGGCGACGTCGACCACCCAGTAGGTGAGCCCGAACAGCGCGGCCGCCAGGCCGCCGGTCAGCAGGACGAAGGGCGAAGTCCAGAGAGCCTTGTTGATCGGGAAGGCGAGCCACTCCGGCGCCGCCTGGCCCCAGAGGACGCCCAGGGCGGTCATCGCGAACCCACCAACGAGAAGCCCCAGGGTCGTCGGGAACGGGCTCTTCCCGGAACGGACCCAGGCCCCCGCGAGGAGGCCGAGCACCGTCGTGGCGATCGCGGGGAACGTCGAGAGAACGCCCTCCGGATCCCAGGTCTCGGTGTGGCTCCACACGTGGGGCACGAGCAGGAGACGGTCCACCTGGCCCGCGAGGTTGGTTTCGATGTCGAAGCTCGGACGGTGGCCCTCAGGCCCGATCACCTGCGTCATGAGCACCCAGTAGCCCACGAGCAGGGCGGCGACGAGAGCGATCTGGTCGCGCGGACGCAGCCACCGCTTCACCGCGAACGCCGCGAGGTAGCAGATCCCGATCCGCTGCAGGACACCGGGCCAGCGCAGCTCGGTGAACGGGAAGTAGGGGAAGAGGTTCAGAAACAGGCCCAGGCCGACGAGCTTCGAGGCGCGCAGGAGGGCCGGAAGAAAGCCGGTGCGCCGGGAGAAGGGCAGGGACATCCCGACCATGAACAGGAAGAACGGGAACACGAGATCGGTCGGCGTCCAGCCGTGCCACGAGGCGTGGAGGAGGGGCCAGTAGACGCAGGACCAGTCGCCGGGGTTATTGGCTAAAGGGTCCATGGCGATGGTCGTCAACCTTGCCCAATAAAGAGCAGATGACCAGGATTATGAGCTATATCGACGAAGGCCTTCGCCAAGGTGCCTTGGGCGTGGGCGTTCCAGTCGGTTATATGACCACGGGTGTTACCCAGTACGAATTGTACAAGTACCAGGAGCTGGCGGCGAAATACGGCCGCGTTACAAATGGACATGTACGCTTTGCTGGCATTCGCCCGCCCACTGAGGGGCAATTGGGTATTCAGGAAATGCTGGCCAATGCCATGGTTCTGGATGCGCCGTTCATGGCTTCACACCTGAACAGCAACATGGACTGGGAATACACCATTCCCATGATCAACGAGGCCAGAGAAAAACGAGGCGCCAAAGTATGGGGTGAGGTTTACCCGTATGCGGCCGGCTCTACCATTGCTTCTACCGATATTCTTACGGAATCAAGCATGGCTCAAATGGGGATCACCTATTCGAATGTTTCAAACCTTGATGGAACGCGTTGGGATAAAGCGATGTATGAGGATGTTCGCAAGAATGATCCCGGAAGAGCGATTCTGATTTACAACAACCCGCCTGAAGACATTGCTAAATGGATGGCTCAGCCAGGAGTAGTCATCGTCTCTGACGGTATGGCTATCCAGGATGAAAACCTCAACTACTACCCCTGGGACTCACCCTATGAGGGGAAGTCAGTCCACCCGCGTAGCGCAGGTACCCGTGCCAAGGTACTGCGTATGGTGCGTGAAGATGGAAATATGTCTTTGATGGAGGCCATTTCCAAGATGAGCTACCTGCACGCCAAGTATTTTGACGAGCTAGGTGGCATCCCTCAGTTCCGGACAAAGGGACGCGTGCAGGTGGGTGCCGATGCCGACATCGTCGTCTTCAACCCGGACACGGTCACGGACAACAGCACGTACGAGCCAGGCATGGGAGCGCTGCCCTCTACCGGCATTCCCTATGTGCTCGTGAACGGCGTGGTGGTCGTAAAAGAGTCAGAAGTGCAGAAGGTCTTCCCGGGCAAGCCGATTCGTTTCCCGGTGCAGAAAAAGGGCCGGCTGGACCAGATATCGATTGAGCCCAGGACGTTTGACCCGAATCAGTGAACCGTGGATTCGACCAATGACATGGGCACCGTCCCGACGACGGGCGTGAAACCCGTGATCGTCAGCGGTTAGGTAACGGTTCGCGACGACAAACTGCTTCCGGTTTTCGCCGACCAGCCGATCCGGTTTGAAACCGAAGCCAACCCCGACTGGTGAAGTCCTAGGCTTGCTGGAAAACAGGAGGGGGATGCAACCTCACTGGTGAACAACAACCAGAAGTCCGGGCGGCACACGCCGCTTCGGGCGAGGAGGCATCCCCGTGTCGACGAGAGTACCTGCGTCGGAGCGCACGAGTCAAAGGCTTCGCGAGCTGCTGAACGGCCTGGGCGACGACGAGGTCGGCTCGCAGGTGATCCGGCTCGGGATCCGCAAGATCGTGGAGGAGGCCTTGGAGGCGGAGCTCCGGGACGTGGTCGGGCGGGGCTACTACGAGCACGGGGCCGAGCCGGGCCGGGGCTACCGCAACGGGACGCGGACCGGACGGCTCGAAGACGGCCGAGGGGATGGTCGAGTACGGGGCCCCGCAGGTGGCCGATCGCGACGAGCCGTTCCACTCGAAGGTCCGCGAGCAGCTCTCGGGCCGGACGCGAGGAGCTCGAGCGGCTGGTGGTGGAGATGTACGCCCGGGGGCTCTCGACCCGGGACATCGAGGACGCGCTTCAGCGACGGGGCCGCGCGGGAAGCTGCTGATCTCGCGGACGGCCGTGTCGGAGGTGACCGAGCGGCTGTGGAAGGAGTACGAGGCCTTCGCCACGCGGGACCTCGCCGAGTTCGTGCTGGCGTACCTGTTCGTGGACGGCATCGCCGAGCGGCTGCGTTCGGGCCAGCCGCGGGAGGCGGTGCTGTGCGCGTGGGGGATCTGCTTCGATGGGCGCAAGGTGCTGCTGCACCTCTCGCCCGGGACGAAGGAGGACACGGCGAGCGCCAAGGCGTTCTTCCAGGACCTGAAGCGCCGAGGGCTCTGCGATCCCCTCCTGGTCGTGACCGACGGCGCGCCGGGGCTGATCCGGGCGGTCGAGGAGTGCTTCCCGCGCTCGGCTCGCGGCCGCTGCCTGGCCCACCGGATGCGCAACCTCCAGGGCAAGGTGCCGGAGGCCGACTGGCCCGAGCTGCGGGCGCACATGCGGGCTTGCTACGAGGCGCCCTCGCTCGAGCTCGCGCGAGAGCTTCGAAAGGACGTGGTGAAGCGCTTCGGCGATCGGTTCCCCGCGGCGATCGCCTGCTTCGAGGACGACTTCGAGGCCCTCGGTGGACACCCGAAACCGGCCATGCATGGACACCTCAGAACCGGCCATAGGGAGGCGGAGCGCTCGGGGCGTTGACGGCGAGGGGACCCGTGTGGTTCCCCGCCCGGATGAGCAACGTCTTGAGCGAGCAGAAGAGGCAGCAGGTGTTGGCGCTGGGGCGACTGGGCTGGTCGCTTCGGCGCATCGAGGAGGCGACGGGGGTGCGCCGCGAGACCGCGGCGGCGTACCTGCGCGCGGCGGGCGGGGCCGTGCGGGCGCCGGGCTGGCGACGGCGGGAGCCCCCCGGGTCAAAACCGGCCATGCAGGTGTCGACCGACCCGCCGGCGTCGGTCTGGCCGCCGGCGCCGCGGCGCAGCCCGCAGGCGAGCGCCTGCGAGCCGTATCGCGAGTGGATCGCCGAGGCGGTGACGCGCGGCCGCAACGCCGTCGCGATCTACCAGGAGCTCGTCGATCACCACGGGTTCGCGGCGCGCTACGCGAGCGTGCGGCGCTTTGTGAAGGCGCTGCGTGCCGAGAGCGCGAAGGACCGAGGCGGCGAGGCGCACCCCGTGATCGTGACGGCACCGGGCGAGGAGGCGCAGGTCGACTACGGGGGCGACGGCCCCATGGTGCGCGACCCCGAGAGCGGGAAGTACCGGCGCACGCGGCTGTTCGTGCTGACCCTCGGCTACAGCCGCAAGTGCGTGCGGCTGCTCAGCTGGCGTTCGAGCGCAGAGATCTGGGCCCGGCTCCACGAGGACGCCTTCCGTCGCCTCGGCGGCACCCCGCACACGGTGGTGCTCGACAACCTGAAGGAAGGGGTGGCGAAGGCCGATCTCTTCGACCCGTCGCTGAACCCGCTCTACCGCGACCTGCTGGCTCACTACGGCGTCACGGCGCTGCCGTGCCGCGTGCGGCACCCCGATCGCAAGGGCAAGGTCGAGCGCTCCGTCGGCCACGCGCAAGCGACGGCGCTGCGGGGCCTTCGCTTCGAGAGCCTGGAGCTCGCCCAGGCGCACCTCGACCACTGGGAGGAGCGCTGGGCCGATACGCGCATCCACGGCACCACCAAACGCCAGGTGGCGGCGATGTTCGCCGAGGAGCGGCCACACCTCCTGCCGCTCCCCGTCGAGCCCTTTCGGTTCTACCGCTTCGGCACCCGCACCGTGCACCTCGACGGCGCGGTCGAGGTGGAGGGCGCCTACTACCACCTCCCGCCCGGCTGGCTCGGACGACGGGTGGCCGTGCAGTGGGACGGCTTCCACGTGCGCATCCTCGATCCCGCGACGGGAGCCCTGGTGCGCGAGCACATCCGCCAGAAGCGGGGCCACCGCCGCATGCGCGACGAGGATCGGCCGGCGCGGACACCGCTGACGACGGTGGCGCTGCTCGCGCGGGCTCTCGCCGCAGGCCCCCACATCGGGGCGCTCTGCGAGGCCATCCACCGCCAGGACGGCGAGGCCGGCGTGCGCCGGATCCTCGGCGTGCTCGCCCTCGTCCGCCGCCATGGCCCGCGCCGGGTCGAGGGGGCCTGCAGCGCTGCCCTCGAGCTCGCCGTGCCGACCTACCGCTTCATCCAGCGCTACCTCGCGCGCCGCGCGCGCGAGGGGCCGCTTCCGCTCAAGCAGATCGATCCCTTGATCCGCCAGCTCACCCTCTACCGCGACGCCGTCGAGCGCCTCGGAGAGACAAACCCCGACGAAGGAGGACCGACCCCGTCATGAACCTCGCCGAGATCGACCGCGCGCTCCGAAAGCTCCGCCTCTCGGGCATGGCCAGTACGCTCGAGACCCGGCTGCTCGAAGCCCAGAGCGAGCGCCGTGCGCCCCTCGACCTCGTCGGGGCCCTCGTCCACGACGAGCTCACCCGGCGCCAGGATCGCCTCCTCGCCCGCCGCATCCAGGGCGCCCGCTTCCGCGATCCCACGGCCACGCTCGATCGCTTCGACTTCGACTTCAACCCGAAGCTGAACCGCCGCCTGGTCTTCGACCTCGCCACCGCCCGCTTCGTCGAGCAGCACGAGGACGCGCTGCTGCTCGGCCCGCCTGGAACGGGCAAGAGCCACCTCGCCCAGGCGATCGGCCTCGCCGCCATCGCCCAGGGCCACAAGGTCGCCTACCGCGAGGCCCACGTGCTGCTCGAGGAGATCGCCGAGGCCACGATCGAGGGCACCCGCAAGGCCTACCTCGCCGAGATGGCCGCCGTGCCGCTGCTCATCGTCGACGACCTCGGCATGCGAAAGCTCGCCCCGACGGCCGCCGAGGACCTGCTCGAGCTCGTGATGCGCCGCTACGAGCGGACGAGCACGCTGCTCACCTCGAACCGACCGATCGACGACTGGGGCAAGCTCCTCGGCGACACCGCCGCCGTCACCGCCATGCTCGATCGCCTCCTCCACCACGGCCACGTGCTCAAATGCGGAC
Organism: uncultured Acidobacteriota bacterium; assembly: GCA_963700695.1. GTDB lineage: Bacteria > Acidobacteriota > Vicinamibacteria > Fen-336 > Fen-336 > JAJDNS01. Next base: position 479 of record CAVOYO010000027.1, on the reverse strand, counting down.
CCAAGAGCTGGCGCACCAAGCTCTCGACCACCTTGCAGGAGGACGCCGCCACGCGGTAATCAACCCCCGTACCCGAGCGCCCTGCATGGCCGGTTCTGAGCCGTCCACGCATGGCCGGTTATCAGACGTCGACCGAGGTTCGAGGCCTGCATCGCGCACCTGCGCTTCCCGATCGCGCACCGCAAGTTCATCCGCACGACGAACCTGCTCGAGCGGATGTTCGTCGAGGAGCGCCGGCGCTCGAAGATCTTCCCGAACTTCTTTCACGGCGAGCGGCCGGTGCTCAAGCTCATGTACGCGGCGCTGATCCGCGCGTCCGAGCGGTGGCGCGGCGTCCGGCTCACACCGTTCGAGACCCGTCAGCTCGAGGCGATCCGCGGCGAGCTCGACGAGGAACATGCGGCGCGGACGGCTCCCGCCGTCCGCTCGTCAGAGGCCAAATCCCCTTCCTCAATATCCAGCAAGATCAGGACTTGACC
>CAVOYO010000026.1:0-43416 GCA_963700695.1 uncultured Acidobacteriota bacterium | reverse complement strand
CAGCGGGTCGAGATCGCCGTCGTTGACGATCCACTCCTTCTGGAAGAACCCTGCGGCTACGGCCTTCTCCAGGTAGTCGAGGGCTTCCTCCGCCCGGCCGGCGTCGGAGTAGGCGCAGGCCACGTTGTAGAGAACTCCGGTGTCGGCCGGGTCGATGGCCACGGCCCGTGAGGCCCACTCGAGACCCCGCTCGGTCTCCCCCATGACGATCAGACAACCGGACCCGAGGTACAGAGCGCGTGCATCGTCCGGGTTGAGCTCGAGGTGCTTCTCGATGATCTCGTACCCGCGACGCATGCACTCCCGATGCTTGTCCGGCTGCCCCAAGCCGTTGTAGACCGAGCCCAGAAGGCAGGGCGCCTGGAAGTCCTCGGGTCGCACCTTCATCGCCTGCTGGAAGTGCTGGGCCGCTTCGTGGAGCTTCCCCTGCTGCCAGCAGGTGCGGCCGTAGAAGTAGCGGGCCTCGAAGAGCTGTGGATCGAGACGGATGGCGGTCTCGAAGGCCTCTTCCGCCTCCTTATGTCGATCCTGCAACGACAGGGCCAGGCCGCGGGAGGCGTGGGCCTCGGCAAGCTCGGGGGCCAGCTCGAGGGCCTGTCGGCTGGCCTCGTCGGCCCGCTCGAGATCGGTCTCGCTGCCTCCGTAGTACATCCGAGCGTAGGAGGACAGATCGGCGATCCCCGCGTGGGCGGCGGCGAAGTCGGGATCGATCTCGATGGCACGTGTGAACATCTGGAGTGCCTGACCATGCGCTGCCTTGATCCCGCGATGGAAGAGGCTGCGCCCGCGCAGGTAGTACTCATATGCCTGGATGTTCACCGGCGCCTGCCGCTGGATCGCCTTCTTCTCCTTGGGGCTCAAGGTGACCTCGAGGGCGCGAACGATGTTGCTGGAGATCTCGTCCTGCACTTCGAAGACATCCTCGAGGTCGCGGTCATAGCGTTCGGACCAGAGCTGGTAGCCGTCTCGTGCCCTGACCAGCTCGGCGATGATCCGCACCCGCTGGCCGGCCTTGCGGACGCTGCCCGAGAGCACCGTCTCGACATCGAGCCGCTCACCGACCTCGCCCGGCTCGGCGGTGCGGCTCTCGAACTGAAAGGCGGACATGCGCGAGGCGACGCGCAGGTCCCCGATCTTCGACAGCGCATTGATGATGTCTTCGGCGATCCCTTCGCAGAAGTAGTCCTGGTCCTTCTGCGGGCTCATGTCCGCAAACGGCAGCACGGCAATCGAGCGAGCTCGGCTCGCCGCGGGCTCCTCGAGGGCGGTGGGCAGCTCCTCGAGCTCGTTGCGCAGGTCCTTTGTCGTCTGAAAGCGCCGTTCCGGGTCCTTTTGCAGGCAACGGAGGATCACCCGCTCGAGTGCCGGCGGGACGTCGGCGCGAAGCCGGCTCACCGACTCGGGTCGGTCGCGGAGAATGGCGCTGATGAGGGAGGCCGAGCTTTCACCCTTGAAGGGGCGCTCGCCGGTGATCATCTCGTGGAGGACGATGCCCACCGAGAAGACATCCGAGCGGTGATCCACCTGTCGGCCCTCGAGCTGCTCGGGCGACATGTAGGGGATGGTGCCAAGCACCAGGCCTTCCTGGGTGAGCGCTTCGGTGGGCAACTCGGGCTCGGGCGAGACACTGTCCGGCTGCCGGAGCTTGGCCAGTCCGAAGTCGAGGACCTTGACCACGCCGTCGTCGGTGACCATGACGTTGGCCGGCTTGAGGTCCCGATGGGTGATCCCTCTTTCGTGCGCCGCCACCAGCGCCTCGACGAGAGGTATGGCCACTTCGACGAAGTCGTCGAGCGCCATTCCGCCGGGCGGAACCATCTCATCGAGCCTGCGGCCCGAGACAAGCTCCATGGTCAGGAAGTGCACACCCTCGGCCTCTTCGACCGAGAAGATGGTGACGATCCCCGGGTGACTCAGCGAGGCGATGACCTCCGCCTCCCGCTGGAACCTCCGGAGCCGCTCGGGATCCCGGGCCATACCTTCCGGCAGCACCTTGAGCGCCACCTGGCGTTTCAGGCGGGTGTCCTCGGCCCGGTAGACCTCTCCCATCCCACCCTCCCCGAGCTTCTCGAGGACGCGGTAGTGAGACACCGTGCTGCCGATCATCCCATCTCCTTCTGCTATTCGAGGCAGGCAGGCGATTCTACTCCTGACCTTGCCGTCCGGGGGGTCGGCCTCCTCGAGCCCGTGGCTGGCGGCGATGTTCGGATGGTTGAGGGAGGCGAGGAGATGGAGCCTCGCGCGGAGCTGGTCGCCGGACGGGGAGAAGATCGCGTTCTTCGCTAAGATCGGCGGCGAGGCGGATTTCTGGCTGATCAGCTATTTCCTGTCTGAGGGGAGATAGCTCACACCAGCTGCCTACACCGGCCAGGGCAGCATCTGGCACGGGCTCGGTATCCACCACCGGCGGTGGCGCCCAGCCGATGGCCCGTATCCAGGCCGGGCTCCACAAGCGCGAGGCCGCCAAGGGCCCAGATCAGAGGGTCGTCGGTCATCGGTCCACACCTCGGGCGGCGTCGATCGTGGAGCTGCTGATCCAGTAGATGTTCGAAACGCCGCCGTCCTCGTCGTAGCGACTGAAGAACAGGTACTTGCCATCCGAGGAGAGGGATGGGCAGGTCTCTGCGTGCTCCGTATTGACCGCGGGCCCCAGGTTCGCAGGCTCTGTCCAGCCTCCGTCGCCCGTCCGGAACGCCACGTAGATGTCGCGCTCCTCCTGGCCCGGAGGCAGGGCATCCACAAGAACGAAGCTCTCGTCGGGCGCGATGAACGCGTGGCCTCCGAACTCGAGCCCAGCATCGGCAGCCGTCTCCACTCGTCCGTTCACGAGCTCCGCGCGATACACCGTCCTCTTTGCCAGGTTCGTGTAGTAGAGCGCGCCTGTCTTCGAGCTCGTCGGGAAGAACGCCGGGTCATCGGACACCGGCGGCCCCAGCTCTCTCGGGTGTTGCCAGCCATGGGGTCCGATCTCAACGACCCAGATGCGCACATCCATGCCCTCGTCGTAGGGGGCAAAGTAGATGTGCTTCCCGTCCGGGGCGAAGAACGCCTCCATCTCCTCCTTCTTCGCCCCCGCGGTCAGGCTCACGGCGGTGGGCCTCGCCCACTTCCCTCCCTCGACCCGGGAGTAGTGGAGCCTCGTCCCGCCGTCCGGGGGCTGCGCCGAGAAGAGCAACTCCTCCCCTTCGGGTGAGAAGCTGAGGGCGTACTCATAACGGCCGTTCACCGATATCAGGCCCGGGGCGAACACCTCGGCCTCCGTCTCGGGCGTCTGCTGGCCGAAGTAGGGTCCACGGAGCTCGGGCCAAGGCTCCTCGGCAGCAGCGAGCACGAGGCCCCCGAACGAGGCGGCGAAGACGAACATGATGATTCTGGTGGAGCTCATTGTTCTTCCCCGTGACGACTGGGCGGATTCAACGTACTGAATCACCGCCACGTGCGCCTGAAGGGCCCCCGCCCTTCATCCTATACGCGGATGCGCGAGGTGGCAGCGGACTGCTCATCAGTTTCGACAGCAGGCGTCCCCTCCTCGCGCGGGGCCTGCCGACAGAAAGTGCTATCGTCTGTCGGTCGATCCTGCCGATAGCGAGCGAGGTATTCCTCTCATGAGCATCACTTTGGCGGAGCTGGCCCGGGGGCTGGGACTCGAGTACCAGGGGAACGGAAGCCGGGGCCTCAGCCGAGTCTCAGGCTGGGACGAGGCCGGTCCGGACAGCCTCATCTACTGCGACTCCCCGAGCAAGGCCGAGGCGCTTCCCGACGAGCTCCCGGCGGGCGCCGTCGTGGCGCCGCGGGAGGCCGTCCGGGCCGATTGGCCCGCCGTCTTCTCGCCCCAGGCGAAGCTCGACTTCGCGCGCGCGGCCCGCCTGCTCTCCCCGCCGCCAGTGGGCGCGGGTTTCCGTCATCCTTCCGCCGTGATCTCCTCTAGCGCAAGCATCGGTGACAGGGTGGACATCGGTCCTCACGTGGTCGTCGAGGCCCACGCGGTCGTCGGCACGGGCACCATCCTGCATCCTGGAGTCGTCATCGGGGCCGGCAGCAGGATCGGCGCAGACTGCACCCTCCACCCCCGGGTCGTCCTCTACCCGGGCGTCCAGCTCGGCGACCGTGTGGTCCTGCACGCGGGGGTCGTCGTGGGCTGCGACGGCTTCGGTTACGTCTTCGATGGCCAGAAGCAGATCAAGTTCCCGCAGGCGGGGCAGGTCCGCCTGGATGACGACGTCGAGATCGGCGCCAACACCACGATCGACCGCGGGTCGCTCGGAACGACCCGGATCGGGAAGGGGACGAAGATCGACAACCTCGTCCAGGTCGCCCACAACGTCGACATTGGAGAAGCCGTCGTCATCGCCGCCCAGACCGGCATCTCCGGAAGCACGAGCATCGGGGACCGCGCCGTGATCGGTGGGCAGGTGGGATTCGGAGACCACGCGCGTGTCCAGGGCGGGGCCATCATCGGCTCGAAGGCCGGCGTCCTCCCCGGCAAGATCGTCCGCGGTGGCGAGGTCTACTGGGGCGTGCCCATCCGCCCGCTGGCTGAGTACAAGAGGCTGAACGCTCTCTTCGGCCGGCTGCCGAAGATGAAGGCCGAGCTCGAGCGCCTCGGGGACGAGGTGGCCACGCTCAAGGAGGGCCGCCAAGCGCCCAGTGACGAGTGACCCGATCTCGGGATCGGGCCCCCTGCGGGCATCCCAGGCGCTCTGAGGTGCTTACCGCGCCGGTGCACATCCGCTCATCCTGGGCGCCGAGCGCTCAGGCCAGGATTCGGCCCGTGTAGTAGTGCCACGCGATGGCTTCCATGGCGTGGTGAGCTCCCGCCGTGTTCGCCATGAGGACGATGCCTCGGCCGTCTCGCTTGCGGAAGCTCATCACCGTCGAGATGCCGGGGTCGCTGCCGCCATGGCCCCAGTACTCCTCCCCCGAGAGTGGCCAAGCGCGCCACCAGGCCAGACCCTGTTCCCGACCGAGCCCGATCGTCCAGAGGGCTTTCGGAAACTGGGGGGTCAGCATCGCCTGCTGCGTCTCCGGAGCGAGTATGCGCGCACCTCGGTGTGTCCCACCGTTCATAGCGGCCATCACGAAGCGGGCCAGCTGGTCCGCACTCGTGCGAAGGCCGCCGTCGGGATAGTTCGGATACGCGTAGAAGCAGTGCGGGAAGAAGCCCTCTCGGGGCGGGTCCGACGGGCCCCCGTCCTGGGCGACGAGCGGTTGATCGGGCCAGTTGGGGGCTCGCGAAACGCCGTCCTCGTAGTATGTGTACGGCCGCGCCATCTCTTCCCTCGCCAGGTCCTGGATGTACCAGGAGGTGCGGTTCATCCCCAAAGGCTCCCAGATGCGTTCGCGGCAGACCTGCACGAACGGTTTCCCGGCGATCCGCTCCACGATCAACGCCAGTACCGCCCACGGGAGGTTCGCGTAGGCCCAACGGCCCTCGGGGGGCCACTCGTGGAAATTCGCTCCGTCGCCGAAGAGACGACCCGCGGGAGTCAGCGTCGCTGGCACCCAATCCGCAAGCGGCATCGTCGGGTCGCCGCAGGCGTAGCTGCGGCCGTACGCTGGTCCTTCGGTGATCGAGGAGACGTGGGTGAGCATGTGCCTCGGCGTGATGACGGCGTCCAGATGGCGGGGATTTCGAATCGGGAAGGGCAGGTACTCTGCCACGTCGACATCGAGATCGAGGTTGCCCCGTTCCACCTCCTGCATGACCGCGGTGCCGGTGATGAGCTTCGAGACCGAGCCGATGTTGTTGATCGAGGTCACCTCGCGTCGCCGGCCTGCCGCCCGATCAGCCCAGCCGTAGCCTCTCGCCGCGACGATCTCGGAGCCCTCGAAGGCGCACACGGAGAGCCCCATGATCGGGGTGTCCTCCAAGATCTGCTGAATGTGCTCCTCGAGCGCCGGCGACCACCCGCCGACGGTTGGGTCGGTGCGCTGGCATCCGACCTGCCCCAGGGCCAGTCCGCACCCGGCCATCCCGCCCGATTTGAGGAAGCTTCGGCGTTCCATCAATTCACCTCCCGATCGCCGGGATCGAGATTCTCCTCCCCGAGGAGGGCCTGCCGGCACTCTACGGTCGGGGACTGGGCAGAAGCAAGGGCGGCCCGGAGGAAGCGATCTGATACCGTGTCGGTGTGCTGCTTCTCAAGGGCGAGCCCGATCGCATCCGCCCGCCGCGCACGCGAAAGCGCCCCGGCCGACGTCCCGGTCGGACGCGCATCCGCTGTCCACGCTGCGGGTGGGAGCCGGGGCGGGACGACCGCTGGATGTGCTCGTGCCGGCACGTCTGGAACACGTTCGACACCCGGGGCGTGTGCCCTGCGTGCGGGCACGAGTGGTCGGAGACGCAGTGCCTGCGGTGCAAGGCCTGGTCGAAGCACGACGACTGGTACGCGGAGGAACCGAACTCGCCGGCCTGAACGCGGGATCAGCGCACGGTGAAGTCCGTGCAGCTTCGATCGACCGCCTTGTCTGCCTTGCGGAGCTCGACACAGACCCTATAGGGACCTCCGGTCCGGGGTGACACGATCCGTCGCGTGAAGCGCCGCGGGTACCTGGTCCGGCGCTCATAGGGCTCGCAGTCCGACTCCTCCGAGCTCCGCGTGCCGTTTTCCCACACCCAGATAACCTTCGGACAGTAGTACTCCTCCGTCTCCGGTCCCACGATCTCCGCGGTCAGCACGATGCGGCGGCCTTGCCCCGGAAGGACGACCGACCTCCGCGGGCTCGCCCGGAGGTGGAGGTCGGGCTCGCTCGCGTCCGCGCCGAGCGCGAGGAGGCCCAGAAGCAGGGGGACGATATGAGACCTCAACCGGGCCATGGCAGTGACCTCGCTGCCGACTCCTCTCCGAACTCGGACAGACGTCTGGGGACCTTTGAAACGAGAACGACACAGGGGCCGGGGATGTTCCCGCGGACACGGTTCCTGGGGCGGCCCCCTCGAGCCCGCGGAGTCAAGTCCCCGGAAGCACAGGAGTTCCGCTTCGGAGACGCCGTAGCAGCGGAATACACGGACGGGGGCCTAGAATGGACCCATGTGCGGCCGTTTCAGCCTCACCGCCTCCGGTGAGGAGATCGCCGAGGCCTTCGACCTCGACGATGTCCCCCAGCTCGCCCCGCGGTACAACATCGCGCCCACCCAACCCGTCGCGGTCGTGCGCCTCGACACCGCGAGCGGCGGGCGGCGCCTGAGCGAGCTGCGCTGGGGCCTCGTGCCGGAGGGGGCCCCCGAGACCGATCGGGGCCACATCAACGCACGGTCGGAGACCGCCTGGCAGAAGCCCTCCTTCCGAGACGCCTTCGCCCGACGCCGCTGCCTGATCCCGGCCACCGGGTTCTACGAGTGGCAGCGGACGGAGGCGAAGCGGCGCCAGCCGTGGGCGTTCGCCCTCACCTCGGGCCGGCCGTTCGCCTTCGCCGGGCTCTGGGAGCCACCCGCGCGCGCGGGGGCCCCCACGACCTGCACGATCCTGACGACGGAGCCGAACGATCTCGCGCGACCCGTCCACGATCGCATGCCGGTCATCCTCGAGCCCGAAGGCTACGCCCGCTGGCTCGACCCGAAGGCGCGGGGGGCCCTGTCGCTCCGGCCGCTGCTCCGCCCCTTCCCCGCCGACGCCATGAGCGCCTGGCGCGTGAGCACCGCGGTCAACAGCCCTCGCTGCGACGAGCCGGTGTGTCTGGAGCGGTTGGAGGACAGCCTTCCGCCCCTCTTGAGGTAACCTGCCTCCATGCCACGTGCCAAGAAGACCCCGCCCCGCCGCCGCCGACCGACTCGCCTGAAGGCTCCCCCCATCCTTTATAAGAAGACGCAGGCGGTCGTGGACCGCATCCAGAGGAAGGTGGACGGAACCTTCCTCTCCTACTGGACGTCCACCAGCGGGTCGGTCTGCGACAACGACGTCCTGGCGCTGCACGCCATTCTCAAGGCCCGGGGCCCGCAGCAGCGCATCGCCCTGCTGGTCAAGTCCGACGGCGGCAGCGGCATGGCCTCGCTGCGCCTCGTCCACCTGCTGCGCCGGTACGCGAAGAAGCTGACCGTCATCGCGCCCCTCAACTGCGCGTCCGCCGCCACCATGCTCGCCCTCGGCGCGGACACCATCCAGATGGGACCGCTGTCCTACCTGACCGCGGTCGACACCTCGCTCGAGCACGACCTCTCGCCGGTTGATCACACCAACCAGCTGGTGCCGGTCAGCAACGACGAGGTCGACCGGGTGATCCGCCTCTGGAAGGAGACGGTCGGCCGGCGCGGCGATGGGGTGAACCCCTACCAGGAGCTCTACAAGTACCTCCACCCCCTCGTGGTCGGCGCGCTCGATCGCGCGAGCAGCCTCTCGCTGATGCTCTGTCGCGAGATCCTCGCCTACCACATGCAGAACGCACGCAAGGCGCAGAGCATCGCCCGCCGCTTGAACTCGTCCTACCCCGCGCACCAGTACCCCATCACCAGCCGCGAGGCGCGCAAGCTCGGACTGAACGTGCGCGACATCCCCACGGACCTCGAGCCGCTTCTGCAGGAGCTCAACCTGCTCTACTCCGAGATGGGCCAGCGGGCCATCACGGACTACGACGAGGCCAACCACCACGACAACGAGATCACGAACATCCTCGAGGGCCGGGGCACGCAGGTCCTCTACCAGATCGAGAAGGACTGGCACTACCGCAAGGAAGAGCGCCGGTGGGTGTCGATGAACGACGTGTCGGCCTGGTACCGCTGCTCGGCCCGGAACGGACGGGTCGTGAAGGAGAAGCTGCACATCAGATAGTGGCGTGAATGGAGGAGGGGCTTCATTCACGCCACGCGCGCCGCGATGAGCGACGCGCGATCGACCACCTGCTGGGACGTCATTGGAAGAAGAACTACGTTCCTGATGGTCGCCTGAATGGTGGATGGCGGTCCATTCAGGCGACATCATTCAGGCCACGTCAGCGCGCCAACCCCTCCGGGTAGTGGCCCAGGATGCGGAGCTCGCGGGCGCTCCCCTTCAGATCCTCGATCGCCTCCCCCACCGACCCCCGGGGATCGCCGAGCGCGTCGAGGTAGAAGGAGTACTCCCAGGCGTGGCCGCGCAGGGGCCGCGACTCCAGCTTGCAGAGGTCGACGCCCCGCGTCGCGAAGAAGCCCAGGGCCCCGTGGAGCGCCCCCGGCTTGTTGTCGAGCACGAACACCATCGAGGTCTTGGTCGCGGCTTCGATCGGGCCCGGCCCCGCCGCGAGGACGAGAAAGCGCGTGTAGTTCTCGGGGTCGTCCTCGATCCCTTCGAGGAGGATCTGTCCCCCGTAGAGCTCGGCGGCCAGCGCCGACGCGATGGCGCCCTCGGTGGCGGCCCCGTCCTGCATGAGATCCCGCACCGCCCCCGCCGTGTCGTAGGCGGTCACGGCCTCGATCGCCGAGTGCTCGGCGAAGAAGCGGCGGCACTGGGCGAGGGCGACGGGATGCGACGAGACGCGTCGGAGAGCACCGAGAGTTGCCCCCTGCCGCGCGATCAGGCACTGCCGGATTCGGAGCTGAGTCTCCCCCACGGTGTGCAGCGGGCTCTGCAGCAGCCGGTCGTAGTTCTCGTGGATCGACCCGTGGAGCGAGTTCTCGATCGGGACGAGCGCGCGGTCCGCCCGGCCCTCGAGAACACTGCCGAACAGCCCGTCGAAGGTCGCCTCGGGAACGACCTCGATCCCCCCACCGAGCGCCTCGAGCGCCGCCTGGTGGCTGAACGCCCCGCGCTCGCCCTGGATCGCCACCCTGAGCGCCTGCCCGCTGCCCATCTCGGTCCTCCGTGCGCGCCAAGTATATGAGGTTGGCCCGGGCGAGCGGAGCAGGAAGAGTCATCCCATCTGAAGGCGGTCGCCCCGGGGCAGCGGCCTGAAGAATCCGTCGTTGACGGTGGATGCTTCGTCGCACGTCCCGGCACGGGCTCCTCAGCATGACATGCAGGGGGGCGATTCGAGCGAGGGCGCCAGACCGTCAAGGCGTTTGAGAGAGCGAGCGGACTCCACGAGGGCAGCCTCAGGAGCCGGAGCTCAGAGACGGGGCCGGCCGCGGGATGAAAGGCGGCGGCGCGCGGGGGCCCCACGAGGAGCGCAGCTTCGTCCGCGATCGTCGCGAGCACCGCAGTGGGTCCGCGCGACCGCCGCCCACCCGTCGCGGCCGGCCGGGAGCAGCAGTACGAGAGAACGGCTGGCTCTCGGCGAGCCCGCGAGCGGTGTGCGGAAGGGGGGAGTCGAACCCCCAAGCCCTTTCGGGCACACGGGCCTAAGCCGTGCGCGTCTGCCGTTCCGCCACTTCCGCACCGGCTCGGCCAGTGTACCCCGATCCGACACAGACTCACGCTGCCCGCGGAAGCTCATACGCGTGCGAAGACACCCGTAAGAGCCTGTCGGATCGGGGTGTACCCCACGGGCCTCCGTGCTATCCTTCGGGGTCACCCGCATACCCGGTGGGCCGTCAGTCTGGCCCACGATCGCAGAAGGGGAATCCCTTGAAAGTCGACTACATCGAGGAGACTTCGGTCCGGAAGGCGCTCGTCTTCGAGTTGGACTCGGAGGTCGTCCAGGCCGAGATCGACCGTCGCGCCAGGGACCTGGCCAAGAAGGCCCGCCTCCCGGGATTCCGCCCCGGAAAGACCCCGGCCGGCGTGGTCAAGCAGCGCTTCCGCAGCGAGATCTTTTCCGAGGCGGCGGAGGCGCTCGTCAACAAGGTCGTGTTCGAGGAGCTCGAGGGTCGCGGCCTCAAGCCTCTCGCCGCCCCCCAGGTCGAGGAGCTCGACATCCAGGAAGGCAAGCCCATGACCTTCCGCGCGGTATTCGAGATCCTGCCCCTCGTGGACGCGCCCGAGTGGAAGGGCCTGCGCGTCTCGGTCCCGGAAGCAAAGGTGAGCGAGGAGGACGTCGACAGGCAGGTCGATCGGCTGCGGGAGGACGCGGCCCGCTTCGATCCCGTCGAAGACCGCCCCGCGCGGAAGGGCGATCACGTCGTCGTGGACCTCGTGTGGGAGCCGCAGGACGGCGGGAAGGGCGGTCGGGACGAGAACGCCCTCATCGAGATCGGTCACGAGGGTAACCACGAGGACATGAACGCCGCCCTCGAGGGCATGGCCATTGGGGAGACGAAGGTGACCGACGTCACCTGGGGCCCCGACGCGGCCCCGGCCGTCGCCGGCAAGACGATCCGCTACACCGTCACGGTCAAGGGAATCAAGGACAAGGTCGTCCCCGCCGCCGACGACGAGTTCGCGAAGGACCTCGGTGAGTTCGACAGCCTGGCCGATCTGCGCGACAAGCTCCAGAAGCAGCTTCAGGAAGCCGAGGAGCAGCGGGTCGAGCGCGACACCCGCGCCGCCCTGATCGAGGCGCTCGTCGCCAAGGCGAGCTTCGATGTGCCAGAGGCGCTGATCGAGCACCACATGACCCAGCGGACCGAGGGCCTGGCCCGGGGCCTGGCCCAGCAGGGGCTCGACCCCCGCAAGGTCGGGGTCGATTGGCGCGAGTACCGTGAGTCCCAGCGCGACGAATCCGTGAAGGCGGCCCGCGCCGACGTCCTCCTCGGCGAGATCGCACGCCGGGAAGACGTCAAGGTCCTCGACGCCGAGATCCAGGCCGAGGTGGCTCGGCTCGCCGAGCGAGTCGGGAAATCGGCGGAGTCGCTGCGCCTCCAGCTTCAGAAGGATGGAGACCTGCGCGCGCTGAGCGGGCGCATTCGCGAAGATAAGGTCCTTGACTTGCTCAAGGCCAATGCTACTATCGAGCTAACATGAGCGCTCACAGTGTCTTCGCGGGCACGCTCGTTCCCATGGTGGTCGAGCAGACGGCCCGCGGAGAGCGGGCCTACGACATCTACTCGCGCCTCCTGAAGGACAACATCGTCTTCATCGGCACGGCCGTCGACGACATGATCGCCAACCTGGTCATCGCCCAGCTGCTCTTCCTCGAGGCGGAGGATCCGGAGAAGGACATCCACCTCTACATCAACAGCCCGGGCGGCTCGACCACCGCCGGGTTGGCGATCTACGACACCATGCAGCTCATCCGGCCCGACGTGCAGACGATCTGCGTGGGTCAGGCCGCCTCGATGGGGGCGGTGCTGCTGGGGGCGGGCACCCAGGGAAAGCGGTTTGCCCTCCCCAACTCACGAATTCTCATCCACCAGCCCTGGGGCGGTGCCCAGGGCCAGGCTTCGGATATCGCCATCCAGGCCAAGGAGATACTGAGAATCAAGGACCGGCTCAATCAGATCCTGGCCAGCCACACGGGCCAGGCCCTCGAAAAAGTCGTGGCGGACGCCGACCGGGACTTCATAATGGACGCCGAGGAAGCCAAGGCGTACGGTCTCGTGGACCACGTGATCAGCAGGCGCGAGCGGTGACCATGAAGAAGGGGACGGGCGAGAACGAGACGTTGCGGTGCTCCTTCTGCAACAAGGACCAGAACGACGTCCGCAAGCTGATCGCGGGGCCGACGGTCTTCATCTGCGACGAGTGCGTCGACGTCTGCAACGACATCATCGCCGACGACCGGCGCTCCGAGAACCGCACGAGCCGGGGGGTCGGGCTTCCCACCCCCCAGGAGATCAAGAAGTTCCTGGACGAGTACGTCATCGGGCAGGAGCAGGCCAAGAAGAAGCTCGCGGTCGCGGTCTACAACCACTACAAGCGGATCGAGATCGCCAAGCAGCGCGGCCGCAACGAGGTCGAGCTCACCAAAGCCAACATCCTGCTCATCGGCCCCACCGGCACCGGCAAGACGCTCCTGGCCCAGACCCTGGCCCGACTCCTCTCCGTCCCCTTCACGATCGTGGACGCGACCACCCTGACCGAGGCGGGGTACGTCGGAGAGGACGTCGAGAACATCATCCTCAAGCTGCTTCAGGCCGCGGGCGGTGACATCGAGCGGTGCCAGGAGGGCATCATCTACATCGACGAGATCGACAAGGTCTCGCGGAAGGACGAGAACCCCTCCATCACCCGCGACGTGTCCGGCGAGGGCGTTCAGCAGGCCCTGCTCAAGATCCTCGAGGGCACGGTGGCGAACGTGCCGCCCCAGGGTGGCCGCAAGCACCCCCACCAGGAGTTCTACCAGGTCGACACCACGAACATCCTCTTCATCTGCGGCGGGGCGTTCGTGGGGCTCGACAAGATCATCGAGCGGCGTGTCGGCAAGAAGACCCTCGGCTTCCGTACGGATCGCCCGGCCAAGAAGAGCAAGGGGCAGATCCAGGACAAGGCGTCGCTGATCGGGCAGGCGCAGCCCACCGACCTGATCAGGTACGGTCTCATCCCCGAGTTCGTGGGGCGGCTGCCGGTCGTGGCGAGCCTCCACGACCTGGACCGGGCGGCGCTCGTCCAGATCCTCACCCAGCCCAAGAACGCGATCGCGCGCCAGTACCAGCGGCTGTTCGAGTACGAGAACGTGAAGCTACGCTTCACCGACGACGCCCTCGAGTCCATCGCCGAGCTGGCCATCGAGCGCAAGATCGGGGCCCGGGGCCTCAGGATGATCATCGAGGACATCATGCTGGACCTCATGTACAACCTGCCTTCGATGAAGAGGGTGCAGGAGTGCGTGGTCACGCGCGAGGTGGTCCTCGATCGGGAGAAGCCCGTCACCCTCATCGAAAAGGCGGGCTAGCCGGCAGAGTCGAGCTGAAAGCGGGCCGACGATGACGGCCCGGGCGTGCTACCGTGTACGAAGCCCCGTCGGCGCCAGGGACGGCGTCCGGCACCCGGGCGGAGCGAGGCCCATGTTCGGGCGCGACAAAATGGACCAGATCGAGACCCTTCCGATGGTGCCCCTGCGGGACGTAGTCGTGTTCCCGCACATGATGATCCCCTTCGTGATCGGTCGCCCGAGCTCCATCAAGGCCCTGGACTACGCCCTGGCTCGCGGCAAGAGGATCTTCCTCTCCGCGCAGCACGACGCCACCCACGACAACCCGGCCCCCGAGGAGATCTACACCCTCGGGACCGTCTGCAACATCGTCCAGAGCCTCAAGCTCCCGGACGACAACGTGAAGGTGCTGGTGGAGGGCCTCGAGCGGGCCCGGGCCCTCGAGTTCCGCGACGAGGGCGGCCACATGAAGGTGGTCGTGAAGGTCGTCCTCACGCAGGACGAGGCGGACTCGGGTCTCGAAGGCCTGATGTCGAAGACGATCGGGCTCTTCGAGCAGTACGTCAAGCTCTCCAACAACCTTCACTACGACGCCATGCTCGCCGCGGTTCGGGTGGAGGACCCGGGCAAGCTGGCCGACACCATCGCCTCCCACCTCGTCGTGCCGGTGGAGGAGAAGCAGAATCTGCTGGAGATCTTCTCCGCCCAGGACCGCCTCTCGCGGATCGCCTCCATCCTCGAGGCCGAGGTCGACAAGCTCAACGTGGATCGTCGCATCCAGGGCCGGGTCAAGAAGCAGATGGAGAAGGCCCAGAAGGAGTACTACCTCAACGAGAAGATGAAGGCGATCCAGAAGGAGCTGGGTCGCAAGGACGAGCGCGGCAACGAGACCGACGAGCTCCGCAAGCGGGTCGAAGAGGCGCGGATGCCGAAGGATGCCGAGGAGAAGGCCCTCCAGGAGCTCAAGCGCCTCGAGTCCATGCCCCCCATGTCGGCGGAGGCGACGGTCTCCCGCAACTACCTCGACTGGCTGGTCGCCCTCCCCTGGACCAGGAAGTCACGCGAGCGGAAGGATCTGAAGGCGGCGGAGAGGATCCTCAACGAGGACCACTACGGCCTCGAGAAGGTCAAGGAGCGGATCGTCGAGTTCCTGGCCGTGCGCCAGCTCGTCAACAACCCGAAGGGGCCGATCCTCTGCTTCGTGGGCCCTCCCGGCGTGGGCAAGACGTCGCTCGCTCGCTCGATCGCACGCTGCACCAACCGCAAGTTCGTGCGCCTCTCCCTCGGGGGAGTCCGCGACGAAGCCGAGATTCGGGGCCATCGGCGCACCTACATCGGCGCCTTCCCCGGCCAGATCATCCAGATGATGAAGAAGGCGGGGACCAGGAACCCGGTCTTCCTGCTCGACGAGGTGGACAAGATGTCCATGGACTTCCGGGGCGACCCTTCGGCGGCGCTCCTGGAGGTCCTCGACCCCGAGCAGAATCACAGCTTCTCCGACCACTACATCGACACCGAGTACGACCTGTCCCGCGTCTTCTTCATCGCAACCGCCAACGTGCTCCACACCGTGCCCCAGGCCCTCCAGGACCGCCTGGAGGTACTCCGGCTCCCCGGCTACACCGAGCACGAGAAGAGCGAGATCGCCAAGCGCCACCTGCTCCCGAAGCAGATCAAGTCGCACGGCCTCAAGCCCAAGAACGTGAGCTTCGACGATGAGGCGCTCCAGCAGATCATCCGGCGCTACACCCGTGAGGCGGGGGTGCGGAACATGGAGCGGGAGATGTCCTCCGTCCTCCGCAAGGTCGCCCGCAAGGTGGTCCTCGAGGGCAAGGACTACTCGGTCGAGCTCACCCCCGAGAACCTGAACGAGTACCTCGGGATCCCCCGCTACCGTGCGACGCAGAAGGAGGAGGAGCACGAGATCGGGCTCGCCACCGGGCTCGCCTGGACCGAGGTGGGGGGCGAGATCCTCCCCATCGAGGTGACCCTCATGCCCGGCAAGGGTGCCCTGAGGCTCACCGGGAAGCTCGGGGACGTCATGCAGGAGTCGGCCCACGCCGCGATGTCGTTCGTCCGCTCGCGGGCCGAGGAGTACGACATCAAGCGCGACTTCAACCGCCGCCTCGACGTCCACATCCACGTTCCGGAGGGAGCGATCCCCAAGGACGGTCCCTCCGCCGGCATCACCATGTGCACGGCTCTCGTCTCCGCGCTCACCGGGACGGCGCGTCCGCCGGGACGTGGCCATGACCGGCGAGATCACCCTGCGCGGCAAGGTCCTGCCCGTCGGCGGCCTCAAGGAGAAGCTGCTCGCGGCCCACCGGATCGGGGTCACGGACATCGTCCTCCCCCGCGAGAACGAGAAGGACCTCGCGGACGTGCCGAAGAACGTGCTCGAGGCGGTGCGTGTCGAGCTCGTCGACCACATCGACGAGGTGTTGAAGATCGCCCTCCTCCCGCCGGAGCCGTCGCCGGAGCAGGTCGCTCCCGAGGGTGCGGAGGAGGACCTGGGGCAGTTGCCGGACGGTATGACCCACTGACGCGACCGGTCGGCCGGGTCGCTTGGATCCGCCGCCGGCGTGACCGCCAGCCAGAACGTGAAGCGACCAACCGTGACTTTCTCCGGGAGTGCGTCCTCCTCCGCTCAATTTCCCCGCGACGGGCTGCCGGAGGTGGCCTTCCTCGGCCGATCCAACGTCGGCAAGAGCAGTCTCCTGAACGCCCTCGCGGGGGTGAAGGGGCTTGCCCGGGTCTCCTCCGACCCCGGCCGCACCCGGCTCGTCAACTTCTTCCACGTGAAGGGCGCGGCTCGCCCGGGACGGCGCGAGCGCGGGCGAGCTGCTACCTCGTGGACCTTCCCGGGTACGGCTACGCGAAGGCCTCGCGCGCGGTCCGCGAGAGCTGCGAGCGTCTCGTCACCTCCTACCTCGAGGCACGGGAGACGCTGCAGCTGTGCGTCTTCATCGTGGACGCACGCCACGAGCCGAGCGAGGGGGACCAGACCCTTCGTACCTGGCTGGATCATCACGGCCACCCCTACGTCGTGGCGGCGAACAAGATGGACAAGCTGGGCCGCGGCGAGGGCACGCGCCGAGAGCGCTCCCTCGCCGAGACGATCGGGCCGAGTGCGCAGGCGGTGGTGCCCGTGAGCGCCACCGACGGACCGGCGTCGACGAGTTGTGGAGCACATCCGGGCGGCGGCATTCGACCGCCAGTTCGAGGCAAGAGTGTGATGGACGCAGACGAGCAGCCCGGCGACGAGCAGGCCGAGCCGACGCAGCCGAAGAAACCGCGGCGCCCACGGGTCGAAAGCCGCCGAAGGCGACGACGCAGCGATGCTCGCAACGACGGCGGAGCCCGGACGTCGGACCGGGCGCTCAGGTCCCGCGGGCCCCGCAGAGCCGGAGGGCGGCGAGCCGCGACAGGGCGGATCGCCCGGGGCCGCACGCCCGCTCGAGCCCGCGGCCGAGACACCCGAGACCTCGAGCCGGAGGAGGCCCTGCGAGCCCGAGAGCGCGACCGACGGAAGCCGTGACCGAGGAAGAGGAGCGAGCGCCGGAGCCTCGCTACCCGCTTCAAGGAGATGACCATCCAGGAGCTCAACGACGTCGCCGGGACGGGGCATGGCGGACGCCGCGGGCCTGAAGAAGCGCGACCTCATCTTCCAGCTGCTGCACGCCCAGGCCAGAGAGAAGGGCCTGCTCTTCGCCGAGGGCGTCCTCGAGATCATGCCCGACGGGTACGGCTTCCTCCGCGCCCCGGAGTCGAACTACCTCGCCGGGCCCGACGACATCTACATCTCGCCCTCCCAGATCCGCCGCTTCGGCATGCGCACCGGGGACACGGTCAGCGGGCAGGTCCGCCCTCCCAAGCACGGCGAGAGGTACTTCGCCCTGATCAAGGTCGAGGCGGTCAACTTCGACCCGCCGGAGCAGGCGAAGGACAAAGTCCTCTTCGACAACCTGACTCCCCTCTACCCAAACGGCCGGCTGACCCTCGAGACCGAGCCCGACAACATGACGGCGCGCGTCCTCGACATGCTCACCCCCCAGGGAAAGGGCCAGCGCGCCCTCATCGTGGCCGCCCCCCGCACCGGGAAGACGCTCATCCTCCAGAACATCGCCAACTCGATCGCCACCAACCACCCCGACGTCGTCCTCATCGTCCTCCTCGTCGACGAGCGACCGGAGGAGGTCACGGACATGGTCCGCACCGTGAAGGGCGAGGTCGTCTCCTCCACCTTCGACGAGCCGGCCACGCGCCACGTCCAGGTGGCCGAGATGGTGATCGAGAAGGCCAAGCGGCTGGTCGAGCACAAGCGGGACGTGGTGATCCTGCTCGACTCGATCACGCGCCTCGCCCGTGCCTACAACTCGGTCGTGCCTCCCTCGGGCAAGGTCCTCTCCGGGGGCGTCGACTCCAACGCGCTCCAGAAACCCAAGCGCTTCTTCGGAGCCGCCCGGAACATCGAAGACGGGGGCTCGCTGTCCATCATCGCGACCGCGCTCGTCGAGACCGGGTCCCGCATGGACGACGTGATCTTCGAGGAGTTCAAGGGGACCGGAAACTCCGAGATCGTCCTCGATCGGAAGATGGCCGACCGGCGCATCTACCCCGCCGTCGACATCAACCGCTCGGGAACCCGCAAGGAGGAGCTCCTGCTGGACCGCGACGAGCTCCACCGGGTCTGGATCCTCCGCAAGGTCCTCTCCCCTCTGCCCCCAGTGGAGGCCATGGAGCTCATCCTGGACAAGCTGGGCAAGACCAAGGCCAACCGCGACTTCCTGGACGGGATGTCGGTGGCCTGATCATTCCGAGCCCCCCAACTCGAGCGTCGGGCGAGGAACCCTCCGTCTGTTCCCTCAGACGACCATCCCTTCCCTGAACCAACCGTCCGTTCCCCAGATCGACCGCCTGTTCCCTCAGACGACCGTTCATTCCCTGGACCGACCGTCTGTTCCCGAGCTCCTTCCCCGTGAAGGCGCCCGTCGCGCAGCATGGTCAAGAGCACCGGATGCCGCCGAGACGCCCGCGCCACGCTGATCCGAAGGAAGGCCTCGTGCTCCGAGAGATAGAGGACCTCGGTACACCACGCGAAACCCGAGGGAGCGGCCTCGCGAGCGTAGAGCTTTCGAGCGTCGACCTCGGCGATGTGGGCGACGAGGTCGGCCTCGTCGTAGCGGGTCTGTTTCAATAGCTCGAACGGGCCGCGGAGCAACTTGTCGTCCGAGACCGCCTTCAGATTTGGCTTCTCTCTACATGGCCCAAGTCTGGGTGGCCTTGCTGCCCTGGCAGGTCCGTTTGCCAAGAAACAACTTCAGGCTGGCGCCGCCGACTGGTCTCTATCTATCGCGCGACCGGCACAGGCTCCCCGCGGGTCAAAGAACCCTTGGGCCGCCACCTGTCGGGTGCTACGCTTCCTCCGACCGCACAGGGGAATGGGCATGGCTCTCCGATCCGGTGAGCAACTCGGCCCCTACGAGATCCTCGGCCCCGCTCGGGGCCGGGGGGATGGGTGAGGTCTACCGCGCCCGCGATCCCCGACTGAAGCGCGACGTGGCCCTCAAGGTGCTGCCGGCCGAGCTGGCCTCGGAGCCCGAACGCCTGGAGCGGTTCGAGCGAGAGGCCCGAAACCCTGGCCGCGCTCAACCACCCCCACATCGTCACGATCTTCTCCGTCGAGGAGGCCGAGGGTCTCCACTTCCTGACCATGGAGCTGGTCGAAGGGGAAGACCCTGACCAAGGTCATCCCCCGAGGCCGGCCTCCCGCTCCCCCACTTCTTCCGTATTGCCATTCCGCTGACCGAGGCGGTGAGTGCCGCCCACGAGAAAGGGATCACTCACCGCGACCTGAAGCCGGGAAACGTCATGGTGACGGAGGAGGACCGGATCAAGGTCCTGGACTTCGGGCTTGCGAAGCTCCGGCACGAAGCCGAGGCGACAGGAGACAGCGAAGCCCCGACGGTCGCGGCGACCGACGCGGGTCGCGTCCTGGGGACGGCCCCCTACATGTCCCCCGAGCAGGTCCAGGGCAAGGCCGTGGATCACCGCTCGGATGTCTTCTCCCTGGGAATCGTGCTCTACGAGATGGTGACCGGGGACCGTCCGTTCCAGGGCGACACCTCCGCCGAGCTCGCCTCCTCGATCCTGAGGGACACCCCGGCGTCGGTGACGGAGCGGAAGGCGGATCTCCCACAGGGATCTGGGCAGGCTCATCAAGCACTGCCTGGAGAAGGAGCCCACGCGGCGACTCCAGTCGGTACTGGATCTGCGCAACGAGCTGGAGGAGCTGCAGGCGGGAGGTGGACTCGGGAAGCGCGTCTCACCGCCGCGGGCGCACCCCTCACCCGCGAAGCGGGCGGACGCGAAGCGACGAGTGGGTGCTCGTCGGCGGGGCGTGTCGTCGCCGCTCTCCGCTCCTGGCACGTGTAGTGAGCTAACCTCCTCGCCGAGCGGACCGATCCCGCGGCCGGTCTCCGGCTCCCGAGCGCAAGATGCTGGTGGTTCTCCCCTTCGAGAACCTCGGCGCACCTGAGGACGCGTACTTCGCCGCCGGCATGACCGAGGAGATCACCAGTCGACTGGCTCGTGTCAGTGGGCCTGGGCGTGATCTCCCGCACCAGCGCCGTCCAGTACGACCGGACGGGCAAGACCGTCGAAGCAGATCGGTGAGGACCTGGGCGTCGGGTTTCGTGCTCGAGGGCACGGTGCGCTGGGACCGGCAGGCGAAGGCGCGGGGCGGGTCCGCATCAGCCCTCAGCTCATCCGTGTGGCCGACGACACCCACGTGTGGGCCGATAGCTACGACCGGGTCCTGGATGACGTCTTCGAGATTCAGTCCGAGATCGCCGAAGAGGTCGTCGGACCAGCTCGGCGTCACCCTCCTTCCCGAGGAGCGACGAGACCTCGAGGCCAGGCCCACGGAGAATCTTGCCGCGTACCAGGCGTACCTGCGCGGCCTGGAGCAGCGTTCGAACCCCGATCTCTCGACAGACTCCCGGCTCGTGGCGGCTCAGATGTTCGAGCGGACGGTGGCACTCGACCCCACCTTCGCGGCTGCCCATGCGCTGCTCTCCGAGGTCCATTCGGCCCTTTTCTTCTTTGGCGACGACCGGCGGCCAGAACGGCTGGCAAGAGCGAGGGCCGCGGCGGAACGGACCCTGGAGCTGGACCCGGACTCTCCCGCGGCACACCGGGCCCTCGGCTACTACCACTACTGGGGCCATCTGGACTACGAGCGGGCGCTGGAGGAGTTCTCTGTCGCCGCGAGGCTCCTCCCCAACGACAGCGGGGTCGTGTCGGCAATCGCCTATGTTCACCGGCGTCAAGGACGCTTCGAGCAGGCCGTGGCGGGTTTCAGGAAAGCGGTCGATCTGGATCCTCGAAGCGCCCAGTCGGCACTCGACCTGGCCGAGACGTATGGTGACCTTCGCCGCTACGCAGAGGCGGAGCCGTACTACGAGCTGTCGATCTCGCTCGCCCCGGATCAGGTCCGTGCATATGTGTCCAAGGCGGCAAGCTACGTGTCCTGGGACGGGTCGCTGGAGAAGGCGCGGGCCACTCTAGAACGAGCGCCCAACGTGAGCCCCGCCGAGTACGCTCTGGCTTGGTTCTGGCAGGAGCTGTACGAGAGGAACTTCAAGGCCGCGCAGGAGAGGCTCGCCGGCGCACCCGACCCGCTGTACTTCGCCTACCTGCCCAAATCGCTCATGCAGGGGTTGGGCTACGCGGTCTCGAAACAGCCGCAGCAGGCCCAAGCCTCATGCGAGACCGCCCGACTCTCGCTGGAGAAGCTGGTGGAGGAGAGCCCCAACAGCCCAGACGGTCGCCGGTTCCTTGGCTGGGCCTACGCCTGTCTGGGCCGGAAGACGGAGGCCATCCGCGAAGCCGAGAAGGCCGTGGACCTGCTTCCCGTCTCGAAGGATGCGCTGAGCGGGGCTGATGCCTTGTCGACCTTGGCAGGGGTGTACGCGTGGGTAGAGGAGCACGACGCCGCCATTGACCAGCTCGAGTACCTGCTGTCCATCCCTTACGGTTTGTCGATCTGGGACCTCCGTCTCCACCCGCTCTGGGACTCCCTGCGCGACCATCCGCGGTTCAGGAAGCTCGTCGGTGAGAACTGGCAGCCGGAGGCTTCCCCATGATCCCCCCCTGGCCGCCGGGCCCGAATCCCGTATAATGGGGTGTTGCGGCCGTCGCAAGGGGGCGGTCTGGGGAGAACAATGAAGGCAGGAATCCATCCCGACTACAAGACCGTCGAGGTCCACTGCGCCTGCGGTGCCACCTGGACGACCCGGTCCACCAAGAAGGAGCTGAAGCTCGAGATCTGCTCCAGCTGTCATCCCTTCTTCACCGGCAAGCAGAAGCTCATCGACTCCGCCGGTCGCGTGGAGCGGTTCACCCGCAAGTACAAGGGCTGGCGCAAGGGCGAGACCGCCAAGGCCTGAGCCCGGCGCCGTCACCCGGCAGGACCCAATGGACGCGATCAGCTTCGAGAAGCTGAAGGAGATCGAGGCACGCCTCGTCGAGGTCGAGGCGGGGATGTCGGACCCCGCCGTCGCCCGGGACCCCGCGGCCTACCAGAAGCTCGCGCGGGAATCCAAGGAGCTCGTCCCGATCGTCGAACGCTACCGGGCCTACAAGGCGGCGCTGCAGGAGCTGACCAAGGTCGAGGAGATGGTCCGGGTCGAGAGCGATCCCGAGCTCCGGGAGATGGCGCAGGAGGAGATCCACGCCCTCGAGAAGAAGCGCGACACCCTCGACGCCGAGATCCCGATCCTCCTGCTGCCCAACGACCCGAACGACGAGAAGAACGTGCTGCTCGAGATCCGGGCCGGCACCGGGGGTGAGGAAGCCGCCCTCTTCGCGGCCGAGATCTTCCGGATGTACCAGCGCTTCGCGGAGCGCAACCGCTGGAAGGTCGACGTGGTCTCCGTGAACCAAACCGGGCCGGGGGGGGTCAAGGAGCTCATCGCGATCATCGAGGGGGACCGTGTCTACTCGAAGCTCCGCTTCGAGAGCGGGGTCCACCGCGTCCAACGCGTGCCCGAGACGGAGGCCTCCGGTCGGATCCACACCTCCGCTGTGACGGTGGCGGTTCTGCCCGAGGCGGAGGAGGTCGACGTCAGGATCGACCCGAAGGAGCTCCGGATCGACACGTTCTGCTCCTCGGGACCGGGCGGGCAGAGCGTGAACACCACCTACTCGGCGGTGCGCATCACCCACATCCCCACGAACACCGTGGTCTCCTGCCAGGACGAGAAGAGCCAGATCAAGAACCGTGAGAAGGCCATGAAGGTCCTCCGCTCGCGGCTCTACGAGGTGGCGCTGGCCGAGCAGCAGAAGGCCATCGCCAGCGACCGCAAGAGCCAGGTCGGCAGCGGAGACCGGTCCGAGAAGATCCGCACCTACAACTTCCAGCAGAGCCGGGTCACCGACCACCGCATCGGCCTCACCCTCCACCGTCTCGCCGGGATCCTCGACGGGGACCTCGACGAGGTCGTCGCCGGCCTGATCGCCCACCACCAGGCCGCGCGGCTCCAGGCCCCCAGGACCAGCGCCTCGCCCCCGGGCGAGTCTGCGGCCCGCGCGGCCGCGCGCTGACCGGCCCGCCGCCGACGCCCCCCGGCTGGCCCTTGCCCCTTGGTGCCCGCGGCGTCATGCTGCGGCGGTGACGATTCTCGAGGCCCTCCGCCAGGCGGCGGCTCGTCTCCGCGAGGCGGGGGTCGACTCCCCGGACCACGACGCGGAGGTTCTCCTCCGTCACGTGCTCGGCTGGAACCGGGCGAGGCTCGTAGCCGACGGCGCCACGCGGTTCGCGACCGACCGCCAGGCCGCATACGCCGCAGTCGTCGACCAGCGGGTCCGCCGCCGGCCCCTGCAGCACCTCACCGGAACTCAGTGGTTCTGGAAGCACGAGTTCCGGGTCACGCCCGACGTCCTCATCCCGCGACCGGAGACCGAGCTGCTCGTCGAGGCGGGGCTGGACCTGCTCGCGGGCATCCCGCGGCCCCGGGTTGTCGACGTGGGCACCGGCTCCGGCTGCATCGCCCTCTCCCTCGCCGCGGAGTTGCCGGACGCGGAGATCCACGCCACCGAGATCTCCGAGCCCGCCCTCGCGGTGGCTCGTGACAACGCGAGCCGCCTGCGCCTAGATGGCCGAGTCGTCTTCCACCACGGCGATCTCCTCGAGCCCGTGACCTCGCTCGCGGGCTCGGTCGACCTCGTCGTCAGCAACCCTCCATACGTAGGAGCGGACGAGCTGGCCACGCTGGCCCCGGAGGTCCGCGACCACGACCCACGGGTCGCGCTCGTGCCTCCCGGGAACCCCTTCGCGATCTACCGCCGAATCGTCCCGGCCGCGTTCGAGGTCCTGCGTCCCGGCCGATGGCTCGCCATGGAGATCGGCGTGGGCATGGCGGACGAGGTGACCCGCACGGCCGAGTCCGCCGGCCTCCGCCTCCACGGGATCCTCCCGGACCCGGCGGGCGTCCCCCGCGCGGTGATCGCCAACCGGCCGATCGGCTAGACTGGATCCTGATGGAGAAGATCCGGATCGTGGGGGGCTCGCCGCTCGAGGGCACGGTCCGCATCTCCGGGGCCAAGAACGCCTCGCTGCCCGCCCTCTGCGCGGCACTCCTGACCGACGAGCCGGTCGTTCTCTCGAACGTCCCCGAGGTGCGGGACATCCGCACCATGGGCCGGGTGCTGAGTGCCCTCGGCGCGACGGTGGAGCCCCGGGTGGGCGACATCGTGGAGCTGCGGGCCGCGACGCTCGGCTCGGTCGAGGCCCCCTACGACCTCGTCAAGACCATGCGCGCCTCCGTTCTCGTTCTCGGTCCGCTCGTCGCCCGGGAGGGGCGCGCCCGGGTGTCGCTGCCCGGCGGCTGTGCCATCGGGGCCCGACCCATCAACCTGCACCTCCAGGCCCTCACGAAGCTGGGCGCACAGATCGAGGTCGAGCACGGATACGTCGAGGCCCGGGCTGAGCGTCTGCGGGGCGCGGAGATCGCGTTCGAAACGGTCAGCGTCACCGGCACCGAGAACGTGATGATGGCGGCCACTCGGGCCGAGGGCGAGACCGTGCTCCACAACGCCGCCTGCGAGCCTGAGGTCGCCGACCTCGCCGCCCTTCTCGTGCAGATGGGCGCACGCATCGAGGGGGCAGGCAGCCCCACCATCCGGATCCAGGGGGTGGATCGCCTCGGGGGCGCCCGTCACTCGGTGATCCCGGACCGGATCGAGACCGGCACCTACATCGCGGCCTGCGCCATCGCCGGGGGCGAGGTGGAGATCCAGCGCTGCGTCCCC
Source organism: uncultured Acidobacteriota bacterium (assembly GCA_963700695.1). Classification (GTDB taxonomy): domain Bacteria; phylum Acidobacteriota; class Vicinamibacteria; order Fen-336; family Fen-336; genus JAJDNS01. The sequence continues at coordinate 18,504 of CAVOYO010000026.1, read as the reverse complement.
GATCACCTGCGGACAGTGATCGAGAAGCTCCGGGAGACCGGCATCCGGATCGAGGAGGGGCCCGACAACCTGCGCGTGCGCGCACCGCGCCGGCTCCAGCCCTCCGACGTGCGGACCCTCCCCCACCCCGGCTTCGCCACGGACATGCAGGCCCAGTACATGGCCCTGATGACCCAGGCCTCCGGGACGACCACCATCACCGAGACCATCTTCGAGAACCGCTTCATGCACGTCGCGGAGCTCGACCGCATGGGGGCCCACATCCGGGTCGACGGCCGCACGGCCGTGATCAAGGGCCCGGCGACGCTCTCCGGGGCCCAGGTCATGGCCACCGACCTGCGGGCCTCCGCCTGCCTCGTGCTCGCCGGTCTCGCCGCTCGCGGCGAGACCGTGGTCGACCGCGTCTACCACCTGGACAGGGGCTACTACAGGATCGATGAGAAGCTCAGGGGTCTCGGAGCCGATATTGAGAGGTTGAGTTGAAGGGCGCCGGGTCCCAGAGACCGCTGCGCCCGCAGGGGTCCGCCTCCGCTTGCCGAGACGCGATTCACTCGCGTCGAGGCGGAATGACGATGACGAGCGGACCCCGAGGACGCCGCGTTCGGTGCCCGGCGTTTTGGAACCGGCACCGCATGGGCCTGGATGAGAAGCTCAGGGGTCTCGGAGCCGACATTGAGAGGTTGAGTTGAAGGGCGCCGGGTCCCAGAGACCGCTGCGCCCGCAGGGGTCCGCCTCCGCTTGCCGAGACGCGATTCACTCGCGTCGAGGCGGAATGACGATGACGAGCGGACCCCGAGGACGCCGCGTTCGGTGCCCGGCGTTTTGGAACCGGCACCGCATGGGCCTGGATGAGAAGCTCAGGGGTCTCGGAGCCGATATTGAGAGGTTGAGTTGAAGGGCGCCGAGCCACGGGACCCTGCGGAGGGGCTGGCTCGGGTCGACGTGGGGGACACGGAGGCCCTGCACGGGGCGCTCCTGGGTTGGTACTCGCGCAACCGGCGCGACCTCCCGTGGCGGCGCTCCCGCGACCCCTACCGCATCTGGGTCTCGGAGATCATGCTGCAGCAGACCACGGTCAAGGCAGCACTCCCCTACTACGAGAGCTTCCTCCGGCGCTTCCCCTCCCTGCAGGCTCTGGCCGAAGAGCCCGAGGACGAGGTGCTCGCCGCCTGGTCCGGGCTCGGCTACTACCACCGCGCCCGCAACCTGCACCGCGGGGCCCAGCACGTCGCCGAGCGGCACGGGGCGCGCTTCCCGGGCTCTCTCGAGGCGGCCCTCGCCGTCCCCGGCGTGGGCCTCTACTCCGCCAGCGCCATTCTCTCCATCGCCTTCGACCGGCCCCTGCCGGTGGTCGACGGAAACGTACGCCGCGTGCTGGCCCGCCTCTACGCCCTCTCCGGCCCCGCGTACCGTCGCGAGGGCCCGTTCTACAACCTGGCCGAGGAGCTGCTGGCCCGCGACTCCCCCGGGGACTGGAACCAGGCCGTCATGGAGCTGGGGGCGACGGTGTGCACGCCGAAGAAGCCGGCCTGCCCCGCGTGTCCGCTCCGCGACCGCTGCCAGGCCCTGGCCCTCGGAAGGGTCGACGAGCTGCCCGAAGGGCGCGCACGCCGCGCCCCGGTCAACGTGACCGTCGCCGCCGCGCTCGTCGAGCGGGATGGGCACATCCTCCTCGCGAAGAGGCCCGACGGCCGGCTGCTGGGACGGATGTGGGAGGTTCCCCAGACACCGCTCGAGCCGCGGGAGGACCTCGATCTTCCGCGTGAGCTCGAGGAGCGCTACGGGCTACGCGTCGTCCCGGGCCCCCTCGTGGTTCGCGCTCGCCACGCAATCACCCACCGCCGCATCACCCTGGAGGGCTACCGGGCGCGGCTCGCATTGCCCGTTCCGTCCGACCCGGAACGCTTCCGCTGGGTGACCCCCGACGAGGTCGCCGCCCTGCCGGTGTCGTCGATGACGAAGAAGCTGCTGCGCGGGCTCGACTCCCCGCAGCTCCCGCTGGAGGTCTGACGCGGGAGGGAGGCCATGAAGAAGACCCTCGGCTGGCTGACGCTCATCGCGCTCATCGGGGCCGCGCTCTGGGCGCTCACCGCCTGGCCCCGGCTCAGCGTCGTCGAGACCGGGCGAACCCCCGAATACCCCGACCTCCAGGACCGCACCTATTCGGCTCGCCCCCCTCGCGTCGGCGATGCCGTCCGCGACGCTCTGGCCGAGCGCCCGGGCTGGACCGTCGTCGGCTCCGGCCAGGGGCCGGGTGGGGTCGTCGTGTCCGCCGTTCACGAGACGCCTCTTGTTCCCTTCAAGGACGACGTCACCGTGAGGATCCGGCGCAAGGGGGGCCAGACCGTCGTGAGCGTCCGCTCGCAGTCCCGGGTAGGCAAGTGGGACTTCGGGCAGAACGCCCGCAACATCCGCGACCTGCTGAAGGCCCTGGACGCCGAACTGCGCTAGCGTCGCGCCACCGAAGCCGTGTGGATCTCGACCACGCGAACCCCTGGGGGCCTTGGGCGGCCGCCCCGCCCGCCGAAGCCCTCTCCGCGTGGTCGGCGACCTTCCGCACGACTTCCGCTACGTGCCACCAGTCGGACCCCGTTGTACACTGAGGCCAGCCCATGTCCTGCGTGTTCTGCGAGATCGCGGCCGGACGTAGCCCGGCCCGGATGGTCCATTCCGACGGCCAGCTCGTCGCGTTCCACGACGTCAAGCCCCAGGCGCCCACCCACGTCCTGGTGATTCCCCGAGAGCACCTGACGAGCCTCCTGGACCTGGCCCCGGAGCACGACGGCCTCGCCGGAGCTCTCGTGCGAACGGCCCGGGACATCGCCCGTGACATGGGCTTCGGCGAGCGGGGGTTTCGTCTCGTGATGAACTGCGGCGACGACTCGGGTTACAGCGTGTACCACATACACCTCCATCTGCTGGGCGGGCGGCAGCTCGCGTGGCCGCCCGGTTAGGAAGGGAGGCGAGGGACGTGAGCCAAACCAATCCCGCCGCACCGGAGCCGACCGAGATCGCCGGGCGCTACCTCGTCGTCCAGAAGCTCGGGGCCGGCGCCTTCGGTACGGTGTACAAGGCCAAGGACAAGACCCTCGGGCGGATGGTCGCGATCAAGACCATCCGTCTGGAGGGACTGGCCGCCTCGCACGCGACTCTCGACGACCTCCAGAAGCGCTTCCTGCAGGAGGCGCGGGCCGGGGCGGCGCTCAAGCACCCCAATATCGCCACCGTCTACGATGTCGGCGAAGCGGGGGGGATGAGCTACCTGGCCATGGAGTTCATCGACGGGGTGGGCCTCGAGCGCATCATCGCCGAGGGAAGGATGCCGGTCGGGCGTGCGACCGGTCTCGCCGCCCAGGTGGCCGACGCCCTGGGCTACGCCCACCAGCAAGGCGTCATCCACCGGGACATCAAGCCCGCCAACGTCATGGTCGAGGCCGGCGAGCGCGTCAAGGTCACTGATTTCGGGATCGCCAAGATCGCGGGCGCCGCCGAGCAGCTCACCCAGACCGGGAGCCTCCTCGGAACCCCGTCCTACATGAGCCCGGAGCAGGCACGGGGCGAGAAGGTCGACGGACGCAGCGACCTCTTCTCCGTCGGGTGCGTGCTCTACGAGCTGCTCGCAGGCAAGCAAGGCGTTCCGGGGCGACTCGATCACCGCCCTCCTCTTCAAGATCATCCAGGAGGAGCCCGAGCCTCTGCACTCCATCGATCCCCTGATCCCGGAAGAGGCGATCCGGATCGTCCAGAAGGCCATTTCGAAGAACGCCGAGACACGCTACCAGACGGGGCGCGAGCTCTCCGACGATCTCCTTGCACTGGCGCAGCCGGGCCACGTCCCGACCCTCCGCCAGGTGGACACACCCACGGCACCCGTGGCCCCCCCGGATGCGCCGACGGTCGCCAGTCCCCCCACGGCCGAGGGGTCGATGTCTTCGTCTCCGACGGTGCCGCGAGTCGTTCCGCCCGGCGCAGAAGCCACGGCGCCGGTGCCTCCCACACAGATCGCACCCACTCCGCCCCCACCTCCGACCCCCGCACAGCGGCCCCGACGACCCACCCCCGCACCGGGTCGCCGCCCGCCGGCGCGCGAGGGACGCGGACGCGGCCTCGTGATCGGGGCCGGGATCGCGGCTCTGGCCGTGATCGCGGCGGGAATCTGGATCGTGGTTGGACGTGGGGGCCCCTCACCCGACACCCGGACCGAGCCCTCGCCGCCGGCGGAGCTGGCGGCGCCGCCCGCTGATCCCGCACTCCCCGCGGCGTCGGGAGCGGCGGCGGACGCCGGGGCCGGCACGGTCGCGGGTCCAGCGGAGAGCGCGCCCGCCCCGGCAGTGGTGGCACGCGCCGCCAACCCGACGCCCCCTGCGCCGGTCTCACCACTCCGCCCCGCGCCCAGCGCCGGGCCTTCCCAGACTGCGCCCGCATCCACCGCCGGCCCGTCGGCCCAGCAGGCTCTTCCGCCCCAGCAGGCCCCGGCGCCTCCGCCGAACGACGCCTTCCTCGACGAGCTTCCGGAACAGCAGCCCGACGGGCGCGCGGCCGGCCAGGCGCTCGCCGATCAGTATCGTTCCGGGGGAAGCTCCAGCTCGAGCTACGGATCCGAGCAGCCGCTTCCGACGGCGTCCCCGCATCCCGCCTCACACCCCCGCCGAGCAGCCGGCGGTCCGCGCCCTCGCCTGGATCCTCAGCGCCCAGAACGCCCACCATCGAAGAACCGGCGCCTACGGAACGCTGGACGAGCTGGTGAAGTCACGGCGACCTGCCGCTGGACGGACAGCGGACCGGCGACGGCTTCGTGCGACGCCAGTACCGCTTCACCGTCACCGCCGCGGGCGACAGCTTCCGCGCGGAGGCCCGGCCGCTCTCACCACAGGGCCGGGCCTTCTACGTGGACGACTCCGGGTTACGTCCTCGTCGCCGAGTGACGTCGCGCCGGCCGCGCCGCACGACCGACTGACGGCCGTGAGGTTCGACGCCTAGAAATCGGCGGGGCGGGCCTCGGCGAGGTAGGGGCCGATCAGCTCGAAGATCTCGGCCGCCCGCCGCAGGTCCGCCTCGCGTGAAGTCCGGCCCCGCCGTGCCCGAGGACGTGCCCTTGCGGCTGATCTCCACGACACCGATCGGCGTGCTGCCGCACGAGGATCGGCGTCGTGACCATCTTCTGGATCGGCGCCGGCTTCTCCCGCAGCTTGACGCTCTCGAAGAACGTCACGTGCTTCACCATCGGCACGTTGTTGATCACCTCGCCGCGGCGACCGGAGAGCACCCGGACGGCGATCGCGTCCCGCTTCGTGAGGGGGATCGTCCCGAGCTCGGCGAAGGGCCGGGGGGCGATGAAGCGAAGATGCCGGCCGTCCGCCGTCAGCAGCAGGATCGCCACCTCGTCCGGCTTGCACGTGAAAGCCTGGCTGACCGCCTTGACGATCAGATCGGACATGTCGAGCAGGAGCTCGCGCTGGTCGGGCACGCGGTCCTTCTGCTTCAGCATCGCGGCAAGGATCTCGCCGAGCTCCTTCATGCTTCCCCTCTCGTCTTTCGACCGGGGTGGATTATACCAACATGCACGTGTCTACCGCGGGCCGACACCCTCAGTCTTGGCGGGGCGCGCGGTAGCGCTTTCCCGGTGCGGAGTAGAGTCGAGATGTCGACCGCCCTGCGCTCCAGGGCGAACGCAAAGAAGCCCGTGCGCACGCGCGCGCGCGCGAGCAGATGGACGAGCCTCCTACCGAGACCGCGCCCCGCCGGGCGTTGTGCCTCGGTGAGATAGAAGAGGCGACGCCGCAGCCGCCGCTCGGCGCGCCGGTTCGGCCACGGCGCCCGTTCCTGCTCGGCCCACCCCTCGAGGTCGGTCGGTGCCTCGCTCGTGGGATCCGTCTCCGGCGGGTAGGTGCGGCGGCGCTCGAGGGGCGTCTCGAAGCGCCCGTTGATCCGGGTCAGGGCCCGCGCCACCGAATCCGCGGCAGCGAGGGGGTCGTAGCCCTTCCGCGGGGCATCCACGTAGAACACGAAGCGCCCCGCAACCCCAGCCCCCCGAAGCAGCTCCCCCGCCCCGAGCAGCGTCCGGCGGCTCTCCCCCAGGAGCGCCCCTCCGGGAGCGACGAGAACGTGGATCCGCCCGCACCCGCTCTCCCGAAGCAGACGCAGCCCCTCGGGGCCGGTCACGAGGACGTCCTCCGGTCGAGCCCCCACCTCCCAGGTGACCCGTCGTCCTTCGTCCACGAGACCTCGGGCGAGCGCCTCCACCCGCGACGGGTCCCCGAAGAAATCCTCCTCCTGGAAGAGGACCGCCTCCAGGTGGTGGCGGTCCGCCAGCTCGCTCACCTCCGCCACCACCCGGTCGGAGGGCAGGGCCCACCAGCTCCCGTCGGCCGCGGCTCGTCGGCCGCGGCTCGAGGAGTAGTCGAGTCGCCGTCCGTCACGCACCCTGAAATACAGCTCGAGGTCGAGCAGGCCGTACTGGGCGGATCGAACGCGGGACGGTGCGGGCGGGATCAGGGACGGCACCGACCCCACGCCCTCGACCGCCACTCCGGCGGTGCCGTCGAGCGGCGCCCCCGCCCGCAGCGCCGCCAGGCAGGCGGCCAGGGCCTCTTCCCCCGCCCCCAGGACGCAGGCGTCGACAGCACCCGTCGCCAGGCACTGCTCCGGCATCAGCGTCGCGTGCGGCCCGCCCCAGATGACGGGCAGCCGGGGATTCGCCGTCCGCGCCGCCCGGCTGACCCGCGCGCGCATCGAGCAGCGGCTGGCCGGTGCGTACCGTGATCGCCAGACAGGCCGCGTCCTCAGCGAGCTCCACGATCCGGGCCTCGGGCGCCAGATCGAGTCGCCCGTCCACGAGCACGACGTGCTCCTCGGGAAGCGCCGAAGCGACGGCGAGCAGGCCGAGCGGCATGCGCACGCCCTCGTCGCGCGGCTGGTAGAGAACGACCGGCCGGCGTGAACGTCGGCTCATCGGCGCACCCCCTCGAGGAGGATACGATCGCCGAGGGCCCGGAGGACCGGCCAGCTGCCGATCACGTGCTCGGCCGCCGCGAGCACCCCCAGTACCAGCGCGCGCCGCTCCACAGATGCCCCGGACGACCAGGCCGGCACCAGGACCCCCACGCCACGGGCACGATGCCAGGAGAAATCGGGGCCGAAGGCCTTCCGCCAGGCGGCGGCCGAGATGCAGCGCTCGGGCCGACCCTCGACACGGGCCCGACGCGGCCACGGCAGGTCCCCCACTCCCAACAACGCGCGCTCGAGAACCGCCGGCAGCGGCCAGCAACCCGGGATGACGCAGGCCAGCGGCGCCCTCGGCCGCAGCGCCGCGGCCACCCGGCGACCCAGCCCGCCCACGTCGAGCCCCTCGAGACGGGCCGGCGCGATCCAGGCGGCGTCGAACGGACCCGAGGCCTCGCCGGCGCCGTCCACCTTGCCGCCCGCCGTCACCACCAGGATGCGCTTCCCGGGGACGTCCAGCCTCCGCCGGACCTCCTCGAGGGAGAAGTCCAGCGCCGGCCGGACGGAGCTCACCACCGCGCCGGGATCGCTCACGGGCGGCCCTTCCCCTGCGGCGAGCTGGGGGACCCCGGTCCGGCCCCGAGCACCCCCCCGGCCAGACCCGGGAGCATCCACGACGCCGCGGCCAGCGTGGCCGCGTAGGTCACGACGCCTACCCCGAGCGCGAGGGGGAGGTTGCCCGCCACGCCCGACACCGCCAGGGCCATCGGAACGGTCGCGACCAGCGCGGCGACGGTTGGGCGGGCAACGGGAACCGCGAAGCGGGCGGCGGAGCAGGCCCGGAGGCTGACCACGAGAAGAAGCACCTCCGCGATGACGAAGCCCGCGGCGGCGCCGGTGGCCCCGAACCGGGGAACGAGGACCAGCGCGAGCACGAACGCCGCTGCGATCCGCGCGGCGACGAGCCGGGGCAGCAGGGCCGCCCTGTCCGCGGCGATGATGGCCCACGACAGCAGGCCGTTGATGAACATCGGGATCAGCGCCAGGGCCATGATGCGAAGCCAGACCGCGGCGGGCGCGAAGTCGGCACCGAAGACGAAGGGCACGAGCGTCGGGGCCACGATCATCAGCCCCACCGCCGCCGGGGCGGCGAACAGCGCCAGGGTCGCCGCCGTTCGCCGACGCACCAGCCCCCCTCCGGCCAGGGCCTCCCGCGTGAGGGCCGGCATCGCCCCCGCCGCCACCGCGCTCGGCACCAGGCTCAGCGGCCACAGGACGTTGAGCGCGGTCAGGAACAGGCCCGTCTCGTAGTCCCCCCGCACCCAACGCAGCACCAGGAACTCGATACGAGGACTCAGCAGCAGGAGCCCTCCGTACACGGCCAGCGGAGCGGCCGCGCGCAGAACCCGGGGCACCGGCACGTCGGCTCCCGGGACGACGGGTCGATGTCGCTGCAGGAGCCAGGCCCCGACGACGAGGCCCGGGACCGTCGAGACCGCGAGAGCCCAGGCCAGCCCTCCGAACCCGGCCCCGACCGCGAGCGCGCCCGCCGCCAGGGCCAACGCGCTCCCTCGCAGCACGAGCAGCAGGACGCCCTCCTGGACCCGCGCCCCGCGACATCGCAGCGCCACCCCCAGGAACTCACCCCAGCCCGAGAGCGCGAAGTAGAGGATGAGGACGGCGAGCACGCCCAGCTGGAGCCAGGGAGGCGCCATCCCCTCGATGAGCGCGGCGAGCGGGGTGGTCGTCGCCAGCAACACCAGGGCTCCCACCCCGGCGAACGTGGCCGCCCGGGCCCTTGCCAGCGCCCTGAGCGAGAAGGTGCCGGCGACGAGCGCACGCGAGGCGGTCCCCTGCAGCCCGAACTCCGCCAGCTCCGCGAAGAGCGGAGCGAGGACCCAAAGGGTTCCGAACGCCCCGAAGGCCGACACGCCGAGCACCCGGGCGATGAGCACGGTCGTCGCCAGCGTCAGGAGGCGGGAGACAACCTCCGCCGCGAGCTTGATTGCGCTGCCGCGTGTGGCGTCGTCGGCCTCGTCGGCCGCGTGGGCGGGGCCCGGGGTCCTGGGCGTCACGCGGCTCATGATACCCTTGCGCCCCCGTGGCGACCCTAGCCCTGACAATCGCCCTCTCGTGGGCCCTGGGCGGCCTCATGCACTTCTGGCCACTCCTCCCGGGCCGCTGGCGCCGGGCCCTGTCCATCGCCACGAGCGCGGCCGGCCTGGCCTTTCTCCTCGCCGGAACCGCAGCCGAGGGGCAGCGCGAGACCGAGACGACATCGCTGCTCGTTCTCGGCCCCGCCTACCTCACCGGCACCGCGTCCGCGTCGGCGAGCCTGCACTACTACGTCCTCACCGCGGTCTGCCTTCTTCTCGGCTTCGCCGGCCTCGCGCTCGGTGCACCGCTGGCCCGGTGGCTGCGACGCCACTGGGTGCTCAGCGCGGTCGCGGTGGCCTGGCTGGTCACCGTGATCCGGTTCCTGCTCGAGAAGAGCGCGGCCCCTGCCCTGCTGACGCAGGCGGTGGGCGTCACCTGGATGGCCCCGGTGGCCGGGGCCTTCTTCGCCGTCTCCCTCCGAGACGAGGGGCGACCCCTTCGCGACCTCGTCCGCCCCCTCCTGGGCTACGCCTATCTCGTGCGGTGCTTCGTCGCGCTCGTCGCCATTCTCGCAACCCGCTTCGGCCTCGGCACCCACTACGATCTCTCGCCGCTCGTCCGGGTCTCCCTTCGCATGACGGGGACCGAGCACGTGTTCGCCGCCGGGAGCTGGTGGCAGATCCTCTGGCTGAGCCTGGTGCCCCAGCTCGTTGTGTGGCCGGCCTACACGCTGGCGGTCGGGCTCGCCGGTGGGGCACTGGCCTGGCGCTGGAACCGCCGGAACATCCGGCGGCGTGGCGCCGCGCTCTCGACCGACACCCTCGCGTCGTCAGGCGGCCACGAGTAGGCGCGCGACGATCGGCCGTCGCGCCGGCGCCTAGCGGACCCTGCAGGTCGTCGCGCCCACGCCCGAGGCGCAACGCTGGCTGCCGTCATCCGGGAAGTTCCTGCACACCAAGGGCGCTTCACAGTCCTCGTCGGTCGAGCAGGTGTCGCACTCGTCGCCGCTGTTGCACCCCACCATCGGCAGAGCGACGAACAGAAGGACGAGAATCATCCAGCGGGGCAGCGCCGTCCGTATGGACCGAACCGTACCTCTCACGAGCTCCATTCTAGCCGATCCGCGATCGCGAACTGCCTCCTAGTCGTTCATTTGACGAGCTTTCCAGCCGCGTGCTACCTTGTCCGTTTGAGCGCTCAATGACCGCCCGCGACCTGCGTTCCACACTGAATCTGCCCCGGACGGACTTCCCGATGAGGGGCAACCTCGCCCGGGCCGAGCCCGTTCGGCTGGAGCGGTGGCGGAGCGAAGACCTGTACGGGCAGGTCCGCCGGGCCCGGGCGGGACGCCCGAGCTTCGTCCTGCACGACGGCCCGCCCTACGCCAACGGCCACATCCACCTCGGGACGGTCCTGAACAAGATCTTGAAGGACGTCGTCGTCCGGAGCCGCTCCATGGGCGGGCTCGACGCGCCGTACCGGCCGGGCTGGGACTGTCACGGGCTCCCGATCGAGCTGCAGGTGGACCGCACGCTGGGGGCCAAGAAGCGCGGGATGTCCCCGATCGAGTTCCGGCGGGCCTGCCGCGAGTACGCGGAGAAGTTCGTGGACATTCAGCGCGCCGAGTTCGAGCGCCTCGGGGTCTTCGGGGAGTGGGCCGACCCCTACCTCACCATGTCCCCCGCCTATCAGGCCACCATCGTCCGCCAGCTCGCCGACTTCGCCGAGCACGGGCTGGTCTACAAGGCGAAGAAGTCGGTCCACTGGTGCATCTCCTGCGGGACCGCGCTCGCCGAGGCGGAGGTCGAGTACGACGAGAGCCACGTCAGCCCCTCGATCGACGTGCGCTTCCCCCTCGCCGAGGCTGATCGGGACCGGCTGTCCGAAAAGCACCCCGCGCTGGCCGGCCGCAACGTCTTCGCGGTCATCTGGACGACCACCCCGTGGACGCTGCCGGCCAATCTCGCGCTCGCCTTCCACCCCGAGGCCGACTACGCCTTCTTCCCCCTCGAGGGCACGCAGGACGTCCTCCTGATCGCGAAGGCGCTCAAGGAGCGCGCAGAGGAGCGCTGGCGCGCCAAGGGCAACGCCACCGGGGACCTGCCCGCCCTCGCCGCGCCGCTCGTCGAGGTCAAGGGAGCGGAGCTCGAGCATGTGCGCTTCCGTCACCCCTGGATCGACCGTGACTCGCCCGGCGTCCTCGGCGAGTACGTCACCCTCGACACCGGCACCGGGGTCGTGCACACCGCGCCCGGCCACGGCTGGGACGACTACCTCACCGGGGTCAAGTACGGTCTCGACATCTACTGCCCGGTGGGCGAGGACGGCCTCCTCCTCGACGAGGTCGAGCACTTCGCGGGCCAGCGGGTGTTCGACGCAAACCCGAAGATCGTGGAGTACCTGCGCGAGCAGGGGCGGCTCCTTCAGCACGGGAAGGACACCCACTCGTATCCGATCTGCTGGCGCTGCAAGAACCCGATCATCTTCCGTGCGACCGAGCAGTGGTTCATCGCCCTCGACGAGGGGACGCTTCGGGAACGGGCGCTCCGGGCGATCGGCCAGGTCAAGTGGTTCCCGGCCTGGGGCGAAGAGCGGATCCACAACATGATCGCCACCCGGCCCGACTGGTGCATCTCTCGTCAGCGGCTGTGGGGCGTGCCGATTCCGGCGTTCTACTGCAAGGGCTGTGGCGAGATCCTGCTGCGGGCGGAGCTCGCACGGCACGTGGCCGGCATCTTCGAGGACGAAACCGCGGACGCCTGGTACGCGCGGGAGGCCCGAGAGCTGCTCCCCGACGGGTTTGCCTGCCCGAAGTGCGGGGGAACCGAGTTCGACAAGGAGACCGACATCCTCGACGTCTGGTTCGACTCGGGCTCGTCCCACGCCGCCGTGCTCGGCCATCGGAAGGACCTTCCCTGGCCGGCCGACGTCTACCTGGAGGGGAGCGACCAGCACCGCGGCTGGTTCCACTCGTCGCTCCTGATCGGGGTGGCCACGCGCGACCAGGCGCCGTTTCGGCAGGTCATCACCCACGGGTTCACCGTGGACGGCGACGGCAAGAAGATCTCCAAGAGCCTCGGCAACGACGTCGACACCCAGAAGCTGATCAACACCTATGGGGCGGAGATCCTGCGGCTGTGGACCATCATGGTCGACTACCGTGAGGACATGCGCTTCTCGGACGAGATGATCAAGCGCGTGGCCGAGGCGTACCGCAAGGTCCGCAACACGCTCCGGTACCTCCTCTCCAACCTCAACGACTTCGACCCGGACCGCGACTCGGTCGCCGAGGACGATCTCGAGGAGCTGGACCGCTACGCCCTCCATCGGCACCGCCAGGTCACCAACCGTGTGCTGGACGCCTTCGAGACCTACGAGTTCCACCTCGTGTACCACCAGCTCGTGCAGTACGCGGCGGTCGACCTGTCCTCCATCTACTTCGACATCCTGAAGGATCGGCTCTATTGCGACCCCGCCGCCGGGGCTCGCCGCCGCTCCGCACAGACGGTCCTGCACCGGATCGCCCGCGACCTCTGCCTCCTCCTGGCCCCGGTCCTGCCCTTCACGACCGACGAGGCCTGGGCGATGATCCCGGGGCTGGGCGAAGGCTCGGTGCACCTCGCCCTCTTCCCCGAGCACGGCGGAATCGACGAGGCCCTCCTGGCCCGCTGGGGCGACCTCCTCGACGTCCGCGCCCAGGCCACGAAGGCGTTGGAGGAGGCGAGAGAAGCGAAGCAGCTCGCGGCGAGCTTGGAGGCCCGGGTGAGGCTGACCGGCCCCGCCGCCGTGCTCGGTCCCTTGCGCGAGCACGAGAAGGCGAGCAGGGTCTTCCCCGGAAACCTCGCCAACTTCTTCATCGTCAGCGCGGTCCGGCTCCAGGAGGGAGACGGCCCCCTGAGCGTGGACGTCGAGCGCGCCCCCGGAGCCAAGTGCGGTCGCTGCTGGACCTTCTCGGAGAAGGTGGGCACACTGGACCCGCCCGAGGTCTGTGAGCGGTGCGCCGAGGTCCTGCTACGAACGTGAGACGCTTCGCCCCCTATCTCGCCCTGCTCGGCGCGGTGGTGCTTCTGGACCAGGCCACCAAGGCCCTGCTCGTCCGCACGCTCGAGCTGCACGACAGCCGATCGATCATCGATGGACTCCTCAGCCTCAGCCACGTCCACAACCGGGGCGCGGCGTTCGGCGTGCTCTCCGACGCGCGCCTCCCGTATCAGCCCTTTCTGCTCTCCGCGCTCAGCCTCGCCGCTCTCCTGGCCATCGCGTACTACTTCGTGCGTCTGCCGGCGGCGGCCCGGCTGCCCCGCCTCGCCCTCGCGCTGGTGCTCGGGGGAGCGGTGGGCAACCTGATCGACCGCATCCGTTTCGGCTACGTCGTGGACTTCGTCCACGTGTACTGGCGGGAGCACGCCTGGCCCGACTTCAACGTGGCGGACTCCGCCATCACCGTGGGGGTCGTGCTCCTCATTCTGGACATCCTGCGCGAGACTCGCGCCGAGAGGTCCGAGGCCCGCGGCATCGACGCCGCGGCCTCCACGTCCGGGAGGATCGACTAAAGATGCATCCGCGTCTTCTGACCGTCCCTGCCTTCGACTTGCTGGGGCGGAGCTTCGGCCCCTTCACGCTGCACACCTACGGGGTGCTCCTGGCCATCGCCTTCCTGGCCGGGCTCTGGGTGGCCTCGCGCCAGGCGAAGAAGGCCGGGCTCGACTCCAACCGGATCACGGACATGGCGGTGTGGGTCCTGATCGCCGGGCTCCTCGGGGCCAAGCTGCTGCTCGTCGTCGTCGACTGGCGCTACTTCACCGCCAACCCCGGGGAGCTCTTCATGCTCTTCAAGAGCGGCGGCGTCTTCTACGGCGGCCTCCTCGGGGGCATCCTCGTCGCCTGGTGGTACGTCCGGAGGCACAAGCTCCCGGGCTGGCAGGTGGCCGACGTCCTCGCCCCCGGGGTGATCATCGGACAGGCCATCGGACGGCTCGGCTGCCTTGCCGCCGGCTGCTGCTGGGGCAAGCCGACCCGGGTTCCCTGGGCGGTTTCCTTCACCGACGTCTACTCGGCCCGCGCGGTGGGCACGCCACTCGACAACCCGCTTCATCCGAGTCAGCTCTACGAGTCGCTGGCCGCGTTCCTGATCCTCCTCTTCCTTCTCTGGCTGGCCCCACGAAAGAGATTCCACGGGCAGGTGGTCCTGGCCTACGTCGCTCTGTACTCCGCGGTCCGCTTTGGCCTCGAGTTCCTCCGCGGCGACCCGGACCGTGGCTCGTGGTTCCGGGGCACGCTGTCCACGTCGCAGCTCATCGCGATCATCCTGGTCCTGGGGGCGGCGCTCCTGCTGCCGCGTCTCCTGCGCACACAGCCGGTCACGAAGCCCGCCTCGCCCTAGTCTCGTGTCACTAAGGTCGTGTGAACGTATCAGACCACGCGGCGAGGGGCTCGGCGGGCGGGGCCCCCGGCGAGGACGCAGCCGCACTTCGAGGCTTGGCGCCCGCAGACGGGGTGCACGCCGAGCCCCCGCAAGACCGCGCGTGGTCGAGAATCACACGACCGTGTTGACGTACCACTAGAGGGAGTCCGGAGGCGGCTTCGTCTATGGACGCGGAGGCTCACCGCCTGACGACGGACGCCGCGGCGTCCGGCCTCCGACTCGACGTGTGGCTCGCCCGCCGGCTGCCCTCTCTCAGCCGGGCCCGGCTCCAGGCCCTCATCGGTGAGGGACACGTCCTCGTCGACGGAGCGGCCTCACGCCCGGCCGAGCGCCTCCGACCAGGACAGGCCGTCGTCGTGCACGTCCCGCCCCCGACCCCCGCGGACCCCGAGCCGGAGGACATCCCTCTCGCCATCGTTCACGAAGACGCCCACCTGCTCGTCGTGGACAAGCCGGCCGGGCTCGTCGTCCACCCCGGAGCGGGGACCCGCACGGGGACGCTGGTCAACGCGCTCCTGAAGCACGTCCACGACCTCTCCGGGATCGGCGGGGTTCTCCGACCCGGCATCGTCCACCGTCTCGACCGCGGCACCTCCGGACTCCTCGTGGTGGCGAAGGACGACGAGACGCACCGGGCGCTCGTGGGCCAGTTCTCCTCCCGCCGCGTCGAGAAGGAGTACCTCGCCCTCGTCCACGGCGTTCCCCGGGCCCGAAGAGGGGAGATCGTGGCCCCCATCGGCCGGCATCCCGTCGACCGGAAGAAGATGGCCGTCAGCCCTTCCCGCGGCCGCGAGGCGCGAAGCACCTGGCAGCTCGAGGAGGCCCTCGACGGGGCGAGCCTCCTTCGAGTGCGGATACACACCGGGCGCACGCACCAGATCCGGGTGCACCTCGCCTCGATCGGCCACCCCGTCGTCGGCGACGCCACCTACGGCGGGACCCGCACCCCCTCGTCCCGTCGCGCCGCCGCCCGGGACGCCCTGCGCTCGCTCACGCGCCCCGCCCTCCACGCGGCGCGGCTCGGCTTCACGCATCCCTTTCGCGGGGAGAGGGTAGAGTTTGTCGCCCCTCTCCCCCCGGATCTCTCGGGGGTGCTGGAGCGCCTGCGCCCCTGATCATTCAATGACCCCCCTCCCTGATATGGGATGACCGTGTCAAGCCCCGAGGTAGGGGGTGTCCCCTGGAGCGGAGGAGGAGGCGGTCGAGGCGGCTGTCTCGACGGTTGATCACTCTGATATTCGCGGATCGAGCCTGGGGCCCGCCGTCATGGTCGTGATCCGTCGGGAGCTGCCTCGGACTAACTTCGTGGATCAGGGTATTGGCCCTGCCACATAGGGTGAACGAGGATCCTCCATTCCGTAGGCCCCTCGACCACCGCCTGCTCCTCTCCAAGGTCCCGGTCCTCTTTTCCTTGTGACTACGTTCCGTTTCCCCGTTCGTCTCAGGCGGCGCGCCCGCGCCGCAGCTGCTGCTCCTTCTCCACCTGCATCCCGACCGCCCAGATGAAGCCCCAGAAGCTCCCGGCCCACCGCCGTGATCGCCTCCTGCTTGAGCTTGCCCCTCGCCAGCAGCCGTCGGTACCGGGAGCACAGCCGGTGCTGAGCCTTCCAGGCGATCTCCTTGACCTCCTCGCTCAGCCCTTCCTGCCGCTTCTTGAGCGCCGGCGACATCGCTGGGCGGTACTGGTAGGCCCAGGCCGCCTCGCCGGCGACCCGCCTCAGGTGGGCGTTGCCCGTCTTGGTGATCCCGAAGCGCCGGATCCGGCTCCCCGTAGAGTCCTCGCTCGAGACCATGCCGCTGTAGCCCATCAGCAGCTTCGGCCGCTCGAAGCGGGACACCACGCCCAGCTCCGCCACGATCGTCGCCGCCGTGATCTGCTTGATCCCCCGCAACGCCTGCAGCCCCGCCACCAGGGCCCTTCTGTCCTCCGAGCAGACTCTCCACCGCCTGGTCGATCGCCCTCTCCAGCCGCTCGATCCTCGCCGCCGCGTGCTCCACCTCGTGCAGGTAATCCACAAACGTCGCCTCCTGCGCCGGCTGCTCGAAGCGCAGCGTCTCGCACCCAGGCCAGGTGTGTCGTCGTCCAGTTCTTCACCCCCGCCCCAGCCCTCAGCCCGCGGCGCAGCAGAAACTTCCCCAGCCGGTGCCGCGCCCGCAGCTGATCCTTCTTCGCCACCTCACGCGCCCGCACCAGGTCTCGGAGGGCCTCCTGCTCCGCGTCCGGTACCCACACCGGCGTCAGGTCCCCGCTCCGGTAGCTCCGCGCCAGCTTCAACGCGTCCCGCCGGTTCGTCTTCACACGATCCCCGGCCTTCGACCGGCACCAGCGTCGGGGCCACCACGTCGCAGTGCACTCCGAGCTCCCTCAGCTGCCAGTACAGCCCATAGCCATGAGGACCCGCCTCGTAGCAGACCCGCAGCCGCTTCGCCGGACCCAGCTTCTTCACGAGCCGCCGAACCGACTCACGACTGTGGGGGACCGCTCCCACTGAGCGGACCTCACCCCCAGGCTCCGCCACCGCCACCACGATCTTCTCCGAGTCCACATCAAACCCGACGTGTCGGATATGCTTGTCCATGATCGGCTCCTTTCGCTTGTAGCTCTGCGCTACAGGTCAAACCGATCGGAGCGTAACCTACGAACTCGCGATCGGAGCCGGTCATCCCATCTGACTATCCCTCCCCACGTAGGGGGAGGGAAAGGTCTGAGATAGGCCACGGACACACGCGTGTCCTCACGGAAAGGACACGCGTGTGAAGCTGGGCCTGACGGCCAGCCGCACCTGAGCCCCGACCCCGGGCGTATCCCTCCCCACGGAGGGGCTCGGGGGACGCGAAGTCGAGCTTGCGAGACGACGTGCGACCCCGAGTGTAAGTCGCGACGCGCGAGCGTCGCCTCCTGCAGGCCCAAGGGATCCCGAAGTCGAGCTTGCGAGACGAGCGTCGACCCCGAGTGTGCGCCGCGACGCCAGCGTCGCCTCCGACAGGCTGGAAGGGCTTGAGATAGGCCCCGTGCGCCGGCATGTCCTCTGGCACAGGACATGCCAGCGAACCAGGTCCGGTGGCCAGCCGCACGTGTACATCGGGTCCGTCAGCTCTGGGCTTCGGGCGCGGCGAGGGCGGCCTGGATCTCCCGCAGCTTGGACTGGATGAGCTTCACGTTGCGCGGGCCCATCCGCAGGAACTGCTGGGCCGGCGACAGCTGCTCGTAGCGGGGGTTGGCGTAGCGGAAGGTCGTCGCGTGCGGCACGAGATCGATCTCGGCGGCAAGGACGGGCACCGCCAGCAGGTTCGTGATGGCGCTATCGAGCATGGCCCGGAAGCGCACCTCGGGCATGCCGAAGGCGCTGAAGGCGACCTCGAACAGCGGCTCGGTGATGCGGTAGGACTGTGCCGGTGGGTCGGCGGGGTCGAGGGAGGCGATGGCGTCGGCCATCACGTCGTACCCGGCGATGAAGCCCGCGGGGTCCGGGATCAGCGAGCGTCCGACGCGGGTGGGCGCGAAGCGGGTCTTCGGGGCGAGGAAGAGCAGGTGTGGCCGAGGCGACTCCCCGATGGCCACGTTGACGGTGACGACGGTCAGGGTGCGGACGAGGTCGTTCTGGGCGATCCCAGCGCCCCAGCTCCGGGGCGCCGACAGTGCCGCCACCAGCTGCCCGGGACGAGCTCGTCGCTCTGGTCGAGCGGGGGCAGGACGACCGGGGTGGCGCTCGGCGCGGGCGTGGGCGCGGGGACGGTGATCGAGGGCGGCGTGGGCGTGGGGCCAGGCGCCTCCGGGGTGCGAAAGACCAGGTACAGCACGGCCAGCAGCCCTATGGCCGCGATCCCGGCCAGGGCCAGCAGGGCGGGAAAGAGAAGGGCACCGCCTTTCTTCTCGGGGTCGGGCCGATACGGTGGCGGCGACTCGTCCGGCGGCCCGGTGCCCAGCTCGTAGTCATCGAAGTCGCCCATGAGTCCTCCCCCTGGATGAGACTACGCCAAACGGCGACCGGGGTTCCAGGGCCCGGGTGCCGGCGGCCGGTGGGAGGCCCCCAACCTGT
>CAVOYO010000025.1:0-149832 GCA_963700695.1 uncultured Acidobacteriota bacterium | reverse complement strand
GCGGCTTCGGGGGGCACGAAGAGGTGGCGCGCGACCTTGCGCATCGCGGCCAGGGTCCGCTCGTCGCGCACCCCCCGGGCCGCGATCTGCTGGGCCACCATCTGCTCGCGTTCGCGGGCGCGCGCCGCGTCGTCGCCTTCCGGGGCCGGGCGGCAGGAGAGCGCGGTCAAGGCCACCAACCAGGGCATCCAGAACATGAACGTGCCGCCCCCATTCTAACCAAAGCCGCGGCCGGAAGCCCCCTTCTCCACGGTCGAGCTGATTCGCGCCTCCAGTGGCGCCCGCTCGCCCGGGTCCACCTCGAAGACGGCCAGGGCAGGCGGCTCCCCGGGCTGTCGTCACCGCGCGGCCGAAGCTCCCTGCACTGACGGGAGGCTGCGTGCGTATGTCTCAGAGCCTATTGACGAAGTGCTGCTTCTGCCCTAGCCTGCTTGGACCTTGCGCGGGGTCGAACGAGACCTCCGCGAGCCAGGAGGGCAAGCTTGGGACGCTCCGTCTCGCGACCGATTCTGACCGCGTTGGTCGTCGTCGTCGCGGTCGGCATCTGGGTCATGGCCGGCTACAGGATCATGTCGGTCAGGAGTGTCGATCTCGCAAAGGCCGAGCGCTCCGTGTTCTCTCCATTCGGGCAGGACGGGATCCTGGAGGAAATCTTCCAGGTGATCGAGCCGACCCACCGGTTCGTCGTCGACCTCGGCGCCGATGACGGAGTCGCGAGGAGCTGCAGCCGCAATCTCATCGTCAACCACGGTTGGCGTGGAGTGCTGGTCGAGCCAGCGATCGAGGCCGGGGCGGCGCTCGCCGAGAACTACGCGGAGCACGAAGGGGTGCAGACGCTTCGGGCGGGCGTCTTTCCAGGCGACATCGAGATCCTCCTCGAACGTGCCGACGTGCCGCGGGACCTCGACCTCCTCATCGTGGCGCTCACGAGCAATGACTGGTACGTCTGGCGAGCGATACGGGACTTCCGACCGAAGGTGGTTCAGATCGAGTACAACGCGGCCTTCGTGCCGCCGCAGACCATGGTCATCGAGTACCATCCGTTCAACTACTGGGATGGGTCGCTCTACTTCGGAGCCAGCATCCAGTCCCTGTTCGAGCTCGGCCAGAGCAAGGGCTACGAGCTGGTGTACGCCGACCGGAGCGGAACGACGCTGTACTTCGTCGAGAGAAGGTACTTCGAGCGGTTCGGCCTCGCCGACAACCGTCCGGTGAGACTCTACGTTCCCCGCAACGGCTTTCCGCTCATCACGCCCAGCCGGGTGTTCGACTTCATGGGTCCGGAAGGTCGCCCCCTCGAGCCGACGGAGGAGTCCGAGCTCGTCTACCGGGACCTTCGCATCGAGCGCTACTTCGTGGTCGGGGAGCTGTAGGGATCATGAAGCTCAAGGGAAGCCGACGAGAGAGCGCCGCCTGGCTGGTGCTGGGTCTGGCTCTCGTGGCCGGAGTTGCCTTCGTGATCCCGTCGTCCCCCAGGGAGATCCTCCCAAGCGAGTTCGAGAGGGCCGTTTACTCGCAGGGGGGCGAAGACGGGATCCTGGAGAAGATCTTCGAGCTGATTCCCCCGACCGAGCGCTTCGCGATCGAGTTCGGGGCCGGTGACGGAGTGATCTTCAGCAACGTCCGGAAGCTGATCCTCCACGATGGCTGGGGCGGACTGCTCATCGAGGGGGATCCCGAGCTGGCCGAGGTGCTCGCTCGGAACTACCAGGGCCTCGATGGCGTCCGGACCATGCAGGCATGGGTCTTCCCCGGGAACGTGGAGCTCCTATTCGAAGAGAACAACGTCCCGAAGGACCTCGACCTGCTGGTCATCGATATCGACAGCAACGACTGGTACGTCTGGCGTGCGATCCACGACTACCGACCGAAGGTCGTCCAGATCGAGTACAACGGGATGTTCATCCCCCCCCTGAAGGCGGTCGTGGCCTTCCACCCGATGCTGTGGTGGGGCGAGGAGAGCTTTCACTTTGGCGCGAGCATGCAGTCGCTCTGCGACCTCGGTAAGCGCAAGGGGTACGAGCTCGTGGCGGTGAACGAGCGGGGGATCAACCTCTTCTTCGTCGACGCCCGCTACTACGAGCGCTTCGGGATCAAGGACAATTCCCCCGAGCGGCTGTTCCGTCCCTACAACTACAACCGGCCGCTGGGCCCTCAGGATCTGCATCAGATCATGTCGGAAGATGGCCGCGCGCTGCCGCCGGCCGCAGACATCGTCCTGGACGAAGTGCGAATCCCGAAGCGCTTCCGACTCGATCGCTAGCCCGAAGGCGGTCCCCGTCACCAGCGGTGGGTGTAAGCTGGCGTAGATGAGGCGAGGCCTGTTCGCCGACGTCCGCCGGCCGGTCGCCGAGAGGGAGACGTGCTGGACCTGACCGGACTCGCGGTGCTGGCGCTCCAGCTGGCCCTGCTCACCGACAGCTCGTTTCGGATCGCGCGCCGTCAGGGGAGCGGCGAGGATGCGGTCGCCTTCGCGGTGGCGACCCAGGTCATCGCCCTTGCTCAGATCTGCGCCGTGACCCTGGCCCTCGGTTACACCGGCCTCCTCTCCTCGCCGGCCATCGTGGCCGCCCACGGCATGGTCTGGCTGGGGACGCGGCTCGCGCTACGGGCCCCGGTCCCGGGCGCGCGCCCCGGCGGCGAGGCGCGACTCCGCGCCCGCGCGCGGCCGGTGCACGTCCTCGCGGCCGGCCTCGCGCTCGTGCTGGTCATGGTTGCCCTGACCGGCACAGTCTCGGAGGATCTCGTCCACGACTCACTGTCCTACCGGATGAGCCGCATCGGCTACTGGCTCCAGGAAGGCTCGGTGCGCCACTTCCCGACGAACGAGACCCGGCAGAGCTTCTCTGCCATCAACGTCGATCTGGTGATGCTCTGGCTCTCGCATCCCTTCGCGGTGGGTTTCCCCCTCGTCACCCTCGCCCAGGCGTGGGGCGGGACCCTCCTTCTTCTCGCGACGTGGGGCGCGGCATCCTCGATGGGTCTCCGTCGATGGGCACGCCTGGGCTCCGTCCTCCTGGTCCTGGGAATGCCCTGCGTGTTCGTCCAGATCATGACCAGCCACAACGACCTGCTCACCGCAGGTCTCTTCGCCGCCTTTGCCTATCTGTGGCTCGTGGCTCGTGAGACGGGCCGGTGGGTCTGGCCCGCCGCGCTGGCCCTCGCCCTGTCGATCGGCGCCAAGGGAACCGTCTTCTACATGATCCCGGCCGTGGCGCTGCTCGCCGTGGTCGCAGCGCTGAGCGGACGCCCTGCCGCCGCCGCTCATTCGAGGCGCCTGGCCCTGGCGGTCGCAATCAGCCTCACGGTCTTCGCTGCACCCCGATACGTGGAGAACCTCCTGGCCTACGGCGATCCCTTCGCCCCGCCGGAGATGTATGAGCTGAACCACGGACCGACCCGGCTGAGATCCGTCCCCGAGAAGGCCGCCCTCAACTTCGCATCCTACGTGGCGCAGACGCTCCACCCTGCCTCCAACCCTGCCGTGCTCGCACCGCTCGTGTCTCCGCTCTTTCGCGGGATGGTCGAACGGCTTCCGGAGAGGGACCTTTTCTCCATCGCCACCTATCCGCGCAGAGCCACGCTCGCCGGCCCCCTGTTCCGGGATCCGCTCCGGACTGCCGACACCGTCTCGACCGGAGTCCTCGTCCCCCTGCTCGCGCTCGTGGGGACCGTGCTCGCCGGAGTCGGTTGGATGCGCGGTGAGAAGACGTCAGCTCGACTCGTCGTCGCGGGCTCGGTCTATGTCCTCGGCTTCCTGGCCTGCTTCAGCGGGCTCTACCTGTGGTGGCCGACGAGCTTCCGCTTCTTCTCCCTGATCGCGCCCTTCCTCGCCCTGGCCGGCGCCTGGGCGATGGAGCGCCTTCCGCCTCGGGCCAGGGTGGCCGGCTGGCTCGTCGCGGCGGCTCTCAGCCTCTCTGTGTGCGGCGAGGTGTACTTCGGCACCGTCAACGCCGGCTTCCGGGCCATTCCGCCGGTCAGCGTCGACTGGCTGTTCTACTCGGATCTCCTGGCGGAAAGAGCGATCGTCTCGCGACTGGACCCGGGCTCCACTCTCGGTGTCTCACTGCCCTACAACACCGTCCTGGCGGGGTTCTTCAGGGGTGGCAACGGCGTTCTTGTGCGCTTCGTCACCACCGAGACCCTCAGACGGGGCGGCAGCGGCGCGGCCGTCCTGCGGGAGAACGGGCTGGACGCCCTGGTCGTCCGTCCTCAGGAATTGCCCAGTGGAGGGGCACCGGCTCTGCTCATCGGGAACACGGCGTTGCCGAGCTTCGTTGTCTTCGTTCCCCCCGGATCCCAGGGCCCGACCTCGGCCTCGGAGCCATCCGGGACCCAGGCGACGATGCGCTGATCTAAGATTCACCTACGGAGGTGGAATGCAACCGGAGAGAACCAAGGTCGGTGCGCGGGCGCCGCGACGGTCGTTGCCGATGAGCCTCCATCCCCCCCGGCCACGGCCATGAGCAAGAGCCCCCGGAACTCCCTGCTCCGGATCTTCCTTCTCTCCGCCGAGATCCTCTTCCTGGAGATGCTCCTCATCCGGTGGATCGGGACGGAAGTGCGCGTCTTCGCCTACCTCCAGAACGGCGTCCTCGTCGCCGCCTTCCTGGGGCTGGGGCTGGGTGCTCGGCAGGCCCGAGATGCCATCAGGGTCCTGCCGGCGTCCCTGGCCCTGATCCTGCTGGCTCTCTTCATCCGCGACCCGTTCGAGTGGGACCTGGGGGAGGCACTGACCCACGGTCTGACCGCGTTCCAGGACTCGGTGATCTGGGCCGCAGGAAGCTGGCGCGATCTCGCCCAGGCGGTTCGGTCGGCCTTCGTGGCGTTCGCAGCCGGCGCGACGATGGCGATGCTCGGGGCCATCGTCATGGTCTTTCGTCCGCTCGGCCAGTGGCTCGGGCGCTGGATGGACGACGAGCCTCGACCCATACATGCCTACACCGCCAACGTCCTCGGCAGCGTCCTGGGCATTGCCCTCTTCGCGACCTTCACCGGTTTCCACACGCCACCGTGGCTCTGGCTGGCGGTGGCCGCGCCGGGGCTCGCCCTCCTGGCTCCGCTCGCCCGGGACCCACGCCCCGCTCGCCTGGTCGCGGGCGCCCTGGCGCTGTTGGTGCCGGTGGTGGCCCTCACGTCTTCGTCGGAGTCCGCGTCCCGGACGGTGTGGTCGCCCTATCAGAAGCTCGTCCTCCAACCCTGGGTGCAGCCCCTCTCCAACGGCACCTCTCTCGACTGCGGGCGGGAGATCCTGGTGAACGGTGTGTTTCACCAGGGGCTCGTGGACCTCGATGCCTCGCGCCAGTCCGCCGACCCCGCGCGCTTCCCTCCCGCGGAGATCCGGACCTCACACTACCTGCTCCCCTACGCGCTCCTCCCCGCTCCCGAACGTGTCCTCGTCGCCGGGGCCGGCACGGGCAACGACGTCGCCGCCGCCCTGCGAGCAGGAGCGGAGTCGGTGGTGGCGGTCGAGATCGACCCGGCCATCGTGGCCTGGGGGCGGGAGGAGCACCCGAATCGGCCGTATGCCTCCGAGCGCGTGGAGGTGCGCGTGGGCGACGCACGCACGGTCTTCCGCCGTGGGGAGAAGGGAACCTTCGACATCGTGTGGCTGGGCTTCCTGGACTCCCACACCAACCCCTCGGCCTATACGAACATCCGCCTCGACCACTTCGTGTACACCCGCGAGAGCTTCGAGGACATCCGGCGCCTGCTCACGCCGGAGGGCGCGGTGGTCCTCTACTTCTGGACCGAGGCGCCCTGGGTCGGGGACCGCCTGGCCAGGCTGCTGCGCGACTCGTTCGGCGAGGAGCCGGTGAGCGTCTTCGTGCCCGCCTCGTCCGGCTGCCTCGGCCATGGGGGCCTTCTCCTGATCGGGGGAAGCGGGACCGCCCTCGCCGCGGTCCGCGAGAGGCTGGCGTCCGATCCTTCCCTGGCCGGCATGGGTGTCGGGGGGAACTGGCCCATGAAGACGCCCGTCACGACCGACGATTGGCCCTATCTCTACCTCCCCGGCCCCACCGTCCCCACGTACCACCTCCTCGTGGGAGCGGGGTCGCTGATCCTGGGAATGGTGCTGCGCCGACGGCTCTTCCGGTCGGGAGAGCCGGTGGACGCGCCGATGCTGCTCCTGGGGGCCGGGTTCATGCTGCTCGAGGTCGCGGGCGTCAGCCGCGCCGCGCTCCTCTACGGGACCACGTGGACCGTGAATGCGTACGTGGTGGGGGCTCTGCTCTGCATGGTGCTCGTCGCCAACCTGGTGGCCGCCCGCTTCAACGTGCAGCCGGAGGGCTGGCCCTTCGCGGGCCTCTTCGCCACCCTGCTCGCCGTCGCCCTCGTCCCGGTGGGCTGGCTCGTCTCCCTGCCCGACGTCACGCGTGTCGTCGTGGGCGCCGCGTTCCTGACCCTGCCCGTCTTCTTCTCCGGGCTCGTCTTCATCGGGCTCTGGGCGCGCTCCGAGCGCCGCGATCTCGCCTTCGGCAGCAACATCCTCGGCTCGCTCCTCGGAGGGCTGGCGAGCTTCCTCTCGATGCTCATCGGCTTCCGCAGCCTGATGTTCCTGGCCCTGGCCATCTACCTCGGCGCCCTCTTCGCGGTGCGGAAAGGCGAGCGCACGGCGCTCGGCGGTGGAACGTGAGCTGAGGCCGGCCCCACCGCGAGCACGAGCCCGGCCCCACCGGCGCTTTGCGTGCTGACCTCCTTCGTGTGTCTCCCCGTCAGCGTGCGTCGCTACCTCGTCTCGATCGGATCCGGCGGGCGGGAGGGACGCCTCATCGACTTCGAGCCCTCGTGGGTGTACAGGACCCCGGGGTGAGTCTAGAATCCGCCTGGTAACCGCACAGGTCGACGAATATCGAGGTCCCAATGAAGAACCGCCACGAAGCCGATCGAAGAGCATTCATCAAGTCCTCCGCGATTGCGGCGAGCGCGCTGGCACTCCCTCGCGTCTCGATCGCTCAATCCGGTGGATCGCCCAATGGAAAGGTCAACGTCGCCGTCGTGGGGGCGGGCGGAATGGGCGAGTATGCGGTCACCCAGGCCGCCAAAGAGAACTTCGTGGCTGTTTGTGACGTTGACGAGCAGAGAGCCGGCGAGGTCTTCAAGAACCACCCCGGCGTGCCCCGGTTCAAGGACTTCCGCGTGATGCTGGACAAGATGGGCAAGGAGATCGATGCCGTTGCCATCTCGACGCCCGATCACACCCATTTCGCCATCTCGATGGCGGCCATGGAGCTGGGCAAGCACGTCTTCGTGCAGAAACCCCTCGCCCACAACATCTGGCAGGTTCGCACCCTGCGGAAGGCGGCGAGGCACTACAAGGTCATCACTCAGATGGGGAATCAGGGTCATACGTTTGCGGGAATGCGCCGAATCAAGGAATGGGTGGGTGCCGGGGTCCTGGGTGATGTTTCGGAAGTCATCACCTGGACCGATCGGCCCAACCACCCCTGGTTCGTTCCCCCCGAGAGCTTCCCGGCACCCACCACCTTCTACCCGGACTCATTCGACTGGGATCTGTGGCAGGGACCTGTCGCCTATCGCGAATTCAGCGAGGCCTACGCCCCGGTCCGCTGGCGCGGTTGGTGGGACTACGGCTGTGGCTCGCTGGGGGACATCGGCTGCCACACCTTCGACGCGCCGTTCTGGGCGCTGGACCTCGGGTCCCCCACCAGGGTCGAAGCCTTCCGGGAGCCGCCTCCCGGAAAGGGCTTCATCACGATGAACTCGGTCGTCACGTATCAGTTCCCGGCCCGCGGCGACAGACCGCCGGTCACCCTGAAGTGGTATGAGAAAGGGTTCGACGTGCCCAAACCCAGGCGCTGGGAGGCTGACAAACCCCTCCATCCCGAAGGCGGAATGTACATGGAGGGCACCAAGGAAACCCTCTATCACGCGGAGATGCGGCCAGAGAGCCCGATGATCACTCCGGCCGAGCGCTTCATGGAGATCAAGGGCGAGTTGCGCAAGATCGACGAGCTGCCTCCGGTGGGAGAGGGTCCCATCGAAGAATGGCTTCGGGCGATCAAGGGCGAGGGTCCCACCCCGGGCTCCAACTTCGAGTACGCCTCCCCTCTCACGGAGATGGTCCTTCTCGGCGCCCTCGCCCAGCGCACCGGACGCACCATCGAATGGGATCACGAGGCGATGAAGGTCAAGGGACAGCCAGAGCTCGACCCCCTCATCAAGGAGCCGACCCGGGAAGGTTGGAGCTACGGAGAGAGTCTGAGCGCGTCCGGGTAGGCCGGCTTCGGTCAGATCCGGGGGCGAGATGGCCGAGTTGCCGGGCGAGACCTGGCAGCGCCGCGCCCTTTTCTCCGCTTGCCCCGCCGCGTAGGCGCTGGCACCCGCCGCGGCCTACTTCATCTGCGGGAAGCCCAGGTTCACGCCGCGGTGCTTCGGGTCGGGCCAGCGGCTGGTGACCACCTTGCCGCGCGTGTAGAAGTGGACGCCCTCCCGACCGTAGATGTGCGAGTCGCCGAAGAGCGAGCTCTTCCAGCCGCCGAAGGAGTAGTAGGCCATCGGGCACCGGGATGGGGACGTTGATCCCCACCATGCCCACCTGCACCTCGTTCTGGAAGCGGCGGGCGGCGCCGCCGTCGTTGGTGAAGATGGCGACGCCGTTGGCCCAGGGGTTCGAGTTGACGAGATCGAGGGCCTCGTCGTAGGTGTCCGGTCCGGACGACGCACAGCACCGGGCCGAAGATCTCGTCCCTGTAGATCGTCATGTCCGGCTTGACCCGGTCGAAGAGGCAGGGGCCGAGGAAGAAGCCCTTCTCGTGTCCCGGCACGCTCAGCGTGCGGCCGTCCTCGAGGAGCTCGGCGCCCTCCTTCTCGCCCTTCTCCACGTACGAGACGACGCGCGCGTGGTGCTCCTTGTGACGAGCGGGCCCATCTCGGCGCCGGGCTCGATACCCGGGGCGACCTTCAGGCGGCGCGATGCGCTCGCGGATCCGCGGCAGCAGGCGGTCGGCGGCGTCGCCCACCGTCACCAGCACCGAGATCGCCATGCACCGCTCGCCGGCGGACCCGTAGCCCGCGCTCACCGCGGCGTCGGCGGCCAGGTCGAGGTCGGCGTCGGGCAGCACCACCATGTGGTTCTTGGCGCCGCCCAGCGCCTGCACCCGCTTGCCGGCTCGGGTGGCGCTCTCGTAGATGTATCGGGCGATGGGGGTCGAGCCGACGAAGCTGACGGCCTCGATACCGGGGTGGACCAGGATCGCGTCGACCGCGACCTTGTCGCCGTGCACGACGTTGAAGACTCCGTCAGGCAGGCCGGCCTCGGCCAGGAGCGCGGGCCGAGAAGTCGGCGGCGGTCGGGTCCTTCTCGGAGGGCTTGAGCACGAAGGTGTTGCCGCAGGCGATGGCGATCGGGTACATCCACATCGGCACCATCGCCGGGAAGTTGAAGGGCGTGATGCCGGCCACGACGCCCAGCGGCTGGCGGATCGAGTAGCTGTCGACGTCGGTGGAGACGTTCTCCGAGAAGTCGCCCTTGATGAGCTGGGGCACGCCGCATGCGAACTCCACGACCTCGAGGCCGCGGTTCACCTCGCCCATCGCGTCGGACAGCACCTTGCCGTGCTCGCGGGTCAGGATCTCGGCGAGCTCCTTCCGGTGACGGTCGACCAGGTCGCGGAAGGCGAACAGGATCCGGGTGCGCGCGGCCAGGGAGGCGGTGCGCCATTCGGCGGCGGCCGCCGTGGCCGTGGCCACCGCCGCGTCCACCACCTCGGGTGTCGCGAACGCAACCCGGGTGGAGCGCTCGCCGGTGGCCGGGTTGTAGACGTCGCCCCAGCGCTCGACCGGACCCTCCCAGCTCTTCCCGTCGATCCAGTGGGTGAGGGTCCCGATTTCGGTGCTCGACTGCCGTCCGGTGGTGGTCGCCATCAGAACCTCCTTGGTCCTTCCATTCGTTCATCGACCCCCCACCCTATCCCTCCCCA
Source organism: uncultured Acidobacteriota bacterium (assembly GCA_963700695.1). Lineage (GTDB taxonomy): Bacteria > Acidobacteriota > Vicinamibacteria > Fen-336 > Fen-336 > JAJDNS01. The sequence goes on along the minus strand of CAVOYO010000025.1, from coordinate 139,888 downwards.
CGTAGGGGGAGGGAAAGCCCCTGCACGGGGTCCTGCCCGTCCGCGCGCCCCACAGATGGGCGCGCGGACGCGCGGTGAGTGCTCCAGGCCCAACGGGGTAACTGGCTCCATCGCCTAGCTCTTCACGGCCCGGTCGGTGATCTCCAGGCCGCGGTCGACGATGTCCAGGCCCTCCTCGAGCTGAGCCTCGGTGATGATCAGCGGCGGGTTCGTGAAGAACGTGTTCCAGCGGACGAAGGTGTAGAGCCCTTCCTCGCGGAAGAAGCGCCCGAGCGCTGCCATCTCCTCCGAGGCGCCGTTGTAGGGCGCCATCGGCTCGTAGGGGTCGCGGCTGCGGACCACCTCGACAGAGGCCGAAGAGGCCGATGGAGCGCGTGGCGCCCAGCGACGGGTGCTTGCGCTCCAGCTCCTGCATCCGCTCGCGGAGGCGGAGCCCCATGCGCTGGGCGTTCTCGATCAGGCCCTCGTCCTCGTAGACCGCGATCGTGGCCAGCGCCGTGGCGCAGGCCAGCGTGTGGCTGTTGTAGGTCAGGCCCCCGGGAAACGCCCGCTCCTGGAAGACCTGCGCGATCTGGGGCCGCAGGCCCACCGCCCCGAGCTGGACGTAGGCCGAGGTGAGGCCCTTGGCCATGGTGATGATGTCGGGCACGACGTCCCAGTGGTCGACCGCGAACCAGCGTCCGGTGCGCCCGAAGCCCGACATCACCTCGTCGGCGATCAGCAGGATGCCGTGGCGGTCGCAGATCTCGCGCACGCCCTGCAGGTAGCCGTCCGGGGGGATCAACAGGCCGTTGGTCCCGACCACCGGTCTCCAGGACGAACGCGGCGATGTTCGCGCCGCCTTCGTAGCGGATGACGTCCTCCAGCTCGCTCAGGCAGACGTCCAGGGGCTCGGGGTCGCGCCGCCCCCACTTGTGGAACTCGGGGGCCCGCACGATGCCCGGGAGGCCCGGCTCCGACGCCCAGCGCCGCGGATCCCCGGTGAGCGTGAGGGCCCCGGCGGTGCCGCCGTGGTAGGAGCGGTAGCGCACCAGGATCTTGTGGCGGCCGGTCGCGACGCCGCGCCACGCGGATGGCGTTCTCGACGGCCTCGGCGCCGCCGTTGGTGAAGAAGAACGTGTCGATGTCGCCGGGGGTGATCTCGGCCAGCTTGGCCCCCAGCCGAGCCCGCGGCTCGGTGGCCATGAACGGGTTGGCGTACGCCAGGGTCGCGGCCTGCTCCTGGATGGCCTTCACCACCTTCGGGTGGGAGTGGCCGATGTTGGAGCACATCAGCTGGCTGTTGAAGTCGATGTAGCGCTTGCCTTCCGGCGTCCAGAAGTAGACGCCCTCGGCGCGCGCGACGGGGATGGGGTCGACCTTCGCCTGGGGCGACCACTCGTAGACGGTGTGGCGGCGGCAGAGGTCGACCATCTCCTCGCCGGTCATGGTCGGGGTGGCGGCTGTGGTCATGCGGGCACCTCGGGAGAGGGGGAGTCCGGCGCGGGCTCCACCGACGGGACCTGGCTCAGATCGACGACCGGCGTGCCGCGCATGAGCAGAGCGTACACGACGAACGCCACGCCGAAGCCGACGAACCAGGCGTAGTCGTAGAGCCAGCGCAGGGGCGGCACCACGAGCCCCACGAGCGCCGCCGCCACGCCCGCGACGAGGGCCACGAGCGCTCGGCGGTTCCAGCGCCCGTAGAGACCGTCCGCGGAGTAGAGCTCGGCCAGCGCGAGCCGTCCCCGGCGGACCACCCAGTAGTCGGCGATGAAGATCCCGGCGATCGGGCCGAGGAAGCCGGAGTAGGCGATCAGCCAGCCGATGTAGCGGTCGGCGTTCTCCAGCAGCTTCCAGGGCATGATGGCGATGCCGATGATCCCGGTGAGGATCCCGCCCCGGGCGAAGTTGATGCGCGTCGGCCACAGGTTGGCGAAGCCGTTGGCGGGGGCCACGACGTTGGCGGCGACGTTGGTGGTGAGCGTGGCGACGGTCAGCGCCAAGAGCGACACGAAGATCGACGACCGGGCTCTCGATGCGCGACAGCAGCTGCACCGGATCCCAGATCGGCTCGCCGAAGATGACGGCCGAGGCGGAGGTCACCGCCACCCCGATGAAGGCGAACAGCGTCATCGTCGTGGGCAGGCCCAGGAACTGCCCCCACACCTGCGCCCGCTGGTTGCGCGCGTAGCGCGAGAGGTCCGGGATGTTCAGCGCCAGCGTGGCCCAGAAGCCCACCATCGCCGTGAGCGAGGGGACGAAGAAGACCAGGAACTCGCCGGTCGTCTGGAACCGGCTCGGGTGGTCGAGGATCGGCCCGAGGCCGCCGGCGCGCGCGATGGCCCAGGCCGAGCAGCGCGAGCCCGGACAGGATCAGGAACGGCGCCGCCCCGGTCTCCAGCCACTTGATCGCGTTGCTGCCGCGCACGACGACGTACATGTTGGCCAGCCAGAACGCCACGAAGCTCAGGGGCAGGGCGAAGGGCGGCTCCCACTCGGGGATGGCGACCTTCAGCATGGTGTAGATGGCCTGGCCGCCGATCCAGGTCTGGATGCCGAACCAGCCGCAGGCCACCAGCGCCGCGCAGGATCGCGGGCACGTTCGAGCCGAGGACGCCGAAGGAGGCGCGGGCCAGCACCGGGAAGGGGATGCCGAAGCGCGTCCCGGCGTGCGCGATCAGCACCATCGGCACGCAGACGATCAGGTTGCCCGAGCATGATCGTGAGGATCGCCTGCCACCAGTTCATGCCGCCGCCGACGAGCCCCGCCGCCAGCATGTAGGTCGGGATGCAGACCGAGAGCCCCACCCACAGCGACGCCATGTTGTAGATGGTCCAGGTGCGCTCGGCGACGCGGGTGGGGGCGAGGTCGACGTTCGACAGCGCGGGGTCCGGCGGGGGTATCGCGAGCTCGTAGAGCTCGCCCGCGCGCCTGGCGCATCCCGCGCGACGCTCGGGCTGCTGGCGTCCGACCGTCGCGTCCTCGGTGCACCGTGCGGCTCGGCACGGCGACCAGCGGCGGGCCCGCCTGGCGCTTGACGTACTGCCCGCGGCCCTTCTTGCGCCTTGAAGTTGCCGTGATCCACGATCACCTCGCCGCGCGAGAGCACCACCGCCGGCGCGCCGCGTGACCACGCGGCCCTCGTAGGGGTTGTAGTCGACGCGCATGTGGTGGGTCTGGCGCGGAGAGGGTCGTCTCCTTCTCGGGGTCCCAGAGCACGAGGTCGCCGTCGGAGCCCGACCGCGATCGTGCCCTTCTTCGGCCAGAGGCCGAACATCTGCGCCGGGTTGGTCGAGATGAGCTCGACGAAGCGGTGCATGTCGATGCGCCCCGCGCGCACGCCGCCGTCCCAGATCAGCATCAGGCGCGTCTCGATGCCGGGCGCGCCGTTGGGGATCTTGGAGAAGTCGTCCTTGCCGAGCTGCTTCTGGGGCGGCTCGTTCATGCAGAACGGGCAGTGGTCGGTGGAGACGACCTGCAGGTCGTTCCGCGGCCAGGCCCTTCCACAGCGCGTCCTGGTTCCACTTCTCCCGCAGCGGCGGCGACATCACGTACTTGGCGCCCTCGAAGTCCGGGCCGCTCGTAGTCGTCGTAGGAGAGGAACAGGTACTGCGGGCAGGTCTCGGCGTAGGCGGGCAGGCCCATGTCGCGCGCCTGCTTGACCTTCTCGAGCGCGTCGGCGCAGGAGAGGTGCACGATGTAGATCGGCACGCCGGCCATCTCGGCGAGCGCGATGGCGCGGCCGGTGGCCTCGCGCCTCGGCGCGCGGCGGGCGCGTGAGGGCGTGGTACTTGGGCGCGGTCTGGCCCTTCGCGCAGCGCCTCCTGCGACCAGCGTGTCGATCACGCCGCCGTTCTCGGCGTGCATGCAGATGAGGCCGCCGTTGTCCCGCGTCTGCGCGCAGCGCCTTGAAGATCGTGGCGTCGTCCACCATGAAGACGCCCGGGTAGGCCATGAAGAGCTTGAAGGAGGTGACGCCCTCGTCGCGCACCAGCTTGTCCATGTCGCACCGAGACCTGGTCGGTCAGCTCGCGCACGATCATGTGGAAGCCGTAGTCGATGACCGCCTTGCCCTCGGCGCGCTTCATCCAGGCCTCGAAGGCCGGGGTAGAGCCCCTCGCCGAAGTCCTGGATCGCGAAGTCGATGAGGGTCGTGGTCCCGCCGTGGGCGGCGGCGATGGTGCCGCGTCTCGAAGTCGTCGGCCGAGGTCGTGCCGCCGAAGGGCATGTCGAGGTGGGTGTGGACGTCGATGCCGCCCGGCATCACCAGCTTGCCCGGAGGCGTCGACCACGGTGTCGGCGGGCATGCTGAGGCCCTGGCCGATGAGCGTGATCACGCCCTTGTCGATGTAGATGTCCGCGTCGTAGCGATCGGACGCCGTGACACGGTGCCGTTCTTGACGAGTGTCGTGCTCATCTCGGTCCTCTCCGTTGCCGACGGCCGGGCCAGCGACCGTCAGCTCTTCGTCGTAGGGCTCGTGGGTCTCCGGCTCGGCGTAGCCCTCCTGCGGCTCGTAGCCGCCCTGGTAGTCGGAGGCGTCGGGGCGCCGGATCTCGTGCTGCGCGACGACGCGGTCGCGAGCGAATCCCCGGAAGTCCTCGAGCCGGGTCCAGCCGCGATGCGCGTTCTTCTCCAGGAACTCCTGCATCCCGGCGATGAGGCGCTTGACCACGTTCGGGCCCGACGGCACGGTCGAGCATGGCCGCCGTGCACACCTGGACCGTGCCGCAGCCGAGCAGGAAGTAGTTGAGCGCGTGCGCAGAACTCGGAGATGCCGCCGATGCCCGAGAACGCCTTGTCCGGGAAGGCCCGCGTCAGCTGCGACATCTTGGCGAGCGACAGCGGCAGGATCGCCGGGCCGCCCAGGCCGCCGAGCGAGACCTGGCCGTCGACGTTGATCTCGAACTCGAGCGTCTCGGGGTCGATCGAGCGGCAGCGACGGGAAGGTGTTCGTCGAGGAGACCGCGTCAGCCGCCGCCGCGGAAGACGGCGGCCGCCTCGAGCGCGATGTCGCTGGTCGCCGGGGTGAGCTTGGCCCAGACCGGCACCTTGGCGACCTCCTTGACGACCTGGGTGACGAACGAGCACAGCCCCTGGTCCTTGCCGATGTTGGAGCCCATGTCCGGGCCGATCCATGTGCGGGCACGACAGGTTCAGCTCGAGGCCGTCCACGCCCTGCTCCTGGCAGGCCGTCGCCAGCGTGCGCCAGTGGTCCAGCTCGGTGTCGCTGCCGGAGCCGGCCATGATCGAGGCGATCAGCACCTTGTTCGGGTAGGCCTTCTTGATCCGCCCGAGTCGCGGGATCCACCAGTCGAGCGGCTTGTCGGAGATCAGCTCCCAGTTCCAGGAGGAGTGCAGCACCCCGTCGCGCCCCTTGTTCATCGACAGCCCGCCGGTCTCGGGGTTGTAGCGGAGGAACTTCGTCTTCGGGCCGGCCACGTTGACCACCGGGTGCATGCCGATGGTCTTGGTCACGACGCCGCCCCAGCCCGCGTCGAAGGCGCGCATGATGTTGCTCTCCGACTCGGTGGGCGGCGCCGAGGACAGCAGGAAGGGGTTCTCGAACTGGATCCCCGTGAAGGAAACCGCCAGATCGGCGCTCATGGACCCTCCTCGAACGGCGTGCTTTCGGCGGATGAGAGAACACGAGGATACCAGATTCGGACCCACCCGCACCGCTGATCTGAAGGCTCCCGACCCGGGAGCGGGGCCCGCGACTAAGGGGCGACGAGCCCTCCGTAGGCGTCGGGACGCCGGTAGCAGATGTAGACGCCGATCTTCCCGTGGACGGTCTCGAAGACGGGATAACCGAGGCGATCCGGAAGACGCGGAGCGCTTCAGTCGATGATGTCGACGGGTCTCACGGTCGACGGGAGGGCGGCGGCAAACGACACGTAGCCGATCGCTCCCTTGGTCTTCGCGACATAGGCGATCACGTCTTGATCCGAGGCCTTGACCGGCGGGGGAATGACTCCGCTGCGCATCTTACGGTGCCAGAGGGCAGATATTCCCTCGATCGGTGTCTCGAGCACGTCGTTCGAGAAGGCCGCTCGCACCGGTGAGTTCAGCGACTGGTCGACGGGGGCGACCGAGAGCCTGTTTTCCCAGCGCGCCGATTCTCTGAGGAAGATCGACGAGAGGACCTGCCGTGGGATCCGGGCGCCCCCCACGCTCGGGTGGACGATCACGCGGAAGCCGGACTCGGCGGCGGCCGGGCTCTCACCGGCGGGAGCCACCAGGACGATGAGGGCGAGAACGGCAAGCAGGATGCGGCGCACCGTCAGCCTCGAGAGGGTTCGGACGCACATCGTCAGTCGATGACCCCAAGGACCTTGACGTCGGGCGGGAGGTCGACACCGGCGCTGACGTAGCCGATAGCCCCCTTCTTGCTCGCCACGAAGGCGAGGACCTCCTCATCGGAGGCCTTGCTCGGGGGGGGAAGAACCCGCGAACTCGCCATGCGCCGCCGCCAGAACAGCTGCTGCTCCCCGAGAGTCTGCTCGAGCACCTGTCGAGCGAACGCCTCCCGGACAGGAGACTCGCTCGACTGATTGATAGGCAGGATGCGGGAGCCGTCGCCCCAGTTGACGGTCTCCTTCATGAATATGCTGGCGAGCAGGGCCCGCGAGACCTTGGTTCCCTCGACGCTCCGGTGGACGAGGATCTGGAAATCGTCCGCCCGCGCCGCGGCGGTCAGGGCCATCAGTGTGATGGCGAGCAGCGCGGCGTGCCACGGGCGTCGCATGAGCACCTCCCCGGCCGCACCAGCGGCCTGCCCGCATCAGGGCAAAGATTGTGCCAAGCCCGAGGTGGCGGTTTTCCCTGCGGATTGTGGTGACGCCGAGAAGCCGGCGAGGCGCCCTGGCCCGAATTCGGACATGCGCCCGGCGCTGTCGGCCAGGCGCTGACCACCTTCGCGAAGGGGCCCTGAGACCAGCCCCGGGTCATTCGCTTTCGGTGGATTCGCCTCGGCGCACGTTGGGAGGCACCGTGCGCCAGGAGCATCGCCGCTCGAGCTTCAGGTCCTTCGGCGCCGTGTCTTGGAGGTATGCGCCCCGGGGAAACGGCGATCAGGGGGCGACCAGGTCTCCGTAGGCGTCGGGACGCCGGTCGCGGTAGAACTGCCAGGTCGCCCGCACCTCCGTCGATCATGTCGAGGTTCAGGTCGGCCACCACCACGGCGTCCTTGTCCCGGGGCGCCTGCTCGATGATCTGGCCGCGCGGGTCGCAGAAGTAGCTCTTGCCGTAGAACTCGCCCATCTTCCACGGCGGCTCGGTCCCCACCCGGTTGATGGCGCCGACGAAGTAGCCGTTGGCCACCGCGTGGGCGGGCTGCTCGAGCTCCCAGAGGTACTCCGAGAGCCCGGCCACGGTGGCCGACGGGTTGAAGACGATCTCGGCCCCGGCCAGGCCCAGGGCCCGCGCGCCCTCGGGGAAGTGGCGGTCGTAGCAGATGTAGACGCCGATCTTCCCGTGGGCCGTCTCGAAGACGGGGTAGCCGAGGTTGCCCGGGCGGAAGTAGAACTTCTCCCAGAAGCCCGGCTTGCAGTGGGGGATGTGGGTCTTGCGGTACTTGCCCAGGTACTTCCCGTCGGCGTCGATGACCGCGGCGGTGTTGTAGTAGATGCCCGGCTGCTCCTCTTCGTAGACCGGGACGATCATGACCATTCGGTGCTTCTTGGCCAGCCGGCACATGAGCTTGACCGTCGGCCCGTCCGGCACCCGCTCGGTCAGCTGGTACCAGCGCGTCTCCTGCTCGGCGCAGAAGTACGGACCGTAGAAGAGCTCCTGCAGGCACAGGACCTTCACCTTCTTCCGGGCGGCCTGATCGATCAGCTTGACGTGCTTGTCGATCATCGCCTTCCGGATCCTCGGCAGGCCGGCCTCGGGACCCAGGACATTGCGCGCCTGGATGAGTCCGCAGCGAACGATGCGGGGCATGGGCAGATCCTCCTGGACTGAGATGCGACGCAGTATGCCACTCCTTGGCGCCGGGTGGCTACGGGCGGGTGAACGCGCCCCCCACGGCCTTCCGCATCTCGTCGATCTCGGTCGCCGCCCCTCCCGGGGGCAGGGAGAGCCGGCTCACCACGAAGGTGACCAGGAAGCCGACGGCGAAGCCCGGGATCATCTCGTAGAGATCGAAGAACCGTTCCTTGAGCAGCAGTGCCCACGCCACCGCTGCGAGGAAGCCCCCGACCATCCCGGCGATCGCGCCGGCTCGGGTCGTGCCCTTCCAGAAGAGCGAGCAGAGGATCACCGGGGCGAAGGCCGAGGCGAGGCCCGACCAGGCGAAGAGCGTGAACCAGAAGATCATCCGCGAGCCGCTGAGGGCGGTGGCCAGGCCCCCGGCCCCGATCACCACCGTCGCCGCCTTGCCCACGAGGGAGAGCTGGTGGTCGGTGAGGTCGGGCTTCACGACCTTCTGGAGCACGTCGCGGACGGTCGCGGACGAGGCCAGGATGAGCAGGGAGTCGACCGTCGACATGATCGCGGCCAGCACGACCACGAGCACCAGCCCGGTGACGAGCGAAGGGAAGAGCGAGCGGCTCATCAACGGCAGCACGGTCTCCGGATCCTCGAGGCCCGGGAAGAGGAACCGTCCGGAGATGCCGGTGAGGACCGCGCCCACGTCGAAGACGACGATGCAGACGACCGCGATCGGTCCGCCCTCCACGATCTGCCCCTGATCTCGTGCCGACATGAAGCGGGTGAGGAGCTGGGGAACCCCGAGGAAGGCCAGACCCACACCGGCGAACCCCACCGCGCTCGCCACCCCCTCCACCGAGAGCCCGAGGCTCCCCATCGGCCGAAGAAGGGCCGGATCCACTGCGGCGATCCCCCGCACGAGCTCGCTCCAGCCCCCCGCCTCGACGATTCCCGCGATCGGGAGGACGAGCAGGCAGAGGAACATGAGGACGCCCTGGAGGAGGTCGCTGTACGCGACCGCCTTGAAGCCGCCCACCGTCGTGTAGATCAGGATGACGACGGCCCCGATCCACACCCCGCCCGTGTAGCTGGTCCCCAGGAACGAGCTGAAGGCCTTCCCCGACGCCGTGAGCTGCGCGGCGGTGTACGCCGCGACCATCGAGAAGATGATCGCCGCGGAAAGGAGGCGGAGGACGTGGGTGTGGTCGCGAAAACGATCCTCCAGGTAGTCGGGGACGGTGATCGACTCGTAGCGGTCGGTCAGGGCCTTGAACGGGCGTGCCACGAAGACCCAGGCCACCGCGACCCCGAGCACCTCACCCAGCACGACCCACAGGGCGTGGAAGCCGACGACGTAGCCCATTCCCGTCAGGCCCAGGAGGAGCCACGCGCTCTCCCCGGTGGCGTTGGAGCTGAACGCGATCACCCAGGAAGGGAGGCGCTTGTCGGCCAGGTAGTAGCCCGCGACCGAGCCGCTGGCCTTGCTCGCCCAGGCGCCGATCCCCAGCAGGAGCACGAGGTAGACGACCACGACGCCAATGACGACGGGATCAGCCACGGTGCACCGCTCCTCGCGCGACCACGATCAGCGCCGGGCGCGGTGGGTGAGATAGAACGCCAGCGCCAGAAGCACGCCCGGAAGAGTGGCGGCGGCGAGAAGAAGCCAGGTCGTCCAGGGCAGGCCGGCCAGGGGGAGACTCATCGGGACCTGAGTGTCCCGCACTCGCGCTCCAACCTCAACTGGCTCCTTTTCGGTTGTACACTGCGACCGGAATGCGCCAGCCCGTCGTGGCCGCCAACTGGAAGATGAACCTCGGACGCCCGGACGAGGCGCTCGACTTCGTCCGCCGGATCCGCCATCCCCTGAGCGAGATCGAGGGCGTGGACTGTGTCCTGTGCCCGCCATTCACGGCTCTCATGGCGGTGGCCGAGGCCACCGCACGCACGTCGATCCGCGTGGGCGCGCAGAACATGCACTGGGAGAAGAAGGGCGCTCACACCGGCGAGATCGCGCCGACGATGCTTGCCGGCCATTGTCGGTTCGTCATCGTGGGTCATTCCGAGCGGCGGGCCACCGTCAGCCTCTTCGAGGCGGACGCGCGGATCAATCGCAAGGTCCACGCGGCCCTCGCCCACGGCATGACGCCCATCATCTGCGTCGGCGAGAGCCTCGCGCAGAGAGAGAGCGGCGAAACGCACGCGTTCGTCAGTGGTCAGGTGACGTCCGCCTTCGAGGGGCTGAGCGAAGGGGAGGCCTCGCGATGCGTGATCGCCTATGAGCCGATCTGGGCCATCGGCACCAAGCGGGCGGCCACGCCGGCGGACGCCAACCGTGTCGTCGCCCTCTCCATCCGCGGCGCTCTGGCCGAGCGCTTCGGCGAGGCGGTGGCCCAGGCGGTGCGCGTGCAGTACGGAGGAAGCGTGAGTGTCGACAACATCGGTGGCTTCATGGCGATGCCGGAGATCGACGGCGCGCTGGTGGGGGGGGCGAGCCTGAAGCCCGACTTCGTGGAGCTCGTGAGCCGGGCGGCACGGGCCGCCCCCGCGAGACCGGCGACCTGAGCGCCCTCCTACTCGCCCAGGTCGACCTCGTCGACCACACCCACGATCACGGCCCGGATGGCACCGGGGTCTGACCATTCCCGCGGCTCAGATCCCGGAGAGGGGTATGATCCCGGCGGATCGCACCTCCCCCATCCAGCGCAGGCGAGGACAGTGACACCCAACCTCAAACCCGTCCCGCCCTCGCCGATGGGGTCGTGGATGGAACCTGGACGGACACGTTTGCCCGTGCTGCGAGACGTTGTGAACAAAGAAGTCCGAGTAGTAGAAGCCACGGATCACGCGATCCAGGGCCATCCCGCCGGTGAGACGAAAGGAGAGACGTGTCATGAGTGAGCTTGATCGACGCCGGTTCCTTCGAGACGCAACCCTGGCCGGCGGCGCCGGGGTCGCCGCGACTCTCGCCGCATCGCCACCGGCCGTCGCCGAAGCGACCGCGAGGCCGGAGCCCCAGCTGAGCAATGACGAGCTGGACTACCTCCGCCGATTCGACACGCCGACCATCGCCAACGCCCTCGAGCGAGGAGGACTGCCCGAGATCCACGGGCAGAGTCGTCTCGAGGGGTTCATGACCCCGAGCATCCGCTGCATCTTCCCGGAGATGGGCATCATGAACGGCTACGCGGCCACGGCCACCATTCGTGCCTCGAAACCCCGCGGCCAGGATGATGCCTACGGATCACGCGTGGACTATTGGAAGTACATCGACTCGGTCCCCAAACCGACGGTGATGGTCATCCACGACCTCGATGCGCCCAAACCGGTCGGCTCCCTGTGGGGTGAGGTGAATGCCAACGTCCACAAGGCGCTGGGCTGCGTCGGGGTCATCACCGATGGCGGCGTGCGTGACCTTTCGGTGGTGCGGCCGCTCGGGTTCCATTTCTTCGCCGCCGAGGTCCTGGTTTCCCACGCCTACGTCCACATCGTCGACTTCGGCAAACCCGTCGCCGTCGGCGGGGTCACCGTCGAGTCGGGCGATCTCCTGCAGGCCGATGAGCATGGAGCCATCAGGGTGCCCGCGAGCGTCGCGCGCATGGTCGGACCGGGGTGCTACGACGTCTTCAAGAGCGAGCGGGCGCTCATCGAGTTCTGCCAGACGCCCGGCGTGACGCTCGAGAAGATGATCGAGTTCGTGGCGAAACCCTGAGCCTGGGCGAAAGACAACACCCCCTTCTCGCGAGGACACTGCAACGAGCGCATTTGCGTTGGCGGACGACCTCCCGGCCGAAACGGCGGCTCCAGAAACCCTCGGAGAGCACTGCCACCCGCTCGGCTTCCGGCTGGTCCTCCTCGGGTCTGAACGTTCGGCCAGCGAGGGCGGGGACGCCGAGCGCGGCGAAGAAGGACGCGCTGACCTCGCCGCCGTCCAGCACCTCGGGCCGTCCCGGGAGAGAGCCGGCGCCGACCGACCCCGCCAATGAGTATCCCCGTGATGGGGGTTGGTGGGGCGGCGTCAGTAAGGGTCCTCATGACCCGCGTGCTCGTCGCCAACGCCACCGGGGCGGTCAGGCCGAGCTGCGATCGGTGTCCGGCTTCGATCCCGGGGGTGCCGCCGGCGCGGTGTGCCACTGGTCCTTCGGGACCACCTTCGCGTCCGGGGGATCCGCCACGTAGGAGGGCGTCATGATCTGGACGCCGTGCTCGTTGAAGACATCCTGGATGCTCCGGTGGAGCGCGGTGTAGAGCGGGTCCATCTGCCGCGCATCCCCACAGTAGGCGTTGAGCTCGTAGCTCACGGCGTAGTCGGCCAGGGCCTTCTGGAGGACGAACGGCGCGGGCTCCTTCAGTAGACCGGGGGTCTCCTCCGCGGCCTTCAGCATCATCGCCTCTACCTGCCGCCACGGGACCTCGTACCCAATGCCCACCGTGGTGTGCAGGATGAGCCCCCTGGTCTGGGCGAGGGTGCTGTAGTTGACGATCTCGTTGTTGAGGATCGTGGCGTTGGGGATCACGACCTCTTCGTTCTTCATGGTGCGGAGCGTGGTCACCTGGAGTCGGATGTCGGAGACATCCCCGATCACGTTTCCGACCTTCACGCGGTCGCCCACCCGGAAGGCGCGGCGGTAGGTCATCGTGTACCCGGCGATGATGTTCGAGATGGCCGACGTCGACCCGAGGGAGAAGATGACGCCGGCGAACAGCGACACCCCCTTGAAGGCCTCGGAGCCAGAGCCGGGAATGTAGGGATAGGCGACGACCACGGCGAAGGCAATGACCGCGACCCGGGCCATCTTGTACGTGGGCCAGGCCCACTCGGCCTCGAAGCCCTCGAACGTGATGGACCCGCGGTCGACCCCGTCGAAGAAGAGGCGCAGCAGCTTGAGCCCGTAGCGGACGACGAGGGCCAGGATCGCGAGGAAGAAGAGGTTCGGGATGTTGCCGAGGACGGCCCGCCCGATGGTCTGGAGTGGGGTCAGGACCCAGGTGGTGAGGCGCACAGCGATGAAGCGCGTCCAGGGGAAGAGTGCAAGCGCGTAGCTCAGATAGAAGTAGAAGAGCGCGAACAGGATGGCGGCTCGGAAGGCGCGCAGCACGCCCCGCAAGAAGCCCCGCAGGCGGTCGGCCCGCAGCAGTTCGAAGGTCTTCTCCTCGAGCTCTTTGCCGTGGCGTGTCCAGCGCCGCTCCACGAACCGGTCGACACGGCGAAAGAGCGGCAGGAGCAGGGCGAGCAGGGCGCCGAGAATGCCAGTGGCCGCGAATGCGTGGGCGGCGGAGGTGGCCAGGCGCCCCGGGGTGCGGGCCTCACGGTAGCGGACGATCGCCATCTTGACAGCCTCGCGCTGCGCCAGGGCCAGCTCGTGGACAGTGAGCCCCTCGAGGCGCGCGTCTGCCTCGATCACCGCGAACAGCTCACGGTCGCCCGCCTTGATCCCGATCTCCCCGCTGTCGGTCGGGACGACCTCCAGCTTACTCGGGTCGACCTTCGGGTCCCGGGCGGCCTCCAGGATCTGGGAGGCGTGCCGTGCGGCCCGCATCGTTGCCGGGAAGGCCGACGCACCGCGCACCTCGTACAAGACGACGCCGTCCACCTCGACCGGTGCCATTGGGATGGGCCTGTCTGGCAACGCCGGATCGGCAGGCTCCTGGGCCCGGGCCCCTGGGCCACCGGCGAAGATCACCAGCAGCGGCACGGCCACGAAGGCGCATCGACGGAGCGCGGTCATGAGGTCCCTCCTCTCTCGGGGGCTTTCATCCGGTTCTTGGGCCGCACCTCCGTCCATGGTAGCTTCAAAGGGACAACGTCGTCCGCATCCCGATCCATGACGCGGGGTCTCGATCGAGATGTGCTCGCGCTTCAGTATGTAGACCGCGGGTGGCTCGTCCGGTGGAAGCACCGGGGGCCGGCTATGCGCGTTCGTCAGCGCCGCTCGAGGGTGGCGGGCCAGTTCACGAGCACGCTCAAGGGCGGCGCGGCCTTCGGCTTCTCGACCGGCTCGAACAGGAGCACGCGCTGCCCGTCGGAGGACAGGTCGAAACAGTTCGCGGTGGACGGGCCGGGGCCCTTGAAGAGCTCGACGGGAGTGCCCACGACCAGCGACTCCCCGCGCACCTCCACCGGCGCCGCGAGGAGGGCGCCGTCCATCGCCTCGTAGACGATCTCCTTCCCCCCCCGGCTCCAGCGGGGCCAGCTGGCCGGGGCGGTCGAGACCTGCCACTGGCGTCCCGGGCCAGGCCAGGCCCGCACGTAGACCTGGAACTCGCCCGACTCGTTCGACCCGTAGAGCACCCAGCGGCCGTCGGGGGAGAACGCGGCCCCGTACTCGAGGAACGGTGTCTGGAGGAAGGGCTGCGCCTGGGGCTCCCCGGTGAGGTTCAGGGTCCAGATGTCCCAGCCCGTCTCCTCGCCGCGCTGATCGAAGGCCAGGACGTCGCCATCGGGGTGCCAGCCGCTGGGGCTCTTCTCGGCGTCGGACGCGTAGAGAAGGGTCTCCTCGCTGGCCCCCCCGACGGACTTGACGTAGATGTCGAACGTCCCGCTCCGATTGGAGGAGAAGGCGATGCGATCGCCTTCGGGAGACCAGACGGGGGCGCCGTCCTCGGCGTCGTCGAAGGTGAAGCGCGAGCCGAGACCGCGGGCCACCTCGTAGACCCACAGGTCCTGTCGCCCCGAGCGCTCGTCGTAAAGAGACGCGGCCGCGTAGTCGCCCCGCGGCGAAAGCATGACGACCCCGAAGTCGGCCGGCTCTCCGGCCGTGCCCGTCTCCGTGCCCGCGCGGTCGCGCCAGACGAGCCGCTGCTGCCTCTGCCCGGCCTCGCCCGACTGCCAGGCGAGGACCCCCCCGGACGAGGCCGAGAAGACGGCGTGCGCCGTCCCCGTGGCGAGGAAGGTGACCGGGTCGACGATGGGTCGGGCCTCCCCCTGGAGCTCCAGGCGATCCGGGTCGAAGGGCTGCGCCATCAGCGTCCGGTCGCGCAGGAAGAAGAGGTGCCCGCCGGCGTACTCCACGGCGGCGGGGCTGTGCAGCAGGACCTTCCCCTCCCCGCCGTCGATCGACCCGACGACGATGGCCTGCCCTTCCTGAGCGCCGTCCGGGTAACGGGCCAGGTAGATCAAGTGCCGACCGTCCGGCAGGAAGCGGGGGTGGCGGTGCGAGTCGTCCTTCCTCGTCTTGTCGAAGACGGTGACCGGCTTCGCCTCGCCCCCGGTCTCCGGGACACGGTGGATCGGCTGGTCGAAGGAGGGAGCGAAGACGATGACCCCCTCACTCCCCCAGCTCCCGCCCTTGCCATCCTCGGCTTCGCACAGGCTCAGGGGCGGCCCGCCCGCGGCCTCGACGCGCTTGAGCTTGCGGTCCGCGAAGAAGCCGATCTGACGTGAGTCGGGCGACCAGAAGGGGTACTGGGCGCCCTCGGTGCCGGGGAGCGCCCGCGGATCGGCCTCGTCGAGGGCGCGCACGAAGAGCCGCTGCCCCCCGGCCCCGGCAAAGGCGGTATAGGCCAGCATCCGGCCGTCCGGCGAGACCCGCACCGGCCCCGGGCTCGTGGAGGTGAGGGCCAACCGGACGCCCTCGGGCGGCACGATGTCGAAGCGCACGACCGGGGTCTCGGGCGGCCGCCCCAGGACCAGGAAGACGCCCAGCGCGGCGCCCCCCAGGCCCAGCACGGCGGCCAGGACCCACGGCGCGATGCGTCGCCACCGAGACGTCGGCTCCACGGCCCCGGCGGGTGGCGGCCCCGCCTCCGGCGCCTCCTCCCGCCCGGACAGGGCCTGCTCGATCTCGAGCCGTGCGTCGCCGATGTCGCGCAGCCGCTGCCGCGGGTCCTTGACGAGACACCGGCGCAGGAGCGACCGCAGAACGCGCGGCGTGTCCGCGGGCAGCTTCTCCCAGTCGGGCTGCTCCTTCACCACCGAGGCGATGACGTCGGTGACGGTCTCCCCCCCGAACAGCGCGCCCCCGACGAGCATCTCGTAGAGCACTACCCCGAAGGCCCAGATGTCGGCCCGGCGGTCGACCGTCTTCCCGCGGGCCTGCTCCGGGGACATGTAGGCCGCGGTGCCGAGGATCACCCCGGCGTGGGTGCCGCTGTAGGCCATCGTGGGCGAGCGCGAGAGGTCGCTCGAGCCGCCGGAGACCGGGTCGAGGGCCCAGGCCTTGGCCAGCCCGAAGTCGAGGACCTTCACCTTGCCCTCCGGGGTGAGCTTGATGTTGGCGGGCTTCAGGTCGCGGTGCACGATGCCCCGCTCGTGGGCCTCCTCGAGGGCCTCCGCGATCTGGCGAACGATCTCCAGGGTCTCGTCGGCCGGGATCGGGCCCGTCTGATCCGCTCCGACAGGTCGTCGCCCTCGACCAGCTCCAGGATCAGGAGCGGCTTCCCATCCGCCTCCTCGAGCCCGTAGATCGCGCCGATGTGGGGGTGGGAGAGCGAGGCGAGCAGCTCCGCCTCCCGCTGGAAGCGGGCGAGCCGCTCGGGGTCTCCCGCGACCTCGGCGGGCAGCACCTTGATCGCCACGTCGCGCTTGAGCCGCGTGTCCGTGGCCCGGTACACCTCGCCCATCCCCCCGGCGCCGACGCGCGCGGTGACGTGGTAGTGACCGTGAATCTCCCCGATCACGGGCGGGGCCCCGGGCCAGGAGACGGCGTGCGCACGACCAGGACTTCGGGCCCGTCACTCATCCAGCACCTGCTTTCTCGGGGAAGAGACACCAAAACGATAGAGGACGCGGCGTAACCGCGCAAGCCGTGTTGTGGGAGCCATCAAGGATGGTTTCCATGTCAGAGGGGTTATTCAGTCCTCGGGCTCCAGCGGTGGTGGATCCCAGATCGTGGCGGCGATGTAGCGCAGCGACTCCTTGGCGTCGGTGAAGTAGTAGACGGTCACGAGCTTGCCGTCCGGGCGCTGGACCGTGCGGGAGTAGCCCAGGTCCCAGTAGCCACCGTCGTCGCGGAGCGCCACGGGCGGGCTCCAGCTCGCTCCCTGGTCGCTGCTGAAGACGACGCGGATCCCGTAGGGTGCGGTTCGGCGTCGTGGCGGATGCGGCCGGCGGCGGCATCGGAGGCCACCTTCCGACTGCCGGCGCGGTACGAGACGTCCGCGAAGCGGACGGGCAGCGTGGACTTCTGCGCCTCTCTCCCCTCGGCGTTCGGCCCCTGGCGGCTCCGGAGATCCCGCGGTGCGCGGATGATCGAGCCGGCCGTCGTGCGGCCTCGCGATGGGAGCAGTTCAGCAATCCGCCGATGGATCATGGCACCGGGACTCACCGGTGTTGGCGCCCGTTCCACCAGCCGGTTGTCGAGTCCCTGGTGGCTCCGCTTCGCATCTCATGCCAACACCGGTGGAGACTCCCGGCGGCGGCCACGCCTTCTTCGCTTTCTCCACCTCGGCGGCGAAGGTTCGAGGCCACCGCGCGGGCTCAGCGCTCGCCGTCCGACCAGACGGTGTTGGCGGTAGCCGCACCCTGCCGATGGCGGGTGCGCATGTTTCGTTCTTGATTACCTCTTTGGTGCGATCGGTGTGAGTTCTCTAACTTGTTTCCATTCAATAAGTTGGAGATACGATCGATCGAATCATGCTGCATTCTAATGGATCACATCCAAGAAATTGGCCGTATCGATTTCTCGCGATGAATCAATGACTTCGCACACCCGTTCCGAGCCTGGGGGGGGATTTCGGGGAGAGGGTCCCCAGAACGATCCACACGGCCGGAACGGCGCAGTCGCGCATCGCCCCGGGGACCGCCGAGGACCTGCCGCGCAACCTGCTGAAGATAGAGTCGGCTACGGGATCCTTCGGCCATCGCTGAACGATCATTCACCTCTGGCCCGCTTCTTGCCGTTCCCCCGGGCAACGGGCGCTTGGTCTGTGCCACTGCCGATCACCCCACTGGGAGAGTGCAGTGAGACAGCGAGCGCCATCAGTGCAAGACGGGACACTAGGGGTGAACGCATCCAGGATGGTCCTGGGCATCGCTTCGCGGGCTTTGCAGTTGAGCGCTCGAGCTCAGCTATGCGCGTTGCGCCCGGCAAACCCCATGCCGGCTCTTTTGAGGGCAAGGCAATGACAGAGAGATGGTTTGCACGACTGATCCCTGTGTTGGGGCTGGTCGTGCCTCTACTTTTCATCAACGCACCCGTCGCGGCGCAAGATCCGCCTCAAGAGCAGGCTGCGGACGAGGCCGCGGCAGTCGCGCAAGCGGAAGAAGAGGGCGTGGTTCGGCTGGCCGACGAGGTCACCGTCACCGGGTCGCTGATTCCCCGCGGAGACCTCTCCTCACTGAGCCCGGTTGCGGTCGTAGACGTCGAGGAGGTCACCTACCAGGGGACGGGCCGTATCGAGGACCTGATCCAGAACCTGCCGCAGGCCTTCACGGCGCAGAACGCCAGCATCGCCAACGGCGCGACGGGGACGGCGACGGTCCAGCTGCGCAACCTGGGCGCGCAGCGCACGCTGGCCCTGCTCAACGGGCGCCGGATGGCGTCCGGCGACGCCACGCTCGCGACCTCGGCGGCCGCCGACCTGAACTTCATCCCCACGGCTCTCGTGAAGCGGGTCGACGTTCTCACCGGAGGCGCCGGAGCGGCCTATGGCGCCGACGCCGTCGCCGGTGTGGTCAACTTCGTCCTGGACACGGAGTTCGAGGGCGTCCGGGGCGAGGTCCACTGGAACGGCTTCCAGCACAACAACAGAAACGAATTCGCACAACGTCTCAACACGGACATGGGCTTCACTCCCCCCACCGGCAACGTCTGGGACAACGGGGGCTACAACTTCAACCTGGCGGTCGGCGGCAAGCTCGCCGACGGCAGGGGCCACGCCTCCGCCTTCGTCGACTACCGCGACATCAAGGCGATCTGGAAGGACCGCCGCGACTACACCAACTGCTCCGTCGAGAATCTCTCCGACACCGGTGCCCAGTGCAGCGGTTCGAGCACGTGGGCCAACGGTCGCTTCTTCACGAACTTCGGCACCGGCGACTACGTCACGGACCCGGCCACGGGCAACACGAACACGTTCCGCGAACGCGGGCCGGACGACATCTTCAACTACGGGCCCTTCAACTTCATGCAGCGCAACGACCGGAAGTGGAGCGGCGGCGCCTTCGCCCACTACACCGTGAACGAGCGGTTCGAGCCCTACGCCGAGGTCATGGTGATGGACAACATCTCGGACGCCCAGATCGCGCCGACGGGCACCTTCTACGAGACGGACCACATCAACTGCGACAACCCGATGATGAGCCCGCAGCAGCACGCCCTGGTCTGCGGGACCCAGACGACGGGCGACGTTGACTTCTTCCCGGGCAAGCGGAACGTCGAGGGCGGCAACCGGACCGACCACCTGCAACACACCAATTGGCGCCTGGTCGCCGGCGTTCGCGGCGACATCAACCCGTCCTGGAGCTACGACGTCTACGGCCTGAAAGCCTCGGTCAATGCCCCGGAGTCGTACCAGAACGACATGTCGATCGCTCGCCTCCAGGACGCCCTGAACGTCGTGGGCGACCGGAACGATCCGAGTACATGGCAGTGCCAGTCCGGCAACACGGGCTGCGCTCCCTACAACCTCTTCACCAACCTGGGCAGCCTTCAGCCCGTGGCAAACGTGGCGGATGGCATCACCCAGGAGGCGTTGGACTATGTCAGCCTGGTGTACGTCTACACCTCCGGGACCGACACGAAGATGCTCAACGGGACACTGAGGGGCGACCTCGAGAGCGTCGGCGTCAAGTTCCCCTCGGCGACCGAGGCGGTCCAGGTCGCGTTCGGTGGCGAGTACCGGAAAGAGTCCCTGTTCTTCACCCCCGACGATGTGAACCAGTTCGGTGGGGCCACCGGCGCGGGCGGTGCAAAGCCCGCCGTCGACGGGAACTACGTGACGAAGGAGCTCTTCGCGGAGGCGCTGGTTCCGATCATCCAGGACACCCCCGGGTTCCAGGACCTGACGCTGGAGCTGGGCTACCGCTTCGCCGCCTACACGCCCTCGGAACAGGACACCAGGAACAACAGCAGCTGGAAGGCGTTGCTGTCCTGGGCGCCGGTCGACGGCTTCCGGATCCGCGGCGGCATCAATCGCGCCGTCCGCGCGCCGAACGTGCAGGAGCTGTTCGTCCCGAATTCAATCGGCCTCGGGGGCAGCGAGGACATCTGTGCGGGCACCAGCCCCGCGTTCACCTTCGAGCAGTGCGCGAGGACCGGCGTGACCGCGGCGCAGTACGGCAACATCGTGCCGAACCCGGCCGGCCAGTACAACAGCTGGAACGGCGGGAACGCGCAATTGGAGGTCGAGAAGGCGGACACGCTCACCGCCGGCTTCGTGTGGACGCCGCGCTCGATCACCGGTCTCTCCGTCACGGTCGACTACTACGACATCAAGATCGAGGACACGATCTCCGCCTTTGCACCGGACGACACCATCCGGGCGTGTGCCCAGAGGGGTGATCCCGAGCTCTGCAGCCTCATCCACCGCGACGTGCGCGGGACGCTGTGGATCATCAGCCAATACCCCGACGGTGGCTACACCGTCAGCACCAACCAGAACATCGGCGACTTCAGGTCGCGCGGCTTCGACGTCAGCGCGACCTACCCATGGAACCTCGGCGACGCCGGGTACATCAACTTCTCGTTCGTCGGCTCCAACATGTTTGAGAACTCGATCGACAACCCGCTCGTCAGCTACGACTGCGCCGGCTTCATGGGCAATCAGTGCGGCTATGGCCAGGGCCGGGGCATCAATCCGAAGTGGCGCCATCGCATGCGGGCAACGTGGAACACCAACTTCAAGACGACGCTCACCCTCGGCTGGCGCCTGGTCGGCCCGGTCACGAACGACGATTTCAGCGACGAACCGGACCTCAGGAACGAGGGGACGCACGTGGCCTTGATCGGGGCCGGCTCCGACCGGTTCCCGACGTACAACTGGTTCGACCTGCACGCGACCTACGCGTTCCGGGACGGCCTCCAGCTGACGCTGGGCGTGAACAACATCATGGACAAGGAGCCTCCGCTGGGAGCGGGACTGACCGACGTCGACTACGGACCGGGCTACTACGGCGCGTACGACTATCTCGGCCGCGCGATCTACGCGGCCCTGCAGTTCGCTTTCTAGTGTCCCAGCTCTAGTCGGGACAGACGGGTGAGAGGCGGTCCCCCCGGGGGCCGCCTCTCTTCTTGCCGTCCGCCTACGCGGTCGGAGTCTGCCCTGCGAGCATGCAGGTGCTCTGGCTCGACGAGGGGGGTCATCCGGCTGGACGCCTGGTAGATCGGGAAGTACGCAAAGGGCCCACGGCTCCTTTCGGATAGGGGCCCCCCGAGCAGAGCTGGCGACCTCACTCCCCTGGCAGAGACGCGGCGTTGACACCTCGACGCGCAGCGGAATAGCGTGTCCGGCGAAGGACGCGGACAGAAAGGGAGAAGCCGTATGAAGAGGAACGTGATCCTGTGTTTCATTGTTGCCTTGCCCCTTGCGATCTGCATGTTCCGCCCGACCGTGGCCGCAGTAGAGCCGTCTCCCGATCACGAGGCAGTGAAGAAGACCATCGAGCAATCGATCGGGTGGGCCATCGACAAGGACTTCGACAGCATGTTTCGCTTGTGGGCGGACGACATGTATCACTTCTGGTTGTTCTCCGACAGCACAGTCGTTGGCCTTGAGAACTTCAAGAAGTACGCCGAGCGCTGGAGAGATCCCGACTTCCGGGGCACCCGCTTCGAGTTCAGGGACTTGCGCATCGTGTTCTCCCGCTCCGGCGAGGTGGCCTGGTATTCCTGTACCCTCGATGACTGCGGCTCCTATAGGGGCCGGGAATCTTGCCTGAAGGACGTGTTCCAGACCGGGGTTCTGGAGAAGAGGGACGGCCGCTGGGTGCATGTGTTGATGCACGGGGCCTATCCGATCGACAGGGTTCCCGAGAACTATGTGCGGAAGTTCTACTCGGGGCTGTTCGAGGACGAGCGACAGAAGTAGCGGCCAGGCCGGGGTCTCGCCGTTGGACTGGCCCGCGAAGAGCGGCGTCTCGTCGACATCGCCGACGTCTACGCCCTCGAACGGCGTTCTCGCCCGATGGGCGGTGGCTCGCGTATCAGAGCAACGAGTCGGGCAGCTGGGAGGTCTCTCTGCAGGAGCGGGGTGGTTCCCCGGGGCCTTCGCCGGGAGCGAATCGGCGGCATTACGGCTCGACGAGCCGGAACCGCGGCGACTCACGCGCCCGCCTCGGCTTGTAGACCCGGCAGCTGATCTCCACGCCCAGCCACGAGCCAGGCAAGCTCGGGGAGAGACACCAGCAGGAAACGGAGACGGACCGTCCGCCCACGCGGTCGGAGTCTGCCCTACGAGCATGCACGGCCAGGTCCGGTGGCTACGATCCCGTGGCTCGGCTCACCGTGGCAACGGAGGAAGTCTGTCCTTGAGCATTGACCCCGCACACCCGTGAGGCGGCGCTGAAGGTCCTGACCGCTACTCGCTCATGTCGACCTCGTCGACGACGCCCACGATCACGGTCCGGATGGCACCGGGGTCGAGGCCGAGGATCTGGCGGGCCCCGTTTCCCTCGTCGAGCAGGAGCACCGTGTCTCCGGGCCCGGCCTGGACCGTGTCGACGGCGATGTCGTACGTGCCGGTCTCCTGGCCGCGGCCGTCGAGATGGTCCACGAGGAGCAGCGACCGACCCTCGAGGTGCGAGACCTTGACGGTCGAGACCACGCTTCCGACGACCTTGCCGATGTACACGCTCAGCCCTCGTCCGATGGAGGCGAGTGCCAGACCGCCGTCGGCTGCTCGCGGCGGGGACCGCGTCTCTATGTCGACCTCGTCGACGATGCCGGTGATCGCGAGATCCACCGGCACGAACACCTCGGGCAGGGCCTGCGCCGCCTCCCGGCTGGCGACGGTGAAGACGAGCTCGCCCGGGCCCGCCTGGGCGGTGGCGTCCGCCGCCACCTGGGGGCGCCCCTTCGGTCGTCGGTCCTCGTCGAGAGGCTGCACGACCAGGAGCTTGACTCCCTTCGAGCCCCTGGTACTTCTGGGCGGCCACGACGGTGCCGATGACCCGAGCGAACTTCACGGCTTCCCCTCACCCGGGTGCCGAACCAGGTCGTCTCGCCGACGTTCTCCCACATCCCGGGATGGAGCTGCGGGATGACCACGTCGCGAACCAGCAGCTCCGGCCGCTCGAGCGCTCCCTTCCCCTGCTCGACCGCGGCCTCGACGTGGGAGACGGGGCCAGAGAACAGCACGATGCCCTTGCCGCCGAGCCCGTCGGCCAGGCGCACCTCGACCAGCCGCACCTTGGCGCCCTTGACGCCCGCGTCCGCGGCGAGGATCGCGGCCGCCACCGTCGTGGTCTCGATCACCCCCAGCGCGTCCGCCGCATCGGGCGTGCGCGCGCCGCCGATCGACTCCACCACCTCCGGGTGCACCTGGGGCAGGAACACGAAGTCCAGGATGGAGGAGCCACCCGTCTCGCGGCCGGTCGCGAGCGACTCCTCCACGTGGGCCACCTGGCCGCCGATCAGCACCAGGTACTTCCCGTTGTGGACCGTGCCCGCCCTCAAGACGTCGATCGACGCGCGCTTGGCCATGGCGTCGGCCGCCTCCATCCCGGCGGCGATGCTCGAGAACTCCACGAGCGCCAGCGCTGGCTCGATCATCGGGTGCCCTTCCGGTGTCCGAGTCTCATCGTCGTCACACGATCCGGAAGGCGTCCTTGAGCGTGCAGCGGCGGATGCGGCTGAAGCTGACGGGGTGGGTCATCCCCTCCCCGGTGGGGCTGGCGATGGTGAAGGAGCAGAAGCCCTCGCCGCCATAGCCCAGGCCCGCCAGCGCCGGCGCGTTCTTGACGAAGATGCTGACGTCCATCACCCGCGCCATTCGGCTCAGATGGTCGAGGTTCTTGGAGTACATCACCGCGGTGTGCCGGAAGCCGTGCTCCACCTTCTTGGCCAGGTCGATGCCCTCGTCGGCGCTCGAGACGCGCACGAGCGGCATGATCGGCATCATCTGCTCGGAGACGACCAGCGGGTGGTCGCGATCGACCTCGACCAGCACCTGACGGATCTCGTCTCCCGCCGTGACGCCGATCGCCTCGAGCAGGACGCTGGCGTTCTTGCCGATGAACTTCTTGTTCATGGCGCCGGGCTTGCCGGGCGGGGGCACCTCCACGAAGATGGCCTTCATCAGCCTCGCGAGCTGGTCCGAGTCGATCTCCAGCGCGCCGTGAGCCACCATCGACCGCTTCAGATCGTCGGCGACGGAGGCCACGACGAAGGTCTCCTTCTCGTCGATGCAGACGATATTGTTGTCGAACGAGCCTCCACGGACGATTCCCTGCCCCGCGGCCTCGATGTCCGCGGTCTCGTCGACGACCACCGGCGGGTTGCCGGGTCCGGCGCAGATCGCCCGCTTCCCGCTCTGCATCGCCGCCTGGACGACTCCCGCCCCGCCGGTGACCGTGAGCAGGCGGATCCCGCGGTGCTTCATGAGCTCCTGGGCGGTCTCGATCGTCGGCTCCGCGACCGCGCAGACCAGGTTGGCGGGTCCGCCCGCCTCGACGATCGCGTCGTTGAGGAGCTGGACCGAGTGGTTCGACGACTTCTTGGCGTTGGGATGGGCGTTGAAGACGACGGCGTTGCCCGCGGCCACCATGGCGAGGCCGTTGCCGATGACGGTGGAGGTGGGGTTCGTGGTAGGGATGATGGCGCCGATGACGCCGAACGGGGCGTACTCGACCAGGGTGAGCCCGTGGTCGCCGGTCCAGGAGGTGGGGACGAGGACCTCCGTCCCCGGGACCTTGTCGGCGTTCAGCAGGTTCTTCTGGATCTTGTCCTCGAACCTGCCCGAGCCCGGTCTCCTCCCAGGCCTCGCGGGCGAGGAGCTGCGCGTTCTCCCGTGCCGCGCGGCGCATGTGGCTGATCATCTGCTCGCGAATGTCGAGAGGCAGCGCCATCAGCTGTTCGAAGGCCTGGCTCGCCGCGGCGACCGCCGAGTCGACGTTGGGGAAGAGGTTGTCGCCGTGGCGAAGCGCGTGGGCGCGCGCCGGTGGCCGCTCGGGGTCCACCTTCGGCAGCGGCGCGTGGGGACGGCGCTCCCCCTGCCCGAGCTCCGCCATCACCTGGCGGATGACCGCCTCGATGTGAGCGTCGTCCATCATCAGCCTACCCCCGCCTTGGAGTACGTCACCGCACCGCCGACCTCCAACGTGTCGACGATGGCCACGATCACCCCGTCGCAGGGTCGCTTGTCGGTGACCTCGGTCAGGCGCGCGGAGCTGCCGGTGGCGTAGAGGACCACCTCGCCCTGGCCGGCTCCGACCGCGTCTACGGCGACGCGGTAGCCGGACAGCTCCTTGCCATCGATGTCGAGCTGTCGCAGGACGAGGAACTTCAGCCCCTCGAGCGAGGGCTCCTTCCGCGAGGCGACGAGCGTGCCCACCACCTTACCCAGAAGCATCGCGACTCCCCCTGCCGGCCATCTCCGTACGCTCCAGGACCGCTCGACTACTTGCGCTTGGCCGCGTCCGGCTGGCGGCCCAGCGGAAGCACACTGTCCACGAGGGCATGGGGTCGCGGGATCACGTGGACGGCGGAGACCGAACCGACCCTTTCCGCCCCGCGGGCGCCGGCTTCGACCGCCGCCTTGACCGCCGCCACGTCGCCTCGGACGACAGCGGTGACGTATCCACCGCCCGTCTTCTCGTAGGCGACCAGCTCGACCTTTGCGGCCTTGACCATCGCATCAGCCGCCTCGACCATGGCCGGGTAGCTCTTCGTCTCGATCAGCCCGAGCGCTTCTTCAGACACATTTGCCTCCTACCGACTTGGATTGAGAGAAACAGGTCAAGCACGCCTTCCGCCCGGGGCCTCGCGTCCGGTCACGCCTTCGATGGCGGCGATGGCGGCTTCGTATCCGGCCATGATGTCGCGCTCTTCTCCTCCCAGGTACACACGCCCGAAGCTGCCGTAGGCGCGCACCTCGAGGATGTTGATGTCAGCCGCCTTCTCGGCCTCGTTGGCGGCGAGGGCGGCATAGCCCGCGGGCTCCACCTCGAGGACGTAGAGCGTCTGTCCCGCGAGCAGCATGTGACCGTGTCGCGTGCGGTTGACGAGCTGCACCTGGTGGGCGTCGACGTTGCGGATGATCTGGCTGGAGATCACCCGGGGCTTGAGCCGGGCCGCTTCCTCGACCTCCAGCGCCTCGAGAATGGCGGCGCCCGCCGCGCGAACCTCGGACTGGTCCTCGTGATGGACCTCGAGCAGGCCAAACAGGCGTTCGACGATCTGCATCCCGGGCCGCACGGGCGTCGACTTGAGCGCGACGTCGGTGATGCGGTTGATCTCGATCCCAGGTGAGATCTCCACCCAGAGCGAGGTGTCGCCGGGCAGGGGCAGGAACCCCTGGGCCACCGTACCCAGAAAGGCCGCATGCTGCGGCTGCAGGCTGTCCAGGAAGGCGTATGTTCGCAGATCAACCTTCATGCGCGGCCTCCTTGGAGCTATGTCTTCGCTTCCTGCAGGATCTTCACGCTCGCGCTCGCCCCGATGCGGCTCGCCCCCGCCGCGATCATCTTCTGGGCATCGGCGTGGCTGCGGATGCCGCCCGCGGCCTTCACCCCCATCGACGGCCCGACCACGCGCCGCATGAGGGCGACGTCCTCGGCGGTGGCCCCGCCGGGCCCGAAGCCGGTCGAGGTCTTGACGAAGTCCGCGCCCGCGACCTTCGCCAGCTGGCAGGCGGCGACCTTCTCCTCGTCGGTGAGCAGCGCGGCCTCGATGATCACCTTGAGGATCGCGTTCCCGGCGTGGCAGGCGCGGGCGAGCGAGGCGATGTCCCGCTCGACCAGCTCGTAGTCGCGCGACTTCAGCGCGCCCACGTTGATGACCATGTCGAGCTCGCTGGCCCCCTCGCGGATGGCCTGCTGGGCCTCGAACACCTTGACGTCGGTGGAGTTCGCCCCGAGGGGAAAGCCGATCACGGTGCAGACGGGGATGCCGCTGCCCTTGAGCAGATCCGCGCAGAGCTTCACCTGCGCGGGGTTGACGCACACCGAGGCGAAGCCGTGCTTGCGAGCCTCGAAGCAGAGCTGCGCGATCTGGTCCTGGGTGGCGTCGGGCTTGAGCAGCGTGTGATCGATCGTGTGGGCCAGGGTCCCGTCGGTGGGCGCCACGCCGAGCGTCGTCCCCAGACGATCCGCGCCCGCGTTCAGCACCGGCTGCACGCGGGAGGCGAAGTTGTCGGCGGAGAGGGGAGTCGTTCCGGAGGGAGTCCTTGCCGGGCGGGTCTTCCTCCAGGAGGATCAGCACCTGGCGGGTGACCTCCTCGATGAGGCGCTCGAGCGTCGGCTCGTCGATCTGTCTCATGAGTGGTCCTCAGCCACGGTGACCCATGTGCGTGTGTCGCTCATCGCGGCCGCGTGAAACGGCGTTCGATCGCCATGATCTTATCCACTCGGCGCGCGTGGCGCCCGGCGCCGAAGGGGCTCGCGAGCCAGGTCTGGACGATCTGCCGGGCCAGGCTCTCCCCCAGGAAGCCGGCCCCGAGGGTGAGGACGTTGGCGTCGTTGTGCTCGCGGCTGTTGAGCGCGGTGGACGTGTCGTAGCACATGGCCGCGCGCACACCCGGCACCTTGTTGGCCGCCATGCACGAGCCGATACCGGCGCCATCGATGAGGATGCCGCGTCCGGCACGCCCCTGCGCGACGAGCTCCGCCACGGCCAGCGCGAAGTCCGGGTAGTCCACCGATTCGGTACTGCTCGTCCCGCAATCGATCACCTCGTGCCCGAGCTTGGCCACGAACTCCTTGAGAGCCTCCTTGAGCGGATAGCCACCATGGTCGGCGCCGATCGCTACCGGCCGCCTGCCGGAGGGGGGTGCCGGGGAAGGCCGGGGCTCCGCCGTGGCGCGCGGCGAGGCTCCGCCGGGGCGCGGCACGAGCCTCACGCGGCGATCCATCGCCACCTGCCGAGCCAGAGGGGTGATGATCAGGCCCGCCGCGACCTCGAGCTCCGAGCCGACGGGAAGGTCCCGAACGTCGCGCTCGGTGAGGAGCCCCGATCGCGGCTTGGTGTCGCTCGGCTCAGCGCGGCCGAGCGTCCGTAACACCACCTTTCGAACCCGGGCGCGGAGCTGCTCTCGTGTCGTCACGCTGTGTTCCGAATTCGCTCTTGCGTGCGCTGCCACGCCGTGGGGCACGCAGGACGCACCTGGCTCGAGGCTCCCAAACTCCAGACCCTGCGCACGATCCTCGAACGATAGCGCCGCCCCCGCGTGCTATGCAAGGAGCTTCTTCGGTTTTCGTGCCCCGATCAGGACCCTTGCGGGTCGCCGCGGGGCGCGTCCCGAAGCTCGACCCCAGGACAGCGGGCGGCTGTGGGGTACCCGGCGAGCCGCGTCTTCAGGTCACGTGCAGCGGCCCGGAGACCCTGCCAACCACCGATTGCTTCGAGAGCGGTCCTTCCGCGTGTGGCGTCAGGCGACGTGTGCCTGCTGAATCCGGGGCCGGTCACTCCTCGAACGCGAAGACCCGCTTCCAGTCGCTCTTCATGTCCACGACCGTCCAGCCGCGGGCGCGGGCCTCGTCCAGCCCCTGGTCCAGACGTCCGATACGGGACTCACGATCGTAGGCCCACTCCCGGTCGGCGTCGGTGTGGTGCACGTAGAGACACAAGGATGACCCGTCTCCGGCCGCGGTCCACTGGAGCATCTGCAGGTCCCCGTCGGAGTTGCCGAAGGCGGCGATGGGCCGGCGGCCGATGTGGGAGTGGATGCCGACGGGCTTGCCCTCCTTGTCGTCGATGAAGTCGACCTCGGGTAGCCGGACGAGGACCGGGTCGTCGTCCCGCATCTCGAACTTGACCTTGACGCTCGAGCCCACCACCTGCTCGGGCGGGATGCCGTAGACCTCCTCGGCCCACGGGCGCATGAACTCGATCCCGCCCCCGGAGACGATGAAGGTCTTGAACCCGTTGGCCCGCAGGTAGTCCAGGAGCTCGATCATCGGCTGGTACACCATCCGGGTGTAGGGCTGTCCGGTCGTCGGATGCTTGGCGCTGGCCAGCCAGTCCTTCACGATCTTCTCGAACTCGACCGTGGTCATCCCGGCGTGGCTCGCCATGACGAGCTCGAGCAGGCCGTGCTCGCCCGCGGCGGCCAGGGCCTCCGTGTCGCCGTCGAGCACCGCCTTGAAGGGCTGCTTCATCGCCCACTCCGGGTTCACGGGCGCCAGCGCCTTGACCCGGTCCATGGCGAAGACGATCTGGAAGTACATGGGCTGCTCGGCCCACAGGGTGCCGTCGTTGTCGAAGGTGGCGATGCGCTCGGCCTCTGGCACGAAATCGCCGCTTGCCGCATCGGTCACCCGCGTCACGAAGTCGACGATGGCCTGCTTCGCCGGCCCTTCGTTCCATGAGGAAAGCGCGGCTTCCGCGACGACGGGGGCGGGCGGCGGCTCTTCATTCCGTGGAGCACATCCCACGGCAAGAACGCCGAGGGTCGCGGTCAGCACCGCGAGGACGACCAGGGACCAGCGCTCTTCTCGCATCATCTCTTCTCCAGATCGACGAACCCGCTGGACGAGTGTACACATTCGCTCCCGGCAAGGAGAAACACGCCGTCCCCGGAGCCCGATCTGATGACCGGCCTCGGTGCCGGCCTCAGGCGGGCTTCTGGACGGAGGGCTCGAGGGACGGCTCGGCCGGTTCCGGTGACCCGCCCCGCAGACGCCGGACCCCGGCCTTCAGGTCCTCCGAGATGATGTAGCCGGAGGGCACCAGCACCAGCGAGATGAACGTGGCGAAGACCACGCCGAAGCCGAGGGAGACGGCCATGGGGACGAGGAACTTGGCCTGCAGGCTCCGCTCGAGGAGGAGCGGGAGCAGCCCGAAGAACGTCGTCAGGGAGGTCAGGAGAATGGGCCGGAAGCGGGCCACACCGGCCTGACGAACGGCCTCGCCCAGCGGGTGGGTTTCGCGGTGACGGTTGATGAAGTCGACCATCACCAGGCTGTCGTTGACCACGACGCCGGAAAGGGCCACCGCTCCGAACATCGAGAGGATCGTGAGATCGATGCCCATGATCACGTGGCCCCAGACCGCCCCCACGAGACCGAACGGGATGGCGGACATGATGACGAGCGGCTGGAGGTAGGAGCGCAGGGGGATGGCCAGGAGGGCGTAGATCATGAGAAGGGCGAGGGTGAAGCCCCGCTGCAAGCCCGCCCAGGGTGTCGCGCTGCTCCGCCTGCTGCCCCTCGAAGGTATAGAGGACGCCCGGGTGCTCGGCGCGAATCTCGGGCATCACGCGCGCGTCGAGGTCGGCGACGATGTCCCCGGGGGTGGCGAGGGAGGCGTCCACGCTCGCGGTGACGTTCACCGCCCGGCGCCGGTCCACCCGGGTGATCGAGGCGTAGCCCCGCCCCGGCTCCACCTCCGCCACCTGGCTGAAGGGGACCTCGCTGCCGTCCGGGGTCCGGATGCGCATGTTCTCCATGTCGGCCAGGGAGCGTCGCTCCTCCTGCGGGTAGCGGACCATCACCCGGATGTCGTCTCTCCCCCTCTGGATGCGCTGGGCCTCCTCGCCGTAGAAGGCCTGGCGCACCTGTCCCCCCAGGTCGCCGAGGGTGAGACCGAGCAGCTCGGCCGCGGGCTTGATCTGGAGCTTCACCTCGCGCTTGCCCTCGCGGAACGAGTCGCCGATGTCGTAGACCCCCGGGTACTCGGCGAGCCGCTGCTTCAGCTCGGCGGCCGCCGCCCTCAGCTCCGCCACGTCTGACCCGGTGAGCTGGACGTCGACGTCGTCGCCGGGGCTGAACAGCGAAGAGCTGACCCTCAGCTGGACGGCGTCGGGGATGGCCCCCGCGCGCTGCCTCCAGCGGTTGGCGAGCTCCTCGCTGCCGACGGTGCGGTCCTCGGCCGGGGCAAGCTCGACGAAGACCTCCCCGAGGTGGGAGCCCGACAGGTTCACGTCGCCTCCGGTGATCGGCCCCCCCAGCTGGGAGCTCTGGGGCTGGTCGCCGATGGTGGAGATGGCGTGCCGGTAGAGGTTCGGCTCGCTGGCCACCTGCATCTCCTCCCGGACCTCCTCGGCGGTGCGCTCGAGGTGAGCCACCGCCTCCGCGGTGACCTCCTCCGGCGTGCCCTGGGGCATGGTCAACGCGGCGATGACGAAGTCGGCCTCGACCTGGGGGAAGAAGATGAAGCGGACCCAGCCGGCCCCCACGAGGCCGACGGTGAAGATCAGGATGGACAGGGCCACGGCCAGGGTGACGTAGCGCCACCGGAGGGCCAGCTCGAGGGACGGCTTGTACTGGTGCTCGATCACGTAGTGGAGGCCGGCCACGACACGGCTCTGGACCCGGTACCAGCCCCACCTTCTCGAGCTTCCGTTGGCGACTTCGCTGGTATCCCGGCTGCGCAGGTGCGACAGGTGGGCGGGGAGGATCCAGAGCGACTCCACCAGCGAGAAGAGGAGCGCCGGGATCACGATCATCGGCATCACCCGCATGATCTTGCCGATGTTGCCCGGCACCGCGAGCATGGGCATGAACGCCGCCACCGTGGTCAGCACCGCGAACACCACCGGGACGCTCACCTCCTGCGCCCCCTCGATGGCGGCCTTCAGGGGCTCTCCGTGGCGCTGGTGGTGGGTGTAGATGTTCTCGCCCACGATGATCGCGTCGTCCACCACGATGCCCAGGACCAGGATGAAGGCGAAGAGCGAGAACAGGTTCACCGAGACGTCGAGGGTCGGCATCAGCCAGACCGCCCCGAGGAACGAGATGGGGATCCCCAGGCTCACCCAGGCCGCGAGGCGGAAGCGCAGGAACAGGGCCAGGACCGCCACGACGAGCAGGAACCCGTTCCGCCCGTTGCGCGTGAGGAGGTCGAGACGGTCGCGGAGCACCTTCGTCTGGTCCCGCCAGGTGCTGAGCTGGACACCCTCGGGCAGCCAGCTCTGGGCCTGCTCGGCGTAGGCCTTGACCTTGTCCCCGACCTCCAGCGCCCCCTGGTCCCCGGTGCGGAAGACCTGGAGCAGGATGGCGGGCTTGCCGTCGAAGCGTGAGAACTGGTCGGTGTCGGCGAACCCGTCCACGACCGTGGCCACGTCGCCCAGGCGCAGGTGTGTCCCGTCGGGGCGGGTCAGGAGGACGAGATCCTCGAACTCCCGGCCGCGGTAGGCCTGCCCCTTGGTGCGCAGCAGGATCTCGCCGCCCTGGGTCTTGACCGACCCGCCGGGCATGTCGAGGGAGGAGCGGCGCACCGCCCGGGCCACGAAGTCGAAGCTCAGTCCGTGGCGCCGGAGCGTGTTCTCCGACACCTCGATGGAGATCTCGTAGGGCGGCGCGTTGGCGAGCTCCACCTGGCTGATCCCGGGCGTCGAGGCGATCTCGTCCCGGATGCGCTCGGCGAGCCGCTTGAGCGTCGTCTCGTCGGCGTCGCCCCAGACCGCGAGGTTGATCACCTGCCGGCGGTTGGTGAGCTCCTGGATGATCGGCTTCTCGGTCTGCTCCGGGAAGGTGTCGATGGCGTCGATGCGGGACTTGATGTCGTCGAGCACCTTGCGGGCGTCGGCCCCCAGCTCCAGCTCGACCACCACCGTGCCCCGGCCCTCGGCGGCGGTGGAGGTGACGCGCTTGATCCCGTCGAGGCCCTGGATGGACTCCTCGACGCGGACGTTCACACCCTCCTCGACCTCCTCCGGAGCCGCGCCCGAGGTAGGGCACGGTCACGGTGATGATGTCGAGATCGAACTCCGGGAAGACCTCGCGCTTGACGGTGAAGGCGGAGATCAGCCCCCCCGCCATGATCACCACCATCAGGAGGTTGGCGGCGACGGTGTTCTTCGTGAACCAGGCGATGGCGCCCTTCACGAGGCCGGCTCCTCCGCGCGTCTCACCCGCCTCGCCGGCGCTGGTTCGAACCTGCATTCCATCGGTCACCGCCTCGAGGGGCGAGAGGCAGACCCTCTCCCCCTCCTTCAGTCCGCCACGGACGTAGATCTCCTCCCGGGTCGTCCGCAGCAGGTCGACGTCGCGGAACTCGAGTCGGTCCTCGGGGGTGATGACCAGAACCTGGCTGCGGCCCCGGAGCGCCGAGCGCGGGAGGACGGCCACGCCTTCGGCCGTGGTCCCCTCGATCTCGGCCTCGACGTAGAGGCCCACCGCGAGGGGCGGGCGGTTGGGATCCTCGCCCCGGCCGTACGGGTTCTTCACCTGCGCCACCGCGTGCACCATGCGGCTGCCGGGGTCGATCTCGCCCTCGGTGCGGACGATCTCCCCCGTCCACTCGAACGTCTCGCCGGCGAAGTCCGCCTGGAGTGTCACCCGCGGGCCCTTCTGGCGCTGCTTCTCGCCGCGGTAGTGCAGCGGCAGCTCCACGTAGGCGAGCTGGTCGTCGGGCAGGGGCAGGCGCACCTCGGCGAAGTCGACGGCGTAGATCGTGGCCACCGGGCTGCCCACCGCGACGAACTGCCCCTGGTCGACGTTCTTCTTCCTCAGACGGCCGGCGTAGGGAGCCCGGATCTGGGTCCGCTCGAGGTTGCGCTCGGCGGTGATCACGTTGGCCTCGGCGGAGGCCACCGCGGCCCGCGCGTCCTCGAGCTGCGGCTCCCGGAGAGTGAGGGCGGTGGCGGCCTCCCCGGCGCCCAGGTCCTTCCACTCCTCCCGGGCCACCTCGGCCTCGGCCTCCTCGCGGGCCAGCTGCAGCTTCGTCCGCGCGACCTCGCCCCGGCTCCGCACCACCGCCTGGCGGTAGTCGTGGGGGTCGACCTTGAGGAGGATCTCTCCCTTCTCGAAGAACGCTCCCTCGGCGAAGGAGGGCGAGACCCAGATCACCCGGCCCGACACCTCGGGCACGAGCTGGCTCTCGGTGCGCGGGCGGACCGTGCCCTGGCTCCGGACGATCAGCGGAACGTCGTCGAGCGTCACCTCGGCCGCCCGCACCAGCGGCGGCTTGGGCGCGGCGACCTGTGTCTCGACGTCGGGCTTGAGGGCCACCATCCCCGCGGCCAGCAGCGCGGCCACGACCACCAGCGCCAGGGGCAGGACGATCTTCATCGTGCGTGATCCACCGCTCATCTCACCGACTCCTTCTCGCTCTCGGTCGTCGCGTCTGGTGGGGCCGGCATCGCAGCCGCGACCTTCGGGCCCCCGGTTTCTTCGTCGCGCTCGAACCCACCGCCCAGGGCGAGGAACAGGTCCACGCGGTTCGCGAGCCGCTCCTGGCGGGCGATGAGCCACTCCGTCTCGGCCTGGAAGGCGCGGCGCTGGGACTCGAGGACCGTGATGAAGCTGTCGAGCCCGGCGCGGTAGCGCTCGTCGGCCAGCCGCTCGGCGGCCCGTGACTGGCGGGCGGCCTCGGCCAGGTGGGCCTCGCGCTCCCCCAGCAGGGTCTCCGCCCGAAGCGTCGTCTCCACCTCGAGGTAGGCGTTGAGAGCCGCGCTCGCGTAGCCCGCGAGCCTCTCGTCCGCCGCCCCTTCGGCCAGCTTCACCGCGGCCCGCAGGCGCCCGCCCTGGAAGATGGGCTGGAGGAGGTTCCCGGCGAGGCTCCAGACCCCGAAGTCGCCGCTCACGAGGTCCTTCAGCTCCCCGCTCGTGGTTCCCCCGCTCGCGGTGAGGCTCAGACGTGGATAGAGGTCCTTCTTCGACGCAGTGAGACGCGGCGCCGGCCGCGGCCAGACGCCGCTCCGCGGCGGCCAGGTCCGGCCGGCGGGCCACCAGGTCCGCGGGCAGCTCGCCGGGCACCCCCGGCGGCGTGTCGGGAAGGACGGTGGGTGTCTCCACCTGTCGTCCGGGGTACCGGCCGAGGAGGGTCTCGAGCTGACGGATCGCGGCGTCGAGCAGCTCCTCGCGGAGCCGGAGGGACGCCTCCGCTCCCTCGAGGTTCGCGAGGGCGAGTCGCAGGTCGAGGGCGGGCCGAATGCCCATGTCGTAGCGCCCCCGCACCTGCCGGGCCGTGGTCTGGAAGCTCTTCACCTGGGCGCGGGCGAGCTCCACCTGCTGGGCGGCCGCGGCGGTGGCGAACCAGGTCTTGGCCACCTGCCCGGCCAGCGAGAGGTGGGCGCCGGCGAGGTCGGACTGGGCCGCCTGGAGGTCGGCCACTCCGGCACCCGCCCGGGCGCCCAGCCGGCCCCAGAGGTCGATCTCCCACGACACCGACAGGGAGAGCCCGAGGGTGGTGGAGGTCGAGCTCAGGACGCCGCCGGGCGGCGCCCCGGGGATGGGCAGGCCAATGAAGTTCTGCTTCCGCTTCGCCGCGTCGAGGCCCAGGTTCACCCCGGGCTTGAGGTCGGCCCCGGCGATGCGGGCCTGGGCCTCGGCCTGGCGGACCCGGGCGACCGCGGCCCGGAGGTCCCAGTTCCGCTCGAGGGCGGTCTGGATGGTCTCGTTGAGCTCCGGCGAGCCGAAGCTCTCCCACCAGGTGGGATCCACCGCCCCCTCAGCGAGGGTGGCCCCGGTCCACTGCGCGGGTGTCGCGACGTCGAGGTCCGGTCGGGACACCTTCGGCACCGAGGCACAGCCGAGGGCCAGGAGCGCGAACATCAGTGCGACGGTGGCGCGCGTCATCGTCTGGACTCCCGGCGGCTCCCGGGCCGGACCGCCGGCGCGGCGGGGGCCCCGAGCCCCGCCGCGGCGAAGCGCAGGAGGCTGTCCAGGGCTTCGTCCGGGGGAATGGTCTTGCGTCGTCCAAAGGGTGGACCGGGCATGTTCTGGCTCCAGAGGAGGGTGTGGGCCATGGCCCCCACCAGGAAATGGGTCCGCAGCTGAACCTCTCTCTCGTCGAGATGAGGCACGGCCCGACGGAACGCGGCGCCGTAGCGACGGACCACCTCCTCGAAGTGTCCGAGGAAGATCGCCCGCAGATGCTCGTCGGTCTCGGAGTGCAGGCGGCCGGCCAGGCGCATGAAGCGCGCCCCGTCGGCCCCCTGGCCACCCCAGCGCGTGAAGGCCGGCGCCAGGAAGGCCCGGAGAAGGCGCTCGACGTTCGGAGACGTTCCGTCGGCCTCGGCCTCGAGGGCGTCCAGGGCATCCAGGCGGGCCCGATTCACCGGCCCGACGAATCGGTCGATGATCGCCGAGAGGAGGCCCTCCTTCGACTGGAAGTGGTAGTTGACCGAAGCCAGGTTGGTCCCCGCTTCACCGGTGATGTCCCGCAGAGACGTCGCCGCGTAGCCCTTCTCGGCAAAGAGGCCCTCCGCGACGTCCATGATGCGGTTCTTCGTGTCGACGTTGCTCAAGAGATCCCCCGCATGAATCAAACGACTGTATGAATTGTACGTTTGAACTCGGGGCGAGACAAGCCGCGAAGGCCGGGTGCGGGAGCGACCGCGGGCTCACTCAGAGAGAAGGATCGGAGGTGGAGGTTGCGGGGATGTGTCGGGGGAGCGAAGAAGTGTGAGCTGTCAAGGACACAATCGTCATTCTTAGCAGCAGGGAACCGGCCCGTGCCGGTTGCCTAGGCAAAGAAACAGCTCGGGACACCGCTGTTGATAGCAAAGGACTTGCATGCTTGTTTCTTGGCAGCGAGGGAGGGCGCTCCTTCCTCTTGAAGAGGCCGACGCCCTCCCGAGCGTCCCCGCGAGCGGGCCTCTGAAGCGCCCCCGCCGCGCACCCCGGGGCTTCGTGCCCCTAGCAGGAGCTTCGGCGTTGGGCAGGCGACGAAGAATCTCTACGTTGGGCGGTCCTTCGCGCGCTGGCTCGGAAGGAAGGGAGATCAAGGGAGGGACTGGGTCAGTCAAGCGTCGCGTCGCGGGACGCAGGGTCGGCGCAACGCGACGAACGGACTGCGGCAGGTTTTCAGTGAACGTCGGAAAACCTGCCGCTAGTAGGCCTGCGCAAAGTAGACTTCGCGGCCTTTTTCGCCCGTGACGACGCAGGGGACTTCGCGGCCGCCGTCCATCGGGATGACGCGGATCGTGGCCTTCGTCTCCTCCTTGATCCGGGCCTCGACGGCGGGATCGCCGTTCCAGCCGGCGAGGATGAAGCCCCGCTTCGTCCGCATGACCTCCTTGAAGTCGTCGTAGGTCGAGACCTGCGTGGTGTTCTCCTCCCGGAACTGCTTCGCCCGCTCGAAGAGGTCCTTCTGCAGCGTGTCGAGCAGCTCGCCGAGCCGCTCCGCCACCCCGGCCAGGGGCACGAAGTCCTTGTGCCGATCGGTGCGGCGGACGAGCACACACTGCTCCTTGGCGACGTCCTTCGGGCCGATCTCGAGGCGGTACGGCACCCCGCGCATCTCCCAGTCCGAGTACTTGTACCCGGTCTGGAACTGGTCGCGGTCGTCGAGGTGGACGCGGAAGCCCGCCCCCCGCAGCATCGCCGCGACCTCGCGGGCCTTCGGCAGGATGGTCTCGTTCCAGTCGCCGCCCTTCCTCGGGGGGATGGGCACGATCACGACCTGGTACGGGGCCACCTTCGGCGGCAGGATCAGCCCAGCGTCGTCGCCGTGGGTCATGATCAGCCCGCCGATCATCCGGGTCGAGGTCCCCCACGACGTGGACCACGGCTTCGACGCGCTTCTGGTTCGCGGTCCAGGTACTCGATCCCGTAGGCGGTCGGCGAAGTGCTGGCCGAGGTTGTGGCTGGTCCCGGCCTGCAGTGCCTTGCCGTCGCCCATGAGGGCCTCGATCGCGTAGGTCCGGAGCGCCCCCGCGAACTTCTCGCCCTCGCTCTTGAGCCCCCAGACGACCGGCATCGCGAGCATCTCCTCCGAGAAGCTGCGGTAGACCTCGAGCATCTGGAGGGTCTCCTCCTCCGCCTCCTCCTCGGTCTCGTGGAGGGTGTGGCCCTCCTGCCAGAGGAACTCGGTCGTCCGGAGGAAGGGGCGCGTCACCTTCTCCCAGCGCACGACGTTCGCCCACTGGTTGATGAGGATCGGCAGGTCGCGCCAGGACTGGACCCACTTCGCGTACATGGAGCAGATCATCGCCTCGGAAGTCGGCCGGATCGCGAGGGGCTCCTCGAGCTCCTCTCCCGCCACCGACCGTCACCCAGGCGCACTCGGGCGAGAAGCCCTCGACGTGCTCCTTCTCCTTCTCGAGGAAGCTCTTCGGGATGAACAGGGGGAAGTAGGCGTTGACGTGGCCGGTCTCCTTGATGCGCCGGTCCATGTCACGCTGCATGGTCTCCCAGACCGAGTAGCCGTAGGGCTTGATGATCATGCACCCCTTGACCGGGCCGTAGTCGGCCATGTCCGCCTTGAGCACGACGTCGAGGTACCACTGGGAGTGGTCCCTGCTCTTCGGTGTGATCTCCTTGAGGACACGATCGTTTTCCATTTTCAGCGAGGCTCCTCCTGAGCCTTCGGGAAGAGAAACGACAGCGTGATCGAGGCCGCGATCACGCCCACGATGATGCCGAGCGAGACGGTGATCGGGAAGTGGCCGTCCCAGAGGCGATTCAGGACAGCCATCTTGAGACCGACGAAGATGAGGACGGTCCCGAGGCCGTACTTGAGCAGGTGGAACTTGTCCACCGCCCCCGCGAGCAGGAAGTAGAGGTTCCGGAGGCCCAGGATGGCGAAGATGTTCGAGGTGTAGACGACCAGCGGCTCCCGGGTGAGGCCGAAGATCGCGGGCACCGAGTCCACCGCGAACAGGATGTCCGTCATCTCCAGGAAGAGGAGCGCGATGAGCAGCGGGGTCGCGTGCAGTGTCCCCTCCTCGCGCACGAAGAAGCGTTGCCCCTTGAAGACCCCGGTGACGGGGACGTACCTCCGGAAGAGGCGTATGACCAGGCGCTCGTGGGGCTCGACGGGGCCGCCTTCCGGCCCGATCATCATCTTCGCCCCGGTGAAGACGAGGAACGCCCCGAACACCCAGATCACCCAGTCGAACTGCAGGAGCACCGCCCCGAGGGCGATGAAGATCCCTCGGAAGACCAGGGCCCCCATGATCCCGAAGAAGAGGACCCGGTGCTGGTAGGCCGCCGGCACGCCGAAGTAGGACAGCACCACCACGAAGACGAAGATGTTGTCGACGGACAGCGAGTACTCGACCACGTAGCCGGCGAGGAACTCGAGCGCGGTCTCGCGAGCGGCCAGAGCCGGGTCGAACCCCGGGATTGCCATGAGGCGGGGGTCGAGCGGGAAGCTCCAGCTGCATGTAGAGGTAGAAG
This sequence comes from uncultured Acidobacteriota bacterium, assembly GCA_963700695.1. Classification (GTDB taxonomy): domain Bacteria; phylum Acidobacteriota; class Vicinamibacteria; order Fen-336; family Fen-336; genus JAJDNS01. Next base: position 100,876 of record CAVOYO010000025.1, on the reverse strand, counting down.
GCCACGTTGAAGGTGAGGGCGAGGCTCACCCAGACGACGCTCCAGCGGGCGGCCTCCCGCATCGAGACGGCGTGGGGCGTCCGGTGGAAGATCCCCAGGTCCAGCGCCAGGAGCACGATGACGAAGGCCGTGAAACCGACGTAGAACGCCCAGTACTCGGCAAACGGGAACAGCGGGGCCGCGGCGCTCATGCTCAAAGCGGTCAGTCTATCAGAATCGCTGTGGACGGACTCCGTCAGTCGGGTCCGAGCTCGGGCCGTCCCTGCCCCGTCGCCCGGCCCCCCGGGGGGGGTGCTATGCTGCCGCGCGATGATTGAGATCCCGGTCGAGCTGGGGGTGCGGCGCTACACCATCTCGGTGGGCCGGGGCGTCGTGCGCCACCTGCCCGAGCTCCTGTCCGACCTCCGCGGCCCGCGCACGGTCCTGGTGGCGAGTCGCCGGGTGCATGCCCTGCACGGGAGGCCCGTCGAGAAAGGCCTCCGTGGCCTCGGCCCCCTCCAGGTCGTCCTCGTCCCGGACGGCGAGCGATTCAAGAGCCGGAAGACGCTGGAGGGGCTGTACGAGGCGTTCCTCTCCGCCCGCCTCGGCCGCGACGGCCTGGTCGTCGCCCTCGGCGGGGGCGTGGTGGGCGACCTGGCCGGCTACGCCGCCGCGACCTACATGAGGGGCGTCGACTGGGTCGGCCTCCCCACGACGCTGCTGTCGATGGTCGACAGCTCGGTCGGGGGCAAGGTCGGGATCAACCACCCCGGGGCCAAGAACCTGATCGGCGCCTTCCACCAGCCCCGGGCGGTGGTGGCCGACCCCGCGCTGCTCGAAACCCTGCCCCTGCGTGAGCTGCGGGCCGGGGCCTACGAGATTCTCAAGTGCGCCGTTCTCGGAGACCGTGCGCTCTTCTCGGCCCTGCGGGACGCGCCCCCGGGTCTCGAAGGCTGGCCCTCCCCGGACGTCGAGAACGCGATCGCCTCCGCCTGCGCGATCAAGGCCGATGTCGTGGAGAGAGACGAACGCGAGGGCGGGCTGCGCCGGGTGCTCAACCTGGGACACACCCTCGGCCACGCCCTGGAGTCGGTGACGCGATACGGGCGCTTCACGCACGGGGAGGCGGTGGGCTGGGGCATGATCGGCGCGGCCGCAGTCGCGCGGCAGCGCGGGATGCTCGCCGCCCGCACCTTCGACGCCATCGCCGAGGCTGTGGATCACGTCGGCCCGCGCCCGCCCGTGTCGGACCTGCCCGCCCGCGACCTCATCGACGCACTCGGCCGCGACAAGAAGGTGACGGCGGGACGCGTCGTGTTCGTCCTGCCGACCGCGGTCGGCCGCGTGGTCGTCCGCGACGACGTCACCCGCCCCGAGATCCGGAAGGCCCTCAAGATGATGGCCGCCCGGGAGCCCTAGGCTACTCCGCCCATCAGCGTGGCGAGCACGGCCTTCTGCACGTGGAGCCGGTTCTCCGCCTCGTCGAAGACGACCGACTGCGGCCCGTCGATCACCGCGGCGTCGACCTCCTCGCCGCGATGGGCGGGCAGGCAGTGCATGAAGACGGCCTCGGGCTTCGCCACCGCCATCATCTCCGGGGTGACTCGGTAGCCCGCGAAGGCCTCGACCCGCTTCTGCCGCTCCGCCTCCTGCCCCATCGAGGCCCAGACGTCCGTGTAGACGACGTCCGCCCCCGCCGCCGCCGCCATGGGGTCATTCGTGACCTCGGGCACCGGGGAGCCAAGCTTCTGGGCCTCGCGGGCCGCGCTCTTGAAGATGAGCTTGTTGGGCTCGTAGCCCGGGGGGCAGCCGATGCTCATCGGACAGCCGAGCTTCACCGCCCCGAACATCAGCGCGTGGCAGACGTTGTTTCCGTCGCCGACGTAGGCCATCTTCAGACCCCGGACGTCGCCGCGCCGCTCGCGCAGCGTGAAATAGTCGGCGAGCGCCTGGCAGGGGTGCAGGAGGTCCGAGAGCCCGTTGATGACGGGGACGGTCCCGTGCCGGGCGAGATCGAGGACGTCCTGGTGCGCGAACACGCGCGCCATGATGCCGTCGACGTAGCGGGAGAGAACGGCGGCGGTGTCCGCGACCGTCTCCCCGCGATGGAGCTGGATGTCGCCCGCCCCGAGGAAGAGCGCGTGCCCGCCGAGCTGGAGCATCCCCGCCTCGAAGGAGACCCGGGTCCGCGTCGACGGCTTCTGGAAGATCATCGCCAGGGTCCGGCCCCGAAGGGCGTCCGCCCAGGTCGCGGGATCGGCCTTCATCCCCGCCGCAAGCTCGAACAACCGCTCGATCGCCTCGGGCGACCAGTCCTTGAGCGAAAGGAAGTGCTGCCGGGCCATCTTCAGAACCTCGCGAGCACGTCTTCCAGGTCCGGCTTACCGATCTCCTGCAGCTCGTAGCGGACGCGCAGGGCGGGCTTCTCGATCTTGATGACGCGGCGCAGGTCGATGGGCGTGGCGACGAGGACGACGTCGGCGGGAGTCCGCGCGATCGTCTCCGCCAGGTCCTTCATCTGCTTCTCGCCGTAGCCCATCGCCGGCAGCAGCGTTCCGATGTCTGGATACTTGTCGAACGTCTCCGTGAGGGTTCCCACCGTGTACGGCCGCGGGTCCACGATCTCGGCTGCACCGTGGCGTTGGGCAGCGAGGACCCCGGCCCCGTACTTCATCTCGCCGTGGGTGAGCGTGGGGCCGTCCTCGATGGCCAGCACGCGCTTTCCCCGAATCGTCTCCGCGTCGTCCACGAAGAGAGGCGATGCGGCATCGACGACGACCGCCTCCGGGTTCAGCTCGTGGATCGAGCGGCGCACGGCCTCGACCCCCGCGGGCTCGGCCGAGTCGATCTTGTTGATGACGACCACGTGGGCGCGGCGCAGGTTGGTCTCGCCCGGGTGATACGTGCGCTCGTGGCCGGGGCGGTGGGGATCGATCACGACGATCTCGAGGTCGGGCACGTAGAACGGCAGGTCGTTGTTGCCCCCGTCCCAGACGATGACATCGGCCTCCTTCTCCGCCTCGGCGAGGATCGCCCCGTAGTCGACGCCGGCGTAGATCACCCCGCCTTCCGCGATGTGCGGCTCGTACTCCTCCCGCTCCTCGATCGTGCAGTCGTGCCGGTCGAGGTCCTCGAGGCTCGCGAAGCGCTGCACCTTCTGCTTCACGAGATCGCCGTAGGGCATGGGGTGACGGATGGCCACCGCCCGGCGCCCCTTGGCGCGGAGGAGGCGCAGCACGCGGCGCGTGGTCTGGCTCTTGCCGCAGCCGGTGCGGACCGCGCACACGGAGATCATGGGGACCTTCGCCTCGATCATGCTCGCCCGAGGTCCGATCAGCCGGAAGTCGGCCCCGCAGGCCAGGACCACGAGGCGTGGTGCATCACCGTCTCGTGCGAGACGTCGCTGTAGGAGAAGACCACCTGGTCCACCGCCAGCTCCCGGATCAGACGGGGCAGGTCGGTCTCGGCGTAGATCGGAACCCCCTCCGGGTAGCGCGGCCCGGCCAGAGCGGGCGGGTAGCGACGATCGTCGATGTTGGGGATCTGCGTGGCGGTGAAGGCGACGATCTCGGTGTCGGCGTCGTCGCGGAACACGGTGTTGAAGTTGTGGAAGTCGCGGCCGGCGGCTCCCATGATGATGATCCGAGTGGGCAAGGGTCGCTCCTTTTCTGCCGCGGGCCATCATACGGGGCGCTTTCCGGATGCGTCAATGAACCCCCCGATCCGTGGTCCAATGAAGGGATGCGGATCGTGGCGATCGTGCTTGCGGCCGGCGAGGGAAGCCGCATCGGCGGCGCCAAGGCGTTGCTGCGCCTCGAGGACCGCTCCTTCCTCGCTCGGGCCTGCGATGTCCTCCGGCGACCCGGAGTGGGGTCGGTCGTCGCCGTGATCGGCGCGGGGGCGGCCAGGGTGCGGGCGGAGGCGGACCTCCCCGCGGAGGTCGTGGTGGTCGAGAACCACCGCTGGAGGGAGGGAATGCTCTCGTCCGTCTGGCACGGCCTCGACGGGGCGGAGGCCCTGGGAGCGGAGGCCGTCCTGCTCCATCCCGTCGATCACCCGTTGGTCGCACCGGAGACAGTCGATCGGGTCGTGGGCGCGCTCGAGGAGGGGGCGTTCGCGGCCGTCCCGACCCACGACGGCCGCCGCGGACACCCGGGGGGCTTCGGGAGGGCCGCGTTCGCGGCCCTGCGCGCCGCCCCCGCCGCCCAGGGGGCGCGCGCCGTCCTCCGGGCGCACCCGGGTCGCGTGGTTCACGTGGAGGGCGATCCCGGCTGCCTCGTCGGCATCAACACCCCGGCGGACCTGGAGCGGCTTCGCACGCGAGGCGGGGGCGGCCGACCCGCCGGGCTATGATGGGGCGCCGATGGACGCCGTGATCGACCCGGCGCTGCGACGACGGCTGGGCCTCCTGCTGGCCTTCCTCGTCCTCGCCGTCTGCGCATTCTCCCTGAGCCAGCGCCGTCAGCTGGGGCTGCTGGGGGGGCTCACCGACGAGTGGGTCATGCTGGGCGCCAACCTCGCCGTGCACGGCACGATCGGCCTCGAGGACGAGCCCTGGCTCCTCCGGCCGCCGGGCTACCCGGCCTTCGTCGCCCTCCCGCTCCTCGCCGCCGGGGCGCCCCGCGTCGTCACCATGGCGAATCTCGACCGGGCCTCCAGCCTCGTCTATGCCGCGCAGTCCGTCGCCCTCTCCCTGGCCTCGGTCCTCATGTTCCTCTGGCTCCTGGAAGCCGTTCCCTGGCCCCAGGCCTTCGCGGCCGGGCTCGTCCTCGGGCTCAACCCCCTGAGCATCACCCTGGTCGGCCTGCTGCAGTACCCGGTCGTGCACATCCTCACGCTCGTGGCCGGGCTCTGGACGCTCGACCGGGCGGTAGCGGTCGAGCCGTATCGGCGGCGGTCCATGGCGCTCGCCGGAGTCGTCTGGGGCCTGGCCACGCTCGTCCGCCCGGTGACCCTCCTGCTGCCACCCTTCGTCTTCGTCCTGCTCCTGCTGCGGCGTCCGCGCCCGAGGGTTCGAGCGGCGGGGGCGGCGATCGTGTTCTTCTGCCTCGGGATGATCGCCACCATCGCGCCCTGGACGGCCCGGAACTGGGCGGTTTCCCACCGGTTCGTCCCGGTCAACCTGCAGGGCTGGGTCAACGTCTGGGGGGCGACCCTGCGCCCCCTCCCCGTCCAGCCCGACTCCTACCGGTGGTTCGCCATCGGGCCGGATCTCCTGAGGGTGCAGCGCCAGGTTACGGGTCAGCCCCACTACGACCTGCTCACCTGGGTGAGGTTCAACGCCGAGCTCGAGCGTGCGTACCGTGACGAGGCCCTCGCCAACCTGTGGCGCCGGCCGCAGGTCTATCTGGGCAACGTCGCACGGTCGTTCGGCTCGCTCCTCCTCGACACGAACACCGTCTTCTTGCGGGTCTTCCGCTACGTGCAGACGTCGGACGAGGAGGTCGTCCAGACCTGGTTCGAGGCCGGCCGCGCCCCCCGGCTCGGCTCCGAGGGTCTCGCGCGGGCCTTCGCCGCTCTGACCGGGGTCCTCGGTCTGCTCGCGGCCGTCGGCGTCGTCGTGGGTCTGCGCTCCCGCGAGGGGCCCCTCCTCACGGCCACGCTGGTCGCCGCGTGCTTTCTGGTGGCACACGCCATCACCCACATGGAGTTCACCTACCTCTACGTGAAGCTCCCCTTCCTCTGCGTCCTCGGGTTCGTCCCCCTGGGCCGCCTCCGCCGCGCGAGGCCCGGCCAAGGGCCGTCCCGGCTTTCCGGGGGCGCCGATGCGGTCTCGGCGGCTCTCGCCGCCTCCGCGATCGCCCTGACCCTCCTCCTGCTGCGACCCTGACCGGAGAGCCATGCGCCTGCGCAACGTCGCGATCATCGCCCACGTCGACCACGGGAAGACCACCCTGGTGGACTCCCTCCTGCGCCAGAGCGGCGTCTTCCGAGCGAGCCAGGAGGTGCGGGAGCGCGTTCTCGACTCGGGCGACCTCGAGCGGGAGCGCGGGATCACCATCCTCGCCAAGAGCACCGCCGTGCACTACGGCGACACGAAGATCAACATCGTCGACACCCCCGGCCACGCCGACTTCGGGGGCGAGGTCGAGCGGGCCCTCAAGATGGTCGACGGCGTCATGCTCCTCGTCGACGCCTCGGAGGGGCCGCTCCCCCAGACCCGGTACGTGCTTCGCAAGGCCCTCGAGGCCCGTCTCCCCCCGGTCGTCGTGATCAACAAGATCGACCGGGCCGACGCCCGGCCGCAGACGGTCCTGGACGAGATCTACGACCTCTTCATCGACCTCGACGCCACCGAGGACCAGCTCGACTTCCCCGTCCTCTACTGCAACGCGAAGACGGGGATCGCCAAGACCGAGCCCGACGGCCCGGGAGAGGACCTCCGGCCCCTCTTCGACGCGCTCGTGACCCACGTGCCCGCCCCGGCCGGCGACGAGGACGGGACCCTGCAGCTGCTGATCGCGAACCTCGACTACAGCGACTACCTGGGGCGCCTGGCGATCGGGCGCGTCTTCTCGGGCCGGGTGAAGGTGGGCGACACGGTGGCGGTGGCCAAGCGCGACGGCCAGCTGGAGACGACACGGGTGACCAGGCTGTTCGTCTTCGACGGGCTGGAGCGGGTCGCGACCGAGGAGGCGCCGGCCGGAGAGATCGTGGCCCTGGCCGGCTTCGAGGGGATCCAGATCGGGGAGACGGTGACCTCGGCCGAGAGCCCGGCCCCCCTTGCGCCCCTCCACATCGACGAGCCCACGATCGCAATGGTGTTCTCCGTCAACACCTCACCGTTCGCGGGCCGGGAAGGCCGCTGGGTCACCTCGCGCAACATCCGGGAGCGGCTCGAGAAGGAGCTCCAGACCAACGTCTCGATCCGGCTCGAGCCCACCGGGAGCGCAGAGTCGATCAAGGTCCTCGGCCGGGGCGAGCTGCAGCTGGCGATTCTGATCGAGACCATGCGACGCGAGGGCTTCGAGATGGGCGTCTCGAACCCCGAGGTCCTGACGCGCGAGGAGGGGGGCGCCCGCCGCGAGCCCCTCGAGCTGTTCTCCATCGACGCTCCCGAGACCTACATGGGTGTGGTCCTCGAGAAGATGGCCCTCCGCAAGGGCAAGATGGTCAAGATGGTGAATCACGGCTCGGGGCGGGTGCGCCTCGACTTCCACGTGCCCACCCGCGGCCTCATCGGCGTGCGCACCGAGCTCCTCACCGACACCCGCGGGACCGCGGTCATGAACAGCCTCCTCGAGGGATGGGTGGAGTGGCAGGGAGAGGTCGTGCGGCGTCAGACCGGGGTCCTCGTCGCCGACCGGGCGGGAGAGACCACCGCCTACGCCTTGTCGAACCTCGAGGATCGGGGCGAGCTCTTCCTCGCTCCGGGCACCGCGGTCTACGAGGGGATGATCGCGGGCGAGAACTCCCGAACCGACGACATCGACGTCAACGTGACGAAGCCGAAGAAGCTCACGAACATGCGTGCCTCGACGTCGGAGGAGGCCATCCGCCTCACCCCCCCGCGCCAGCTCAACCTCGAGCAGGCCCTCGAGTTCATCGACGGCGACGAGCTCGTGGAGGTCACCCCGGTCGCCATCCGGCTCCGCAAGCGCACCCTCCCCGCCAACCAGCGCTCCAAGTGGCGTAAGAAGACCTGAACGAGGCCGCGCGGCAAGCCAGCAGGCTCACGATCACGCGCGTGTCCTTCCTTGGGACACGCGCGTGTGAGGGCCTCACTCGAGGCGTTTCCGGCCTGCAGGAGGCGACGCTCGCGCGTCGCTGCTTACACTCGGGGAGTCAGGATTCGCCCTCGGCCTTCCGCAACCGGCGGTTCAGCGTCGACAGGCTGATGCCGAGACGGGAGGCGGCCGCCGCGCGGTCTCCGTCCGTCTCGAGCAGGGCGGCCGCGATGGCCTCCTCCTCGGCCCGGGCCGTCACACGCTTCGTGACCTCGGGGAGCGGCCCCGACAGGTCGACCACGTCGGCCAGAGCGGGCCCCGCCCGCATCGGGGGATCGAGCCGCAGGTGGGCGGGCTCGATCGTGCTCCCGTCGCAGAGGATGACCGCGCGCTCGAGGCAGTTCTGCAGCTCGCGGACGTTGCCGGGCCAGCTGTGCTCGCCGAGCGCCCGCTTCGTCTCCTCGGACAGGGTCAGGCCGCGGCGGCCCATCTCGCGGGCGAGGCGGTCGACGAAGGCCTCGGCGAGCAGCAGCACGTCGCGGCGGCGGCGGCGCAGAGGCGGGATCTCGATCGGGAAGGCGGACAGTCGGAAGTAGAGGTCCTCCCGGAAGCGCTTCTCGTCCACCAGCATCCTCAGGTCCTGGTTGGTGGCGGCCACGACCCGCACGTCCACCGAGAGCGTCTGCAGGCCGCCCACCCTCTCGAACTGCCGCTCCTGAACGAGCCGGAGGATCTTGCCCTGCAGGAGCAGGGGCAGGTCGCCGATCTCGTCGAGGAGGAGCGTCCCCTTGTGCGCCAGCTCGGCCTTGCCCACCTTGCGGGCGCCGGCCCCGGTGTACGCACCCTTCTCGTGCCCGAAGAGCTCGTTCTCGAGGAGGTTCTCGGGGATGGCGGCACAGTTGATGGCCACGAAGGGGCCCTTGGCCCGGGGCGACAGCAGGTGCAGCGCCCGGCTCATCAGCTCCTTGCCGGTGCCGCTCTCGCCGAGGAGGAGGACGGTCGTGTCGGTCCCGGCCGCGCGCTGCAGGGCCAGCATCGCCTCCTTCAGGCCCGGGTCTTCGCCGAGCACCTTTGGGAGCCCGAAGTGTCGCTGGTGCTCCTCCTTGAGAAGGACCAGCTCCGTGAGCAGCCGGCGCCGGTCGACCGCCCGATCGAGAAGCACCAGCAGATGCTCGGTGTCCACGGGCTTGGTGAGGAAGTCGGCCGCCCCGTCCTTCATCGCCTTCACCGCCTCCTCGACGGTGCCGTAGGCGGTCATGACGATGACGGGCGTGTCGGGGTCCGCCTCCCGGGCCTCGCGGAGCACGTCGAGGCCGCTGCCGGCCGGGAGCTTGAGGTCGGTGAGGACGACGAGATAGCGCACGGCCTGGAGACGTCGCCGGGCCTCGTAGGCGTCCGGCGCCTCGTCGACCGTGAAGCCGCGGGACTCCAGGGTCTTCCGCAGCATCGTGCGGAGAGACTCCTTGTCCTCGACGACCAGGATGTCGGTCATTGGCGCGGCGGGTCCGGGACTACTCCACGACGTCGTCTCGTGGCTCGTCGTCCCCACCGTCGCCCACCGCCACCGGACGTCACCCGGGAGAGATCTTGTCGGGCCCGGCGGAGATCGTCCTCGAGCTCGCTCAGCTCCGCGCGGATCCGGAGCTCCTCGTTGGCGGCGTCGACGTTCCTGGCCTCGCCATAGACGTAGTCCCGGCTCATGGGGTTGAGCTTGCCGTTCAGCTCCCGGATGCGGGCCTCGATCCCGTCGACCTCCGCCTGGGCCCGGCTCACCTCGTCGCGGCGTTGTCGGTCCGGGTCGTCCCGGCCCCGCACGCGGCCGGCGGGGCGGGACGGCCTCTCCTCGCGCCGGGGCGAGGCGGACGAGGACGCCGTGTCGTCCCCCGAATCGTCCTCGGAGCCCGACTTCGCCCCGGGGGGACGGATCGCGTCCAGGTCGTGGTCGGTGTAGGTGGGCGCCGACTCCCGGCTCCTTCTCCTGGCTCTCCTTCTCCCGCCGCTCCCGCTCCTTGGCCGCGGTTTCCCCGAGGCCCTGGGCCGCGGCCAGCCCCGGAATCCCCAGGACGAGGAGCGCGGCGACGAGCGCGACATCTCGTCCGGTCATGGCGTCCCCTCTCTCGCGTCGAGCTTCGCGGCCCGCTCGGCGATGGATCCGGCGTCGGGGGCGTTCGGGGCCAGGCGGGCGTAGGCTCGGTAGGCCGCCGCCGCCTCCGCCCTCTTGCCCTCCCGCTCGAGGAGGCTTCCGAGCTGACGCTGCAGGAGGGGGGCGTCAGGCGTCATCTCGAGGCCCTGCTCGAGCACCGACATCGCCTGGTCCTTCTGGCCCTGCTCGTAGAGGTTCTCGGCCAGCAGCCCGCGGGTGATGACCGCCTGCGGGGCGTCCGCAAGGACCTCCCGGTAGACCCCCGCCGCCCCTTCCGTGTCGCCCTCCTGCTCCATGGCGTAGGCCAGCTCCTGCTTCAGCACGGCGTCGTCTCCCCGCGCGGCGACCGCCTCGTCGAGATGCGGGGCCGCCTCGGCGTACAGGCCGGCCCGGAACAGCATCCGCCCGAGGTCCTCGTGGATGGTGGCCATCGCGGGATTGCGCTCCAGGACGGCCTCGTACTCGAGCCGGGCCTCCTCGCTTCGCCCGGCGACGTCGAGGGCCCGGGCGTACTGAGTCCGGAGGCGGGGGTCGATCCGGGCGGCCTCCGCGTGCTCCGCGAGCGCCTGCTCACGCGAGCCCGCCCGCCAGAGGGCGTTGGCGAGATAGCTCCGGTATCTCGCGTTCTCCGGGGTCGGCCGCGACCGCCGAGGCGAATCTGGCGACGGCACCGTCGAGGTCGCCCGAGTTCAGGAGCAGCCGCCCGGAGTCGTAGTCGCTGACCCCGGGGCCGGCCCCGGGCGGGGCCTTCGGAAGCTCGGCCGGGCTCGTGGCGATCGTGAACAACGCGGGGTCGGGGCCCTCCGGGGGAGGGGTCGTCGACAGGTGCCGGTAGGCCACGAACCCCAGGACGCCGAACGCCAGGACCGTGAAGACAAGGACCCCCGAGGACGCCAGCGATGTGCCCTCGACGGGCTCCAGCACCCCCGGGGGAGGGGCGGCCGGGGACTCGGCCGTCTCCGCGGGCCGGGCCCCATCGAGCGGCTCGTTACAGCGGGCGCAGAAGTCCCAGGACGGGCGGTTCCGCGTCCCACACGCCGGGCATGCGACGGCCTCTCGCGCCATCATGGCTCCAATCTTACGCCCCTACGGGGCTCAAGTGAAGCCTTAAGTGCAAGGACCGAACTTGCGATGAACAGCACGTCTCACCCTGGCCGGAAACGGGGAGGGCCCACCCCGGGGGGTGGGCCCTCGAAGGCGGCCCGCGCTACTGGCAGACCGTCGAGCCGTAGTGCACGGACGGTGGCGGCTGTCCGGGCAGCCGTTGCATCAGGACGTTCGCCGTCGCCGACGTCGACGTCGGCGGGACGCCCGGCGGCGGCGGCGGCTTGGGCGGGGCCTTCATCTCGCCCTCGTCCGGGTTGAAGCTGCTGCCTCCCCGCCCCGGATCCGGGTCCGCGAGCATGGCGATCGCGGCGATGCGGTTGTCGCGGAAGATGCGGTAGGCGTCGTCACCGGAAGCGTTCATGTCGTAGGCAGCCGTGCCGGTCTTCGCCCCCAGCGCGTAGATGATCGAGTCGAAGGACGACCGGCACGGGTAGACGCCGAGGCTGCAGGCGAGCGGCGTCGGCGGGGCGAACACGGTGTTGGGCAGGTTGAGCCGCGTGCCGCCGAAGAAGACACGTCCCAGAATGGGCTCCTGGCATTGGCCACTGGTGATGCTCGCGCACTCGTAGGCCGTGGCGGGCTGGATCGTGCCGCGGAAGACCGCCTCCTCGCTGTACCCGCAGTTGGCCTCGGGCAGCCCCTGGTCGTAGGTGCGCGTGTGCAGCGAGGTCACCTCCGCGTGGTAGGTGTCCACGTCGTTCGCGGTGAACGGGCCAGCGACGGACACGTCGGTGTCGCCGGCTTTGTCCTCGAACCCGAACATCTTGAAGGGTCCGTCGGCCCGCCGGTCGTTCCCGGAGACCGCGAAGACGTAGGGCACCGGAATCGCGGTGCTGGTCTGCGTCTGCGGCGGCATGCCGAGCAGCGACACCGCGGTGCCGACCGGCTGGTCCTGGCCGAGGTCGGCCACGGACCAGGGCCACCTCGGGGCGTGTGGTGAGGAACTTCCAGAGACGGCCGTGGATGTCACCGATGTAGATGCGCGTCGGGGCCGATGCCGCCGGGTGGACGGTCTGGAGGAGGTTGAAGACCGCGGGGTTGAACCCGACGGCGTTCGCCACCAGGGCGTTGCGGTAGGTCAGGGTGGGACGATTGATGCCGAGCGCGGTCGCCGCGGCCTCGACGTCGGCGGCGGCGATGACGTCCCCGGAGAGGGCGTCGAGGGTGAAGAAGGTCGAGCCCTCTCCCGGCGCCCCGTAGCCGGAGCCCATGTAGAGCACGTAGTCCACCCCGGTCGGTCGTCGCATCGTGTTGTAGAGCGTGCTGGTCATCGTGGTCTTGTCCCGGTAGGCGATGGTGGGCATGGACCAGGTCTCCCCCATCTCGGCGTACGCCGTCCGGTCGTTGGGGTCCATGCCGTTGTCGGTGCCGCCCACGGCGCGGCCGTCCTGGCTGTCGGGGTTGCCGCGGCTCCACAGGGGGACGGGCCCCGCCGTGGTGAGCGCGGTCGCTGGTGTAGGCGCCGGGTCCGGTGACGTCGAGGGCGGTGACGTACTTGCCGCCGATGCCGCGGAGGACGTAGAGGATCCGCCGCCAGACCCCGTTGACGGTGCGGCTCTGGCCGTTGATGTTGACGGTGATCGGCGGGTCGGCGGCCACGAACACGTCGGCGAAGCGGACCCCGCGGGCCAGCATGTAGACGTGGTTGTCCCGGCCCTGGGGCTCGTTGATGAAGCGCAGGCGCAGGGCGCCGAGCTGGTCGAACGGGACGAAGCCCCAGAGCTCCTGCCCTCCGCACTCGTTGGTCACGGGGTTGCACGCCGTGCTGGGGCTCACGTTCGGGCCGGCCCGGAAGGCGTGGAGCATGTCGTTGGCCGGGGCGTAGACCACGGTCATCACCGGTTTGAGGTTGTTGCGACTGTCGTTTCCGGTCCCCGACTGGTCCTGATCCGGGTTCCGCAGCCCGTACCCCTGCCGCACCGCCTGGTCCGAGTCCGGGCGGCTCGGTGCCGTCACCGTCGCGGAACAGCTCGTACTCATCCGTCCAGGGCGTCGCCACGCGGCTCGGACGGCAGGGGCTGGGTCACGACCGCGGCGGTCGCGAGCTCCGAGTCGCCGAGCACCCACGAGCGGGCGGCGAAGAGGATCTTCTCGTAGTCCGCGCCGATGGCCCGCTTCGGGCCGGTGCCCGTCGATGGACGGCTGGGCCCCCGCCATGAAGGCCAGGATCATGTCCCGGGCCTCGCGGCGGGCCGCCTTCATCTGAATGGAGGCGGTCCCGCTCGTGCAGCCCGAGGGCCGGTTGTTGCCGACGCAGGCCCCGAACTCGTTCTGAAGCGTCGTGAAGTCGCCCGCGGGGTCGGCGGATGAGTCGAGCGGAAGCCCGAGCGCCTCGTCGAGAGTGCCCTCGGTCGTGTAGTTCGTCGGGGCCACCGTGCTGTTCGGCGGCCAGAGGAGTCGCCCGCTCCGCTGGCGGGCGGCCACGCCCCGCGCCGTAGGCCTCCAGGGTCGCGGCGGTCGAACGTGTAGACGCCGTTCCGGGTCGTGGTGTAGACGCGCCGCTTGATGGCGGCGCCGGAGGTGGCGATCGTCGCGTCGGTCGCTCCGTCGTGGAGCTGCGCAAACGTGCACTCGCCCAGGACGGCGTCCGGTGGTGGCGCTGGCCGGGCACGCCGCCTGCCATGCCGGTCGACACCAGCTGGCTGGAGCATGTCTCCCGCGCTCCACTTCAGCACGGCGTTGCCGAACCCGTCGTTCTGGTACGCCTTCACCTGCCCCCGGAAGCCGGGCAGCGTGAAGCTGGAGATGATCCGGGTGGGGACGATCGCCGGTAGCGGGTCTTCGGGTCGCCGGGGGTCGTAGGTGCCGGCGAGGTCGACGTACTCGAAGATCGACTCCGTGATCGACTGCTGGGCGCTGAACTCGCCGTCCGACGCGCCCTGGTCGATGATGCCCTGGAGCTGGGCGGCGAGCGTGGCGGCGTCGGGGGCGATGAAGGCGTCCTCGCAGGTCGTGCACTGGCGCGCGCTTGGTCGGCGATGGACGTTCGTCGCCTCGGTCCAGCGGTCCCCGTCGTCGGTGATGTCGGGCTGGCCGGGCGTTGCCCTGGCCGAGGCCGCTGCCTCCCCAGGCGATCCAGTTGAGGCGGTAGGGCTCCGCCGGCGCGCGAAGGCCCCGCCGAAGCCGATCACGTAGGTCTGCACCGACGAGGCGGGCTCGGCGGCGTTGATGCGGCTCGTAGAGCCGCTCCGCCCAGTAGGCGGCCCGGCGGGCCGTTGTCGTCCGTTGCCCCCTGGTGCTGTCGTCGCTGCCGTGCGCGCCGCAGGTGTCGTCACCGTCCGTCACGAACAGGACGATCGTCTTCTCCTTGGGCCCCTTCCCCACGAGGCGCATCCCGGATTGCCGACCGGTCGACGCCGTGGTTCTTGATGGCGTCGAGCTGCCAGGGCCCGGGGCCGGCCTGGCGTGGTGGCGCCGGCCTGGCCCGTTGTTCCACAGCTCGAGAAGCCGCGCTTCGCGCAGGTGCCGACGGTGCGCGGTCGACGGTCGACGCGGTCGAGCTTGCCGGGCGCGGGCGCGGGGTTGGTGATGCAGGAGTTCGTCGTGTCGGCCACGCCCTTGATGTCGATGAGGCTAGTTGGCGATCGGGGTGTAGCCTTCCGCCTTGGCGCTGGGGGCGATGTCGATGGACTCGACGCCCCAGCTTCCGTCCATTGTCTCGACGTAGTCGGGGATCCCGTCGGGCACGCTGTAGTTGGCGTTCCGTAGGCCGCCCCGTTCGTCGTCAGGTCCCTGGGGCAGCCCGTTGGAGTCGAACGGGCAGCTCGAGGTCGATGTAGGGCTCGATCATGGTGATCTGGGTCGGAGCCGGTGGCGACTGCAGGTCGCACGGGACGAGGTCCGCCTTCGACCGGAAGCCCCGGCAGTTGCGTTGTCTCCGGAGGGCCGAAGTCCGCGCCGGCGAAGGTGAAGACACGCGGTTGGCCGGTCGATCGGCGTTGCAGTCCTCCGTTGGCGAGCTGGACGGTGACCGATGGCCGGGTCCGTCATCGTGGCCGGGGTGGCGAAGTCCATCCCGCAGACCTCTCCGTCGTGGCTCCACGCGGATCGACCTCGCCGTTCCAGAGCCGGCCCGGGCGGCCAGGTTGTAGTACCAGACCGCTCGGACGGCTGGTCGTTGTCGTTCGAGCCTGAGCCGTCTGCGTGTCCAGGCACGTCGTCGAAGGGGCTGGTCCATGTCGCCGAGCGTTCCAGGCCCAGTTCGGCGGACGATACAGCAGGGTCCACGGGGCGTCGGTCGGTCGATCGTGCTCCGAGCTCGCGTCTCGCCAGTGAGTGCAGTCCGCGTCGGTGTCTCTGCCAGCCGAGGCGCGTTGCCGGATGTTGTTCGGCGCGGCCGGCATTGGTCCCCAGACGGATCCGCACAGTTCGTGGTTGCCAAGCTGTCGACGCTGCCGAAGGTGAAGACGGCCGGTCGTCCGTCGTCGTAGCGATCACCGTCGTAGGTGTTGTCGTAGGCACCGTGCACGGTGCAGTCGCGGAGTTCATGGCGGCCTCGAGGTCCGTGGCCAGGTCGTCTCCGTCTGGCGTAGAACTTCGGGAAGGGGCCGGTCAGGGGCCGTGCAGGCGGAGCTCCGGCGCCTGCCTCCTCGAAGTACAGCGTGCTTCCACTCCGGCGTAGATCAGCTGCCACGACTGCAGGCCCGCGGTCGCTGGTCGGCGTAGTCGTCCTGACGGATCCGAGCGCGACCGTGAGTCGCCGTGGCCCGCGCTCTGCATCGGTGGGGGAGTCGCTCGCTCGTCGTAGTACTGGAAGCGGTTTCTGCCGGTCGTGCTGGTGGTTGAAGGTCGTGCCGAACTGCGATGTAGGTGCCCGAACTGGAAGCTGACCTTGTCCTGGTTGTCCTGGATGACCTGGTGGATCACCGCTTGGCCTGGTGCATGCGCGAGCGCGGGTGGTCGCCGGAGTGGGTGTCGCCGCGCCGGTGCGGTGCTCGTCATGGACCCCGAGCTGTCCAGCACGATGATGATGTTGGGGCGGATCTTCAGCGAGAGGACCTCGAGGGGGTCCTGCCCGTTGATGACCGCCGGCACCGTCGCCGCCCGACCGCGGTCCCCGGCGAGGCTCAGCACGAGAGCCATCGCGAAGGCCACCGCCGCCAGCCGGCCGCCGAGCCCGATTCCACGCCTGATCATGGCTTTCCCTTCCTTCCGCTCCGTACGATCGTCCACGACCGCTTCTGCAGGCATGATCGCCTCTACTCCACACCGGTGGAGGTGAGGGCGCCCGTCTCGCCGGTCGCGGCGGTCCCGAACGCGCCTTCGAGGCTGCCGCCGGCGCCGGCGGTGATGGGGGCGCAGGGGTTGAAGTTCTCGCCGGTGGGCGACATGCCCTCCTGGCCGGCCTGGGTCCCGAGACAGGGGTCTGCCCACGGTGGTGAGGCCCAGGCTGAAGCTGGTCTCCAGCACCCGGACCGCCTGGCGGGCGGCGGTGAAGGCCGTCGCCCGCCCCCGAGTAGGGAGCGCGGCCCTCGGAGACGATGATCAGCGCCGTCGTTGCGCGGCGAGTCCTGCGAACTGACCGTCGTTGGTCCACCTCGAGGCCGCGCCGGATCCAGATCGTGAACGCGCCGTTGAGGGTCTGTCCCTGCGAAGGTGGCCACGTCCTCGTAGCGCACGGGCGGGGTGACGGTGTCGTCCACGACGACCCGCCCGTAGCCGACGCCGCCCCGGGTGTCGCAGGTGTCTTGTAGAAGTCGTCGCCAACGGTAGGGTCCCCGGTGGGAGGCGGCCCCGCGGGCGCGGTCCACGGCCCGGTGCCGGTGCCCTCGTTCCACAACGTCGGCACCCCGCCGCTGGTCCGCAGGGTCGGGAGCTGGTCTTGCCACCCGGTCGAGATGTCGGCCACTTCGCTGAGGACGATGCGTGCCGCCTCGAGCCCCGCCTCCGCGTTGTACAGGGCCTGCTGGCTCCACCGGTAGTTGGTGGCGATCTGGAGCTCGGTCGAGGTCGTGGTCGCCAGGGTCAGGCCGAGGAAGGTGAGCAGCATGAGGGAGAGGATCGCGAGGACGAGGGCAAAGCCCTGCTGCCCATGTTCCGGCCGGCATCGGTCTTTCATGAGTCTGCACCTCATTGAACGTGACTCGTCTGGGGACAGGGCGGGCTATAAGCCAGGCACATCTGCAGCTCGTTGAAGGCGGCACGCGGCGTCACGACCGTGACGAGCTGCCCCCGTACCGCGTCGGGCCCGACGCCGCCCGCGGTCTGCGCACCCTGGAGGTTCGGCGCGCTCGCCCGCGCCGAGAGCGTGATGCGGACCTGGCGGACGAGCGTGTCCCAGACGTTGGCCACCGAGGTCGGCGGGCTGTTGCGCCACAGCCCGTCACCCCCCATGTACTCGATCTGGAGATCCTCGATGCCCCGCGCCACCAGCTCCCACGGGCGAAGGCGACCCGGGGAAGCGTGGAATCCGCCCGGTTCGGCCTTGACATTCCCGTCGGAGCCCGCAACGACCCGCTGCGGCTGCGCCAGAGGGCGGGGCTCGGTGTCGAGCGGGTCGTTGCTCGGGGCGATGCGGTAGCGGACGACGCGCCCCGCGTAGAAGAAGACGACCGGCAGATTCGGGGGCACCTGGTTCGTCGGAGAAGGCAGGGCCACGGTCGGCAAGAAGAGCCCCAGCGCCGGACCCAGCCTGATGTTGTCGTTCTGGGCGCCGACAGCCGCGCCCGGACAGGAATTCCCGCCGGCCCCGGTCATGGACATGTGCAGGGCGAAGTCCTGACCGTCGGTCATCATCACCAACCCCGGCGGGGTGGCGCAACCGGGGAGGAGCCCCCGCAGGACGAAGTCGCCCTGGGCGGTCGTCCCGCCCACTGGCGTGGGGTTGCACACCGTCCTCTCCGGGCAGGTCTCCTCGGTGGACACGATCTCGAGCACGTCGGTGGCGGTCAGCGGGTCGCCACCGGGTCGCCCGGGCCTCGGGCCGCGCGCGACCGCGCCTCCGAGCGAGCCTTCGACGCCGCAGCCGTTCAAGCCCGTCGGCGCAGTTGCCCCCCGCGGGGTCGGCGACGCTGAAGACCTGGGCGAACGTGGGCAGCGCGGCCCCGGCGTTGAACACGTCACGGGCGATGAGATCCATGGCCACCCGGATGTTCTGCTGGCGGTCGGCCATCTCCGGCTCGCGCCGGAAGGCGGTGCTGCCGGACGTGAGGAGGCCGTAGATGGCGGCGCTCACGATGAGCGTGACGGTCATGGCGACCATCAGCTCGATCATGCTGAAGCCGCTCTGTCTGCGCATGGGACCTTCCTCCGGGCGCGTCATGGGGCCGTCGGGCATCCGCCCGTCGCCGGGTCGGAGTTGGTGCACGAGCGGAACGTCGTGAACTCGGACCGCGAGCGCGGCGCCGGCGAGCGAGCCCACCCCCTCCGACCGGACGACGATGTGGACCAGGCGCGGGTCGGGGGTGGCAGTGATCCACCAGTGCGTGTGGATCGTTCCCGACGCCCGGGATGAACTCGTCGCAGTGCCGCGGGTTCTCGTCGACGGTCAGGTCGGCGACGTTGCAGTCGCGACCGCCCCCGGGCGCCGTCTCCCAGGCGTCCCCGCCGGCGGGGTCAGGTTCGCGTAGCTCGTGGACTTGAGCATGTCCATGATCCGCGTCGCGGAGGTCACGGCGGCCGTCCCCTGGTTGGCGACGGTGTTGGAGCTGGCCGCGACCAGCATCAGGTTGGTCACCGCCATGAGGCCGAAGACGAGAACGACGATGGCGACGAGGGCCTCGACCAGCGTGAAGCCGGCCTCGGCATCGTGCGCAGTGGGCCTGGTCCTGGTGCTTCATGGTGCCTCCCATCCCGGGTTCTGGAACACCCGCCCACCAGGGGCGAGGCGCACGCTCGTGCGCAGGTCGGTGTTCGTCTCCCACAAGCGTGACCACGACCGCCCCGCCGGCGAGGCGAGCGGCTCGACGTAGAGAGACCCGTGGCGTCGTAGCTGCACCGGTTCGCGACCTCGGCGCCGACGCAGACCGGCGTCGCTGCCGTCGCGCACCCGGCGTCGGCGGGATTGCAGAAGCCACCCAGGCGATTGAAGCGAACGGAGGTCCCGAGTTGGCGCCGGCCTGGTCGCCTCGAACTCGATGCCGGTCGGCAGGTCCTTGAGGGGACCCAGCTGCTCGTTGGGCGGGCCGGTCCGGCAGATCCTCCTGCACGATGCGGTAGCTGTCCGCGTCGACCACCACGAACGAGACCCCGGCGTTCGTGTTGGACATGATCGCCCTGCTCCGCGCCGCCTGCAGGTCGCCGGTCGACCACCTGGGACGCTCCGCGGATCTTGTAGGTGCGGAGATACTGCCCGATGTTGGGCAGGGCCACCGCGGCCATGATCATGACGATCGCGACCACGATCAGCATCTCGACCAGGCTGAAGCCGCCCTGGCTTCGCGATCGGCCCGACGGTTCGGTCTTCATGGCACCCCCTCTCTAAGCAAGGCGCATACCTCGATCTCCCGATCGCGGTAAACGCTTCGCAATAAACAGATTATAGCCTCAACCGATCTGTCCGCGGCGGCTCCCTCGCGGGAGGGGACGCTACGATTCGTAACGCCTCGATCAAGGGCCCGGCGCCGCCCTCGGGATCACGACCTGGGCGGAGACGCCCCGGGGCTCGCGGCCCAGAAGCTCCAGAACCCCCCCGTGGAGGAGCAGGATCTTGCGCGCGATCGGCAGACCGAGCCCGAGGCCCCCCGCCTTCGTCGTGAAGAAGGGGCGGACGTCGCCCGGGATGATCCGGCGGAAGCCCGGGCCCGTCGTCGTCGATGCGCACCTCCACGCCCGAGTCCCCCACCGTGGCCTCCGACCTCGATCCGGCCCCCCCGCCCCCGCGGCATCGGCGGCGTTGCGGACCAGGTTCTCGAACGCCCGCTCCAGCAGCTCCTCGTCTCCCCGCACCGGCAGCGGCTCGTCCAGACCGAGCAGCTCGTGGGCGACCTCGCGACCCCGCAGCTCCCGGGCCACCACCCGCGACAGGAGACGCGCGAGGTCGAGCTCGGAGACGTTGAGCCGCTCCCGGCGTATGAAGTCGTTGAAGCGCCGCACCACGGTCTCGAGGGTCTCGCACTCGTCGCGGATCGAGCGCGCCGCCTCCGACGCCTGGTCGGCGGTCCCGGCTCGCTCGAGGAGCCGTGCGTAGCCGACGATCGTCCCCAGACCGTTGCGCACCTCGTGGACGATCCCGGCGGTGAGCTCTCCCGCCCGCGCGAACGCCTCCTTCTCGTGGATCGCCTCCTCCATCCGCAGCCGCTCCGCCTCGTGCCGCGCCGACATCTCCTCGCCCCGGTCGCGCAGGAGCTCCATGGCCTCCTCGTAGGCGTGGAGGGCGGCAGGGGGAGCTTCGGACCGCGCGCTACGGTGCGGCAGGAGGATCAGCACCGCGGCGAGCACGAGGGCCCCGAGGGCGGCCCCGTGGCCGAGGAGAACCTGCCGCCGCTCCCGCAGCTCGTCCTCGAGGTCGGGCACGGGAGAGGCGAGGCGGAGGATCAGGGTCTGGCCGTCGCCCTCGAAGCCCGCATAGCTCAGAGCCCGGACCGAGGGACCCGCCTGGGCGACGACGGTGAGGACCCCGTCCGGAAGGAGCTGCTGCGTCTCGTCGGGCTGCAGCTCGTGGACCACCGGCGGGGGCGAGGGGCGCGAGAGCAGCACACGCCCCCGTCCGTCGAGCACCTCGACCTCCGCCGCGAGGCCGAGGCTCGACCGCGAGGCCCGCAGCGTCGTTCCAGGCCGCGGGACCGCCCCTCGCGAGCGCGGCCTCGAGCCGGGGTCGGGCGCTCTCGCACCTGCTGCTGGACGTCGTGCGTCACCCGCGCCTGGAGCCGTCGGGCGGAGCGGACGCCCTGGAGGAGCGAGAGGACCTCGAAGAGCGCCACGACGGCGAGGGCCAGGACGACACCGAGGCGGAGCCGGTGCGCGGCGCCTCAGCCACCGAACAGCCCCCGGTACCACTCGAGGATGGGATCGCCGAAGAACACCACCAGGATGCCCGCCACGCCGAGGAAGGTGCCGAACGGCAGCGCGTAGCGCATGTCCCGTCCGCGGAGGGCGATCAGCGCGAGACCCACCACCGTCCCGCCCACCGAGGCGAGCAGCACGGTGAGGAGCATCTTCTGCCAGCCCAGGAACGCCCCGAGCATCGCCGCCATCTTCCAGTCGCCCTGGCCGAGCCCCTCCATGCCCCGCGTCTTCTCGTACGCGTGGGCCACCGCGGCGAACGCGAGCCAGCCGCCGGCGGCGGCGGCGGCGGCGCTGAGCGGTCCCACCGCGGACCCGGGGAGGAGGCTGGCGGCGAGGCCGAGCACGATGCCGGGCAGCGTGATCGCGTCCGGCAGGAGCTGGTGCTCCAGATCGATCAGGCTGAGCACCAGAAGCGCGCTCACCAGCACCATCGAGACGAGCGTCTGCAGGCTCGGGCCACGCAGGGACGGCGAGGCCGAGCCAGAGCAGGCCGTTCGCGGTCTCGACCGCCGGATAGCGCAAGGAGATCGGGGCCCGGCACGCGCGGCAGCGGCCCGCGGAGCCACAGCCAGCTCAGCACGGGCACGTTGTCCCAGGGACGGATGAGGGCCCCGCACGAGGGGCAGCGTGAGGGCGGGGCGATGACCGAGCGCCCCGGGGCAGGCGATGGATGCAGACGTTGGCGAAGCTGCCCGCCACGAGACCCAGCAGGAACGCCGTCACCTCGAAGGCCGGCGTCCGCAGGAGGAGCGTCCAGTCGAGCAGGGGCAGCATCAGCGCGCTGCCGGCATCTTGGGGCCCCTCCCGGCGCGAGTCAAGGCGACCCGCGTGCGGGGTTAAGATGTCGTCCGTGCGCGCGCTCCTCCTGCTCGGGGTGCTGGTGGCCTGCGGCTTCCTGGGCCTGATGCTGTTACGTCACCGACGGCCACTTCGTGGCCCAGACCCCGGATCTCTACGTGATCGCGCAGTACGCCCGGGCCATGGCCGAGGGCCACCCCTTCCAGTACAACGCCGGCGAGGCGCCCACCACCGGGGCGACCAGCCTCCTCCACACCGCGATCCTCGCCGTCGCCCACGCCCTCGGGGCCCGGGGCGAGGGCCTCGTGGCCTTCGCCGTCCTCTTCGGGGTCGCGCTCTATCTCGCCTCGATCCTCCTCGCCCGTCGCGTGGCCGCGCGGCCTCGCGGGCCCGCGCGAGGGTCTGCTCGCCGGGGCGCTCGTCGCCCTCGGGGGACCCGTCGTCTGGGCGCTATCTCTACGGCTCCGACATCGCCCTCTTCCTCTTTCTCGCCCTGCTGGTGCTCGACCGCTGGCTGGCCTTCTGGCGGGACGGCCGCGCCGGGGGCTTCGCCGCTCGCCGGGACGCTCCTGGCCCTGGCCCGGCCCGAGGGCCTGCCGATGGCCCTGGGCCTCGGCGCGGCCAGCCTGCTGCGCGCCCGCCGGCACGCGACGCGAGCGGCTCCTGCCGTGGGTTCCGGTCGCGGCCGGCGCTCCTGCTCGTGGTCGGCTGCAGCGCTGCGTCACCGGGTCGTGGCTCGGCACCTCGGTCGCGGACAAGGCGCTCCTGCCCAACTACGGCCTCGTGCACACGCTCGACGTCGCCGCCAAGTACGGGGTCGACGTGGTGCGGGGGCTGCTGCTGGGGCTCTACCCGTCCGAGTCGCCCGATCGGCTTCAGCGCCGGGGCAGGCCGCCTTCGTCTTCCCGCCGCTCGGGCTCCTCTTCGTCCTCCTCGCCGCGATCGCGGCCGCCGTCGGCCGTCCGCGTGCCCCTGCGCGTCTGGCTCGCGCTCATCGCCGTCGTCTTCGCCCTCGTGGGCCCGAACGTCTTCATGGGGGTCCACTTCAACCGGTACCTGATGTGGGCCTTCCCCGGCCTCCTCGCCTTCGTCGCCGTCGGCCTCGGGGTCGCCACGCGGCTCGTCGCCCGCGACGACGCGGCGCTCGAGCGGGCCCTCTTCCGGACGGCGCGGGCGCTCTTCGTCGTCCTCGGGCTGCTGTCCACCGCCCACTTCGCCGCGGTGTACGCGGAGATGGCGGCCTCGACCTGGCGGCGCGAGATCCCGACCGCCGAGTGGATCCGCCGCCACCTGCCCCCGGGGGTGGCCATCGCCAACGGGGCGACCAGCATCGAGTACCTCACCGGCCACCGGAACCTGAACCTGCACGGCGTGACGAGCCCCGGCTTCGGGGGCACCCGAGCGGTCGAGAAGGAGGCGGGGTACTTCGAGTCGCTCGGGCGACTGCCGGCGGCCGAGCGCCCGCCCTACCTGCTCGTCCCGCGGTCGGGCCTCGAGAACTCGGAGCTGCTGCCCCTCCTCGCCGACGGGCCACCGCTCTTCGAGACCACGAGCCTCGGCGACGACCTCCTCCTCTTCCGCGCCCGCTGGGAGCTCCTGGACCGCGGCACGCCGCCTCTACCGGCCCGAGAGCGTCGCCGCGGTGGCCGGCCTCGAGGAGGTGGACCGGCTCAACGTCTGCGACCGCGAGGACGAGGCCGCGCACGGCTACCGCTACCGCTCGCGCCGGGGCGACCTCGTGCTCGGCGGCTCCGTGCGCGATCGACGACTACCCTGGCCGACGGGACGCGTGACCGTCGCCGACGCCGGGCGAGCCATCCTCGGGCGACGAGACCTTCCGCGTGCGCACGCGACGGGGTCGCCCGCTCGTGGTCGTTCTCCGGTCCCACCCGGACGTGGAGGCGCGGGGGTCCTGCGCGCCCACGGGCGGCCTCGTCGCCGCGGCTCGAGATCCCCAAGGCCGGGCTCGTGGTGCAGGCGCAGGGACGCGAGGTCGCGCGTCTCGAGCTCGCGAACGCGCCGGGCTGGAACGAGCACGTGTTCGAGATGCCCGGGCGATGCGCGTGGCCGACGGCACGACCGAGCTCCATCTCGCCGGCCAGTACACGTCCTTCCAGTACTGGTTCTTCCAGCCGCGCCGATGAGGCCGGTCCGGCCGATCGCCGTCGGTCCAGCGCGCTGTCAGGGACCACGAGCCCGAGCCCAGGCCGCTTGGGCGGCGGGGACGGGGCGTGCTACCTTCTGCCCGGACGATGAACGAGCTGGCCGACGCACCCGTCGTGGCCGACCCCATCCTGGACGAGGTGCGCCGCTTCTACGAGAGCCACCAGGACGGGCTCGAGGCCTCCCGCCGGCGGCACCGCTACTACTACGACTACCTGACGCGCATCCTGCGGGTCCGGGTGCCCGAGGGACAGCGTGTTCTCGACCTCGGCTGTGGCTCCGGCCATCTCCTCGCGGCGCTGAAGCCGTCGCGGGGCGTGGGGATCGACGTCTCGGGCCCGGCCATCCGCGCCGCCCGCGAGCGCTACGGAAGCGACACGCTGCGCTTCCTCGAAGGAGACATCGCCGATCCCAGGGTGCTCGCCCGGGCGGACGGGCCGTTCGACGTGATCCTCCTCGTCAACGTGGTCACGCACCTCACCGACGTCCAGGCCGCCCTCGAGGCGCTGCAGGCGGTCAGCCACGCGCGCACGCGTGTCCTCATCTACAGCTACAGCCGCCTCTGGCAGCCGTTCCTGCGTCTCGGCGAGCTGCTCGGGGTGAAGTACCGCCAGCCGCCCGAGGCCTGGCTCCCGCCCGAGGAGATCAAGAACATGCTCTCCCTGGCGGACTTCGAGGTGGTCCGCGACGACGCCAACATCGTCGCCCCCCTGCGGTTCCCCCTCGTTTCCAACCTCCTCAACCGGTACGTCGGCCGGCTCCCCGTTCTCGACCTGTTCTCCCTCATGTTCGGGATCATCGCCCGGCCGGCTCCCGCGCGGCACCGCCGCCGAGCGCCCGACGAACCCGACGGTCAGCGTGGTGATCCCCTGCCGCAACGAGGCCGGACACATCCGCCCCCTCGTCGACCGGCTCCCCGCGCTCCCCGAGGGCAGCGAGTGCCTCTTCGTCGAGGGCGGCTCGACCGACGACACCGAGGCGGTCATCCGCCAGGTGATGGCCGAGATGCCCGAGCGACCGTTCCGCCTCCTCAAGCAGCCGGGCCGCGGAAAGGGCGACGCCGTCCGCCACGCCTTCGCCCAGGCGAAGGCGGACGTCGTCCTCATCCTCGACTCCGACATGGGGGTCGCCCCGGAAGACATGCCGAAGTTCGTGGCGGCGCTCGCCCGCGGAAAGGGCGAGATGGTGAACGGCTCGCGACTGGTGTACCCGATGGAGGGGCGGGCCATGCGTTTCCTCAACCTGCTGGCGAACAAGACTCTTTGCGCTGCTCTTCACCTGGCTCCTCGGCCAGCAGGTGCGCGACACGCTCTGCGGCACCAAGGTGCTCTGGCGCGAGGACTACGAGCGGATCGCGGCCAACCGCTCGTACTTCGGCGACTTCGACCCCTTCGGGGACTTCGACCTGCTCTTCGGCGCATCCCGCCTCAACCTGCGGATCGTGGACCTCGCCGTGCGCTACCACGAGCGGCAGTACGGCGACACGAACATCTCACGCTTCCGCCACGGGCTCCTGCTCCTCCAGATGAGTGGCTTCGCCGCGCGAAAGCTCAAGTTTCTGTGACGAGAGCGAGGGCCGGAGCCGGCGCGTTGCGCCGCCGGTGAGGACGTAGCCGGTGAGCCTCGAGCGTCTCGAAGAGCACCGGCGCCTCTGGGAGGGCAAGCCGGAGCTGCGGGCCGTCTACGAGGTCTGGTTCGAGCTCCTGCTCGACGGGATTCCAGAGAAGGCGCGCGTCCTCGAGGTGGGCTCGGGACCGGGCCTCCTCGCCGAGGCCGCGCGCCGGCTGCGCCCCGACCTCCGCTGGACGTCGTCCGACCTCCTGGTCACCCCGTGGAACGACCTCGCCGCCGACGCCAGCCGTCTGCCCCTCGCCACCGGCGGCGTGGACGCGGTCGTGGGAGTCGACGTCCTCCACCACCTCCCGCGCCCGGCCCACTTCTTCCGCGAGGCCGCCCGGGTGCTGGGCGGGGTCGGCGAGCTGCGCCTCGTCGAACCGTGGATCACACCCCTGGGCTGGATCGTCTACCGCTTCTTCCACCAGGAAGACTGCCGCCTCCGCCTCGACCCCTGGGACCCGTTTCCGGGACCGGAGAAGGACGCCTTCGACGGCAACGCCGCCGTGCCCTGGCGGCTGGTGGGACGGACGGCGGCCTGGGAGTGGCGACACCTGGGCCTCGAGCCGCCCCGTCGGCGTCGGCTCAACGCCTTCGCCTACCTGCTGAGCCTGGGCTTCCGGGAGGCGTCGCTTCCTTCGACCGGGACTGGTGCGCCCCCTCCTCGCCCTCGATCGGTGGACGGGGCTGCTCTCCCCGCTCCTCGGCCTGCGCGCGCGGCTCGTCTGGGAGAGCGCGGCTGCGGGGCGGGTGACGTCCGCCCCGCAGGCACCCCGGGGCGACGCGCCCCGGGTCGCGGACGTCCGGAGGGATTCGGCCCTGGCGGAGCGGGCCCATCGGGCCCCCGACTCCCCACCTCCGCGACCCGGCAGGTGGCGGGCGGCGTTCGGGGCTCTGCTCGCCCTCGCGGCCCTGGCCGCGATCCTGACCCTTCCCCGTTGGTGGCCGAGGTCATCGCGCGCGCTGGCGCCTCGTCCGGCTGCTCGCCGAACCGCAGGCAGGACCTGGAGCCAGCCGAGCTGTACGAAGAGGTCGAGGTGCGGCGCGTCTCGTTCGCCGCGAAGGAGGAGGCGGGCGGGTGGCGTGACGCGGACGGCGCCCCGCTGGACGTCTCCGAAGGCACGGTGCGGCTCGCCGGGGAGCAGGCGGTCGCCGGATCATCGGTCCGCTCGGGGAAGAGGCCGAGGCCGTCGACGTGATCGAGGTCGAGGTCGAGCAGGAGAGCCCCGTCGCCGGTGGCGCTGTTCTGGCCACGGGCCGACGGCCACTTCGTGGCGGCCGGCGATGGCCCACTCCCGGACTCGCACGGAGTGGCGCGCTTCGTGGTCGCCTCGCACCCGCGCTGGCGGGGACGCATCGAGCGCATCGCGGTGCAGCCGACCTTCGCCGCGCCAGACGGTCCAGGTGCGCAGCGTGCGCTACCTCGAGTGGCACCTGTCCCGGAGCGGGCGCAGGAGGCCCCCCGGGACGTCCGGACGGTCGAGCTGCGGGGCGACCGGCGGCCCGCCGTGGCGGTCGTCGCGGGAGAGCCGGCCCGAACCGCGGTCGAGGTGCCGCGCGGGCGCGGATTCGCTTCGGTCTCGGGCTGCCCGACACGTGCCACCGCGTCCGCCGCTTCGTGCTGGGCCTCACCGCCCCCGGGCCCGGCGCGGAGAGTCGGTCTCCTCGAGCGTGGCGCGGACGAGGCCGCGGCGCAGTCCGGCTGGAGCGAGCACGAGGTGGACCTGGGCGACTGGGCCGGGCAGGAGGTCGAGCTGTCGCTCCGCCTCGCGGAGGACGAAGGCGTGACGCCGCCGCCGATCGGGTTCTGGGCCAACCCGCAGCTCCTGTCTGCCCGCCACCGGTCCGCCCAGGACCAGCGTGCTCCTCATCTCCGCCGACACGCTGCGCGCCGACCACCTGCCGCTCTACGGCCACGGTCGGACCGACCGACACCCCACCTCGAGCGGTGGGCGCGGGAGCGAGGGGTCGTCTTCCTCCACGCCGTCGCGCCGTCGCCCTGGACCCTGCCGTCCCACGTCTCGCTCCTGAGCGGTGTGGACGCACACCGCCACGGCGTCTCGCGCCAGGGACCGATCCCGGCCGAGATCCCGATGCTGGCGGAGCTGTTCCGCGAGGCGGGCTACCTGACCCTGGGGTCGACCGGCGGCGGTCTCGTCGCCCACCGCTTCGGCTTCGGCCGTGGGTTCGACGTCTACCGCTCCCGGGAGAAGACGGCGGGAACGCCAGCCGGGGACGAGCTGGCGAGCGGGAGCCGAAGAGATGCTCGACTGGCTCTCGCGCGCACGCCGACGAGCCGTTCTTCCTCTTCTTCCACACGTACGAGACCCACACGCCCCTCGAGCCGAGAGAGCCCTTCTTCACCCGGCTGCGCGGACGGGCGGGGCCGCTGCCCGATCGTCCGCTGAACGCGGAGCCCGTCCCTCCGAGGCGAGCGACGGGTTTCCGACAGCGCTATCGCTTCGCCTGGACCGCACCGCTCCCCGACGGTGTCGGGCTCCGTCGTCGGTGCCGCCCGCGCCCGACTCGACCTCGACGACCGGCAGCTGGCCCTGGACCTCTACGACTCGACCATCGCCAGCCTCGACTCGGCCCTTGGACGGGTGCTCGCGCGGCTCGAGGAGCTCGACCTGGCCGACGACACGATCGTCGTCTTCACCTCGGATCACGGCGAGTCCTTCGGGGAGAACGGCCTCTTCGCCCACACCCACCTGCAGGACACCAACCTGATGGTCCCGCTGGTGATCTCCCCGCGCCCGCGGAACGGGCCGCGATCCGTCGACGCCCAGGTGCGGCTCGTCGACGTGGCCCCGACCCTCCTCGAGATGGCCGACCTGGCCGCCCGCCCCGTCGCGGGACGCTCGCTGGTTCCCCTGATCACGGGAGCACCACGAGCATCCGGAGGTCGCCTGGGCCTACTCCGCCCGGACGAACTGGGGCCTGGGGCTGCGCGTGGCGAACCGCTGGAAGCTCATCGTGCCCAACACCGTCTGGCCCGGCCCGGGGCCACGACGAGCTCTACGACCTGGCGCGGACCCGGCCGAAAGCCGCAACGTGGTCGCGAAGAGGACTCCCACTCCGAGCTTCGCGAGCCCTCGCCGACCGGGAGCTCGCGGCGATCCCGCCACGGCGTCGTGATCGTCGTCCGCTGTGATCGTGCCCCCTGCTTCGAGGCGCGTCCTCCGGCGGGCTCGGCGGCAGCGGTTCGGCGTGACCTCCCCCGACCTCGTCTGCCCCGGCGTCGAGGCCGTGCGGGGCGGGGCCCGTGTATCGCTCGGGGCCGGCGACCCGCTTCACGATCGTCTACGAGGACGTCGTCGACGGTGAGCTGACCGTCGCACTCGCGTCGCCGATCCGACTCGCCGGCGTCTGGATCTGCACGCCGGATCGGGCCGGGACAGGCCCCCTTCGCCGTGCGTCTGGGAGCGTCCGGCTGGGAGGTGGACGACGGCGCGCAGGACGCCCCCCGCGGTCGGCCTCCACGTCTCGTACCGCGGCACGTCGACGGAGCCACTCCCCGAGATCGCCCGGGAGATGGAGGAGCGCCTCCGCGCCCTCGGCTACATCCGGTAGGCTCGGACTCAGGGCTTGAACAGCTCGCCGAGGCGGATGGGGTCGGTCACCCCGAGGGCCAGGTCCTCGACCGTGCCGCCCTCGGCGACGCGCAGCGTCAGCGGGGCCCGGTTCACGTTGAGGCTCCGCAGGAACTGGCGCCCGGGAGCGCGCACGACCGGGAAGGCGATCGACAACGTCGACCAGAAGCCGGGCGGCTCCTGGTCCATGATCACGCCCACCACCCGGAGGCCGTCCGGCCGCCGCTCGTAGGCCCGGTTCCACTCCGGGATCATCCTGTGACAGCTGGGACACCCGCTGAGGAAGAAGAGAAACACCGTCCTCGAACCGTTCGGAAACTCGAACTTGTGCGGCTTGCCGTCGATTCCGATCGTCTCGAAGGCGGGCACCACGTCGCCCTTCGACGGCGCGTTCGCGGCCGTCGCCGCGGTTCCGGTGAGGGCCACCGTTGCGAGCAGGACTGCGGCCCCGAGGGCCTCGAGCGTCGGTCGGATCATCCTCATCCTCCGGCGGGTGGCTCGGGCCGCCAAAGCGGCGACTCCCGAGAGATCGACACCCGCCCCTTCGAAGCATCATAGCGGAAGGGCACACCCTCCAGGTCCTCGAGGGGCCCTCGCCACAGACCGAAGCGCCGGAGCTCCTGGAGCCGGTGGGGCCGGCGGCCGTGGCGCCGTGCGAACTCGTCGACCTGCGCCGTGAGCTGATCGGCCAGGTCGCGCGAGTCGAGGATGGCGATCTGGCTCCGGGCGTTCTCTCGGAGAATCCCCTCCTCGGTCTGGTCGAATATGAGCTGCCACATCTGCCGCGAGGCCGCCCGGTCTCCGCCCTGCGCGAGCAGGTCCGCGGCCAGGGTGCGCAGCCAGAAGGCGGCCCCCGGCAGCTCTGCCGCCTCCTCCAGGATGGCGGCGGCGCGTCGAGAGTCCCCAAGGTAGAGGTGGTGAAAGAAGCCCAGGTACTGCCGCAGGCGCCACGACTCGGGCATGGCCCGCGCCCCCTTCTCGAGGATCTCGATCCCCTCGTGCGGGCGCCCGGCCCCGGCCGGGGGCGGCTCGGAGAGGAAGACGGCCCCGTACCGATAGGCGATCTCCAGCCGGGGATCGAGCGTGGTGGTGATCTCGACGAGCGGCCGGAGGAGGGCGAAGTCCCTCTCCCGCGAGAACAGCTTCTGCCCCCCGTAGTACTGGACGGTGCGCAGCCAGTACACGTCGGCGGCCAGTCCCTCGAAGCCGGGGAACAGGTTCCGGACCTGCTCGCCGGACCAGAGGTAGAGCACCTCCTCCTGGGCCCGGAAGGGTCCGGCTCGCTCGTCGATCTTCCGCTGGCTCCACGGCACGACCGGGACCAGGAGGAGCAGCACGAGGGCGAGCGACCGTGTCACTGGAAGTCCCGGGATCGGAAGGAGGCGAGCCCGAGGCCGAGGACGATCGCCACGTAGGCCACCGCGTAGACCGTCACCCACAGGAGCACGTCCCCCGGCACCGGGTCGCCGTAGGCCACGCGGTCCTTGAAGTCGAAGTTTCGGGAGTTGGGAACGACCGCGTAGAGCGTCTCGACCGCCCACCCGGGGACCGCGGGCACGACCTCGCGCATGTTTCGAACGACGTCGGAGAAGCGTCCGGCCACCACCACCCCGACCGTGAGCACCGACGCCAGGGCCGACGACGTCAGCGTCGAGAAGAGCATCGCGAAGGCCACGACCAGGACCAGCCCGAGGAAGATGGGGTAGACGGCGGCGAGAAGCCCGGGGTCGGCTTCGCGACCGTTCGCGAGCAGCGTGGCGTAGAGGCCCAGGGTCATCACCGCGAGGTTGACGAGAAGGGTGAAGACGAGCCCGGCGAACTTGCCGAGGAAGAACTCACCCCGGGAGAGAGGCTTTGCGAGGAGCGGGTAGAGCGACCGGCGCTCGATCTCCTTGCTCACCAGCCCCACCCCGATGAAGATGGCGATGAGGTTCCCGAAGAGGTCCATCGCGGCGAGGCCGATGTCCTTGAGGACCTTCTCGTCCTGGCGGATCGAGAGCTGGCCGAGGAGCAGTCCCGACAGGATCATGGCGATGGCGAAGAAGACAAGGTTGTAGAGCACCCTCTCGCGAACGGTCTCGCGGAAGGTGTTCGCCGCCACCGCAACCAGGCGGCTCAGTCCTCCTCCCAACGGTTCCCTCCTCCTTCGTCGCCGCCCATCTCCTGAAAGAAGTGCTCCTCGAGCGACTGTCGCACCGGCTGGACGGAGAGTACCCGCCCGCCCGCCGCATCCACCGCCACGATGGCCTGGCCGAGGGCCTTCTCTTCCACCTCGAGCCGGGTGCGGTCTCCGACCGCCTCTCGCCGCGTCTCTCCCTCGATCTCGGGCAGTCCGCCCCCGGGCGCCTCCACCAGGACCTCCATGTGGGCGACGTCCGGGCGCAGCATCTCCCCGAGGGCCCCCACCCGGACCAGACGGCCGGCCCGCAGGACCGCCACCCGGTCGCACAGGGTCTCCGCGTCGGAGAGGATGTGGGTCGAGAAGAGGACCGTCTTCCCCGCCTTGCGCTGCTCGAGAATCAGGTTGCGGACGAGACGGCGGCCCAGCGGGTCGAGGCCCGACATCGGCTCGTCGAGGAGGAGCAGCTCCGGGTCGTTGACGAGGGCCTGGGCGAGCCCCGCCCGCTGCACCATGCCCTTGGAGAACCGGCGCATCGGG
Source organism: uncultured Acidobacteriota bacterium (assembly GCA_963700695.1). Classification (GTDB taxonomy): domain Bacteria; phylum Acidobacteriota; class Vicinamibacteria; order Fen-336; family Fen-336; genus JAJDNS01. The sequence goes on along the minus strand of CAVOYO010000025.1, from coordinate 69,208 downwards.
ACGTGGGCCGAGCGCTCGAGCCCGACGAGGGCCAGGAGCTCGCGCGTTCGCTCTCTTCGGGTGGGCGCGGGGAGGCCGAACAGGCGCCCGGCGTAGTCCAGGTACTCGGCCGGCGTCAGGTAGTCGTAGAGGTAGGGGTGCTCGGGCAGGTAGCCCATGCGGTGGCGCCACGCCCGGTCCTGGAGCGGAAGGCCGAACACCCGGGCCTCGCCGCCGTCCGGCTTGAGGAGACCGGTCAGCAGCTTGAGGGTCGTCGTCTTCCCGGAGCCGTTCGGGCCGACGTAGCCAAGGACCTCACCTCGACGCACCTCGAGGTCGAGGTCGATGAGGGCGGGACGGAGCGACTGGCGGATGTGGCCGACGCGGTAGCTCTTGCTCAGCCCCCGCGTGACGAGGGGTGCCGGCTCCTCCATGGCAGGGGAGTGTAGCGACCGCACCGCCTCACGACAAGGCTGCTACTGCAGCACGTTGCAGGTCGAGTCCCCGAAGTTCAGCAGGATGTCGCCCATGGTGGCGGCGGCGGAGCCGTCGTTGCTGAAGCAGAGGGCGCCGCTCGAGTCGCCGGCAAAGCCGCGGACGCCGGTCTGGCCCGGGGTCACCGGGGTCGCCCAGTAGACGTATGAGGTCACGCTGGAGGGCGAGTTCACGGCGGTGTTGATGGTGGGCACGGCTCCGCCCGTGAACGACCGGTCGTACCCCGACTTCGACTGCAGTGAGGCGAGCTGGCTGTCGATGAACGTGGGCGAGTTCGCCGGGTAGCTGGGGATGCAGCTGGTGAACGGGGACTGGAGACAAGCGAGATTGCCCTCGTACCAGCCCCCGTTTGCCGAGTGGTACGCGGCCTGGCCCGAGATGACGGTGCGGATGTCGCCGATGGTCCCCGACTCGTTGGCCGAGATGCGCGCCCGGAGCAGGCTCGGGATGGCGATGGCCGCGATGATCCCGATGATCGCGACGACGATCAGCAGCTCGATCAAGGTGAACCCCGGCTCACTCGACACGCGGCGTGACATGCTCGCCCCCCTTCCGTCGGATGAGGGGTCCGGGGAGGCGAAGCCCCCCCGGACCGCCTGGGCCTCCGTCAGGCCCCCTCGCGCCCTACTGGAGGACGTTGCAGGTCACGTCGTTGGTGTTCAGGCCGATGCTTCCCGTGGTCAAGGCCGAGGCGCCGTTGGTGCTGAAGCAGAGGATCCCGCTTGAGTCACCCGCGAAACCACGAACGCCGGTCTGGCCCGGGCTCGTCGGCGTCGCCCAGTAGACGTAGGACGTCGTGCTGCTGGTCGACGAGATGGCCGTGTTGAGCCTGGTCGGGGCGCTGCCTCCCGTGAACGAGCGGTCGTAGCCCGACTTCGACTGCAGGCTGGCGAGCTGGCTGTCGATGAACGTGGGCGAGTTCGCCGGGTAGCTGGGGATGCAGCTGGCGAACGGGCTGTTCAGGCAGACGAAGCGGCTCTCGTACCACCCGCCGTTGGCCGACTGATACGCCGCCTGCGCAGAGATGACGGTGCGAATGTCACCGATGGTCGCAGACTCGTTCGCCGAGACGCGCGCCCGGAGCAAGCTCGGGATCGCGATCGCGGCGATGATGCCGATGATCGCGACGACGATCAGCAGCTCGATAAGGGTGAAACCCTTCTGTTTCTTCATTTAGCTCAACCTTCCTTTCGCCAAGGATCGATCTTTGGCCGCACACAACCAGAGCAAGGCGCGTGCCATGCCCCGCAACTCTTAACCCATTCAATGGAAGGTATTTATGGGCACTCCCGGGCCATCTCCCCTGACACTTTTTGTCAAGCGGTCAATTTCTGTCACTCGAACCGGCATGCTTCTGCACCAGATAGCGGAGGGAGCGGGGGGAGATGCCGAGGAGCCGGGCCGCCTCGGCCCGGTCCCCCCCGGCCGTCTCCAGGGCCTCTTCGAGGAGCCGGGCCTCGACCTCCTTGAGGTGTGTGTCGAGGTTGAAACCGGGGCCGATGAGAGGCGCCGACTCCTCTCGCTTCGCCTCGCGAAGTGCCTCCGGCAGCCGCTCCGGTCCCACCTCGGTGGAGGTCTCCAGCGCCACCGCACGCTCGATGACGTTCTCGAGCTCCCGCACGTTGCCCGGCCAACCGTAGCGCTCGAGGCTGACGACTGCCTCCTCCGTGAGTCGAGCCACGCTCTTCCCCATCCGGCGGCTGAACCTCTCGAGGAAGTGCTCGGCCAGGAGACGGATGTCCTCGCGTCGCTCCCGCAGTGGAGGCGTGTGGATGGGGATCACCTGAAGCCGATAGAACAGATCCTCGCGAAAGCGCTCGCTCCCGAACCAGGTCCTCGAGAGGGGTGTTGGTGGCGGCGATCACGCGGACGTCGACGTCGGTCTCCTCCGTCCCCCCGAGCCGGCGGATGCGCCGCTCCTGCAGGGCGCGCAGGAGCTTCACCTGCATCGGAGGCGAGGTCTCCCCGACCTCGTCCAGGAAGAGCGTGCCGCCGTGGGCGGCCTCGAAGAGGCCCTTCTTGTTCTGACGGGCGTCCGTGAAGGCGCCCTTGACGTGGCCGAACAGCTCGCTCTCGAGGAGCGTGTCGGGCAGCGCCCCGCAGTTGATGCTCACGAACGGCCTCTCCGCCCGCCCGGAGAGGCCGTGGATCGCTCGCGCCACCAGCTCCTTGCCGGTCCCGCTCTCGCCGGTCACGAGGATGGTCGAGCTGGTGGGGGCCACCGCGCGGACCATCTCGAACAGCGCCGCCATCACCGCCGAGGTCCCCACCACGTGATCGAGGCCGTGCAGCTGCCCCACCTCCCGCTTGAGGATGACGTTCTCCTCGCGCAGCCGGCTGTTGGCGAAGGCGTCGCGCACGACGATGCGGAGCTCGTCGACGTCGAAGGGCTTCAGGACATAGGCCTCCGCCCCGAGCTTGCGGGCAGCGATCGCAATCTCGGTCGTGCCGAACGCGGTCATCACGATCACGATCGTCTCCGGCGAGGCGGCCTTGACGTGGCGCAGGATCTCGATCCCGTCCCCGTCCCTCAGCTTGACGTCGGTGATCACCATGTGGATCGTCTCGTTCCCGAGGACTGCCGCCGCCTGGCCTCGGCCGTCCGCGGTCACGATCTCGTAGCCCTCCTTGCGGAGCATGATCGCGAGCATCTCCCGCATCGACTGCTCGTCGTCGACGACGAGGATGCGGCTCATGCTCCCGCCCTCACCGATTCGGCGACGTCGGCGTGGGGCAGGCGCACCTCGACCTCGGTCCCCTCGGCCGGGGCGCTCCGGACCCGGATGTCGCCGCCGTGCTCGCGGACGATCCGGTAGACGATGGCCAGGCCGAGTCCCGTCCCCATGGGGCTCGAAGACTGGAAGGGCTCGAAGACCCGGCGCTGCTCCTCGCGGGCCATCCCCCGGCCCTGGTCACGGACGGTGAAGACCACCTCGGCCCCGACCCGACGCAGGCGGACGTCGAGGTCGCCCCCGCCGGGCATCGCCTCGAGGGCGTTGCGCGCGAGGTTCCAGAAGACCTGCGTGATCTGGTCGGGGTCGGCCAGGCAGAGGTGCGGTCCGTCGTCGACCTCGAGCTTCACCGCGTGGTCGAGGCCGATCTCGGGCCCGTTGCGCAGGAGCGTGACCGCCTCTTCGAGCAACGGCCTCAGGTCCACGACGTCACGGGGTCGTCCCGTGGAACGCGCCTGGAAGAGGAAGCGGTTCAGCGTGTCGGACAGCCGCTTCGACTCGCGGGAGATGATCGTGAGCAGGCGCCCCTGCTCGTCGCTGAAGCCCGGCTCTCCCGCCAGCACCTGGGCCGAGCCCCGGATCGACCCGAGCGGGTTGCGGATCTCGTGGGCCAGCTGGGCCGCCATCTCCCCCACCGCGGCCAGCTTCTCGTTCGTTCGCACCTCCGGCCTCGAGACGGCGGACGTCGGTGAGGTCCTGGAAGACCACGAGATAGCCGCCCCGGGCCTCCTCCGCGGTCGCGAGCGGGCGTGACCGGACACGCCGAGCTCGAGCTCGGCTCCGTCCGGGATGGCGATAGCGGATCTCGAGCCGGGCGAGGGCCCGGCTCGCGGCCCGGGCCCGCAGCTCGGCGCTCCCGAGAAGGGTCGAGCCCAGCACCTCGCGCAGCGGCAGCGCCCAGCAGCCGACGGGGCCCGACGCCCAAGGATCCCCTCGCCGAAGGCGTTGACGTGGCGGACGCGCCCCTCGGCGTCGGTCATGATGAGCCCGCTCTGGATGCTGTCGACGATGACCTGGTTGAGCTCCCGCAGGTCGGCAACCTCCACCTCCGCCTGCTCCAGCTGCCGGCCCGCGTGCTGCGAGGCTCTCGGCGAGGTAGGACCCCAGCACCGCCACCGTCGCGCAGGCCACCCCGAGGACGAAGGCGGAGTAGAGGAGCGCCGCGCTCCGGCAGGGTACAGGACGTCGGAGAGCCCCTGTGGAGAGACGATGTCGAGCCGGACCGCGGCGAGGAGCCCGCCGTAGAGGAGCGTCGCCACCCCCGCGATGGACAGGGCCTCCCGGCGGGGCACCAGCACCGTCGACGGAGAGAACCGACGAGCGGGTAGAGCAGCAGGAAGCCGGTCCGCACGCCCCCGGTGACGTGGACGAGGGCGGTGATGACCAGAAGATCGCCCACGCACCTGCGCGTAGGCCAGGACCGAGCGGGACGAGACGAACCGCAGGGCGATCGCGTGGCCGACGGTCAGGGCGTAGGTGGCGACGATGACGAAGTAGAGGGGGTTGACGCGGAGCAGCGTCTCCGAGACCGCCTCGACGTAGGTGGCGATGAAGAGCAGGGTGGTCACCATGACCACCCTGAAGAGCATCAGTCTCTTGAGGCGCGCCTCAAGGTCGACGTGCATGGCCCCCGCGCCGCGGTCGCGCCCCGACGGCCGGAGCCGCCGGGGCCGAGGCCGCTCTCCCCTCAGGAGAGCTTGCTGATGAGGTCGAACAGCGGCAGGTACATCGCGATGATGATGCCGCCGACGGTCACGCCCAGGAACAGGATCATGACCGGCTCCATCAGGGTGAGGAGGTTGGCCACCGCCTGGTCGACCTCCTCCTCGTAGAAGTCCGCGATCTTGCTCAGCATGGCGTCCAGGGCGCCCGTCTGCTCGCCGACGCCGATCATCTGGACCACCATCGGCGGGAACACCCCGGTTTCCTTCAAGGGCTGGGCGATGGTCAGACCGCTCTCCACACCCTTGCGCACCACCATGATCGCGTCCTCGATGATCGCGTTGCCGGCGGTCTTGGCGGTGATCTCGAGCCCGTCGAGGATCGGGACGCCGGAGGAGATCAGGGTGGAGAGGGTCCGGCAGAACCGCGCCACCGCGATCTTCTGCATCAGGATCCCCAGGATCGGGGCCCTGAGGATCATCTTGTCGACGACGCGCCGCCCGCCGTGGGTGGCGTAGTAGCGCCGGAAGGCGAACACCAGGAGCACGCGCGCCGATCGACGATGAAGGGCAGCAGCCGCACGAACCAGTTGCTGAGCGCGATGACGAAGCGGGTGGGCAGCGGCAGCTCCGCGTTCAGGCCGGCGAACATCGCGGCGAAGGTCGGGATGACCTTCCAGAGGATGACCGCGATGACGATACCGGCGATCCCGATGACCGCCACCGGATAGACCATCGCCCCCTTGACCTGGGCCTTGAGCTTGACCGACTTCTCGATGTAGGTGGCGAGGCGCTTCAGGATCGTGTCGAGGATACCGCCGGCCTCCCCCGCCGCGATCATGTTCGTGAAGAGGTCGTCGAACACCTTGGGGTGCTTGCGCATGGCGTCGGCGAGGCTCGCGCCGCCCTCCACGTCCATGCGGGTCTGCTGGAGGACCTTGGCGAAGGTCTTGTTCTCCTGCTGGCTCCCGAGGATCTCGAGGCACTGCACGAGCGGCAGGCCCGCGTCGATCATGACCGAGAACTGCCGGGTGAAGATGGCGAGGTCCTTGGCGGGAACGCCCCCGCCGAACTTCGGCAGGGCGATCTCCCGCCCCTTCTCCTTGACCGACGAGACCAGGATCTGGTCCCGGCGAAGGAGCGCCATGACCGATTCCTTGTTGTCGGCCACCCGCTCACCCGAGACCGCCCTTCCGTCGCGTGTCTTGCCCTTCCAGACGAAAGCTGGCATCCGCTCCTCCCGAAACGACTAGCGCGTCCCCGGCCGCGGCGGCCGGACGGCCGCCGCCGGGGGCGAGCCCGGCGCCGCGGTTGATCATGTCCTGCAGCTCCTCGGGGTTCGAGCTCACCGAGAGCGCGGTCTGCAGGGTGAGCTGCTTCGCGAAGTAGAGGCTGGCCAGGGACTGATTGAACGTCTGCATCCCGTGCTTCTCCTGGCCCGTCTGCATCGCGGAGTAGATCTGGTGGATCTTGTCCTCGCGGATCAGGTTGCGGACCGCGGGGTTGGGTACGAGGATCTCCATGGCCAGAACGCGCCCGGTGCCGCTCGCGCGAGGGAGGAGGGACTGGCACATGATCCCCTCCAGCACGAGCGACAGCTGCGCCCGCACCTGCGACTGCTGGTGCGCGGGAAAGACGTCGACGATGCGGTTGATGGTCTGCGCGGCCGAGTTCGTGTGGAGCGTGGCGAAGGTGAGGTGGCCGGTCTCGGCGATCCGCAGCGCCGACTCGATCGTCTCGAGGTCGCGCATCTCACCGATGAGCACGACGTCGGGGTCCTCGCGCAGCGCCGCGCGCAGCGCGTTCGCGAAGCCGTGGGTGTCGGCGTGGACCTCGCGCTGGTTCACCACGCACTTCTTGTGCTGGTGCAGGTACTCGATCGGGTCCTCGATGGTGATCATGTGCTCGTGGCGCTCGGAGTTGATCTTGTCGAGCATCGCGGCCAGCGTCGTGGACTTGCCCGAGCCGGTGGGCCCGGTCACGAGGACGAGCCCGCGGGGCTTGTCGCAGATCTGGGCCACCACCGAGGGCAGACCGAGGTCCTTGAAGCTCTTGATCTCGTAGGGGATCGTCCGGTAGACCGCGGCCACCGCGCCCCTCTGCATGAAGACGTTGGCCCGGAACCGCGCCATCCCCTTGATCCCGAAGCTGAAGTCCAGCTCGAGGTTCTCCTCGAAGCGGTGCTTCTGAGCGTCGGTGAGCACGCTGTAGGCGAGCTGCTTGGTCTCCACCGCGTTGAGCGGCGGCAGGTCGAGCGGGCGCAGCTTGCCGTCGACGCGGATCTGCGGGGCGGAGTTCGTGGTGACGTGGAGGTCGGTGCCCCCCATCTCCGTCATCGTCTTGAGCAGCTGGTGAAGGCTGACGGCCACGCCATGACCCCCTTCGAACACGACGGCCGGACCGACCCCCGACGAGGGCCGGACCCGCACGTCAGTCTCTCGCCTAGAGGACGGTCTCCCTGAGAACCTCCTCGATGGTGGTGACGCCGTCCTTGATCTTCTCGAGGCCGCTCTGCCGGAGGGTGAGCATCCCCTCCTCGAGGGCCTTTCTCTTGATCTCGACCGCCGTCGCTCCCGACCATGATCAGGTCCCGGATGCCCTCGCTGATCTCCATGACCTCGTACAGGCCGACGCGTCCCTTGTAGCCCGTGCCGTTGCAGGCCCCGCAGCCCTTGCCCTTGTAGACCTTGAAGCTGCCGACCTGCTCGGGCGTGAAGCCGATGTCGATGAGCGTCTTCGAGCGGGACGTCGTCCTCGACCTTGCAGGCCTTGCAGACCCGGCGGATGAGGCGCTGGGCCTGGATGAGGTTGACCGCGGTCCCCACCAGGAACGGCTCGATGCCCATGTTCACCATGCGCGACACCGTCGAGGGCGCGTCGTTGGTGTGGAGCGTCGAGAGCACGAGGTGGCCGGTGAGCGCGGCCTTGACCGCGATCTCCGCCGTCTCGTAGTCGCGGATCTCCCCGACCAGGATGATGTTCGGGTCCTGGCGCAGGAACGAGCGCAGCACCGACGCGAAGTTGAGCCCGATGTTCTCCCGGATCTGGCACCTGGTTGATCCCGGGGAGGTTGAACTCGACCGGGTCCTCCGCGGTCATGATGTTGGTGTCGGGCTTGTTCAGCGAGGCGAGCGCGGAGTAGAGCGTGTTCGTCTTGCCCGAGCCCGGTGGGACCGGTCACCAGCACGATCCCGTAGGGCTTGGCGATCGCGTTCTTGAACGTCTCGAGCGACTGCGGCTCGAAGCCCAGCTTGGTCATGTCCAGCATGAGCTTCGACTTGTCCAGCAGCCGCATCACGATCTTCTCGCCCCACAGCGTGGGGCAGACGCGAGACGCGGAAGTCGAGGTCGCGGCTGCGGTTCTCGACCTTCATCTTGATCTTGATCCGGCCGTCCTGGGGGAGCCGCTTCTCCGCGATGTCCAGCTTGGCCATGATCTTGACGCGGGAGGTGAGCGGGTCCTTGAGCTTCATCGGCAGCGCCATCACGTTGTAGAGGATGCCGTCGATGCGGAACCGGACCCGGAACTCCTTCTCGTAGGGCTCGATGTGGATGTCGGAGGCCCCCCGCTTGAGCGAGTCCACGAGCAGCACGTTGGTCAGCTTGACCACGGGGGCGGCGTCGGCCGACTTGCTGAGCGTCCCGAGGTCGATCTCGTCGTCCTCCTGCTTGACCGTCTCGACGTCCGCGTCGGCGTCGCCCATCGAGTCGAGGTCGATCTCGGAGAGACCCCCGATCCCGGCCATGTCGTCGACGGTCAGCGCCGGGGCCGTCCATCACGTCCTTGAGGCTGTTCGCCCCCCGCGGGCGCGAGCCCCGCGGCCTGGCCGGATCGCGGCGCAGCTCGAGCGAGCGCGTCGAGCCGTAGTAGTGCTCGATCGCCTCCTCGAGGGTCGTCTCCGAGGCCACCACCGGCTCGACGTTGTAGCCCGTCATGAACTTGATGTCGTCCATGGCGAAGACGTTGGTCGGGTCCGCCATGGCGATCGTGAGGGTCGCTCCCGAGCGCGAGAGCGGCAGGACCTGGTACTTGCGGGCACGTCTCCGCCGGGATGATCTTGATGATCGCCGGGTCGACCTCGAAGTGGTCGAGGTTGATCGACGGGCACGCCGTACTGGCGCGAGAGCAGGCTGGTGATCTCCTCGTCCTTCACGAAGCCGAGGCGACACGAAGGCCTTGCCGAGCTTGCCCCCGTTCATCTTCTGATGATTGAGGGCGTCCTGGAGCTGCTGAGGAGTGACCATGTTCTCCTTCAGCAGCAACTCACCAAGTCTGACGGGCATTCGCTCTCAGCCGAAAAAAGTTAATTCCTACAACAATTTAGTCGTCAGATGCTAACGCGCTGGTCTAGATAGTGTCAAGCCTTGTTGTGACGCCAGCTGTCCGATTCACTGCCGCTTTGCGTGCACGCGTGGGAAGAATAGCACGGGCCGTGCCGACCGGGTCGTGAGAGAGGACACCGGGCTCAGCGCCGGGCCAGAAGACCCAGGCCCACGAGGGCCAGAGCGGCCATCGTGAAGGCCAGCCGGGGCCACCGGGGACGGTAGCGCAGCGTGATCTCCCGCTCCCCGCCCGGCGTCGGAAGGACCTGGTGCCGCCCGGCACCCCGGAGAACGGGCAGCGGCCCTGACCGGTCCTCGGCCGTCCAGTCCGGGTGATGGCCATCGAGCACCAACGATGAAGCCCGGAGGCGTCGTGGCCGTCAGCCTCACCGTGTGGGGGTCCAGGCGCTCGTACCGCACCACCGCGTCCGGCCGGTCCGGCGCGATTGGGGAGGCTTCTTCGATCGGCACTCGGTGCCCAGTACGCCCGGGGCCGCGGCTCGCGCAGCTCGTAGAGCCGGAGGGGCTCCCGGACGCCCGGGCAGGCGCGGCCTCCCCGCGTTCGCCGGACGAGGTCCTCGGGCAGAGGGTGAAACGCCAGCACCCAGCGCACGTTGGCATCGCGCAGGCGCTCGTGGATCTCTCGATACCGCTCCGGGCGGGCCTCGGCCAACGAGAGGGTCGAGCCCTCCGGGGCCAGCCCCATCCGGTCGACGTCGAAGGCCCCCTCGAGACCGTCGAGGACATGGCGTCCGGGCCAGCAGAGACTGACGGTCGAGGTAGAAGAGCCAGACGTCGGAGTTCTGCCGCGCCACCGCCGGATCCCAGGTCAGCGGGGGCGAGTGGGCGACGCCGTAGGAGAACCAGCGGAACGGGCCCTCCCGGCGCGCCGGCTCGACGAGGGCCTCGACCTGGGGCAGGAGGTCGTAGAACCGCGCCTCCGTCGACGGGCTGAGGCCGCCGTTCACCCTCAAGAGGTCGAGAACGACCAGCAGCCCGGCGATCGCCACTCGACGCCCTCCCCCGATCAGGACGAGCCCGACCCCGAGCGCGAGGGCGCCGGTCACCGCGAACTCACGGGGCCACTGCCCGGCGATCACGTGGAGGGCGAGGGGACCTTTGTCTTCGGGCGCCATCCACTCCAGCCCGCGGGCCAGGGTTCCGGGCGCGCTCGCGGCCCAGAGAGCGAGGGCGAGCATCACGAGACCCGGGACGAGGAGCAGGACCCGGCGGGAGACGCTCCCCCGCTCCGAACGGTCGAGCCCGCGCCCGGCGAGGAGGGAAAGGCCGAGCGTCGCCAGGAGAAAGAACTTCACCGGACCACGCAGCGTCGTCAGCAGCAGCTCGAGCACCGGCGCGAAGGGTCCGTGGGCACCGAGGCTCAGGAGAACGCCCAGGGCGACGAGGACCCACAGACGGACCTCGCGACGCCCGGCTCGCGCGGCGAGCAGCAGGACGAGGGGGCCGACGTAGAGGCTCAGGAAGAACGGGGTGCCTCCCGGGAAGAACGGCTGCCCCCAGAAACCGACACGGCTGAATGTCAACGGGTCGCCGAGGAAGCGCGGGAACACCGCTTCGAGGAGGACGGGCAGCGGCGCGGAGTAGCCGAGGCCGACCGCGGCCTCGAAGCCGCGTCCCCGCGCGGTGCCCTCGAGCAGCCACAGCAACCCGAGCAGGACGGGTGCGGCGAGGGCCGCGGCGAGGCCGACCGCGGCGGACGTGGCCAGGACGATTCGGCGGCCGGGCCTCGTCGGGAGCAGGACGAGCGCCGCGAGGCCGGTCTGGAGCACGGCCGCCGCCCCGAGCGTCGAGACCTGCAACGCGAGGACGAGGGCGAGCGCGGCCACGCGGCGCGGCGTCGGGGTTTCGACGAGGCGCAGGAAGAGCGCGAGGGCGAGCGGCGCCCAGGCCGCGGCCAGGAAGGTCGGGTAGAGGACGGAGCCCAGCATGAGGCCAGACAGTCCGAAGACGGCTCCCGACACGACGGTCCCCGCAGGGCCGATCCCCAGGCGCCGGGCGAGCGCGCCCATACCGACCATCGCGAGGAGCACGTGCAGGGCGGGCGAGAGGGCGAGCGTCGCCTTGGCACCGAACACCAGCAGCAGGAGCAGGTCGACCGGGTATGCCATCAGGAAGGGGGCTCCGCCGTCGGCCCCCGGGTGCCAGAGGGGCCAGAGCCCCTCGCGGAGCGCGCTCGCGACGAAGACGTAGTCCGGGAAGTACGTGACGCTGACGTCGCGGTAGTAGAGGACGCGGCCCGCGAAGAGAGGCCCGGCGAAGACCCACGCCACGGCGGCGAGCCAGGTGAGGGCGGCGGGCAGCGCGAGTTTGCCCATGTGTCGGGCCAGATGTTAGCATCCGCCCCGTGTCGCGCACGCGGGCGGTAGTGCTCGTGTGGCTGCTCTTGTCCGCGTGGACCGGCAGCCTTTTCGTCCGCGCCGCCCTCCACCCTCCCCCGGGTCGCGTCTTCGCCGGCACCTTCCACTGGATCGACGACTTCTACAACTATGCCTCCTACGTCCAGCAGTCCGAGGACGGGGCTTTCGCCTTCCGCAACAAGCTGCTCGAGCCTTCCCGGTCCCGCGCCGAGCTCGTCAACCTCGAGTGGTGGCTCCTCGGCAAGCTCTCGCTCGTGCTCGGCGGACGGCCGTTCCTGGCCTACCGGCTGCTCGCCCTGGCCGCCACCCTCGCCCTGGTGGCGGGGGTAGAGCGCTGGCTGGCTCGCTCGGGCCTGCCCGCGTCGCATCGATTCCCGGCGCTGGCCCTCGTGTTCCTCGGCGGAGGCCTCGGCGGCCTGCTCTTCGAGCTCACCGATCTGCCCGTCCGGCAATGCGGCGACCTGGCGATCGCGCTGTTCCCCTTCCTCGGGGTCCTGGCCAACCCGCACTTCACCGCCGGCACCGCGCTCCTCGTCTGGTCGCTCTACGCCTTTGTCGCGGTTCCTGCTCCCACCGGTCCGATCCTGGGCGTGGGCCTCGGCACGGTGCTCGGTCTCGTCCGACCCTACGACCTGGCGCTCCTCGGGATCGTGCGGATCCTCGGCGTGGCCGCCACCGAGCCGCCGCGACGCTGGCCGCGAGCGCTGGCTCCTCTCGCCGGCCTCGTCCCCGTAGTCGCCTATGATCTGTGGGTGTTCTTCGGGAGCGACCAGTTCTCCTCGTTCCGCAGCGGCGGGCAGTTTCCACCCGTGCTCGAGTTCGTCCCCGCTCTCGCCCCCGCCCTGCTCCTCGCGTTTCTCGTCTGGAAGGCGCCGGCGGCCGAAGCCGGCGCTCGCTCTGCGCGCGTCCACCTCTGGGCCTGGACGGCGATCGGCCTGGCGATCATCGCGACGAGATCGGGGACCTTCGGGCTGCAGTTTCTCGTGGGGCTGGGGGTGCCGCTCCTGACGCTGGGGGCGGTGGGCCTCGCCCGCTTCGCCCCGAGGTGGACGGCCCTCGCCGCGGTGGCCTTCAGCACGACCACTGTCGTCGCCACCCGGGTGGTCCTCGCCGACGATCCGCACTGGTTCGTCCCGCGGGAGCGGATGGCGGTGGCGGTCGCGCTGCGGGACCATTGCCGACCCGGCGACGTCGTCTTCGCCCACCCGGACATCGGGCTCTACGCGATCGGCCTGTCGTCCTGTCACGCCGCCCTCGCCCATCCGGCGCTGAGCGATTACGACGAGCGACTCGCCGAGGCCAGCCGCTTCTACAGCGCGGTGGCCGCCCCCGCCGAGCGCGCGGCGATCCTCGACCGGCGCGGCGTCACCCACCTCATGCTGCCGGGCGACGCCGGGCCGAGGCCGGTCGCCTGGCTCGGCCCGGGGACCTCTTTCCGCCGGCTGGCGCAGATCGGTGCGACCCGCGCGCCGATCACCCTGTACGCTCGGACCGAGGCCCCACCCACCCTCGAGGAAGGAGCGCGGCTTCGGTGAGCCGAGCACGGCCCGCGCGAACGGTGCCCTTCTCGGTCCCCTGGTTCGACGAGCGTGAGCTCGGGGCGGTCGCCTCCGCCCTCGAGGGACGGGTGGCCGGCGAGGGCCCAATCGGACAACGGGTGGAGAAGCGGCTCGCGGACTCGCTGAACACCGAGCGCGTGCTGCTCACGACCTCGTGCACGCACGCGATGGAGCTCGCGCTGCTGGCCCTGGGGATCGGGCCCGGCCAGGAGGTCCTCTGTCCGTCGTTCACCTTTGTCTCCACCGCCAACGCGGTCCTTCGCGTCGGCGCCCGTCCCGTGTTCGTCGACATCGAGGACGTGACGCTCGGACTCGACCCCGAGGACGCCGAGCGGCGGGTGACCTCGCGCACCACCGCGCTCATGCCGGTCCACTACGCCGGCGTGGCGCCGGACATGGACGCCCTGCTCGACCTCGCCCGCCGGCGCCGCTTGAAGGTCCTGGAGGACGCGGCCCAGGGTCTGGGCGCCCGCTGGAAGGGACGGGCGCTTGGGACGCTCGGCGACGGCGGCTGCTTCAGCTTCCACGAGTCGAAGAACGTTACCTGCGGGGAGGGCGGCGCGCTCGCTCTCACCGATCCCGACCTGGCCCGACGAGCCGAGATCATTCGCGAGAAGGGGACCAACCGCGCCGCCTTCCTGCGGGGGGAGGTCGACAAGTACACGTGGGTCGCGGAGGGCAGCAGCTACGTCCTCTCCGAGGTCCTGGCCGCGATTCTCGAGGCCCAGCTCGACAAGATCCCGGAGATCGACGCGCGGAGGGCGGCGGTGGTGGCCCGTTACCGGTCCGGACTCGCCGACTGGGCCGACCGGGTGGGCGTTCGGCTGCCTCCCGAGCTGCCCGATCGCGCCACCAACCACCACATCTTCCACCTGCTCTACCCCGACGGGGCGAGCCGCGACGCCGCCCTCGCCGCCCTGCGCGAGCGGGGGGTGATGGCGTCGTTCCACTACATCCCCCTCCACTCCGCGCCGCAGGGGCGGGCGATCGGCGCCGGCGACGCGTCGCTCCCGGTGACCGACCGGGTGGCGGCCACGCTCTTGCGGCTGCCCCTGCACGCCCGGCTGAGCGAGCCCGACGTGGACTACGTCATCGAGGCGGTGCGGGACACGGAGGGGCCGCGGTGAGCGACCGGCCGCCCTACGTCAGTGTCGTGCTCGCCTGCTACAACGAGGCCGAGCACATCGAGCAGAGCTTCCAGGAGATCCGGGAGACCCTCGTGCAGACGACGTGGCCGTTCGAGGTGCTCTTCGTCGACGACGTGAGCCGCGACGGGACCCGCGAGATCCTGAAGGAGATCGTCGAGGCCAACCATCACCTCGACCTCCGGCTCATCCTGCACCCGACGAACCGCGGCCGGGGGGCCACGGTGGCGGACGGTTTCCGCGCCGCCCGCGGCACCATCGCCGGCTACCTCGACGCCGACCTCGAGGTCCACTCCCGCTACATCCCCTCCCTCGTCCGGGCCATCGAGCGGGGAGCCGACATCGCCACCGTTCGGCGGATCTACGCCTTCCAGATGGCCTCCCTCGACCGGTACTTCATGAGCCGCGGATACTCTTTCCTCGTGCGAAAGCTGCTCCAGGTGCCTGTCCAAGACACGGAGACCGGCTACAAGTTCTTCCGCCGGGAGGCGGTACTGCCGCTTCTGGACGAGATCGAGGACGAGGGCTGGTTCTGGGACACCGAGTTCATGACCCGCGCTGCTCGAAGGGGGCTCACGCTCGAGGAGATTCCCGGGGCCTACATCCGGCGGAGCGACAAGACCTCGACGGTGCGGGGTCTGCGCGACTCGCTGCGGTACTTCCGACAGCTCCTGGCCTTCCGGCGGAGTCTGAGGAAGCGCCCCTCGTGAAGGCGCTCGGCGAGATCGGCGGGCGGCAGGCTCTCCGGTTCGGGTTCTTCACCCTGGCCATGATCCCGTATCGCCTGGCCCTCGTGCCCCAGCTTCGTGCCCCCTGGCTGCGCCTCCTCGGGGCGCGCCTCGGGCGGCGCGTCATCCTCCACGACGTGCGCTTCTTCAACCTCTACCGGCGCGGCCTCGCCGGCCTGGAGATCGACGACGAGTGCTTCCTCGGCGACGAGTGCCTGCTCGACCTCGCCGAGGGCATCCGCCTCGAGCGACAGGTGACGCTCGCCGAGCGTGTGCTCGTCCTCACCCACACGAACGTCGGGTACCGCGATCATCCGCTCCAGCCCCACTTCCCGGCGACGGCGGCACCCGTCGTCGTCGAGGCGGGGGCGTTTCTGGGGGCGAACGTCACGGTGCTGCCCGGCGTCCGGATCGGCGCCCGGTCGTTCGTGGCGGCCGGGAGCGTGGTCACGGGGGACGTGCCGCCCGCGACGCTGGTGGGGGGCGTGCCGGCACGGGTGCTCCGGGCGATCGGCGACGGGGCCACCGACCGGTGAGCGCCTCCCGGCGACGCGAGGCCCTCGTGGCCACGCTCGTCGGCGTCGTCGCCTTCCTGCCCTTCCTCCGCGGGGCGCTCACCGGGGCGTCCCTCTATTTCCGCGACCTCGCGCTCTACTTCCTTCCGCTGCGCCGCCTGGCCCTCGACGCACTGCGCTCGGGCGAGGTGCGCTTCTGGAACCCGCATCTCCACGAGGGCGTTCCCCTCTCCCTTCCGGCGGTGGGCTACCCCCCGGACCTGCTCCAGCTGCTGCGACCGGACGCGGCCGGGATCTCGCTGGTTCTGGCCCTCCACGTGCCCCTGGCCGCGCTCGGCGCCTACACCCTGATCCGACGCCTGCTCGGCCTGCCTCCGATCGCAGCCGCCGGCGGCGCGCTCGTCTACGCGCTGGGCGGCTTCGTGCTGTCGACGGTCAACCTCTACGTGCACGTGCAGGCCGCCGCCTGGGCACCCTTCGTCGTGCTGACCCTGGCCCGGGCGGCGGGCGGGGCGGGCCGAAGGGCAGTGGCCGGCGCGGCCCTCGTCCTCGCCGTCGCGGTGTCCACGACCGGCGTCGAGATCGTGGCCCAGGCGGTGGTGGTCGGCCTGGTGCTCGGCCTCAGGCCCCGGGAGGGACGGTCGGCCCGCGGGCTGGCCGCCGCGGGGACTGCCCTCGGGCTGGGGGCCCTGCTCGCGGCGCCCGTGCTCCTGCTCGTGGTCTCGCAGGCGGGAGACAGCGCTCGGAGCCAGGGCTTCGCAACGGACGTCGCCCTCGCGCACTCGGTCCACCCCTTCACGCTCCTGCAATCCCTCGTCGGAGGTCTCTACGGCAACCTGTCCAACCTCGCCGGCGAGTGGTGGGGTCAAAACTTCTTCCCTCGCGGCTTCCCGTACGTCCTGAGCCTCTACCTGGGCTCGGCCGGCCTCGCCGTCGCCGCGGTCGGGGTGACGGGGCGTCACCCGATGCGGACGCGTCTCGCGGTCCTCGTGGGGGCGGGGCTGGTCCTGTGTCTGGGACGATGGGCCGGGCTCGCCGTCCTGGCCGACCCGTTCCCGGTGCTCCGCGTCCTGCGCTATCCGGTCAAGGCCTTCTTCACCGTCCACCTCGGTGTCGCGCTCCTCGTGGCGCTCGGCCTCAATCACCTCGTGTCCACCGCCGGCCGGCGGAGGTGGGGGTGGCTCGCGCTCGCCGCCGCGGCACCGGGAGGCCTCCTCGTGCTGGCTCCCCTTCTGCCACGCCTCGCCCCGGCCGCGATGGCCTCGTTCGCCGCGGCGTTCTTCCCGCCGGGCTTTGCCCCGGGGTTGAGGAGCGCGCTTCTCTCCCGCCTCCTCGTCGACGCCGCCACCGGCGGAGCGATCGCGCTGGCCATGGCGGCCGTGGCGACGCTCGCGTGGCGGGGGAGGCTCCCGCCCCTTCGGGCGGCGATCCTCGTGGTTGCGCTCGTCGGCGCCGACCTCCTCCGCACGGGATCGGGACTGAACCCCATGGTGAGTGGCTCGTTCTTCCAACCCTCGCCCGAGTTGGCCTCGGAGCTGGACTCGCTGCGCGCGGGCCGGACGTTCACCTGCAGCTTCGACGCGGGCCGGGACTACCAGGAGGCGCGCCGGACGAAGGGCACCGCCCACGAGACCTGGACGTTCGCGGTCGCGCTGGAAACTCTGACGCCGGCGTTCAACGTCCCGCTGCGCGTGGCCACGGCGATGAGCCCCGACCTCACCATGCTCGTTCCGGAGAACCGCGTGCTCTCCCCGGCGGACGCCGGCTGCCGGAACCTGGGCGCGATCCTCCCCCGGCTCCGCCGAGCCGCGGTTCGGACGCTGCTCAGTGCGGATCCCCTCACCCACGCCTCTCTTCGGCTGCGTCGGGTGCTGAGGCCGAAGCGAATCGCCCCTCTCGGCGTTCACGTGTACGAGCTCGCCTCGCCCCTGGCCCGCGTGCACGTCGCCTCGCACGTCGTCACGGTCGGGAGCAGAAGCGAGGGGACCCGGCAGGCCTCAGCACCAGGCTTCCTCGAGGCGGGCGGTGCGGCCGTCGAGGGCGGAACCCCGGTCCGTGGCGCCCGCGGCCGGGTCGAGCGTATGAAGGAGGCGACGGATCGGCTCGATCTCGTGGTCGAGACCGACTCCCCCACGGTGCTCGTCATCCGCGACGGCTGGGCGTCAGGATGGAAGGCGTGGGTGAACGGCCAGCCGACGGTGGTGCGGCGGGCCGACGGCCGTCACCTCGCGGCCGCGCTGCCGGAGGGTCGCTGCGAGGTCCTCCTGCGGTACCGGCCGCCGGGGCTGTCGTGGAGCATCGCCGTCAGCGCCCTCGCGCTCGCCGCCCTCGGCGTGCTCTTCCGAACAGGGCGACGCCGAGCATCGCCAGAAGCCCCACCCCGGAGAGCATGAGACCGCGCGTCGCGCCTCGCGGGCGGTAGGTCATCTCCACGACGTGCCGCCCGCTCGGAACGGCCACCGCACGAAAGGCCACGTTGGCGCGCCGCACCGGGGCCGGCCGCCCGTCGACCCGGGCCCGCCAGCCGGGGTCGAACGCGTCGGCGAGTACGACGAAGCCGGGCGACGAGGCCTCGACCTCCAGCACCACGCGGTCCGGAGCCAGGCGAACCACGCGGCTCGCTCCGACGAACCCGGGGGCGGCGTCCCGCGCCGGACCCTCGGCCAGCAGGACATCCCGGGAGGGGTCGAAGCCCGCGCCGGACAGGATCTCGAACGCCGGGCGTCCCTCGGCGACGCGTGAGCCGCCCACCACCCACGACCGCGGAAGCGCGCCCGGAACACGCCACACGCGGATGGCCTCGGGGAACAGGCTGGGTTCCGTGTCTTCGAGGCGCAGGTCCTCGAGGCCGCGCTCGTGGAGGGACATCACCGTTCCCACCGCCCCCATGCGCAGCAACCGCGTGTGGACGGATGTCCCCGCGACGTGTCGAAGGAAGAAGGTGAGATCGTTGAGGAACCGGGGATAGAGTCCGCGGATGTCCAGGTCGTAGCTCCCCTCGACACCGAAGAGACCACCGGAGGGCGGGAGGAGATACAGGCGCAGCGCGGCCGCACGGAACTGCTCCTTCCCCCACCCCGGGGGCGGCGCGCCGACCACATAGGGAACCGACCGACCGAGCAGACGTTCGGCGGTCCCCGGCAGCGAGTGGTAGTCGTAGACGTAGAGCCGACGGTGCGCCGTGCGATCGACCCGGGCGACCGTCGGCGGCGGCTCGAAGATGAGCGCCGCGCGGGCGGTGGCGTTCAGACCGGCGTGGGCGGCCACCAGGTCGGCGACGGCGACCGCGGCGACGAGCGGCGCGGCGAGGCGCGGGGACAACCTTCCGTGTGAGCTGAGGATCCAGACCGCGGCCGCGGCAACGGACGCGACCGCCACCGCCGGGAACACCCCCACTCCCCCGAAGCGGGCTTCAGCGATCACGCTCACCACGCCGGTGGCGGCGAGGACGATCGCCACCAACGCCCCCAGCCGCGAGCGAAGTCGGCCACGGGCCAGGGCGCCCAGGCCGAGCCCCGCCAGCAACGAGACGAGCAGTGACACCGCGAGCAGGGTCTTCGTCGGGTAGCGGAAGATCTTCAACGGAGGTGCGAGGGCGGTGGCGAGCGGGTAGAACGGCGCGTGCGGCCCGAGGGCGAGCGCGAGCGCGACCAGGGCGGCCAGGCCGAGCAGCACCGCGCGGATACGGAGCCGGCGCGGCAGACCGGCCGCCACCGCGAGGGCCAGGGCAGGAAGCCCGAGGTAGAGCGACCACAGGAGGGGGGGCTCGGCCCGGTCGTAGAGCCGTCGCCACGTCTCCGCATCGAAGGCCACGCGGGCGGGATCGAGAGGTGCGACCAGCCGCCAGAGGCCCGCGGGCGGCAGCGACCACGCGGTCCGGACGTCCGCCGGAAGCTCCTGGCGCGGCGAGCGCTGCAGCAGCTCCAGCGCCGGCGACCACATGACGGCGGTGAGCGTCGCCGCGAGCAACGCGGCCGCCAGCAGCGTCCACGCGGTGCGGGGGGCCCGGCGACGGTGCCGGGCGCGGCCGAGCAGGCTGACGAGGACCCACCCCACCGCCAGCGCGAGCGTCATGGCGCAGACGTCGGCCGAGCCCGCGAGGACCTGGATGCCCGCGACGAGCGCGAGGGACAGCGCCGCGGTGAGGCCCGGCGCCCGGATCGCCCGGTCCACTCCCAGAAGCACCCACGGCATCCAGGCCACGCCCGCGAAGTGGTGCCACAGGTTCAGGCTCGATTGCACCGGACCGGAGAGGACGAAGAGCGCGGCGGCCGCCGGTGCACCGACGGGACCGGCGCCGAGCCTCCCGGCCAGGCGGGATGAGCCCAGCGCCGCCACCAGCAGGTGGAGGAGAACGAAGACCGAGTAGGCCAGCGGCCGGGGGACGGCGAGCGCGAGCCATGTGACCGGATAGGCCACCTGCGCGCCGGGGTCGGCGAGCAGGGGTTGCCCGAAGCCGATGCTCGTGTCCCAGAGCGGCCACGCCCCTTCACCCAGGCAACGCGCGAGGGCCTCGATGCGCGGGTACCAGTCGAGATGCAGGTCACGCTCGAAGAAGGATTCGCCCCGGAGGAAGGCCGCCGGATAGAGAAGGAGAGCGAGGAGGCACGTCACCCCGGCCACCAGCAGATCGCGAAGCGCGCGCGGAGGAAAGGGCATGGCTGAGCGCACCGGGCGCAGTCTAGCCCCGATCCGACGAAACCGGAGACTCACCGTCACGGAAGCCCGTCGGATCGGGGCCGCTCCAGATCACCGATCCGACTCTCCGCCTCGCTCCCCGTGGGCCGCGTGATGGACCGGGGACCCCGGTGGTTTGACTGCCGCGGAGGCGCTGAGTACCATGCCGGATACACGAAGGCCCCGAGCACGATTTGGCCATCGTCGGCACCAGCCCCGCCCATGACGGCCCCACACGCCTCGCGGGGAAGCCTCCCTCGTACCTCCCCGGCAAGACTCTGATCGAGAGGGGGTCTGCGCGCGCCGGCGCGAATGGCCCGGATCGCGTGGTGGGCGAGAGTGGAGTGGCCGTCGACACACCGGAGGACCCCGCGCGCGTGCGGGCGCTCCTGGCCCAGGAGAAGGGAAGGGCGGCTTGACCAAGTACATCTTCGTGACGGGCGGCGTCGTCTCGTCACTGGGAAAGGGGCTGGCGTCGGCCTCGATCGGCGCCCTCCTCGAAGGCCACGGGTTCACGGTCGCGATGATGAAGTGCGACCCGTACATCAACGTGGACCCGGGGACCATGAGCCCCTATCAGCATGGCGAGGTCTACGTCACGGAGGACGGGGCCGAGACCGACCTCGACCTCGGGCACTACGAGCGGTTCACCCACTGCCAGACCTCCCGGGACTCCAACATCACCACCGGCAAGATCTACGGCTCGGTGATCGCGAAGGAGCGCCGCGGGGACTACCTGGGCCGCACCGTGCAGGTGATCCCCCACATCACCGACGAGATCAAGTCCTCGATCCGTGCCCTGGGCCACGACGTGGACGTCGTCATCGTCGAGATCGGCGGCACCGTTGGTGACATCGAGAGCCTGCCCTTCCTCGAGGCCATCCGCCAGTTCCGGCAGGACGTCGGCCGGGACAACGCGATCTTCGTCCACCTGGCGCTGGTGCCCTACATCAAGACCGCCAACGAGCTGAAGACCAAGCCGATGCAGCACAGCGTGCGCGAGCTGCGCGCCATCGGGATCTCCCCCAGCGTCCTTCTGTGCCGCACCGACCGCTTCCTCCCGCCCGACATCAAGGCCAAGCTGGCTCTCTTCTGCGACGTCCCCGAGGAGGCGGTGATCACCGCCAAGGATGTCGAGTCCATCTACGAGGTCCCCCTGGTGCTGTCCTCGGAGGGCCTGGACGAGATCATCCTGAAGGAGCTGAAGCTCGACTCCTCCGGGCGCGACATGACGGCCTGGGAGGACCTGGTCCGGCGCATCAAGAGCCCGAAGGGCGAGGTGACGATCGGGATCGTCGGGAAGTACGTGACCTTCGAGGACTCCTACAAGAGCCTCAACGAGGCGCTGACCCACGGCGGCTTCGCGAGCGACGTCAAGGTGGTGCGGCGCTGGGTGGAGTCGGACGAGCTGAGCTCCGAGAGCGCGGAGGCCATGCTCGGCGGGGTGGACGGCATCCTGGTGCCCGGCGGCTTCGGCAGCCGGGGCACTGTGGGCATGGCCGCGGCTGCGGAGTTCGCGCGAAAGACCGGCACGCCCTACTTCGGCATCTGCTACGGCTTCCAGTGGGCGGTCACGGAGTACGCGCAGCACGTCTGCGGCCTCGAGGGAGCGAACTCCACCGAGGTGGACCCCGACGCGCCGCACAAGGTCATCTACAAGCTCCAGGACCTCCTCGGGGTCGAGGAGATGGGCGGCACGATGCGGCTGGGCTCGTACCCCTGCCAGCTGAAGCGCGGCTCCGTCGCTGAGCGCTGCTACGGGACCTCCGAGATCCGCGAGCGTCACCGCCACCGCTACGAGTTCAACCAGGCCTACGAGAAGACCCTTGTCGACGCCGGGATGTCGATCTCCGGCAAGACCCCGGACGGCAAGTTCGTCGAGATCGCGGAGATCATCGACCACCCCTGGTTCGTGGCCGTGCAGTACCACCCCGAGTTCAAGTCGAAGCCCCTGGCCCCCCACCCGCTCTTCCGGGAGTTCGTCCGCGCCAGCCTCGCCCGCCGCGAGGCGCGTCGGGGCGAGGCCCGGGTGGCCGGGGACGCGGTGACCCGGACGTGACAGAGGGCTCCCTCCTCACGACCGGCGGTCTCTGGCGAGCCCTCACCCGGCGGGGGCGGCTCTTCCTGATCGCCGGGCCCTGCGTCATCGAGAACCCGCGCCACCCGCACGCGGTGGCGGGGCGCGTCAAGGCCATCACGGACGAGCTCGGCATCCCCTACGTGTTCAAGGCAAGCTACGACAAGGCCAACCGGTCGAGCCTCGCCACGTATCGCGGCCCGGGCCTGGAGCGCGGGCTCGAGATCCTCGCCTCGGTGCGCGAGCGCCACCGCGTCCCCATCCTGACCGACGTTCACGAGGTCGAGCAGGTCGAGAAGGCAGCGGCGGTCGCGGACGTCCTGCAGATCCCCGCCTTCCTGTGTCGGCAGACCGACCTCGTGGTGGCCGCCGCCGCCACCGGCAAGGTGGTCAACATCAAGAAGGGCCAGTTCATGGCTCCCTGGGACATGAAGAGCGTCCTCGAGAAGGCGACCTCGACCGGCAACCGCCGGGTCATGGTCACGGAGCGGGGCGTGAGCTTCGGCTACAACAACCTCGTCGTCGACATGCGGTCGTTCCCGGCGCTGCGGTCCTTCGGCGTCCCGGTGGTGTTCGACGTCACCCACAGCGTCCAACGACCGGGCGGCCTCGGCGACCGCTCCGGGGGGGAGTCGCACTTCATCGACACGCTCGCGCCCGCGGGGGTGGCGGCCGGGGTCGACGGCCTCTTCATGGAGGTGCACGAGAAGCCCGCCCGAGCCCTGTCCGATGGGCCCAACGCCTATCGCCTGGAGCGGCTACGGGCCCTCCTCCGCCGTCTGCTGCGCGTGCAGCGGGCCGCCCACGTCGACCGCGCCTGACGTGCGCCTCGGGGAGTGGGCCCGGCCCGTCGCCTTCACCTGGCTGCTCGTCGCCGGCGTCTCGGGCGCACTCCTCGTCCGCGCCGCCCTCACCTCACCGCCGGGGACCGTCTTCGTCGGCACCTTCTACTACGTCGATGACTTCTACAACTACCTCAGCTATGTCCAGCAGGCCGAGGACGGCGCCCTCGTGTTCCGCAACAAGCTGGGGTCGCCGACGCTGCCTCCCGCCCTCGTCAACCTCGAGTGGCTGCTCGTGGGTTGGCTCTCGGTACTGCTCGGCGGCGCGCCGCTCGTCGCCTATCGCCTCCTCGGCCTCGTCGCGCTCGCCGCTTTCGTCGTGATCGTCGACCGGTGGCTGCTGCGGGGGGGCCTGCCGCCGCCGCGACGGCTCGCCGGCCTCCTCCTCGTCTTCACCGGTGGCGGCCTCGGCGGCCTGCTCGTCGCGACGGGGTGGATCGGTAGACTGCGGCCGTACGACCTCATCGCCGGCCTCTATCCCTTCGTGGAGGCGGTGGCGAACCCCCACTTCGTCCTCGGGACGGCGCTCCTGGCCGCCGCCCTCGGAGCGTTCGCGGGGGACCGACCGCTCTCCGGCGTGGTGCTCGGCAACGTCCTGGCCCTCGTCCGACCCTACGACGCGGCGCTGCTCATCGGGGTCGAGGGCCTCGCGGTCCTTCTCCGCTGGCCGCCGCGCGAGTGGCCTCGCCGGCTGGCGCCCCTGGCGGCGCTTGCCCCCGTGCTCGCCTACAACGCCTGGGTGTTCCTCGGGAGCCCCGGGTTCCGCGTCTTCTCGAGCCCGCGGTACGCCTCGTCGGGGCCCTCGCTGCCGGAGCTCGCCATAGCCGTGGGGCCGGCGGCGCTCGTGGCTCTCCTCACCCTCCGGATCCGAGACACCGGAGCCGACGTCGCGCGACGCCACCGGCTCTACCTGGCCCTGTGGGCGGCGCTCGCGATCGCGATGGTGGCGCTGCGGCCGGTGTCCTTCGCGCTCCAGTTCGTGGCCGGGGTGGGCGTCCCCCTGCTGACGCTGGCGGCGATCGGCCTCGGTCGATTGCGACGCGGTGTTCTCGAGACGGCGGTGGTGCTGTTCGCGGGAACCGCGCTGACGCTCACGTGGCTCCAGCTCGGACCCAACGACTACCGGAACGTCTCCGCCGACCGGTGGGGCGTGGCCGCCGCGCTCCGTCCCGTCTGCCAGCGGGGCGAGCTGGTGCTGGCCCCTCCCGACATCGGCCTGTACGTGGGTGGCCTGAGCGCCTGCTGGCCGTGGGTGTCCCACAGCTTCTCTCCCGAGCACGCCTCCCGCGACGAGGCGACGCGGCGCTTCTACTCGAGTCCACCGGAGGAGCGCGCTCGCTTCCTCGACGAGGTCTGCGTGACCCACCTGGTGGTCCCTGCCGGCTGGCCCGGCGGGGGTCTCCCGGCCGGGGCGGCCTACCAGCGACGGCTCGAGGTCGACGGGACCGGAGGGGGCCTCGCCGTCTACTCCCGGGTGCCCGGCGTCCCCTGCCCCGCCGCTTCGCCTTGATCGACCGCGCGCTCGGCCCGTAGGATGGGAGCATGTCTCGTGACACCGCCCGCACGGTCCTCGAGATCGAATCCGAGGCAAATCTGCGCGCGCGCGGGACTGGGAGCCCACGGCCGTCGCGGGCCGGGCCTGTCCTGAGGCCATGACCGACACGGCACTCCTGGCCGTCCTCATCGCCGCGGTCGGCGGGACGTTGGCCGGCCGCGCCTGGGCGGCGAGCCGAGAGCGGAGCCCGCGGGAGGGCCGCCCCGCCTTCCGCGCGTCTCCGCACTACACCCAGGGGTTGCACTACCTCGCCACCGGGCAGCTGGATCCGGCGACCCACGAGCTCGTCAAGGTCCTCCGCGAGCACCCGGACGCGGTGGAGGTGCAGCAGGTCCTGAGCCATCTCCATCGGGAGGTCGGTCAGGTCGAGAAGGCGATCGATCTGCACCGCAAGCTCCTGGCAAGGTCCGATCTCACGCGCGCCGAGCGTGCCCACGCTCTCGCCAGCCTCGGCACGGACTACCGTCGGGCCGGCTTTCTCGATCGCGCCGCGCAGGCCTACGCCGAGGCCCTCGACGTGGACCCCCGGAACCTCCACGCCCTGGAGGGTCAGCAGAAGCTGTTCGAGGAGCGCCGGGAGTGGCGGCAGGCCTACGAGGCCCAGACCCGCCTGGCCCGCCTGCGCAAGTCGGACGACGGCCTCGTGCTGGCCTACCTCCAGGCGGAGATGGGCCACGAGGCGGCGCGGGCCGGGCTGTGGGAGGAGGCCGAGGCCGCGTTCCGCACCGCCCTCTCCCTCGACCACCGGGCCACGCCCGCCTACCTGGCCCTGGCCGAGCTGTGGGCGGAGCGCGACCCCGGACGCGCGGCCTCGATTCTCGAGAGTGCGATCGCGGCGGTGCCGGAGCGCGCCTACCTCGCCTTTGCGCCCCTGCAGAAAGCCTATGCCCGCTGCGGTGAGCTCTCACGCTTCGTGGCCCTGTGCGAGCGTCTCGTCGAGCAGGATCCGCGCGACTGGCGGGCCCGCCTCGCCCTCGCCCGGCATCTGCGGGCGGAGGGGCGCCCCGGTGAGGCACTCGGCCTCCTCCTGCGCGGGCTCGAGTCGAACCCCCACGTCCTGCTCGTCCACCTGGAGGTCTGGCGGACCCTGCGGGCCCTGGGCCAGCTCGGGCCCGACGAGCAGCGCTACGTGACGACCGTGGAGGAGTCGGCCCTGTACATCGATCCCCACATCTGCACGGCCTGCCGCTACCGGGCGGACGACATGCTCTGGCGCTGCCCCCACTGCCACGAGTGGAACTCCTTCGTGGAGGAGCGCGTGGGTCCGGCCGCCGGCGGCCAGTCGTAGCGGGGCTCAGGACGCGGCGATGTCGGCGACCAGGTCCACCAGGGCCGGGTCTGCGTCGGCCGGATCGACGCCCTGTGCCATCCCGACCAACGCCCCGGCAAGGGCAGGCTCGCCGCCGGCCGCCTCGGCCGTCGCCCGCGCCGCACCCGGGTCGTCCGGATGCGCGACCGCGGCCTCCAGCGCGTGGGGCACGCGCGGCCCGGGGTTCGCGCCCCCCCAGCGACGGGCGCGGCTCTCCGCCTCACCCGAGCGATCCTCGAGCGAGCGGAGGCTGCCCGACGACGCCACCCCGTGCGCGGCCAGCGCCGCCTGACAGGCCCCGGCAACGACCTCGCCGTCGTCGTGGGTCAGTCGGGCGAGAGAGGCCGCGGCTCCGAGCAGCCACTCGACGTCTGCGCCCCGGGAGAGAGCCCACAGGGTGACCGACGCGGCCAGGGCCTCCGGCCACGGCCCTCCCTCGTCGGGGCGGGCGACGCGATACCAGGGTCCCCTGCCGGGCGGCTCGAGCTGACGGCAGAGAGCGGGCATCTCGAGCCCGCGCGCTTCGGTCGCCACCTCGAGCAATGTCCGTGGGTCCAACCCTCGCGGGCCCGGGCTACCGCCGTGGACGAGCGCGCCGAGAGCGCGCTCCGCGACGAAGGCGCCGGGAGACCGCGGACTCCGAGCTTCGGTGCGGAGCACACCGGCGAGGATCTCCGCCGCCGCATCGGTCTGGGACAGCGAGCCGGAGGTGTCGACCTCGAGGTGGGCGAAGCGGCGCTTCTCTGCGATCGGCATCTGCGCCTCGAGACGGGACCGGGCCGCCGCCGCCGGGATCGCGTCGCGCGCCATGAGACGCTCCTTCTGCACGTCCGGCGGGCAGTGCACGACCACGAGCCGATCGAATCGCAGGTGGACGCCGGCCTCGACGAGCAGCGCACCGTCGCTCACGAGGACCTCGTGTCCTTCCGCCGCGAGCCGCGCCGCGCGCCGTGCTTCCTCCTCGCGGACACGGGGGTGGACGAGCGCGTCGAGGCGGGACCGGGCCGCGGGATCGCCGAAGACGATGCCCCCGAGCGCCACGCGGTCGATGCGCCCGTCCGGCGCCAGGATGTCGGATCCGAAGGCCGCGACCACGTCGTCGTAGGCGACCCCGCCCGGGGCCATGACGTCGTGAGCCACCCGGTCGAGGTCGAGGGTCGCGAGGCCCCGTGCCGCGAGGCGCCGCAGAACCTGCGACTTGCCACACGCGATCCCGCCGGTGAGGCCGACCCGGAGCATCGAGCGGTCCCGCTCCCTACTCCGCCATCGATGCGGCCCTCACAGTGTTCTTGACCAGCAGGGCGATCGTGAGCGGCCCGACCCCCCCGGGGACCGGGGTGAGGGCCCCGGCCACCGAAGCGACCGACGGGACATGGACGTCTCCGACGAGGGCCCGGCCCCTCTTCTCGAAGCCGGGCAACCTCGAAAGCTCGAGGAGATCGCGGGCCTCGGCGGGGTCCTCGACCGTGTTCATGCCCACGTCCACGACCACCGCCCCCGGCTTGACGAACTCGGCCCGGACGAGGCCGGCACGGCCGATGGCCGCCACCAGGAGGTCCGCCTCCCGCGCGACCGCGGCGAGGTCGGCGGTCCTCGAATGGCACACGGTCACGGTGGCGTTCGCGTGCATGAGGAGCAGCGCCATCGGCTTCCCGACGATGTCGCTGCGGCCGATCACGACCGCCCGCTTGCCGGCAACGCCGATGTCGTGGCGCGCCAGCAGCTCCATGATGCCGGCCGGGGTGCAGGGCACGAAGCGCGGGCGCTTCTGGACGAGACGACCGACGTTGTCCGGGTGGAAGCCGTCGACGTCCTTGGCCGGGTCCACGACGTCCAGGACGCGGGTCGCGTCCACCTGAGGCGGCAGCGGCAGCTGGACGAGGATGCCGTGGATCTCCCGCCGACGGTTCAGCTCCTCCACCACGCTCACGACCTCCTCCGTCGAGGCGGAGGCGGGGAGTGTCCGTGTCTCGTGGTGCACCCCCAGCTCCTCGCACGCCCCGGTCTTGCTCTTCACGTAGACGGCGGAGGCCGGGTGCTCCCCGACCAGCACCACGCCCAGACCCGGACGCCGGCCGCCGGCAATCAGCCGGTGCACCTCGCCCCGGAGCTCCTCGCGGATTGCCTGGGCCGTCGCCTTCCCGTCGAGCCTTCGCGCCGTCACGGTTCCTGCTCCCTTCCTGTTGGTCGGCCGGACGCCGGTGCCGGGGATGGTTCGATCATAGGCGGACGCCTCCGGCGGCTCAACGGCCGTCACCGCCTTCGCCAGCGTCCCCCCGGCCGCGGGGCGCCCCGGCCTCCCGACGGTCTTCCGGCCTCGCCGCCACCGCGATGATCGACGAGCCGAAGGGCAGCGAGGCGACGTGGAGGATCCGCCGCTCCAGCGCGAGCGCCGCGCGCAGCACGTCGTTGACCACCGGCACCACCCGAAACTCGAGCTCCTGCCTCTCGCGGCCGCGCCGCCACGACCCGGGAACGAGGCGCGTCAGGACGCGCATCCCGAGGAGGAACGGCATGAGCGCAGCCATGAAGTGCGTCGCCAGCCGGACCTCGAAGCCCGCCTCCTCCAGCTTCGTCCGCAGCTCGCCACGCCGATAGCGACGCCGGTGACAGGCCAGCTCGTCGCGCTCGTCGAAGAGGACGGGGTGCGCGGGCACGGTGAGCACCACGACGCCCCCGGGGGCGAGGGCGGAGTGGAGGAAGTGCAGCATCCCGCGATCGTCGTCGACGTGCTCGAGCACGTCGAACAACGCGAGCAGGTCGTGGCCGGGCCCGAGTGGCGGCAACCGTCCCTCGTCGACGAGGACGAGGGGCGCCGCGACCCGGCGCCGGACGAGGTCCAGGCTCTCCGCATAGGCGTCGCAGGCCCCGGCCACCGCGACCCCGTGCGCGGCGAGATACTCCAGGAGGCCCCCGCTGCCGCAACCGATGTCGAACACGCGGCGCTGCCCCAGGTCGGGAACCACTCGCCGAAGGGCGTCCAGCACGACCTCGCGACGGGCGACGAACCAGAAGTGGCGGGCCTCGATGCGGTCCAGCGTATTGAAGTAGTGCGGGTCGTAGCCCGGCGCGCCCTCCCGCCCGAGGGTCAGGCGCAGGATCCCCTGGTCCACGGGATATGTGGCCCCGCAGCCGGTGCACACGGCCCCGTCGTCGCCGCCGGCCAGGGCCTCGCGGCAGCGCGGGCAGACCAGCGCCGGCCCAGCCCGGGCCGTCTCCGTCATCTCCGCCGCCTCGGCCGGCCCGCGCCCACCCAGGCGGCCAGGCCGGCGAGGACGGAGAGGCCGGTGAGGGCCAGACCCACCCGCAGACCAGGAGGATCGTAGCGGAGGACGACGTCGTGCTCCCCCGCGGGCACCACCACCGCCCGATGCTTCCCGTTGGCCCGAACGACCGGGGCCTCGAGGTCGTCCACCCACGCCCGCCATCCACGGGCGAAGCTGTCCCGCATCACCAGGTAGCCCGTCCCGTCGGTCTCCACCGCGTAGCGCTCCACACCGGCGACGGCCGCGACCCGCCGGGCCCGACCCTCCCGGCAGCTCGCGCTCGGCCCCTTCTCCACGGCGACCTCTCGCGTCCCGTCGAAGCCGTCACGATACGGGATCCCGAGAGCCGCCTCCCAGGCGGGCGCGGGCACCACCCGGCACGCAACATAGGCCCGGGGCCAGGGCCGCGCGAGCCGGTAGACGTGCAGGGCGAGCCCCGGCGGGCCCGCCGGCACCGCCGCCTGCTCCTCGAGCTCGGGATCGGCCAGCGGGTCGAGGCTGATCACCCGGGCCACCGCGGCGTTGCGGAGCCAGGGAAGCAGCCGGCCCACCGCGTCCGGCGCATAGTTGTCCGGCCCCAGCTCCCGCGCCCGCGGCACGAAGGATGTCAGGTCCGTCGCCTCGGGTGTCTCCACCCGATCGAGGACGTTGTTGTAGGGCGCGAGCATCTGCCGGCTCAGAAACGTCCCGGCCAGGGTGAGCCTCGTAGGCCCACGCGACAAGAACGCCCCGAAAGCCGGGCTGTGATCGAGCCCGTACGAGAACACCCGCTGTCCTCCGAGGGCGTCGAGGTGCAGCGCCTGCACCTCCGGCAGCGGGTCGAAGAAGGAGGCGCTGGTCTGCGGGTTGAGCCCGCCCCCGGCCCGGACGAGGTCGCCCACGGCCAGCGCGGACACCAGGGCGGTGGCCAGGCCGAGCCCGAGCCGCCCGCTCTGCACCGCGACGGCGAGCCCTCCGCACGCGACCGCGACGACGACCACGAACGCCGCGTCCCTCGTCACCACCTCGACGAGGCGGGGCCAGAAGTCGCGGACGACACCGGTCCAGGTCACGAATCCTGGGGGTGCGGCCACGAACAGCACGGCCACCGCGATCGCGACCGCGGCCGCGGCGCCGCTGAGGGCGGCGAGGCGGGCCCAGGCCTCTCGCTCCCGCCGCAGCCGGTCCACACCGAATGCGCTGGCGATGGCCACCGCCACATAGGGGAGGAGCAGGGCCTTGCTCGGAAAGCGGAAGGCCTCCGTCAGCGGCAGGTCTGCGAGGAGCGGGGCCAGCCCACCCCACTCCCCCAGGGAGTACCACAGTCCCAGCCCCCCGAGGGTCAGGAGGACCGTCCGTGTCGGTCGCCCCATCTCGCGGAGCCCGAGGGCGCCCAAGGCGAGAGCCAGGGGTCCGAGGTAGAGGCTCAGGAAGTACGGCAGCCCCTTGCTGAAGAAGCGGCCGCCCCACCAGGCCTCGGCCGGCGCCTGCGGAACCCCGAACAGGTTCGGCAGAACCGTCTGGAGCAGCACCGCGGGATGGACCGCGTTTCCGAGCCTGACGTCGGCCGTGAATCCCGCCCCGCGGACGGTCTCGGGCAGCAGACCCAGCGTGAGGGCCAGGGGCAGTCCCGCGAGGCCGATCCCGAGAGCGGTCGCGGCGAGGAGGCGCGATCCGCTCGCCCTCCGGGATCGACCGGTCAGCCCCAGGGCGACGCCGAGCAGGACCGCCTGGCCCACGAACTCGACGGCAAGGGTCGACAGGGCCACCGCCAGCCCCAGCCCGCCGGCCACGACCATGCGGCCCCCTTCGAGGGCCGCCCGTCGGAGCAGGCCCACGACGAGGGGAGCGAGGGCCAGGGCCTGCAGGAAGACGTACAGGTTGAGAGTGGAGAGCGCGAAGCCACCCAGGGCGTAGACCGCCCCGGCCAGGAACGCCCCCTCGCGCGACCCGCCCAGCTCCCGCGCGAGCCACCAGGCGGCGAGGGCGGCCACCGGCAGATGCAGGGTCAGCAGCCAGGACACGAATACCGGGCTGGGCCACAGGGTGTGCAGCAGGTCCGGCGGGTAGAGCGCCGGCACCTGGAAGGACCCTTCGAAGATATAGGGGTTCCAGGCCGGGAAGCGCCCCTCGCGCATCTCCCGGGCCGCGAACAACCGCAGGGGACAGAAGGCCGCGGAGAAGTCACGGAAGTAGTACGTTCGAAGAGGAAGCCCGGCCGCGAGGTTCGACAGGAGCGCGACGGGGACGAGCAGGGCGGGGACCCAGCGGCCCCACCCCCGCTCGGGCGCGGAGGGCGGCGAGGCCAGGCCGCTCACGAAGCCGCGGTCGCCGTCTTCGGGGCCAGATAGCGCTCCATGAAGCGGGTGTCGAAATGGCCCGCCACGAAGTCGGCGTCGTCCAGGATGCGCTGGTGCAGCGCGACGTTGGTCTTGATGCCCTCCACCACCATCAGCTCGAGGCAGCGCTTCATTCGGGCAATCGCCTCCGCCCGGTCGCGTCCGTGCGTCATGAGCTTGGCGATCATGCTGTCGTAGTACGGCGAGATGGCGCAGCCCTCGTGGGCGAACGTGTCCACCCGCACGCCGGGGCCCCCGGGCTGGTGGAAGTGCCGGATCGTGCCCGGGGACGGAACGAACGTCACCGGGTCCTCCGCGTTGATGCGGCACTCGAGCGCGTGTCCCTCGACCCGGATCGTCCTTCTGGCTGAACGAGAGCGGCTCCCCGGCCGCCACGAGGATCTGCTCCTTGACGAGGTCGCGGCCGGTCACGAGCTCGGTCACCCCGTGCTCGACCTGGATCCGCGTGTTCATCTCCATGAAGTAGAAGCTGCCGTCGTCGTCGAGGAGGAACTCGATCGTGCCGGCGTTGACGTATTGGACCGCGGCCGCGGCCTCGACCGCCGTCTTCCCGATCTTCTTCCGCATCCTGGGGCTCACCACCGTCGAAGGGGCCTCCTCGATGAGCTTCTGGTGGCGGCGCTGGATGGAGCACTCGCGCTCGCCCAGGTGAACGACGTTGCCCTTGCTGTCCGCCATCACCTGGACCTCGATGTGCCGAGGGCCCTCCACGTACCTCTCGATGTAGACGTCTGGCACGCCGAAGGCAGCCTCGGCCTCGGCCTGCGCCGCCCGGTAGGCCTGGGCGACGTCACCGGAGCTCTGGACGATCCGCATGCCGCGGCCTCCGCCCCCCGCGGAGGCCTTGAGGATGACCGGGAACCCGATCTCGTGAGCGACCCGGACCGCCGTCTCCTCGTCCTCCACGACACCGTTCGAGCCCGGCACCACCGGGACCCCCGCCTTCATCATGGCCTTCTTCGCCCGGCTCTTGTCCCCCATCAGCCGGATCGCCTGGGGTCCGGGGCCGATGAACTTCAGGTTGCACGCCTCGCAGATCTCGGCGAGGTACGCGGACTCTGACAGGAAGCCGTAGCCGGGGTGAATGGCGTCCGCCCCGGTGATCTCGGCGGCGCTGATGATGGCGGGGATGTTGAGATAGGAGTCGATGCTCCGCGGCGGTCCGATGCAGACGGCTTCGTCGGCGAAGCGGACGTGGAGGCTGTTGGCGTCGGCCTCGGAGTACACCGCCACGGTCTTGACGCCGAGCTCCTTGCAGGCCCACAGGACGCGGAGCGCGATCTCCCCGCGGTTGGCGATCAGTATCTTCTTGAACATCGCCTTCGGCGCGCGTTGCCGGCCGTCGTCAGGAGGGTCGGATCGTGAAGAGCGGATCCCCGTACTGCACGGGCTGTCCGTTCTCGGGGTGGATCTTCACGATCTCGCCGGCCACCTCAGCCTCGATCTCGTTCATGAGCTTCATGGCTTCGATGATGCAGAGGACCTGCCCCACGCGCACGCGATCGCCGACGTTCACGAAGGGCGGCGAGTTCGGGTCGGGTGCGCGGTAGAAGGTCCCGACGATGGGGCTGGGCACCGCGGAATCGCCACTCGCCTCCACGTCCTCTCCGTCCGCCGGCCTCCAATGTCGCCTCCGGGACGCGCGCGCGGGCGCCGCCCGGAACGTCCTCGGCCCCCACCGCGGGCGCGGGCGCCGCCGGGTTCGGGCTCGCAGCGGTCGCCAGGAAGGTCACCGTCGGCGTCGCGGGAGCCGGCGGGGCCGAGCGGCAGACCCGGAGCTTCACTCCGTCGTGCTCGAGCTCGAACTCCGTGATCTCCTGCTCCTCGAGGATCCGGAGAATGTCCTTGAGCTCGGAAAGGTCCACGCAGTCTCCTTGGGCGCCCTGCGGCCGTATCTCGAAAGCCAGCTATTATTTGCGCCGCTCCGGCCCTTGTCAAGGATCGGAGTCGCGGCTTTTCGGTCGCCCCGCGCCGCTCCTACTCGAACTCCTTGCGCAGGCTCAGGCCCGCGAGCCGCAAGGCGAAACGCGCCCTCCCGATGACGGCTCCGGGTCTGAGCGCGGCGAAAAGGAAGTACTCCGGCGTGATCGCCACGAGAAGCGTCGTCATCCGGTCGGTCACGACCGCCAGTTCTTGAAGGGCCCCCAGCCCGGTGTCCCCCGCGGTCGACAGGCTTGCCCGGAGCAGCGTCGTGTGCTCCGCGGCCACCGCCTCCACGTCCGGGGCGGGGTGGACGGCGAGCTTGTCGATCGGAATCCCGTCGGTGCCGATCACCATCAGCACCTGCACTTCCGGCACCTGCCGGGCGATCCGCTTCAAGGCCTCCCCGAAGCTGGCCACGCCTATCTCCTCCGCACGATGGCGAGGAGGGCCTCGAGACGCTCGATCGTGCGCTCGAGGGCGCGGCGGCGCGGCTCGCGCCCCTCACCCTCCCCTGCCGGCCGGGCCGGCCCTTCGGCGGCCGACGCCTCGGCCTCGGCCGCAATCTCGGCCAGCCGGGCCCGGGCGGCCTCGTTGCCCGGCTCCCCCGCGAGGACCTCCCGATAGATCTCGATCGCCCGCTCCAGCAGCCCCTGCTGGAAATAGAGCTCCGCAAGCGTCCCCGACGAGAGGGGCGTTCCCGTCGTGTCGGCCGGCTCCATTGCGGCCACCGCGGAGGGCGCCGCCGCGGGCGGTTCCACCGCCGGCGGTTCGGTCGCGGCCGGTGGTCCAGCCACGGCCGCCGGCTCGAGCACGGAGGGCGGCGGCTCTGACGAAGGCGGCGCCGGCTCATGGACTGCCGCGGGTTCTGCCCCAGGCCATGCCCGGTCGTCCCCGGCCCTCTCCGGGGCCCCGGGGCCCGGCGCCCCTCCTTCCGCCTCCACGCCCTTCGGAGCGGTGACGCTGCCCGGCGGCGCCGGGGGCGGCAGCGATTCATCCATCACGGCGTACTCGGCCGCCTTCGAGGACGGCAGGGTGGGCGCGAGGTCGCTGTCATCTGCCGGGTTCCCCACGAGGGTCGTCTCCCGGGACCCTGCCCCTCCTGTCGCCCCCGGCCCGCCCCCGCCTTCCGGCGGGCTCTCCGGCGACGTCGCCGCCTGGGCCGGCGCTTCGGCGTCCGGGTTCGCCCCCTCGGCCGCCGCTGCGCCGGGCAGCGTCCCTGGAAGGGCCTCGTCGGCCAGCCGCGTGCGCGCCGGCAGCGTCGTCTCCTCCCGAGCCGGCTCTCCGCTCGACGGCGTCGTCCCACCTTCTGGCGACGCCGCCACGGCGGGCGGATGTGTCAAGACCGCCGGGGGCGGCATCGGCGCCCGGACCCCGCCCACCGGATCCCCCGGCATCCGAATGCGAATCGTCGGAGGCAGCCCCCCATCCCCCTCGTCCACGTCCTCCGGGTCCGGCGCACCGGCTGCCCCCGGCGGCGGCGCGTCCGCGCGCTTCACCGCCGTCATGGGTTTCGTGTGGTCCGGAGCCCCTCCGCTGGCCGCGGACGCTCCCGTCCCCCCGCCTCGTGCCCCCTCCCCCGCGGCCGGCGCGCCCAGCCGTTCCTGGATGGCCTGGACTCGCGCCTCCACGTGCCGATCCGAGGGCGCCATCTCCAGCGTGCGCCGGAACTGCAGGAGGGCCCCCCCGAGATCGCCCAGCGTTTCGAGGGCTTCACCCAGCAGGCGGCTCGCGAGGATGTTGTCGGGCGCCCCCTTGGCCGCCGCATCCAGCTCGGCCCGCGCGGCGGCGGGGTCTCCGGAGTCGAGGAGGGCGCGACCGAGGGTCAGCCGGGCCGAGGGGTAGTTCGGATGGCGCTCGAGGCCGGCCCGGGCCACCCCGATCGCCTCCCCGAGCTCCCCCTCTTTCCGGAGTTGCTCCGCGAGCTGTGCGAACAGTCGCGATCCCGGGTCGCGCTCGATCCGGCGGCGAAGCTCCTCGATTCGACTCTCAGCCACGGCGCCTCGAGAGGTCTGGCTTCCCCACTCGTGGCCCAGGTTCCCTCAGCGCCTCACCGCTGGATGATCTCGATCGTGGCCAGATAGTTGCGGGCGGCGTCGAAGTTGTAGGCCCGGACGCCGATCGTCGCCGTCGTCCTCGCGTAACCGGCCACGTAGATGACGTCCGCCGTACCGTCGGTAGCGGTCGCCATCACGATGCCGGTCTGGACCGGGCCGACGTACGTGGACGCGGTCGACGGCATCATGGTCCCGTCACCCGTGAGCAGCTCGAAAAGGACCGCACGCCCCGTCGCCGGTGCACCGTCCTGGTCGCGGAGCGTGAGCTTGACCACGGACCTGGTCACGCCATCCGCGTTGACGGTGTCCGGGAGGGCGACGAGCTGCACGGAAAGGACGGTCTCCGAGGGGCCGCCGATCACGGTTGGGTCGTCCTTGTCGAGTGTGCACCCCGGCACCGCCACGATCAGACCAACGGAGAGCACGGCCGCCGCCACCGAGCGGGGGCGCCAACCAAGAGTCGCAACTCGCATCACCGGTTCTCCTCGTTCCTAGCTTCCGCAGGTCTCTTCAGTGTCACCGAAGTTCGCGAAGTCGATCTGCAAGTTCCCCGACGCGGTCACGGTGTCACCCGACACCGTCTGGCCGGAGATCGTGATCGTGGCGAACATCGTCACGATGTCAAACCCGGTGATGTTGCTGAGGGGCGGATCCAGCTTCGCCTGGCGTCGCACGACCTCGATCGGCACCTCCGAGGTTCCCGACGTCGACACGTCGACCGCCGACGAGAGCACCCCGCTGATCGTGTGCGGCACGTCCAGCCCCTCGATGGCGCGGCCGTCCGAGCGGGAGTACTGCACCTGGTATCGCTGGATGAGCACCGCACCGGGGATGCGCGGTGCGTCTGCGCCCGGGTTCTTGTTCCGGACCGCGAGCGCAACGTTGACCGTGTCGGGGCAGACGACGGTGCTGTCGGCCCCGTTCCGCACGTCCGAGTCAAGAACCGCACCTTCGTTGATGGCGGCAACGATCAGCAGAACCGAGGCCTGGCTGCCCGTGACGTAGTCGGCCGTGCCGCACGCGCTGAGCGTGAGCGCCAGGATCGCCGCCAGTGCGGCGCCAATTCTCATCGGCCACCCCCCCCTGAGTGTGTTGAGCCTGGAGGTCCTCATAGCTCCTTACCTCTACGATTTGACGATGCGCGGCGTGATGAACAGCAGCAGCTCGTTGTTCTGACTGCTGACGGCCTTGTTCTTGAAAAGGTACCCGAGGATCGGGATCTTGCTCAGGAACGGGGTCTGGTTCACCGTCGTGTTCTCGGTACTCTGGTAGATCCCTCCGACCACTGCGGTCTCGCCGTCGGTGACCTGGAGGATTGTTCTCGCCGACTGTGTGTTGATCGGCGGGATCCCGTTGACCAGGTTCGCGAAGTCGGCCGCGTTGTTCTCGACCTCCACCTGCAGAATCACCGTGCCGGCGTCCGTGATCTGGGGGGTGACCCGGAGGGTCAGCACCGCGTCCTTGAACTGCACGGTGACCGTGTTGTTCGCGACGGTCTGGATCGGAATCTGCAGACCTTGCTTGATCTCGGCCGCCTGGTTGTTCTGGGTCGTGACCTTCGGCGTCGAGAGCAGGCGCCCACGGCCCTGCCGCTCGAGCGCGGTCAGCGCGAGGTCGAGGTTGAAGCTGCCGAGGATGTTCCCGGTCGAGATCCCGAGGGCGGTGTTGAAGCCGTTGGCCGGGAGGTTGACCGCGTAGCCTCGCCCCTCGGAGCCGATCCCGGCGCCGGACGCGGTGCCCCCGGGGCCCTGGTTGTCCGCGGGCAGGCCCAGCTGGCTCGGGACCGCGTTGCCGTTCAGGATGATCTGGTTGGGATAGGACTGGTTGGTCGTGTTCCCGTAGCGCGTCGTCCGCTCGGCGCTGAACCCCCACTGGATGCCGAGGTCGCGAGTGAAGTTGCGCGAGGTGACGACGATGCGGGCCTCGATCTCCACCTGTGGCGTCGCGGTGTCGAGCTCGGCGATGAGGGCCTCGGCCTGGTCAATGAAGGCCGGGAGGTCGCGGATGATGATCGTGTTCGTGCGATCGTCGATGTTGAGCTGT
Organism: uncultured Acidobacteriota bacterium; assembly: GCA_963700695.1. Lineage (GTDB taxonomy): Bacteria > Acidobacteriota > Vicinamibacteria > Fen-336 > Fen-336 > JAJDNS01. The sequence continues at coordinate 31,608 of CAVOYO010000025.1, read as the reverse complement.
CCCCTCGACGAGAGGGCCCCGGCTTGCCGGAGAACCCCGCCGAGCGTCGTCGCCTTGGCGTACGAGATGCGCTTCGTATAGTCGGCCAGCTCGCCGGAAAGCGCCTTGGCCTCGGCCAACTTGCGGCGCTCCTCCTCCTCCCGCTCCAGCTCCGAGAGCCTGGCGATCCGGATCACGTTCCCCTCGAGGACACAGCCCAGGGAGTTCGTCTTCAGGATCAGCTCCAGCGCACGGCCCCAGGGCACCTCGTTCAGCTTGAGGGTGACCTTTCCGGCGACGCCGGGGTTGACCACCACATTCAGGCCCGAGATGTCGGCGAACAGCCGGAAGATGTCCTGGAGATCGCCGTCCTTGAAGTCGAGGCTGATCGGGGTACCGAGGCTGCCGGTGACCCCGCAGGCGGTCCCGATGGCATCGTCCTCGGGCAACGGCGGCATGTCGGCGGGCACGTCGGCATCCGGCATCTGCGGCTCCGGCAGCGGCGGCAGAGACAGTGGCTCGAGGGCGATCGGCCGCGGCGCGGCTTCGGCCACCGAAAACGGCTCGGTCGCGCCCACGGGCTCCGGGCTGCGCAGGGCAGCCAGCGGAGCGTGCGCGGGCGGCTGCGGCTCGCCCTCTTCCCCGAACACGATGCGGATCGTGTCCGCCCCTTCGACGATCCGGTAGGGGGCCTTCTCGGTGAGGTCGACGACCAGACGGGCCACCTTCGGGGAGGCCGCGCTGAACTGACCCAGCCGAACCCTGGTGACCGGACCCTGGTTCACGTCCATCGAGTGGAAGTCTCGGCTCGCCGAGACGTCGGCGAAGTCGATGACGATCCGGTCGGGACCGGGGAGGGTGAAGTCCTGGTACTTCAGCCGTCCGTCCGCCTTGACGGTGAACGACGGCAGATCACCGCCGCCCTCCTGCGCCACCGCGACGATCCGCGTGGCCCGCGGGCCGTCCGGGAGCTCCACGGGGGCCGGGATGACCGCCGGCGTGGGAGGCGCGCTCGGCGGGGCCGGCTTGGGGGCCGCCGCCACGACCGGCGCGGGGGGTGCCGGGGGCTCGGGATCCGGCGCGGGCGGGACCGAGGCCGAGGCCGGCCGCTCGAAGACGAGGTTCAGGTCCCTGTCCCGCGAGAAGATCTGATAGGGCACCAGGGTGGCCAGGCGGATCTCGAGGCGCGCCAGATTTCGGCCGTCCGCCCTCGCCAGGCTCGTGATGCGGAGTGACTCCACCTCGCTCGTCCCCACGTCGATGCGTGCGGGGACCTGCGAGGCGTCCACCTCCGGGATGTCGACCACCAGCGTGAGCGCATCGGGGCTGTAGTACGTGTAGGCAAGCGGCCCCGTGCACTGGACGATCAGTCGCGTGGACCGCTCGTCGCTCTCCTGGCGGATATCGGTGATCGTCGTCGGGGTCCCGTCCTGCGCGGGCACCGACGTGGCCAGCGCGAGGGCGGCCGCGATCAGGCAGACCCCAGCGAGCTTCACTCTCATTGCCTCGCCTCCTCCGACGCATACAGACTCTTGCGGACCTCGCGCGACTTGACCGGCGACAAGGGATCCGTCACGTCCTGCCGGAACGTCACCGAGGTGGCATCCACGGCGGTGATCACACCGTCATAGAGCCGCTGCCCCATCTTCACGAAGTACGACTTGCCGTCCGCACCGAGGAAGACGGCAATGAAGCCCGGCTGCGCGGCGATTCCCGCCCCGCCCCCGGCCGTTCTCACGATTCCCTTCAGTGCGATTTCCTGGATCAGGAACCCTTCCATCCCGGGCTTGCGCGTCTTGGGACCGCGGTCGGCGGCCACCGGGCGCTGGAGGCTCACGAAGGGGTCTCTGCGGCCCTGGGACTCATAGGTGAAGCCGCCCGTCTCCATCTCCGCATCGAGCGGCGCGCGGTCGATCGAATCCGCGGGCTCGGCCGCCGCCGGCGCCGCCTCCGGTGGCGTTGCTCCCGCGGCGGGCTCCTGGGCTGTCGCCGGCGCCAGCTGAATCGAGGCCAGCGCGATCACCGCGAGCAGCAGGGTTCTCATGACGTGCCCCCTCATCGCTGCGCCCCCGGTGCCCCGCCCTGGGGTGGGGGATCCTGGTACACGTAGGTCGTGGCGACCGCGGACACGGTGATCGTGTTGTTGATGACCTGCTCGCCGCGGGCCTTGATCTTCACGTCGCCCATGTTGACCAGCCGGGACATCCGGCTGATGCGATCGAAGAACGCGCCCAGGTTGTGGTACGTTCCCTCGACGTCCAGGTTGACCGGGACCTCCATGTAGAAGTCCCGCTGGGCGGTGGGAGTGGGCGTGAACCTGCGGATCGAGAGGCTGGACTGCGCGGCGAGGTACTGGACGCGCCGCATCAGGTCCGGCATCTCCTTCTCCGGGGGAAGGATCCGCTTCAGCGTCTCGAGGCGTGCCTCGAGGGCCTGGACCTCACGCTGGAACTCGGGCAGCCGGTTCGCGGTCGCCTCGAGGGCGCGGATCTGCTTCTGAAGCTCGGCGAGCTGCTGCTCCTTCCCCTTCTGCTCCTCGAGGGCGTCGGAGTAGTAGAACCAGTAGAAGCCGCCGCAGATGATCGCGGCAACGAGGGCCGCCACTCCCAGCTGACCGGCGAGTGGGAGCCGCGCGAGGGCGTTGTCAGCCATTCCCGTTCTCCCCTCCCTACCGCCCGCCCTGGGCGGGGGCCACTCCGGCGGCCGCGGCGGCGTCGGCAGCCGCCTTCCGCTTCGCCGCGACCTCGGGGTCATTGAAGTTGCCCTCGCAGATTGAAGGTCACGAGAGCGTTTCGCTTCCTGGCTCGAGACAAGCTCGACCAGCGGGAACCAGCCGCTGGTCTGGAGCGCACTGATGAAGTCGGCGACCGCGGCCAGGCTGTTGCTCTGCCCGCCGAAGATCACGCTCCCCCGCGTCTCGTCCATCTGCGTGAGCCACACGTAGTCGGGGAGGGCCTTCGAGACCTCGTCCAGCATGTGGACCGGGCTCTTCTGCGCCGCCCGGAGCATCTCGATCACCGCCACCTTGTTCTCGAGGGTCGCCTTCTTCTGCTGAAAGGCCTTGACCTGCTGCTCGATCGCCTGGAGGTCCTGGCGCCGCTTCGTGTCGGCGGCGATCCGGGTGTCGAGGTCCTTGATCTTGTTGCTCTGCAGCCACCAGGCGCCAGCGCACAGAACCGCGGCCCCGCCGGCGAAGAGGACCAGGAACAGGTAGCTCTGGAGCGCTCCCCCCGACGGAAGCGCCGGGCCACCCGCCGTCTTCTTCTTTGTCGCCCGCTCGGGTGCGAGAAGGTTGATGCGGATCATCGGTCACCCACCCTGCGCACGGCCAGGCCCACCGCGATCGCCGCCTGGGGCCCGATCTCGTCGAGAAAGGCCGGATCGAAGTCCTTCTCGTTGTAGCGCACGTTGAGGAAGGGGTTGAGCAGCTCGACCGGGGCGTCCAAGCGGTCCGTCAGGAGATCGCGCAGGCCGGGGACCTTGGCCGCCCCGCCGGAGAGGTAGATCTTGTCGACCCGGTCGGCCTGGCTGGTCGCCCGGAAGAAGTCGAACGTCCTCTGGATCTCGGTGGCGATGTTCTCGGAGACCGCCGAGAGGATCGAGGTCAGGCTCTCGGGGGAGGCCCCGTCGACCGGCTCCCCGAGCTTGAGGGCCTCCGCCTGCTCGTAGGAGAGGTTGAGGTCCTTCTGGATGGCGTCGGTGTACTGGTTGCCCCCGACCGCGATGTCGCGGTTGAAGACCGAGGTGCCGTCCCTCACCACGTTGACGTTCATGATGGAGGCGCCGATGTTGAGCAGCGCCACCACCCGCCCGGGTTCGGGGACGTAGTTGACCTCGTAGCAGTTCTGGAGCGCGAAGACGTCGACGTCGACGACGATCGGGTTCCGTCCGGCCTGGGTGAGCGCCGACGTGTACTCGCTGATCTTGTCCTTCTTCACCGCCACGAGCAGGACGTCCATGTTGCCGGCGGACTCACCGCCTTCGACCACCTCGTAGTCGAGCTGCACGTCCTGGATGTCGAACGGGATGTACTGTTCCGCCTCCCAGTGAATCGACTCGGCCAGCTCCTCCTCGCTCATCTGAGGCAGGCTGATCTTCTTGACGATGACGGCGTTGCCGGAGACCCCGGTCGCACAGTCGGTCGTCTTGATCCGGTTGTCCTGGAACAGATTCTGGACCGCGTCGATGACGGCACCGGAGTCCATGATGGCGCCGTCCACGATCGCCTCCGGAGGCAGCCCCTCGAGGCCGATGTTCAGAAGCTGGTACTCGTCACCGGCTTTGCCGCCGACCTTGAGCTCCACCGCCTTGACGGCCGAAGAGCCAATGTCGACGCCGACCAGTCCCTTCTTCGATCCGAAAAGACCCACGGGCGTCTCTCCCTCTAGTGAACCGTCCCGCTCCCGATGTCGTCCGCCATCTGACTCTTTATCGCTTCCTGCGTCCGGCCCTCAGAACTCAATTTCAATCCGTACTTATCAAAGATAGTTAAAGTCCCGCCTGAACGTACCATCGGGCCCAGACCATGTCAAGCCCTAAGTGAGGATTCGGCATGTAAACCCCCGACAGCACTAGACCCCCGCCCGAGATGCCCTGGTGGCCGGTCCCGGACGGCCCGCCGCCCACTGGCGAAGTGCCATTAACGACCCGAATGGCCGGGACGTAAGTGTCGAGGATCACAAAACGTCGCAGAAACGGCCAGCGATGCAACGGACGTGGCCAAGCGTCAGGCCGAGAGTCGCCTGCGTGTCCCGTCCTTGGGGACACGCAGGTGTCCGAGGCCTATCTCCAGCCTTTCCCTCCCCCTACGTGGGGAGGGTTAGGCAGGGGGGTCGATGAACAAAGTGCGGCTGGCCTCCAGGCCGACAGTCGCCCGCGTGTCCCTTCCCTGGGGACAGGCGGGTGTCCGTGGCCTATCTCAGCCTTTCCCTCCCCCTACGTGGGGAGGGTCAGGGAGGGGGGTCGATGAACAAAGTGCGGCTGGCCTCCAGGCCGACAGTCGCCTGCGTGTCCCGTCCTTGGGGACACGCGGGTGTCCGAGGCCTATCTCCAGCCTTTCCCTCCCCCTACGTGGGGAGGGTTAGTCAAGATGGGATGACCGGCTCCGATCGCGAGTTCGTAGGTTACGCTCCGATCGGTTTGACCTGTAGCGCAGAGCTACAAGCGAAAGGAGCCGGTCATGGACAAGCATATCCGACACGTCGGGTTTGATGTGGACTCGGAGAAGATCGTGGTGGCGGTGGCGGAGCCTGGGGGTGAGGTCCGCTCAGTGGGAGCGGTCCCCCACAGTCGTGAGTCGGTTCGGCGGCTCGTGAAGAAGCTGGGTCCGGCGAAGCGGCTGCGGGTCTGCTACGAGGCGGGTCCTCATGGCTATGGGCTGTACTGGCAGCTGAGGGAGCTCGGAGTGCACTGCGACGTGGTGGCCCCGACGCTGGTGCCGGTCAAGGCCGGGGATCGTGTGAAGACGAACCGGCGGGACGCGTTGAAGCTGGCGCGGAGCTACCGGAGCGGGGACCTGACGCCGGTGTGGGTACCGGACGCGGAGCAGGAGGCCCTACGAGACCTGGTGCGGGCGCGTGAGGTGGCGAAGAAGGATCAGCTGCGGGCGCGGCACCGGCTGGGGAAGTTTCTGCTGCGCCGCGGGCTGAGGGCTGGGGCGGGGGTGAAGAACTGGACGACGACACACCTGGCCTGGGTGCGGACGCTGCGCTTCGAGCAGCCGGCGCAGGAGGCCACGTTTGTGGATTACCTGCACGAGGTGGAGCACGCGGCGGCGAGGATCGAGCGGCTGGAGAGGGCGATCGACCAGGCGGTGGAGAGTCTCGTCGGAGGACAGAAGGGCCCTGGTGGCGGGGCTGCAGGCGCTGCGGGGGATCAAGCAGATCACGGCGGCGACGATCGTGGCGGAGCTGGGCGTGGTGTCCCGCTTCGAGCGGCCGAAGCTGCTGATGGGCTACAGCGGCATGGTCTCGAGCGAGGACTCTACGGGCAGCCGGATCCGGCGCTTCGGGATCACCAAGACGGGCAACGCCCACCTGAGGCGGGTCGCCGGTGAGGCGGCCTGGGCCTATCAGTACCGCCCAGCGATGTCGCCGGCGCTCAAGAAGCGGCAGGAAGGGCTGAGCGAGGAGGTCAAGGAGATCGCCTGGAAGGCTCAGCACCGGCTGTGCTCCCGGTACCGACGGCTGCTGGCGAGGGGCAAGCTCAAGCAGGAGGCGATCACGGCGGTGGGACGGGAGCTTTGGGGCTTCATCTGGGCGGTCGGGATGCAGGTGGAGAAGGAGCAGCAGCTGCGGCGCGGGCGCGCCGCCTGAGACGAACGGGGAAACGCAACGTCGTCACAAGGAAAAGAGGACCGGGACCTTTGGAGAGGAGCAGGCGGTGGTCGAGGGGCCTACGGAATGGAGGATCCTCGTTCTCCCTATGTGGCAGGGCCAATACCCTGATCCACGAAGTTAGTCCGAGGCAGCTCCCGACGGATCACGACCATGACGGCGAGCTTCAGGCTCGATCCGCGAATATCAGAGTGATCAACCGTCGAAACAGCCGCCTCGACCGCCTCCTCCTCCGCTCCAGGGGACACCCCCTACCTCGGGGCTTGACACGGTCATCCCATATCAGGGAGGGGGGTCATTGAACGACCGGGGGGTCGATGAACGAGCAATCAGAAGCGGATCACCGCGCCGGGCGCGTCCTCGACGTGGATGGTGTCTATGAAACGCACCTGCCGAGGGCTCGTGGTCATCACGAGACAGTGGGCCCGGATGCCGCTCCCGAAGAACCGGACGCCCTGGAGGAGCGTGCCGTCGGTCACCCCGGCGGCCGCGAAGACCACGTTGCGCCCGGGAGCGAGGTCCGCGGTCCGGTAGACCCGATCGACGTCGCTGATGCCCATGCGGCGCAGCCGCTCCGTGTCCGAGGGCTTCGTCAGGACCAGGCGGCCCAGGATCTCCCCGTTCAGGCATCGCATGGCCGCGGCGGTGAGCACGCCCTCGGGGGCCCCGCCCACCCCCATCACCGCGTGCACCCCGGTGCCGGAGACCGCCGCCGAGATCCCGGCGGAGAGGTCTCCGTCCCCGATGAGCTGGATCCGCGCCCCCGCCTTTCGGATGTCGGCGATCAGCTCGGCGTGCCGGGGGCGGTCGAGGACGATGATGACGAGGTCGTCCACGTCGCGGTCGAGGGCATCGGCCAGGCCCTGGAGGTTGTCGGCGACGGGGGCGGAGAGGTCCACGCGCTCGCGGGCCGCGCCGGGGACGACCAGCTTCTCCATGTAGATGTCGGGGGCATGCAGGAGGCCCCCCTTCTCGGCGGCGGCCAGCACCGCCATGGCCCCCGCGGCCCCGGTCGCACAGAGGTTGGTGCCCTCGAGGGGATCGACCGCGATGTCGACGGAGATGCCCTTGCCGGTGCCGACGTGCTCGCCGATGTAGAGCATCGGCGCCTCGTCGCGCTCTCCCTCGCCGATGACGATGGTGCCGGCAATGTCGACGGTCTCCATCTCGCGACGCATCGACTCCACCGCAACCCGATCGGCGCGCCGGCCGTCCCCTTGACCCATGGTGCGGGCGGCCTCGATCGCCGCCCGCTCCACGACCCGCACGAACTCGAGCGGCAGGTCGACCGGGATCATGACCGGTAGGGCGGGAGCTCCACGCGTCGTGGTTTGTCCCGCCGGTAGCCCAGGGCGTAGTCCGCCTGCATCAGCTTGTGGACCTCCCGGCTCCCCTCGTAGATGACGGCCGCCTTGCAGTTGCGGTAGTACCGCCCGACGGGGTACTCGTCGGAGTACCCGTTGGCACCGTGGATCTGCACCGCGTCCGCCGCCGCCCGCTCGCTGGCCACGGTGGCGAACCACTTCGCGAGCGAGGTCTCGCGGGTGTTCCGGCGTCCGACGTTCTTCATCCAGCCCGCGCGCAACCACAGGAGACGTGCCGCGTCGTAGTCGGAGACCATCTGCGCGATCATCTCCTTCACCAGCTGGTGCTGTCCGATGGGCACGCCGAAGGTCTCCCTCCCCTGGGCGTACGCGACGGAAGCGTCGAGGCAGGCCCGGACGAGGCCGGTCGCCCCGGCGGCCACGGTGTAGCGGCCGTTCTCCAGGGCGAACATGGCGATCTTGAATCCCTCGCCCTCCTCGCCGAGCCGGTTCTCGATCGGGACCTCGACGTCCTGGAGTGAGAACCCCCCGGTGTTGCCGGCCAGGATCCCCCACTTCTCCTTGAGCGTGTAGGAGCTGAAGCCGGCGAACCCGCGCTCGACGATGAATGCGGACAGTCCCGAGTGGTCGCGCTTCTTCTTCTTCTCCTGATCGGTCCAGGCGACGACCAGGAAGTGGTCGGCGACGTCGGCGAGGCTGATCCAGATCTTCTCGCCGTTCATCACGTAATGGTCGCCCCGGCGGACGGCGGTCGTCTGGATGCCGACCGCGTCCGAGCCGGCGTTGGGCTCGGTCAGCCCGTAGGTCGCGATCTTCTTGCCCTGCGACTGCGGCACGAGGTACTTCTGCTTCTGCTCCTCCGAGCCCCAGCACCACAGCGTCATCGAGTTGAGCCCGACGTGGACGGACATGACGACCCGGAGGTGGGTGTCGACGTACTCCAGCTCCTCGCACGCGAGGCCGAGGCTCACGTAGTCCATCCCCGCTCCGCCGTACTCTTCGGGAAGGCAGATCCCCAGCAGCTGCAGCTCCGCCATCTGCCGCAGGAAGTCCGGCTCGAAGCGGTGGGCCCGGTCGAGATCGTGGATCCTCGGCGCCACCTCGCGCCCCGCCCACTCGCGGACGGTGTCGACGAGGGCCGTGTGCTCCTCGCCGAGCTCCAGCGCGATCACGATTCCTCACCTCCCGCGTCCTCGAGCGGCTCCACCTCCTCGGCGAGGAGGCACCGCGCCTCCTCCGCACGCGCCGCGGGTACGTAGACGCGCACGATCGCGAAGGAGCGGACGCTGGGCAGGGGCTCCTGGCGGAAGCTCTGATCGATCACGCGGGCGTCGAGGCCGGCCTCCCGGAGGCGAAGCGCCATGAGCTCGGCCTCGTACACCTCCGCAACCTCGGCGACGGCCTCCCAGTCTTCCCGGGGGCCCGATTCGCGGCCTTTGGTCAACGGCCCTTCCAGGCAGGCTTGCGCTTCTCGACGACGGCTTTCAGCCCCTCCTCGACGTCCTCCGTGGCCAGCAGCATGTTGAGATAGACGTCCTCGGCGTGGCTCACCGCCTCGTCGAGGGGCAGGTCCAGGCCCCCGGCTATGGCGCGACGCACCAGCTGGACGACGGGCGGGCTCGATTCCTCGAAGCGTTGGATCATCGCCGCCGCCTCGGCGTCGAGCTTGTCGTCGGGCACGGCCCGGGTGATGAGCCCTACGCGCTCCGCGTCGGCCGCGCTCAGTGAGGTCCCGAGCATCAGCATCTCGTACGCGCGCTTCCGGCCGACCAGGCGCGGCAGCAGCGCGGCTGCCATCGTGTTGAAGACCCCGCCCCGGATCTCCGGGTAGCCGAGCTTGACGCTCTCGCTGGCGAGGACGATGTCGCAACCCGCCGCAAGCAGACAGCCGGCACCGAGGGCCGGGCCCGCGAGGACTGCCAGCGTCGGCTTGTCGACCTTGACCAGCCCCTCGAAGATGCGCCGGAATCCCTCAAGCATCATGTAGGCGCGGTCACCGAGATGGTCGTTGAGCTCGAACCCCGCGGAGAAGTACTTGCCGGAGCCGAGGAGGACGACGAGCTTGACGTCCCGCTGGTATTCGAGCGACTCGAGCGCCACCCCGAGCTCCTGCATCATGTCGACGGACAAGACGTTGGCCGGAGGGCGGTTCAGCGTGATCCGGACGATGCCTTGCGTGGAGTCGAGCTGAATGTGCTGGAAGGTCCGGCTCTCCTCCGGGGCGAAGGCATCCACGTCCTGGCGGCCTTCGAGGTCTTCCACCATGCGCGTGTCGGCCCCTTTCTGCCCGCGGGCGACGCCTCGCGGCTCGCGACAAACCCCCGTCTACACAGAGTTTACCGCGGTCGGAAGTGTAGCACAGGTGCAGGGCCTTGAAGCCCAGCGCCATCGCCCCGAGCTCGAGCATGAGCACGACGAACGACGCGGCAAACGAGCTCGATGGCCAGGCCGCGGTCGGACGTCGCCTCGTGGGGCGGCGTCGGCGCCGGGGGGCCCTGGGTGTTCGCTTCGTCGTTTGAGTGGCTCACGGGGACGAAGGCTACCTCATTGTCCAGGTTCGCGTGAATGTGGCCGACATCAGCGTGACCGCCGTCACCGCTCCCCGACCGGCGGCGCCGCCCCAACCTCTGCCCTCACGCGGGGCGATCGATCATCATGAGCGCGGGCGGGTGCGCACCCCCGCGCATCTGTCGCATGATGATGGGAGCCGCGCGCCCCCCGGCGCGTCAGGAGGAAGCATGACCCGCGTCGGAGACGTCTACCGCACCTCGCTCACGCTGCTCACGGACCTCTACCAGCTCACCATGGCCCAGGCCTACTGGTCCTCCGGCACCGCGGACAAGGAGGCCGTCTTCCACCTGTTCTTTCGGAAGAACCCCTTCGACGGGGGCTTCGCGGTGGCCTGCGGCCTGGCCCGCGCGCTCGACTGCCTCTCCGGGTTCCGCTTCAGCGCCGACGACATCGACTACCTCGCTTCGCTCGTCGGCAACGACGAGCGGCCGCTCTTCGACCCGGCGTTCCTCCGGGAGTTGGCCTCCCTCGAGCTCCGCTGCGACGTGGACGCGGTGGCGGAGGGAACGGCGGTCTTCCCCCATGAGCCACTGGTGCGCGTGCGCGGGCCGATCCTGCAGGCGCAGCTGATCGAGACCGTTCTGCTCAACGTCGTCAACTTCGAGACCCTGATCGCCACCAAGGCCGCCCGCGTGTGCCTCGCCGCCCGTGGCGACTCGGTGATCGACTTCGGTCTGCGGCGAGCCCAGGGAATCGACGGAGGGCTGAGCGCCTCGCGCGCCGCGTACGTCGGCGGCTGCGCCGGGACGTCCAACGTCCTCGCCGGCCGGCTCCTCGGCATCCCCGTACGCGGCACCCACGCGCACAGCTGGGTCATGTCGTTCGAGTCCGAACAGGAGGCCTTCGACGCCTACGCCGAGGCCCAGCCCAACAACTGCGTCCTGCTCGTCGACACCTACAGCACGCTGCCGGGTGTGCGCCACGCGGTGGAGACCGGGCGCCGGCTCCGCGAGCGGGGCTACCGGCTGGAGGGAATCCGGCTCGACTCCGGGGATCTCGCCTACCTGAGCGTGGAGGCCCGGAAGATCCTCGACGCGGAGGGCTTCACGGAAACGGCCATCGTGGCGAGCAACGACCTCGACGAGCACGTGATCGCGAGCCTGAAGGAGCAGGGGGCGGCCATAACCGTCTGGGGGGTGGGCACGCGTCTCGTGACGGGTGGCGACGAGTCCGCCCTCGGCGGCGTCTACAAGCTCGGGGCCGTGCGCGGCCCCGGAGAGGAGTGGCAGCACCGGCTGAAGGTCTCCGAGCAGGCGATCAAGACCACGAACCCGGGGATCCAGCAGGTGCGGCGTTTCGAGACGGAGGCCGGCTTCCTGGGCGACGTCATCTACGACGAGGACCAGGGGCTCCCGGAGGAGGCCGTGCTCGTGGATCCCGTGGACCCGACACGCCTCAAGCGGATCCCGCCCGAGGCGCGGGCCACCGATCTGCTCGAGCCGGTCGTCCGCTCAGGCCGGGTCGTTCGCGAGACGCCGCCTCTCGACGCGGCCCGCGCCCGGGCCGCCGATCAGCTCGCCCGCCTGCACCCGGGGATCACGCGCTTCGTGAACCCGCACGAGTACCCGGTGGGGCTGTCCGCCGAGCTCCACGAGCTGAAGTGGCGTCTGGTGCTCGATGCCCGCGGGGTCTGAGCGAGTTTGACGGGTCTACGCGCCACCTCTATAACCACACCCATGCTCTCGATGGCGATCGGGGTCCGCGCGCTGACGCTGGTGACGCCGGCCGTCTACGTCGCCGCCCTCGCCCTTCTCGCGCGGGAGAGGGCGAAGGCCCCGCGCCCGGCCTGAGGCGCGCCGCGGAGATCGCAGTGGACCGCATCTACCTCGACCACAACGCGACGACCCCGCTCGCTCCCGAGGTTCTCGAGGCGATGCTCCCCTGCCTGCGCGAGGACTACGGGAACGCCTCGAGCCTGCACTGGTTCGGCCAGCGGGCCCGAGCCGCCGTCGAAGAGGCGCGGGAGCGCGTCGCGGCCCTCATCGGGGCCGAGGCCTCCGAGATCGTCTTCACCGCGAGCGGAAGCGAGTCCGACAACATGGCGCTGCGCGGCGTCGCCGCCCGGGCCCGGGAGCCCCGTCTCCGGATCGTGACCACGACGGTCGAGCACCACGCGGTGATCCGTACGGCGGAGGCGATGCGCGACGAGGGCCTCCCCGTCGTGCTCGCGGACGTGGACGCCGAGGGGCGGGTGGACCCGGAGAAGCTCGGGGACGCAGTGGACGGGCGCACGGCCCTGGTCTCGGTGATGCTCGGGAACAACGAGACGGGGGTGCTGCAGCCGGTGCGCCGGATCGCACAGATCACGCACCAGAAGGGGGCGCTCGTGCACTGCGATGCGGTGCAGGCGGCGGGCAAGGTGCCGGTGGACGTCGGCGAGCTGGACGTCGACCTTCTCACGCTGTCCGCGCACAAGATCTACGGGCCGAAGGGCGTGGGCGGCCTGTACGTCCGGCGCGGCACCCCGCTCGCCCCGCTCGTGCGCGGAGGCGGTCAGGAGCGCAACCGCCGCGCCGGCACCGTGAACGTGGCCGGCGCGGTGGGGTTTGGCGCCGCCGCCGCCCTCGCCCGCGAGCACCTCGAGGCCGACAGGCACCACCTCCGCCGGGTGCGGGACCGCCTCGAGGCGCACCTCCTCGCCCTCCCCGGCGCGGTGTCGAACGGCAGCGAGCCCCGTCTCCCCAACACGACCAACGTCTCCTTCGAGGGCTGCGAGGCCGAGGGCCTGCTGATGGCCCTGGACCTCGCCGGCGTCGCCGTCTCGACCGGCGCCGCCTGCGCCGCCGGCGGGGTCGAGCCGTCCCACGTGCTGCGGGCGATGGGGCTCGCGCCGGAGCGCGTGCAGTCCTCGCTCCGACTGTCGGTCGGCCGCGGGACGACAGAGGAGCAGGTCGACCGTGCCGCCGAGATCATCCGCACCTGCGTCGAGCGCCAGCGGACCTCACGCTAGAGCCGTCGTGCCGCGCTCCGCGGGACCCCCTCGCGCGCGTCACCGCGCGCCGGCGCGCCACCCCTGCGGCGGGGCGATCGACGCGGCAGGAAGGGAGAACGGAATCAGCGGGCACCGGCGCGGGTGGCCACCAGGCCTGGGTTCGTCCGCGTGTCCCTTCCCTGGGGACACGCGGGTGTCCGTGGCCTATGGCAGTGTCCCTCAACCTGTGGGAGGCGACGCTGGCGCGTCGCGGCTTACTCTCGGGGTCGACGCGCGTCTCGCAAGCTCGACTGCGCGTCCCCCGAGCCCCCTACGTGGGGAGGGTTAGGGTGGGGGGTCATTGAACGATCAGGGGGGGTCAATGAATGAATCGCTTCGGCGTGGTACGAGGAGCGGACGAGCGGGCCCGACTCGACGTGCGCGTAGCCCAGATCCAGCGCGTGGTCCCGCAGGCGGTCGAACTCCTCCGGCGTGTAGTAGCGAACCACGGGGAGGTGCTTTGCCGAGGGACGGAGGTACTGCCCGATGGTCAGCACGTCGGTGCCCGCCGAGCGGATGGCGTGGATCGTCGCCTCGACCTCGGTCCACTCCTCGCCGAGACCGACCATGAGGCCACTCTTCGTGAGCAGCCCGGCCGACTTCGAGCTGCGGAGCAGCTCGATCGAGCGATCGAAGCTCGCCCCGGCGCGCGCCTGACGATACAGGCGCGGCACTGTCTCGGTGTTGTGGTTCAGGACGTCGGGCCGCGCATCGAGGACGGCCTGGAGCGCCGTCGGACTCCCCTTGAAGTCGGGGATCAGGACCTCGACCGCGCAGCCTGGCACCCGCGCGGCGGATCTCGCGGATCGTGGCCGCGAAGCTCGAGGCCCCCCCGTCCGGTTGGTCGTCGCGGTTCACGGAGGTGATGACGGCGTGCCGCAACCCCATCCGTTCGACCGCGTCGGCCACGCGCCTCGGCTCCCCCGCATCCGGAGGCTGGCGGGGCAGGCCGGTCTTGACCGCGCAGAACCCGCAGGCCCGGGTGCAGACGTCGCCGAGGATCATGAAGGTGGCGGTACCCCGGGCCCAGCACTCGCCCAGGTTGGGGCAGTGCGCCTCCTCGCAGACGGTGTGCAGCTCCAGGCCCCGCATCAGGCCCCGGAGCCGCTCGTAGCCGGGCCCCTGCGGGGCCCGGGCGCGGATCCACGCCGGCCGCGACAGACGGACCGGCGCGCTAGAGCTCACTCGGTCTCGTCCTCGTCGACGTCGGAGTCGTCATCGTCTTCGAGATCACCCGTGTCGTCGTCGTCCCAGCCTTCGTCATCTCCAGAATCGTCGTCGTCCTCGAGGTCGTCGACGTCCTCAAAATCGTCGTCGTCCTCGAGGTCATCCGGGTGCTCGTCTTCCCCGTCCCCCGTCCAGAGTCCTTCGTCGCGGTTCACATCGCCTCCTCGAACAACCTTGCCGGCGGCAAGAACGCCCGGTCAGGCCGCACTGGGCGCCGCATCCCCATTATGCTATAGCCGCTGCCGGAGCCGGCGATTCGTATTATCCTCTCCTCGTCAGCGGGTGGAGGGCGGGTCGAACCGCCCCCGGGAGCCCGGGACGAACAGAGGAGTCCGAGATGATCGTCGTTTGCCCGAGCTGCCAGTCGCGCTACCGCTTCGACGAGACGAAGCTCGGCGACCGGCCCAAGGTCAAGACCCGCTGTGCGAAATGCGGGGGCTCCATCGAGATCCAGAACCCCATCTCCTCGGCCACGATGCCACCGGACCTGCTGGCTCCTCCGCCCCCGCCGACCCCGGCGCCGGTCGCCCCGCAGCCGGAGGAGGCCCAGCGCACGCAGGAGACCCCGGTCCAGCCGGGCGCTCCCGCCCCTTCGGCCTCCGCCGTCGGCGGGGACACCGGCGAGGCCACGGTCGCGGGAGGCGATGCCCACCAGATGGGGCTGCTCCAGCTGCCGACCGACCGGCGCTTCTCCCTCGCCGTCATCCAGGGTGCGGCCACCGGGCAGATCTTCCAGATCTCCAAGACCCGCACGGTCATCGGGCGCTCCGGGACCGACATCAACCTCGAAGACCCGGAGGCCTCGCGCCAGCACGCGGCGCTCGAGATCGTCGGCGACATCGCGGTGCTGCGCGATCTCGGCTCGACGAACGGCACCTGGATCGAGCTCGACCGGATCGAGCAGCACCAGCTTGCGAACCAGCAGGAGTTTCGCATCGGGAGCCACGTCCTGATGTTCATCGTCACCGAGGTGGACTAGTGCCGTTTGCGCCCGGTGGCCCCGGGAGCGGCTTGTGATGCCCGCAGAGGCGCCCCTCATGCACGACGAGCGGGAGCGGCACTAGCCCTGCCCGGAGACGTCGATCCCGAGGTGTTCCGCGAGGAGGGCCGCCGCCTCGTCGACTGGATCGCGAACTACCTGGCCGGGGGCGAGAGGTTCCCGGTTCTCTCGCGCCTTCGTCCGGGCGAGCTGCGGGAGGCGCTGCCCTCCTCCCCGCCCGAAGACGGCGAGCCGCTCTCGGCGATCCTGGCCGACGTCGAGCGGCAGATCCTCCCGGGCATCACTCACTGGAACCATCCCGCCTTCTTCGCCTACTTCTCGATCACCTCGTCCGCGCCGGGCATCCTCGGCGAGATGATCGCCGCCACCCTCAACGTCAACGGAATGCTGTGGCGAACGTCCCCGGCCGCGACCGAGCTCGAGACCGTGGTCCTCGACTGGCTCCGACAGCTCCTCGGTCTCCCCGAGGGCCTGTTCGGGGTGATCCAGGACACCGCCTCCGCGTCGTCGCTCGTTGCCCTGGCCGCGGCCCGCGAGGCGGTCCCGGGGCTCGAGGCGCGCCAGCGCGGCCTCGTCGGCCAGGCGAGGCTGCGCATGTACGCCTCCGAGCAGGCCCACTCGTCGATCGAGAAGGCGGCGATCGTGCTCGGAGTCGGACAGGCGGGCTTCCGCAAGATCCCGGTCGACGACGAGTTCCGCATGGACCCGGAGGCGCTCGCCCGCGCGGTGGCCGAGGATCGGGCCGCGGGCTGGACACCCTTCGCGGTGGTGGCCACCGTCGCCACGACCTCGACCACGAGCGTGGACCCGGTTCCAGCCATCGCCGACATCTGCGAGCGGGAGAGGCTCTGGCTTCACGTCGACGCCGCCTACGGGGGGACGGCCGCGATCCTGCCCGAATGCCGGCACGTCCTCGACGGCTGCGAGCGGGCCGACTCTCTCGTCGTGAACCCCCACAAGTGGCTGTTCGTGCCGATCGACCTCTCGGCGCTCTACACACGTCGGCCCGAGATCGTGCGATCCGCGTTCAGCCTCGTGCCCGACTACCTCCGGACCCCGGAGGACGGGCTCGCGCCCAACCTCATGGACTACGGCGTCAGTCTCGGCCGCCGCTTCCGAGCCTTGAAGCTGTGGATGGTGCTGCGGGCCTTCGGGCGCGAGGGGATCATGGAGCGCCTCCGCGAGCACCTTCGCCTCGCCGGGCTCTTCCGCTCGTGGGTCGAGGCCGACCCGCACTTCGAGGTCACGGCCCCGACCCCTCTGTCGGTCGTCTGCTTCCGCGCTCTCTTCCCCGGTCGCGGCGACGCCGACCACGACCGCCTGAACGACGAGGTGGTCGAGGCGGTCAACGCGAGCGGTGAGGTCTTCCTCTCCCCCACGAAGCTGCGCGGCCGGACGTCCCTGCGTCTCGCCGTCGGCAACATCCGCACCGAAGAGCGCCACGTCCGCCGCGCGTGGGAGCTGCTGGGGGAGGCGGCGGAAGCCCGGCGCGGCTGAGCACCCCGCGACCGCGTCTGCGGCAACCGCTCAGCTTCACCGGGAGCGGCGGCGAGGGGGCCGGACCACGAGTGTCACGCGTCTCGGCTGCCTTGACGCCGCCGACACCGGGGTGCAAGCTATGCGCCGTGCTCCGACGCTCGAGGGTCCTCCTGGCGCTTCTCGCCGCGAGCACCGTGGTCGCGTGCGCCCCCCGGGCCGGGCCGATCGACACCGGACCCTCGAACACCGCGCTGGGCCGGCCGGTCTCCGTGAGCGGCGGGAGCGGCGAGGCTGCGGTCGTCACCGACGGGCAGCTGGCCACCGAGGGCACGGCGGCGCCGGCGGTGGCGCTGGCCGACCCGCGCTCCTCGATCGTCATCGACCTCGGCACCCCGCGGCCCGTGGGGGCACTCCTCCTCCAGGCCGGCGCCCAGGACGTCTACTTCGTGGAGGCCTCCGAGGACGCCTCGACCTGGCGGGTGGTCTGGCGAGTGGGGCCGGTGAACGCCGCGCCGGTCCTGCGCTCCCGGACGAACGTGCTGCCCCGCCCGGTGTCGGCGCGCTGGCTCCGGATCCGGCCGATCTCGGCGCACTCGGCGGCGGTATCTGAGCTTCAGGCGTTCGAGACGGAGCCGGCGGTGTGGCCGCGGCTCGACACGAGCCATCCCGACTCGCCGCTGCCGCTGTGGCCCGGCCTGACGAAGGAACGGCTGGCGGCGCTGTTCCAGGCGCTGGCCGCGCTGCTCATGCTCGTGGTGGGCTGGAGCGTCCTCGCCGGCCGCCGGCCCGGTGGAGAGCGAGAGGAGCGCGTGCGACGGGGCGCCCTCGCCGCCCTCGCGCTGGCGTCTCTCCTGGCCTGGCCGAACCTGCTCAACTTCCATTACACCGGCTTCCTCCACAAATGGGAGGTCTTCCACTACTACATGGGCGCGAAGTACCTCCCCGAGCTGGGCTACACCCGCCTGTACGCCTGCACCGCCGTCGTCGACGCGCAGGATGGCGTGGATCTGACGGGCCGCCCGATGCGCGACCTGCGCGACAACCGGCGCGTCGCCGCGGTGAGTCTTCTCGAGCGGGCCGACGAGTGCCGCGCCCGCTTCACGGCAACGCGATGGAGAGCCTTCGAGCACGACACGAGGTTCTTCCGCGAGGCGATGGGGCTGGAAGGCTGGCTCGCCGTCCGCATCGATCACGGCTTCAACGCCACGCCGGCCTGGGCGGTGGCCGGGGGCTCTCTGGCCCGTCTGAGCCCGGCCTCCTGGTCTCAGGTGACCTTCCTCGCGCTCTTCGACGTGGGACTGCTGCTGCTGGCCCTGGCCCTCATCGGCCGCACGTTCGGCTTCGAGGCCGCCGCCATCGCCGCGGGCTACTGGGGGCTCAACACACTGTCGCAATGGGGGTGGACCGGCGGCGGGATCCTCCGCTACGGCTGGGTCTTCTGGCTGGTGGCCGGGGTCGTCGCCCTGCGCGCCCGGCGCCCCGGAATCGGGGGCTTCGCTCTCGGCTGCTCCGCCATGCTGCGGGTGTTCCCGGTCTTCGCCCTGGTCGGCCTCGGGCTGAAGGCCGCGCTGGAGGTTGTCTCCGAGCGCAGCCTCCGTCCCCTGCGGCGCTACACCCGAGTCGCCGCCGGCGCCGCCGTCGCCGTCGTTCTCCTCTTCGGCGCCTCCTCGCTCATGGCCGGGCGCGCGCAGATCTGGAGCGAGTTCGCCGACAACAGCGCCAAGCACCTCGGCACCGCGACGGTCAACCTCGTCGGGCTGCCGGTCGTGCTGACCTGGGACCGCGATTTCCGGATCGAGGTCATGACCGACCCGCTCCTTCTGGACCGGCACGCCGCCTGGGAGGAGCACCTCGCCGCCGCCGCCCACGACACGCGCCTGGCCCACTGGGCGGCGGCAGCCGCGTTCATGCTTCTCCTGGCCCTGGCGGTGCGCCGCGCACCCGACTGGGTGGCGGCGATTCTCGGCATCGGGCTGATGCCGATCCTCCTGAAGCTGTCGAGCTACTACTACAGCGGTTTCCTCATCTTCGCGGCGCTTTGGCCGGTGAGCCCGGCGGCCGGCCTTGCCTTCGCCTCGTTTGCCTGGCTCACGAACGTGATCCCCGGGCTGTGGCCCGCGCTCGACGCGCAGTACGTCTGGCTGTCCCTGGCCGCCGTGGCCCTCGTGACCGGCCTCACCCTCGCGTTCGCCTGGCGCGGCCGCGAGCCGCGGGGCGAATCCGGGTGAGCGCGCCTCCGCCGGAGGCCCACCGGGCGGCGCGGCGCGTCTGGATCCTCACCGTGGCGATGGCGGTGCTCTCAGCCGTTCCTCTCTGGCTGACGTCCGTCGTCCCGACGACGGACGGCCCCGCCCATCTCTACAACGCGTGGCTGCTTCTGCACCTCGACGACCCCCGGCTCGAGGCCGGGCGGTTCGTTCAGGTGAACGCCTTCGTGCCCAACTGGGGCGGGGTGGGGCCGCTCGTTCCGCTGCTTCTTCTCCTCCCCCCTGCTGTCGCCGAGAAGGTCTGGCTCGGTGCCGTCGTCGTTCTGCTCGTCCTGGGCATGGCCGCCCTCGCGGCCCGCCTGGGGGGTGACCCGCTTCTCTCCGGCGCCAGCGCCGGCATCCTCGCCCACGGCTGGCTGCTCGCCGTGGGGTTCACCGGCTTTCTCGCGAGCCTGGGCCTGGGCCTCCTGGTCTGTGCCATGGGCGCGGGGCTCCTCGCGGCACCGCCCGAAGGACGGAGCCCCTGGCGTTCGGTCGTGGGACTCGGGCTGGCGTTCGCCGTCCTCTTCTTCGTGCACCTCGCGGGCGCGATCCTCGCCGCCGGGATCTGGCTGCTGCTGAGCGCGGGCCGCTGTTGCGACGGCCTCTCCCTGCGGCGCACCGTGTCTCGGGGTGCCGCCCCGCTGCTGCTTCTCGCCGTGCTGCTGGTCGGCCACTGGGCGGGGAGGGAAGGACGTTCCGTCCCGCAGTTCCGGCCGGGGTCGGAATCGGGGTGGAGCCGGCTCGTCGAGCTGCCGTCGGGTGCCTACTGGGAGGCCTACTCCGTCGCCGACCGTCGCGTGGGGGCGGCGCTCGTCCTCCTGACGCTCGGGCTGCTCCTCGCCCGGGCCACGCGTTCGAGCCCGAGCGTCGGCGGAGCGCGGTGGCTGGCGTGGGGCGCCGGCGGGGTGCTCGCCGCGTATCTGACCCTCCCGTGGGCGGCCGGGGGAGGGGCTTTCCTCACCGACCGGCTCGTGCTCCCGCTCCTCTTCCTGCCTCTCCCCTGGGCCACGTCGTTCGGTCTGCCGGCCCGCGGCCTCTTCCGGACGGCTCTCGCGCTGCTGCTCGTCGGCGCCCTTGCCCACCGCACCGCGCAGTACCGTATCTGGGGATCGGTCACGCGCTCGGTCGTGGACCTCAACCGCGGGCTGCCCGAAGGCCGCCTGCTCGTCCAGCCGCCCCCGCCCCCGCTTCCCATGGCGGTGAATCCGCTGACCCACATCTGGGGCCGCGTGGGGATCGAGAGGGGGAGCTTCGCCCTCGACAACTACGAGGCCTTCCTCGTCGGCTGGTTCCCCCTGTCCTTCCGCCGGGAGGGGGAGGCCCTGGCCGCGGCCTGGCGCGACAGCGGGATCCCGCCTCCGGGCGCGGTGGTCCTGCGCTACGAATAGAGCCCGCCGTCACCGGCGGGTGTCACCCGTGGTGCGTGAGGCGCCCGCGGCGTCTCACCCGGGCGAGGATCCCGCTTGTGCGCCGTCGAGCTGGCGCCCTCGGGGCCCGCGGCCGTTTGACCGCTGTCGCTGCCGCCCCTATAACCACACACATGCTCACGCCCCGAGCCGCGCCGCTCGCGCGCATCGGATTCCTCTCCGTCCTGATCATGTTCCTGGAGATGCTCCTGATCCGCTGGCTCGGCACCGAGCTGCGTATCTTCGCCTACCTGCAGAACGGCGTCCTGGTCGCGGCCTTCCTCGGCCTCGGTCTGGGGGCCCGCAATGCGCGCCAGCCCACGCTCCTGCTCCCGGGCATGCTGGCCCTCACCCTCCTCGCGGCGGTGATCAGCGACCCCTTCGAGTGGAGCATGGGCGAAGGGGTGACGCAGGGTCTCGCTGCATTTCAGGACTCCGTCGTGTGGTTCGAGACGATGGGAGCGAGCTGGCCCCAGTATGTGCACACCGCGCTCGTGGCCTTTTCGCTGGCCACGAGCTTTCTTCTTCTCGGGGCGGTGGCCTACAGCTTCCGCCCCCTGGGCCAGTGGCTCGGCGCCTGGATGGACGCCTATCCCCACCCCATCGCCGCCTACACGGCGAACATCCTCGGCAGCCTTCTCGGAATCACACTGTTCGTGGCCGCCACCGTGACCCTCACCTCGCCCATCACCTGGCTGGCCGCAGCCGGCGCCGGACTCGCGATCTGCGCGGTGTGGGCCGAGGACGGGCGTGTGGCCCGGGCGACCGCGGTCGGCCTGGCCGTGGCCCTCCCCCTCTGGGCGTGGGGAGTTCAGAAACCCACCCTGTGGTCGCCCTATCAGAAGCTCAGCCTTCTCCCCCTCATGCAATCCATTCCGAGCGGGAACGGCCAGTTCGAGGTGCAGTGCGGCGAGATCCTCGAGGTCAACAACGTCGGCTACATGCTGATGCTGGACCTCGACCGCGAGCACATGGCGGCCGCGCCGCTCCTGTATCCGCCCTCGGAGATCCGGACGTCGCACTACATGCTCCCCTGGGCGATGGTGGGCCCCCGCGAGCGGGTCCTGATCGTGGGCGCGGGAGCGGGCAACGACGTGGCCGCGGCCCTGGAGAATGGCGCCCGCCGCGTCGACGCAGTCGAGATCGACCCCGCCATCGTGGCCGTCGGTCGCAACCGACACCCCAACCGGCCCTACTCTTCCGAGAGGGTCACGGTGAGCATTGACGACGCGCGCGCGCACTTCCGGAAAGCCACTGGTCCCTACGACCTCATATGGTTCGGCCTTCTCGATTCGCACACCAACCCCTCCGCCTACGCCAACGTCCGCCTGGACCACTTCGTCTACACCCGGGAGAGCTTCGAGGACGTGCGGCGTCTCCTGGGGCCCTCCGGCGTCGTCGTCCTCTTCTTCGCCTCGGACGCCGAGTGGATCTCGGACCGCCTGACGCGCCTGCTGCGCGAGACCTTCGACACCCCCCCGCTCGTCGCGGGGATCGGGTCGAGCACGACCTGCATGGGCTGGGGCGGGCTCATGCTCATCGGCGGCCCGCCGGAGGCCCTGTCGGCCATTCGGGCGCGGGCTCGCGCTGACGAGGTGCTGAGCACCCAGGTCTCCGACTCCACTCGCCCCGCGCTGGAGCCACCGGTCACCACCGACGACTGGCCCTACCTCTACCTTCGCGAGCCCGGTGTGCCCCGCTACCACCTCCTGGTGGGGCTGGCGTGCCTCGCGCTCGGCCTCGCCCTGCGACGGGCCCTCTTCCGCCCGGGTGAGCCGGGGAACGCGGCCATGCTCCTCCTCGGGATGGGCTTCATGCTGCTGGAGGTCGTGGGGGTGAGCCGGGCCGCGCTGTACTTTGGCACGACGTGGACCGTCAACGCCTACGTCGTGGGCGCGATCTTCGCCATGGTCCTCCTGGCCAACCTCGTGGCGAGCCGCACCCGCGTGAGCGTCTCCGGCTGGCCGGCGTGGGGGCTCGTCGCGAGCGTTCTGGCCCTGGCCCTGGTGCCCACCGCGGGGCTGGCCGCGCTGCCCCTCGTGCCCAGGATCCTGGTCGCCGGCGGCTTTCTGGCCCTGCCCGTGTTCTTCTCCGGGCTGATCTTCGTCACCGCCTGGGCGGCGACGGAGCGCAAGGACCTCGCCTTCGGGTCCAACCTGCTCGGGTCCCTCCTCGGCGGTGTGGCCAGCATGCTCACGATGGCGGTCGGTTTTCGGGCGCTCATGCTGTTGACGCTCGCCGTCTACGTCGCCGCCCTCGTCCTCCTCGCGCGGGAGCGAGCGCGGGCCCCCGGCCCGGCCAGAGCCACCGCGCCGTGAAGCGCGTCTTCTCGACCACAACGCGACGAGGCGTTCTCTGGAACGTTGTCCAGGAGCTACCGCTACCGCTCCTCCAGGGCGCTTCCCGGGCACCGTGTGATCGCTCTCTCGAGAGCTTTCAAGCCCGGCTTCAGTCGTGGCTCGTTCTCGGAGGGGACGACGACGACGACAGCGTGGGCGCGGACAAGGCCGGAACGTCTCGTGGGCCGAAGAATGAGGACTCGGTCGTCGGCCGCAGCAGCGACGCGATCACCGACACGAGCAATAGAGTCGCCACCACGGCCAGGGATACTCCGACGGGGACCTTGTAGAGGTCCACGATCAACATCTTCACTCCGACGAAACAGAGGACAGCCGCCAGGGCCACCCTCAGGTAGTGGAACCTGTCCATCACACCCGCCAGAGCGAAGTACAACGCCCGCAGGCCCAGGATCGCGAAGATATTCGAGGTGTACACGATGAACGGGTCGGTGGTCACCGCAAAGATGGCGGGGATGGAGTCAACGGCGAAGACGACGTCGGTCGCCTCGACCACGATCACGACCAGGAGAAGAGGGGTCGCGAGGCGCCTCCCGTTCTCCTTGACGACGAAACGCGCGCCCCGGTAGCCGTCCACCGACGGCAGGTAGCGCTTGAACAGCCGATAGACAGGGTTCCGCTCGGGACGCACCTCGGTGCCGCGCTCGACGAACAGCTTGACCCCCGTCACGACCAGCAGCGCGCCGAACACGTAGACCACCCAATGGAAGCGCTGCAGAAGAGCAGCGCCGAGCAGAATGAAGGTGGCCCGAAGGATGAGTGCGCCCACGATCCCCCAGAAGAGCACCCGGTGCTGGAAGGCCCGGGGCACCGCGAAGTAGGAGAAGATCACGAGGAAGACAAAGATGTTGTCCACGGAGAGAGCCTTCTCGATCAGGTAGCCGGTCAGGAACTCCAGACCCCGCTGCGCCCCGAACCAGTGCCACACGAGAACGTTGAAGACCAGGGCCAGGCCCACCCACACGGCGGTCCAGGCGAGCGCCTCCTTGACGGAGATCTCGTGCGTCTTCCGGTGGAAGACGCCAAGATCCAGGGCCAGGAGCGCCACGATGAACAAGGTGAAGGCCGCCCAAAGCGACGGCGAGCCCACGCTCTCGAGGGGAATCAAGGGCGGCCCCTCGAGGGAGTGTGCGCTCTCGAGTGCCGTATTTCATGCGGGGACGACGCCGGGCTCCGCAGCGCGTCCCGCTCGAGGCACATCCCGGTGGATGCCCTGGCCGCCGGCCGCCACTGACCCCGGCCGAGCCGCCCCGCGCTCGGTTTGCGGGAGACTGCTCTCACGACCCGCCGCCGAGCCGCGGCCGGACGGGCCTCCACGCTTCGCGCTCGCACTCCAGGAGCCGCGTGACGGTTCTTCCGAGGTGGGCTGACGCGCGGTCGACCAGGGCACGCCAGTCCTCAACCGTATCTCCCACCCGGACCTCCGGTCCGTGGACCAGCCGCGCGGCCAGGTGGCACGTCTTGTCGACGCCGCCCCGTTGGCCGTTCTCGTCCGCGAGGCGAACCTCGACACGGTCGATCCTCCGCGCGAAGCGGCCCAGGGCGAACCGGAGCCACCGCGCGGCGTAGCCTCGAAACTCCCCTTCCGCAGCGAACTTGAGCCCCCGAAACTCGATCCTCATGCGTTCCGCACGCGCCCCAGGCTGTTCGCGTTCTCGAGGACAAGATCGTCGCGGGCGGTTGCCGAGGCTCTCATCGCGCTCTCGTCTGGCTGCCCTTCTCGCCGGAGGCCCCGCGCTCGCGCCTGCCGTCGTGGTGCCGCCGGGAACGCGGGCAGCAGGGAGGTCGAGGGAGCTGCGGGCCGCTTCGTGGAGCGGAGCTCACTCAGGAGCTCGCCGGCCTTCCAGCCCAGCACCGCGCCGGCCAACGCCGCCAGGCACTCTACCGCCGTCATGGGCCGCCCATTGCTACGTTGGCCTCCCGGGATCCGCTCCGACGTCCGGACGCGCAGGCCCGGTGGGTTGCTTCCGGCCGGACTGTTGCCACCCTGAAGCTCGTCTCCGCCGTGGGCCAGCCGCTCGAGCGAGGTCCGTGGACCGCGGCGCGCCAGAGAACCCCCGCCTGTCAGGAAGCACAGGTTCCATCACCAAGGGCCGCGCGGGGGCTCGGCCGAAACGGGCGGGAGCAGCCAAGGCTCTCTTCATCTCCTCCCCGTCGGACACGAGCCGAACAACCCGCACTGCCCTCGCCGTCGCGTCACCGGAGGCGCCCTCGGAGTCCTCGATCCAGGAGAACCGCCCCGTGCTTTCAAGTTAGGTCTGCCACAGGACGGCATCAAATACATTGTTTCGCCTTGACTCATAGCTATGGTCAATGTCGACCCCGTTGTTGCCGGTGGGTCCCAGGTCCCGCGACGAGCCTGCCGGCCAGGCGGCAGCTCCGCGCCCGCTCCTGCTTCACGCGAAGACGAGGAGGAGATCGTTCGCCTGGAACGAGTCACCCTGGTTTGACGTGCACCTGCGCGATCTTCCCCAACTCGGCGCGGACGAGCTGAGCTCTCAGGCCACCAGCCCGACGCCCCCCTGGCGGATGCTTGTACTCGTCCCAGGGCGCGATCTCGTCAGGCGCCAGTAGACGAGACCACCGAGGGTGGCGACCAGAACGGCCGCAGCCCACGCCGGGATGCCCAGGGCCAGCAGCGCCGCCGGCCCGCCGAACGCGAGCACGAGAAGGGCGAACCAGAACATCACACGAGGCGCAAGCCTATCCGTCGGGGTAGGGAGGCGCTCACCCATCCAGCCTCCGAGCAGCGCGAGCACAAACCCGACCATGACGATGAGGGGCCACGAGCCGGCGGCCGTCTGAACGGCAGAGAGCGGAGGGAAGCCCGCATCCAGCAGAGCAGCTCCCACCGCGGCCAGGGGAGGCTCGACGACGGTTCTGCCGGGCGAGAGCAGGCCCACGACGAATCCGCCCAGGAAGAAGCTGAAGAAGGTGAAGCCCAGGAAAAGCGCCTGGTAGAAGACCAAGGGCTCGACGCCAGCGCCGAACGCTCGGCCGGCGCCAGCCAGTAGCAGCTGCGAGCCGTAGATGAAGACGACGCCCACCAGGACCCAACGCCATTTGATCTCACGCATGCTCTTCTCCCTTCGCCTCGCGCTCGCTGAGCTCTGGGGTGTCGCAACGAGCGCACTTCATGACGCGACCTCCGCTTTCGGGTTCCTTGTTCTTGAGGAACGCTTGAGATGCTGCTCGATGGTCCAGTACCGCAGGAGGCACCCGACACCGCCGAGGTCGAGCAGCGCATCGCTCTCGCGGACGATCTCAACCTCCGCATCCTGTACTTCGGCCAGTCTCACCATCTCCTCCCGCAGGTCGGCGGAACGTATTTCCCTTTCTCCGCACTCCGGACACGCGGCCGGATGGTCGGTTCCGTCCACTGCGGCCAGCGCACCACATGCCCCGCATTTCCAGCCCTCCGGGGGTTCGTATGCCTCCGCCATCACCAGCACATCGACCTGGCGTTGCCGCAGAGCGTGCAAGGTTGAATCGGTGTCAGCGACGGCCAGGCCGCCGCGACGCAGCTCGTCCTTGAGGCGTGCCGCGGTGAGCATCGATTCCTGCTGCTCGTGGTCTATGAAACTCGCCAGCGTGGCGGTCACAACGTCGGCATCCTTGTCGCGACTCGACGCCGTGACGAGGTCCACCAGCATGTCTCTCAAACGTTTGGGCAGGCGGCGGCGGAGGCGCGCCACGGCCTCGGCGCTGCCGGCAAGGATGAGGTGGGAGTGCCCACCGCCCGAGACAACCCGTTCGAGGAGCCTGATCTTCTCCTTGACGAACTTGTCTCCACGATCGCGTCGATGGTTCTGGTAGTGCTCGTGGGACCATACTCGCCCGACTCGCCTGCGCAACTCAGGGCGCTCCGCCCAGAGGCTCTTGGTCGCCGTTCCGACATCCACCTCGAGGATGCGGGCATGCTCCCCGGTCGTGATCAGTACGACGTATCGGTGGTAGGCGTCTTTGAGCTGCACGAGGGGGTAGATGCTGGGTAGCGCAGCGATCGACAGCTTGTTCGGAAGCGGCACCTGGAAATGAAGCGCCTGGAGGATCGGGCCATCGATCGCCCGTGAGAAGATGGCCACACCCTTCGTGGATCCTCCAACGGCCGTGCCGAGATGGGCCTCAATCTGCGCCAGAGCCATCTCGAAGGCCTCGCGCTCTGGGGTGTCCAGCGTGGAGCGTAGAGTGCGAACACGTTCATCCAAAGCAGGTCGATAGCTCTGCCGGCCGCCCTCGAGATTGACGTAGCAGCTCAGGACTGGCGCCGTGGTTTCATTCACGGCGACGAGCTGGCGAATCGCTAATCTGAGTTCTTCGAGGTTCATGGCTACTGTTTCCTGCGATCATGGTTGCCAGGCTGCGGTGGTGGCCGCTGGCCACGGTCAACCGCTGCCATTCCTACATCTTCGGTGGCGGCCCGGCACGCTACTCGGCAACGCATTCGCTCAGCTCGGTCGCAAGGTGATGGACGCCCACCACGGCGGGATCCGTCGCGAACAGCCTGATCACGTCATCGAGAGGACAACTGTCAGAGACCCTCAGCGTGCCGATCAAGCGATCCTCGCCTTCGACCTCGCGCAGGGTCAGGCCCTCAACGAACGCGAACCGCTGAGCGACGGCCGAGGCATTTCCCGCGTTGGCGTGGATGGCAACGTGAACCAGCATCGGAGTCCTCCTCTCCCAAACCTAGGGCCGAAGGGCGGCAGAGGCCAATACTTTCTATCGAGGTGATCCATAGAATGGTTGGATGTATCATTCCGCCATGGAGAGATTGAACTATCAGCATCTCGAGCGCTTCTGGGCCGTGGTCCGCGAGGGCGGCGTCACTCGGGCCAGTCAGAAGCTGCACGTGTCCCAGCCGACGGTCAGCGCCCAGGTACGGACGCTGGAGACGTCATTGGGGCGAAGACTGTTCAGTCGTTCGGGCCGCGGCCTTGTCCCCACCGACTTCGGACGAACCATCTACCGCTATGCCGACGAGATCTTCGGTCTCGGTCGCGATCTCAAGCCCACTCTCGCCGGCGGGTCGGCGAGAAACCGCACAAGGGTTTCTCAGCAGCAGCTAGACGAGCTTGACCGGCGATTGGAACCCCTCTGGCTTGGCTGTGAGGACGGAACAATCAACATCGGCCAAGACCTTCTCGGCCGTGTTCCCAATCAAGAATCCGGGGATGCCAGTGCGGCGAACCGTGCCCATCACCAGCAGGTCGATCCTCTTGGCCTTCGCGATACGAGGAATCACCCAATCCGCATTCCCTTTCACAATGTGGACTTTCGCCGTTCCATCTGTGTGCGTCGCCAGCAGCGCATCCAACATACGCCGATGCCTGTCGGCTTCTCGTCGGACATACTCGCGAATCTCGGCTTCGGGGACCCTCGCTCTCCCGCGTAGTATTGCTTCGCCGAACACCGTCCAAGCATGGACGACGTGCATTTCCGCGCCATCCTGCTTAGCTAGCGAGGCGGCGAGTTGCGTAATCAACGCGCCTAGCGAAACGCGAGTCTCTTCCGTCGAATCAGGATCAACAGCGGCCAGAATCCGCGAGAATCGTTTTCGCCTGCTTGGCTTCATCACCCATACTGGGCAGGGACATTTGCGCATCAGGTGAAGTGAAGTGCTGCCGAACAGGCGCTCCTTGAGGCCGCCCTTTCCCTCGGCCGTGACAATGACCAGATCGCGCCTGTGCCTGATCACATCGCGGACGATCCCCAGAAACGGTGTCCCGACATACACCGCTGTTGACGCCCGCAACCCATCCTGCTTCAGTGGCGCCACAAGCTCCTTCAGGCGGGACTGACAGTCCTCGACCACCAGGGCCTGCATATCGAGCGGTGGACTTCCGGGCACGGGGACAAGGCTGGCTCCCCCTACTTCCGGGGCAGCTCTTCAGGACCGTTAGCCGCTGCTCGATTGCTGTGCGCCAGCGTTGCTGCACGGTCAAGTGTCGTCCGGTCGCAAGGATGAACCAACAAGATGTTCTTGAATCGCTTCATCCTTCTCACCTATTCGAGAGTCGAAGGGGGCGATGCGCCTCGGCCCGTGTGCAGAAGAGTGAGCGACGGCCGAGGCATTTCCCGCTTCGGCGTCGATGGCAACGTGAACCAGCATCGGAGTCCTCCTCTCCGAAACCTAAGGCCGCAGGACGGCAGAGACCAATACTTTCTATCGAGGTGATCCATAGAATGATTGGATGTATCATTCCGCCATGGAGAAATTGAACTATCAGCATCTCGAGCGCTTCTGGGCCGTGGTCCGCGAGGGCGGCGTCACTCGGGCCAGTCAGAAGCTGCACGTGTCCCAGCCGACGGTCAGCGCCCAGGTACGGACGCTGGAGACGTCACTGGGGCGAAGACTGTTCACTCGTTCGGGCCGCGGCCTCGTCCTCACCGACTTCGGACGAACCATCTACCGCTATGCCGACGAGATCTTCGGTCTCGGTCGCGATCTCATGAACACTGCCCAGGGCCGGGCCGCGGGCCACCCGCTGCGACTGACCGCAGGCGTCGCCAACGTCGTGCCCAAGCTCATCGCGTGTCGGATTCTGGAGCCGGCCCTGAAGCTTCCGGGGGGCGTGCAGCTCGAATGCCTGGAAGACACGCCGGAGCAGCTTCTGGCCCAGTTGGCACTGCATCATCTGGACCTGGTCCTGGCGGATGCACCCGTCGGGCCGACGGTGAAGGTCCGAGCGTTCAACCACCTGCTCGGCGAGTGCGGGGTCTCTGTTCTTGGCCGGCCACACCTGGCGCGCGCGCATCGCCGTGGCTTTCCACGGTCGCTCGACGGTGCTCCGTTTCTCCTGCCGCGGGCAAACTCCGCGCTCCGCAGATCCATGGAGGACTGGTTCGACAAGCAGAAGCGTGCATCCACGGGTGGCGGGGAGCTTCGATGACAGCGCCCTCCTCAAGGCCTTCGCTCAGGTGGGCGCGGGACTCTTTGTCGCACCCACCGCCATCGAGGCCGAGGTCCGCCGGCAGTATGGTGTCCATCTCGTCGGCCGGCTGGAGTCCGTCCGCGAGCAGTTCTATGTGATCACGGTGGAGAGGACTCTCAAGCATCCAGCGGTCGTGGCCATCTCCGAGATAGCCCGCCGCACGCTGTTCAGTGAGGATCCGGTCCCGCGCCGCCGCCCGTCTTGAGCACCCAGGAGGCGGGGCGCAGAGAGGTCACGTGTCCGAGCTTCTGGCCACGCAAGCCTGCGGCGAGAAGGGCGCGTGGAGGAACCTTCCGACCTGGCTTCCGGAGGGGCTCGAAACGCCGGGGCGGCCGTGGAGGGACGGCAGGGTTCGGAGGTCACGCCCCGGCATGAGCGGGACGCCGCCGCTTCCGCCTGGCACGGTCGAAGGCCCTCGCCATGCGCTGCGGCGCGCCATCGATTGCCTCGTAGACGTCAGCGCTCGTTTCTTCGACGACCAGGCCACTCCCCGCCCACGGGTCGCGCGAGCAGCCGGCACTGCGTGCGTAGGCCCTCTCCGGCCTTTCGCTCGCGAGCTGGACCGTGACGATCTCGATCTCGCGTTCGAGATGGCCGAGCCAGGACAGGACGCGTTGCTCCGCGTACGCCCTCAGGGGCTCGCTCGTCTTGAATCCCACACCGCTCAGGATGATCTCCATGCGTACCCTCGCTACTTTCGGGGTTCAGCGGCCACGTATGCTACGTGCCTCCCGAAACACACCAGACCCGACAGGACCGGGATGGAGGCAACGGTCCCTCACCACTCGCGATGGACGCCGGCGCGCTCGGATGCCTTGAGGCGGCCCCGACGGGCCAGCTCCTGCGCAACGCACTGGCCCAGCCGGTCCGCCGTGTGGTTGATGGCGGCGTAGAGATCGTCAGCCGTCCCCTCCACACGAACCGCGCCCCACGGGACGAGCCGCGCGCCCATGTGGCACCTTCTCTCGAGGCGCCCGCGCGAGCCGTTCAGGTCCGTGAGGTGGACGTTGACGTCCTGGACCCATCCTTCGAAGCGGGCGAGAGCGAAGAGCAGCCGCTGCTCCACGTGGGTCCTCACGGCCTCGCTCACGTCGGATCCCGGTGTCCTGACACCCACCTTCATCTCCACCAGCTCCTCGAGGCCGTCCTCGTTGAAGGCCCTCCATCGGCTGTACGAGCCGGCTGCGGGTCCAGTCGTCACTGATGGAAAGGCGTATCGCTCCGCAGCGGACACGAGCCCCGCACCACCTCTCCCAAATCTAGGTCCCGTGAGCCTGGAGGGCCAATACTTTTGAATCGCGTGACTCATAGTTCAGCTCTATATATCCGTCCAGGAACGGGGAAGCTGCCTTCTGGTGTGCAGCGCGCCTCTCCAGCCGGGGACCCGGGATCCGAGGGAACCGCGTCAGAGGCGTGCGCCCTTCTTCCTCCTTCGAGCGATCTGATCGCAAGCCTAGGCTCGGACGCTGCGCCTGCAAGTCACATCGATGAGGGCCATTAAGGGTGTCTTAGGTTTCTATTTGACTATGTACGGGAGGGATGCCGATCTTCAGGGTGTCGCGGCACCACGCGAGGAATCGCCTTACGAGCCGGGGCGTGACGACGAGTCCAGGACCTCTTCCCCGCAGGAGGCGCCGTGAGCACTTCCGACAAGCCTGTCTCCGCACGACGGCCCAGAGACATGCCACCCCCGAGCTACGAAAGCGAGGTTCTGGTTCCTTTCAGGGGTCTTCACGTCCACGCGGCTGCGGTCTACTGCAGTGATGGCGGGGTC
>CAVOYO010000024.1:0-300236 GCA_963700695.1 uncultured Acidobacteriota bacterium | reverse complement strand
ACTGGGGGCGGAGGTCCACCCAGCCGGTCGAGCGGACGAGTTCATCGCCATCGACACCGAAGACATTACCGATGAGCGCCTCCAGGTGATGCAGATGTTGATCGACGAGGTGAGCGATCGACACGGCCCGGTAGACGCCCTCGTGTCAACGGACGGGGACAGCGACAGGCCCTTGCTCGTCGGTGTCGACTCCCAGGGGAAGGCCCGGTTCTTTGGGGGCGATCTGTTGGGCATTGTCGTGGCGGACTACCTGGGCGCCGACTGTGTGACCGTTCCGATCAGCGCCAACGACGCCGTGGACCGCCACCTCGAGAGCCGCGGCATCCCGCCCGCCACCAAGACGCGCATCGGATCTCCATGGGTGATCAAGGCGATGCAGGAGGCCATCGCGGCGGGGAAAGGGACAGTGGCGGTTGGCTGGGAAGGCAATGGCGGCTTCATGACCGGGACGGTGATCGAGAAGAACGGCAAGAAGCTCGAGCCCCTCCCCACCAGAGATGCGGCTTTGCCGCTGCTGGCAGCCATATCGGCGACGGTTGAAAAGGACTGCTCGTTGGTGGATCTGTTCTCGCAGCTACCCCCGCGGTTCAGCAAAGCAGGACTGCTCGACCAGTTTCCTCAAGAGGCCGCACATGCCCTGATCCGACGCTTCTCACCACCGGCGGGCGTGGAGCAGGTGGACTTCGAAGGAGACTCGGCGACTTTCGTCTACAGCGATGGGCATTCTGCGAAGACCTCCGAGACCGAAGCGAAGACGCAGCGGAAGATCCGCAACCTGCTCCAGACCTTCTTCACGCCCTCACGAGGCTTTGGCGAGATCATCCGGACCAACATCACCGACGGACTGCGCATCTATTTCGACAACGGCGACATTGCTCACATTCGCCCCTCGGGAAACGCTCCTCAGCTCCGGATCTACGCTGTGGCCGATACTCAGGCCCGGGCGGATGAGATAGCCGCCATGGGCATCAAGGAACCGGACGGTGTGTTGCGGCAGATCGAAGCGGCACACGCCTTGAAACGCGAGCCCCGAGCCGCGTCGTAAGCGGACGGCCTCCGGACCCGCGTTTCACGCAGCAGCGACTGAACGCCCGTCGACGGCGAAAGCCCCTGTGCCGAGCCGTCCTTCGCCGGCCCGGGCGGCCGGACGCCCAGCGGTTGGCCGCCAGAGAGCTGACCGGCTGCCGGCGCCGAACCCGAAGGCGCAGCCGATGTCGCCGAAGCTCCAGATCCACCGCGCGAGAGCGACTCGACCACTAAGCTAGGTTGTTGAGGGGGTTGGTGGACCACGCCGGGATCGAACCGGCGACCTCCTGATTGCGAACCAGGCGCTCTCCCATCTGAGCTAGTGGCCCACGGCGCAACCGAAGAAGTCTAGCAGAGGCGCTGTCGGGGCGGCAAACGCGTGGGCCTGTGCGACAGCTCCGAGGTGGGCTCCCCGGGACGGCAACGGTGGATTCCTCGGGCGCCGGCCAGGCAGCCGCCCTCGGAATGACCAGGCACATTAGAATCAGAGGTGGAGGTCGTGATGTTCAGCGTGGACCGGGGCACCCAGGAGGAGCGGGAGAGGCAGCTGCTCGCCCCCTACGGGATGAAGAGCGCGGACAGCCGGGGGAGGCGTCACCCGGAGGACGAGCATCCGCTTCGGACCTGCTTTCAGCGCGATCGCGATCGGGTGATCCACAGCTCGTCCTTCCGGCGGCTCGAGTACAAGACCCAGGTCTTCGTGAACCACGAGGGCGACAACTACCGCACACGCCTCACGCACAGCCTGGAGGGGGCGCAGATCGGGAGGACGGTGGCGCGTGTCCTGGGCCTCAACGAGGAGCTGACGGAGTGCCTGATCCTCGGCCACGACCTCGGTCACACCCCATTCGGGCATTCGGGCGAGCGCGTGATGGACGAGGTCATGCGCGAGCACGGGGGCTTCGAGCACAACCGCCAGACGCTGCGCATCCTCGAGGTGCTGGAGCGTCGCTACCCCGCGTTCCCGGGGTTGAACCTCACCTGGGAGGTCCGCGAGGGGATCAGCAAGCACCGGCCGGACAGCGATGGCACCGCGCCCGAGGAGTACGGGGCGGGCCAGCCGCCCACGCTCGAGGCCCAGCTCGTCGATTTCGTGGACGAGATCGCCTACAACAACCACGACGTCGACGACGGGCTCACTTCCGGGATGTTCACCGTCGAGCAGATCCGCGCGGTGGTCCTGTTCCGGGAGGCCCACGACGAGGCCCTGGCCCAGGGTCTCGAGGATCCCCGGATGATCCGGCACCACGTGGTGCGGCGGATCATCGATCGCTGCACGGGCGACCTGATCCAGACGACGCTCCGCACGATCGAGGAGGCCGGGGTGGACTCGGTGGCGGACGTTCGCGCGGCGGGCCGGCGTCTGGTCGGCTACTCTCCGGAAATGGCCCAGCAGGTCCGGGAGCTCAAGGACTTCCTCCTGCGGGAGATGTACCGCCACTATCGCGTCGTGCGGATGGGCGACAAGGCCGGGCGCATCCTGCGCGACCTCTTCGAGTCGCTGGTGCGCGAGCCGCGGCAGCTGCCGCCGCGTTTCCAGCAGCAGATCGAGCGGGACAGGGTTCATCGGGTGGTTTGCGACTACATCGCCGGAATGACCGACCGCTTCGCGCTGCAGGAGCACCGGAAGCTCTTCAACCCCGACGTGCGCGTCTGACCCAGGCCCCCGGATGACCGCGACCCACGTCGTCCTCCTCGTCTACGCCGCCCTGCTCGTGGGGGCGGGCCTCTGGGTGAGCCGGCGGGTTCGGGCCTCGGGAGATTTCTTCGTGGCCAGCCGGGCGCTGCCCGGCGCGATGGTCTTCGTCACCCTTCTTGCCGCGAACATCGGGGCGGGCTCGACAGTGGGGGCGACCGGGCTGGGGTACCGGCACGGTCTGTCCGCCTGGTGGTGGTCGGGCTCGGCGGCGATCGGGTGCCTGATCCTCGGCCTTCTGGTGGCTCCCCGGATGCACCGCCTGGCCGCGACGCACGGGTTCTTCACGGTGGGGGACTTCCTCGAGTGGCGCTTCGACCGCTCGGTGCGGGTGCTCATCGCGGCGATCCTGTGGCTGGGCACGGTCGCGCTTCTCTCCGGCCAGCTGATCGCCATGGCCTGGGCCTTCGAGGTGATCGCGGGCGTGCCTCGCATCTGGGGGGCGCTGCTCTCGGGTCTCATCCTGACCGCGTACTTCAGCGGTGGGGGACTGATGGCGTCGGCCTGGGTGAACCTGCTGCAACTGGCCACGCTCCTGGTGGGTTTCCTGCTGGCGGTGCCGTTCGCGTGGTCGGCGGGCGGGGGGTGGCCGGGGCTGCAAGGGGCGGCCGGGGCTGAGGCGGCTCCTGTCTACGGAAGCCTGGGTGGGATGGGGCTGGCCGGGATTCTGGGACTGGTCGTGATCTTCGTCCCGTCGTTCATCGTGTCGCCGGGTCTCATCCAGAAGACGTTCGGGGCCCGGAGCGCGACCGCGGCCAGGCGGGCGGCCCTGGGCAACGCGGCGGCGCTGGCGCTTTTCGCCTTCGTGCCGGCGCTTCTGGGGATGGCGATGCGGTCGGTGGAGCCAGGGCTTCAGAACGCCGAGCTGGCGCTTCCGCGTCTCACCGTCGACGTGCTGCCGCCGTGGCTGGGGGGACTGGGGCTCGCCGCTCTGTTCGCGGCGGAGCTGTCGTCGGCCGATGCCATCCTCTTCATGCTGTCGACCTCTCTCAGCCGGGACCTCTATCAGGCGGTCCTCCGGCCCGGGGCCACCGACGTGCAGCTGCTTCGGGTGGGGCGCGGGGCGGCGGTGGCGGGGGGAGTGCTGGGCCTGGTGCTCGCGATGATCCTGCCGTCGGTGGTGGACGCGCTGAAGATCTTCTACGGGATCATGACCGCGGCGCTGTTCGTGCCGCTCATGGTGGGTCTGTCTTCGTCGCGCCCGGGTGCCCGGTCGGCGCGGTTTGCCGTCGTGGCATCGGTGGCTGGGACCGGGGTGGGGCTCATTCTGCTCCACGGCACCCCAGAGGGGGCCTGGGTCCCTTCGGTCGTCGGCATGGGGCTGGCCCTCGTGGCGTTCTCTGCGGCGTGGCTGCCCTCTGGGCTAAGATCCCGGAAATGAGCACACTTGGTCGGCGAGGGTTCTCGGTGGCCCTGGCCGCGGGTCTCTCGGCGGGCTGGCTGCGGTCGGGCCGCGCAGGGGAGGGTGTGGAGATGGCGGACTCGAAGGAGCCGGCCACGGGCGGCCTGACCGATATCCCGGGCGTCTGCGTCGGACACTTCACGGACGAGCGGCGGCCGACGGGCTGCACGGCCATCCTGACCGCGGGCGGTGCGGTGTGTGGGGTGGACGTTCGCGGCGGAGCTCCGGGAACGCGCGAAACGGACCTTCTCGACCCCGTGAACCTGGTGCAGGAGGTTCAAGCCGTCGTTCTTTCCGGCGGTAGCGCCTTTGGGCTCGACTCGGCGACCGGGGTGGTTCGTTTCCTGGAGGAGCGGGGCGTCGGATTCCCGGTGGGAGTGGGGAAGGTCCCCATCGTTCCTGCGGCCATCCTGTTCGATCTGGGGCTGGGCGACTGGCGGATCCGACCGGATGCGAAGGCGGGGTACGAGGCGGCGCGGGGGGCATCGGAGGGGCCCGTCGCCGAGGGGTGCGTGGGGGCGGGCGCCGGGGCCACCGTCGGAAAGCTCCTCGGGTTCTCGCGGGCGATGAAGAGTGGCCTGGGCACGGCGGCCGTCGCGGTGCCCGGCGGGGTGACAGTGGGCGCCCTCGTGGCGGTGAACGCGATGGGAGACGTCATCGACCCGGAGAACGGTCGCACGCTGGCCGGGGCTCGCACCGAGGACGGAAGAGGGCTCCGAGGCGCGATGGACGCGCTCCTGGCCGGAGAAGGGTTCGGTCCGGGGCGATCGGGCGAGAACACGACCATCGGCGTCGTGGCCACGAACGTACGGCTCACCCAGGCCGAGGCCACGAAGGTGGCCCAAATGGCCCACGACGGTCTCGCTCGGACCATCCGCCCTGTCCACACGCCCTGGGACGGGGACACTCTCTTCGCTCTGTCGACGGGGGAGACGGCCATCGCGCAGCCGACTCTCGTCGTGGGTGCCTTGGCCGCCGAAGCGGTCGCCCGAGCGGTGGTGCGCGCGGTCCAGACGGCGACCAGCCTACCGGGGCTGCCCTCGGCCAGCGAGCTCGCCCACGGGTGAATCGCGCCGTCTTCCGGCCGCAACGGGGCCGGAGCACGGGGGCTTCGGCGAGTGTGTGGAGAACCTGTGCGCGCTCCGTGGAAAACGGCGTCCCAGCCGTGGATCGGGTGTGGAGAAGCTGTGGCCGACCGCACGGCGGGTGTGGAAAAGTCGCGCCAAGCCGTGGAAAAGCGGGCCGCGATCTGTGGAGAAGTGGCGGGTGACGTGTGGATCGACCGTGGAAGAACGGTGGAGAACCCCTCGCCGGCGGTGGAAAACCGATGCTGGCCTGTGGATGATTCGGGCCCGAGCTGCGGATGGCGTGTGGACGATCTGTGGATGAAACGCCGACGTGACTGAGCGCCCTCAATCCGCGCCCGGGCTTCTCGCAGGGTGCCTGGTGTTCGCCTCGGTGGCGACGTGGGTCGCAGCTGTCCTTGCGTCGGCGACTGGCCGCCTGAGCGTCGGGGTGGCGGTGGCCGCCCTCCTGCTGGGCCTCGGAGCGGGGGCCATCGCTGGGCTGCGGACCGCCGCGGTGGCCCCAGGGTCGTCCTCCGAAGTCGGAGAGAGCGGCGCGCGCGTCCACCCGCTCGGACGCCTCGGGAGCCTGTCCACACCCGAGATCCTCGCCCTCGTCGCGTTCGCGCTCGTCTCGGTGCGCCAGTTCGGTTGGCTGCTCTTCGAGAGGGGGGGCACGCTGGAGACGCTGCTGCCCTACAACTACGGTGACCTGCCGCTGCACTGGACCTACATCCAGTACCTGGCCGGGGGCGCCCCCTTCTGGCCGGAGAACCCCATCGTCGCGGGCGAGCGCCTGCAGTATCCGTTCGGGGTGGATCTCTTCACCGCCCTCTTCGTCGTGCTCGGCGTGGGAATGAGGGCGCTCCTGCCGGCTCTCGGGCTGGCGGGGGCGGCGCTCACCGCGGTGGCGCTCCGCCGCTGGGGCGGCGCGCTCGCGGTCGCAGGATTCCTCTTCTCCGGGGGCCTGGTGGGGTTCCAGATTCTGTGGACAGGCAGCCTGATCGACTACCAGGCCACGGTGGCATGGAAGAACCTGTACCTGGCCCTGTTCGTCCCACAGCGGGGTCTGCTGCTGGCGCTGCCGGTGGGGCTCCTCCTGCTGTGGAGCTGGCGCCGGCGTCTGCTACGGGGCGAGCCCGGCCTGCCCGCGTGGGTCGAGGGCCTCCTCTGGGGAGCGCTTCCGCTGGTGCACCTGCACACGTTCCTGCTGGTGTCGATCGTCTACGCGGTCTGGGCCATTGGTGGCCGCCGGCTCGGCAAGGCGTGGGCGAGCCTGGCCTGGGCCTTCGTTCCGGCCACCTGCGCGGTCTGGCAGGTGACCGACGGTTTTCGAGCCGCCTCTCTCGTCGGCTGGAAGCTCGGGTGGACGATCGGAGGCGACAACCCGATCGTGTTTCTCCTCGTCAACTTCGGACTCTTCCTCCCGCTCGCGCTCGCCGCGCTCGTCCTCGCCCGGCGCGGCCGCCGGCGGGAGGAGCTGCTCGTGCTCGGGCCGGCGCTGGTCGTGTTCGCGCTGCTGTTCGTCATTCGCCTCGCGCCGTGGGAGTGGGACAACACCAAGGTGATGCTGTGGTGCTACCTGCTCGCGCTTCCGTCGATCGGGTCCCTCGTCATTCCGTGCCTCGGCCGCGTCGGGGGCACGGTGGCGCTCGTCGGTCTCCTCTTCTCGGGAGCGGTCAGCGTGACCGCCGCCTCGCTCGGGGGTGGGCCGCGCCTCGACGTCCTGGACATCCGCGAGTACGGGGGTGTCTGCGAGGCCCTGGGGTCCCGACCGCGGACCGAGCGCGTCGCCGTCGCCCCGACGTTCAACCACCCGGTGGCGCTGTGCGGCCACCCCGTGGTGGCGGGATACGGCGGACACCTCTGGAGCCACGGGATCGAGGCCTCGAGGGTGCAGCTCGGGCTGAAGACGTTGATGCGTGGGGACCCGGGCTGGCGCGACGAGGCGCGCGCGGTCGACGCCCGTCTCCTCTTCTGGGGAACGCGAGAGCAGGCGGCCTTCTCCAGCTCGACGCGTCCGTGGGAGGCGGAGCGGGCCCCGCTCGCCTCGGGGCCGTGGGGGGATCTCTACGAGCTTCCGGCGGACTGAAGGGCGAGCCTGTCGGGGAAGACGCTGCCCCGTCGTCGGCCGAGGCCCCGACGGACAAGATCCTTCGGGCCAGGGCTTCGGAGGAGGCCCTGCCACGGACACGGCCATCCTGAGGAGCCAGTCGCGGACGTACGACGAAGGATCTCTCCGGTGATCTGACGAAGAGCTCTTCGGGCCACGGACACGGCGGTGGCCTTCAGAACGACAGCCCTTGTGGTGCGGCTACTCCCGCTTTGTCAGAACGAGGGCGAGGGCCGAGAGCACGATTGCGCCCCCCGCCAGGGTCCAGGGGCCGGGGACCTCGCCGAAGACGAGCCAGGCGAGGATGGACGCACCCACGGGCTCGCCGAGGAGGAAGAGCCCGACCGTCGGTGCGGAAAGGGCTCGCAGAGACCGGTTGACGAGGCCGTGGCCACCGATCGTCGGCACCAGAGCGAGGGCCACGAACGCGACCCACGTCTGGAGGCGGTAGCCTTCCAGTGGAACCCCGGCCACTGCGGTGAAGAGGGCGAGGGTGAGGGCCGCCGTGCCCCAGACCCCCAGCACGTAGGCGTTCAGCGGCAGCGCGGCCCGGAGACCGCGACCGATGACCTGGTAGATGGCCAGCGTCACCGCTCCCGCGAGGGCGAGGAGGTTCCCGAAGAGCGATCCGGGTGAGGCGGTGTGGTCGCCCAGGGCGATGAGGGCGGCTCCGACCATGGCCACGGGGATGGCCACCAGCACGCTTCGCCGCGCCGGCTCGTGCAGGAAGAGGCGGGAGAAGAGGACCGTGAAGATGGGCGCGGTGTTCACGAGCAGGACGGACGACGCGATCGAGGTGTGGGACAGGCTCGCGATCCAGGTGGCGAAGTGCAGGGCGAGGGCGACCCCGGCGCCGAGGAGGAGGACCCCCTGACGCGCGGTGAGAGCGGGCCATGAGCGGCGGGCCTCGCGCCCCGCGAAGGGGAGCAGGAAGAGCGACGCGAGGGCGACGCGGTAGAACGAGACCGCGAGGGCGGGGGCGTCGGCGAGGCGGACGAGGATGGCGGCGAACGACGCGAAGACGACGGCGAGCGACAGGACGAGGTAGGGCGAGGTCCTCACGTTCGCGAGCGGACCGCTTCCGCGGCGCGGGCCAGGGTCTCGTCGAGGAGCTCGGGGCGATCGCCTCCCCCCTGGGCGAGATCACCGCGCCCTCCGCCACGTCCCCCGAGGTGCGCGACCGCGTCGCGCAGGAGCGCGGGGACGTCGTGGGGGAGTCCCGCGGACTGAGCGAACACGAGGTGGGCCTTGTCCGCTCGGCTGCCGAGCAGGGCGACGCAGGGTGAGAGGGCCACGAGTCGCTGGGCCAGGACGCGCAGCTCGTTCGGGCTCCAGCCGTCGTAGGCGGCGACGATGATCATGGGCTCGGCGGGGGGCGGGACCGTGGTCCCCCGCGCGTCGTCGAGGAGGCGGCGCGCCTCGCCCTCGAGGGCGCGCTCGAGGAGACCGCGCCCGCGGCGCTCGCTCCCGGCGAGGTCGTCCTTCGTCTTCTGAGCGACGTCGGCGAGCTCGCCGAGCGGTGCGGAGAGCACGGAGACCAGACGGTCGAGAACGTGTCGGCGGAGCGCGGTGGCCTTCAGCGCTCGGTGCCCGCAGACGAACGAAACGCGCGTGCCCCCCTTGTACCGCTCGGATGCAGTCACGACCACGACGCCGACCTCCGCGGTCGTCCGGGGGTGGGTCCCGCCGCAAGGCTGGAGATCGAACCCCTCGGCCTCGACGAGCCGAACGGTGTCTCTCACGCCCTCGGGAAGAGTCGCCCCCATGTCCTGCGCCTCGTCGGCGGAGACGACCCGCACGCGCACCGCTCGCGCGTCCCAGGTGACCTCGTTCGCGCGGGTCTCGGCGGCCTCGATCTGCTCGGCGGTGACGGGGCGGTCGAGGTCGATCGCCGTCGTCTCCGCCCCGAGGTGGAAGCCGATCGTGCGGGCCTCGGCGACCTCCACGAAGGCCTGGGAGAGGAGGTGCTGGCCGTGGTGCTGCTGGCGGTGGTCGCGCCGGCGCGCCCCGTCGACCCGGCCCCGGACCGGACCCTCGGGGAGCGGGCGGTCGAGCACGTGGAGGACGTCGCCGTCCTGCTCGACGACGGCGACGACCGCGGCCCTGCCGAGGGTGCCGGTGTCCCACGGCTGGCCGCCGCTCTCGGCGTAGAACGCGGTGCGGTCCAGCAGCACCGCGGGGCCGCCGTCGTGCTCGCGGCAGG
This sequence comes from uncultured Acidobacteriota bacterium, assembly GCA_963700695.1. Taxonomy (GTDB): domain Bacteria; phylum Acidobacteriota; class Vicinamibacteria; order Fen-336; family Fen-336; genus JAJDNS01. The sequence goes on along the minus strand of CAVOYO010000024.1, from coordinate 290,732 downwards.
CGAGCACCCGGGCGTCGAACTCGAGGAGGTAGGAGTCCTGGAGGTGAAGACGTTCGGTCATGGGCGTGTCGTCTGGGCGCGCGGACGGCAGCGGAGGCCGGCTTGCCGAGTCCTCACGTCAGGCCGGGCAGGGTAGCAGAGGCATCCGTCGCCGTCGATCCGACGACTCGGGCCGGGCTCGGCGTGGAGAGTCGAGTCAGTCGGGGCGGGCGCTCACGGGGCAGGGGACTCCCACCCCGCTCGGAGCATGTTCTCGACGTACTTGTAGCCGGTTCCCGTGTTGAAGAGGACGACGCTGTCGTCGGGGCTGAGGTGGCCCGACGCCTTCAGCTTGCGGGCGGCGGCCACGCAGGCGCCCCCCTCCGGAGCTACGAACAGGCCTTCGGTGGCCGAGGCGTCTCTCACACCCTGGATGATCTCCTCTTCGGAGACCGCGACGCCGGCCCCGTGGCTTTCCCGCAGCGCGCGCAGGATGAGGAAATCACCGAGGGCCTTCGGGACGCGGAGGCCGTGCGCGTGCGTCTCCGCTCCCTCCCAGAAGGGGGCCTCCTCGAGGCCTTCGGAGAAGGCCTTCACCATGGGCGCGCACCCCTCGGCCTGCACCGCGTACATCCGCGGGCGGTCGGAGCCGATGAAGCCCATCTGCTCGAGCTCCTCGAACGCCTTCCACATGCCGACCAGCCCGGTGCCGCCGCCGGTGGGGTACAAGATGGCGTCCGGCAGCGTCCAGGCCAGCTGCTCGGCGAGCTCGTAGCCGAGGGTCTTCTTTCCTTCGACGCGGTAGGGCTCCTTGAGCGTGGCGCACTCGTACCAGCCGTGCTCCTTGGCCTGCTCCGCGCACACGCGCCCGGCGTCGCTGATGAGGCCGTCGACGGTCTCGACGTGTGCGCCGTAGGCGGCCGTCTCCAGGACGAACAGGTGCGCGATGTCCCGGGGCAGGTAGACGTGGGAGCGCAGCCCGGCCACCGCGGCGTAGGCGGCGAGGGCGCTGCCGGCGTTGCCGGCGGAGGGGAGGCACACGTCGGTGGCGCCGAGGCCGCGCGCCATCGACACCGCCATCGAGAGGCCCCGAGCCTTGAAGGAGCCCGTGGGGTTGTTGCCCTCGTCCTTGATCAGGAGCTTGGGGAGGCCGACGAGGGCCCCCATCCGGGTGGCGGTGAGGAGAGGCGTGAACCCCTCGCCGAGGCTCACACGATCAGCGGGCCCGTCGACGGGCAGCACCTCGCGGTAGCGCCACATCGTGGGCTCGCGCAGGGCCAGGTGCCCGGGCCGCATCTCGTGGGCCGCGCGCTGGAGGTCGTACCGCGCGTACAGCGGAGCGCCGCACTCACAGAGAAAGTGCTTCTGGCCGGCCTCGTATCGCTTCTCGCATTTCGTGCAGTCGAGATGGGTGAGCATTGGTGTCGCCTCGGAATAGTGGCGTCAGGGGACCGACGCTAAACCTCCCCCCCGCCCTCAGGAAGTTCTACCTTACTGCCTCGAGCGATTCACTCGCGAGAGGCAGGTGCTTGACGATGCGGACTCTTCCGAGGACGCTAAACTTCCATGATCTCCGCTTCCTTCTTCTTCAGCGCCTCGTTGATCTCCTCGATGTGCTGGTCGGTCAGCTTCTGGACCTCGGCGAGGGCGTGCTGCTCGTCGTCCTCGCCGAGCTCGTGCTCCTTGAGCAGCTTCTTGAGGTGATCGTTGGCGTCGCGCCGGATGTTCCGGATCGCGATCCGGCCCTCCTCCGCCTGCTTGTGCGCGTGCTTGACCAGGATCTTGCGCCGCTCCTCGGTGAGCGGGGGGACGGGGATGCGGATGATCTTGCCGTCGTTCTGGGGGTTGAGGTCGAGGTCGGAGCTGCGGATCGCCTTCTCGATGGCGGCGAGGGTGGTGGGGTCCCAGGGCTGGAGCGTGATGAGCGTCGGGTCGGGCACCGAGAGGTTGCCGACCTGGTTGAGGGGAGTGGGCGTGCCGTAGTAGTCGACCCGGATGGCGTCGAGCATCGGCGAGCGAGGCCCGGCCGGTGCGCATGGTCGCGAGCTCCCGCAGCAGCGCTTCCACCGAGTGGTCCATCCGCTTCTTCGTGTCTGAGAGCAACTCGTTGGTCGGCATGGCTACTCCTTCACCAGGGTCCCGATCCGCTCGCCCAGGACGACCCGGCGCAGGTTTCCCTTGCGCTTGAGGTCGTAGACGATGATCGGCAGGTGGTTGTCCATGCAGAGCGAGATGGCGGTGGTGTCCATCACCCGCAGCCCCTTCTGCAGCACCTCGAGGTAGGTGAGTGTTTCGAACTTCTTGGCCTTCGGGTGCTTCACCGGGTCGGCGTCGTAGATCCCGTCCACCTTGGTCGCCTTGAGGATGACCTCGGCCTTGACCTCCATCGCGCGGAGCGCCGCCGCGGTGTCGGTCGAGAAGTAGGGGTTGCCGGTGCCGGCGGCGAAGATGGCGACGCGGCCCTTCTCCATGTGGCGGATGGCCCGCCGGCGGATGAAGGGCTCGGCCACCTCGCGCATCTCGATCGCAGAGAGCACGCGGGTGAAGACGCCGGCCCGCTCGAGGGCGTCCTGGAGGGCGAGGGCGTTGATGACGGTGGCGAGCATCCCCATGTGGTCGGCGGAGACGCGGTCCATGCCCTGCCGCGTTGTCGGAGACCCCGCGGAAGATGTTGCCGCCGCCGACCACGATGCCGATCTCCAGAGCCGAGGTCGTGGACCTCCTTGATCTCGGTCGCGAGGTAGTCGGCGAAGTCCCGGTCGATCCCGAAGGTCTTCTCGCCGAGGAGGGCTTCGCCGGACAGCTTGAGGAGGACGCGCTTGTAGGCGAGGCCTTTCTTGGTGCCAGGCATCAGTCCTTCCTCGACGATCCCGCCCCCGGAAGCGGGGGCGGGCGCCCCCTGATACTACTACTCTGCGGCGGTTCGGCCCCGCCCGCCGCCTCACCGATCCTGAAGCGGGCGAAGCGGCGCACGACGATGTTCTCCTTGATGACCGCGACCTTCTCCGTGATGAGCTGCCCGACGGTGAGCTTGGGATCCTTGATGAAGGGCTGCTCGAGGAGGCAGAAGTTCTCGTAGTACTCCTTGAGCTTGCCCTCGGCGATCTGGTCGACCACCTTCTCGGGCTTGCCCTGGGCCAGCGCCTGCGCCCGGTAGATCTCCTTCTCCTTCTCCAGCACCTCGGCCGGCACCTCGTCCTTGGAGACGTAGATGGGCGGCGGCGGGGGCGGCGGCGGCGACGTGCATCGCGAGGTCCTTGACGAGGGCCTGGAACTCCGGGGTCTTGGCCACGAAGTCGGTCTCGCTGTTCACCTCGACGAGGACGCCGACCTTGGCGCCGGGGTGGATGTAGGAGCCGACGACGCCCTCGCTGGCGGTCCGGCCCGCCTTCTTCGCGGCCGCGGCCAGGCCCTTCTTGCGAAGGAGCTGCCGGGCCTCCTTGGCGTCGCCCTTGGCCTCCACCAGGGCCGTCTTGCAGTCCATCATGCCCGCACCGGTCTCCTCCCGGAGCTGGCGCACCATTTCGGCGGAAATGCTCATGAGTCCTGTTCCTCGAGTTCGAAGCTCTCAGCATGGAAGGCCCCGGGGGCGTTCCCCGCGGAGCGAACGTGGCCGGACCGCCGTCGGCCCGGCCGATGATCAGGTCGTCGTGGGCGCGCCCGCGTGGGCCGCGTTCGGCATCCGCGGCCGCGCGGCCACCCCGGCCGTCTCGACGAGCTGCGCCTCGCGCAGCCCGCGGCCGGCCAGGATCGCGTCGGCCATCCGGCCCGCGAAGAGCCGGATGGCGCGAAGCGCGTCGTCGTTGCCCGGGATCGGGACGTCGACCTCGTCGGGGTCGGAGTTGGTGTCGAGCACCCCGATGACCGGGATGCGGAGCTTGCGGGCCTCGGCGACCGCGATGGCCTCCCGGCGGGTGTCGATCACGAAGACCGCGTCCGGCACCGCCTTCATGCCCTTGATGCCGGTGAGGTTCTTCGCGAGCTTCTGGCGCTCCTTGTCGAGCTTCGCCAGCTCCTTCTTGGTCAGGCGCTCGCGCTCCGTGTCGAGGGCACCCGTCAAGGTCGTCTCCAGCTCCCTCATCCGCTCCAGGCTCCGCCGGACGGTGGTGAAGTTGGTCAGCAAGCCGCCCAGCCAGCGCTCGGTCACGTAGGGCATGCCGCAGCGCTGGGCCTCCTCGGCCACCGCCTCCTGGGCCTGACGCTTCGTGCCGATGAAGAGGATCGATCGCCCGTGCGCGCCCAGATCCTGAACGAACTGAAGCGCGTCCTGGAACAGCCGGTGGGTCTTCTGGAGGTCGATGATGTAGATGCCGTTTCGCTCGCCGAAGATGTAGTCCTTCATCTTCGGGTTCCAGCGGCGGGTCTGGTGCCCGAAGTGCACGCCGGCCTCGAGCAGGTCCTTGATGGTGAAGTCGAGCGGATTCGGGAAGCCGGCGGCGGGCGGAGCGGCCTCGGGTGCGGCCGCCGCGGGAGCCTCGGCCGTGGCGGGTGGGGCGGGTGCGGGGGGTGCGGGTGCCGCCTTGGGCGTCGGAGCCGCCGCCTCCTCGGTGGCCGGAGTCACGGGGGCTTCGGTGGCCGGGGCGGCTTCAGGCTCGGCCGTCTCGGTCTCGGCGGCGGCGTCCTCTGGCTCTTCAGGGGAGGGAGCGGGGGTTTCGGTCTCGGACAAAACGGCCTCCTTTATCAGCCCTGCGCGGCGCGCTCGCCGGCGGGGCTTTCCGGCCCCTCTCGGGGCTCGAGATGGCCCCACGACCCCGCGGGCGCGGGGACGGGGGGCGTGGTTCGACTGAGAATCGGGATCAACGCTTGGAGAACTGGAACCGGGCGCGGGCACCCTTCTGCCCGTACTTCTTGCGCTCCTTGATGCGCGCGTCGCGCATCAGGAACCCGGCCTTCTTGAGCCGCAGACGCAGCTCTCCGTTGAACTCGCACAGCGCACGCGCGATGCCGTGACGCATTGCGCCGGCCTGCGCGGAGACGCCGCCGCCGCGAATCGTGGCCACGACGTCGAACTTGTCCATCGTCTCGGTGATCGCGAACGGCTGCTTGACGATCTGCTTCAGCGCCTCGATGCCGCCGAAAAACTCGTCGAGGTTGCGGTCGTTCAGCCGGAACTCGCCCGCGCCCGGACGGAGATGCACGCGGGCGATCGAGGTCTTGCGCTTCCCGGTGCCGTAGTACTCGAGGGGTGTGGCGGTCGTGCTCAAGGCTTCTGATCTCCTGCTCGCAGGTTGAGTGGCTCGGGCTTCTGGGCCTGGTGCGGGTGCTTGGGACCCGCGTAGACCTTCAGCTTGTGGAACATCGCCCGTCCCAGCTTGGTCTTCGGGCAGCATCCCCCGCACCGCCTCCTCGACGAGCCGCTCCGGGTGCGCCGTGCGCACGTCGCGAGCCTCCCGGGTCTTCAGACCGCCGAGGTAGCCGGCTGTGACGATGGTAGAGCTTGCCCTTCTCCTTGGCTCCGGTGAGGACCACCTGCTCGGCGTTGACGACGACGACGTGGTCGCCGGTGTCGAGGAACGGCGTGTAGATCGGCTTGCGCTTGCCGCGGAGGACGTCGGCGACGGTGGTGGCCACCTTGCCCAGCACCTGGCCACTCGCGTCGAGGACGAACCAGCGTCGCTCAAGGCTGTTCGCCTTGGGAATGTAGGTCGGCATCCAGTCGGTACCTTTCACTCGCGCGAGACCTCGCGCGAATCTGCAAACCTCACATTTTTAGGGCATGTGGGCCATTCTGTCAACCGCTCAAGCCTGAGCGCGCCGCTCGAGGCGTCGTACTCAGGAGCCGCCGACTGGGCCGACGAAGGCCGGCGGAAGCAGCCGGGCGTGCTGGAGCGCCGGCAGCTCGCGGCGGAGACGGTCCTGGCGTTCGAAGTCGAGCTCGGCGATCGCGATCCCTTCGCCCTCGGGAACCTGGGCGACGACCACGCCCCAGGGGTCGACGATCAGCGCGTGCCCGTGCGACGCGCGGCCCTTTCCGTGGTGGCCGAACTGGGCCGGGGCCAGCACCCAGGCGAGGTTCTCGACGGCACGCGCGCGCAGAAGAACCTCCCAGTGGGCCTTGCCGGTGCGCTCGGTGAAGGCGGAGGGGATGCAGAGGGTCCGGGCGCCCCTGCGGCCGAGCTCGCGGTACAGCTCCGGGAACCGGAGGTCGTAGCAGATCGACAACCCGACGAGCCCGAGCGGCGGTCTCGGCGACGACGATCTGGGTGCCGGGACGCACCGCCTTCGACTCCTTGAGGTGCTCCATCCCGGGCAGGTCGATGTCGAAGAGGTGGATCTTCCGGTATACCCCGATCTGGGACCCGTCCGGCCCCAACAACACCGACGTGTTGTAGATGAGGCGTTCACCCTCGATGCGCTCCGGGATGCTGCCGAGGAGCAGCGTGAGCTCGAGCCGCCGCGCCAGCGTCCGCCATGCGCTCCACCCAGGGCCCGTCCAGGGCCTGCGGGGCGGGGACGGGCTCGCCCTCCGAGCGGAGGAAGGCGAAGTTCTCGGGCAGCGCGACGAACGTGGCCCCGCGGTCAGCGGCACGCTCGACGAGCTCCTCCGCGGCGCCGAGGTTGCGGTCGACGTCGGCGGTCGAGGTCATCTGAACGACCGCCGCGATCACTCGCGTCATTTCTTGCTCCGGGCCACCTTCGCCGTCGCGCGGCGGCGGTGGGCCGCTCTTCGCCGGGGAGCTCCGGCGAGAGCGCGCGGCCTTCGGTGGGTCCGTCGAGGCCCAGGCCTGTCGGCTCTCCCAGGCGCAGAGCGCGAACAGCGTGCAGGTGCCGCACGCGGGACGCCGGGCGTCGCAGACCTTGCGGCCGTGGAAGATGATGAGATCGGTCGTCCGCGTCCACCGCGCGCGGGGGACGAGCGCCATCAGCTGGGCCTCGACCTTGAGGGGGTCGTCGCCCTCGACGAGGCCGAGCCGGTTGGCGACGCGCAGCACGTGGGTGTCGACCGCGATCCCTTCGTTGACGTCGAAGGCGTGCCCGAGGACGACGTTGGCCGTCTTGCGTCCGATGCCGGGCAGCTTCACCAGCGGGGCCATGCTGCGCGGGACCTGGCCGTCGTGCTCCTGGACCAGCCCGCGGGCCAGGCCCAGGAGGCTGCGGGTCTTGGCGCGAAAGAAGCCCGTGGACCGGATGATGCCCTCGACCTCCGCGAGGCCTCCGCACGAGCCAGCGACGGGGCGTCGGGAAAGCGGGCGAAGAGCTGCGGAGTGACCATGTTGACGCGCTCGTCCGTGCACTGGGCCGAGAGGATCGTCGCCACCGCGAGCTCGAAGGCGTTGCGGTAGCGGAGGGCGCACCGGGCCTCGGGGTGGGCTCTGCTCGAGGACGTCGAGGATCTGTTCCGCGCGCTCGGGTGTGGCATGACGACGGGAGCGGGAGGGCACGTGCCGATTCTAGTGCACCAGCGGACGGCCGGCTCATGGCCGGGACGCCGCGGTCGGTGCGACTCAGCGCGCCGGGCGCAGCGCGGGGAAGAGAGAGCGTCTGCGATGTCGGCGTCTCGAGGCGGCTCAGCCGCACCTGGAGCGCCCGCACGCCGTCCGCCGGCTCGAGCAGCGGCGCGACGAGGGCCTGGGCGCGGGTGGCGATCGCGTCCTCGCCAGCCACGCCCTGGGCGAAGGTCCCGCTCCGCTGGGGGTTCGCCGCGGATCGGCGCACCTCGACGGTGACGACCCGCGCGACGAGGTGGAACGGCTTGAGCCGCCGCGCGGCGCGCCGGGCCAGGGCGTCGACGATCTGCTCGAGGGCCTCGAGGTCGGAGCGACGGTCGCGGACCTGGGCCTCCTCCTGGATCGAGGACGGGGGTGTGGCCAGCGCCACCGGCTCCTCGCCCTCCCCGCGGACCGCGGCGCGCAGCCGGGGGGCCGCGACCGGGCCCACCGCGGCCTCGAGGACCGCGTCGTCGGCCTCGGCCACGTCGCCGAGCGTGGCGAGCCCGGCGCGCTCCAGGGCCGCCTCGAGATGGGGCGGCAGGTCGCCGAGCGCGGAGACGGGCCGAGGGGCGAGGAAGGACAGCTCGTAGCCCGGGAGGACCACGAGAAGACCGCGGGGTTTGGCCCACGCCCGACGCGATACGCGCGGCCAGGCGCGAGGAGGCGAGCCCGAGCGAGGCGTCGAGCCCGAGCCGGCGCTGCAGCTCGTCGCGGATGGTCTCGGCGGCGCGGACCGGGCGCGGGCCGTCGTGCTGGTCGGGCGTCAGGTCGACGTAGGCCTCGTCGGCCGAGGGGCGCTCGACACGCCGGCTGGCGGCGAGCAGGACGGCCGTCACCTCCTCGCCAACGCGTCCGTAGGTGTCGAGGTTGCCGGGGCGGAAGACGGCGTCGGGCGAGAGGCGCCGCGCCCCAGACAGGGTCTGGCCGACCCGCACTCCCGCGCGCGCGAGCCTCCTCGCTGGCGGCGGCGACGAAGCCCGAGCCGTCCTGGTCGCCTCCGATCACCAGCGGGCGATCGCGAAGCGAGGGGTCCAGGCTCCGCTCGACCGACACGATGAACGGGTCGAGGTCGACGTGCAGGATGCTGCGGCGCCGGTCCCTCATGAGCTCAGTCTAGGGGCGGGGCCCGGCGCGGGAGGTCCGGCAGGGGGCGGAGCTCGGCTCCGATCGGGAGGCCTCGGGTCGGCCGGCCTAGTTCACCGATCCTTTGGGCTGGCCGAAGGACTCCTGGTAGCCCCGGAAGTTGTCCTGCAGCGCGGCGATCAGGCCGGGGATCATCTGCACCGGGAACGACCAGCCGGGCCCGGACCGGGGCCTTCACCACGTGGCTGGCTCTGGGCCTCCCGCAGCTGCTTCTCGCTCGGGGGGAGCATCTCGCAGAAGGTCAGGGTGAAGTCGAGCGGCGAGTTCTGGATCGCGCAGAAGTTGCTGTAGACGCGGGGGACGTCGGGCGAGTCCTCGCGGGACGACGGTGAAGTTGACGGATGCCTTGTCCTCGGCCATCGAGTGCCTCCGAGGCCGAGTGTACCGCGGCCGGTGTCCGCGGCTGGCGGTCAGTACTTGCGCAGCACCCCGATCACGACGCCCTGGATGCGGAGCCGGTCCTGGTCGACGAACATCGGCTTGAGGCGGGCGTTCGCGGGCTGGAGCCGCACCCGGCCCCCGCCCTCGCGGTACAGCTTCTTGAGGGTGACGTTCTCTCCGTCGAGAAGCGCGATCACCATCTCGCCGTCGTTGCGCGGTCGTGCGGTTCTCGACGATCACGTAGTCGCCGTCCCGGATCTGCTCGTCGATCATCGAGTCGCCCTTGACCTGGAGGACGTAGGTCTCGCGGCGGCCCGACCATGTCCTCGGGCACGAAGATCGTCTCGCTCGCGTCGATGGCCTCGATCGGGGAGCCGGCGGCGACGCGGCCGAGCAGCGGCAGCTCCACCGCCTGGACCGTCACCTCGGTCGGCACCAGCTCGAGGGCGCGGCTGCGGTTCCACGCCCGCCTGATGAGGCCCTTCTCCTGCAGGTTCGTGAGGTGCTTGTGGACGGTGGCGAGCGAGCGGAGCCCGAAGTGGTCGGCGATCTCCTCGATCGTCGGGGCGTAGCCCTCGCGCTCGATGTAGCCGTTCAGGAAGTCCAGGATCTCCTTCTGCCGGCGCGTGAGGTACATGGGATTCTCCTCACCGGGAGAAGATAGGCGAAGATCAGGCGAAAGTCAATTCCGGATGCTCGAACCCGTCGAGCCGGCGCGCGGCGAGGACGACGGCTGGGACGACCCCGTGCGGCTTCGCGACCGGGGGCCGGCAGGCGGGGGCGGCTTCCAGATGGACTGCCCCGGTGCGAGCCCGCATGGGGGGCCGTGCGGGTCGACGGGCCGGACGGGCTCCTCGGGCAGGGTGGCCGGGGGCCGGGGAAGGTGGCCGCCGGGTGGCCACACCCAGCCTCCACCTCCAGCGAGGACCCACCAGTAGGGGATCCCGTCTACGGGCTCCTCGGCCTGGTCGGCGTACGTCTCGGCCTCTCGCGCCCGGGCCTCGGCCTCGCGTGCCCGGGCCTCGGCCTCGCGGACGCGCAGCTCGGCCTCGCGGCGGTCGCTCGCGACGACCTCCCTGTCGCTTCGCTCACGCAGGAGCGCCTCGTGCTCGGCCGGGGTCACCCACCGCCCCTCGAAGCGGACGTACCCCTGCGCGCGGTAGGCGTCCTGCTCGGCTCATCCACGCGCCGTCGACGTTCGACGCGGCCCAGCGCCGCGTTGGCCTCCGGGTGTCCCGGGTCGAGGGCCAGGACCCGCTCCCAGGTGTGACGCGACGTGCGTCGCGAGGTCGTGGCTCGCCGGCCCACCGGCGCGAGGTCGGCCAGGCCCTCGACGTCGTCGAAGGGAATCCGGGCCGCTCGCTCGCTGGAAGGTGGCGAGGGACGAGCGCGCCGTCGACGATCCGGGTCGATGCGGGACAGGGGAAGCGTGACCCGGCCCGGGCCGGCCTCGATCACGACGGCCTCGTCGGTCCGCTCGACGATCACGCCCCGCACGACGCCGCCGCTCGTCAGGTGGACCTCGTCGGTTCCCGCCGAGCGGCCGGCGCCAGACGAGCAGCGCGGCCCAGAGCCATCCTCTCGGTCCGCGCATGGCCCTCTCCTCACTCCCAACTATGGTCCTCCAGCGCCCCGGAGCAAGCTCGGCGAGCACGGCTCATTCCGCCGCGCTCCTCGGGCGCACCCGGCCGCCCGTCCGGAGCGCCCCACGGTTAGAATCGCGGCATCTTGACCAGACCCCGCCCGCGACGCCCCGACGGAGGCTGCTCGGCGCTGGCGAGGCCTCTGTCCTCGTGGCCCTTCTGGGCGTGGGCGGAGCGGCCGCTCGGCCCGGGTGGGGTCCTGCTCGGGATGCCGGGGCTCGCGGCGTGGCGGTGCGGTCCTCTTCTGGCCGTTGCGCGGTCGGGTGCTGCCGCGGCGCGGGGCGGGACGGCGCTGGTCGGCGTGCGCCGGCCTGCTGCGCCCCGGCCCTGCTCGTGCTCGGCGGCGTGCCCCTCGCCGGTGTGCGCGCCGCTCTCGGGGCCGCCGCTGCTGGCGCTCGGCCCTGGCCGGTCTGGCGATCGTCGCCGTGGGCCTCGGGCGGTGGCCGCCCCGGCTGGGTCTTCCTGCCGGCCGTCTTCCTCCTCTACGTGGTGGTCGCCGGGCGCGTCCAGCTCCAGGTCGGGCCTCGAGGGGACGAGCCGCACTACCTGATGGTGGCGGACAGCCTGCTGCGGGACGGCGATCTGTCGCTGGAGCAGGACTACGCCGAGCAGCGCTACGCCGCCTTCCACGACGCCCCGCTCGCGCCGCACTACCGCGTGCGCGGGAAGGGGCGGCGAGATCTACTCGCTCCACGCGGTCGGCCTCTCGCTCCTGATCCTGCCCGCCTACGCCGCTTGCCGGCTACGTCGGCGGCCTCGGTGTTCCTGGCGCTCCTGGCCGCGCTCCTCGCCCGCGAGATCCGGGAGTGGGTGCGCGCGCTGACCGGACGGGACGGGCTTGCGGAGGCGGTCGGCCTGGACGTTCGCCCTCTCGCCGCCGCTGCTCCACTACGTGGGCCTCGTGTTCACCGAGGTCCCGGCCGCGCTCGCGGTGGCCTACGGCCTGCGTCGCGGGCGGGAGCCGGGGCTGGGGCCCGGGAGGGCGCTCACGATCGGCCTGGCCGCGGCGGCCCTGCCCTGGCTGAACGTCCGCTACGTGCCGCTCGCCGCGCTCGTCGTCCTGCACGCCCTGTGGCGTCAGCGCCGCGTGTCCGCGGCTGCTGGCCCTGGCGGTCTGCCCGGCGTGGTTTCGGCAGCGGGCGTGGCCCTCTACCACCAGGCCCTCTACGGCTTCCTCGACCCGCGCCGCGTCTACGGCCGGCGTCCCGAGCTGGCGCTCGGCGACGCTGCGCGAAGGCCTGCCGGGCTGCTGCTCGACCAGGAGTTCGGCCTGCTCGTGTACGCCCCGGTGTTCGTCCTGGCGGTGCCGGGCCTCGTGGCGCTCTGGCGGCGGGACCGCGCGCTGGCGGTCGCCGCGCGGGGCCGCTGGTCGCCGTGGTCGTGCTGACGGCCGGCGTCGTGGCACATGTGGCGGGGCGGCTTCAACCCGCCGGGCCGCTTCCTGGTGCCGGTCGTGGCCGTGCTCGCGGTGGCGGTGGCGCTCGTGTGGGAGCGGCGCGGGCTGACCGCGGGCGCCGCGCTGCTCGTCGGCTGGGGCGCTCTGGGTCGGCCTCGAGGGCGCCTGGCAGCCGCGGCTCGTCCACCGCGACCGCGACGGGACGGCCCCGCTCTTCCGCGAGCGCTCGGGCGCACAGGAGTGGACGGGGCTGCTGCCCGGCTACGTGCTGTCGCGACCCCGCACCGCGACGGGCTGGCCGCGCGTCTGGGCGGTGGCGCTGCTCCTCGCCGTGCCCTGGCGCCCGAGCGGGTGAGCGCGGGGCGCCTGGCCGTGGCCGGGCTGGGCTGGATCGCCGCGGCTCAGCTCGCGGCCTGGATCGCGGAGCCCCGTACCGGCGACCGCGACGCGGTGCGTCTCGTGGGCCGGCCGGCGCTTGCGGTTCCGGGCTGGGTGCCGGTCGCTGCGGCCGAGGGGGAGTGGGGGACGCACCGCGCTCGGGCTGGGGCCCTCTCTACGAGCCCCACCGTCACCCCGAGGGGGCCGCCGTGGGCCGCCGACTCGCGCTCCGGCCCGGGGCCTACGAGCTGGACGTCGTGGGCGAGGTCCTGGGCCCGGGCCCCCCGAGGCCGTGGCTCGACGTCCTCCCCGACGCTCCCGGGTCGGCCCGACGCCGGGTCCTCCTCGAACCTCGCCCGCAAGGGCTGGGGGCGCACTTCCAGGTGCTCCCTGGCGAACGAGCGGTCACGCTCCGGGTGCGGAGGGGGCGGGCCCCTTTTTCTGGAGCAGATCCGGCTCCGAGCCAACCCTTCCCGCCCGGATGGGTCTAAAGAACCAGGGAGATCCAAGGCGCGGGCTCGAGGGGCCGACCCGCCGGAGCGGCCCCGGGAGCGGGCGGAGTGACAGGGGTCGGGAAAGGCGTGGAAGAGGACATGGCCGTGACCGCTCAGACCCAGGCCCTGCCGGCCGTGCTCACCGCGGGTGAGAGCGCCGGCGGAGGTGGCTCCGAGCCCACGAGACGAGGAGCGGGCGACCATCGAGGCCTGCAGACGGGGCGAGCGCGAGGCCTTCGACGAGCTCGTCGTGCGCTACCAGCGGGAGGTGTACCGGCTGTGCTACCGCTACGTGAACAACCACGAGGACGCGAACGACCTCACCCAGGAGGTCTTCCTCCGGGCGTGGCGAGCGATCGGGCGGTTCCGCGGCCAGAGCGCGTTCTCGACGTGGCTCTACCGGATCGGCGTCAACGCCTGCCTCAACTTCCGAGCCGCACGCCAGCCGCTGGCACAGGAGCTGCCGGACACGGTCGCCGATCCCGGGGTCGGGGCCGCGGAGCGGTTGGAGAGCGACGAGCAGGCGCGTCGCGTCCGCGAGGCGGTCGGCCGACTGCCGGAGAAGCAGCGGGCCACGCTGATCCTGAAGATCTACCACGAGCTCACACACCAGGAGGTGGCCCAGATTCTGGGATCGACGGTGGGGACGGTGAAGGCGAACCTCTTCCACGCCCTGGGCAACCTGCGGAAGCTGGTGGTCGCGGAAGAGGAGGAGTGACGTCATGGCGGGTCATCTTTCCGATCGGACGATGACGGACCTTCTCGAGGCGGCGGGCACGCCGGAGCAGCAGGCGCACCTCGCCGCGTGCACGGCCTGTCGGTCGCGGCTGGAGAACGCTCGCGCGGCGCTCGAGCTGGCGTCCAAGGCCGAAGTGCCCGAGCCACCGGGGCTCTACTGGGAGGCGCTTCGACGCAACGTGAGCCGCCGGATCGCCGACGAGCCCGAGCACCGAACGCGTTGGGGCTGGCTGGCTCCCCTGGCGGCGGCGACCGCGGCGGTCGTCCTCGTCGCGCTGGCGGTTGGGGAGCGGGCGCCCACGCCCGCCGGGATCGCCTCCGACGCTGCCCGCATGGTCGGCCCTGCCGCCGCTAGAGGAGGACGACGATCTCGCGGTGGTGAGCGGCTTCGCGATGGAAGACGGCGGGCTGGCGGGCTGGGAAGAGGGGAGCGGGCTCGTCGCCTTCGTGGCTACGCTCTCGGACGAAGAGTCGGAGGAGCTGGTCGTGGCGCTGCGTTACGAGCAGCGGGAGGGGGAACTGTGAGCTGGCGTTTGGCGCTCGGACTCGCGCTCGTGTGGGGCCTCATGGCCCCCGGGGCATCAGGACAGGAGAGCTCGCCCTCCCGGACCAGGGAGAGGCGGGACGAGGCGTTTCGGATGGTGGATGCCTACGTGATCGCCAATATCCAGGATAGCCTCGACCTCGACGACGATCAGTACACCCGGGTCATCCCGCTGGTGAACAAGCTCCAGAAGACGCGGCGGGAGCACCTCCGGGAGCGAGGGCGTGTGCTGCGCGAGATGCGCCGCCTTCTGAGCTCGGGCACCGCAACCGAAGCGGACGTGGAGGAGGCGTTGAAGGTCTTCAATGCACTGGAGACCGAGGGGCCGGAGCAGATCCGAGCGCAGCTGAGCGCGCTCGACGCGGTCCTGACTCCGTTGCAGCAAGCCAAGTACCGCGTCTTCGAGCTCGAGGTCGAGCAGAGGATGCGCGAGCTCATGCGCCGCGGCCGGCAGGAGCCGCCGCCGGAGGGCCAGCCGAGGCCATAGTCGAGCGATCCGGTCCTCGCCGGTGCGCCAGGGTACTTCGCGGGGCGCGTGGGAACGGCTTGCCGCCGTCGAACCGCGTCTCCTATACTGCCGAATCATGCCTAAGAAGACGCGGAAGGCTGCGGGGGCGACCCCTGTCCGCGGCGTGAAGCCGAGGGCCGCCGGCTCGAAGTCGGCGTCGGGGGGCGCGACGGCAGGAAAGAAGACCGCGAAGAAGAACGCCCGGGAGGTGACGGGCGCGGCCACGCCGAGAGCGAACGCCAAGAAGACCACCCCCAGGGTGAAGGCGGCGGCGAAGAAGGCGACCTCACGGAGAGCCGCACCGAAGGCCGCCTCGAAGAAGGTCGCGCCGAAGAAGAAGGTCGCGCCGAAGAAGAAGACGGCGACCCGAACGACCAGCGCCCGGCCGGGGCGAAGACACCCAAGAAGAAGGCAGCGGCGACGAAAGCCAAGCGCTCGACCCTCGCGAGAACGCCACGCCGGAAGTGGTCGGCGGTCCCGGATACGGCGCCCGGAGCGATCCCCGGGCTCAGCGAGGAAGACCAGATCCGCTCCGCGAAGTACCTGCCCCGCGACCTCCCGAAGCGCCTCTTCGAGGAGGAGCGGTTCCTGTTCCCCGAGAGCTACGGCGTGAACCGGGTGCGGCTCCTGGTGCGGGACCCCGAGTGGATCTTCGCCTACTGGGACGTGAGCCCGGAGACGATGAAGGGCCTCGCTCGGAGCCTGGGCGAGCGGGCCCTCGCGCTCTCGCGGCTGACCCTCCGCGTCCTCGATCCGGTGAGCGGCGGCATGAGCGACATCCTGCTGCCTCCCGGGCGCGCGCTGGTGGTACATCCGCACCGACGTCGCCCGCCGCACCTACCGCGCAGAGATCGGGATCACGCTGCCGTCCGGCGAGTTCCGACAGCTGGCGGAGAGCAACGCGGTCGTCACGCCGCGGGTGGGCCCCTCACGCGAGCGGGCCC
Source organism: uncultured Acidobacteriota bacterium (assembly GCA_963700695.1). Taxonomy (GTDB): domain Bacteria; phylum Acidobacteriota; class Vicinamibacteria; order Fen-336; family Fen-336; genus JAJDNS01. The sequence goes on along the minus strand of CAVOYO010000024.1, from coordinate 275,154 downwards.
GGCGGCGGCTCAGCTACGGCGGCGCCGGTGAGCTGCTTCCCGAAGAGGCCGCGGCGGCCGGGAAGACGGAGCGCGAAGCCGACCTCGCGAGCGAGCCCTGGGCGGCCGAAGGCGCCGGGGCCGCCGAGCGAGGCGGGGCGAGCGACGCCTTCCGCCCCGCCGGGGGAAGCCGAGCTGAACGGCCCGGGGCGAGCGACGCCTTCCGACCCGGAGCAAGCGACACCCGTCGGAGGTAAGGCATGCCGGTCGGGTACTGGTGCCCGGTCCTCCACGCGCACCTGCCCTACGTCCGGCACCCCGAGCACCCGCACTTTCTCGAGGAAGACTGGTTCTTCGAGGCGCTGACCGAGACGTACGTCCCGATCCTGCGTGTGCTCGACGGCCTGCAGCGTGACGGTGTCGAGTACCGCCTGACGATGACGCTGTCGCCGCCGCTCGTCTCGATGATGACGGACGAGCTGCTGAGCGGGCGCTACCACCGACACCTCGACCGTCTCGTCGAGCTCGCCCGGCGGGAGACGGAGCGGACGAGACGCGAGCAACCCCACCTGGAGGCGCTGGCCTGGTGGTACCTTCGGGAGCTCGAGGACGTGAGGCGCCTCGTCCGCGACGACTGGGGCTCCGACGTCCTGGGGGCGTTTCGTCGCCATCTGGACACGGGCCGGCTGGAGATCCTCACCTGCGCGGCCACGCACGGCTTCCTGCCGTTGATGGACCCCGTGCCCCAGGCGGTGCGAGCCCAGATCCACGTCGCGGCGCAGCAGTACCGGAAGCACTTCGACCGCGAGGCGTCCGGCATCTGGCTCCCGGAGTGCGGCTACGTGCCCGGCCACGAGGTCTACCTCAAGGAGGTCGGGCTGCGGTTCAGCTTCCTCGAGGCACACGGGCTGACCGAGGCGCACCCGCGACCGAGCTTCGGCGTCCACGCGCCGATCGCCTCGCCGGGCGGGATCGTGTTCTTCGGCCGCGACATGGAGTCGTCGCGGCAGGTCTGGAGCTCGGAGTCGGGATACCCCGGCGACTACGACTACCGCGAGTTCTACAAAGACGTCGGCTGGGAGCTCCCGATGGAGTACCTGGCGGACTTCCTGCCCGACGGGCAGCGAAAGAACCTCGGCATCAAGTACCACCGGGTGAGCGGCCGCGGCGTCGACCTCGCGCACAAGCAGCCGTACGTGAGGGCCTGGGCCCTGGAGAAGGCGGCGGTCCACGCCGGCAACTTCCTGTTCAACCGCGAGCGGCAGGTCGAGCACCTCGCCGCCCACATGGACCGGCCGCCAATCGTCGTGAGCCCCTACGACGCGGAGCTGTTCGGCCACTGGTGGTTCGAGGGGCCGCAGTTCCTCGATGTCCTGTTCCGGAAGATGCATCACGATCAGGACATCGTCAGATCGATCACGCCCTCGGAGTACCTGGAGCGTCACGACGATCTGGAGGTCTGCCAGCCGCCCATGAGCACCTGGGGGTCCCGGGGCTATGCCGAGGTGTGGCTCAACGCCTCGAACGACTGGATCTACCCGCACCTCGACATGGCCGCCGAGCGCATGGTGGAGCTGGCCCGCCGGTTCGAGCACCCGGGTGATCTCGAGCGCCGCGCGCTCGACCAGGCGGCACGGGAGCTGCTTCTCGCCCAGTCATCGGACTGGGCGTTCATCATGAAGACCGACACGACGGTGGAGTACGCGAAGAAGAGAACCCGCGACCACATCGCACGCTTCGACTACCTCTACCGCGCGCTCACAGGCGGCTGTGAGCTCGAGGAGCCGATCGTCCGGGAGTTCGAGGAGCGCGACAACATCTTTCCCGAGCTGGACTACCGTGTGTACAGGTAGCGGGACTTCCGTGAGCACGCATCGCCTCTAGGTCGGCGAGTCCCGGAATTCGACGTCGAACGTCAAGGTCTGGCCGGTCCGCAGCGCAGTACGGGTCGGCCCTCGGCCGGGGCTTGCGCGCGACCATCGACAGAGACTTGCCGGGGGGTGTATAGGTACTCCGTGGGGGCGGGACGTTCCCTCCGCGCGCTCCCCGGGAGGTCACCATGATCAGCACCGTCCGCACTGCGGCCGTGGCGGGGTCCTGGTACCCCGGTACCGCCCGGGCGATCACCGCCGAGGTGGACCGCTACCTCGAGGCCGCGGGTGAGGTCTCCGCCCCCGGTCGGTTGATCGCTCTCGTCAGCCCTCACGCCGGGCTGCGTTACTCCGGACCCGTTGCGGCCTACGGCTACGGGCTCCTGCGGGATCGCTCCCCCCTCACCGTCGTCCTCGTTGGACCGTCGCATCGGGCGGCGTTCGAGGGTGTCGCCGTACACGCTCACGGGGCATGGGAAACACCCCTGGGGGAGACCCCGGTCGACGAGCCGCTGGCCGAGGCGCTTCTCGACGCCGCCCCGGGCATCTTCGAGGACGTCGTCGTTCACCGTGACGAGCACTCTCTGGAGATGCAGATGCCGTTCCTCCAGCGGTTGGTGCCCGAGCTCCGGGTCGTGCCCGCGATGATGGGGACGCAGTCGCGGCAGGAGGTCGGCGCCCTCGCCGAGGCGCTTCAGCGAGTGCTCGCGGATCGCGAGGACGTCGTGATGGTGGCCTCGAGCGACCTGTCCCACTTCCACCCGGCCGACGTCGCCAACCGCGAGGACGCGATCGTGGTCGAGCAGGTGAGCCACTTCGACGCGGATGCGCTCATGAGTCGGCTCGAAGATCGCCAGAACGTCGCCTGCGGTGGCGGTCCCGTCGTGGCGGTGATGAAGGCGGCGCGCGCGCTGGGGGCCGATCGGGCCACGGTCCTCAGGTACGCCGACAGCGGGGACGTGGGCGAGGGCGACAAGGGTCGCGTCGTCGGTTACCTGTCCGCCGCTCTGACGGCGTCATCGTGACCGCCGAAGCGGACGGAGACGCCCTCACTCCGGAGGAGCGCGAGGAGCTGCTGCGCGTGGCGCGCCAGTCTCTCGAGAAGCACTTCGCGGGGCGTGGTCCCTTCCAGCCGAAGCCGGCGAGCGCCGCGCTCGGCGAGGGCCGCGGGGCCTTCGTCACCCTCCATCGGGCGCGTGACGATGAGCTCCGCGGCTGCATCGGGATGATGCGATCGGACGAGCCCCTCGTTCACACGGTGGCGCAGATGGCGGTGGCGGCCGCCACCGAGGACGGACGCTTCGCGTCGGTCACTGCGGACGAGCTCCCGGAGGTGCGGATCGAGATCTCGGCCCTCGGCCGCATGCGCCCCATCCGCCCCGAGGACGTGGAGGTGGGGCGCGACGGCCTCGTGATCATCCACGGCGGGCCGCCGCGGTGTATTGCTGCCGCAGGTCCCGGTCGAGCACGGCTGGGACCGCGAGACCTTCCTCGATCACACGTGCCTGAAGGCGGGCCTCCTCCCCGGGACGTGGAAGGAAGAGGGTGTCGAGCTCCTCGGCTTCACCGCCGAGGTGTTCGGGGAGGAACGCTAGCGGCAGAGCACAATCGTCGTGAGCGGAGTGAACGCGTTCGAGCTGAGCTCGCGTCGGGTCGGGCGGCCGGCTACTGCCGTGCGCCTCCCGCGACCTCGAGCACCTGGCCGGTGATGAAGTCGGCGGCGGGCGTGACGAAGAAGAGAACGGCGCGGACGACGTCGGCGGAGCGGCCCGCGTGGCCCACGGGCACCCGGTCTCCCAGCATCTCGTCGGCAGCCTTGGCGTCCTTGTTGCCGGTCTCGTCTCGAAGGAGGCCAGGGGAGACCACGTTCACGGTGATGCCGCAGCGCGCCTCTTCGAGGGCGAGGGCCTTGGAGAGGGCGACGACCCCGGCCTTGGCCGCGGAGTAGGCGGCCATCTGCGGCTCGCCGAGCGTCGACTCGGCCCCGACCGCCGCGAAGTTGACGATGCGTCCGAAGCGCTTCTCGCGCATGTGGGGCAGGACGAGACGGCAGGTGTGAAAGACAGAGTCGAGGTTCGAGGCGATCACGCGGCGCCACTCCGCGGGCTCGAGGTCGGTGAGGCTCTTCCAGTTCAGGCTGCCGACGGTGTTCACCAGGATGTCGATGTGGCCCCAGGTCTTGATCGTGTGCTCGACCAGGCCGCTCGCCTGATCGAAGTCGGTGACGTCGGCCCGGTAGGCGATGGCCTCCCCGCCGGCCTTGCGCACCGCCCCCGCCACCGCCTCGGCCGCCTTGAGGTCCTGCTGGCAGTTGACGACCACCTTGGCCTTCTCGGCCCCCGCCGCCCGGGCGAAAGCAGCCCCGAGGCCGCGCCCGCTCCCGGTCACGAGAACCACCCTGCCGCGAAGCCCGTTGTCGGTCATTTTCCCGTCACCCTCATCATCTCCGTGGTCGTCGTACCGCCACGGAACACCTTCTCGATCGCGGCTTCCTTGAGGGTGCGCAGTCCCTCGTCGCGCGCGGCCTTGTAGATCTCGAGCGAGCCCGACTTGTGGGCGACGAGCCGTCGGATCTTCTCGGTCATGGGAAGGATCTCGTAGATCCCGGTGCGGCCCATGTAGCCGGTCTCACGGCAGTGCAGGCAGCCCTTGCCTCGGCGGAACTTGTAGGGCTGGAGCTTCGCGAAGGGGATCTTCATCGCCACCGCCTCCTCCTCCGTGGGCGCGTACTCCTCGCTGCAGTGCGGGCAGCTCTCCCGCACGAGCCGCTGGGCGATGATCCCGATGAGGGTGGACGTGATGAGGAAGTGGGGAACCCCGAGGTCGAGCAGCCGCGTGATCGAGGACGAAGCGTCGTTCGTGTGCAGGGTCGAGAGGACGAGGTGACCGGTGAGCGCGGCCTGGACGGCGTGGTCGGCGGTCTCCTCGTCGCGGATCTCCCCGACCATGATGATGTCGGGGTCCTGCCGGAGCACGGTTCGGAGCGCGTTCGGGAAGTTGACGTCGATCTGGGGACGAACCTGGACCTGGTTGAAGTCCTCGAAGACCATCTCGATCGGGTCCTCGATGGTCACGATGTTGATCTCGGGCCGGGAGAGGTGCTTGAGGACGGAGTAGAGGGTCGTCGTCTTCCCGCTGCCGGTGGGCCCGGTGACCAGGATGATGCCGGTGGTGCGTCCGATGAAGTCGTAGAACTTCGGCAGGTCGTGGGGTGAGAAGCCGAGCTGGTCGATCCCCTTGAGGAGGACGTCGGGATCGAAGATCCGCAGCACCGCCTTCTCGCCGAACGCGGTCGGCATGGTGCTCACGCGCAGCTCGACCTCGCGCCCTCCCTGCTCCCGCTTGATACGGCCGTCCTGGGGACGCCGCTTCTCGGCGAGGTTGCACCCGGAGAGGAGCTTGACGCGGGAGACGACGGCGTCGTAGACGATGCGCGGGATCACGTGCACGTCGTGCAGCACACCGTCGATGCGCAGCCGGACGAGCGTCAGCTCCCGCTTGGGCTCGAAGTGGATGTCGGAGGCGCGTTGCTCGAAGGCGTTGGCGAGGATCTGGTCGAGCGCCTTGACCACCGGCGCCGCGGCCGGGTCGAGGTCGGCGTCGGCCTTGGAGAGGAACTCCTGGTTGGCGATGTCGACGGTCGCGATGCGGCTCTCCGCGAGCTGCTTCTCCGCGTGCTTCAGACTCGACTTCAGGTCGTAGAAGCCCTTGTTGATGCTCTCGACGTCGCTCCGCGTCGCCACCACGCGGTCGACGTCGAGGCCGGTCACGCGTTTGATGTCCTCGTAGGGGAAGGGCGCGAAGGGGTTGTGGACGGCGACGGTGAGGCGGTCCTCCGTCTTGCCGATGGCAACCATGCCGTGACGTCGCGCGAACGGCCCCGCGACCGCCTTCGTGACCACGTCGAGGTCGAGGTCGAGGGGGTTGATCTTGACGTAGGGCAGCTCGGCTTCCGCAGCCAGGGCCTGCGCGACCTGCACCTCGTTCACGAGCCCGAGCTGGACGATCGCCTGCTCGGCGGAGAGCGAGTTGACCTTCTGCGCGCGACGCACGCGCTCCGCCTGCTCCTCGTTCATCACTCCCTGCCGCAGGAGGATCGCGAGGAGGTCCGGCGCCTCCATGGCCACGGCCGCCGGTGCGCTCTTGTGCGACGTGGATCTGGGCATGGACCGCTCGGAAGGATTATCGGAGCCCCTCATGGGGTCGTCAACCGACGACACCCAGCGCACCGCCCGGAGGGCACCCGCGCGTTGAACGCCCGCCCCCCGCGTGCTAGCGTCGTCCTCCACATGGGCAGCCGCCGCGTGACCCTCATCGGGGTGCCTCTCGATCTCGGCGCCGGACGCCGGGGGGTGGACATGGGTCCCTCCGCATTCCGTGTCGCCGACGTCGACGAGCGCATCCGACAGCTCGGCCTCGAGGTGGACGACTGGGGTGACCTTCCGGTCAAGATCCCCGAGACGCAGGGGCCGGGCGATCCGCGCCTGAAGTACCTGCACGAGATCACGGATGTCGTGAGTGGTCTGCGCGACGGCGTGGCGCGCGCGCTAGACCAGGGCGGGATCCCGGTGGTGCTGGGTGGCGACCACTCCGTGGCGATGGGAACGATCTCCGGGCTCGCGCGGCACTTTCATCGCCGGAAGGAGAAGCTCGGTCTCGTGTGGTTCGATGCCCACGCCGACGCCAACACCGCGGAGACCAGCCCCAGTGGGAACATCCACGGGATGCCGCTCGCCGTGGCGCTGGGGCTCGGCACCCCCAGCCTGGTCAACCTGGCCGGGTTCTCACCCATGGTGGACGGCGCGCGCGCGTCGCTCGTCGGGATACGGGACGTCGATGCGGGGGAGCGTCAGAACGTGAGGGCCTCCGGGATCGGGGCCTTCACCATGCGCGACGTCGACGAGCGGGGCATGCGGACGGTGATGGAGCAGGCGATCAAGCGCGCCACCGCAGGGACCGCCGGCATCCACGTCAGCTTCGACATGGACGGCATGGACCCCGACTTCGCCCCCGGGGTCGGAACCCCGGTTCCGGGGGGCCTCTCGTACCGCGAGGCCCACCTGGCGATGGAGATGCTGGCCGACACAGAAAAGGTCGTCTCCGCGGAGTTCGTCGAGGTGAACCCGGTTCTGGACCACCGGAATGGGACCGCCAACCTGGGGGTGGAGCTCCTTACGTCGTTGCTGGGTAAGAAGATCCTCTGAGAGGTCCCCAGGGGTGGGGGAGGAAAGGTGCGGCCCGCGGGAAGGTCGGGGTCGGATTCTTGGGACTGGGCCGGATGCTCTAGTGGGACGTCGGGCCCCCGGCCGCAACCCTCTCTCGGGACAGAGTTTCACTTGCGGGGGGTTGCCCTGGGGCTTATCCTTACTCGTTTGATTATTCTGGGTATCGTGCGGAGGCTTCGTATGATTCATCGTCAAAAATGGCCCACGGCGCCGCTTCTCGTCGCCGTCGGGGCGTTCGCGCTGCTGGCCTCGTCCTGCGGAGACGGGGGAAGCGACTTCACGCCTCCGCCCACGGCGGTCGTCTCACCGCCGCCGAGCACGTTGCCTCCCACGAGCGGAGGGTCGGGATCTTCGGGCTGCGGCCTCGGTGAGGGCGACGAGAACGCGACGTGCGAGCGCACGGCCTCCACCATGATGAGCTTCATCGACGCGGCCATCGACACCCTCGTCGCGGAGCAACCTGGGCTGTTCGACCTGACCGTCGAGAGTGGGCCGACCACCCGTCAGTACCTGGTCCTGGACAAGGAGGCCTATCTCGACGGCGTCGTCGAGGAGCTGCGCAAGATGGGCCTCTGCGCTCAGCGCAGCGAGTACGACTACGAGCTCGTCCAGGTCAAGCAGGACAACGAGCTCTCCGAGGACTACGACATCTACCTGTCGGGTGGCTACATCCGCCGGGGCGGGGCGACCTACCGGGAGAGCTGCACTCCGGCCAAGTTTCCGCTCCCGCGTCCCGCGGATGCGCCCCCTCAGGGCTCGGGTTGTGGGCGACCCTTCCCGCCCCCGATCAGCCGCTTCAACGTCAAGGTTCACTTCCAGAGCGGCGATTATTGGACGCTCAACTCGACGCCCATGGTCGGGCACGACGTCGAGTACTGTGCGAGGATCGGCTACACGGACGGCCGCAGCCTCTGCCCCGTCCGCCCCGAGGGTCACCCCGAGCGGCTGGCCTGTGAGGAGTGGGCGGTCGGCAGGGCAGAGGACACTGGTCGGGTGGGTCCGACGTGGACCTTCGAAGACCACTACTGCACGGGCCCGGAGAGCGGGTGCCAGAACGCCGCGGACAACCAGTACCTGCTCTGGGCGTACGGCTCGGGTCGCTACGCGGCGTGCGCCACGAACGGGGCCTGCGGGTTCCTCGACGTCAACCGGGCGGGCTACTGACGAGCGTGTCCGACCTGGTCGCTCGGGCGGCACAGGGCATCGTCGAGTGACGGCGCCGACGGGGCCCTCCGGCCGTTGACACCCCCGTATCCCTCTGGTAGCTTCGGAGTTCCGGCGTCAGGCGCGTGGCTCAGTGGTAGAGCGCTTCCTTGACACGGAAGAGGTCGGTGGTTCAATTCCACCCGCGCCTACCAACCCCGTGTGTGGGGACGGGGGAGACCCGGAACGGAGGAGCCGAGGCGGGCCCGAACATGGTGCTTTCTAACTAGATGTCGTCGCCGAGCGCGGTCGAGCCGTTCGACCAGACAGGCCCTTCCGGAGAATCGAAGCCGGCCGATTCCCCCCTTGAGATCTACCGGCACTCGTCCGCCCACCTTCTCGCGGCGGCGGTGATGGAGCTGTTCCCGGACACGCAGTGCGGGATCGGTCCCCCGACGGACGACGGCTTCTTCTACGACTTCCTGGTGAGCCGACCCTTCACGCCCGAGGACCTGAAGGCCATCGAGAAGAAGATGGCCCACATCGTCAAGCAGAACCGCCCCATCGAGAAGCAGCTGATCCCGAAGGCCGAGGCCCTCGAGCTCTTCGAGAAGAAGGGCCAGACGCTGAAGTGCGAGCTCATTCGCGAGAAGGCGGGCGACCCCGTCCAGTGCTACACGATGGGGGACTTCCTCGACTTCTGTCTGGGGCCCCACCTGGCCTCGACGAAGGAGATCAAGGCCTTCAAGCTGAACCCCTCGCCGGCCGCGGCGTACTGGAAGGGCAAGGAGGGCAACCCGTCGATGCAGCGCATCTACGGGTACGGCTTCTTGACGAAGGACGAGCTGCAGCGGCATCTCGACCGGCTCGAGGAGGCGAAGCGGCGGGACCACCGCAAGCTCGGCCGCGAGCTGGACCTCTTCTCGATCACCGACGAGACCGGAGCCGGGCTGGTGCTTTGGCACCCGAAGGGTGGCTTCATCCGGAAGCAGATCGAGGACTTCTGGCGCGACGAGCACCTGAAGGGCGGGTACGACATCGTCTACTCGCCGCACATCGCCAAGCTGGATCTCTGGAACACGAGCGGGCACACCGAGTACTACAAGGCGAACATGTACTCCCCGATCGACATCGAGAACGTCGCGTACCAGCTCAAGCCGATGAACTGCCCGTTCCACCTCACGATCTACAAGTCGAAGCTCCGGAGCTACCGTGAGCTGCCGTTCCGGTGGGCGGAGCTGGGGACGGTGTACCGCTTCGAGCGCTCGGGGGTGCTGCACGGGCTGATGCGCGTGCGGGGCTTCACCCAGGACGACGCGCACGTCTTCTGCCGCCCCGACCAGCTCGAGGACGAGATCCTGCGCGTCCTGGACTTCACGACCAACATCCTGCGGGCCTTCGGCTTCGACCGCTACGACATCTACCTCTCGACAAAGCCGGAGAAGTCCAGCGGGACCGACGAGGAGTGGGAGGTGGCCACGGCCGCGCTCCGCAAGGCGCTCGAGCTGCGGAAGCTCCCCTACGAGGTCGATCCCGGCGAGGGGGTCTTCTACGGGCCGAAGATCGACATCAAGATCAAGGACTCGCTCGAGCGGGCCTGGCAGTGCTCCACCATCCAGGTGGACTTCCACAACCCGGAGCGCTTCGAGCTCGAGTACATCGCCGAGGACGGCAAGGCCCATCCCCCGGTGATGATCCACCGTGCACTCCTCGGGAGCCTCGAGCGCTTCTTCGGGGTGCTGATCGAGCACTACGCCGGGGCGTTCCCGCTCTGGCTGGCGCCGGTCCAGGCGGTGGTGCTGCCCATCGCCGAGCGTCACTCCGAACACGCGCACAAGGTGGCGGGCGAGTTGCGGGCCTTCGGACTTCGGGTGGACGTGGACGATCGCAGCGAAAAGACGGGCTACAAGATCCGTGAGGCGCAGGTACAGAAGGTTCCCTACATGCTGATCGTGGGGGACAAGGAGGTGGAGGCCGGCAGCGTCGCCGTCCGCCATCGGCAGGCGGGCGACCTCGGGCCACGGCCAGTGGCGGAGTTCGGGGCACGCGTGGCGCAGATGGCGTCCGGGCGTGCCCTGACGGAGGAGGCTCAGCCTCAGAGCGCGGGAGGTGTCTCATAGACAGCAGGACGGTTCGGATCAACGACCGCATCCGGGCGCGGGAGGTCCGTGTCATCGACGAGGACGGCTCGCAGCTCGGAATCATGCCGCCGTCGCAGGCCCTGATGCTCGCGGAGGAGAAGGGCATGGATCTCGTCGAGATTGCGGCCACCGCGACCCCGCCGGTCTGCCGGATCATGAACTCCGGGAAGTTCTTCTACCAGCAGTCGAAGCGGGAGGCGGAGGCTCGGAAGCACCAGCGGCACATCCAGGTGAAGGAGGTGAAGTTCCGGCCAAAGATCGACGAGCACGACTTCCAGTTCAAGAAGCGGAACACCGAGCGCTTCCTGAACGGCGGCAACAAGGTGAAGTCGGTGGTGATCTTCCGTGGGCGCGAGGTCGTGCACATGGAGGTCGGTCGCCGCCACCTGGAGCGGCTCGCAGAGGAGCTCGGCGAGCTGTGCAACGTGGAGTCGCCCCCGAAGAAGGAGGGCAACACCATGGTCCAGATCCTCTCGCCCAAGAAGGACGCGGTCTCGAAGAAGGCGGCGCCCAAGAAGGGCGACGTGGGGAAGAAGGCCGGCGCCGAGAAGAAGAGCACCGAGAAGAAGGCCGCGTCGGAGGGCAAGGCCGCCGAGAGCAAGGCCGGGATCGAGAAGAAGAGCGCGGCGAAGAAGACGGGGGTGGACAAGAAAGCCCGCCCCGCCCCGACCCGCGCGAGAAAGACCGCCGGCGAGCCGGCAGGGGCGGACTAGTGCCGTTCCAGCCACGATTCGGATCAACCAGGTTGGAGCGGTGCTCGCAACGCCCGCAAGACCGAGTAAACTGAAGACGACGATGAGAAAACCCAAGGCACGTTTGAAGCTCAAGAGCAAGCGAGGCGCGGTGAAGCGCTTCAAGCTGACCGCTTCCGGCAAGGTCAAGCGCCACAAGTCGATGAAGCGGCATATCCTGACGAAGAAGGCGCAGGGGAGAAAGCGCGGGCTGCGCAAGGCCACGCTCGTCTCCGATTCCGAGGTGGCCCAGGTCCGGGCGATGCTCCTGGCCTGAGTTGGACACGGGCGGGCCTCAGCGCCCCGCCCGGCGCCCGCGATGGGCGCGGAAACCCGAAGCGCTGAGACATCGGGGTAGCGGTCGAGCTGCCCGGGCCGACGTCGCCGCCTGAAAGAGCGACGGGCCGGACCGAAGGGGCCCGGTCGGACGAAGGGACATCCGTCATGCCGAGAGTGAAACGGGGCAGCAACCGGCGGGACCGCCGCCGGAAGGTGCTCGGGCGCGCGAAGGGCTACTTCCTCGGGAAGAGCAAGCTCTACAAGTTCGCCAAGGAGGCCGTCGACCGCGCGGGGACGTTCGCCTACGTCGGCCGCAAGCGGAAGAAGAGGGACTTCCGCCGACTCTGGATCATCCGGATCAACGCGGCCGCGCGACAGCACGAGATCAGCTACAGCCAGTTCATGGCCGGTCTCAAGCACGCGGGGATCGCCCTCGACCGCAAGTCGCTGGCCGACATCGCGGTCAAGGATCCCGCCGCGTTCGGCAAGCTCGTCGAGTCCGCGAAGGCGGCACGCGCCAGCGCCTGAGACGGTGCCGGCCCACGCGGGCCGGCTTCGCGCACAGTTTCGGGGAGAGGCGAGACGCCCATGGGCGAGTCCGTCGAATCCATCAGCAAAGAGGTCGAGCGGCTCCGGCGCGAGGCGACCGAAGCTCTCTCCGCCGCCGCCGACGCCCCGGCGCTGCAGGCGGTCCAGGACCGTTTCCTGGGTCGTCGGTCGGGCGCGGTGAGCGGCCTCCTCAAGTCGCTCGGCAAGCTCCCGGCCGAGGCGCGCCGCGACGCCGGGCGGGAGCTCAACGTCCTCAAGCAAGAGATCGAGCGCCGCCTCGAGGCGGCCCGGGCCGGGATCGAGGCCCGTGCCCTCGAGGGGCGTCTCGCCGGCGAGCGCGTGGATCTCACCCTGCCGGGCCGCCGCCCGGCGCGGGGCCGCCGCCACCCCGTCACGAAGGTTCGCGAGGAGCTGGAGGACATCTTCCTCGCCATGGGCTACGAGGTCTACGAGGGGCGCGAGGTCGAGGACGACTACCACTGCTTCGAGGCCCTCAACATGCCCCCCGACCACCCGGCCCGGGACATGCAGGACACCTTCTACCTGGAGGGAAGCGAGGGGCAGCGCCTGCTGCGCACGCCACACGTCGTCCTCGCAGATCCGGTACATGCTGGACAACCCGCACCCGCCCCGGGTGCGGATCATCTGCCCGGGCAAGGTCTTCCGTCGCGACGACGACATCACCCACTCGCCCATGTTCCAGCAGGTGGAGGGGCTCGTGGTGGGGCCCGGGATCACCCTCGGGGACCTCAAGGGCACGATCGAGGCCTTCCTCCACGCGCTGTTCGGCCCGCAGTACCCGGTGCGCTTCCGGCCCTCGTTCTTCCCCTACACCGAGCCCTCGGTCGAGGCCGACCTCGGCTGCATCGTGTGCGGCGGCAAGGGGTGCCGGGTGTGCAAGGGCACCGGCTGGGTGGAGATCCTCGGCTCGGGGATGGTGCACCCGGCGGTCTTCGAGGCGGTCAACGCGCGGCTCGGGCGCCCGGTCTACGACCCCGAGGAGGTGACGCGGCTTCGCCTTCGGCGCTCGGCATCGAGCGCGTGGCGATGATGCGCCACGGGATCGACGACATCCGTCTCTTCTACGGCAGCGACCTGCGCTTCCTGGAGCAGTTCCGCGGATGAAGCTCCCTGTCTCCTGGCTCCGCGAGTACGTCGAGGCCCCGGAGGAGCCGGGCCGCATCGGCGAAGACCTGACGCTGGTGGGCTTCGAGCTCGGGGGGATCGAGGGCACGGGCGACCAGGCGGTGCTCGACCTCGACGTCACCACCAACCGGGTCGACGCCATGAACGTCTACGGCCTGGCCCGCGAGGTGGCGGTGATCTACTCGCGGCCCCTCCGCCCCCTGGAGCTGTCGTTCGCGGAAACCGGGACACCGGCGTCGGAGGCGCTGCGGGTGGAGATCGAGGCAGCGGATCTGTGCCCCCGCTTCTCGGCGCGCGTGCTCGACGTGCGGCTGGGGCCCTCGCCCGCCTGGCTGCGGGAGCGGCTGGAGATGGTCGGCGTCCGGCCCATCAACAACATCGTCGACCTCAGCAACTACGTCATGCTCGAGATGGGTCATCCGTCCCACGCCTTCGACCTGGCCCGCATCCCCGAGGCCAGCCTCCGCGTGCGCTGGGCGCATGACGGGGAGACCCTCGAGACCCTCGACGAGGTTCAGCGCACGCTGTCGGCCCGCACCGGCGTCGTGGCAGGCCCCCATGCGCCGCTCGCCCTCGCCGGGATCATGGGTGGGGCCTCGAGCGAGGTCTCGGACGAGACGCAGACGATCGCCCTCGAGGCCGCCTACTGGGAGCCCCTCGCCATCCGGAGGGCGGCCAAGGCGCTCGGGATGCACACCGAGGCGTCGCACCGGTTCGAGCGGGGGGCCGACCCCGAACGGACCACCGGTGGCCACCGCCCGCATCGCCCACCTCCTCGAGAAGCTCGGCGCCGGGACGACGCGGCCGGGAGTGATCGACGAGGTGCCGGCGCGGCTCGAGCCTCGCCAGGTCGCGTTTCGGGCGGCCCGCGCGAGCGCGGTTCTCGGCACCGAGGTTCCGGTGGAGCGCTCTCGCACCATCCTCACCGGTCTCGGCTTCGAGACCGCGGAGACGGGTCCCGGGGCGTGGCGCGTCACGGTGCCGAGCTGGCGGGGCGACGTCTCGCGCGAAGCGGACCTGATCGAGGAGGTCGGACGGCACCACGGGGTCGACAAGGTGGCCTCGACCATTCCCCCGAGCGTCGGGGTGGGCCGCCTGGGCCCGGGGCTGCGGGAGGAGCGGATCGTCCGCGACGTGCTGACCGGCGCCGGGCTGACCGAGACGATCCAGAACGCCTTCGTCGAGGACCATGAGGGTGCGGGAGAGCGACCGGTCCGCCTCGCGAATCCCCTCGCCGACCACCACTCCGTCCTGCGCTCGTCCCTGGTGCAGCCCGGTCTGCTGGAGGCGCTGGAGACGAACGTCCGGCAGGGGCGCCGTGACGTGGCCCTCTTCGAGCTGGGCCGCGTCTTCTTCCCGGCGGAGCCGTTGCCCGTCGAGGAGCGACGGCTGGCCCTGCTGCTGTCGGGTGCGGCCCGAGCGGCCCACTGGTCCGAGCCGGGGCGACCGGTCGACGTGTTCGATGCCTCGGGAGCGCTGGAGCTGCTCTTCGAGCGGCTGGGCGCGGGCCCGCTGACCCTCGACGCCGACGGGCCGCGCCCCGAGATCCTCCACCCCGGTCAGGGAGCGGCGATCCTGCTCGACGGGGAGGCGATCGGCTGGCTGGGGGCGCTTCGGCCCGGTGTGCGCCAGGAGCGTGAACCGGTCGTGGTAGCCGAGCTGGCTCTGGACCCGGTGCTGAAGCGCTCGGACACCGTCGAGCGCTTCGCGCCGCTGGCGCGGTTCCCGGCCGTGGATCGGGACCTGTCGGTGCTGGGAGATGCCGGGGTGGCGGCCGCGGACCTGGTCAGAACGGTGCGCGGGGCGGCGGGAGACGTGCTGCGACGCGTGGAGGTGAAGGATCGCTACGTCCGGCCCCCGGTCCCGGCGGGAAAGGTGAGCTTGATGCTGGGCTTGCGTTATCAGCACGCGGAGCGCACGCTCACCAGCGAAGAGGTGCAGGCCTCGGTCGAGGCCGTGATCCGGGAGCTCCGCGCGGCGGGGCTCGAGATCCGGGGCGAGTCCGGAGAGTGAGGGATGGTGGAAGACAGCTTCAAGCTCCTCGAGGACAGGATCCGCCGAGCGGCCGGGCGGCTCAAGGAGCTCCAGTCCGAGACGCAGTCGCTTCGCGGCGAGCTCGCCAAGGCGCAGAAACGTGCCACGGAGGCCGAAGAGAGGGCCACTGAGGCGGCGAAGCAGCTCGAGGGCTCGGCGGCGGCGGACGGCTCCCGTGCCGAGACGTCGATGAAAGCGGACAGTCTCGCTCGCGAGGTCAAGACGCTCCAACGCGAGCGGGAGGAGATCCGCTCGAGGCTCGGGCGCCTCGTCGAGCTCCTCGACGGGCTCGAGCAGACCTGAGGGGCGATATAATTCCGGCCCATGGCCGACAAGGACAGTCTGGTCCGCGTGGAGATCTTCGGCCAGGACTACGCCGTCCGCGGCGGGGACGACCCCGGGTACGTCGAGAAGCTGGCCTCCTACGTCGACGAGCAGATGAAGGAGGTCAGTCGGACGAGTGGGGCGGTGGACAGCCTGCGAATCGCGGTCCTGGCCGCACTCAACATTGCCGACGAGCGCTTTCGCCTGGGCGACGAAGCCGAAGCGGCGACGTCGCGCGCGCGGGTGGCGGGGGAGAGCGCCGACCAGCGGGTGGCACGCCTGGCGAAGCAGCTCGGGGCCGCGCTCGGGGAGTGAACTTGCCCCGGAGCGGCGGCCGCAGCTAAGATGCCGTGGAGGCTCTCTGTCTTGCTCGTGATGGGTACGTAGACCTCGAACCAACGCTGTTGTTCCGGGGGCCCGATCGCCCCGCCGTGTGCACGCCTCCGCGTCGAGGAAGCCTAAAGCGCGGCTCAGGGCTCCCACCTGGTGGCCCGGTTCAGGGCACCGACCACACGGCAGGTGCGGAGAGCCTCCCTTGACGACTCAGGAAGCGCGGCTCGGCGACATCGGTGAGCGCGAGCTCACGCGGCACATCCAGGGTCGCATCCCCCGTGCCGAGGTGCCGGTGGGCGTCGGCGACGACGCCGCGGCCGTGGACCTGACGTCGCCCGTCCTCGTCACCGCCGACGTCCTCGTCGAAGGCGTGCACTTCGTCCGCGACGCGGCCCCGCCACGCCTCCTGGGTCGCAAGGCCCTGAGCGTGAACCTCTCCGACATCGCAGCGATGGGCGGCGTCAGCCGCCACGCGATCGTGAGCCTGTGCCTTCCCCCGGAGCTCGAGCTGTCCTGGCTGGACTCGCTGTACGACGGGCTCCTCGAGCGGGCGGCCGAGGTCGGAGTGAGCATCGTGGGCGGCAACGTGGCCCGCAGCCCGGGGGGCATCGTCGTCGACGCGACGCTTCTCGGGGAGGCCGAGCATCCGCTGCTTCGCTCGGGGGCGCAGCCCGGCGATCTCGTGGTGGTGACCGGGGAGCTCGGAGCGGCGGCCGAGGGCGTGGCGCTGCTCCGGCAGGGGGCCCGCCTTCACGAGGACGGACAGCTGAGCGCAACCGGGGTGTGGACCGAGTCCTCGGCGGAGGCGGTCGAGACCTGCCTGCGCGCGCAGCTCGACCCGCGGCCTCCCCTCGCGCTCGCCCGCTCGCTCGCCGAGCGTGGCCTCGCGCGCGCCGGGATGGACCTGTCCGACGGGCTGTCCTCGGATCTCGCCGAGATGTGTCGCCAGAGCGGACTGGGCGTCCGCATCGAGGGGGCGGCACTGCCGGTCTCTCCGGCGGTCACCGCACTCGAGCGGGCGCGCGGTGGCGACGCCCTGCAGCTTGCCCTTCACGGGGGCGAGGACTACGAGCTCCTGCTCGCCGTCGGCCCCGCACAGTTCGAGGAGTTGCGGGAGCTCGCCAGCGTGTGGGGTGTCGCCATCTGCGGGATCGGCGAGTTCTTCGAGGGAGAGCCCGAGGTCCGCCTGCGGGACAACGAGGGCGAGCACCCCCTGCCGGTCCGCGGTCACGACCATTTCCGTGCTGACGGATCCGAGGACTCCCGGGAATGAGGCGCCTGCGCCGGCTGGCGCAGCTGGTCCTCCGCGTCACGGACAGCCCCACACGGGTGGCGTCGGCCTTCGGCACCGGGATTTTCCTCGCCTTCTTTCCCGTCTTCGGCATCCACACCCTGATGGCCCTGGGTCTCGCGTGGGCCCTTCGTCTCAATCGGGTGGCCGTGCTCGCCGGGACCTTCATGAACAACCCCTGGACGATCGGACCGATCTACACGGCGGGGACCCTCGTCGGCTGCGCGCTGCTGGGCGTCTCGCCGACGACGGTGCGCGAGGTGGACTGGAGCCTCTCCGGTCCGGCCCTCTACGCGTCGGCCCTCGACAGCTTCCGGCTGCTCTTCTGGCCATTCGTGGTCGGGAACCTGGCCGTGGGCACACTGGCCGGCGCCGCGTCGTTCTTCGTCGTTCGGGCGGTGCTCCTGTCCCGGCGGTCGACGATCGCCGAAGGGCCCTAGGACCCTCGATCATTCAATGACCCCCCTCCCTGATATGGGATGACCGTGTCAAGCCCCGAGGTAGGGGGTGGCCCCTGGAGCGGAGGAGGAGGCGGTCGAGGCGGCTGTTTCGACGGTTGATCACTCTGATATTCGCGGATCGAGCCTGAAGCTCGCCGTCATGGTCGTGATCCGTCGGGAGCTGCCTCGGACTAACTTCGTGGATCAGGGTGTTGGCCCTGCCACATAGGGAGAACGAGGATCCTCCATTCCGTAGGCCCCTCGACCACCGCCTGCTCCTCTCCAAAGGTCCCGGTCCTCTTTTCCTTGTGACGACGTTGCGTTTCCCCGTTCGTCTCAGGCGGCGCGCCCGCGCCGCAGCTGCTGCTCCTTCTCCACCTGCATTCCGACCGCCCAGATGAAGCCCCAAAGCTCCCGGCCCACCGCCGTGATCGCCTCCTGCTTGAGCTTGCCCCTCGCCAGCAGCCGTCGGTACCGGGAGCACAGCCGGTGCTGAGCCTTCCAGGCGATCTCCTTGACCTCCTCGCTCAGCCCTTCCTGCCGCTTCTTGAGCGCCGGCGACATCGCTGGGCGGTACTGATAGGCCCAGGCCGCCTCACCGCCGACCCGCCTCAGGTGGGCGTTGCCCGTCTTGGTGATCCCGAAGCGCCGGATCCGGCTCCCCGTAGAGTCCTCGCTCGAGACCATGCCGCTGTAGCCCATCAGCAGCTTCGGCCGCTCGAAGCGGGACACCACGCCCAGCTCCGCCACGATCGTCGCCGCCGTGATCTGCTTGATCCCCCGCAACGCCTGCAGCCCCGCCACCAGGGCCCTTCTGTCCTCCGACAGACTCTCCACCGCCTGGTCGATCGCCCTCTCCAGCCGCTCGATCCTCGCCGCCGCGTGCTCCACCTCGTGCAGGTAATCCACAAACGTCGCCTCCTGCGCCGGCTGCTCGAAGCGCAGCGTCCGCACCCAGGCCAGGTGTGTCGTCGTCCAGTTCTTCACCCCCGCCCCAGCCCTCAGCCCGCGGCGCAGCAGAAACTTCCCCAGCCGGTGCCGCGCCCGCAGCTGATCCTTCTTCGCCACCTCACGCGCCCGCACCAGGTCTCGGAGGGCCTCCTGCTCCGCGTCCGGTACCCACACCGGCGTCAGGTCCCCGCTCCGGTAGCTCCGCGCCAGCTTCAACGCGTCCCGCCGGTTCGTCTTCACACGATCCCCGGCCTTGACCGGCACCAGCGTCGGGGCCACCACGTCGCAGTGCACTCCGAGCTCCCTCAGCTGCCAGTACAGCCCATAGCCATGAGGACCCGCCTCGTAGCAGACCCGCAGCCGCTTCGCCGGACCCAGCTTCTTCACGAGCCGCCGAACCGACTCACGACTGTGGGGGACCGCTCCCACTGACCGGACCTCACCCCCAGGCTCCGCCACCGCCACCACGATCTTCTCCGAGTCCACATCAAACCCGACGTGTCGGATATGCTTGTCCATGATCGGCTCCTTTCGCTTGTAGCTCTGCGCTACAGGTCAAACCGATCGGAGCGTAACCTACGAACTCGCGATGGGAGCCGGTCATCCCATCTTGACTATCCCTCCCCACGTAGGGGGAGGGAAAGGCTTGATATAGGCCATGGACACCCGCGTGTCCTCAGGGAAAGGACGCGCGGGCGAGCCTGGGCCTGATGGCCAGCCGCACGTGGTCATCGAGCCCGCAGCCTGATCTTCCCCACGTAGGGGGCTCGGGGGACGCGACGTCGAGCTTGCGAGACGAGCGTCGACCCCGAGAGTAAGTCGCGACGCGCCAGCGTCGCCTCCGACAGGCCGGAAAGGCTTGACATAGGCCATGGACACCCGCGTGTCCCCAGAGAAGGGACACGCGGGTGAGTGCAGGCCTGTCGGCCAGTCGCACGTGTACGTCGACGCCTCTTCCGCTAACCCTGCTCGGGCGGTCGCAGCTCGTGGTGGCGGGTGGCGCGCTGGAAGGCGGCGCCGCAGCGGAGAAGCGTCTCTTCGTCGAAGGGTCGTCCGAGGAGCTGCAGGCCGACCGGCAGGCCCCCGGCCAGGCCGCAGGGCAGCGATAGCCCCGGGATCCCGGCCAGGTTGGCGGGCACGGTGAAGACGTCCTCGAGGTACATCTGCAAGGGATCGTCGCTCTTGTCGCCGAGGGGGAAAGCGGGCGTCGGCGTGGTGGGCGTTGCCACGACGTCACACCCTTCGAGGGCCCGCTCGAAGTCGCGACGGATGAGCGTGCGGACCTTCTGCGCCCGGAGGTAGTAGGCGTCGTAGTAGCCGGACGACAGCACGAAGGTGCCGAGGATGATGCGTCGCTTCACCTCCGCTCCGAAGCCCTCGTCCCGGCTCTGGCCGTACATCGTCCCGAGATCGGTCGCCCCCGCCGCGCGGCGACCGTATCGCACGCCGTCGTAGCGGGCGAGGTTGCTGGAGGCCTCGGCGGTGGCCACGATGTAGTAGGTGGCGACGGCGTGCGAGAGATGAGGCAGGGACACCTCGACGACGGAGGCCCCCGCCCCCTCGAGAGCCTGAAGCGCCTCGCGGAAGCGGGCGAGCGTCTCGGGCTCGACTCCTTCGGCGAGGGATTCCCAGGGAACACCGACCCGAAGGCCCTCCGGGTCGCGCTGCAGGGCGCTGGCGAAGTCGGGGACGGCGTCGCTGGCGCTCGTGGAGTCGAGGGGGTCGTGCCCGCACAGCACCGACGAGACCCGCGCCACGTCCTCAACGGTACGGGCCATGGGTCCGATCTGGTCGAGGGAGGAGGCGAAGGCGACGAGGCCGTAGCGGCTCACCCGCCCGTACGAGGGCTTGAGGCCCACGATGCCGCAGAACGCCGCGGGCTGGCGTATCGACCCCCCGGTGTCCGAGCCCAGGGCAATCGGGGCCATGCGCGCAGCCACCGCCGCCGCCGATCCCCCCGAGGAGCCGCCGGGCACGCGCCCCCGGTCCCAGGGGTTCTTCGTCGGCCGGAACGCGCTGTTCTCGGTGGACGAGCCCATCGCGAACTCGTCCATGTTGGCCTTCCCGATCACGATCGCCCCCGCGGCCTCGAGACGGGTGACGGCGGTGGCGGTGAAAGGGGGACGATAGCCCTTCAGGATGCGCGACCCGCACGTGGTCGGAAGGTCAGCGATGTCGAGGACGTCCTTGACGACGACCGGCACGCCGGCGAGCGGCCCGGCCTCCGCGCCCGCGGTGAGGGCCCGGTCCTGGACGCGGGCGCGCTCGAGGGCGCGATCCTCGAAGGTCGCCAGTAGCGCGCCGACCCCGGGCTCGACTGCGGCAAGGCGGTCGAGGTGAGCCCGGGTCAGCTCCTGACAGGACACCTCGCGGCCGGCCACCCGGCGGCTCATCTCGGCCGCGGTCAGGTCGGTCAGGACGAAGCTCATCCTCCGATGATCCTCGGGACGCGAAAGAGGCCCTCGGCGGGGTCGGGGGCGGCCTCGAGGGCTCGTTCACGGTCGAGGCTCTCGCCCGGGACGTCCGGACGGAAGCCGCCGGTGGTGAGGGCGTGGCTCATCGGGGGCACGCCCGTGGTGTCGAGCGACTGGATCGACTCCGCGTACTCCAGGACCTGGGTGAGCTGGCGGGCGAAGGTCTCCCGCTCGTCCTCGGTGAGGGAGAGATGCGCCAGCCGCGCAACGTGATCGACGGTCTCGACGGTGACTCGGGCCATGGGTCGCTCAATACTATTCAATGACCCCCCTCCCTGTCCCTCCCGACGGAGGGGCTCGGGGGACGCGCAGTCGAGCTTGCGAGACGCGCGTCAACCCCGAGTGTAAGTTGCGACGCGCCAGCGTCGCATCCGGCATGCCCAAGGGATCCGCGCAGTCGAGCTTGCGAGACGCGCGTCAACCCCGAGTGTAGGTTGCGACGCGCCGGCGTCGCATCCGAAGTGGAGCTTGGTTCCTGATCTTGCCCTATACGCTGGCTCGGTCCACCGCCCTTGGCGCCTCGTGCCCGAGCGCTTAGACCGTGGTCTGCTAGACTCACGTCGACCCCGAGGCCCGAGGAGGCTCGACATGGCTTTGTGCCCGCACTGTCGGAACGCGCTGCCCGAGACCGGGACACGATACTGTCCGAACTGCGGTGGCGACGTCGACCTGCCGAGCGCGGCGACACCCTCCCACTCGGACGGGGCCCCTCCGCCGCCGCCCGTCAGGAGCAGGCGTGCCTCCCGCGGGAGGCGGCGGTCCGGCGACACCTCGGCCCCGGCGGGACGCCGTGGGACGACCGCGGGCGCCTCGGCTTCGTCGGCGCCCTGATCGAAACGACGAAGCAGGTCCTGTCACAACCCGCGTGTTCTTCGGACCATGCCCCGAACCGGAGGGATCGGCTCCCGCTTCTCTACGCCGTAATCCTCGGCTGGACTCGGCGTCGTCGTCTCGAGCTTCTACTCGGCCCTGTTCAACTCGATCGTGGGATCGGGGATGGCCGCGATCGGCGAGAGCTCGCGAGTGCCCGAGGTGCTGCAACTTCGCCCAGAGCTGGGGCGGCTTCCTGATGCAGCTCGTCTTCGGTCCGCATCATGGTGGCGATCGGCGTCTTCATCGCCGCCGGCATCTACCACGTGATGCTCCTGATCCTCGGGGGCGCTCGACACGACTTCGAGGCGACCTTCCGCGTCGTCTGCTTCGCCGAGGCTCCCTACGTCCTCATGGTGATCCCGTTCTGCGGCAACGTCATCGCGCCGATCTGGGGCATCGTGCTTGCGGTGATCGGTCTCTCCCAGGCGCACCAGATCAGCGGGGGCAAGGCCGCCGCCGCCGTGCTGCTGCCCATCGTCATCTTCTGCTGCTGCTGCGTGGGCCTGATCGCTGCTCTTCGCCGGCACCGTCGGCACCCTGATCTCGCAGGTCCAGTGAGCCAATCCCCGCCCGAAGTCGAGATCGCAGCCAGAGAGGACGAGCCGGCGGTCCGCGTATCCGCGGAGCCCGGGGCTCCCCCGCTCGGGGCCATCTTCGGTGGGATCGGCCTGCTCGCGGCGGGGGTCGTGGGCGCTGCTGGGGCTCGATCGGGTGCCGCTGACGTTCTGCATGTTCAAGGGGCTCACCGGGATGCCCTGTCCGACCTGCGGATCGACGCGCGCGGCGGCGCGCCTGTTCGAGCTCGATCCCGCGGGCGCGCTCGCCCTGAACCCCTTCACCACCGTTCTCGCGGTGGTGATCGCGGCCTGGGCGGTGGTCGACGTGCTCCTGCTCCCGCGGCGCCGGGCGCTTCGAGTCGGGCTCTCCCGGTCGTTCGGCCGCGCGTTTCGCGTCGTGGCCTTCGTCGCCTTCTTCGCGAACTGGGTGTACCTGATTGCTGTGGGGCGCTAGAGCCTGATCATTCACTGACCCCCCTCCCTATCCCTCCCCACGTAGGGGGAGGGGAAGGCTTGAGATAGGTCCCGCGCGTCCGCATGTCCCCAGGGTAGGGACATGCGGACGACCCTAGACCTGGTGGCCAGCCGCGCTCTGAGTGCGGGGGGCCCGGGTGCAGGGATCTCCCCACGTAGGGGCTCGGGGGACGCGAATTGAGCTTGCGAGACGAGCGCAAGGCGCCCGCGTAGCGGGGCGTCGAGCTCCGCATTGTGAATGCTGCCGTGGACGTTATGTCCGTGAGCCCGTGCGGGCGAATCGAGCGAGGGAGGGCGCTGCTTCCTCTTGAGGGGCCGACGCCCGACCGAGCAGGGCATCGAAAACGCCCCCCGCCTCCTGCTCTATCCACCGCCATGTTCCAGTGCGTTTTCGATGCCCTGCAGTCCCCGCGAGCGGGCGACCGCAGCGCCCCCCGAGGCGGCGAGCCGGGTCGTGGTCCTTCGTGGGGGGTCGCTTATACTTCGGGGCGTCATGACTGCGGAGACTCGCCCCGCCATCTCGGTGGTCGTTCCCCTCTACAACGAGGCCGAGAACCTCGACGATCTGTATCGCGAGATGAGCGTGGCCCTCGAGTCGACCGGCCGGACGTTCGAGCTCGTCCTCGTCGACGACGGCAGCACGGACGGGACGCGCGAGCGTCTTCTCGCCCTGGAAGAGACCGACCCTCGCGTGCGTGTCGTGCTCCTGCGCCGCAACTTCGGGCAGACGGCGGCGTTCTCGGCCGGCTTCGACCGGGCGGAGGGCGACATCGTCGTGACGTCCGACGGCGACCTCCAGAACGACCCCGGGGACATCCCGGCGCTGGTGGCGAAGCTCGAGGCGGACGACCTCGACATGGTGTGCGGGTGGCGTCGAGAGAGGAGGGATCCGCTTTCGAAGCGGATCCCGTCGTTCTTCGCCAACCGGCTGATCTCCTGGGCGACCGGTGTGCATCTGCACGACTACGGCTGCTCGTTGAAGGCGATGCGGGCGGAGGTCGTCAAGGGCCTGCGGCTGTACGGGGAGATGCACCGCTTCATCCCGGCGGTGGCGTCGTGGATGGGAGTGACGCTCGCCGAGGTCCCGGTCCACCACCGACCGCGGACCCGGGGGCACAGCAAGTACGGCCTCGGCCGAACCGTGCGCGTCCTGCTCGACCTGTTCACGGTGAAGTTCCTGCTCTCGTACGGGACCCGCCCCGCCCACCTGTTCGGCTTCATGGGTCTCGCGTCCGGCGGCGCGGGGTTCGTGATCCTCGCCTACCTGGCCGGCCTCAAGCTCATCGCCCACGAGGCGATCGGCGGCCGGCCGCTGCTCCTGCTCGGGGCGCTCCTGTTTCTCACCGGGGTCATCCTCGTGAACTTCGGGCTGATGGGAGAGCTCCTCGTGCGCACCTGGCACGAGAGCCAGGGCAAGCCGATCTACGTGGTGCAGCAGCGCCGCCCGCGGCGAGGCGGGGGCGGCGACACCACGCCCTCCCCTTGACCCGCGTTCTGTTCCTCACCGAGTCGTTTCACCCCGTCCTGGGGGGCGGCGAGACCCACATCCGGCAGCTCGGCGCGCGTCTCGTGGCGATGGGCCACGAGGCCACCGTCGTGACCCGGCGGGGCGAGGCCACGTGGCCGTCCAAGGAGACGGTCGACGGGATCCGCGTGCGGCGTGTCCGTCCGTCCGGCCCGGCGCGGACAGGCAAGTACCTCATGGTGCCGGCTGCGCTTCGAGCCGTTCTCGGCGAGGGCCGGCGCCACGACGTGCTGGTGGTCCGGGGGACGCGGGTGCTGGGAGTGCCGGGGCTCTTCGCTGCCCGCGCCCTGGGGCGGCCCGTGATCCTCCAGCCGGAGATCAACGGAGAGCTGAGCGGGGAGGCGTTCACCTGGGGCTGGCGCCGGGGCAAGGCGCTGGCGCCCGCGGTCCGCGGCCTCGTCGCCCTGCGCAACGTGTGGCTGCGGGACGGAGAGGCCTTCGTGGCGATGTCCCGGAAGATCCGCGACGAGATCGTGAACGCGGGCGTCGCGCCCGAGCGTGTGGCCCTCATCCCCCACGGCGTCGACACGGAGCGGTTCCGCCCGGCCGGGCCGGGTGAGAAGGAGGCCCTCCGGGGCGCGCTCGGCCTGCCGGAAGGGCTTCTCGCCATCTTCACGGGTCGGCTCCTCCGCGGGAAGGGACTCGAGACGCTGCTGGCCGCCTTCGCGGACGTGGCCCCGGCCCGGCCGGACCTGCATCTCGTGCTCGTCGGCTCGGGGGAGGGGCAGGCCCTGTCGGTCGAGGAAGATCTGAAGGCGGAGGTGGGAGAGCGAGGTCTGGCGGGCCGGGTCACCTTCGCCGGCCGCGTCGACGCGGTGGAGAGTCACCTGCGGGCGGCGGACCTCTTCGTGTTCCCCTCGATCTTCGAGGGGCTCGGGATCTCACTCGTCGAAGCCGCCGCCTGCGGCCTGCCTGCCGTCGCCAGCCGCACCGGCGGCATCGTGGACGTGGTCGACGAGGGGCGCTCGGGCCTCCTCGTCACCCCAGGCATGGCGGACGAGCTCTCCAGCGCGCTGACGTCACTGACCCTCGACGCCGGCGCGCGCGAGCGGATGGGGACCCACGCCCGCGCCGTCGCCCTGGGGCGGTTCGACGAGCGCGACGCGGCGCGTCGCTACGTGTCGCTCTTCCGGCAGGTCGGCGCGCGCCGGTAAGTCCTCACGTCTCCCTGTCGGCCTCCGCCCGGGCCTTGAGCGACGACGGGATGTGCTCCTCGTGGAGGTGCAGGTCGTCGTCCATCACCGGCCGCTCGAGCTGGAACGAGAAGAAGAGGGCCAGCAGGATCACGGTCGCGAAGACCCCGATGAAGTGGATCCAGAGGTAGCGGGTGACGCTCTCGATCGGGTGGAGGGCCTCTTCGAGGTCCTGCTCCACCGTCACCAGCCACAGGACGCCGGGCATCTGGTCCACCGGTGAGAAGCCGACGAGCCGCGCGTGCTCGACGACGACCTGCCGCCCTTCGACCTCGGCCGTGACCTCCTGGATGGTCCAGAAGCCTCGGCGGAGGCGCGCCTTGCCGAAGATGGCCTCTCCCTCGGCGGCGAGGGGGAATCCTTCGACTGCGCCGGCGAGCGAGTCGAAGCCAGGGAAGATCGCGGTCAGGATGCGGTCCCCCTCGTCCGACGCGAGGATCATCCCGTCGGTGGCCCGAATGAGCGTGGCGTGGCCGGTGCGGCCGACGCGGACCGGCGCGAGCACCCCGTAGAGGGATGTGGCGTCGACGAGGCCCCGCACCGCCCCTTTGAAGAGCCCTTCGGCGTCCCGCACGGGGTAGGCGAGCACGAGCGCGCTCAGGGACGACCCGGGGGGACGCTCGATGTCGCTCGATCCAGGCCTCGGGCTCGCCCTCCTGGGACGCCAGCTCCTTGAACCACGCGGTCTCGGTGTGAAAGAGTCGTCCTCCGCCGCCGGAGGCCGCGACGACGCGGCCCGTGGCGTCGACGACCTGGATCGACCGGAGTCCGGGACGAACCGAGGTCACGTCCCGCAGGCGGGCGGAGAGGGCCGACTCGAGGACTGCGGCGCGAAGCCGGTCGTCGGCTCCCGTCGACCAGGCCTGCTCGACGCGGAGCATCTCCTCGGGGGAGACGCTCGGTGAGGGCCGGGCCACAGCCTGCCTCGACCAGGGGTTGGAGCGCCAGGAGCCGCAGATCGACGACCTTCTGCCCGATGTGCTGCTCGAGAGCCAGCTTGGTCTGGACCGCCCGCTGCTCGAGTCCGACGCCGACCGAGTCGCGAAGCTGGTTCTTCGCCACGTTGACGACGATGAACGACCCGAACGCGACGAACGGCATCGCTGCGAAGAAGAACGCCGTCAGAACCCGCGTGTCGAGGTAGTACCTCTTCTTGGCCATGGGCTCCCTCCCGTGAACGCCGGGAGCCGACCGTCGCCTGTGGAGGACCCACCCGGCGGGGGCGGGTTCCTCGCGAGCGACGTCCGGCTCTCCCGGCGACTGCCGCGGCTACGATGATTGCCGGTTGAAGCCTAGGCCCCCCTCTCGCCGGAGTCAAGGGAAACGCGCTTCATGCGATGATCCGATCGGCTCACGTCGAAGCGCAGGCTGCCATTACACTGGGCGCGGCCCTGTTGACTGGGGACCCGATCCACGGAAGGAGCGGAACGGGCGAATGCGTGTGGCGCTGACCGGTGCTTCCGGGTACACGGGGGGCCGGCTCCTGGAGGTCCTCCGGGGACGTGGGGACGACGTGACCGCGCTCGTTCGTGCGCCCTCGGTCTCCGACCGCCTCCGCCGCTCCGGGGCCGCCCTCGTCGAGGGTGATCTGGCGGAGCCGCGAGGCGCTCGACCGTCTCGTGGAGGGTGCGGACGCGGTGCTGCACGTGGCCGCGGTCTATCGCACCGCGGGACACCCGGACTCGTACTACCGCGACGTCAACGTCGGAGGGACCGAGCGGCTGCTCGAGGCGGCGGCGGCGGCCGGGGTGCGCCGCTTCGTCCACACCTCCACGGTCGGGGTGCACGGACACGTCGAGAACCCTCCCGCCGACGAGACTGCACCCGTCGCCCCCGGCGACGTCTACCAGGCGACCAAGGCCGAGGCCGAGGCCCTGGCCCTCGAGTTCCACCGGCGGCGCGGCCTTCCCGTCGCGGTGGTCCGACCCGGGGCGATCTACGGTCCCGGCGAGACACGCCTCCTGAAGCTCTTCCGGGCGATCGCCCGGGGCCGCTACGCCCTCGTCGGGGACGGGCAGAGCTTCTATCACCCGGTCTACATCGACGACCTCGTTCAGGGCTTCCTCCTCGCGCTCGAGCGAGAGGACGCGGTGGGGGAGAGCTTCCTCATCTGCGGCCCCGAGTACGTCACGCAGGCCGAGCTCGCGGCGCTCGTTGCGAAGCACACCGGGGGACGTGTGCTGCCCTTCCGCATCCCGGCGCGGCCGATCCAGCTGGCGGGAGACGTCGTCGAAGCGATCTGCGTCCCGCTCGGGATCGAGCCACCGCTGCATCGGCGCCGGGTGGACTTCTGGACGAAGAGCCGCGCCTTCAGCATCGAGAAGGCGCGACGCGTCCTGGGATACGACCCGCAGGTCCATCTGGAGGAGGGCATCGCGCGCACCGCGATGTCCTACCAGGAGGCGGGGTGGCTCTAGCGCCGGGCGGCGCCGACCAGCCGAGCGCGGCTCCCGGACGGGCCGAGCGTCGGGCTCGGGTGCTGCTCGTCGCGATCGGGGTGGTCCTCGTTGCCCTGGCCGTGGCGACCGACCTTCCCGTCGTCTCGGAGGGAGAGTTCTGGGGTGACGGGGCGACCTACTACGGGATGGCGTGGAGCCTCGCCCGCGATCTGGACGTGCGCTTCGACGCGCGCGACCTCGAGCGCGTGCGGCGGGAGTATCCCTACGGGCCGCAGGGCCTCTTCGTCAAGCGCGCCAGCGGAGGGCTGGCCCTCGACCTCGAGGGCGGATTCCCGTGGGTGCGACGCGTCCGACCCGACGAAGGACGGCTCTACTTTGCCAAGGCCGTCGGCTATCCGTTGGCGGCGGCACCGTTCGTGGCACTGCTCGGGACACGCGGCCTCCTCGTCACGAACGCGCTGGTGCTGGCTCTCGCGGTCTGGCTCGGATACGGCGTGCTCCGGCGGCGGGGCGTGGGAGCGGGGGCCGCGGTCGTCGTCGTGCTCGCCTTCTTCTTCGGTACGGTGGCGCCGCTCTATCTCTTCTGGCCCACGCCGGAGCTGTTCGGTCTCGGCCTCGTGACCGCGGGTCTGGCCGCGTGGTTCTCGGGTCGCCCCGTGCTCTCGGCCGTCCTCTTCGGCCTCGCGGGATACGTCAAGTGGCCCAACCTGCTGATGGCGGCGCCCCTCGGCTTCGAGCCTCTCGTCGCCGGCTGGCAAGGAAGCGGGCGACGTGGGCTGGTCATCGGGCTTCGGGAGTCGCTGCGGCGCGGGGTCGTCCTCGCGCTTCACCGTCGTCGCCCTCTTCGGTCTGAACGTCGCCCTCACGGGCGAGTGGAACTACCAGGGCGGGGAGCGCAAGACCTTCTACGATCGCTTCCCGTTCGACGAGACGGGTGCGACGTTCGACGACGCCGGCTTCTGGATGACGACCGACAGCTCGGTCCGCTCGTCGGCGAGCGGGACGAGGAGGGCGCCTCCGAGCGGACCGGACCCGCTCGCGCCCCGGTGGAGATCTGGGAGTCGCTCCGTGGAACCTCGGCTACTTCTGGGTGGGTCGATTCGGGGGGGCGCTGGGCTACTTCGGCGTGGCGGCCGTGGCCCTCCTGCTCTTCCTGCTTCGCGGGTCCACGCTCGCGCGAGGGCGGCCTGGCTCTGGTTGCGATCGCCCTCTCCGCCTTCGCCTACATCTGGATCATCCCGGACAACTGGTACGGCGGCGGCGGGACCGTGGGGAACCGCTACTTCCTGAACGTGCTTCCGGCGTTTCTCTTCCTCGTGCCCCGCCGTCGGGAGGCGTGGGTCGCCGTCGGCGGCGTCGTCCTGGCCGCGATCTTCCTGCTGCCCGTTCTCCTCTCGCCGGTGCGCCACTCGCGCCGGCCCGGGGATCACGCCACCGCGCGGGCCGTTCACGCTGCTGCCCGCCGAGCTCACGATGCTCAACGACCTCTCCGTCTTCACCGAGCCCTGGCGCAAGAAGAGGCCTTTCGGGTTCGTCGGCAACCCGCAGCGCCACGCCGATGCCGACGCCTACAACCTCTACTTCATGGACGACGGGACGTTCGGGAAGGAGACGCTACGGCGGTCGCCCCGGCTTCTGGCTGCGGGCGGGATCGCGGGCGGAGCTGGTCGTGCGGGCGTTCGATCTCGCTCCGGTCCAGCGGATCGTGCTGCGCGTCACCGGCGGACCCCTCGGCGACATCGTCTCGGTGCGGCGGGGCTGGTCCTCCGAGCGGGTGTCGGTGGGACCGGGACAGACGCGCGAGGTCGGCCTGTCCGTCGGGCGTGGCCTGCGCTACTACGACACGTTCCTGCACGTGCTCCACCTGCGCTCTCGGCGGGGGGCGCCCCTGGCCGACGGGCGGGAGGTGGGGGCGTTCGTCGAGATCCGCCTCGAGATGGGGCCGCCCGCCGTGACCCCGGCGAGCCCATGAGCGATCGGACGGCGCGCGTCGTCGTCGGGGTCCTCGCGGGGCTGGCGGTGGTCCTGGCGCTCGCGACCGATCTGCCACTGGTGGCCCGACGGGCGCTTCTGGAGCGACGCCGCGACGTACCGCGCGATGGCCGAGAGCCTCGCCTTCGATCTCGATCTCGAGTACGGGAGCGAGGACCTCGCGCGCGTGAAGCCCGTGTACCCGGGAGGGCCTCAGGGGCTGTTCCTGAAGCGCGTTCGCGGCGGGGTCGGGGACGACCGTCTCGTCTACGGCAAGGCCCTCCTCTACCCGCTGGTGGGGGCCCCTTTCGTCCGCCTCCTCGGCCCCGACCGGGGTCTGCTCCTTCTCAACGCGCTCGTCCTCGGGCTGGCCCTCGGTCTGGGCTACGCAGTGCGGCGCCGGGGCTCGCACGCCCGCGGCCGCCCTCGCCGCCGTGCTCGCGGTGTTCGCGCTCGGCGTGGTGCCCGTCTACCTACTGTGGCTGACCCCCGAGATCCTCAACCTCGGTCTGATCACCGGGGGCCTGGTGGCCTGGCGTCGTGGTCGGGTGATGCTGGCCGCGGTCCTGATCGGCCTGGCCGCCTACTCGAAGCCCACCAACGCGCTCCTCGCGCTGCCGCTGGTCCTCGACGCGCTCTTCGGCCGCGGGGCAGTGGGGCCGTCGGGTCGGGGAGGCGGTGAGACGGGGGGCCATGGTGGTGGCGGTGATGGCGGCCGGCTTCGGCGCGACCTGGCTCGCCACCGGCGAGCTCAACTACCAGGGCGGCGAGCGCAAGACCTTCTACGACCGCTACCCGTTCGATCCCGGCGTGACCTTCGACTCCGCGGGGGTGTGGATGACCACCGACCACGTCGGACCCCTCGTGGCCGGCCGCGACGAGGGCAAGCACACCGCCCGGGTGGCGCCGCCCCGGTCCTCCCCATGAGCTGCGGCGGTCGTTCCTGCTCAACCTCGGCTACTTCTGGATCGGGCGTTTCGGCGGGGCCGCTCTCGTACTTCCCCGGAGTCGTCCTCGCCGCGCTGGCCTTCGTCCTCGTCGGGCCCGCGGGAGCGGGCGGGGGCCCTCGCTCTCCTCGCGCTCCTGGCCTCGGCTCTGGCCTACGTCCTCATCATCCCGGACAACTGGTACGGGGGTGCGGGGACGATCGGCAACCGCTACTTCGTCAACCTCGCGCCTCTTGGCCTCGTGTTCCTGCCCCGGGGGACGGGACGCTGGGATCGCGCTCGGGGCGGCGGTGGTGACGGCGGTCGTGCTCCTGCCCATCCTGGCCTCGCCGGTCCGTCACTCTCTGCTCCCGGGCGCACACGCCACCCGACCGGCCTTTCGGCGCCTGCCGGCCGAGCTCACGATGCTCGGCGACCTCTCGGTCTTCACCGACGTCTGGCGCAAGCGTCGCCCGTACAACGCGCCCGGGGGCGACCCCGCCCGGCGGCCGGCGGGTAGCCCGCCGCCCTACTTCCTCTGGTTCCTCGACGACGGCACCTTCGGCCAGGAGATCGTCGTTCGACGAGGAGGGCTTCTGGCTGAGGGGGGGAACCGACGCCGAGGTGGTGCTCCAGACCCTCGCACGCCCGCCCGGCCATCCGCCTCGTCGTCACCGCCGGCCCCGCCGGCGACATCGTGACTGTTCGGCTCGGCCGCGAGCGACATCGGCTCGTGCTGCAGCCTCTCCGGACGCGGGAGGTCGTGCTCGAGGATCCGACGAGCCAACTCGACTACTACGGCACGAGCCTGTTCCGGCTGCGGTTTGGCTCCCGCTACGGGAGTGAGACCGCCCAGGATCGCCGCAACCTGGGGTCGTTTGTGCGGATCATTCTAGCCCTGTGATTCCTTGCGGAGGAGGGCGTCCAGGCCGCGGCTGATCATCGTGCAGCGATCGACCGCGGAGGCCTCGAGAAGCCTCTGCCGCGCGGTGGCGGTGATGGGGAGATGCTGGCAGGCGAGATTGACCCAGGACATCGAGTCGCCGACGCGCCGCTGCTCGTCGAGGAACGTGCGGAGGTCGGAGTGCGCGTGGAGGTAGCGGGCGAGCGCCTCGACCGCCGGGCCCCACTCGTCGCCCTCCTCGCCTTCCGGCACGACGACAGCCTCCGCGACCATCAGGGTCTTGCCCACGACCTCCCGCGCCCGCGCACGGGAGAAGCCGTCGATCTCGAGCCGAAGCTCGAGGGGTGAGACGGCGAGGGCCTCCCGGATCTCGCCGAGGGTGCCGATGCTGTGGAGCCCCTGGGAGCCAGGATCGGTCGCCCCGGGGTCGCGCTGGGCGAGGGCGAGGAGCGTCCCTTCGCAGCGTTCGGCCATCCGAACCGCCGCGATTGCGGGGGACCGACTCACGACGAGGGCCAGTGACGCCCCGGGGAAGAGGGACACGTCCTTCAGCGGGAGCACCGGAACCAGCTGACTGGCGGAGCTGGTGTTGGGATCGAAGTCGTCCACGGCGGCCTGCCTCGCAGTTCGGGGGGATGTTACTACGCGCTGCGACCGAAACGGCGCGCCCACTTCCGTCGGAGGATCTCCGCCGAGCGTTCCACGCCCGCGCCCCGGGAGCAGCTCGATGTAGTCCTCGCCGATCCGTGCGATCCGCTGAAGATCGCCCCCGGGCCGGGTGATGGGCACACCGGGGACCTTGCCGCAGAACGCGGCGCGGTAGCCCGCGTCCCGAGCCAGTGCCTGCGCGGTGGGGCCAAAGGCGTGCCATGGGTAGCAGAGGTGGGAGACGGGACGTCCCGTGTGCTCCTCGATCAGGCGCTTCGACTCCACCACCTCCTTCTCGATGGCGCGCGAGCGCTCCTCGGGGGACTCCTCGCGGCCTCGGACCGGCTGCCCCGAGACCCGCTTCCGCAGGGTCGCCTCCCAGTCGGGGCGCTGAAAGAAGGTCTCTCCTTCCCGCGCCACCTCGTTCACGAAGTCGTCGCGGACCGCGGGATCCTCGTAGAAGCGCAGCACCTCGGAGGTGCGTGGTGCGGAGCGGAAGAGCGGAGTCCCGAGGGGGACCTCTTCGCCGAGCAGGTCTCGCGCGGCGTCGTGGATCAGTGGCTGGTCGAAGGCGGCGTAGCCGCGGCGGGACCAGGGGGTGACGAACGCCTCGATCTGCGGCCCGACATGGATGCGCGCGTGGGTGAGGGTGTGGCTCTGGAAGTCGAAGAGATCGGTCTTCGAGAGCTTCTCGACCTCCTCCCATGACAAGAGGGCCCCCGGGCCGTCCTCGCGGCAGAGCACCGCAGCGGCGTCGATGCGTCCCGACTCGACGTCCGACCACGTCGCGCGAAGTGGTCCCGGGCGCGAGCGCATCCGGCCGGGGACGAGAAAGACGACCGCTTTCATCCCGAACCGGTGCAGAAGCGGTTGGGCGACGCTCCAGAGGGATGCGCGGCCATCGTCGAACGTGAGGAGGACGGCACGATCCGGGGCGGGGCGCCCCCCCAGGAGGATGGTGACGTACTCGTCGGCGCCGAGCGTCTGGTAGCCGTTGTCGGACAGGTGCTGCAGCTGGCGTTCGAGCGGACGGGGCTCGGCGCCGTGCAGGACGAAGACGGGGATGTCTCCTCGGGAGAGAGGCCCCCCGGTGACGAAGGGTGGATACCGCCGCAACAGGAGGTCCCATAGCACCTCCCACGCCTCTTTCAGGTCTTGGACCAAGCGGGCCGGCACGTGCTCACCCTCCCTTCTCGTCGAGGAGCTCATCATAGAGCGCCTCCATCTGCTCGACGCACGCCTTCACGTCGTAGCGACGGGAATCCGCGAAGGCGCGATGCCCGAGCGCCTCCCGCAGACCCGCCCCGGTGAGGACCCGCTCGAGACCCCCGGCGAGGGCCTCAGCGTCGGCCGGCGGCACCAGCAGGCCGTTCGACCCGTCCTCGAGGATCTCCCGGCAGCCGTCGACCGCGGTGGAGACGATGGCGCGTGCGGCGGCCATCGCCTCGAAGAGCGCGAGCGGTGTCCCCTCGTAGAGCGAGGAGATGCAGAAGACGTCGAGGGCGGCCAGGAGGTCGGGTACGTCGGTGCGGTGGCCGGTGAAGACGACCCGGTCGCCGAGGCCGAGCCGGGCCGTCTGATCGCGCAGGTCGCCCATGAGGTCACCGTCTCCGACGATCAGCGTTCGCATTTCGGGGAGGCGCTCGCGCAACATCGCCGCCGCGTCGAGCAGGAAACGGTGGCCCTTCTGGGCGTTCAGGCGACCGATCGTTCCGACCAAGGGGGCGTTCTCGGGGAGGCCGAGCTCTCGCCTCACGTGGAGGGCGCGCTCCCGACCGGCGGGGGCAAACTCCGCGAGCGGGGCCCCGTTCCAGATGAGACGCACCCGCTGCGCGGGGACGAAGCGCTCCGCGACGAGGAAGTCACGGGTCGAGCGGCTGACCGCGATCGCCCGGTCGGTCAGGGGCGCGAGCATCCGGTCGGCGAGGCCCTGGTAGGCCGGCATCCTCGGGTCCGCGAAGTGCTCGTGGAGCACGAGCTTCGCCCCGGCGCGCCGGGCCGCGAGTCGGCCGAAGTCAGCCGCGGCGTACCCGTGGACGTGGAGGATGCGCGTCTCACGCCGGCGGGCCAGAGCGACGAGGTCGCTCAGGATCCGGGGATCGAAGCGCCCTCGCCCGAGGTGATGGACGGGGATTCCCTGCTCGGCGAGCCATTGCGTGGCGGGCTCCGGGTGCTTGAGGCCGACGAGGCCCACGTCGAAGCGGGCCGGGTCGTAGCGGGAGAACCAC
The DNA here is from genome assembly GCA_963700695.1 of uncultured Acidobacteriota bacterium. Taxonomy (GTDB): domain Bacteria; phylum Acidobacteriota; class Vicinamibacteria; order Fen-336; family Fen-336; genus JAJDNS01. The sequence goes on along the minus strand of CAVOYO010000024.1, from coordinate 240,545 downwards.
CACGAGAAGAGGCGTGAGACCCCGTGGATGCTCGAACCGCGGACGCCGAATTTGTCGCAGACGTGAAGGATCCCGGCGGGCATGCCTCAGCCGGTCTCGTCGGAGACCATCGGTGTGCCACGGGCCATCCAGACGATGGCTCCTGAGAGGGAGAGCAGGATGACGAGCCCGGCGCCGGTGAGCGAGAACGCGAGCGCGCTCTCCCGCGGGAGGCCGACCTGCGAGAAGTACAGCGCAAACAGTCCCTCCCTCAGACCCCAGCCGTTGAAGGAAATGGGGACCGCCTGGAGCAGCGTGCACAGCGGCACCATCAGAAAGGCGGCGGACACGGAGAGGGGGATCCGCAGGGCGCGGGCGATCGCCAGAAAGTACCAGACGACGAGAGCCTGAAGCGCGAGGCTGGCCGCGAAGGCCAGGAATATCGTCCTCATCTGGGCACGGTAGCTGTGCACCGCCGCCTGGGCCACCTCGAACCGCTTCCGGAGCCAGTCGACGCGCTTCAGTCCCGTCACCGCCATCACCCTGCGGGCGGTCCCGGGTCGGAAGAAGACGTAGCCGAGGAGGACGAAGACGAGCCCGAGGCCCAGGACGACGGTCCGGGCTCCGGCGAGCTCGCGGAGATCGGGGCTGGCGAAGAGGAAGGCCAGGGCGCCGAGCACCCAGAGGGCGCCGAGGCCGATGATCCGATCGATGCCCACGACGGCGAGGGAGGACGTGGTCGATCCCGTGAGGCGCGAGCCATCCCGAACGCGGACAATGTCGCCGCCGATGTTGCTCGGCAGGAAGTTGTTGAAGAAGGTGGCGACGAGGTACGAGGCGGTGAGGTGCCGCAGGGGGGCCACGCATCCGAGGGCCTCGAGGAGAAGCTGCCAGCGCCACGTGGCGAGTCCGAGCATGGCCACGTAGCAGCCCACGGCGCCCGAGAGAAGCAGCAGGTCCGCCGCACGCACGCGCTCCTCGAGCGCGCGGAGGTCGCTGGTGGCAAAGAGGTAGACGAGGAGAGCCAGGCTCACCGCCACCTTGGTCGCGAGGAGGGCGCCGCGCTTCATCGATCGGGACCGCATGCTACAGTAGCCCCCGCGGCGCCGCAAAGAAGAACCGCGGCGCCCGCGGAGCCGATGGAGAGCGAGGGCACGACCGGCCGGCAGCAGATCGGCATCCAGGACGCGATGGGCGCGTCGGGCCGCTCTCCCCTCCGGAAGTACCAGGATCTCGTGATCGGCAGCCGGAGCCTGGGCCGTCTTCTCCTCCACGAGCTGGTGATGGTCCTCTCGTCCTGGGTCCCGGGAGCGGTCGGCCTGCTTCTCCGCAAGATCATGTACCCATGGCTCCTTGGGGCGGTGGGACGCCGCGTCGTCTTCGGGCAGGGGGTGGTCCTGCGGCACCCCGGGAAGATCCGCATCGCTGACGACGTGACCGTCGACGACCTCGTGGTCCTCGATGCCAAGGGGACAGGCAACCACGGGATCGACATCGGCCATGGGGTGTTCCTGGGTCGCGGCACGATCCTCTCCTGCAAGGACGGCGACATCGTTCTCGGAGACCACACCAACCTGGGGTTCCACTGCGAGGTGTTCTCGGGCTCACGGGTGACCGTCGGTCGTCACGGCCTCTTTGCGGCCTATGTCTACCTGGTCGGGGGCGGGCACGAGTTCGAGCGCGCGGATGTCGCGGTGATCGAGCAGGCGCGCTCGTCGAGGGGCATCGTCCTCGGCGACAACGTGTGGCTGGGGACGGGGGCCAAGGTGCTCGACGGCGTCACCCTCGGCAACAACGTGGTGGTAGGTGCGAACGGTGTCGTGAACTCGGACCTGCCCGACGGCGCCATCGCGGCCGGGGTGCCAGCCCGAATCCTCCGAAAGCGCGAGCCGACCGACTCCGCGGAGTCCTGAGAACTCCACTCCGTACCCGCGGCCGGTTCCTCCCGGGCCTGGCGGAGGCGACGCTGTCGCGTCGCGGCGTACACTCGGGGTCGACGCTCGTCTCGCAAGCTCGACATCGCGTCCCCCGAGCCTGGCGGAGGCGACGCTGTCGCGTCGCGGCGTACACTCGGGGTCGACGCTCGTCTCGCAAGCTCGACGTCGCGTCCCCCGAGCCTGCTAGAATCACCTCATCACTGCCTCCCGGGAGAGATCGACATGAAGAAGGTCCTGGAGGAGAGCGAGACCGACGTGCGTGCGACCGAGAGCGCGCGGGCGGTCACGACGATCTCCGGTCGGCCGATCGAGCCGCTGTACCGTCCGGAGGACGTCACGGGCGTGGAGTACGACCGGGACCTCGGCGACCCAGGGCAGTTCCCGTACACCCGTGGCGTCCACGAGACGATGTACCGCGGAAGGCTCTGGACCATGCGGCAGTTCGCCGGGTTCGGCGCCGCCCGGCAGACCAACGAGCGGTTCAAGTACCTCCTCGAGCACGGAGGAAGCGGTCTCTCGGTCGCGTTCGACCTGCCCACCCTGATGGGGCGCGATCCCGACCACCCGCTCGCGCTCGGCGAGGTGGGGAAGTGCGGGGTCGCGGTCTCGTCTCTCGAGGACATGGAGACCCTCTTCGAGGGCATTCCCCTCGATCGGGTGACGACCTCGATGACGATCAACTCGCCGGCGGCCATGCTCCTCGCCTTCTACATCCTCGTCGGCGAGAAGCAGGGCGTGGCCGAGGACGCGCTTGCGGGGACGATCCAGAACGACATCCTGAAGGAGTTCATCGCCCAGAAGGAGTACATCTACCCGCCGCGACCGAGCATGCGGATCATCGTGGACATGATCCGCTACTGCACGCAGCGGATGCCGAAGTGGAACACGATCTCCATCTCCGGCTACCACATCCGCGAGGCGGGCTCGACCGCGGCCCAGGAGCTGGCGTTCACCCTGCGCGACGGTATCGAGTACGTACAATGGTGCGTCGACGCGGGCATGGACGTGGACAGCTTCGCCCCGCGCCTCAGCTTCTTCTTCAACTCCCACAGCGACTTCTTCGAGGAGATCGCGAAGTACCGGGCCGCCCGCCGCATCTGGGCCCGCACGATGCGTGATCGGTTCGGGGCCAAGAACCCGCGCTCGTGGATGCTGCGTTTCCACACCCAGACCGCGGGGGTGAGCCTCACCGCGCAGCAGCCGTACAACAACGTCGTCCGAACGGCCCTGCAGGCACTGGCCGGGGTGCTCGGCGGCACCCAGTCGCTTCACACGAACTCGCTCGACGAAGCGCTGGCGCTGCCCACCGAGGAGGCGGCCACGATCGCGCTCCGCACCCAGCAGGTGATCGCCCACGAGTCGGGGGTCGTGGCCGCCGCCGATCCGCTCGGCGGCTCCTGGTTCGTCGAGAAGCTGACGAACGAGATCGAGGCCGAGGCCCTCGACTACTTCCGACGGATCGATGCCCTCGGTGGGATGGTGACCGCGGTGGAGCGGGGCTTTCCGCAACGTGAGATCCAGGAGGCGGCGTACCGCTTCCAGCAGGCGGTGGAGCGGAAGGAGAAGGTGATCGTCGGCGTGAACGACTACCTGATGGAGGAGAAGCCGATCCCGATCCTCTACATCGACGAGGCGGTGGAGCGGGCGCACGTCGCGAGCGTGACCGCGCTGCGGGAGCGGCGCGACGGCGCGCGGGCGCAACACGCCCTCGAGGATCTGAAGGACGCGGCGCGGGGGACGGACAACCTCATGCCGCCGATCCTGGAGGCCTCCCGGGCGTATGCGACCCTCGGTGAGATGTGTGACGCGCTGCGCGAGGTCTTCGGCGAGTACGAAGAACCTCCGGTGTTCTGAATTGAGCTGGGGGGTGCTGCGTCGCACCAGCCCCCAAGGCCTGCCGGAGGCGACGCTGACGCGTCGCGGCGTGAACGCGGGGTTTCCGCCCGCCTCGCTTCGCTCGGCCGCGCGGACCCCGCGCCCCCGCTCGCTTCGCCGGAGTGAATCCGGCTCGCTCGCCCCCTGTACTCTGGAGCGGCGGGCTGCGTCGCGTCGAGCGCTTTGCAGCCCGCTTTCCGTTATCATCCGGCCATGAGTGAGACTCGACGTCTTCGCGTGCTCATCGCGAAGCCGGGGCTCGACGGCCACGATCGTGGCGCCAAGATCATCGCGCGGGCTCTGCGCGACGCGGGGATGGAGGTCATCTACACCGGCCTGCGCCAGAGCCCGGAGCAGATCGTCGCCGCCGCCGCTCAGGAGGACGCCGACGTGATCGGCCTGAGCATCCTGTCCGGAGCCCACCTGCCGATATGCCGCCGCGTGCTGGAGCTGGTCGGGGAGCGTGGAATGGAGGGCGTGAAGCTCTACGTCGGCGGGATCATCCCGACCCAGGACATCCCCGAGCTGAAGTCCCTCGGCGTGGCCGACGTCTTCCTCCCGGGGGCCTCCACTCAGGACGTGATCGCGGCCCTCCAAGAGGGCGCCACCACCCGCACTTGAGGCCAGAAGCCTCAGGTTATTCTTGACATATGGACGGCCTCGTTCTACCTTAAGCCGGTCGCACTCTGCGTGTCGCTCGTTGGAGAGCGGCGGGCGAGCGCATGTGCGCGTGACGGCCCGCTGGGGCTGGGGGGGTCTAGAGAGGGGATGGCCAAGAAGATCCTGCTCGCCGACGACAGCATCACGATACAGAAGGTCATCGAGCTGACCTTCTCGGACGAGGACTTCGACGTCGTCACGGTGGGAAACGGACGCCTCGCCCTCGAGAAGCTGGAGGACGTGCGGCCGGACATTGTCCTGTGCGACATCATCATGCCGGAAAAGGACGGCTACGAAGTCTGCCGGCAGATCAAGTCGAACCCGGCTTTCTCACAGGTGCCGGTGCTGCTTCTCACCGGGGCGTTCGAGCCCTTCGACCAGGAGAAGGCAGCCCAGGTGGGTTCAGATGGGTTCCTGGCCAAGCCGTTCGAGCCCGAAACGCTGATCGCCAAGGTGAAGGACCTCATGGGGCGGGCCGGTGGACCGGCGGAGGGAGGGCTCCCGACCCGGATGGAGCCCGTCGCCACGACGCCGCCCGATGTGGCGCCGTCGGCGCCCGCGCCTCCGCCGTCGTTGGCCGACCATCCGGCGACGGCCACGACCGCGCCGCAGCCGGCGGTCTTGCCTTCGTTCCCGGAGTCGGTGTCTTCGCCTCCGGTGGCCGAGCCCGCGCCGTCCGCCAGCTTCATCCCCGAGGAGCCCTTCGCGCCGTTCGGAGGCGGGGCCACGGCCGGCGGACTCGAGGAGCCGCTCGCCCCGATGACGCCCGAGGAGTCGGCCACCCTCGCCGGAGAGGCGGCGGTCGGAGTCGCGGCGGGTGAGGATGCGGCCTCGACGGTCATGTTCAGCGCTGGGGATCTTCCCTGGGCGGGACAGACACCAGCCGAGCCTGCCGGCTCGGATGAGACCCCGGCCGAGGCGGGCTTTGCCCCTTCACCCGGGGCACCGGATCTGGCGGACCAGGCCGGGGCCGCCTTCGAGGAAGTGCTCGAGGAGGATCTCGAGTTCGGAGGGTCGGGCCTGGCTGCCGGGGCGCCGACGACTCCGAAGGACGAAGCCGTGTTCACCCCGGGAGAGCCCTTGACGGAGGCGGCCGAGATGACCGAGCCCGAGCCGCCACCGACATTCGAGGAAGCGACCCCGGTGGAGCCTGAGGCGCCGGCTCCGGTTGTTCGCTCGGAATTCGACACCCCGACTGCGCCGACTCCCTCGCTGGAGACCGTCCCACCGCTCGAAACCGAGCCTCCAGCCGTGGCGGAGGCCCCGCCGACCTTCGAGGTGGCGACACCGGTTTCCGAGTTTGAGCCGTCGGTGGTCGAGGACATACCGCAGCCCCAGCCCGTCCTCGAGGAGCTGGCGCCCGCGGCTCGCCAGCCGCAGACCCTCCCGCCGCTTCAGCCGGAGCCCCCGCCGACCTTTGAGGCCGCGCCTCCCCCGGTGCCCGAGCCGCCCCTGGCCCCGCTGGCCGGACCCGAACCGCCCGAGCCGCCCGCCGGCCCGACCGGGGCCTATGACACGGCGTCCTTCGCCGACATCCACGCGTCGGCCGAGCCGGAGGAGGGCCCCGTTTCGACTTCGGAGGCCGCGTCGGTCCCCGTCCCGGTGGAGCAAGTGGAGAAGATTGCCCAGCGCGTCGTCGCCCAGGTGTCGGAGAAGATCGTTCGCGAGATTGCGTGGGAGGTGATCCCCGACCTCGCGGAGGCCCTGATCAAGCAGGAGATCGAGCGGCTGAAGGCCGAGCTCGAGAAGCTCTGATCCGCAAGGACTGATCGAACCTGACGACGGTCTCGGACTCCCCCGAGATACCCGGTGCCCGGTCCGCTCGGCCGCCAGGCCTAGACTCGCCCGTGTGTCCCTTCTCGAATAATAATCGTCCTATGAGCATCAGCATCGACCCGGACACCCTCAGCACGCACTTCGACTCGAAGCTCGCGGAGGAAAGGTGGGACCGCGCGTGGTCCAAGAACGGCGTCCATCACTTCGAGGAAGGCGCGGAAAGGCCTCCCTACGTGATCGACACCCCGCCGCCGACGGTCTCGGGCTCGCTGCACGTCGGCCACGTCTTCAGCTACACGCAGACCGACGTGCTCGCACGCTTCCAGAGGATGTGTGGGAAGAACGTCTTCTACCCGATGGGCTGGGACGACAACGGGCTGCCGACCGAGCGCCGGGTCCAGAACTATTTCCACGTCCGGTGTGAGCCCGGGGTACCGTACGAGCCGGGACTCACCCTCCCGATGGCGGACAAGGCGGCCCGCAAGGAGCCCGCCCGACGCATCTCCCGCGCGAACTTCATCGAGCTCTGCCTCACGCTCACCGCCGAAGACGAGAAGGCGTTCAAGGGGCTGTGGCAGCGGCTGGGGCTGTCCGTGGACTGGAGCCTCGAGTACTCCACCATCAGCGCCCACAGCCGCCGGCTGGCGCAGTGGAGCTTCCTCGATCTGCACCGCCGCGGCCGCGTCTACCAGGTCGAGGCCCCAACCCTCTGGGACGTGGACTTCCGGACGGCGGTGGCGCAGGCGGAGGTCGAGGACCGACCCAAGCGGGGTGCCTTCCACAACGTGCGCTTCGGCGTCGAGGGCGGAGGGGGCTTCGTCATCGCAACGACCCGCCCCGAGCTGCTGGCGGCGTGCGTGGCGGTGGCGGCCCACCCCGACGACGAGCGTTACCAGGAGCTGTTTGGGCGCCGTGCGATCACGCCTCTGTTCCGGGTGCCGGTGCCCATCTTTCCGAGCTCACTCGTGGACCGGGAAAAGGGGACCGGTATCCTGATGGTCTGCACCTTCGGCGACGCCACGGACGTGCAGTGGTGGCGTGAGGAAGGGCTGCCCCTGCGGCAGGTCGTGGGTCGGGACGGGCGCCTCGGCCCCGCGGAGTTCGGGAGCGAGGCCTTCCCGAGCCTGGACGCGGACGCCGCGAACCGCTACTACGAGGGGCTCGTCGGCCGCACCGTGCGAGAGGCGCAGAAGGCGATCGTGGAGCTGTTGCGGGATCCCGCCGGCGCGGCCTCCGGTCACGGTGAGCCACCGCTCGCGGGCGAGCCCGAGCCCATCGAGCACCCCGTCAAGTTCTACGAGAAGGGTGACCGACCCCTCGAGTTCGTCTCCACCCGCCAGTGGTTCGTCCGCCTCCTCGACCGCAAGCAGGAGCTCATCGACGCCGGCGAGCGCGTGGGCTGGCATCCCGACTTCATGAGGCTGCGCTTCCGCAACTGGACGGAGAACCTCCAGCTGGACTGGTGCATCAGCCGCCAGCGGTACTTCGGGGTGCCGTTCCCGGTGTGGTACCCGCTGCTCGAGGACGGCACGCCCGACCACTCGCAGCCGATTCTCGCCGACGAGAAATCGCTCCCCGTCGACCCGCTGACCGACGTCGCTCCCGGCTTCGAGGACTCGCAGCGGGACCAGCCCGGCGGCTTCACCGGCGAGCCCGACATCTTCGACACGTGGTTCACGTCCTCGCTCACCCCTCAGATCGCGACCGGCTGGGTCGGTGCGTTGGAGCGTCACCGGCACCTCTTCCCGATGGACCTCCGACCGCAGAGCCACGAGATCATCCGGACCTGGGCCTTCTACACGATCGCCAAGGCCTGGCTGCACGAGCAGACGATCCCCTGGCGCCACGTCGCCATCTCGGGCTGGGTGCTGGATCCCGAGCGAAAGAAGATGTCGAAGAGCAAGGGCAACGTGGTGACCCCGATGCACCTGCTCGACGAGTATGGCGCCGACGCGGTGCGCTACTGGTCGCTCTCCGCCCGTCTCGGGACCGACACCGCCTTCGACGAGAAGGTCCTCAAGGTGGGACGTCGTCTCGTGACCAAGGTGTTCAACGCCTCGAAGTTTGTGCTCTCGCAGAGCGCCCCGGACGGCTCCGTCGTTCGGGCGCTCGACGTCAGCTTCCTCGCGCGACTCCAGGAGACGGTGGAGAGGGCCACGACCCACCTCGAGGAGTTCGACTACGCCGGGGCCCTGGATGCGATCGAGCGCTTCTTCTGGAGCGGCTTCACCGACACCTACGTCGAGATGGTCAAGAGCCGTGCACGCTCCGAAACGGACGCGGAGGGCCGAGCCTCGGCGGTGGCCGCCCTGCAGCTGGGGCTGAAGGTCCTGCTGCGGCTGCTCGCCCCCTATGTGCCCTACGTCACCGAGGAGGCGTGGTCGTGGGGCTTCGCCCGAAGCGAGCACGCACCGAGCATCCACCGCGCCGCCTGGCCGTCTCCTGCGGATTTCGCCGGGCTCCCTTCGATCGAGGGCGGCGGGGCGGCGTTCGACGCGGGCTGCGCATTCCTGGAGACGGTGCGGCGGGGGAAGAGCGGAGCCGGGGCCACGGTGGGCCGTCACCTGGCGCGTCTCCGCGTGGCCGCGAGCCCGGCGACGGCACGCCTCCTCGAGCCCTGCCTGGAGGATCTCGTGGCCGCCGCGCGGGCCGACGGGGACGTCCTCGAGGCACGAGAGGGACTCGCGGACGGCTCGTTCGAGATCGTCGGTCTCGAGCTCGCCGAGCCGCGGCCCCGGGGCTGATGGACCGCGCGGCCGGGCTGCGCCGGGCGCTCGAGAGTCGCGTCGGGCCGTGGGCCGCCCCGCTGGAGTGGCGCGCGACGGTCGTCTCGACCAACGGCCTGCTGAAGGAGCGTGCTCGCGCCGGGGCGGTCGAGTGGACGACCATCCTCGCGGAGACCCAGACGGGAGGCCGCGGTCGCGAGGGGCGGACGTGGGTCTCTCCGCGCGGCGGGCTCTACCTCTCCGTTCTGCTGCGGCCCCGGGACGAGGGGGTCGGGCTGGTGCCGCTCGCCGCCGGGGTGGCGGTTGCCGAGGTGGCGCGGGAACACGGCGTCCCGGCCGAGCTCAAGTGGCCGAACGACGCCCTCGTTCGCGGCCGCAAGCTGGCGGGCATCCTGAGCGAGGCCTCCTCGGGCTCGATGGGCGTGGAGTGGGTCGTGGTGGGCATCGGCATGAACGTCGCCGTCGACCTGACGGCGCTCGCGGCGCCCGCCGCCGACGTGGCGACCTCACTCCATCTCGAGGCCGGGACGACTCCGGAGGTCGATGACGTGGCGACCGGCGTCCTGGCTCGGCTGTCGGTCTGGTACGATGCCCTCCAGAAGCGCCCCGATTCCGTCGTCGACGCGTGGCGTGGTCACGCGAGCCGCTGGTGGGGAATGCTGGTGCAGGTGAGGACGGCCGAGGACGTGTTCCGCGGAAGGCTGCACGACATCGACGAGAGCGGGGCCCTGATCGTGGATCTCGACGGGGGGGGCTTCCGGAGGGTCCTCTCGGGCGAAGTCACCCGGCTGCGACCGATCGGGTCCGAGTCCGGCTAGTGTCGTGACACTGAGCTCGTCTCGGTCCCTGGCGCGCGGAGCCCTTCGCCGCGTGCTCTGCTCCGTTCGCAGGACTCTTGTTGCACAGTGCTCGAGAGGTGCCAAATGCTCCTCACCGTAGACGTCGGCAACACCAACACCGTCCTCGGGGTGTTCGAGGGCCGCGAGCTTCGGGTCCACTGGCGGCTCACGACGCGTCGGGAGCAGACGGCCGACGAGTACGGGATACTCGTCCGGAGCCTCTTCGCGGGCTCGGCGCTCGAGCCCCGGCGCGTCGCGGGGGTGGCCCTGGCCAGCGTCGTCCCGCCGCTGACGCCGGTGCTCGTGGAGCTCTCCCGACAGTACCTGGGTCATGAGCCCCTCGTGGTGGAGCCCGGCGTCAAGACGGGGATGCCGATCCTCTACGAGCCTCCCGGGGACGTGGGCGCCGACCGCATTCTGAACGGCGTGGCGGCCTTCGCCACCTTCGGGGGGCCGGTGGTCGTCGTGGATTTCGGGACCGCCACCACCTTCGACGTGATCACCGGGCGAGGGGAGTACGCCGGGGGCGTGATCTGTCCCGGCGTCGGGATCAGCGCGGACGCCCTCTTTCAGAGGGCGGCGCGGCTGCCCCGCGTGGACGTGCGGGATCCCGGCCCGGTCATCGGCCGCAGCACGGTGACCTCGATGCAGTCCGGGCTGTACTTCGGCTACGCCTCGATGTGCGAGGGCATCATCGGCCGGATCCGTGACGAGCTCGGCGAGCCCGTGAGCGTGGTGGCGACGGGCGGCCTCGCCGAGACGCTGGCGGTCGAGATCCCCTCGATCGAGGTGGTGGATCCGGTGCTCACGCTCACCGGTCTGCGCCTGATCTGGGAGCGAAACCGACAGGCGCCCCCGTGAGCGGGGCGCCGCCGGTCGACCCGGAGGCCGCGTACTACCAGGCGGTCGAGGAGTACTTCGTCTCGATGCGGGGCGACCCGCTCTTCCTGTCGAACGCAGACTGGCACCTCGTCCGGAAGTGGCGGGAGGTGGGGCTGCCGCTGCGGGTCGTCTTGAGGGGGATCCGCGACGCCCTCGACGCCCACGCCCACGGCTGGAGCCGCGATCGTCCCGTGAAGAGCCTCGCCTACTGCACTCACGAGGTGGAGGCCGCCCGGGAGCGGTGGGAGCGGGCTCTGGCCCTGGGACGGGAGGACGGCCTGGAGGCGTCGGGCGCCCTCCGAGGATTCGCCGACGATCTCGACCGGGCCGCGGGGCTGGGCACGAAGGCCCGCATGACGGCGGCGCGGATCGGGCGGGAGCTTCGTCAGCGGGCAGAGGGCGAGCGCCTGGCAGAGGCGTCGACCTGGCTCGCGGAGATGGAGGCCGAGCTTCTCGAGGCGATCCGGGCCGACCACGGGCCCGAGCGGGTGGCGGCGATCGAGGCCGAGGTCGACCGCGCGCTGGAGCCCTACCGCAAGCGGATGCCGCCGAGGGTGCTGGCCCAGCTCCGGGGAGAGTCGATGGCACGTCGCCTCCTCGAGGCACACGGGCTTCCGCGGCTGAGCCTGTTTCACCTCGAGGGGGGAGCGGAGAGCCCGCGGTGACCGGCGAGGAGCCGCGGCCAGGCGCCGAGCTGCGGGTTGGGCAGACCGTCGAAGCCACGATCGAGAAGTCGGTCTACCGGGGGCGGGGCCTCGCCCGTGTGGAAGGCCGGGTGGTCTTCGTTCCCCGCGCCCACTCCGGAGACCGTGTGAGGGGACGCGTACGCGAGGTGCACGCCGGCTGGGCCGAGGCGAGTCTCGAGGACATCCTGAGCCCGGCCTCGGAACGGCGCGCGTCGCCCTGCCCCTACGTGCCCCGGTGCGGAGGGTGCGTCTACCAGGATCTGGGCTACGAGGCACAGCTGCGCGCGAAGCAGGACATCCTCCGCGAGTCCCTCGCGCGGGCGGGAGCGCCGTGGGACGGCCCGATCGCGGTGCGGGCGTCTCCGGAGCGGGGCTGGCGGCTGCGGGCAGCCCTGCACTTCGCGCGCGGTGACGACGGCCTGCAGCTCGGGCTGCGGCCGGAGGGGACGCGGCGCGTCGTGGACGTCGAGGTCTGCCTCCAGCTCTCCGACGGCATGAACCAGACCCTGCGGGAGATCCGCGCCGCGCTCGCCCGACGTCCCGAGACGTGGTCCCGGCTGCGCGGGGTTGACGTGCTCGAGTCGCCCGACGGCGGGGTCCGGGTGGCCGCGGTGTCCACGACGCTGGCTCCGCCCGAGGCACCCGGTCTGGCCTTCGTCGGTCGGGAGGTCCCCGGTCTGGCCGGCTTCGGTGTGGAGCCCGGGCGGGGACGTCTTCAGTGGCTGGTTGGATCGCCCCACGTCGAGGCGACGGTGCTGTCGCTCCCGATGCGCGTGCACGTGCGGTCGTTCTTCCAGGCGAACCGCTTTCTCTACGAGCCCCTGGCCCGGGCGGTCCTGGATCTGCTGCCCGGTTCCGGTCGGGCCCTCGACCTGTACGCCGGGGTGGGTCTGTTCGCGCTTCCCCTGGCCGCCCGCGACGGTGGGGAGGTCGTGGCGGTGGAGCGGGCTCCCTGCGCCGTCGCCGACGCGCGGGCGAACGCGCGTCGGCACGGGCTCGACGGCGTCCGGGTGGTCCCTCGTGACGTGCGCGACGCCCTGGCCTCCACTCGCCCCCAGCCCGGGGAGCGCGTCGTGATCGACCCGCCGAGGACGGGGCTCGAGCGCGACGTGGTCGAGCTGGTGGCCGGCCGGCGTCCGGAAGCCGTCGTCTACGTGTCCTGCGACCCGCCGACGCTGGGGCGCGATCTGGCCCGCTTCGCCGGCCACGGCCTCCGCCCGGACACGGTACAGGTCTTCGATCTCTTCCCGGACACGTTCCACCTGGAGACGGTCGTCCGGCTGCTCCCGGCCTGAGGCGCCCCCCGGGCGCGTTTGTGACAGTCGCACAACCGTTCGGGGGCGATCGTCGCGAGCTCGGCGATCGACGTAGCTTGAGCGGCGATGCGGCGCCCTCTTCTCGCGCTGGCTGCGGGTTTCGGGGCGGGCTGCCTCGCCGCCGACCCGGCCGCGACGACCGCCGAGTCCCTGGTGCTCGCGGGCTTCGTGCTGGTGCTCCTCGTCGCCGCCGTCGTGGTCCGACCGGACGAGGCGTTCCTCGCCCTCGGTGGCGCGGCCTTTGCCCTGGGTGCGCTCGCCGCGGAGGTCGAGGCGGGTCGCTTCGAGCGGGGGGCCCTGAGGCGGATTCTCGCCGCCGAGGGGTGGGAAGGAGAGCCCGGGCACCTCATGGGGATCGTGCGGGGCGACGCCCGGCCGCGGCTGGGACGGCTGCGCGTCACCCTCGACCTGGAGCAGATCGAGATCCGGGGTCGACGCCACCCGATCCCCGATCGCGTGTCCGTCGAGGTGGGGGGTGTGGGCGAGCTGCCGGCGCTGACGGACGGGGAGAGGGTAGCGCTCTGGGCGGGGCTGCGCCCGACGGATCAGCCCGAGGGTGTCCGCCGGGCGATCGCGGCCCGGGGCTACTGCAAGTCGGCGCGGCTCCTCGAGCGACGGGGACGCGGCGATGTCGGCCTCGTGCGGGCGGCGGCGGCCCGCCTCCGCTCCCGACTCCGGGCCCGGTTGATGGCGACGATCCTGCCCGGACCCGAGCGGGGCCTGGTCCTGGCGATGGTGCTGGGCGACCGCTCCGAGCTCGACGAAGCGACCTCCGAGGCCTTCAAGGCGTCCGGCACGTATCACGTCCTGGCACTGTCGGGCGCCCAGGTGGCGCTGGTGGCGGGGCTCATCGTCGGCGGGCTCCGTCGCCTGCGGGCCGGCCCCGCCACCGAGGCGCTGGTGACGAGCGGCGTGGTCTGGTTCTACGCCGTGCTGGTGGGAGGAGACGTTCCGATCGTCCGCGCGGCCCTGATGGCCTCGGCGGTCCTGGCCGGGAGGGCGTTCGACCTCGTCGGGGATGCGGCCAACCTGCTCGGTCTTGCCGCGTTCGCCCTCCTCGTGGTCCGTCCGGCCTACGCGTGGGATGTGGGCTTCCAGCTTTCGTTCGGGGCGACCCTGGGCATCCTCGCCCTGGCCGGCCCGTTGGGCCGGGGGCTGCCGCGGTTGCCTCTGCGCGCGGACCTGGCCGTCGTCGCCTCGGTGGCGGCGCAGGCCGTCCTCTCGCCGTTGCTCGCGCTTCAGTTCCACCGTCTCGCTCCTGCCGCTCTCTTCCTGAACCTCGCCGCCGTACCGCTGTCGGCGGCCGTTCTTCTCACGGGCCTCGTCACCATCGTGGCGACGCCGCTCCCGTTCTTCGGTCCGGTCGCCGGGGACCTCGCGTGGATCGCGGCCCACGCGCTCCGGCGGTCGGGCGACCTCGGCCCGCTCGCCCCGTGGCTCGACGTGCGCGTGGCGGCCCCGACCCTGGTGGTCCTCGGCGTCCACGTGTCGGGGCTCGTCCTGCTCGTGCGCGGATGGAGCGCACGCGGGCTCGGACTCCTGGCCGTGAGCCACGTCGGCCTGCTGCTCGGCCCACCCCCGTTGACCGGCGACGGGCGGCTCCACCTGAGTGCGCTCGACGTGGGGCAGGGCGACAGCCTTCTTCTGCGATCGCCGTCGGGACGAACGCTCCTCGTCGACACGGGAGGGTCGTGGAACCCGCGCTACGACGTCGGCGAGCAGCGGGTGGCCCCGGTCCTCTGGCGCCGCGGGATCCGGCGTCTCGACGCCCTCGTGCTGAGCCACGCCCATTTCGATCACGTCGGCGGCGCAACGTTTCTCCTGAACACGTTTTGCTTCACAGAGGTGTGGGAGGGACCGGCGGTGCCCGGGAGCCCGTCCTGGCGTGGTCTCGATGCCGTCCTGCGGGACGCCGGGCTGGCCCGGCGAACCGTGTTCCGCGGGGTGCGGGCGAGCTGGGACGGGGTCGATCTGCACGTGCTCGGGCCGGCTCCCCCGGGACGGCCGGCGGACCGGGTCCGCAACGAGGACTCGGTGGTCCTGCTCGCCCGCATGGGCGAGGTCGGATTCCTCCTGGCCGGAGACGTGCAGGGAGAGGCAGAACGTCGCCTCGTCCTCCCTCCGGCGCTGGTCGTGAAGGTCCCACACCACGGCAGCCGATCGAGCAGCGGCCCCCGGTTCGTGGCGGGGACCCGTCCCCGTGTCGCGATCGTGTCCGTTGCCGCGCGCAACCCCTTCTCCTATCCCCACCCCGAGGTGGTGACGCGCTACCGGGAGTCAGGGGCGCTCCTGCTGAGGACGGATCTCGACGGCACGGTGGAGGCCGCGACGGACGGTCGCCGGCTCTGGGTCCGCACCGCCGGGGAGGCGGTGGAGCGGCGGATCCACTGATCCAGCAGCCATTTGTGCTAACATCTCGCGGCTACGGGGTGGGCGAGAGGGCTCCCTCGGCAGGGGTGGTACGAGGCCGGCCGGCGACCGGATGAGCGAGACCGAAAAGCCTTTCACCGTCAGCGACCGCAGGCATTTCACGGCCGACGGGCGCCCACGGGAGGAGTCGGAGCCCGAGGCGTCCAGTGCGCGCCCGGGCGAGACCGCGTCCCCGCCCCCTCGCGAAAGTGCCCTCCCGTCACCGGGTGAGCGGCCGCCCGGAGAGCTACGCGAGCCACCAGCCCGTCGAAAAGGGGATGCCGGCGCCGGCCCTGCCGATTTCTCCGAGTTCCTCCTCTCGCTCGGCGCTCAGGCCAGCATGCTCCTCGCCGGACAGGGCCTTCCTGAAGATGCCGATCCGGAAGAGGCACGCGACGGGGCGCGCTCGATCATCTCCATACTCGAGATGCTGCGCGACAAGACGGACGGACGTCGCACGAAGCAGGAGGACGAGGTCATCGAGGGGCTGCTCTTCGAGCTACGAATGGCCTACGTCGAGATATCCCGGGCGGGCGGATCGTGAGCCTGTCGTCCGCGGTCGGGCTGTGCACCCTCCTCTTGGCCGGCCAGGCGGACGCCCCGGCCCCGGCCCCACCTGGGGCCGACGAGGTGGCGGCGACGGCGGCCCCGGCGAGCGTGACCCCTTCGAAACCCACGCCCACCCCGCCGCCGAGGCGCTGGCCTCCCGACGCGTCGCTGGAGGATCTGTGGGGCGAGTACGTCCGGCACGACTCGGCAGGGAACGCGGAGGAGGCCGGGCAGATCTTCCAGGAGATCCGCCGCCTCCGGATCGAGCGGAACATCGAGAGCCACGAGACGATCGGCCTCGGCCTCGCGGCGCGGGGGTTGGCCTCTCTCGACGCGGACGAGCGCGACGCGGCCGAGGAGTCGTTCGGCCGTGCCGTCCAGCTGGCACCGGGGTTGCCCGACGGACACTACGGGCAGGCCACCGCCCGGCTGAAGAAGGGCCCCTTCGGTGTGGTGCCGAGCGTGAGAGCGATGCTCGCCGGGATCCTGGGATTCCTGCCCACCGCCCGTGGCGAGCTGCGCTCGACCGAGCTCGTGGTCGTGTGGGGGCTGCTGGCCGCCTTCCTCGTGACGTGGGCACTCGCACTCGCGTTGCTGGCCGAGCACGGGGCGCTCCTTCGACACGATCTCGAGGAGTGGTTGGGGTCGGCCCAGAGCCGAGCGGCCTCCCTGGCGTTGTACCTCCTGGTGCTCCTCTTCCCCCTGGCCGCATTCCAGGGCTGGGGATGGCTCCCCCTGTGGTGGCTCGCGGTGCTGTTCTCGTACTTCAGCCGCAGCGAGAAGGCCGTCGCCGTCATCGCGCTGCTCGTGCTGATCGCGGCCGGGCCAGCGCTGGAGGCGCTCGCGATCCGGGTGGAGACCGCTCGAAACCCGTTGTACCGGGCCGCCATCGCCTCGGTTGAGGGCGAGCCGGGCCCACAGGAAATCGCCCTGCTGGAGGCGGCCGCCGGCAAGGACCCCGACGACCGCGATCTCTCATACCTCCTCGGAGCCGCGTGGCGCCGGTCCGGTCGAGTGCAGGACGCGGCCGGACTCTACGGGCGCCTCCTCATCGACGACCGGACCGACACGGTGGCCCGGAACAACCTCGCGAACCTCGAGTTCGCCCTCGGACAGCACGAGAGTGCCCTGGTCCGCTATCGGCAGGGCGCGCAGAGTGGCGGGCGGAATGCGGCGGCGGCCACATCGTTCTACAACCTGTCGCTGGCCCATCTGCAGAAGTTCGAGTACCAGGCCTTCAACGAGGCGAAGTCGAGCGCCGACCGGCTCTCCCCGGGCGGCGTGAGCGGGTACGACCGCTGGAAGTACGACTCGGGGGACTACGCGGTCGTGGACCTGGGCCTGTCACGTGAAGACGTCTGGCGGAAGTTCGCGGGTGTCGCCGAGGGCGTGGGCGTGAAGAACGTGCACGCCGGTGGCGCGGGCGGCGGGGACGCCTTTCGCCCCCAGTCACTCCTGAATCGCTTCACCGGGGCCGCGGTCGTCCTGGGGATGGTGGCGATCTTCGTCGGCCGGGTCCGCGGGCGCAAGGCCTTCACCGTCCACTGCTCGAGGTGCGGGACCGCGTTCTGCCGCCACTGCCACCTGGGCCAGGTGGTCGGCGACCTGTGCTCGCAGTGCCATCACCTGTTCGTCGTTCGCGACGGCGTGTCGGGGCCGGTGCGGAACCGGAAGATGCTCGAGATCCAGGGCAAGGAGACGCGCCGGGGGCGCGTCTTCCGCGTGCTCTCGGTCCTGTCGCCCGGGGCCGGTCACGTCTACGCCCGGCAGACCCTGGTGGGGGCCCTGCTCGTGACCGGGTGGTACTCCGTGCTGGCTGGCCTCTTCGCCTCGCGGCTCGTGCCGCTCACCGAGGTGTCGTCGCGACTCACCCCGCCCTGGGCGATCGCCCTTCTGGTGCTGCTGCTGGTGGTGATCTGGGTGCTGGCGAACCGCCTCCGGCCCGACTTCGAGGTGGCGCTGCCAAAGCGCCGCAACGTCCGGCGCCCGACCCGCGCGGGTCGGGGAGCGTAGGCAATGGCTCTCGAGGGGACGATCAAGGACTTCGGGCTGCCCGACATCTTCCAGCTGATCGGGCTACAGCGGAAGACCGGGATCCTCTCCCTGACCAACGAGAAGGACAACGAGATCGTCACCGTCACCTTCGAGAACGGGATGGTCGTGATGGCGGACTCCTCGGCTCGCCGGCTCGAGGATCGAATCGGGAACGTCCTCGTCAAGCAGGGCAAGATCAGCCGCGCGCGGCTCGACGAGGCGCTCGGGGTCCAGAAGCAGACGTTGCAGAGGCTGGGCCACATCCTCTCGACCGGCAGCGCCATCACCCCGAAGGACCTCCGGGACGCGCTGCAGGTGCAGGTGTCGCAGATCGTCTTCCGTGTGTTCCGCTGGCGCGATGGGCGCTACCAGTTCAGCCCCGCCGACAGCGTCGACTTCGACCGCGAGAACTTCAACCCGATGAGCGCGGATTTCATCCTGATGGAAGGGATCCGCATGGTCGACGAGTGGCCCATCATCGAGAAGAAGATCCCCTCGTTCGACATCGTCTTCCGGCCGGTGGTGGACCCCTCGATGATCCAGGTGGGGGCGAGCGAGCCCGACGAGCCGGGAAGCGGCGAGATCCGTCGCGGCACGCCCGCCGCGTCCGGCCGCATCCGCCTCTCCCCGGAGGAGGACCGGGTCTTCCGGAAGGTCGACGGCGTGCGGACGGTGCAGGCGATCATCGACGCGACGGGGGCGGCGGAGTTCGACACCTGCCGGACGCTGTTCGACTTCCTCAACCGCAACCTCATCACCGCGGAGGGCCGCGGGGCCACCCCGGTGCTGCGAGACGTACGGGAAGGCCACCGGGCGTCCTCGCTCCCCGGATACGCGGTCGCCGCGCTCGTGCTCGCGCTCGCGGCGGCTGGCCTGGTCGCCCAGCACAGCTCACCGTTCGCGATCACCGGCCGGCCGCCGGTGATCGAGCGCGGCTGGTCGCTTCTGCGGGAGAGCGTGACGTGGTCGCGTCTCGCGCGCCTCGACAAGGCAATCCGCGCCTGGCAGGTCACCTACGGCACCTTGCCGCAGACCCTCGAGGAGCTGGTCCAGGCCGGGCTCGTCGATGGCAGCTACATGTGGGATCCCGTGCGCCGGCCGTACCACTACGAGGTGGGACCCACGGGCTATCTCTTGAGCGCGGTGGACGATGCCGGCCGGTCGCGTCCCGAGCTGGTCCTGGACCGCCGCGCGGGTGGACGGTAGCCGGGCGCTGGCGGCACGCACCTGATGAATCGGGTCCGGCTCGACAGCCTGAGCGCGCGGGGCTGGCCGTCCCCGGCGGTGACGATCGGAAACTTCGACGGGGTCCACCGCGGCCACGAGGCCCTGGTGGCCGCGGCGGCGGGATGGGCGCGGCCCCGGGGCGGGAGCGTCGTCGCGCTGACCTTCGACCCCCACCCGGCACGGGGACTCGATCCCGAGCGCGCGCCCGCGGCCCTCACGACCCTCGACCAGAAGCAGGAGCTCCTCGCCGACCTGGGGGTGCGGACGTTGGCCATCCTCCCGTTCACGGCGGCGCTGGCGGCGCAGTCCGCCGAGCAGTTCGCGCGGGGGGTCCTGGCCGAGACGCTCGAGGCGAAGCGCGTCGTGGTGGGCGAGAACTTCCGCTTCGGCCACCAGCGGCACGGCGACGTGGCCATGCTGCGGGCGCTGGGGGAGGATCTCGGCTTCGAGCTGGAGGTGATCGCGCCCGTGCTCTACGACGACCGTCCCATCAGCTCCAGCCGGGTGCGGGAGGCGCTGGCGCGCGGCGACGCCGAGGTGGCGCGTGCGCTGCTGGGGCGGCCCTACTTCATCGACGGCCGCGTGGTCGAGGGCGAGCGACGGGGCCGCCGCCTCGGGATTCCCACCGCCAACCTCGAGACCGAGAACGAGATCCTCCCGGCGCGGGGAGTCTACGCGGCTCGCTGCCGGCTCCCCTCCGGCGAGTGGCGGCCCGCGGTCGCGAACTTCGGGCGGCGGCCCACGTTCGGGGGAACGCTCCCTTCGGTGGAGGCGCACCTCATCGATTTCGAGGGCGACCTCTACGGGGCGACGGTCCGGCTCGAGTTCCAGGCCCGCGTGCGCGACGAGCGCCGCTTCCCGGGGCCCGACGCGCTGGTGGCGCAGATCCGCGAGGATGTTGCACGTGCCCGGGCCCTCGTCACGGATCCTCGCGGGAAGGGCGTATAGTCGGAGGACGTGGGAGACGAATCGCGCGATGAGTGAGCTGTACGTAGAGAGCCGGGATTTGGAGGGGGTCGTTCTCCTCTACCCGAAGGGGTTCATCAACGCCCACACCGTGAGGCTCTTCGAGAGCGAGATCCAGAGAGCGCTCGACCGGAGCCAGTACCAGATCGTCGTCAACTGTGCCGGTCTGACGTACATCGCCAGCGCCGGGCTCGGGGCCCTCATGGGGGTCATCGAAGAGGTCCGACACAACGGGGGCGACATCCGGCTCGCCGACCTCAACGAGACCGTCCGCAACATCTTCGAGATCCTCGGCTTCCACCACCTGTATCGCATCTTCCCGTCCGAGGTGGAGGCGATTCTCAGCTTCCGCGGGGAAGGGGAGGGCGGCGAGCCCGGCGCGTGACGGCCCGCCGCACCCGCCCCGCCGTCATCCTCAAGGTCCCCAGCCGGACCGAGTTCCTGGCCGTGGTGCGCGACGTGACGCGGTCCATGGCCGAGGTGGCGGGCTTCAATCGCGGCGCGGCCGAGGAGATCGCCCTCGCGGTGGACGAGGCCGCAACCAACGTGATCGAGCACGCCTACGGCGGGGCCACGGACCGGGTCGTGGAGGTCCGGTACGAAGACCGCGGTGAGGATCTCAGGGTGGACGTGGTGGACAACGGGGCCACCGTGGATCCGAAGACGATGCCCCGCGTCGACCTCGAGCAGTACGCCACGGAGCGGCGCAAGGGCGGCCTCGGCGTCCACCTCATGAGCAAGATCATGGACTCGGTGACGTTCCGTCGCTCCGCCCGCCGCAACGTCTGCTGCCTCGTTCGCGAAAAGCCGGAGGGAGCGGGGAGCGCGGACGGGACCGGCAAGGCTGACGAGACCCCATGAGCACCCCCGTCGTCTTCCAGTACCAGCAAGCGCTCGACGAGTTCCGGCGCGAGGGCCGGGAGCCGCCTCTCCTGAAGCGGATGTCGGAGCTGATCTCGCTGCTCGATCTGACCGCGACGCTGAACTCCACCCTGAGCGGCCGCGACATCCTGGATGCCGCCCTCCTGATCGTGATGGGGGAGCTGCAGTTGTCGCGGGGTGCTCTCTATGTGCGCGATCCAGACGGGCGCTTCCGGCTGCGCTCGGCCCGGGGCCTGCCCCCGGAGACCCCCGACGTCATCGCCCTCGAGAATGTCCCCGAGCGGCCTGTCGAGCCCGGGCTCTCGCACCCGACCTTCGGGGACCTCGGGCTGGCCCTGGTGTGCCCGGTGCGCAAGGGCGATCGGACCATCGCCCTCATGGGGCTCGGACCGCGTCCGGAGGGGAGAACCTTCGGTCGCGAGGAGAGGGGCTTTCTCGAGAGCCTGGCCGCGTGCGCGGCGACGCCCATCGAGAACGGGTTGATGTACGACGAGCTGCACCGGGTCAACAAGTCGCTGTCGGTGAAGGTGTTTCAGCTGCACAACCTCTTCGACATCGGCCGCGAGCTCACCTCGAGCCTCGACGAGGAGGCGATCAAGCGGCTGGTGATCACCACGGTCATGGGCCACTTCCTCGCCTCCCGGGGAGCGCTCTACCTGCTCGGGGAGAGTGGTCTCGCCCTGGCGCACGTCCGTGGTCTTCTTCCGGACGGGAAGCCGATCGGAATGCCGCCCGAGGCGACGGCGCAGGCGGCGGCGCTTCGGGGCCCGAGTCGCGTCGCCGATCTGGACTCCGGGCCGCTGCGCGACGCGCTCAGCGGAGGCCGATTCGGCCTGGTGGTGCCTCTGACCACGGGAGGTCGGGTGAGCGGTCTGCTGGCGGTGGGGGAGCGGGCTTCGGGGGCGCTCTTCGGGGACGAGGACTTCGACTACGCGCAGGCTCTGGCGGTTCAGGCCCAGGCGGCCCTCGAGGGGGCGCGCCTGCACCGGGTGGCGCTCGAGAAGGAGCGGCAGGACCGCGAGCTTCAGATCGCGCACGAGATCCAGCGCAGCCTGTTCCCGCGCTCCACGCCCGCGGTCGAGGGCCTGGAGCTGGCGGCGGTGAGCCGGCCCTGCCATCAGGTCGGCGGCGACTACTACGACTTCATCCCCCTCGACGGGGGGCGGCTGGCCCTGGTGATCGCCGACGTTTCGGGCAAGGGGACGCCAGCCAGCATCCTGATGGCCTCCGTCCACGCGTCGCTGCGAGCAACGGCGGGAACGACACCCCCCGCGGTGCTGCTGGAACGGGTGAATCGGTTCCTCTGCGCGAGCACACAGGAGAACAAGTACGTCACCCTGTTCTACGCCGAGATCGATCCCGGGTCGCGCCGAGTGAGCTACGTCAACGCCGGCCACATCCCGCCCTACCTCGTGCGCGCGGGAGGTGAGCTGGAGCGCCTCCGCTCCGGCGGCCCGGTGCTCGGGCTGCTCGAGGATGCCGTGTTCGAGGAGGGCGAGGTTGCGCTGGGCGAGGGAGACCTGCTGGCCACCGTCACCGACGGCGTCACCGAGGCCCTCTCCCCGGATGACGAGGAGTTCGGTGACGCCCGGGTCTGCGCGAGCCTGTGCGCCTCGGACGAGGGGGCGTCGTCCGCGCTCCGGCAGCTGGTGGAGGCGGTCGAGGAGTGGACGGACCAATCCGGATTCGGCGACGACCTGACGGTCCTCATCGTGAGAGCGAGATGAACATGCAGATGCGCCTCTTCAACACCCTGAGCAGCCGAGTCGAGCCCCTCGAGCCGATCTCGCCCCCGGAGATCCGCATGTACGCCTGCGGTCTCACCGTCTACAACCGCGGGCACGTGGGCAACTACCGCACGATCGTGACCACGGACGTCCTGCGGCGCGCCCTGCGGTACCTGGGCTTTCGCGTGAAGGGGGTCCTGAACATCACCGACGTCGACGATCGCATCATCCAGCAGGCGGTGGCGGCGGGACAGGATCTTCAGGGCTTCACCCGGCCGTGGATCGAGGCCCTCGAAGAGGACATGACGACCCTGGGCATCGAGCGCCCTGAGTTCATGCCCCGCGCCACCGACCACCTCCCGGAGATGATGGACCTCATCGTGCGCCTGACCGCCCGCGGTCACACCTACGAGGCCGACGGCAGCGTCTACTTCCGGATCGCGTCGTTTCCCGAGTACGGGCGGCTGTCCGGCCTCGACGTGGAGGGCATCAGGGCCGGGGCCCGGGTCGACACCGACAAGTACGACAAGGAGAACGCGCGCGACTTCGTGCTGTGGAAGTTCAAGAGCGACGAGCCGGCGTGGGCGCAGTGGGACGCCCCGTTCGGCCGCGGGCGTCCGGGCTGGCACATCGAGTGCTCGGCCATGAGCATGAAGTACCTGGGCGAGACCTTCGACCTCCACGTCGGCGGGGAGGACCTCATCTTCCCGCACCACGAGAACGAGATCGCGCAGAGCTCGGGGGCGACCGGGCAGCCCTTCGTGCGGCACTGGATGCACGTCAAACACCTGCTCATCGACGACGAGACGATGTCGAAGAGCAAGGGCAACTTCTTCACGATCCCGGACATTCTCGAGAAGGGTCACCGGCCCGAGGCCATCCGATACCTGCTAGCCGGCTCTCACTACCGCAAGCCGCTGAGCTTCGGCTTCGAGGGGCTGCAGCAGGCAGCGGCGGCCCTCGAGCGGATCGAGGGCCTGGTCCAGCGCCTCGACGAGGCGGACGGAGAGGGGCCAGCGGGGCCAGCGACGGAGGCCTGCAAGGCGGCGGAGGCGACGTTCCGAGCGGCCCTGGCCGACGACCTGAACACGCCGGAGGCCCTGGCCGCGCTTCACGGGTTGGTGGGCCGTGCGAACGCACTGCTCGCCGAGGGAGAGCTCACCCGCGCCGGAGCGGGGGCGGTGCGCGCCACCCTGGAGGGGATGGACTCGGTCTTCGGCATGCTGCTGCCCTCGGCGGCCGGGGGCCAGCTGTCGGCGGAAGAGCAGGCGCTCTTCGACGAGCGCCAGGAGGCCCGGCGGCAGCGCGAGTTCGCGCGGGCGGACGAGGCGCGAGCCCGGCTCGACGCGATGGGGATCGTGCTCGAGGACACCAGGGGCGCCACCCGCTGGCGGCGCAAGCGCTGAACCGGACGCTGGGGTGAGCGACGACGGGCGCCGGGGCACGGCCGGAGAGGACCTGGCCTGCCAGCACCTTCGGCGTCAGGGGTTCGTGATTCTCGAGCGCAACTACCGGTGCCGGACGGGCGAGATCGACGTCGTGGCGCGGGACGAGGACACGCTGGTCTTCGTCGAGGTCAAGGAGCGCGGCGACGCCTCACACGGCGGAGCGGTCGAGGCGGTCACCGGCCCCAAGCGGCGGCGGGTGATCCGGGCCGCCCAGCACTGGGCGGCCGTTCACCACGAGTCCGAGTCCCGCGTCCGCTTCGACGTCGTCGCGATCGACCACGCGCCCGAGGGCCCGACGATCCGCCACGAACGAGGCGCGTTTGACGCCGAGGGGCGGTGAGGCGGTCATCTCATCTGAGGAGCCCGTCGCGGACGAGCGACGAAGGATCTCTCCCAGGACCTGCTGAGAGCCTCTCGGTGTGAAGGGGAAGTTTGGAGCGGGAAACGGGATTCGAACCCGCGACTTCGACCTTGGCAAGGTCGCACTCTACCACTGAGTTATTCCCGCTCTCAGCGACCCAACCACGATAATGACGGGGCGCGGTCTCGTCAAGACCCCCCGGGTAGTCCTTGATCGGGGAGCGCGGCCCTCGCTAGTATCAGTGTTTGGCACAGGCGGCGTAGCCAAGTGGTTAAGGCGGAGGTCTGCAAAACCTCTATTCCCCGGTTCGACTCCGGGCGCCGCCTCCAACCGCCCCGCCGTATGGGGCGGGTCGGCTATCGGACGCACTGAACGATCGACGGGGCGTGCGGGCAGAGCTCCCTCGCGAATCCCAGCGAGCTGACGCAGCCCGCCGGAGTCCGGTCGGCGCCGAACGCGCAGAGGTATCCTACGGAGGCGTTCGGACGGTCCCCAACGGCACAACAGGTCCCCCGGGGCGTTCTCCAGCGTCTGTGGGACCGAGTAGCTGTTGCCAGTAGAGGGCGGCGATGGACGCGCACTGCTCGGGCCCCGAAAGTGCGAGGTGCCGTCATGCTCATGCATCCGTTGCCCTGCGACAGGAAAGCGGCCACGAACACGATCAGGAGATGACGCCCCGAGAGACGCCCGGTCCTCCGCCTTGTCTCCGCCCTCGGACTGCCCTGAGTTTCCACAGACCCTCCTCTTCCTGCAAGCACATTTGCAAGGGGCGTGCCTCCGTAAGTCGCTGATCTTTCGAGTCAAGCTGGCGCCGGGGTCAGGATTCGAGACAGGCGCTGACGCGTACGGACGGTCCGATCGCGACCGAGGCGGGGCTGCGGCCTGGTGATTTGCGCGAGATCGAAAGCTCCGAAAGATTCCAGCGACAGACTTGATGGCGGCTCCAGCCACCTTGCCGGAGGGGGCGAGCCCGAGCGGCCGACCCTCAGCTGATCACGAGGGCTCGCGCGAGCGAGGGGGCAGGAGCGGCGACTCTGGGCCGAGACGGATGTCACCTGAGGAGGACAGTCGATCGAGTGGCCTCTCGCGCTAAGTAACAAGTAATTTGAGACTTGTCGCGACAGCCGGCCTGGCACCCCTCCTGCAAACGGCACCGGCAGCGTTGGCCCGGTCGAGGGGGGCCGGGCGCGAAAGGAGGGACCCGTGCGGCGAGCAATTCTGAGCCTCACCCTGATGCCCCTGCTGCTGATGGGGGCAGCGAGCCCGGTCAGCGCAGGCGGGCTCGACGTTCGCCTCGGCGCTTTCAAACCGAGGGCGAACTCCAACCTCTTCCTCGACGACGAGAGCCTCTACTTCGTCGCGAAGGATGACTGGGTCGGTTTCACCGGCGGCGTCGAGTACAGCCACGTCCTGGCGAAGAACATCGAGGTGGCCATCCACGTGGACGGCTACTCGAAGACGATCGACACGTCCTATCGCGACTGGACGAGGCCGGAGGGAGGCGACATCTTCCAGACCCTCCGGCTCCAGATCGTCCCCTTCGGCCTCACGCTGCAGTTCGTGCCCACCGGCAAGCGGACGAAGGTCGCCCCCTTTCTCGGGGGCGGCGTCGACCTCTTCTACTACGAGTACGAGGAGTGGGGCGACTTCATCGACTTCTTCGACCCCGACCTGACCATCTACTCCGACCACTTCATCTCCGACGGGGTCGCCTTCGGCTTCCATGCGACCGGGGGCGTGCGCATCTACCTCAACCGCGACTTCGCCCTCGTCGTCCGGGGTGCCTACCAATGGGCGGAGGCCGACATGGGCGGCGACTTCAGCCCCACCGAGCCCGGCCTGATCAATCGACTGGATCTGAGCGGGGCCAGCGTCACCTTCGGGGTGCACCTCCGGTTCTGATCCGGGCGGCGGGCCGGCGGAGGGGGACGTGTGGTCCCGGCCTCCGCCGGCTGCTATCATCGATTCATGAAGCTGTCACGCTTGGGCGTCCTGTCGGCGGTGGTCCTGATCGGATCCACGTTCGCCGGGGGTCTCGCGGGGAACCGCGTGCTGGCCGGAGGGGGAAGCCTCAACGAGGAGCTCCGCCTGTACACGGCCATGCTCGCCGCGATCGAGCGCGACTACGTGGAGGAAGTCCCCAGCGACCGCCTCGTGTCGACGTCGATCCGTCGAGCTGCTCCGCACGCTGGACCCGCACTCGAACTTCTTCGAGCAGAGGGACTACCAGACGATGCAGGAGCGGCAGAAGGGCCAGTACTACGGCCTCGGCATCAGCGTCCAGTCGATCGACGGGAACATCACCGTCGTGGCGCCCTTCGAGGGGACGCCGGCGCACCGGCTCGGCATCCGGGCCGGCGACGTCATCAGCCGCATCGAGGACGAGGACGCCCGGGGCATGAGCATCGACGACGCGGTCAAGCGTCTCCGCGGCCCCAAGGGCACCCCGGTCCGGATCACGATCGTGCGCGACGGCTACGAGGCGCCCCTCGAGTTCACGGTCATCCGCGACGCCATCCCGCTCCACTCCGTGCCCTACTCGTTCATGGTGAGCCCGAGCGTGGGCTACATCCGGCTGACCGACTTCAACGAGACGACGGCCTGCCGTCCCGGCGAGGGAGAGGACTGCGAGCGGGAGCTGGAGCGCGCGCTGAAGAAGCTCCAGGCGCAGGGGGCGCAGCGCCTTCGTCCTCGACATCCGGGACAACCCCGGCGGCCTCCTGGACCAGGCCTTCGCGGTGTCGAACCTCTTCCTGAAGAAGGGGCAGCTGGTGGTCTTCACCCGCGGCCGCTCGCGGCGGGACGAGTCGAACTACATCACCGAGACCGAGAGCCCGTGGGTGGACGTGCCTCTCGTCGTGCTGACGTCGCGCCACAGCGCCAGCGCGTCGGAGATCGTGGCCGGGGCCCTCCAGGACCACGACCGGGCGCTGATCGTGGGCGAGACGACGTTCGGGAAGGGGCTGGTTCAGACCATCCTGCCGCTGCGCAACGTTCGAGGCTATGCCCTCGCCCTCACGACCGCCCGCTACTACACCCCGTCCGGGCGCTCCATCCAGCGCGAGTACGCCTCGACCGCTTTCGAGGACTACTACGCCCCGCATGACCGCAAGGCCTGCGACGAGGGATCGGGCGAGACGAAGCTGACCGACGCCGGACGCACGGTCCACGGCGGTGACGGCATCACGCCCGACTACTGCGTGGAGCCGGAGAAGCCGAGCAAGTTCGTCTCCTACCTCATCGGACGCCAGGCCTTCACCGGTTTCGGCCGCGGCTTCTCCGCCGCCGGCGGGGTGGGGGACGCGGACATTGCGGGCACCGGGACGCGCTCGCACGCCGAATCGGAGGACGTGCAGCTCATCGGCCACGACTTCGAGGTGAACGACGCCGTTCGCGAGGACTTCCGGGCGTACCTCGAGTCCGAGAAGCTCCGTTTCACCCCGGAGGATCTCGAGGAGAACCGCGCTGCGCGATCGACCGGTTGATCGAGGAGCAGGTCCTGCGGCAGGTGTTCGGCGAGGGTGCGGCTCGCCGACGCAGCATCGACTGGGACCCCCAGGTCCAGCGCGCCCTCGAACTGGTGCCGCGGGCGGAGCTCCTCCTCGGGAACCCGGACGGCTTCGTGGCTCGAGCGGGAGCGGGAGCGCCGCCTCGCCGAC
Organism: uncultured Acidobacteriota bacterium; assembly: GCA_963700695.1. GTDB lineage: Bacteria > Acidobacteriota > Vicinamibacteria > Fen-336 > Fen-336 > JAJDNS01. Next base: position 212,607 of record CAVOYO010000024.1, on the reverse strand, counting down.
GCGTCCCGGGCCGAGGCGCCCGCCCTCCCGTAGCCCTCTTCGCGGGAGAGCCGGCGACGGTGCCCGGCAGAAACGTCGGCGACGGGTCCCGTGGTAGCATCGACGTTTGGCATGCCTGCCGACATCGTCCTGAAGGGAGTCCGCGTTCACAACCTGAGGGGAATCGACGTCACGATTCCCACGCAACGTCTCGTGGTCATCACCGGTGTCTCGGGCTCCGGCAAGAGCAGCCTCGCCTTCGACACGCTCTACGCGGAAGGGCAGCGGCGCTACGTCGAGAGCCTGTCCTCCTACGCGCGGCAGTTCCTCGAGCGGATGGAGAAGCCCCGGGTGGAGGAGGTCGAAGGGATCTGCCCCGCGATCGCCATACGCCAGCGGAGCCTCTCCCGCAGCCCGCGATCGACGGTGGGCACCTCCACCGAGGTGCAGGATCACCTGCGGCTCCTGTTCGCCCGCATTGGGCGCACCGTCTGCGACACGTGCGGTCGGGAGGCTCGGCGCGACACCGCCGCCGCCGCCGCCGATGCCCTCCTCGCGGAGGCGGCGGGTGAGCGGCTGTTGGTCGGCTTCGAGCTGACCGGGCTCACTCCGTCCGTCCTTGATGGCCTGCGCAAGCGCGGCTATCGGCGACTCCTCCTGGGCTCGGAGGTCGTCGACATCGAGGACGACGTGGCGGCGGCAAAGGAGCCCGAGGCGGGGGTGGCGGTCGTCGTCGACCGGATCGAGGTCGGCGAGGACGCGCGCGGGCGTCTCGTCGACGCTTTCGAGGTCGCCTTTCGCGAGGGCGGGGGCCGGGCGATCGCCGAGGTCCTGGGTCAGCCAAGACATCGCTTCTCCGAGACGTTCGGGTGCGAGGGCTGCGGCGCGGAATTCCTGGAGCCGCAGCCGCGGCTGTTCTCCTTCAACAACCCGTTCGGGGCCTGCCCGCTCGTGCCACGGCTTCGGCAACCTCATCGAGGTGGACATCGACCTCGTCGTGCCGGACAAGAGGCGCAGCCTCGCCGAGGGGGCGATCGAGCCGTGGAACAAGCCGCACTACCGGAAGCTGCAGGCCCAGCTGCGGCGCTTCGCCCGGCGCCGGGGCGATTCCCGCTCGATGTTCCGTGGTCCTTCCTCGACGAGGGCCAGCGGCGGCTCGTCCTCGAGGGGGACGACGACTTCCCCGGGGTGCTGGGGTTCTTCCGCTGGCTCGAGGGCCGCAAGTACCGCGTCCAGGTCCGGGCCTTCCTCGCGCGCTACCGCGGCTACCAGGAGTGCCCGGACTGCGAGGGGAGTCGGCTGCGGAGCGAAGCCCTGCGCGTGCGCGTTGGCGGTCGCTCGATCCGTGACGTAGCGGAGATGACGGTGAAGCAGGCGCGACACTTCTTCCGTGACCTTTCGCTCACGCCGTCCGAGAGCGCGGTGGCCGAGCGCGTGGTGGGCGAGATCGACCGGCGGCTCTCCTTCCTCGAGGACGTGGGGCTCGACTACCTCACGCTCGACCGGCCTTCAGCGACCCTCGCCGGCGGCGAATCGCAGCGAATCGCGCTTGCCGCGGCCCTGGGGACGGGCCTGGTGGGGACGCTGTTCGTCCTGGACGAGCCCTCGGTCGGTCTGCACCCGCGCGACACCGAGCGGCTCGTGACGATCCTCCGGGCGCTGCGCGAGCAGGGCAACACCGTCGTCGTGGTCGAGCACGATCCCGACATCATCGCGGCCGCGGAGCACATCATCGACCTCGGGCCGGGCGCCGGCGACCAGGGCGGTCGCGTCGTCTTTCAGGGAGGCCCGGGCGTCCTGAAGAAGGAGACGCGCAGCCTCACCGCGAAGTACATGCGCGGGGACCTCCGGATCCCCGTGCCCGCGCGCCGGCGCCGGGGGAACGGGCTGTTCCTGAACGTCCGGGGGGCGCGCGTCCACAACCTGAAGGGACTCGACGTACGGATCCCGCTCGGGGCTTTCACCGTGGTGACGCGGGGTCTCCGGCTCGGGCAAGTCGACGCTCGTGCACGACGTGCTGGGCGCGCGCCTCCGCCGGCGGCGGGGGGGGAGCGACACCAGGGGCGAGCCGCCGATCGAGGGGATCGAGTACATCGAGCAGCTCGAGATGGTCGACCAGGCGCCGCTGGGGCGGAGCCCACGCTCCAACCCCGTGACCTACATGAAGGCCTTCGACGCGATCCGGGATCTGTTCGCGCGCACACCCGAGGCCCAGAAGGCCGGGTTCGAGGCGGCGCACTTCTCCTTCAACATGCCCGGCGGGCGCTGCGAGGGGTGCGGGGGGGACGGACGCGTGCGCGTGGATCTGCAGTTCCTCGCGGACGCGTATCTCATCTGCGAGGGCTGCTGCGGCCGACGCTACCGGCCCCCGGTGCTCGAGGTGCGGTGGCGGGGTCGGTCGATCGACGAGGTGCTCGATCTGACGGTGAGGGAGGCCCTGCAATTCTTCTCGGGACAGCACCGCGTCACGCGACGTCTCAAGGTGCTGGATCAGATCGGTCTGGGCTACCTGCGTCTGGGCCAGCCTTCCAGCACGCTCTCCGGAGGCGAGGCGCAACGGGTGAAGCTCGCCGCTCACCTGCTGCGCCGGCCGGGGCCCCGCGTCCTCTACATGCTCGACGAGCCCACGACCGGCCTGCACATGGGTGACGTGGCCGAGCTGCTCAACGCCCTGCAGCGACTGCTCGACGGGGGAGCGACCCTCGTGGTCATCGAGCACAACCTCCACGTGATCAAGCAGGCCGACTGGATCGTCGACCTCGGTCCCGAGGGGGGCGACAAGGGCGGCAAATCTGGTGTTCCAGGGGACGCCCGAGGCGCTCGTCGCGAAAGGGCGCGGGCACACCGCGCGACACCTTCGGCGCATCCTGCCGCGCGCGCAGGGCGCGACCGCCTGACTCTGCCGAGCGGCGATCTGCTATCATCCGCCATCATGACACTGTTGCGAAAAGACGTGCTCCGCGGCGGTGCGCGGGGCGCCCTGACGGGTGTGCTCGCACTGGCGCTCGTCGTCGGCCCTCTCGCCGTGGCCGCCCTCCCGCAGTCGTTCGAAGACGAGATCGCCAACCTGAAGAGCCCCACCCCGAAGACACGCCAGCGCGCGGCCCGGACGTTGGGACAGAGCCGGCGCAGCGCGGCGGTTGCCCCGCTGTCCGCGCTCGTGCGGGACCCGGAGCCGGACGTGCGGCTCGAGGTGGTGCTTGCCCTGCGGGAGCTGCGCGACCTCTCCGCGGTGCCGGCCCTCGTCACGTCGCTCCAGGACGGCGATCCGAAGGTCCGCGAGCAGGCGATCGGGGCCCTCGTCGAGATCTACTCCGAGCGGGAGCGGAGCGGGGCGGTGGCGCGCTTCCTCCAGAGCTTCTCCGACGAGTTCAACCGGCCTTCCGTTCCGCCCTACACGACGGTCGACCCGTCCGTCTTCCAGGGGCTCGCCGGCACCCTGCGCGACGAGGAGACGCGACATTCGCGCCGAGTCGGCCCAGGCCATCGGAATCCTGGGCGGCACGTCGGTGATCGGCGATCTCGTCGCGGCCCTTCAGGACCCGGAAGTCGACGTGCGTGGGGCCGCCGCCACCGCTCTCGTCAAGGTCGGCACCGCCGAGGACGGGAAGGCGCTCATCCCACTCCTCGCGGACGAGTCGTCTCAGGTCCGCAACCGTGCGATCGAGGCGATCGGCATTCTCCGAGTGAGGGACGCGGGTCCTGCGCTGCGGGAGCTGTACGAGCAGCACAAGCGCCGCTTGCTCGGCACGCGCGTGCTCTCCGCGATGGCCCTCACGGGCGACCCCAACCAGGCCGACCTGTACCGGGAGCTTCTCGCCTCGACCGATCCGGAGCGGCGCCGGATGGCGGTCGAGGGGCTGGCGCGGATCTCGGATCCGGCAATGCTGCCCGGCTTCAAGAAGGACTTCCAGAGAGAGAGGCAACCCTGACGTTCAGCTCGCCTACAACTTCGCCATTGCCCTGCTCGGGGACCGGGCGTTCCTCGACAGCATCATCCTCAGCTTGTCCGCCTCGGGCAGCCGGGGCCAGCGGGCCAGCGGATACCTCGTCGAGCTGGGGCCGTCTATCACCGTCGATCTCTACCCCTACCTGGGAGACCAGGATGCGGGGGTGCGTGCCGCCCTCGCCGACGTGCTGGCCGAGCTCGGCGATCCGGACGCGGTCGAGTGGCTGACCCCGCTGCTGAACGATGCGAACTCCGGTGTCGCCGACAGCGCGAACCGGGCCATCCAGCGGCTGCGTCGCGTCGGACCCGCGTCCTCGCTCGACCCATGACGCGAGCGAGCGTCCTCGCGCTGGCCGCCCTCCTGCTCGCACCCGGCTGCGGGCGGGACGGGTCCCGGGAGGGGCCGGCGGGGTCCCTCGAGGAGGCACGCGCCCGCATCGACCAAGGAGACTACGACGGCGCGCTGGCCCGGCTGGGTGGGGGCACGGACGCGGAGTCGCTGTATCTCCTCGGGCGGGCGTGGGCGGGCAAGGCCGCAGGCACCACGCCTTCGCCGGACGGTTCGCTTGGCCCCGAGGAGCTCCAGGCGCTCAGCTTCCTGGAGCGGGCGGTGGCCGCGCAACCCGATCACGCCGGCGCCCACCTGGCCATCGCGGAGTCTGCTCGCGCCCCACGTCCGCGCGGCGGGCGCGGCGGAGGGGTCGACGGTTCCGCCCGTGGCGACCGCCGGGTTCGGCGGTCAGCGCGGAGCGGGTGTTGGAGGCCTACGGGGCGGCGGTCCAGGCCGACCCCGCCGACACGGCTTCGGTCGAGGCGCTCATCGCGTTCGCGCTTCGCGTGGGACGTCCGCGTGAGGCCGCGGTCCGGTTTCCAGGAGCTGGACCCGTCGTGACCGGGAGAACCCGGACGTGCTCGTCCGCTTCGGGGACTTCCTCACCGGTCCCGGCCAGGATCCAGAAGGGGCCCTCGGTGTCTACGCCCAGGCCCTCATCTGGCGGCCCGACGACACCGGGACACGCCTCAAGATGGCGGACGTCCACCTCGAAGCCGCCCGCGGCCACGTCGACCGCCGCGAGTTCGTGGCGGCGGAGGCGCGTCTGCGCGAGGCACGCAAGTTCGTCGTCGATCCCGGCACGCCCCAGGCACGGACGCTCCGGGAGGTCGAGAACTCCCTCGCCGACGTGAGCGGCCGTCGCTAGGTCGGACTCAGCTTAGAGGGGTTGTGGCCGACGCCGTTGTCGTCCACGTGGACGCGGGCGCTCTCGGTGCGGGTGCCCAGGTCGTCGTAGACGGTGAGGATCTGGCCTCCCACCTTGAGCCGCCGCGCCGTCACGCCGCCGGTCTGGGTGTCCACGATGTGTGGATCGAAGACCCGCACGAGGTGGGGAGAGACGACGGGCGGCCAGTTGACGGGGACACTGGCGGCCTCACCGACCCAGAGGAAGCCCGGCACCGGCTCGAGGAGAATCTCCTCTCCGGCCCGCATCCAGCTCCCGAAGAAGACCACGCGGTCGGCGCAGTTCCCCGAGGCATTCTGACAGCCGTTCGGCTGCCGATACTCGATCTCGACGGTGGCGTAGGCGGCGGGCGGGAGCTCCGACGGTCCCGCCGGCGTGTCCGGTTGGAACTCGTAGCAGCCCGACCGTCGACACGAGCAGGGCCATCAGTCCGAGGCGCGGAAGATGAGCCGTCATGTTTGCCCCGCGTCCCTCCGGCGGGCCGGCGCCCGGACGATGAGAGCTCCTTGCCCGCCCCACGAGCGGATGATAGCATCCTCTCCAACTCCATGGTGGACGCAGACCGACCGCTGATCCTCGTCATCGACGACGACAGCGCCCTCCGCCGGATCTGCCTCGACCTCCTGACGGCGCGGGGATACGCGAGCCTTCGGGGCGGCGACGGTCGGAGAGGGGCTTCGGGAGTTCGCCGAGCGGCGTCCGGCGGCGGTGCTGCTCGACCTGAAGCTGCCGGACGGGACCGGCCTCGACGTCCTGCGCGAGCTGCAGCGGCTCTCCCCGCTCACCCCGGTCATCGTGGTCTCCGGGCAGGGGGACGTTTCCGACGCCGTGGAGGCCATGCGCCTCGGCGCGGCCGAGTACCTCGAGAAGCCCGTGGCCAGCGATCGGCTCTACGAGGTCCTGGAGAGGGTACTGGCCCCCGTGCCGGCGAGGGAGGAGCCCCGCCGGAGCGGACGCTCGATGGGGCCCGCTACGGCATGGTCGGACGCTCCGAGGCGATGCAGCGGGTCTACCAGCTCGTGGACATGGTGGCGCCCACCCGCGCCCGGGTCGTCATCAGCGGCGAGCGGGGGACCGGGAAGGAGCTCGTGGCGCGAGCCATCCACGCCCTGTCGCCGCGCCGCGAGAAGCCCTTCGTCCAGCTGAACTGCGCCGCCGTCCCCGCCGAGCTCATCGAGAGCGAGATGTTCGGCCACGTCAAGGGCGCCTTCACCGGTGCGGTGGCGGACCGGCGGGGGACGTTCGAGAGCGCGGACGGGGGCACTCTCTTCCTCGACGAGATCGGCGACATGAGCACGGTCATGCAGGTGAAGCTCCTGCGCACGCTCCAGGAGGGCGAGGTGACGCCGGTGGGCAGCTCCCGCAGCCGCCCGGTCGACGTGCGGATCCTCGCCGCCACGAGCAAGAACCTGCTCGAGGAGATCGAGAAGAAGCACGCTTCCGGGACGACCTCTACGACCGTCTCAACGTGGTCAACATCGCCCTGCCGCCCGCTGCGCTCGCGCAGCGAGGACGTTCCCCTGCTCGCCGAGCACTACATACGCCTCGCCAGCGTCGAGAACGGCATCAAGCCGAAGCGCCTGACCCCCCGCGCGCTCGAGTTCCTCTCCCAGCTGCCCTGGCGCGGGAACGTGCGCGAGGTGCGCAACCTGATGGAGCGCCTGGCCGTCATCGTGGCCGGCGACACGGTGACGCCACCGCGACGTCATGGACGCACTGCACATGACGGCACCCGCCTCGTCGGACGACGGGACGCCGATGCCCCTGCAAGGTGGCCCGGTCACGGTTCGAGCGGCAGTACATCCTCGAGCGGCTGGCTGCCAACCAGGGCAACCTCGGGAACACGGCCCGCGACCTCGGCATCGAGCGGACGAACCTGTACCGCAAGATGAAGCAGCTCGGGATCGAGTCGCCCGCCAAGCGGCAGTGAGCGCCCGCGGCCGAGAGAACCGCGCCCCGCGTCGCTTCGCCCAGACGCACACAGGGAGGTCGGTTCCTGTCCCGAGAGGAGACACGGGACCGCTCCATGTGCGACGCCGCCACTCGTAGTGTTGAGGAAGTGATAACTCTATGTTGCCCAGGTGTCACAACGGCAGGCCGAGCGTCTTGAGACAGATCTGCGGATCTCATTGAAAAAAAGAGGGTAATCGAGTCTGAGAGCGCCTGGCACGCGGCGTGCTTATATGAGGAGCAGCGAGGGGCCGCACCCCTCGGACGGACGCCGCAGCGGATCGGACGGCGCCACAGGCCGCGGACAGGGTTTGGAGGGAGCTCTGGTCGGGACCTGGGGAGCCCCGTCGCCTGATCGCGGCCCGGCCGAGGGAGGCGGTCCCTTTCTCTTTTCTTCCTGCTCAGTGGGCCGCGCACGGCGCATCTCCACCCGCCCCCCCCGTCTTTGACCCCGAGCCGAGGGCCAGTGTAGAGTCCGATGTTTGCCTGGTCTGCCGTGAAGGCAGCCCGGAGGAAGGACACGGCGTGGGGTCGAAGAAGGCACTGGTCACCGGTATCACCGGACAGGACGGCAGCTACCTCGCGGAGCTTCTCCTGGAGAAGGGCTACGAGGTGCACGGCCTCGTACGACGCAGCAGCTCGTTCAATACCTGGCGGATCGACCACGTCCGCGACCGCCTCGTCCTGCACTACGGCGACCTGGTGGACCAGAACAGCCTGGTGCGGACCCTGAAGACGGTGCAGCCGGACGAGGTCTACAACCTCGCCGCCCAGAGCCACGTCAAGGTCTCCTTCGAGATGCCGGAGTACACCACCGACGTCACCGCGATCGGCGTGCTGCGGGTCCTCGACGCGGTCCGTGACCTCGGCCTCCGCACGCGGGTCTATCAGGCGGGCAGCTCCGAGATGTTCGGCCTCGTACAGGAAACCCCCCAGACCGAGACGACGCCGTTCCATCCCCGCTCACCCTACGCTGTCTCCAAGGTCTTCGGACACTGGATGGCGGTGAACTACCGCGAGAGCTACGGGATGCACGTCTCGAACGGCATCCTCTTCAACCACGAGTCACCTCGGCGCGGTGAGAACTTCGTCACCCGCAAGATCACGATGGGGGTGGCCGCGATCAAGCAGGGCCGGGCGAAGGAGCTCCGCCTGGGCAACCTCGACGCGAAGCGCGACTGGGGCTTCGCCCGGGACTACGTCGAGGCGATGTGGCGGATGCTCCAGCAGGACGAGCCCGGCGACTACGTGATCGCGACCGGGGAGACCCACTCCGTGCGCGAGTTCTGCGAGGAGGCCTTCTCCCACGTCGGTCTGGACTGGAAGGACTACGTCAAGGTCGACCCCAAGTACTTCCGACCGGCCGAGGTGGACGTGCTGCTGGGTGACCCAGGCCAGGCGCGCACGGTCCTGGGATGGGAGCCGAAGGTCACGTTCAAGGAGCTCGCCCGTCTGATGGTCGATGCCGACCTGGAAGCGGAGGGCGAGCACCCCCTCCGCTCCCGCTGAGCGTCCTCTGGCGGCCACACCGCGGGCCGCACCTCCTGCCGGTGCGGCCGCGGCGACCACCCGCCTGCGGTCTCTCCGCCGACGTCCGACCGTCCGGGGCTGCGGTCCTCGACGGGACCCGCTCGCCGCGGCCTTGACCGCTCCTGCTGCTAGCTCAACGCTCCCGTGCCTCGCGCCGCGATGAGCGCGTCCAGCTCTTCCCTCAGGCGCGGCAGTATCTCGTCGTAGCCGTAGGTCCCGAGCGTCTCCGTGCCCTTCTTGAGGTTCACGTGGGTGGGCCCGCACCACAGGCCGAGGTCGGCGTCGTCCGTCTCTCCGGGGCCGTTCACGCGACAGCCCATGACCGCGATGGTCAGGGCATGGGACTTCGCGTAGGCGGTCATGTCCTTCACCTGCTGCGCGAGCTCGACGAACCTCCCGTTCTCGACCCGCGAGCACGAGGGGCACGAGATGATGTTCAGAGTGTCGTCGGCGAAGACGGGCACGGAGCGGAAGCGCCCGGCGGCGATGTCGGCCAGGATCTGCCGCCCGACGGTCACCTCCTCGTGCTTGCGCGGGTTCGGCAGCGTGAGGCTGACGCGGATCGTGTCGCCGATCCCTCGTGAGAGAAGCTGCTCGAAGGCCACCCTCGTCTTGATGATGCCCTCCGGTGGCATCCCGGCCTCGGTGACGCCGAGGTGGAGGGGGACCTCGGGCCGAGCGTCGGCGAAGCGCTGGTTGGCCTCGATGACCTTCCGCGGGTGCGAGTCCTTGAGGCTCACCACGTAGCGGTCGAAGCCGAGGTCGTCCATGAGTCGGCAGTGATCGAGGGCGGACTCCACCATCGCCTGCACGTCGTCCTCGGGATGCCGGGCCTTCACCTCGGGATCGACGCTGCCGCAGTTGACACCGATCCGGATGGCGCAGGTCGTGGGTCGCGGGCCACGTCCACGAGAAAGGCGACCTTGTCGCGCGCGGGGCGGTCCTTCTCGTGGTGCCAGAGATGGCCGGGGTTGTAGCGGATCTTGTCGACGAGGGGGGCGACCTTCTCGGCGAGGCGGTAGCTCTCCTGGAGGTCGACGACGAGGTTGGCCCGGGTCTGGCGACGCACCTCGGAGAGCGCCTCGACGTCCGCCGTGCTGTCGACGGCAACGCGGACGAGGGTGCCTCCGGCCTCCCGAATGGCCTCCGCCTGCTCGACGGTGGCGTCGACGTCGCGGGTGCGGGTCGCGCACATGCTCTGGACCGCGATGTCGTGGCCGGCCCCGAGAGTGACGCTGCCGACGCGAACCTCGCGCGTCTCGTTCCTCTTGCTCATGCTGAAGAGACCATCGTAGCAGCCTTCCGCCCGTTCCGCCGACCCGTGCAACGTGACCGAGAAACGAAGCCTTCGCGGCCCCATGGGCGCGCCAGGGGCCCACGAAGCGGGGCGTGGAGCCCCCCTCCTACAATGAAGTGTCCGTGAGGTGTGGGGGGCGATTCGAGCGAGCGAGGGCACTCCTTCCTCTTGAAAAGGCCGACGCCCGAGCGAGCGTCCCCGCGGAGTGGGCCCCTGAAGCGCCGCCGGCCGCGTGGTCCAGGGGGTTCTTGGCCGAAGCGGTCACCCCAACTCTTCGAGGGCGCGGACCCCGCGCCGCAGGGGGAGCCAGAACGTGAGGAGGCTGAGCGCGATCGCCAGGCCGAAGAGGAGCGCCATCCAGCCCCGGCGCGTGGGGGAGACGGGCAGGTGGTGCAACTCGTGCCAGAGGTACGTGGAGGCCGGCCACACGAGGAGGGCCACCGTCACCAGCATGTAGAGGACGGCCAGGACCATGAAGGACACGCCCCCGTACGAGCCCGCCACCTGGGTCAGGTTCTCGGCGCTGAAGCGTGGGTGCTGGGCCCCCATCCCCGCGGCGAGGCCCACCAGGCCGAGGGCCATGAAGGCGATGGCCACCGAGCTCAGGACCTGGAGGAAGAGAGGAACGCCGAGGAGCCGGCTGGAGACGACGGTGAGGGCTTCGGACAGGAGCAGGATGGGGATGAAGCCGGTCCAGAACTTGGACCACAGGAAGGCCCGCATGGAGACCGGGGACGCGCGCACGATCCAGAAGGCCGCCCCCTCGGCGGAGACGGCAGGGAAGACGAACCGCACCGCGACGGCCGACGTGACGAAGGCCGCCATCAGCAGGTTGACGAAGGCGTAGGCGTTCTTGATCACGCGGCTCATGTAGGGGAGCCGGTCCAGGTCGAGAACGTAGAAGTTGTAGACGTAGATGAGACCGAGAGCCACGAGCAGAAGCAGCTGCGACCACTGGGTGGTGTCGCGAAGGAAGACCTTCAGGTCCTTGACGAGAAGGCCGCGGCGGGCGGGCTCGATCGGCAGGCGGCGCGCCACGATCTCGAGCAACCGGAGTCGGGTGAAGCGCGCCTTGCGGGCCTCCTGGGCCTTGCTCCAGCCCGAGAGGTACAGCCGGCCGTATGCGGCGCGGGCCAGCACGGTGAGGGCGAGGGCGGTTGTCCACAGGGCGCCGAGATGCAGGAGATCCCAGCGTCCTCCCAGCGCCGAGAACAGGCTCTCCCCGGCCCAGAACGACGGGAAGAGCGGCGTGACCGGAGACTGAAGCGTGGCGAAGAAGGCGGTCACGTCGGGCAGGGACTGGACGCTCAGGAGGCGCTCCGGGCGCAGGAAGCGGAGGAGCACCACGACGGCCATCCCGAAGAGAAGTCCCATGAGCATGAGGATGTCGCGCGCCCGCCGTGCCGGGAAGACGTTGACGAGGACGAGGGTGACGACCGAGCCGATGGCGGTCGGGATCATGACGAAGGGGAGGACGGTCGCGATCGCGGCCCAGTAGTATCCCGGGGGAGCGCAGCGGGCGAGCCCGACGGCCAGGAGGACGGGCAGGACGAAGGCGACGACCATCCACGCCGACTGCCCGACCGTCCGCGCGAAGCGCGAGTAGAAGAGCCGGTCGGCGGGAACCGGGGCCGCGAGCAGGAGGCGGAGATCCTCGGAGAGAAAGAAGGTGCTGAGCGAGGTCACGACGGCGCTGAAGGCGACGAAGGAGAGGAAGACCAGGAAGAGCCAGCTGAAACCGAGGCGGATGAGGTAGTCGCCGAGCTCCTCGTAGTCCAGGAGCTGCCACGTGAGCCAGAAGACCACGGCGAAGATGGCGGCGGCCACTCCTACGGCGATGCCGCCGAAGAGCGAGAGGCGAAGCGCGTCGCCCCGCTCGCGGCGTCGAGCGCGGTTGCGGGTGCTCCACAGAGTGGGCAGCAGGAGATAGGGAAACGCGCTGGTCACACGTCGATCTCCTGCAGGCCGGTGCCGCCGGTCAGCTTGAGGAAGACCGGGGTCAGGTGGGCGTCGTCGTGCCCGGCGAGCTCCTGCAGCTCCTCGACCGATCCCCGCGCGATGATGCGCCCGTTCTGGATGATGCTGATGAGGTCGCACATCTCCTGCGCCACCTCGAGGGTATGGGTGCTCATGAGGATGGCCACGCCCTTGCGGCTCTGCACGCGGAAGATCTCCTTGATGAGCCGGGCCCCGCGCGGATCGAGCCCCACCATCGGCTCGTCCACCACGACCGCCCGCGGTCGGTGGAGAAACGCGGCGCACATGACCAGGCGCTGCTTCATCCCGTGGGAGTAGCTCTCCACGAGCTCGTCGCGCCAGCCGGTCAGCTCGAACAGATCCAGCAGCTCGGCCGCCCGGCGCTCGACGTCCTCGCCCTCGAGGCCGTAGAGCCCGGCGTGGAAGCGGAGGAACTCGGCGCCGGTCAGCTTCTCGTAGAGGAAGGGGCGGTCCGGAATGAAGCCCAGGGTGCGCTTCGCCGCCTCCGGCTCGCGGGCCAGGTCGTGCCCGTCGATGACGACGCGACCCCTGGTGGGCTGGAGGAGGCCCGCGATCATGCGTATCGTCGTCGTCTTGCCGGCCCCGTTCGGGCCGAGGAAGCCATGGATCTGGCCCTTCGGCACGTCGAGGCTCACGTCGTCGACGGCGGTGAAGCTCCCGAACGTCTTGGCGAGGCCCTCGAGTCGGATCATCAGCAGACCCCTAGCGTCCCGGCCGCGACCAGCAGCTCGGCCCCGATCCGTCGCGGAGCGGCAGATCGAGGGGAGGGAAAGCCGCGCCACGCTCTCCCACGAGGATGGGCGTGGACCCGGGACGCAGCTCCACGTCGAGCACGCTGAGCTCGGCCTGCCCGAACAGGCCGAGGATCGCGGCCTGGCGGTCGAGGCCTCCCCGGATGAGGCGGACATGGGTCGCGTCCGCCGGGAACTGGTTCAAGGTGGGGTCCACCGGGAGCCAGAGGCCGCGACCGTCGTCCTCGGCGACCCAGACCTCCGCCCACGCGTGATAGTAGAAAGCCCCGCCCATGCTCCCGCTCATGTACACGAGACCCACGGCAATGCGAGCCGGGATCCCGAGCGCCCGGGCCATGGCGACGTAGAGCGCGGTGTGCTCGTTGCAGTCCCCGACCCGGGTCTTCAGGACCTCGAGGGCCGAGGGCAGGCTGACCGTCGGCTTCTTCTCGATGAGGGCGTGCACGTGGCGGACGAGCCTCTCGGCGCGACCCCGAGGGTCTTCCGGGGCGGTCGCCATCCCTCTCTCCGCCTCGGCCCGGATGGGCTCGGCGTCGCTCTCGATCAGGGGCTCGGGCCGCAGGTAGCGCTCGACGTCGGGATCCGGCGGACCCGGAACGAGCCCCCGGGGATCGCGCACCTCGATGACCTCGCCGTCCGCCTGCTGTCCCGCTCCCTGAAGATCGGGCCCGTCGAAGCGCTCGGCCCCGCTCAGGCGGACGCGCAGGAGCTGGACGGTGGTCGGATCGTCGATGCGGGTCGGGGGAGACGGCACGAGGGCGGCGGCGGCAAGGAGGTCCGTCTGGACCTGGCCGGGTACGGCCAGGGCCTGCGCCTGCTCTGGGGCCTCACGGACCACGAGCAGCCCCGTCGGACTCTCCTCGCGGACCACTTCTCCCACGTCGGTGATCCAGCTCCGCGTGATGATCCCGGCAAACCGGGTCTCCACCCGGAAGGCGGGCACCGGCCGGCCGGCCACGCGGACGACCTCGCGCGCCTGCACCTCGATCCTCATCGGGGCGTTGCGCAGCGAGGTGGGGTCGAACACGGCGATCTCGAAGGTCTGGCCCGTTTCGAGGCCTCGGGCCGCGAGCGCGCGCGACAGGTTCAAGGAGAGGGCCGGCGGCTCGTCGAGCTCGCGCGTCTCCGAGCGCTCGCCGGCGGAGTTGCGGATGTGCAGCCGCAGCAGCTGCTGTCCCTCGAGCTCGCCGGAGATCACGATGGGGCCGGTGCCCGGGTCGAGCGAGAACTCGAACCGGCGCAGGGAGAACGCACGGTCCACGATCGCGAGGGTGCTCATGCGGACGGCTGTCGTGGAGCCGAGCAGGACCATCTGGAGGCGGCCGTCCTCGCGGATCTCGTAACCGTCGTCGATCGGAGTCGTCTGCCCGACCGAGAAGCCGATCTTGTCGCCGCGGTAGTAGATGCCCTTCCACTGAGCGGACGAGCCGTAGTGGGCGAGGTCGGCGGCGAGGGCCACCGGGGTGGAGGAGTAGGCGTGGTGGAGGAGCACCCCCATCTGGATGACCCAGGCCGCGATCGCCACCACCGACAGCGCGCGAGTGAGCGCCCGGGGGAGGGGGTGGACGAGCTTCAAGACCCCCCTCGTCGACCCTCGAAGCTCATCAAGTGATTATAGACTCTGGTCATATGGACCTCGCCCGGGTCACGATCGTGCTGGTGCGTCCGACCCGGCCCGCCAACGTGGCCGCGGCCTGTCGCGCGATGAAGAACATGGGACTGCGACGCCTGCGCATCGTGGACCCGCCCGAGGGCCTGGACGACTGGGACTCGCGCGGACCGGCGTACAAGGCCTGGGACGTCCTGGACGGTGCGGAGCCGGCGTCGAGTCTCTCGGAGGCGGTGGCCGACTCGACCCTGGTGATCGGCACCACGGGGCGAGGGGACCTGCCCGGGACCTGGAGCCCCCGGCAGCTGGCGGGGGAGGCCGCCGGCCGCGCGGCCGGCGGGGGCCTGGCCGTCGTCTTCGGCCCGGAGTCGAGCGGGCTGACCTCCCTCGAGCTGGGGGTGTGCCACGCCCTCGTCCACGTCCCGACGGATCCGGGCCAGTCCTCGCTCAACCTCGCCCAGGCCGTGCTGCTGCTGGCCTACGAGCTGCGCATGGCCACAGAGGCGGCGGAGCCTCCGACCGACGGCGGCCTCGCGTCCGCGGGTGACGTCGAGCAGGTCCTGCAGGAGCTGAGGGGCGCGCTCCTCGACATCGGGTACCTGGACCCGCTCAACCCGGACCACATCCTCGTCGAGCTGCGACGGCTGGCCGCGAGGGCCGGACCGACACCGCGTGAAGTGAACCTCTTGCGGGGGCTCGCCCGACAGATGAGCTGGGCCGGGCGCATTGCGCGGGGCGGGCCGACCGCCTCATAATCTGCTCGAAGAGGCTCGATGAACGTGGCCGAGGACGAGACCGGAACGACGCGCGACCCGCGCGAGGAGTTTCGGGTCCCTCGCGTCCTCCGCGCGGCGGAGGTGCTCTGCGCGGACGGGGAAAGGGTCCGGGGGCGCATGTTCCTGCCCGCGACCGCGGCGGCCCATGCCGGTCCGACGCGCGCCCAGGAGTGGATGAACGACCCCGCCGAGTTCTTTCCCTTCCTGCCCGACGGCGAAGGCTCCCCGGTGATCCTGAGCAAGAAGCAGACAGTCATGGTGACGGTGATGGCCTCGGCCGATCGAGATGAGGCGCTCGAGGGCGCTCCCGCCCCCGTCCGCCAGATCAGGGTCGAATGCGGAGCGATCCGGATCGAAGGCGAGGTGGTCATCGATCTGCCCGCCCAGCAGTCGCGGGTCCTCGACCTCCTGAACAGTGACGAGGCTTTTCTCACCGTGCGCGACGGCCACCTCCATCACCTGGTGCGCAAGTCGCGCATCACCCGCGTCACGCAGGCGCCGGACCGCGGGGCCTGACCGCGGGGAAGGCGACGACGATTCCCTCATCCACGACGGACGGCAGCGGAGAGCGAGCGCTCATCGTAGGGCTCGCTCTCGGGCCGCGACAGCGCCAGCGCACCGAGGAGTCCCTGGAGGAGCTGGAGCTGCTCGCCCGCAGCGCGGGTGCGTCCGTGGTCGGATCGGTCGTGCAGGAACGGGCGCGCCGCGACTCGGCGACGCTCGTCGGACGCGGGAAGGTCGAGGAGATCGCGGCCCTGTCGGAGCAGCTGGACGCCAACCTCCTCGTCATCGACGAGGAGCTGTCTCCGGCCCAGCAGCGGAACATCGAGAAGACGGTCGGGATCAAGACCCTCGACCGCACGCAGCTGATCCTCGACATCTTCGCCCACCGGGCGCGCACGCGGGAGGGGCGGCTGCAGGTGGAGCTGGCCCAGCTCGAGTACTTCCTGCCGCGGCTGACGGGAAGGGGGGTCCTTCTCTCGCGGCTGGGCGGCGGGATCGGGACGCGGGGCCCCGGTGAGACGAAGCTGGAGACCGACCGGCGCCGGATCCGGCAGCGCATCCTGGTGGTGCGACGGAACATCGAGCACGTGCGGCGCGAGCGGCTCACCCGACGCGAGGCCCGCCGGCGGCGCGAGGTGCCGGTGGTGGCTCTGGTGGGGTACACGAACGCCGGCAAGTCGACGCTGTTCAACACCCTCACCCGCGGCAGGGCGCGGGTGTCGGATCAGCTCTTCGTGACCCTCGATCCCCTGGTGCGGCGCGTGTTTCTCGGGGGCGGCCGACAGATCATGGTCGTGGACACGGTGGGCTTCATCCAGAAGCTGCCCCACGCCCTCGTGGCCGCCTTCCGCGCGACGCTCGAGGAGGTCGTCGAGGCCGACCTGCTTCTCCACGTCGTCGATTCGTCGACCCCCGACATGGGGGTCAGGGAAGCGGCGGTGGACGCGGTGCTGGGAGAGATCGGGGCCGGAGACCGGCCCCGCATCCTGGTGCTCAACAAGTCCGACCAGGCCCCTGCCGTCCCTGCCTCCGCTCGGGCTCCCGGCTCCGTGCTCGTGTCGGCCCGCACCGGAGAGGGGATCGACGAGCTGCTGGCCAGCGTCGCGTCGCGGCTCGAGCTCGAGCTCGGCGAGTCCGACTGCGCTTTCGCAGTGCGGACAAGGGTGCGATCTCCGCCGTGTACGCGGCGGGGCGCGTCCTCGAGCACGAGGTGGAGGGCGAGGAGGTCACGCTTCAGGCCGAGCTGCCGGAGCGGCTGCTCGTGCGGTATCGGGAGAACCTCCGGTGAGGCGCTCTCTGGGACCGCTCCTGGTCCTGGCCGCTTTCCTCCTGCCCTCCTGCGCCCCCACGCCGGCGCCGCCGATCCCCGAGGGCGAGGACTACGTCTACCCGTTGCCGCCGCCGGGCGAGGTCTCCGCGCGGGAGCGGCAGGACCTCGAGAAGGCGTGGCGACGGGTGCTCGCCGGCGACGAGCGCGCGATCCGCGACTATCAGAGGATTCTCTCGAAGCGGCCCGATCTCCTGGCCGCGCAGATCGGTCTCGCCTACGCCCGGTTGCGGGGCGACCAGGTCACGGCCGCGTCGTCGGCGTTCGGTGCCGTCCTGGCCGAGCGTCCGGACGACGTTCCCGCGCTCGTGGGTGCGGGCTCGGCCGCGTTTCGCCGCGGGGAGCTCGACGAGGCGCTCGCCTTGTACCGGCGGGCCCTGGAGAGCGCACCCGACGATCCCGTCGTGCGGACGCGTGCGGCCAACCTCAAGCTCCAGGTCACCGAGCGGCACATGGCGGCCGCGGAGGTCGCGCGCGGCTCGGGCGACGACGAGACCGCGGCCCGGGAGTACCAGGCCGCGCTGGACGTGGCGCCGGAGGTGGCGGGGATGCGCCTGGCCCTCGCCGAGCTGCTGCTGGTGCAGGGAGAGGGAACGAAGGCAGTGGCGACGCTGAGGGCCGACCCCACCGGGGACCGGCAGGTGACGCTGCGGCTCGGGGCCATCCTGCAAGGGCAGGCGCGGTACGAGGAGGCCCGCACGGTGTACCAGGACATGCTCGCTCGCGACCCCTCGGACCTCGAGGCCCGGCGCGGGGAGCGCTCCGCGCAGGAAGCCCTGGACTTCCGTTCCCAACCCGAGGAGTTCCGCCGCATCGGCCAGGCCTCCCGGGCCCGGCGGGCCGATCTGGCGGCGCTGCTCGCGGTGAAGGTCACCGCGCTTGCCCGGCTTCCACCGAGCGAGCCCCGGGTGGCGGTCGACATCTCGTCGTCGTGGGCCCGCGAGCACATCGCGACCGTGATCGGACTCGGGATCATGGACGTCTACCCGAACCACACCTTCGAGCCCCGGGCGACGGTGCGGCGCGGCGACCTGGCCCGGGCCACGAGCCGTGTGCTGCGCCGACTGGGCTGGCGGAGGGGGGCGGGGGTGGCGCCGGCCGACATGCGGCCCTCCCACCTCGACCACGGGGCCGTCGTCACGGTGGTGGCGGCCGGCCTCATGCACTATGCGCCCGGCGGCGCCTTCGAGCCGTGGCGGCCCGTCACCGGCCGGGAGGCGGTCGACGTGGTCGAAGCCCTGGCCCGGCTCGTCGGCCCCTGAGCGGGGCCGCGGAAATGCTGTACCATCCACCGGCAGGGAGGTCACCATGGACGAAAGAGAGCTCCTGCGGACCGTCCCACTCTTTTCCGAGCTCTCCGAGGAGGCGATCAACAGCCTGAGCCACCTCGCGACGCGCCGCCGGTACCCCAAGGACACGGTCGTGTTCTTCGAGAACGAGGAGGGGGACAGCCTCTTCATGATCCTCGAGGGGCGCATCAAGGTGACCATCCTCGGGGACGACGGTCGCGAGATCATCCTCACCATGCTGAGCCCGGGCGACCTCTTCGGGGAGATGGCGCTCCTCGACAACGAGCCTCGCTCGGCGACCGCGATCGCGGTCGAAGAGAGCGAGCTGCTCTCTCTCCACCGCACCGAGTTCTACGCGGTGATCGCCGAAAACCCCGGGATCAGCACCGCCCTCATCAAGGTGCTCTCGGCGCGCCTGCGCAGCGCGAACCACCAGATCTCCACCCTGGCGCTCCTTGACGTCTACGGACGGGTGGCCCGGGTCATCCTCGACATGGCGAGGGAAGAGGGCCGCCGCCTGAAGGACGGTCGGATCGCGTTCCGCCGGGCGACGCACCAGGAGATCGCGAACCGGATCGGCACCACGCGGGAGACGGTGACGCGGATGCTCAAGGACCTCGAGCGTCAGGATCTGGTCAGGGTGGAGGGCCGGGAGATCCTCCTCCAACCCGGCTTCGAGAAGGCGTTTGACTGATCCGCACCGGAATCGCCGACTGCCCAGCGATTCCGGTGCCCTCGAGGGACGCGCAGTCGAGCTTGCGAGACGCGCGTCGACCCCGAGTGTAAGTTGCGACGCACCAGCGTTGCTTCCTACTGTTCATCGACCCCCCTCCCTGATCATTCAATAGCCCCCCTCCCTATCCCTCCCCACGGAGGGGGAGGGGAATGCTTGAGATAGGCCCTGCACACCCGCGTGTCCCCAGGGAAGAGACACGCGGGCGAGCCTGGGCCTGGTGGCCTGCCGCACTTGCCGATCGGCGCCCCGACCCTCCGGGGGGCTCGAATCGCACACCGCTCGACTTCGGGAGCCCGAACGCTACGAGCTGCGCGTCGCCTTGATCACCCGCTTCGTCGAGCCGGCCGTCTTCTTCGGGACGTTCAGGCGCAACAGGCCGTCCTGCATCTCGGCGTGCACTCGCTCGGGGTCGATGTCGACGTCGAAGCGGAAGGCGCGCGCGAAGAGCCCGTAGCGTCTCTCCAGGCGGTGGAAGGCGGCGGAGTGCCCGCCCGCCGGGTGCCGCTCCCCGCGCACGACCAGGTCGCGGCCCTTGAGCTGGATGTCGATGTCCGCGCGGGCCAGGCCGGGCAGCTCTATCTCCACGAGGTAGGCCTCTGGAGTGTCGTAGACATCGGCGAGCGGGACCCAGCTCGGAGCCCACGTGTCCATCTCGCCCGGACGATCGCGGCTGAGCGTGTCGTCGAAGAGGCGGTTCATCCGTTCCTGGAGGTCGAGCAGCTCCTTGAGGGGATCCGGGCGCCGAGGCATTGGGGCAGTCTACCTCGATCCGACGCTCTCGGGGCGGCGAGCGTCGGATCGGGCTCTATATCAACGCGCGAGCCTCTTCTTGAGCTCGGCGAGAAGGGCCAGGGCCTGCAGGGGAGTCAGGGAGTCCGGGTCCGCGCGTCTCAGCTCGTCCAGGACCGCCTCGTCCTGGCCGGAGAAGAGAGCGAGCTGCCGGGCGCCGGGGGCGCCCTCCTGCTCGGAGTGAGCCAGGCGCGGGCGTCCTTCGCGGTCGAACTCCGTGCTCTCGAGGTTGTGCAGGATCTCCTGGGCCCGAACCACGACCGAGGCCGGCAGCCCGGCCAGGCGCGCCACCTGGATGCCGAACGAGCGGTCGGAGCCGCCGGCTTCGATCTTGCGCAGGAAGACGATCGTGTCCTGCCACTCGCGGGCGGAGACGTGGATGTTACCCACCCCGGCGATGTCGGGGGCGAGGTCCACCAGCTCGTGGTAGTGGGTGGCGAAGATCGTCTTGGGGCCGCCTTCGCTTCGGGCGATGTGCTCGGCGACCGCCCAGGCGATCGACAGCCCGTCGAAGGTCGCGGTACCGCGACCGATCTCGTCGAGCAGGACGAGGCTGCGAGCCGTCGCGTGCCGCAGGATGAGGGCGGTCTCCTGCATCTCCACCATGAAGGTCGACTGCCCGCGCAGGATCTGGTCGCTCGCGCCCACCCGGGTGAAGACCCGGTCGATCAGACCGAGCTTCGCCTCCCGAGCGGGAACGAAGCTGCCCATCTGGGCCATGATGGCGATGAGTGCGACCTGACGCAGGAAGGTCGACTTGCCGCCCATGTTCGGGCCGGTGAGGACGAAGAGACGCGCACTCTCCTCTCCCATGACCAGGTCGTTGGCGACGAAGGGATCGTCGAGAACGCGCTCCATGATCGGATGCCGTCCCTCGACGAAGGAGATCTCGTCCCCCCGCGACAGGCGCGGCTTGACGTAGTCGAAGCGGGTCGCCGCCTCCGCCAGGGACACGAGGACGTCCAGGGCGGCGGTGGCCTGTGATGTCTGCTGAATCCGCCGGGCGGCGGCGGCCAGCTCCTCGCGCAGCGTCTCGAAGAGGCGACCCTCACGCTCCAGGATCAGCTCGTCCGCCCGGAGGACCCGCTCCTCGTGCTCCTTGAGCTCGGGGGTGACGAAACGCTCGCCGCTCGCAACCGTCTGCTTCCGGATGTAGTCCTCGGGCACGAGGCCGAGGTTGGACTTGCTCACCTCGATGTAGTAGCCGAAGACGCGATTGAAGCGGACCTTGAGGTTCGTGATGCCGGTGCGTCCCCTCTCCCGCTCCTCGATCGCGGCGATCGTGGCGCGACCGCCTCGGCTGGTCGACCGGAGCTCGTCCAGGTCGGGGTCGACGCCGTCGCGGATGACTCCTCCCTCGCGGAGGAGGGCGGGCGGCTCGTCGACGAGCACGCGCTCCACCTCCCCCGCGAGGTCCAACGGCGGGTCGAGGTCCTTGACCAACCGGCGGACGAGCGGGGCCAGGCACTCGTCGAGGGCCTCGGCCGCGGCGGGGAGCGCGCGCACTGACCGGCCGAGGGCGACGAGATCGCGGGGCCCGGCGGTGCCGAGGGTGATCCGCCCCAGGATGCGGTCGAGGTCCTGCACGTGCCCGAGGGAATCGCGGAGACGCCCCCGATCGAGGGCGCGGAAGGCCAGCTCCTCGACGGCATCGAGGCGGTCCTGGACGCGCTCGAGCTCCACAAGCGGCCGCAGGAGCCACTCGCGCAGGAGGCGTGCCCCCATGGGGGTGCGGGTGTGGTCGAGCACGTCGAGGAGGGTGCCGCGCCGGCTGCCGTCGGCCAGGCTCTCGGTGAGCTCGAGGTTGCGACGGGTCACGGAGTCGATGACGAGGGCGTCTTCGGAGCCTCGTGTGGTGAGACCGGTCACGTGGGTGAGGTCCCGCTTCTGGGTCTCCCGGACGTAGCGGAGCGCCGCGCCGGCGGCGGCGGCGGCGCGAGGGAGACTCTCGCAGCCGAAGGCCTCGAGGGTCACGACCCCGAAGTGGGCCAGGAGCTCCCGGCGTGCTCGCTCGGTCTCGAAGCTGCGGTCTTCGACCGGGGCGCGGGGAATGGCCCCCTCGGGCTGGGTCGGGTCGGAGAGCCATCCCGGGAGCACCGCGTCCCCGCGGACCAGGATCTCGCGGGGCGCGCTCGCGCCGATCTCGTCCCGAAGGCGGTCGAAGCGGGCGGGTCCGTCCCACTCGGCCGCGAAGAACTCGCCGGTTGTGGCGTCCAGCCAGGCCGCGCCGAGGCTGGACGGACCCGGCTCGAGGGCCATGACGTACGACGTCTCCGCGGCCTCGAGGGCGGAGGCCTCGAGCTGGGTCCCCGGGGTGATGACGCGCACCACCTCGCGGTGCACGACCCCCTTGGCGGTCCGGGGATCCTCCATCTGCTCGCAGAGGGCGACCCGAAAACCCTGGCTCACGAGGCGTGCGATGTAGCCGGTGGCGGCGTGGTAGGGGACGCCGCACATGGGAACCGGCTCGCCGTCGAGGTCCTTCGAGCGGGACGTGAGCGCGATCTCGAGGGCCTTGGAGGCCACGACCGCATCGTCGAAGAACAGCTCGTAGAAATCACCCATCCGGAAGAAGAGCAGCGCGTCCGGATGCTCGGCCTTCATCCGGTGAAACTGCCGCATGGCGGGGGTCTGGGGGAGGGTCGAGGAAGGCACGTTCACTCTCGGGTCAGGGGAGGCCGCGGCTTCGCGACCATCGGGACAGTGGAGTATAAGCTAACCCCCATCCGACATCCTCCTGGCGACCCATGTACGCGAACACGATCTCGGCGGCGATGCAGACAAGGACGGGCGGTCACCACTCCACGGCCTATGTCATCCGGCAGGCCCTCTCGGGTCGGGGCTAGCCGTGCGCGTCCTCGCCGTGGACACGACGACGCCCCGCGGGAGCCTGGCCGTGGTGAGCGCGGAGGGCGTGGAGGCCGAGGTTCGCGAGACGACTCCCCACGGCCACTCGCGCTGGCTGCTGGCCGCGGTCGACCGCACCCTGAACGATCTCGGTCTGGAGGCGCAGGAGCTCGACGGCTTCGCCGTCACCGTGGGCCCCGGCTCGTTCACGGGCCTGCGGGTGGGGATGAGCAGCGTCCAGGGCCTGGGTCTGGCCACGGGGCGACCCTGCATCGGTCGACCGTCACTCGACATCCTGGCCCTCTCGGCCGTGGGCCGGGCCCCGTCGGTCGTGGCGCTCGTAGACACCGTCCGGGGGGAGGTGTTCGGCGGCGTCTACGACCGCGAGGGCCGATTGACGGGAGACCGTCGGGCGGGGCCGATCGAGGACCTGGTGGGCGGGCTCGAGGGGGAGGTCGCGTTCGTCGGGGACGGCGTCCTGCGGTATCGGAGGGAGATCGAGGCGGCCCTGCCCGGAGCCGTCTTCCCGGAGGTGGATCTGTTTCTGGCCGCCGGGCTGGGCCGGGTCGCGGTCGAGGCGCTCCGCGCGGGCGAGGGCGGCGCGCCCGGTGATCTGAGGCCTCTCTACCTGCGCGGGGCCCACATCCGGAAGCCCCGCTGTTGACCCCGGCCCTGTGCCTGGAGCGGGCCACGGCCGACGACGCGCCGGCTCTCGCCGCTCTCGAGGCCGCGTGCCACAGCCACCCCTGGACGGAGTCGCAGCTTCGGGACGAGGTCTCCTACGGTCCGCCGGGAGCGGTTCTGGTCCTCCGCGGTCCCCTTCGGACCCGAGAGACGTGGGGAGGCGTCCGGGCGTATTGCGTGTACCGGATGGTCATCGACGAGATGCACATTCTGAACGTCGCTGTGGCCCCGGGCTGGCGGCGCCAGGGCCTCGCGCGCTGGCTCCTGGGCTTCGCCATGCGCAAGGCGGCGCGTGAGGGGGCGCGCCGCGCGTTCCTCGAGGTGCGGGCGGGCAACCGCGAGGCCCTTTCTCTGTACGGGGGCCTGGGGTTTGCCCGGGTCGGGGTGCGCCCCGGCTACTACACCGAGCCCGGCGAGGATGCCGTCCTCCTCGCCCGGGAGGGGCTGGCCTCCGGACAACCTTGAAATCGGCGCCGGGCGCGTGCTAACTTGCCTTCCGGGGAGGCGGGTCTCCCCGGCTCCCCGCCGATGAAACGCCATGCCCAACCCGCCGGTCTCCGTCGAGACCGTCCGATCAGGAGGCGCCGATGCCCCAGGAACCGGTTCCGCTCAGCGACGAGTCCGTCCGCGGCGATGAAGAGTACGTCCGGCTAGAGGTCGAGCATCACGAGTACGAGAGTCGTCTGAGCGAGCTGGCCGAGAAGGCGGTCCTGAGCAACGACGAGCAGTTCGAAGAGACGACCCTGAAAAAGAAGAAGCTGCAGATCAAGGACCGGATGCAGGAGATCGCCCGGCGCCAGCGGAGCGCCTCGGCACACCCCTAGGTCCGAACCAGGCGGATCCCGCGCCCGCCCCCGGGGCGACCGCGGGGGCGGAGGACGACCACGTGAAGCGCGCACGCCACTTCCGGCGCGGGGTGGCGATTCTGCCCAGCCTCTTCACGACCGGCAACCTCTTTCTGGGGTTCTGGTCGATCATCAAGACGCTGGACGGCCGATTTGCCGAGGCCGCCCCTCTCCTGGGGGGGGCGGTCGTGCTCGACATGCTCGATGGCCGCATCGCACGGCTCACCGGAACCCAGAGCGACTTCGGCGCGGAGCTCGACAGCCTCGCCGACGCCGTGTCCTTCGGGGTTGCGCCGGCCCTGCTCGCGTATGGCTGGGCTCTGCACACCGTGGAGCGTGCGGGATGGACGGCGGCCTTCCTGTTCCTGGTGTGCGGTGTCCTCCGTCTCGCCCGCTTCAACGTCCAGAAGCACATCGTGGACTCCCGATTCTTCGTGGGTCTGCCCATCCCCGCCGCCGCCGCTCAGCTCGCGGCGATCGTCTTCTTCGTTCCGGAGCCGCCTTCCGAGCGATGGGCCTCGGTGCTGATGCTCGCCTTCGTGGTGACGTTGGCGCTGCTCATGGTCGGGACCTTCCGCTACCGGTCGTTCAAGGGTGTCGATCTCAAGCGAAGGCGACGGTCCATCACCGTCCTGGGGATCGCAATCGTCTTCCTCCTCGTGGCCCTCGATCCGAAGGTCTTCCTGCTTGCCGCCAGCAGCATGTACACCTTCTCCGGCCCCGCGGGCTACGCGCTGGGCCTCTTCCGGCGGCGAGGAGATCGGGCGGGGCCCGCCCTGGCGAGTGAGGAGCCCCCGGCCAACCCGTGAGGCCTCGCTATCCCCGAATCGGCGTGGGCGTCGGTGGGGTCGTCGTGGTCGACGGACGCGTCCTCCTCGTACGGCGGGCGAAGGCTCCCCTCCTCGGCCGCTGGTCGATCCCCGGCGGCACCGTCGAGCTGGGGGAGACCCTGGAGAAGGCCCTGGTCCGGGAGATGGCGGAGGAGACCGGCCTCGAGGTGGAGCCGGTGGAGGTCCTGACCGTCTTCGACCGGATTGATCACGAGGGCGGCGAGGTGGTCTACCACTACGTGATCGTGGACTACCTGTGCCGCCACCTCTCGGGGGTGGCGCAAGCGGGCTCGGACGCGGCCGAGGTGCGCTGGGCCGGGCCCGACGAGCTGGCGGGGCTCGATCTGACCCCCAAGGCCCTGGAGGTCGTCACGGAGGCGTTTCGCCTCACAACGGCGGGGCGACTTGCGCTCGAGGGGCGGCAGGGGTAACCTCAAGTGGATTCTTGCCCGCAATGGGCAAGTGGCCTTGGGGGCGGAAATGCGGCGAACGGCATTTGTGGTGATGGCAGCTCTCGGCGTGGTCGGCCTCGAAGGCGCGGAGGCCGGCGACAGGAAGCTCCCGAAGGCCCTCTCGCTGGTTCAGCGACAGGCCGAGTCGGTCACTCCCCACGCGTCTCTGCGCGACGAGGGGGTGCCGGAGCCGATGTCTCTGGTTCGGCGGCAGCCCGAGGATGTCGCGCTCAACGCGTCTCTGCGCGACGAGGGGGTGCCGGAGCCGATGTCGCTCGTTCGGCGGCAGCCCGAGGACGTCGCGCTCAACGCGTCCCTGCGCGACGAGGGGGTGCCGGAGCCGATGTCGCTGGTTCGGCGGCAGCCCGAGGACGTCGCGCTCAACGCGTCCCTGCGCGACGAGGGGGTGCCGGAGCCGATGTCTCTGGTTCGGCGGCAGCCCGAGGATGTCGCGCTCAACGCGTCCCTGCGCGACGAGGGGGTGCCGGAGCCGATGTCGCTGGTTCGGCGGCAGCCCGAGGATGTCGCGCTCAACGCGTCCCTGCGCGACGAGGGGGTGCCGGAGCCGATGTCGCTGGTTCGGCGGCAGCCCGAGCAGGAGGACCACACCCACCACTTCGTTGCCCAGGAGGAGTGAGCCGTCCAGCGCGGGCGGCGCCCCGCGAAACGCGTCGGCCCGCCCGTACCCCGGATCGCGGGCCTCAGAGCTGGTAGAGCATCCAGTAGACGGCGACCCCCGAGAGCGACACCCAGCACCAGAGGGGCAGCGTGAGCCGGGCCACCGTGCGGTGAGCGGCGAAGCGGCCGCCGAGCGCGCGCGACAGCGTCAGCAGGACGAGGGGCACGATCAGCACCGCCAGGACCGTGTGGCTGATGAGGATGGTGAAGTAGACGGTCCGGATCGGTCCCTGGCCGGTGAACCGCACGGAACCCACCTCTGAGTGGTAGACGACGTACGAGACGAGGAACAGGACGGAGCACGCGACGGCCCCGAGCATGGCCCGTCGGTGAGCGCGGCGTTCCCCGCGACGGATGAGCACCCAGCCGAGGACGAGGAAGACCGCGGCGCACGCGTTCAGTGCAGCGTTGACGGAGGGCAGGTCGGAAACGGTCATGCGGACTCGCGATGGTCGCCGGGCGCGATCACAGCCGCGCCGCGAGGAGGAGAGAGCACAGCGCGGGGAGGTAGAGGACCGAGGCCAGGAAGAGTCCCCGTGCCGCGGCCAGGTTGCGCGCCGAGGCGAGGCGAAGCGCGAACAGCGTGAGGGCTGCCCCGAGGACGAAGGCCCCGCCGAGGTACACCGCCCCGCCGAGCCCGGCGGCGGTCAGGCTCACGAGCAGCAGAGCGAGGCTGTGGACGACCGTCTGCCGTGCGGTGAAGGTCCCCTCTCGATCCAGGACCGGGAGCATCGGAAAGCCGGCGCGGGCGTAGTCGTCGCGGTACAGCCACGCGATGGCCAGGAAATGGGGCACCTGCCACAGGAAGACGATGGCGAACAGGACGAAGGCGCCCCCGTCGAGCGAGCGTTGGGCGGCCGCCCATCCGATGACGGGAGGCAGGGCCCCCGGCACCGCGCCCACCAGCGTCGCGAATGGGGTGCGCCGCTTCAGCGGGGTGTAGATCGCCAGGTAGCCGAGGAGGGTCAGCGCGGCCACCGCGGCGGCGAGAGGCCCGGACCACCAGAGCAGGAGCCCGAGGCCGAGCGCGCTCAAGGCCCACCCGAAGACGGCCCCCTCCGCGGCGGTGACGCGGCCGGTGGGGAGGGGGCGCCCCCGGGTGCGGAGCATGAGGGCGTCCGTGCGCCGCTCGAGGACTTGGTTGAGGGCCGCGGCTCCCGCGGCCACGAAGGCCGTGCCGGCCAGCGCCGCCAGCAAGGCGAGGATGGGGACGGGGCCGGGAGACGACATCACGAACCCCACGAGGGTCGTGAAGACGACCATCGTGGTGATCCGGGGCTTGGTCAGCTCGACCCAGTCGCGGGCGGCGGTGCGACTCGCGGTGAGGGTGTGGGCGTTCATCTCCCTTTCATTCTCGCCGGTCCGACGGGCACGGCGTAGGCCACCACGGACTGGTTGCGGAGACCGACGAAGATGCGCCGGCCGGCGATGACGGGGGATGTTCGGATCTCGGCGGCCGTGCGCAGGCTGCCCGTGGAGCGACCGGTCTCGAGGTCGAAGCCCAGGATCTCGTTCTCGTGACAGGCGACGAGGATGTGCTCGTCGAGTCGCTGCGGCCCGGACAGTGGCCTCGAGGGCAGCACGCTGCGCCACGCGAGGTTGCCCCCACGCCGCAAGCCGTACAGCACGGCGTCGAACGAGGCGTAGAACAGTCGGTCCGGGAGGAGGAGCCCCGGGGACTGGATGTCGGCACCGACCTTCCAGGCCCAGCCCGCCTCGCCCTTGTCGAGCTTGAGCTCGAGGATGCGACGGTCGGTCGTTCCCAGGTAGATCCGCCGTCGCTCCTCGTCGACGAGCGGAGGTGCCTTGACCGCTCCCCCGGTCTGATGGGTCCAGAGCGACACCCCGGTGGCGCGGTCGAGGCAACGGAGGTTGCCGTCGGCCTCGCCGACCAGGAGCCGAGCGGTGGTCGCGACGGGGGGAGCGGTGACGTCGGCAGGCGAGGCCTCCGTCCACAGAACCCGGCCGGAATCGATCTCGATCGCGCTCAGCCCCCGCCCCGAGACGTAGAGCCGGTCCCCGTCGAACGTCGCGGGCAGCTCGCCGGTGACGCTGGTCTTCGTGGTCCAGCGGACCTCGCCGTTGCGCCCTCGCAGGCTCGAGACCGTTCCATCCGGCTCCCTCAGGATCAGCCGTCCCGGGCCTCCGCTCAAGCGTCCAGGACGCCCCTCGAACCGCCATCGGACGTGGCCCGTCTCCTGGTTGAAGGCGACGATCGTCCCCCCACGGGTGATCGCGAAGAGGTGGCTCGCGTCCACGGCGAGCGGGGGCACAACGAAGTCGCCGAGCTGGGCTTCCCACACCGGGGCGAGCGGGAACAGCGGGGCACGGACGGGCGGCCGTCCGCCGCAGGCGCCGGCGGCGACGGCGAGCCCCACGAGGGCGAGCAGGCTGCGGGTCAAGGCGGCCGCACTATACCCCGATCCGACTGCGGCTGCCGGGTGTCAGCAGCATCCGGCGGCACGCGGCGCACACGAGAATGGCGAATCGCACTGCCCAGCGTCCGGCGGACCGCGGTGGTCCGAAGGGACCGAGGGTGGAGGGTATAATCCGGCCTTCCAGGGAGCTTCATGGAGAGAGAGACCATCGCCATCGTGGACTTCGGCTCTCAGTACACCCAGCTGATCGCTCGTCGGCTTCGGGAGCTCCAGGTGTACTCGGAGATCCTGCCGCCCCGGACGAAGGCAGAGGCGCTGGCGGCTCGTGGGGTCCGGGGGGTGGTTCTCTCGGGGGGCCCGGACAGCGTGCACCAGCGGGGCGCGCCCCGCTGCGACCGGAAGATCTTCGCCCTCGGCGTCCCCGTCATGGGCATCTGCTACGGCATGCAGCTCATGAGCCACATCCTCGGCGGTGAGGTGAAGCGGTCCGGACATCGAGAGTACGGGCAGGCGCTGTTCCTGCCGAAGGCGGGAGGGACCCTGTTTCGCGGCCTGCGCCCACGCACCCGGGTCTGGATGAGCCACGGCGACGACATCCAGCGGGCCCCGGACGGGTTCGAGGTGGTCGGGGCCACGGAGACGAACGCCATCGCGGCCATCGAGGACGCCGACCGCCGGCTCTACGGGATGCTGTTCCACCCCGAGGTGGTGCACAGCGAGGAGGGCACCGCGGTCCTGGGGAACTTCCTCGACGCCTGCGGGTGCCATCGCGACTGGAACGCCGCCTCCTTCGTCGAGGAGGCGACGGACAAGATCCGCGAGCAGGTGGGACCGAAGGGACGGGTCATCTGCGCGCTGTCCGGGGGCGTCGACTCCGCGGTGGCGGCGATGCTGGTCCACCGCGCGATCGGCGACCGCCTGACCTGCGTCTTCGTGGACAACGGCGTCCTGCGGAAGGACGAGGCGAAGCAGGTCCGCAGACGTTTCGCGGAGAGGCTTCACCTGAAGGTGGTGTTCGTCGACGCGTCGAGGCGCTTCCTCGCGAAGCTGAAGGGCGTCTCGAACCCCGAGCGCAAGCGGAAGATCATCGGGCGCGAGTTCATCGAGGTCTTCAAGTCCTCGATGCGGCGGGCGGGGAAGGCGGACTTCCTCGCCCAGGGGACGCTCTATCCCGACGTGATCGAGTCCACGTCGGTGCGCGGGCCGTCGGCGGTGATCAAGAGCCACCACAACGTGGGCGGCCTCCCGAGGTCGCTCAAGTTCAAGCTCGTGGAGCCGCTGCGCTGGCTGTTCAAGGACGAGGTTCGCAGCGTCGGCCTCGAGCTCGGCCTCGACGACGAGTTCGTCCACCGCCAGCCCTTCCCCGGTCCGGGCCTGGCCGTGCGCTGCCTGGGGCCGGTCACGAAGGAGCGGCTCGACCTGCTGCGGGTGGCGGACGCCATCCTGATCGAGGAGATCAAGAGGGCGGGGCTCTACCGGAAGATGTGGCAGTCCTTCGCGGTCCTGCTTCCCGTCCGCTCGGTGGGGGTCATGGGGGACGACCGCACCTACCAGTACACGATTGCCCTGCGGGCGGTTGAGTCGCTGGACGGTATGACCGCCGACTGGGTTCGGCTGCCCTACGAGCTCCTGGGTCGGATCTCGAGCCGCATCGTCAACGAGGTGCGGGGCATCAACCGCGTCGTCTACGACGTGAGCACCAAGCCTCCATCCACGATCGAGTGGGAATGAGCGTCAAGCCGGACTTCGTTCACCTCCACCTCCACACCGAGTACAGCCTTCTCGACGGCGCCGGCCACGTCGACGAGCTCGTGGCCGAGGCCGAGCGCCTCGGCATGAGGGCGATGGCCATCACCGACCACGGCAACATGTTCGGGGCGGTGAACTTCCACGACGCCTGCCGCGACCGCGGGGTGAAGCCGATCCTCGGCTGCGAGATCTACGTGGCCACCGGGAGCCGGTTCGATCGGCAGGCCTCCAGCGCATCCGAGGCGTACAACCACTTCACCCTCCTCGCCAGCAACGACGCCGGCTACCACAACCTGGTCAAGCTGGTCTCGATGGGCTACCTGGAGGGTTTCTACCACCGACCCCGGATCGACAAGGAGGTCCTCGCGACGCACAGCGAGGGTCTGATCGGTCTCTCGGGCTGCCTCTCGAGCGAGGTCTCACAGCACATCCTGGCCGGCGCGGACGCGGCCGCGCTGGAGTCGGTGGGGCTCTTCTCCGAGATCTTCGGAAAGGACCGCTTCTACCTCGAGGTGATGGAGCACGGCATCGCCGAGCAGCGACGGGTGAACCAGGCCCTGCTGCGAATCCGGGAGAAGACGGGCCTCGCGCTGGCCGCGACCAACGACGCCCACTACCTCCACCAGGACGACCACCAGGCCCACGACGTGCTCCTCTGCATCGGCTCGGGCAAGAAGGTGCACGACGCCGAGCGGCTGCGCTTCGACGGCAACGAGTTCTACCTGAAGAGCCCGGGGGAGATGGCGGCGCTGTTCCCGGACCACCCGGAGGCGCTCCACTCGACCGTCCAGATCGCGGAGATGTGCGACTTCTCGCTGAAGGGCGTGGACTCGCTGCCCGCCTTCGACGTGCCCCCGGGCTTCACGATCGAGAGCTACTTCGAGAAGGTCACGCGGGACGGCTTCGCGGAGCGGCGCCGGTCTCTCGATCCCCTGGCCGAGTCCGATCGCCTCCGCCACCCGCTCTCCGACTACGAGGGGCGGCTCGAGAAGGAGATCGCGGTCATCCGGCGCGTCGGCTTCGCGGGGTACTTCCTGATCGTCTGGGACTTCATACGCTACGCGCGGGAGCGGGGCATCCCCGTCGGCCCCGGTCGCGGCTCGGCCGCCGGCAGCCTGGTGGCCTGGAGCCTGCGGATCACCGACATCGACCCGATCGAGAACGACCTCATCTTCGAGCGGTTCCTGAACGAGGAGCGCATCAGCCCCCCCGACATCGACATCGACTTCTGCGAGGCGCGCCGCGGCGAGGTCATCGAGTACGTCACGAAGAAGTACGGCCGGGAGAACGTGGCCCAGATCATCACCTTCGGGACGATGAAGGCGAAGGCCGTGGTCCGCGACGTCGGCCGGGTGATGGACATGAGCTACGCCGAGGTCGACAAGATCGCGAAGATGATCCCGTTCGACCTCAAGATGACCCTCGAGCGGGCGCTCGAGGAGTCGCCCGCCGCTCAAGGAGGCCTACCAGAAGGAAGCCCAGGTCAAGGAGCTGATCGACATATCGCGCCGCCTCGAGGGCACGACCCGGCACGCCTCGACCCACGCCGCCGGTGTCGTGATCGCGCCCCAGCCGCTCACCGATCTCGTGCCGCTCTTCAAGGGCAACACCGGGGACGTCACCACTCAGTTCGACATGAAGGGTTGCGAGCGAATCGGCCTCCTGAAGATGGACTTCCTCGGTCTGCGCACGCTGACCCTCATCGACAACTGCGTGAAGATGGTGGAGGCGCAACTCGGGGTCCACATCGACCCGGCAGCGATCCCCCTCGACGATGCGCGGACCTTCGAGCTGTTCACCGCCGGGAGGACGAGCGGCCTCTTCCAGTTCGAGTCCGACGGCATGCGCGACATCCTCAAGCGCTTCAAGCCCGACCGGCTCGAGCACCTGACCGCCCTCAACGCCCTGTACCGCCCCGGGCCGATGCAGATGATCGACGACTTCATCCGCCGCCGGCACGGGAAGACCCGGGTGACCTACGAGCACCCGGGCATGGAGCCGATCCTGAAGGAGACCTACGGGGTCATGGTCTACCAGGAGCAGGTGATGCAGATCGCCTCGGCGCTCGGGGGCTTCTCGCTCGGCGAGGCGGACATCCTGCGCAAGGCCATGGGCAAGAAGAAGGTCGAGGTCATGTCCGCGCAGATGGAGAAGTTCCTTTCGGGGTGCGCCGCGAACTCCGTTCCCGAGAGGAAGGCGCGGAAGGTCTGGGAGCTGATGGAGCAGTTCGCGGGGTACGGCTTCAACAAGTCCCACTCCGCAGCCTACGCCTGGCTGGCCTACCAGACCGCCTACCTCAAGGCGAACTACCCCGCTCACTTCATGGCGGCGCTGCTGACCTCGGAGCGGGCGAACACCGACAAGATCGTGCAGTACATCGCCGAGTGCCGGGAGATGGGGATCCAGGTGCTCCCCCCCGACGTCAACGAGGCCCAGAAGTTCTTCACCGTGGTGCCCAGGAGCGAGCCCAGAGACTCCGCGCAGCTCGCGGAGGGCGACGAGGTTCCGGGGGCCGGGGAGACCGCCCCCGGCGCCGACATTCGGTTCGGGCTGGCCGCGATCAAGAACGTTGGCGAGGGGGCGGTGGAGGCGATGCTGGCGGCCCGAGAGGAGGGGGGCCCCTTCCGCTCGCTCTTCGGTTTCTGCGACCGGGTGGACCTCAGAGCGGTGAACCGGAGGGTCGTCGAGAGCCTGATCAAGAGCGGGTCGTTCGACTCGATCGACGATCGGCGCTCCGCCTTCTTCAAGGCGATCGACCGGGCGATGGACGCCGGCCAGAAGCGGCAGCGCGACCGCGAGCAGGGGCAGTCCAGCCTGTTCGGGATGCTCGACGACCCGGCGGCGGAAGGGGCGGGGCCGGAGCCGCTCCCGGACGCTCCCCCCTGGCCCGAGGCGGAGCGGCTGGCCTTCGAGAAGGAGTCCCTGGGCTTCTTCATCACCGGACACCCGCTCGAGCGCTTCCGAAGCGAGCTCGAGCAGTGGGCGAGCGCCACCACCGGACGCCTCGAGCAGGCGGAGGCGGGCGGCGAGGTGTCGCTCGGCGGCATCATCACCGGGCTCCGCCAGATCAAGACCAGGAGGGGCGATCGGATGGCCAGCTTCGTCCTCGAGGACCTCGAGGGCAGCGTGGAGTGCCTGGTCTTCCCGGAGACCTACAAGAAGACGGCGGGGTGCCTCGCCGACGATCAGGTGGTCCTCGTGAAGGGCCGGGCGGAGGCGCCGGACGAGGGGCGGGCGCGGCTGTTGGCGTCGGACGTGATGCCGCTCGAGCAGGCGAAGCTGGCCGAGGCACGGTCCGTGACCATTCGCGTGCGGGCCCGGGAGTGGGACCGATCGAAGGGGGAGCAGCTCCGGGATATACTCGGCTCGCATCGGGGCGACTGCCCGGTGACGCTCGAGATCGTGCGGCCCGGGGCCTACGCGGTCGCCCTCGCGCCCAGCGCGGCGTACCGCGTTCGGCCGGGCAGCGTGCTCCGCGACGAGGTCGAGGCGCTTCTCGGGCCCGGGGCCCTCGTCCTATCCCGGAGCGCGGGGCCGCGCCGCGAGCTCTGAGGGACGGCGAGCAGAGGGAGGATCATGGCCGAGCGGGACTTCGAAGCGCCGCTCCGGGAGCTTCAGAGGCGGATCGATGAGCTCGCCGAGTGGCCGGGCGACGAGGAGAAGGAGCGGGAGGCGAGCCGCCTTCGCGAAGAGCTCGACGCCCTCCGTCGGGAGGTCTTCGCGAAGCTGACGCCGTGGCAGAAGACGCTGACAGCCCGGCACCCCAACCGTCCCTACACCCTCGACTACGTCAACGCCCTGTTCACGGACTGGACGGAGCTGAAGGGCGATCGGTGCTTCGCGGACGACCCCGCCATCGTCTGCGGCTTCGCTCTCTTCCATGACCGACCGGTCTGCGTGATCGGCCACCAGAAGGGGCGCGACACCAAGGAGAAGATCTACCGTAACTTCGGCATGCCCAAGCCGGACGGGTATCGCAAGGCGCTGCGCGTGATGCGCATGGCGGCCAAGTTCTCGCGGCCGATCTTCACCTTCGTCGACACCCCGGGCGCCTACCCGGGCATCGAGGCCGAGGAGCGGGGCCAGGCCGAGGCCATCGCCTACAACCTGCGGGAGATGGCCGGACTGCGGACACCGATCGTGGTGACGGTGACGGGGGAGGGGGGGAGCGGCGGGGCGCTGGCGGTCGCGATCGGCGACCGCGTGAACATGCTCGAGCACGCGATCTACTCCGTGATCTCGCCCGAGGGCTGTGCCTCGATCCTGTTCCGCGACGCCGGGCGGGCGGAGGAGGCGGCAAC
Source organism: uncultured Acidobacteriota bacterium (assembly GCA_963700695.1). Taxonomy (GTDB): domain Bacteria; phylum Acidobacteriota; class Vicinamibacteria; order Fen-336; family Fen-336; genus JAJDNS01. The sequence continues at coordinate 178,120 of CAVOYO010000024.1, read as the reverse complement.
CGCGATGAAGATCACCGCCTCCGACCTGGCGGGCCGAGAGCTCGTGGACGAGGTGGTCGAGGAGCCTCCCGGCGGAGCCCACGCGAACCACGAGGAGCTGTACCGCAGCGTGGAGGGAGTCCTCTCCCGGCAGCTCGCCGAGCTGTCCCGGCAGTCGCCGGAAGAGCTGCTGGAGGGGCGGTATCGGAAGTTCCGGAACATGGGGCGGCTCGGGCGCGAGTTCGACGAGATCGCACCCTGAGCAGGGCGGCTTTCCCTGCGCTCGCGGTTCCGCCTCCAGGTCGGGCGATAGATGGCGATGGCCACCCGCGATCCACTGAGCGCGCTCCTGGAAGACCAGGGCCTCGTCATTCTCGATGGGGGTCTGGCGACCGAGCTGGAGGCCCGCGGCCACGATCTGTCCGACGCCTTGTGGTCCGCCCGCTTGCTGCTGGACGACCCGGAGGCGATCCGGGACGTGCACATGGCCTACCTGGAGGCGGGCGCGGACTGCGTGGTGAGCGGCAGCTACCAGGCGACCGTCGAGGGCTTTCGCCGGCGTGGGGTCGGCGCGGAAGAGGCCCGCGAGCGCCTGTGCCTCTCGGTCGAGCTGGCCCGTCAGGCGCGTGACGGCTTCTGGGAGACGGCCCCGAGCGGCCGGCCGCGCCCGCTGGTGGCGGCCAGCATCGGACCGTACGGCGCGGCCCTGGCCGACGGATCGGAGTACACGGGCCGCTACGACCGTGACGAGGCGGGCCTCCTCGGCTTTCACCGCGAGCGATTCGCCCTGCTCGCCGAAGCCGGGGCCGACGTGTTGGCCTGCGAGACGCTCCCTTCCCGTGTCGAAGCGCGCGTGCTGCTGCGCCTGCTCGACGCGACACCACGCTGCCGGGCCTGGTTCAGCTTCACCGCTCGCGACGCCGCTCACATCAGCGACGGCACCCCCATGGCCGAGGTGGCGCGGGAGCTCGACCACGAGCGCGTCGTCGGGGTCGGCGTCAACTGTGTTGCCCCGTCGCTCGTCCCCGGCCTGCTCGCCGAACTGCGCGGCGCCCTCGATCGCCCGCTCGTCGTCTATCCGAACTCGGGACAGGTGTGGGACGCCACCGCGAAGCGCTGGGGGCGTGCCCCCGAAGGTCTGGACCCCGCAGACGCCTGCGTGAGCTGGCGGGATGCCGGCGCGCGCCTCCTCGGAGGGTGTTGTCGGGTCGGGCCCGCGGCGATCACGCGCATGCGCCAGCGGCTGCTCGGGGCGTGAGGCTCGCCCCCGGAGCCGCCCGCTCCCGCAGCTGATCAGGCCGGCGCGGGGCCGACACCACCGATGGGCGCTACCAGCTCCGATGGGGGCGGGCGGTACAATGCTCGAATGAGGGTCCCCTTCAGCACCGTCGGGTGCGCTGTGCGGGCGCGATGAGACCACCGGCCACGCGCCTGCTCCGCCGCGCCCTCCTCGGGGTCGTCCTCCTCGTGGCCGTCGCGGTCGTCTGGAGCCTGCGGCGTCCCCGGGCCACGGGACCCTCGGAGCCGGAGGGGTCCGAAGCGGCCGAGGGGACGACCATCGAGAACCTGGCCTTCGACGTCTTCCGGGAAGGGGAGCGCAGGGTCGAGCTGAAGGCCCGGGCCATGACCGGAGAAGAGGGAGGGCTGCAGCACTTCCAGGGGGTGGAGGTCACTTTCCCCTTCGTCTCCCGCGGGGAGGAGTCGACCGCCACCGTCACTGCGGACGAGGGCACCTACGACGCCGCGCGTGAGGACGCCCGCTTCCGCGGCAACGTCCACGTGATCACCGCCGACGGCTTCGAGCTCACGACCGAGAGCCTCGACTACCTTGGGAAGCGGGGACGCGTGGTGACGCAGGACGACGTGCGGTTCCAGCAGGGACGGGCCTCGGGCCGGGCTCGGGGCGCGGAGTACCTGGTGGCGGGCGACCGGCTCGAGCTCAAGGAGAACGTGCGGCTGCGCTTCGAAGACAAGGACGGGGGGCCCCCGACGGAGATCGACGCGGCCCGGGCCCACGGCTCGCGCGAGACGCGGGTCTTCAACTTCGGAGGAGGAACCGAGGTGCGCCAGGGCCCACGCGTCCTTCGCTCGGAGCGGCTTCAGGTGATGGTCAACGCGGAGCTGGAGGCCATCCGGCGCCTTGCCGCGATCCAGGACGTGGACCTGCGCATCGGGGGTGGCGGGGAGCTGCCTGCGGTCACGCTTCCCTCGGGAGGCGAGCGGCGGCTCCAGTGCCGCCGTCTGAATGCCTTCTTCAACGATGACGGCACTCTCCAGCATGCGACGGCCACCAACAGGGCGTCGCTCGTGCTTTGGCCGAGCCCGGGGGAGCCCCCGGAGAAGCGCCGGATGGAGGCCCGTCAGATCGAGTTCTCTTTCGACGACGAGGGTCGCCTCGTGGCGATCAGGGCGCGGGACTGGGGTGGGGGCGGGGACAAGGGGCAGGGTATCGTCGTGCTGTCCTCCACACCCCTTCCGCCCTCGGAAGAGCCGACGAGGCGCGTGGAGTGTCGTAGGTTCGAGGCAGACCTGAACCCGGTCACCGGCGCCCTCGAGTCCGCCGAGTTCAGGCGAAAGGTGGTCTTCACGGAGCCCGGGCGCCAGGCGTGGGCGGAGCGCGCCGTCTACGACGGCGCCCGCCAGCTCCTGCAGCTGACGAAGGGGGCTCCGCGCATCCGAGACGACGGGGACGGCTCGGAGCTGCAGGCCCAGCGGATCGACCTCGACACCGCCTCCCGCAGCGTCGTCGCCGTGGACGGGGTGAGGCACGCGATCCGGCGCGGGACCGCGGACGCGCGGGGCGGGATGCTCGGCGGGTCCGAGCCGACGGTGCTGGTCTGTCAGAGATTCGAGTACGACTCGGCGCAGAAGACGGCGTGGTACCGGGAGAACGCGCTTCTCCGGACGGGCCGCGACGAGGTCCGGGCTCCGCTCATCGTGATGGAGGACCCGGCGCCGGGTGCGCGGAGGCTGCGGGCCTCGGGTGGCGTGGCGTCGTTCCTGCACCCGCGGTCCCGCCCGGGGGAGCAGGGGGATGAGCCGGCTCCGGTGGAGACGCGCAGCGCGGAGATGGTCTATGAGGAGGAGGCGAGCCGCGTCGTCTACACGGGTGACGTGCAGATCCGCCAGGGCGACATCCTGACGCTCAGCCCCGAGGCGCTGGTGAGCCTGACCGCGGGCGGGGACGACGTGCAGAGGATCGTGGCCGGTGAGCCGGTCGAGGTGCACCAGGGCGAGCGACGGGCGACAGGGCGGACGGGAACCTACACCCCCGCCGACGAGACGATGGTGCTCGAAGGGGAGGAAGTCGTCCTGCAGGACGAGGACCGACTGGTGCGGGGCCGCGTTTTGACGTTCAAGGTGGGCGAGGATAGGATCCGGGTCGATGGCCGGGAGGAGGTCCGCACCGAGGCCATCTTCAAGAGAAGAGAGCCCTCCAAGCCTTGAGTGACACGACCGTCCTGCGGGCCCAGTCCCTCACGAAGTCCTACGGCCGTCGGGTGGTGGTCAACGAGGTCGACCTCTCGATCAGCCAGGGAGAGGTGGTGGGCCTGCTCGGTCCGAACGGGGCGGGCAAGACCACGACCTTCTACATGGTCGTCGGCCTCGCGCGGCCGGACTCGGGAACGGTCGTCCTCGGCGACGAGGACATCACCGCGTTGCCGATGTACCAGCGCGCGCGCGCCGGGATCGGCTACCTTCCGCAGGAGGCCAGCGTCTTCCGGAAGCTCACCGCGGAGGAGAACGTCCTCGCCATCCTCGAGACGCGGGGCTTGCCGGCGGGGGATCAACACTCCCTCGCCCGGCAGCTCCTGGAGGAGCTCGGCATCAGGGACCAGGCGCGCCAGCGCGCCGACACCCTGTCCGGGGGCGAGCGCCGGCGGCTCGAGATCTGCCGGGCCCTCGCCGCCAGCCCGTCCTTCATCCTTCTCGACGAGCCCTTCGCCGGGATCGATCCCCTCGCCGTCATCGACATCCAGAAGATCATCGCGCACCTGCGCCAGCGCGGAATCGGCATCCTCATCACCGACCACAACGTCCGGGAGACCTTGAAAATAACGGACCGCGCCTATATTCTCAGGGACGGCAATGTCTTCCGCTCTGGAACACCGCTCGAGCTGGCGTCCGACCCCGAGGTCCGACGCGTCTACCTGGGCGAGGGCTTCCGCCTCGAGGGCCGGGAGGCCTGAGGCGCGCGCTGCTGCCGGGGAATAGCAGGCCTTGGCCCTCCAGCAGAAGCTCGGCCTCTCCGCCAAGCTCTCCCACCGCCTGATCCTCACGCCGTCCCTGCAGCAGGCCATCAAGCTCCTGCCGCTCACGACGCTCGAGCTGGCCGAGGTCCTCGACCAGGAGGTGATGGAGAACCCCCTCCTCGAGGAGATCCCGGTGCAGGAGACCCTGTCCACCGAGGAGCTCGCGCAGCAGGAGGCCAAGGAGGAGGCGGAGCGTCCCGACGACCCGCTCAAGGAGATCGAGATCGAGAAGTTCTTCGAGGACTACTTCGACGACGCCCGGCGCGGGCGGCCGTCCGAGGTGCCCGAGGCCCCGCCGATCGAGAACACCCTGACCGAGTCGCCCGATCTCTACGATCACCTTCTCTGGCAGCTGCACATGATGGTCTCGGACGAGCTCACGATGGAGATCGGCGACGCCATCATCCAGAACCTCGACGAGGACGGGATGCTGCGCGTGTCCCTCGAGGACGTGGCCAACATGGGCCCGTACGCGATGGAGGAGGTGGAGCGGTCGCTGGCCGTGGTTCAGTCGCTCGACCCGGCGGGGGTGGCCGCGCGCAACCTGACCGAGTGCCTGCGCATCCAGCTCCGGATGCTGGGCCTCGAGGACTCCCCGGCCGACGTCATGGTTCGCGACCACCTGAAGCAGCTGCAGAGCCACCAGTACGCCGAGATCTCGCGGCAGATGAGTCTCACCTCCGAGGAGGTCGCTCACCACCTGGAGATCATCCGCGGGTTGGACCCGCGTCCGGGCAACCGGTACAGCCCCGAGCGCTCCGCCTATATCCTCCCCGACGTCTTCGTGGTCAAGGAGGGCGACGAGTACAAGATCGTCCTCAACGACGACGGGCTGCCGAAGCTCCGCATCAGCCCCACCTACCGGCGCATGCTCGACGAGAAGAAGGCGGGCTCGGAGGAGACCCGGGCCTACGTGAAGGACAAGCTCCGCAGCGCACTGTGGCTGCTGAAGAGCGTGGACCAGCGCCAGCGGACGATCTACAAGGTGTCGGAGTCCATCGTCCGCTACCAGCGTGCGTTTCTCGACCACGGGATCTCGCACCTGCGACCACTGGTGCTGCGGGACGTGGCGAGCGACATCGGCATGCACGAGTCGACGGTCTCGCGCGTCGTGGCCAACAAGTACATGCACACTCCACGCGGGGTCTTCGAGCTGCGTTTCTTCTTCCACAGCGGCATCACGTCCTCGGTGGGCGAGGCGGTGAGCTCGGTGACGATCAAGCAGCGGATCCGGAAGATGATCGAGGAGGAGGACGCATCGCGTCCGCTCTCCGACTCTCGTATCGCCGAGGTCCTCGGGAGGGAAGGCCTTCCGCTCGCCCGTCGGACGGTGGCCAAGTACCGGGAGGAGCTTCGTATCCCACCCTCGAACCTGCGGAAGAGCGTCCACTGAGCCGCGGCCGCGTGCCTGGGCCGGGAGGAGCAGGGATGAAGATCGAGTTCACGGGTCGGCAGACGGAGATCTCCAGCGAGGTTCGGCGGCTGGCGGAGCGAAAGCTCCAGAAGGTGACGCGGGTGCTGCCCCGCATGACCCGGGCCCATGTGATCCTCACCGCGGACAAGCACCGGCAGGTGGCCGAGGTGAGCGTCCACTCGCGCAACCTGGACCTGAGCGCGGTCGAGATGAGCAACAACCCGCGCCTGTCCGTGTCGAATGCGATGGACAAGCTGCTGCGCCAGGCCCAGCGCCAGCGGGCGAAGCAGCGGGACCGCAAAGGGGCGGGCTCGGCCCGGCGGGCGGCCGCGACGCCATCGGAGCAAGTCGGGGGCGTACCGGAGGCAGCCGGGTTGCCGGAGGCGCCTCGCGTCATCCGGAACCGGCGCCGAGCGGTGAAGCCGATGACGCTGGACGAGGCGACCCTGGAGCTCGAGACGCGGCCCGAGGGCGTCCTCGTCTTCCGGGACGCCCGGACCGAGCGGATGCGTGTCCTGTACCGTCGAGAGGACGGGCACCTGGGGCTCATCGAGCCCGAGGCCTGATGGCCGCTCGCTCGAAGCGGAAGAAGGTTCCAAGGCCCATAGAGGTGACGGCCGCACCCGGGCCGGGGGTCGCGGTCGCGGAGATGGTGGAGGAGGGGGCGGCGAGCCTCCAGCTGGAGGTCGTCGCGGGAAGGGCGGGCCTCGACCGCCAGGTCTACATCGCGCGCGTGCAGCGGCCGGGCCTCGCCCTGACCGGCTACACCGACTACATCGCCTACGGCCGGGTGCAGATCGTCGGGAGCAGCGAGATCGGCTACCTGCGGAAGCTGACTCCGCGTCGGCGGTCGGCCATTCTCGCGAAGCTGTGCCGGTGCCGGATCTCGTGCTTCGTGCTGACCAAGGGGCTGGCCCCTCCCCGCGAGCTGATCTCGGCCGCCGGGTCCGCGGGCGTCCCCCTTCTCACGACCCCGCTCGAGTCCACGACGTTCATCCAGCTCCTCTCCACCTTCCTGGAAGAGCGTCTCGCCACCCGCCTTCACCTCCACTCGGTCCTCCTCGACGTCTTCGGGCTGGGCACGCTCATCCTCGGGGACAGCGGGATCGGCAAGTCGGAGTGCGCCCTCGAGTTGATCGACCGCGGCCATCGGCTGGTCGCGGACGACGTGGCCGAGATCAAGAAGATGGGGGACACCCTGGTGGGGGCCTCGCCGGATCTGACGCGCTACCACATGGAGCTGCGCGGGCTCGGGGTCCTCAACATCCGGGATCTCTACGGCGTCTCCTCCATCAGCCTGTCGAAGCGCGTGGGCCTCGTGATCCAGCTGGAGCGCTGGGAGGAGGGGAAGGAGTACGACCGGCTCGGCCTTCACCACGAGACCTACCTGATCCTGGGGATCGAGCTGCCCCTGGTCCGGATGCCGGTGGCGCCGGGCCGAAACCTCGCCCTTCTCGTCGAGGTCGCGGCCCGGAACCAGCTGCTGCGGGAGGGGGGCTACGACGCTGCCCAGCGGTTCGTCGAGCGGGTCGACGCGATCGTGGGATCCTCGCCGCGGCCGCCTCGGAGTGCCGGCCGGAGGCGACGGGCCCCGGGCCGGAGAGACTCGTGAGCCGTTCAACGCAGGCGCCGCGTCTGCTCGTGATCACCGGACTGTCCGGCTCGGGAAAGACCCATGTCTCGCGGGCACTCGAGGACGTCGGGTGGTTCTGCGTCGACAACCTGCCGAGCGCCCTCGTGCAATCCTTTGCCGACCTGATCGAGCGCTCGCCCGAGCTGCGGCGCTCCGCCCTCGTCGTCGACGTGCGGGAGCGCGGGTTCCCCGAGACCTTTCCGGCGGCCTACCGCGGCCTGGGCTCGAGCCGTCTCGCCACGAGCCTTCTCTTCCTCGAGGCGGACGACAATACGCTTCTCCGGCGCTACAGCGAGACACGCAGGCCCCATCCGATGGCCGCGGGGGGGCCGGCGATGGAGGGTCTGCGGGCCGAGCGCGAGGCCCTGCGGCCCCTGCGGAAGATGGCCGACCTCATCCTCGACACGTCGCGCTTTACCGTGCACCAGCTGCGCGACTACGTTCGCGAGCGCTACGACGTTCGCACCGAGGGTGGGCACATGGTCGTCTCGGTGCTGTCCTTCGGCTTCAAGTACGGGGTCCCGCCGGAGGCCGATCTGGTCTTCGACGCGCGGTTCCTGGCGAACCCGAACTTCGTGCCCCGACTCAAGCGGCTCACCGGGGCCGATCCGAGGGTGGTGCGCTTCCTCCGCGGCCAGCCCGACCTCGCCCCCTTCGTGCGCCGGATCCAGTCGCTGGTGGGTTTCGTGCTTCCGCGCCACGAGAAGGAAGGCCGCACCTACCTGACGATCGCGATCGGGTGTACCGGGGGACGACACCGGTCCGTGATGATCGCGAACGAGCTCGGGGTCGCGGTGGAGAAGAAGGGGTACGCGGTGCGGGTCTATCACCGGGATATCAAGGGAGGGTGAGCCGATGATCGGCATCGTCGTCGTGACGCACGGTCAGGTCGCGGAGGAGCTCGTCAACGCCGCGCGCACCATCGTGGGGGAGATTCCGGCGATCGCCCCGGTGTCCATCGGCTGGAGCGACGATCCCGCCGAAGCCAATGCCGCGATCGAGAAGGGCCTGGAAGACGTGGGAAGTGGGGAGGCCCTCATCCTGACCGACATGTTCGGGGGAACGCCGACCAACCTGAGCCTTCCCCATCTGTCGTCTGAGGTCGAGATCGTCACCGGCGTAAACCTCCCGATGGTCATCAAGGCCACCGCGCTGCGCGAGGGAGTGCTCCCCCACGTGGCGCGGGAGGTCCGGGACCAGGGGAAGGACGCCATCTACGTAGCCAGCGAGGTTCTCGAGAAGAAGCCGTGACGCGACGCGAGGTCAAGATCGCCAACCGACTGGGGCTCCACGCCCGGGCCGCGGCGCGGTTCGTCCAGACCGCCGCCCGTTTCAAGTCCGGGATCACCGCGGGCCGGGACGGACGGGTCATGGACGGCAAGTCGATCCTCGGGATCCTGCTCCTCGGGGCCTCCCGGGGGACGACGATCGAGATCACGGCCGAGGGCGAGGACGAGGCGGCCGCGGTCGAGGCCCTCGTGGAGCTGGTCGAGAGCCGGTTCGGGGAGGAGGGGTGAGCTCCCTGCGCGGCACCGCCGTCTCTCCCGGCATCGCGGTGGGGCGGGCCCTCGTAGTGGAGCGAGACGCGGTGCCGGTCTTCCGGCTGACCCTGGCCGCCGAGGGAATCCCGGCGGAGGTGGGGCGGCTCGAGGCGGCGCTCGAGGTGTCGCGAGAGCAGCTGCGCGCGGTGAAGGAGCGGCTCGCGCGCGAGGTCGGCGCCCCCCACGCCTACATCTTCGATGCCCACCTGCTGATGCTCGACGACCCGCTCCTCCGGACGCGGGCGGTGGAGATCGTGCAGCACCAGCAGGTGAACGCGGAGTGGGCGCTCCGGACGGTCTCCGAGGAGCTGCACGGGCTCTTCAACGAGTTCTCCGACGAATACCTTCGCGAGCGGAGCACCGACCTTGACGACGTCATCGGGCGGGTCCAGCTCAACCTGCGTGGTTCACCGGGAGCTCCGTCCCTCGAGCGGCTCCCCGGTCCCTTCATCCTCGTCGCGAGCGACCTCAGCCCCTCCGAGGCCGCAGAGCTCGATTGGGACAAGGTGCTCGCGGTGGCGACGGACGTGGGCTCCTCGACCTACCACACTGCGATCATTGCCCGGTCCCTGGGGATCCCGGCGGTCGTGGGGCTCAAGGACGCCACGCAGCAGACCCCCACGGGCAGCCTGGTGGTCGTGGACGGCACGCGCGGCGAGGTGGTGGTGGAGCCTTCCGAGGAGATCCTCGACGGCTTCTACCGGGCCCAGGAGGAATACCGCCGCGAGGACGAGCGGCTGCGCTCGACACGCGAGCTGCCCTCGAGGACGCTGGACGGGGTGGAGGTGCGACTCGAGGCCAACGTCGAGTTCCTGGAGGAAGCAGCGACGGCCCAGCTCTACGGGGCCGAGGGGATTGGACTCTTCCGGTCCGAGTACCTCCTCGGGCGGGCCCTGCGGTGGCCCTCGGAGGACCAGCAGCTCGACGTGTATCGCCGGCTCATCGACCAGATGCACCCGCACGCGGTGACGGTGCGGACCTGGGACGTGGGCCTGGAGGCGCTGGGGACGGTGGGTCCGAGCAGCCCGAACCCCGCGCTGGGGGAGCGGGCGTTGCGCCTGCTGCGCCGGTCGCCCGACCCGTTCCGCATCCAGCTGCGCGCGTTGCTGCGCGCGGGCGAGCACGGTCCGATCCGCATCATGTTTCCCTTCGTCGCAGGAGTGGGTGACCTGCGCCAGGCGCTCGCGCTCCTCGACGAAGCGCGGGAGGAGCTCCACCGTGAGGGCATTCCCTTCCGGGAGGACGTGCCGGTCGGGATCAACCTCGAGGTGCCGAGCGCAGCGGTCGTCGCCGATTTGCTCGCGGTCGAGGTCGACTTCTTCAGCGTCGGCACCAACGATCTGATCCAATACCTCCTGGCCGTCGACCGCACGGACCCTCGGGTCTCGGAGCTCTACGAGCCGCTCCACCCGGCGGTCCTGAGGACGCTGGCGCGGATCGCGGAGGTGGCGCGGGAGCACGACCGCCCGCTGTCGCTCTGCGGCGAGATGGCGGGCCAGCCCGTCGAGGCGGTGCTGCTCGTGGGCCTCGGCTACCGTGAGCTGTCCATGGCCCCCTCCGCGATTCCCCGCGTGAAGGCGGCGCTGCGGGCGGTGCGCGAGGACGAGGCGCGACGGTTGGCCGAACGCTGCCTCTCTCTTCGCACCCGCGAGGAGACCGTACGCTTCGTCCGGCAGGAGCTGCCGGCGGTGGTCGGCGTGAGCGCCGCGGCTCAGTCCTAGTCTAGCGAATTGCGACCGGCCACCAGGCCTAGGTTCGCCCGCGTGTCCCTTCCCTGGGGACACGCGGATGTCCGAGGCCTATCTCAGGGCCTTCGGGCCTGCCGGATGCGACGCTAGCGCGTCGCACTTACACTCGGGGTCGACGCGCGTCTCGCAAGCTCGACTGCGCGTCCCCCGAGCCCCCTACGTGGGGAGGGATAGGGTGGGGGGTCATTGAATGATCGAGGCCACGTCGGCGACGGCAAACGGACCGTGGCCTGAACGACGTCAGTCCCGCGTTCAGGCCACTAATAGCGGGCCAGCTCCCGGATGACCGCTACGAGGTCCGAGACCTGGGGCAGGATCGCCTCTTCGAGCACCGGGCTGTAACCCACGAAGGTGTCGAGGGCGCCCACCCGGCGGACGGGGGCGTCGAGAAACTCGAACAGCTCCGAGCCGATGCGGGCCGCGATCTCGGCGCCGTAGCCCCAGGACCGTGAGTCCTCGTGGGCCACGAGCACCTTGCCCGTCCTCCGAACGCTCGCGGCGATGGCGTCCCAGTCGTAGGGGTTGAGGCTGCGGAGGTCGAGAACCTCGGCCTGGATGCCGTCGAGCGCGGCCTGCTGGGCGGCCTGCAGCGAGCGATGGACGAGCGCCCCGAAGGTGACGACGGTCAGGTCCCCTCCCGCACGGGCCCGTGCCGCCCGCCCGAGCGGGATCATGTAGTCCGGTCCGGGGTAGGCGCCCTTGTTGTGCACCTGGCGGTACAGGTGCTTGTGCTCGAGGAAAAGCACCGGATCCTCGCACCGGATTGCCGTCCGGAGCAGACCGTTCGCGTCGCGTGCGTTCGACGGGATCACTACGCGCAGGCCCGGGATGTGGGTGAACAAGGCCTCTCCGCACTGGCTGTGGTAGATCCCCCCGCCCTGCAGGTAGCCGCCGTAGGTGACCCGGATGACGACCGGGCACGCAAAGGCGCCGTTCGAGCGCCAGCGGATCAGCGACAGCTCGTTGCGGATCTGCATGAAGGCAGGCCAGATGTAGTCGAAGAACTGGACCTCGACCACCGGTCTGAGTCCGCGCGTGGCCATGCCTATGGCGCGGCCGACGATGGCCGCCTCCGCCAGCGGTGTGTTGTACACGCGCTGGGAGCCGTGCTTGCGCTGGAGGTTGTGGGTGACCTTGAAAACCCCTCCCTTGCCCTTGACCTCGGAGAGGCCCTCCTCGCGTGAGCAGTCCGCCACATCCTCTCCGAAAACGAGGATCCGCGGGTCGCGGGTCATCTCGTCGTGGAGGCACGCGTTGAGGAGATCGACCATCGTCTTGGGGGCGCCGTCGGACGCGGGCTCGGTCTCGAAGTCGGTCGACCGTGGGTCCACCGCTTCCGAGTAGACGTGCCGGGTCGCGGTCGCGGGGTCGGGAGGCGGGGCGGCGAGGGCGGCCTCGGTCGCCGCCGCGATCTCCCGGTCTACGGTCTCGCGCAGGCCCTTCAGGTCCTCCTCCGTCGCGAGGCCCTCCGACTTCAGCTGCACCGGGAAGAGGGCCAGCGGATCGCGCAGGGCGTCGGCGTCGCGCTCGGCCGCGGTCCGGTAGAGGGCCTCGTTGTCGGAGAGAGAGTGCGAGTAGGGGCGGATCACCTTCGCGTGGACCAGGGCCGGGCCCTGCCGCGCGCGGCACCAGGCCACCGCCTCGTTCAGCGCACCGAGGCTGGCCAGAGGGTCGCAGCCGTCCACCTCGCGAACCAGGAGGTTCGGGAAGGACCGGACGAGCTTCGAGATGCTCCCGCCCGCGGTCTGCACCTCGACGGGAACGGAGATGGCGTAGCCGTTGTCCTGGATGAGGTACAGGACGGGCAGTCGCAGGTTGGAGGAGGCGTTCAGGCTCTCCCAGAACTCGCCCTCGGACGTCGTGCCCTCGCCGGCCGAGCAGAGCACCACCTCGTCGCCGGCGAAGGCGGGCGGCGGGGCGGTCGGGACGAGCCCGGCGCCGAGGCGAAGACCGGCCTCGGCGCACCCCGCGGCCTGGACGAACTGCGTCCCGGTGGGGGAGGACGTCGTGACTACATGAAGCCGGAGGTATCCCCAGTGCGACGGCATCTGCCGCCCACCCGAGCAGGGGTCCTCCTTCGACCCGACCGCGCCGAGCAGCATCTCGAGGGGGGTCATCCCCAGCTGCAGCAGGAGCGCGCGGTCCCGGTAGTAGGGGTAGAACCAGTCGTGCCCCGGTCTCAACACCATCCCGGCCGCGACCTGGACCGCCTCGTGGCCGGCCCCGCTGATCTGGAAGTAGACGCGGTTCTGGCGCTTGAGCTGGATCTCCTTGTCGTCGAGCCGGCGCGACAGATACATGGTCCGGTAGATCGAGAGCAGCGTCTCGCGATTGAGACGGAGCCGACGGTCGACCGACGGTGACGCCAATATCTCTCCTGGGAAGGACCCACCCTGAGCCTTTCGGCGGGCGGGACAGTTGGGTCATTTTACTATCATTCATTGACCCCCCACCCTAACCCTCCCCACGTAGGGGAGGGAAATGCTTGAGATAGGCCTTGGACACCCGCGTGTCCTCAGGGAAAGGACGCGCGGGCGGGGCTAGGCCTGTTGGCCAGCCGCACTTGAACCATGACCCCAGCGTATCCTTCCTCACGTAGGGGGCTCGGGGGACGCGCAGTCGAGCTTGCGAGACGCGCGTCGACCCCGAGTGCTAGAAGGGGACGTCGTCGTCCGTGGCCTGGAAGTTGTCGTCGGCTTCGGAGGGTGGCCCCTCCGGCGGTCCACTGCTGCTGCGGCCCCCGCCGCCCCCGCCGTCTCCCCGGCTCCCGAGCATGACGAGGCGGGAGTTGGGGCCGCTGACGCGGATGCGGGTGGTGTTCCGCTTGGTGCCGTCCTTGTCCGTCCACTCCTCGTAGCGGATCTGGCCTTCGATGTAGACGGACCGGCCCTTGCTGAGGTAGTCGCGGACCACCTGGGCGGTCTTGCCGAAGACCTCGACCCGGTGCCACTCCGTCCGCTCCTGCTTCTCCCCCGACTTGCTCGTCCACCTCTCCGAGGTGGCGAGGGAGAAATTGGCGATCGGCTCGCCCGACTGGGTGTAGCGGATCTCGGGATCGCGCCCGAGGTTGCCGATCAGGATGGCCTTGTTGACGCTCGCCATGCTTCCTCTTTCTGACTGGGTCTCAGGGGTTCAGCCTCTCCCGCGCGATGCGGGCCGCGGGGGAGGTGGGGTAGCGGTCGACCACGTAGCGGTACTCGACGAGAGCCTGGCTCCGTCGTCCCAGCCTCTCGAGTGCCATACCTTTCTTGACCCGCCCGTCCGGCAGCTTGTCGCTCGACGGGTAGTGGCGGAACAGCGTGTTCCAGGCCTCGATGGCCTCCGCGTACTGCTTCTTGCCGTACAGGCACTCGCCGATCCAGTACTGCGCGTTGTCGGTGAAGTCGGTCTCCGGGTAGTGGGTCATGTACTCCGTGAAGCCCTGGATGGCGAGGTCGTAGTTTCCCCGAGCGAAGTCGGCGTAGGCCTGGCTGTAGAGCTCGCGGGGGGCGGGCACCGGCGTCCCCACCTCGCCGGTGGCGGGATCGACGACCCCTTCCCCCTCCGTCCCGGTGAGACCGGTGCCGGCGGCGACCGGGGCGGCCACGTTCCCGGCGACGCGGAGGGCGTCGAGTTGCTCCATGACCTGGGAGACGCGGTCTCCGAGGTCCCTCATGCTGGTCAGGACCGCCTCGTCCTGCTGCCGTCCGTCGTCGAGGGCACGTTGGAGCAGGGCGTTCTGCTCCGCGATGAGCGCGGTCAGGCGCTGCAGCTCGGTGAGGTTGTCGGCGGCCCTCCGCTGCATGTCGGCGATCTGGCCCTGGAGGGCAGTGACCTGGACCTGCATGCGCTGGCAGTCCTTGTCGGCCCGGGCCGGTAGGGCGGCGGCCATCACGAGTGCGGCAAGAAGGGCGATTCGTCTCATCGGGGAGCTCCTCCGGCGAATGGAGGTTGAGATCATAGCAGACGGGAACACGCGGGAGCGTCCTACTGCGACACCGAGAAATGGGCGCGCCGGTTCAGGGCGTACGCCTGTTCGGTGCCTCCGGGGTCGAGCGGACGTTCCTTGCCGTAGGACACCGTGCGCAGCCGGTCGGCGGCGACCCCAAGGCTCACCAGGTAGTCCCAGGCGGCCCGGGCCCGCTGCTCGCCCAGGGCGAGGTTGTACTCCACCGTGCCCCGCTGGTCGCAGTGCCCCTCGATGGTCACCCGGAGGCCCCGGCGGGTCTGCAGCCACACCGCGTGCCTCTCGAGCGTCGCCCGGGACTGCTCGGTCAGCCCGGCGCTGTCGTACTCGAAGTGGATGTCGGCGAGGGGGCTGCCCTCCTCGTAGGTCGTCGTGTAGTCGGAATCGAGGTCCGAGCCGGCGGCGTACTCGCTCTCGACGGCGAGGACGTCGGGGCCCTCGTCGAGAGGCTGGGCGGGCATCGTGTCGCCGGACGCGGACGCGCCCGGGGCGATTCCCTCCGGGCTCGCCAGGGCCGGTGGCCTTCTCTTGCTGCCACAGGCGGCGAGGGAGAAGGCGAGCGCGAGCACGAGCAGGCTCGCGAGCTGTCGGTGGCGCAGGAGCGACATGGATCCTCCTCGGATCGTCGGCGTCATGGGCCCCAGTCGGGCTGGGCATTGTTGCCCGGGCCGGTGGCCAGGCGCGTGAGGGAGCGGCCCTCCCGGTCGGCAATCGTGATCGCCCAGGTCCCGCGCCCCTCACAGGAGAACACGAGGTGGCGGCCGTTGGGCGCCCACGACGGGTATTCACAGGAGCCGCGTCCCCGGGTGATCTGCCGGACCTGCCGGGTGGCCAGGTCTATGACCGCGATGTCGAAGCCCCCCGCTTCCAGGCGGGAGGTGTAGGCGACCTCGCTGAACTGTCGCGCCGGGTTCCAGGCGCAGCCGTCGTTGTAGTTGCCGACCGTCGTGAGACGGCGGACGTTGAGGCCGTCGCTGCTCATGATGTAGAGCTGGGGCGTTCCCGTGCGGCCCGAGGTGAACGCGATCTCCTGGCCGGTGGGGCTCCAGCAGGGGGCGGTGTCGACGGCCCGGGTGGTCGTGAGCCGCTGCGGCCCGCTCCCGTCCGCACTCGCGACCCAGATGTCCATGTTTCCCGAGCGGTTGCTGGCGAAGGCGATCCTCTGCCCGTCGGGGCTGAAGGCCGGGGCGAAGGCCTGGGAGTTCTCCCACTCGCCGGTCAGGTTGGGGATGCTCTTCCCCTCGAAGATGCGGGCGAGGAAGACGCGAGGCATGACCTGTCGATAGGACACGTAGGCGAGGGAGGTGCCGTCGGGGGACCACGTGGGCAGGATGTTGATGGAGCCGTTGACCGTGACCCGCCGCGGGTTGAAGCCGTCGTAGTCGACGATGTAGAGCTCCTTCGATTGCGTCTCCGTGGAGTCCCGGTCGGAGGTGAACGCGATGCGGGTGCGAGCGACGCCCTTGTACTGCGTGAGGGTCATGATGTCGTCGGAGGCCTGGTGAGCGAAGATGCGCGGGTTGTCGGCCCGACCCGAGTAGCGCCGCGCGAGCATCGTCTGAGCGGAGTCCACGAAGTACACGCGGACCTCGACGGTGAGCTCCTCTCCCGCGAGCGACGCCCGGGTGACGACGAGGATCCGGGCCCCGATGCCCTGCCAGTCCTCGAAATCGGGGTTGTCGGGGTCCAGGGGCGGAACGGCGGCGAGGAGGCTGTCGGGCACGAACTGGAACAGCCCCTCGAAGCGCAGGTCGTTGCGGAGCACCTGGGTGATCGTGCGGCAGGCCTGCTGCGTGCGCTCGTCCGGGGTGCGGGGCACGCACTCCGGCACCGCGAAGCGTGGCGTGACCCCTCCGATGACGATCTGCTCCACCGGCTCCTGGGGTGCCGAGCCAAGCCGGGACCCCGCCCCGACGGCGGCGACGAGCACCAGGAGGGCGAAGAGCGCCCTATGCGTCCGTCGGGCGGAAGAGGGCCTGAATCGTCCTGCGGTTGGTTCCATACTCCCTCGGGAGGGGGCCAAAGGGCGCAGCGTTCAGGATGGCGCGCTGGGCGGCCATGTCCAGGAGCGCTACCCCACTCGGCTGCGTGACCTTGACGTCCGTCACGCTGCCGTCGGTCAGTATCGTGAACGTCACGCCGATCGGTCGGTTGAAGCCGGACTTGATCTGCTGGTTCCAGAGCGTCCAGATCTTCTGCTGCACGCCGGCCAGATACCAGTCGCCACCGCTGTCGGTTCCGTCCGGGACCCCGGGGCCGGCGGGGCCGAACTCGAGGCCGGGTGTCGCCGCCGCCCCCGCCGCAGCAGTCTTCGGTGGGGCGGGGGTCGCGCGACGGGCCCGAACCCGCGAGTCGGGCTCGGGCAGGGCGTTGGGCTTGGGCTGCTCGCGCGGGGGCTTGAGCACCGCCGGTGGAGGAGGGGCGGCGCTGGGCGCGGGCTCGGCCGGCTTCGGCTGGGCCGCGGGCGGCTGCGGGGTCCCGCCTCCGCCCCGGGGCAGCACCACCGCGAACCCGTCCGTCACCTGGAGGAGGGGCTGACGCGGCATCAGGAGGGGGACGGCGATGGCGCTGGTGATCAGGACGACGTGGGCGGTGAGCGAGACGAAGAACGAGCTGGACAGCCCGGAGTCGAGCTTTCCGCGCTCGACGATCAGACGGTCGACGGCCTCGTTCACCGGGCCTTCTCCTCTGGCAGCACGTACACGAAGCCGATCCGGTCTATTCCCGCGCGCTTGATCAGGTCCACCACCTTGATGACCTCAGAGTAGCGCAGGCTCTCGTCGGCGCGCAGGTAGACCACCGGGTCCGAGCTGCCCGACGTCAGCCCCCGCAGGCGCTCCTCGAGCAGCGTGATGTTCACGGGGCGGTCGCCGACGTACACGCGACCCTCGGCGTTGAGCGAGACCGTGATGCGGTCCTGGGGCGGGATCTGGGGTTGGTTGGCCACGGGGAGCTGAACGTCGATGCCGCGGCTCATCATGGGTGCGGTCACCATGAAGACGAGGAGCAGCACCAGCACCACGTCGACCATCGGCGTGACGTTGATCTCCCCCATCAGGGCGCCGCCCCGCCGCGAGCGGAGGCCGCGGTAGAAGGAGCCCGCGCTGCTCTCGCCGGTCGCTTTCAACGCGGTCCCTCTACGTGAAGTTCCGCTCGACGATGTTGAGGAACTCGAGCGCGAAGTCGTCCATCACGGCGTTCAGCACCTTCACGCGGCTTTCGAAGTGATTGTAGAAGACCAGCGCCGGGATCGCGGCGAAGAGGCCCATGGCGGTGGTGACGAGCGCCTCCGAGATGCCCGGCGCGACGACCGCGAGGTTGGCCGAGCCCATCCGCCCGATGTCCTCGAACGCGGTCATGATGCCCCACGTCGTGCCGAACAGCCCGATGAAGGGCGTCACGCTCGCGGTGGTGGCGAGGAAGCTCAGCCGTCGCTCGAGCCGCGTCACCTCGACCGTCGCCGCGCGGGCGAGCGAGCGCGAGAGCGACTCGAGGCTGCGTACGACCGGCCGCCCGCCGCCCTCATCCTGGCCCCCCGAGCGGACCTGCTGGTTCACCTCGAGGTACCCGGCCTGGAAGACGCCAGTGAGGGGGCTGGCCTTCAGCTGGGAGCAGACGGAGTTCACCTCGGAGAACTTCGTGCTCTTCCGGAAGACGTTGAGAAACGTCTCCGACTGCGAGCGAGCGCGACGAAGCACCAGGCCCTTGTAGAGGATGATGGACCACGAGACGAGGGAGAAGACCAGCAGAATGGCGAGGACGGCGCGGGCCACCCAGCCGGCGTGGGCGAGGAGGCCCGCCACGCCACCGGAGAACGCCTCGGTCTGGGCTTGAGCCAGGAGGGGGGCGAGCAGCAAGGACACCTCTCTAAGTTGCGTTAACGTATCAGAATCCCACAACAACTTGTGGTTTGTCAAACAAAGGGCCTGACGGCACCATCTTGGGTCCTCCTTCGTCCTTCTGACGTGTCATCATGCATTTACAGCCATGCACGGGGTGTGCTATTCTCGCCGTTCGCGTTCGCCGTATGCTTAAGTTATTACGCATCAACAACATCGCGCTGATTCCGACGCTCGAGCTGGAGCTCGGGCCCGGGCTCACCCTCCTGACCGGAGAAACGGGTGCGGGGAAGTCGATCCTGATCGACGCCCTGGGCCTCCTGCTGGGTCAGCGGGCCTCGGCGGACCTCATCCGCACCGGGGAGGACCGGGCGGTCGTGGAGGCGGTCGTCGAGCTCGACGACGCCGAGGCGCGACTCGCCGCCCATGGCCTGCCCCTGGAGGGCGACGAGGCGGTGCTCCGTCGCGAGGTCCAGGCCAGCGGCAAGGGCCGGGCCACCGTCAACGGGGCTCTCGTCCCCGTCGGCCTGTTGCGCGAGCTGGCGCCGGGGGTAGCGGTCGTCCACGGACAGCACGAGCCCCAGGGGCTGCTGGACCCGGCCCGTCACCTGGAGCTTCTGGACCATTTCGCCGGCCTCGACGGGACGGTCGCCCTCGGCGAGGTCTATGGCGAGCTGCGCGAGTGCGAGGCCACCCTGGAGCGATTGCGGCAAGACCGGCGCGAGGCCGAGCGCCACCTGGAGATGCTCGAGTTCCAGGCCAAGGAGATCGAGGCTGCGGCCCTCGCTCCGGACGAGGAGGACCACCTTCGCCTCGAGAAGGCGCGGCTGGCCAACGCTGGCCGACTGGCCGAGCTGTCGGGGGAGGCCTATGCGCTCCTCTATGACGACGAGGCGGCGGCGATCGGTCTGCTCGGCCAGGTCTTCCGCCGGGTCGAGGAACTGGCCGCGATCGACCCCGAGTTCCGGCCGCACGCGGACAGCCGGGCCACACTGGTGGCCCAGCTCGAGGAGCTCGCCCTGCTGCTGAGGGGCTATCAGGAGCGCCTGGAGGTCTCGCCGGGCCGTCTGGACGAGGTCGAGTCGCGCCTGGCCCTCCTCGAGCGCCTGAAGCGCAAGTACGGGGACTCGGTCGAGGAGGTCCTGAGCTTCGGCGACCGGTGCCGTCGCGAGCTGGGCCAGCTCGGCAGCCCCGAGGAGCAGGAGGAGGTCCTCGACGCCCGCCGGACCGCCCTCGCTGCGGACTACCTCGAGCGGGCACGGGCCCTCTCGCAGCGCCGGCGGAGCGCGGCGGCGGAGCTGGAGCGGACGGTCCGGGACGAGCTGGCCCAGCTGGCGATGGAGAAGACCCGCTTCCGCATCTCCTTCGATCCCGAGTCCGCGGAGGCGGCGGCGGGGGCCGGCAGGGAGCGGTGGACCGAGCGGGGGCTCGAGCGGGCGGAGTTCTTGATCTCCCCCAACCCGGGCGAGGAGCTCCGGCCCCTGGCCCGGATCGCCTCCGGAGGCGAGCTGTCGCGGATCATGCTCGCCCTCAAGTCCGTCGTGCACGGCGACACGCCCGGGGTCACCCTCGTCTTCGACGAGGTGGACGCCGGTATCGGGGGGCGCGTGGCCGAGGTGGTGGGACGGAAGCTGAGGGCGGTGGCGGCGCACCAGCAGGTCGTTTGTGTGACGCATCTCCCGCAGATCGCGGCCTTCGCCGATCACCACCTGGCGGTCCACAAGCGCGTCGAAGGCGGACGCACGATCACGGTGGTCGAAACGCTGTCCTCATCGGACCGAGTGGAGGAGATTGCCCGTATGCTGGGCGGGGAGGTGGTCACGGACACCGCCCGTCGGCATGCGCGCGAGATGCTGAACCAGAACCTCCGCTGATGAGGGCTATCTCTTGAACAAGGCGCGGAAACCCCGCTTCTTCGTGCAGACCTTCGGCTGCCAGATGAACGTCAACGATTCGGAGAAGGTGGCGGGGGTCCTGCGCGCGCGGGGGCACGAGCCGGCTCCCGACGCCGAGAGCGCCGACTTCGTCTTCATCAACACCTGCGCGGTGCGGGAGAAAGCCGCACAGAAGCTCGACCACACCCTCGACCGCCTGGGCTGGCTGAAGAAGCGGCGGCCCGATCTGCGAGTCGGCGTCGGCGGCTGCGTGGCACAGATGCAGGGCTCGAGCATCCTCGATCGGGCGCGGCACGTCGACGTCCTCGTGGGAACCCACAACCTCCCGCGGGTGCCCGAGCTCCTCGAGCAGGCCATCGCAAGCGGGACCACGGCGGTCGATCTCGACCGCAAGGCCGACCCCTTCGCCGTGCCCGACGGCGTCATCGCCCACAGCAGCCCGGTGCGCGCCTACGTGACGGCGATGGAGGGCTGCAACCACGTCTGCAGCTTCTGCGTCGTGCCTCGCACTCGCGGGCCCGAGGTGAACCGCCCGCCGGAGGCCATCGTGAGGGAGGTCGAGTCGCTGGTGGGGCGTGGGTACCCCGAGGTCATGCTGCTGGGTCAGACCGTCAACGCCTACCGACACGGAGACGTCGACTTCGCGGAGCTTCTCACTCGTGTCGATCGCGTTCCGGGCCTCGCCCGGCTCCGTTTCACCACGTCGCACCCGGAGCACGTCGATCGGCGGCTGGGGGAGGCCCTGCGGGGCCTGCCCCGGCTGTGCCCGTACCTTCACCTGCCCTTCCAGTCCGGCTCCGACCGGGTGCTCGAATCGATGCGGCGGGGGCACACCCGGGTGCAGTACCTCGAGACGGTCGCCATGCTTCGGGAGCTCGTGCCCGATCTGGCCCTCTCCAGCGACGTGATCGTGGGCTACCCGGGGGAGACGCAGGAGGAGTTCGAGGACACGCTCGGCGTGCTCGAGGAGGTGAGCTTCGACAGCCTCTTCGCCTTCACCTACTCGACGCGCCCCGGGACCACCGCCGCACGCCTGGAGGACGACATCTCCGCCGACGAGAAGCGCCGCCGGCTCCAGGTCGTCCTGGACCATCAGCAGCGCCGGCAAAGAGAGCGGCACGCCGAGCGCATCGGCCTCACCGAGACGGTTCTCGTCGACACGGTCGACGGGCAGGGACGACTCTCAGGGCGGACACCCCATTTCCGGATCGTGCACTTCGACGGCGAGGCCGTGCTGCTCGGGCGCACGGTAGAGGTGGAGATCACCGGCTCCGGCCCCAACGCCCTCACCGGGCGCCTCGCGCAACCGATTCATTGACAGGTAGTTCCACCGCTCCTATATTGTCCGAGAACGGCTTGGAGGACGCGCCGCGCAATGCAGATCGAGATGACCATCCGGCGATTGATACCCGATCCCATAACGAACATGCCCGTGGTCGTCCTCGTGGAGAAGGGCGGCGAGAGGGTCTTGCCGATCTGGGTCGGCGTGTTCGAGGGCACCGCCATCGAGCTCCAGATCGAGAACGTCGAGACCCCACGCCCGATGACCCACGACCTGCTGAAATCCGTCATCACGACTCTCGGGGGCGAGGTCGAGCGCGTGGTCGTGTGCGAGCTGAAGGAGAACACCTTCTACGCGACGATCGACATCCGGATGCCCCAGGGCGTCGTCACGATCGACGCTCGTCCCTCCGACGCCATCGCCCTGGCGCTCCGAACCGAAGACCCGGGTTTTCGTCGAAGAGTCGGTCATGCAGAGCATCCAAAAGGACGCCGACACCGGAGTCGCGGACGTCGGCCGCCTCCAGAAGTGGCTCGAGGGCCTCTCGGACGACGAGCTGGGAAAGTACAAGATGTAGGGTGGCGCCCTCGGCGACCCCCAACCTGTTTCCTGCTTGACCGCCTGAGGCCCTTCCTCTAACATCCGCACACTGTCGACTACTCGAGGAGCGAGGGACCAGCCTTTGATCGTCATTGCTATCGCAAACCAGAAGGGCGGCGTAGGCAAGACGACGACGGCAATCAACCTCGCGGCGGCCCTCGCAATGCGGGGGCGCCCGACGCTCCTGATCGATCTCGATCCCCAGGCCAACTCGACCCTCACCTATCTCAACGTCTCGGCGCTCGAGCTGTCGATGTACGACGTGCTCGCCGGCCAGAGGGCCCTCGAGGACGTTGTGCAGGAGTCGCCGGTCCCCCAGCTCGACCTGGCGCCGGCGCGGATCGGGCTGGCCAAGCTCGAGGCCCAGCTCGTGGGCGAGATCGACGCGCACTACCGTCTCAAGGACCGCCTCGAGGCGGTCAAGGATCGGTACGACTTCGTCATCGTCGACACCCCCCCCGCCCTCGGGGTCATCACCGTCAACGCGCTCGTGGCGGCGACGCATCTGCTCATCCCGATCCAGTCCAGCTACTTCGCCCTGGAGGGGACTGACGACCTCCTCGAGACCGTGGACCGCATCCGGAGCCGTCCAAACCCCGGGCTCAAGCTCCTGGGGGCGGTGATCACGCTGCACGACAAGAGGACCACGCTCGCCCGCGACGTCCGGAAGGCCGTGGACGAGGTCTTCGGAGGACAGGTCTTCGGCACCACGATCTCCAAGAGCATCCGGCTCGAGGAGAGCCCGGCCCACCGCGAGTCGATCTTCACGTTTGCCCCCCAGTCCAGCGGCGCCTACGAGTACTACCGCCTTTGCGAGGAGGTCATCGAACGTGTCTAGCTCCCGGCGCATCGGCCTGCCCAAGACCATCCACATGCGGCACGATACTCACTTCGTCGATCAGCTGGTTCGACCGAGCGGCGAGACCATCGGGCGGGTGGTTCCCATCGAGGACATCGAGCCCAATCCCCGACAGCCCCGTCAGAACCTGGGCGATCTCACCGAGCTCATCGCGTCGATCCGCGAGAAGGGTGTGCTCGAGCCTCTGCTGGTCCGTGAGGTGGGCGGTCGCTTCCAGATCATCGCCGGGGAGCGCCGCTACCGGGCCGCCATCGAGGCCGGCTACGCCGAGGTACCGTGCGTCGTACGCGAAAGCTCGGACGCGGAGATGATGGAGCTGGCGCTGGTCGAGAACCTCCAGCGAAAGGACCTGACCTCGTTCGAAGAGGCCGATGGCCTGAAGCTTCTCGCCGACGCCTATGGCTACACGCACGAGATGATGGCCGAGAAGCTCGGGAAGAGCCGGTCGTCCGTGACGGAAGTACTGTCGCTCACCGCGATGCCCGAGGAGATTCGGGAGCTGTGTCGGCTGGCCGACATTCAGTCTAAATCGGTTCTTCTTCAGATAGTTAGGCAGGGTTCTCCGAACAAAATGATCGCCCTGGTGGAGCGGCTTCAGAAGGAAGGGACGACACGGGCGGAGGCCCGGCGCCTGACGCGCGAACCGTCCACCGCCCGAGGGAAGGGCCGGCCACGGCACTTCGTGTTCAAGTACCAGCCCAAGGGTGAGCGGTTCGCGTTGAGCCTTCGGTTCAAGAAGGCGCAGGTGCCCCACGAGGAAATCATCGGCGCGCTCGAGTCGATCCTCGAGCGGCTGAAGAGCGAGCAGGGTTGATGAGTGTCCGCATCCATTCTGGCATATAACCTTATTATTATCAATTAGTTACAGGGACAGAGAGGATCTCTCGAACGTGGAGCTGCGCGCGGTCGTCACCGGGGCATCGAGCGGGATCGGTGCGGTCTACGCCCGGGCGCTGAGAGCCAGGGGCGAGCGCGTCGTCCTGGTGGCGCGCCGGGCGGAGAGGCTCGCGGAGTTGGCTCGGGAGCTGGGGGGCGACGAGTGGGCGGTGCCGCTCCCCGCCGACCTCGCCGCACCCGACGCGGCCACCCGGCTGTGCGCGCAGATCGAGGGGCGCGGTCTGGCCGTGGATCTGCTGGTGAACAACGCCGGACTGGGCCACACGGCGCCTTTCGAGCGGCAGCCGCTCGAGGTCGTGCGCACGATGATCGCCGTCAACGTGAGCGCGCTGGTCGAGCTGACCCACGCCGTCCTGCCCGGCATGAGGGAGCGGGGGCGGGGGAGGATCGTCAACGTGGCGTCCAATGCCGCCTTCCAGCCCGTCCCCTTCCTGACCGTCTACGCGGCGACGAAGGCGTTCGTGCTGTCCTTCACGGAAGGCCTGGCCGAGGAGCTGCGGGGCAGCGGGGTCCGCGT
Source organism: uncultured Acidobacteriota bacterium (assembly GCA_963700695.1). Classification (GTDB taxonomy): domain Bacteria; phylum Acidobacteriota; class Vicinamibacteria; order Fen-336; family Fen-336; genus JAJDNS01. Next base: position 153,717 of record CAVOYO010000024.1, on the reverse strand, counting down.
CCAGGGTCTGTGTCCGGGCCTGACGCAGACCGAGTTCCTCGAGGTGGCCGGGACTCATCGAGGCCTGAAGGTGACCCGGACTCCGATGCTAACGGCGGAGCAGGTCGTCGAGGCCTCGCTTCGGGGACTGGATCGCGGGACGCTGCGGGTGATCACCGGTTGGACCAACCGTCTGGCGGTCTTTGCCCAACGGTTCGTGCCCGCGGCCCTGCCTCGACGCGTGGCCGCGGAGCTCTACCGCCCTTCGGAGGAGGATCGGCGAAGCTCGTGACGCGCGGCGTCAAGCGGCGTTTCGGACCCTTCGCAAGGGGTGCCGGCCCTGATATCATTATGCGCTTGTCGGCCGGGTGCTCTGAAAGCCGGCGATCATGTCGTCGAGCCACGCGACCGTGAGTGTCATCCGAGAGGCAGAGTAAAGAGGAAGCAGCCATGGGGCCGGCCCACAAGAAGATGGCGGAGAAACCGGGGTTCGCGGAGTACGACTACTCCAACTTCTACTACGGTGCCGGGGACGACCCGCTCAACCTGTTGACGCCGTTCGCGCGCTGGTATCGCGAGGCGTTGCCGAACGGGTACTACCTCTACCAGGAGGCGCTCGGGAGCGCCCCGACCACGCACGTCCGGGTCCGCAACGGCAAGACGAAGCAGTGGCAGGATCTCCTCAACCTCGCGTCCTACAACTACCTCGGCATCTCCTATCGACCCGAGGTCAAGCGCGCGGCGGCCGAGGCGATCGAGCAATACGGCCTGGGGGCCTCGGGGTCCCCGATCCTGTCCGGGACCTTCGAGATCCACGAGAAGTTCGCCGAGGAGCTGGCGCAGTTCAAGGGCAAGGAAGCCTGCATCATCTTCCCGACCGGCTACAGCGCCAACGTCGGCTTCATCTCCGCCCTCATGCGATCGGGCGACACGATCTTCCTCGACCAGTACTCGCACGCCTCCATCGTCGACGGGGCCATCCTCGCCAAGTCCAAGACCGTCTTCTTCCGGCACAACAACCCGATGGACCTCGAGCGCAAGATGTCCCGGGTGCAGGGCAAGAAGCTGGTCGTGGTCGAGGGGGTCTACTCGATGGACGGCGACATCTGCACGCTGCCCGAGATCCTCGAGGTGACGAAGCGTCACGGTGCGCGCATGCTGATCGACGAGGCGCACTCCACGTTCCTCTTCGGTCCCAACGGCCGGGGAGTGGCCGAGCACTACGGCGTGGACCAGGAGGTCGAGTTCCACCTCGGCACGTTCTCGAAGAGCCTGGGGGGGCAGGGCGGCTTCGTCTGCGGTACGCGTGACCTCATCGACTACGTCGTGGCGTTCAGCCGCTCGCGCTTCTTCTCGTGCAACCTGTCGCCGGTCCTCATCGCCGGGCTCCGGGCCGGGCTGCAGATCGCCCAGGAGGAGCCCGAGCTGCGGGCGAAGCTGTGGAGCAACGTGGCCTTCCTGCGGCGCCGCTTCGAGGAGGAGGGAGTCGACATCGGCAAGTCCAACTCCCAGGTCATGCCGGTGATGGTGAACAACGACGCGAAGGTGTTCGCGGTCGCGGAGAAGATCCAGGACCGGGGGCTATTCCTCAACCCCGTGACCTACCCGGCGGTGCCGAAGCACCGCTCGCGCCTGCGCATCTCCGTCTCCGCCGCCCACACCGAGGAGGATCTGGAGAAGGCGGTCGAGATCATCGCCGGCGTGCTGCGCGAGGAGGGGATTTGTCGCTGACCCGGTACGGGTATCGCAACGCGATCAACGGCTTCTTCGAGTTCCCGACCGAGAACGCGAGACGGGTTCTTCCTCGCGGGGTGGAGCCGGTGGAGGTTCACCACGGGAGCAGCGTCCTCGCGGTGACCGTCTTCTACTTCCACGAGTCCGAGGTGGGCGAGTACGGCGAGGTCGTCTACGCGGTGCTGGTTCCGCCCTTCGTCGAGGACGGGCGCCTTCCCAAGGGAGCCTTCTTCCCCTGGCAGGTGGCGACCACCACGAAGGCGGCCCGCGAGCACGCCATCGAGCGCTGGCACCTCCCGCACTGGATGGGCGACGTGGAGGTCGACTTCGAGCCGGACGAGGGAGGCCGTGCCCTCACCGCCCGGGTCAAGGCGGAGGGAACCCTCGCGCTGGAGATGACCATCACGGACCACTCGTGGGAGGAGGTGTCGCACCTCTACCAGTCCTTCCAGCACGACGACGACGGACGGTACATGTGCAACATCCTCTTCGAGGGCGAGAAGAGCGAGCACGAAGAGGAGACGGGACGCATCCAGCTCCACGATCACGCGTTCAACAAGGACATCGATATCTCGGAGGTCTTCGAGCAGCCGTTCCGCGAGATGTGGATGCGCGAGGGGCACCAGCTCTTCGATCCCCTCCGTCAGCTCTAGGCCGGACGTGCGCGGTCCTGCCGTGGCGGGGGAAGAAGAGCCGGCGCCCCCGGGACCTGAGTGAGCGACCGGATCTTCGTCGTCTTCAACCCGCACGCCGGCAAGGGCCGTGGCGCCCAGTTCGTGGCGCCGGTCCTCGAGGCCCTGTCCGCGGGCGGGGGCGAGGTCGAGCACGGCCTGACCCAGGGTCCCGGGGACGAGGCCCGGCTCGCCCGCGAGGCCCTCGAGCGCGGCTTCGGCCGGATCGTCGCGGTCGGCGGTGACGGGACCTGGGGCAACGTCGGCAACGCGATCCTGGGCTCGGGCAAGGGCGCCGAGGCGGAGCTGGGCCTGGTGCCGGGCGGCACCGGCTGCGACCTCGCCAAGTCGCTCGGGATCCCCCCGCGCGACGTCCGCGGGTGCTGTCGGATCATCCGCGACGGCGCCACGCGCGCCATCGACGTGGGCGAAGGTCGAGGACAAGCACTTCCTGAACATCGCCGGGTTCGGCTACGACGTGGCCGTTCTCGAAGACTCCTGGAACGTGGGCTACCTCGAGGGGAGTCTTCTCTACCTCTACTGCGCGCTTCGTCAGCTGGGCTCGTACCGGGGCTTCGCCGTGGAAGCGGAGGCCGACGGGCAGTCCCTCGGCCGGCAGGAGATGCTCATGGTGGTCGTGGCCAACGCCCGTATCTTCGGCGGGGGCTTCAAGGTGGCGCCGTGGGCCGACCTCGAGGACGATCGGCTCGACGTCCTCTCCTTCGCGAACATGGGCCTCGCGGGGCGGGTGAGCGCCCTGGTGCGGCTGCTGCTCGGGACCCACGCCGCTCACCCCCAGGTGAGCCGGGTGGCGGCGAAGCGGCTCGTCTACCGTTTCGACGCCCCGCCGACCTACGAGACCGACGGGGAGTGGAACCAGGCCCGGGGGACGGAGCTGGTGATCGAGTCCGTGCCGCGCGCGCTGCGGGTTCGGGTCCCCCGTGAGGACCGAGCGGCACGCTGATCGGCACTGGATGATCAGACGAGAATCGTCGGGCGAGCGCAGGCGGGATCCATGACGAGTGCGGCGCAGGCTCCGGGTGAGGCGTTCCGTGCGGCGGTGGCCGCGCGGGTGCTGTCTCCGGAAGGCGATACCGCACTCCAGGAGGCGGCGCAGGAGCTCGCGCTGGCCTCTCGCGGCACGCTGGACGGGCTCGTGTTCTTCGGGTCGCGCCGGACCGGAGCGGCCCAGGCCAACGCCTGGAGTGCGTACGACGTGTTCGTCCTCGTCCACCGCTACCGGCCCTTCTACGAGGCCATGTATCGAGCCGGGCTGAGCGGCAAGCGGCCGGGCTTCCTGGCCTGTGCTGAGCCGCTGGCTCCCGCCGACCCAGTACTCGATTCGGGTCGAGGGGTCGCTGGTTCATCTCAAGTCCACGGTCATCCGCACCGACACCTTCCACCGGGAAACCTCGCCCCGGCGCCGCGATCATTTCTGCATCGGACGGCTCTTCCAACCCAGCCGGATCCTGTATGCCCGCGACCGGGCTACCCGGGAAGCCCTCGTCGACGATCTCGTGTCGGCCCACGCCGAGACGTGGCGGTGGTCGCGTCCCTGGCTGCCGTCCGCCTTCGACGCCGGCGGCTACGGGTGCAACGCGCTCCGGGTGTCGATGTCGTGGGAGGTGCGTCCGGAGCCTCCGGGGCGGGCGGAGGCCCTGTGGGAGGCACAGCGGGAGGAACAGGTGCCGGTGTTCGAGGCCCTGCTCTCCGACCTCGCCGCACGTGACGAGATCGTCCCCGCGCCTGTCGCCGAAAGCCTCTGGAGCGCGGCTCGACCGCCGAGCCGCGGGGAGACCCTGCGCCTGAAGCTCTACTTCCGACGATCGATCATGCGGTCCACGGCCCGCTGGCCGAAGCACGTCCTGAGCTTCGAAGGCTGGCTCGACTACATCTTGCGCAAGGCCCAGCGCCACGGAGGGGAGCCGGTCGAGCTCTCCGAGCGGGAGCGGCGGTGGCCCTTGGTCTTCCTGTGGCCGCGGGTCTTCCGCTACCTCCGCGCCAAGAACCGCAAGGGGAGCACACCATGAGCCCGGGCCTGTCGATCCTCGTCTCGGTGCTGAGCATCGCGATCCTGTCGATGCCCGTCTTCGCCATCACCCGCCGCGGCCGCAAGGACGCCGACGCCGAGCGCAAGGGCTCCCGCTTCCTTCTGGGCGCGGGCGACTTCCTGATCCACTGGTTCATGTGGGCGATTGGACCGCTCGAGCGCCTCCTGCTCAAGATGAAGGCCACGCCCAACCACATGAACGTCGGCGGGGTCGTGTTCGGCCTCTCGAGCGGCGTCCTCATCGGGCTCGGTCACCTCGAGGCCGGCGGCTGGGCGATCGCCCTGGCCGGTGTCTGCGACATCCTGGACGGGCGCCTCGCCCGGGCGCAGCAGGTCGCCTCGCCGTACGGGAAGTTCATCGACAGCACGCTCGACCGGTTCGTCGAGACCTTCGCCTTCCTCGGCTTCGCGGTGTACTTCCGGGATCACCCGCTCGGTGCCTTGATCGTGGCCGCCGGGCTCGGGGGATCGCTCCTCGTGAGCTACGCGCAGGCGCGGGGCGAGACGGTGGGTGTCTCCGGCTCCGGCGGGTTGATGCAACGGGCGGAGCGCCTCGTCCTCACGATCCTCGGCTGTGTGATGGACCCCACGGTGGCGCGGGTGGTGGGCTGGCCGGAGGGAACCGTCCTTCTGTGGGTGCTCGGCCTCATCGCCGTCGGCTCGATGGGGACGGCGATCTACCGGACGGCCCGGATCGCCCGCAGGCTGAAGTAGCCGATCGTTCATTGACCCCCCACCCTATCCCTCCCCACGTAGGGGGAGGGAAAGGTCTGAGATAGGCCTCGCACACCGGCGTGTCCCCAGGGAGAGGACACGCCGGCGAACATGGGCCTGATGGCCAGCCGCATTTGTTCATCGACCCCATTCGTTCATTGACCCCCACCCTATCCCTCCCCACGTAGGGGGAGGGAAAGGTCTGAGATAGGCCTCGCACACCGCGTGTCCCCAGGGAGAGGACACGCCGGCGAACATGGGCCTGATGGCCAGCCGCGTTTGTTCATCGACCCCCCACCCTATCCCTCCCCACGTAGGGGGAGGGAAATGCTGAGTCCAGGTTTCCTGCTCCGCCCGTGGGCGGGCGGTGCAGGAAACACGGCTACCGCGCTCTGAGTGCGGGAGGCCCGGGTGCCCAAGGGATCCGCGCAGTCGAGCTTGCGAGACGCGCGTCGACCCCGAGTTTAAGTCGCGACGCGCCAGCGTCGCATCCGGTCTCCTTGCGTATGGGGGCGTTCGGCGGCAGAATGCCGGCTCATCCCAGCAGGCGATTCAAGGAGGCGAGCGGTGTCCGATCTGTACCCCGTCAAGCCCCACGTGGCCGATCGAGCCCACATCAGCAGCATGGCCGAGTACGAGCGGCTCTATCGGCTCTCCCTCGACAACCCCGAGTGGTTCTGGGCCGAGCAGGCGAAGGCGATCGACTGGTTCCACTCCTGGGAGAACGTCTTCGACGCCGACTACGAGGAGGTGGACTTCGCCTGGTTCTCGGGCGGGCGCCTCAACGCGTCCTTCAACTGCGTGGATCGACACCTCGGCGAGTTGGGGGACCGCACCGCGATCATCTGGGCCCAGGACGAGGTGGGGGCGTACCGCCACATCTCCTACCGGGAGCTGAAGCACAACGTCAGCCGGGTGGCGAACGTGCTGCTGGCCCACGGCGTCCGCCGCGGTGACCGGGTCTGCGTCTACATGGGCATGATGCCCGAGCTCGTCTACACGATGCTCGCCTGTGCCCGCATCGGGGCGGTGCACTCGGTGGTGTTCGGCGGGTTCAGCTCGGAGGCGCTACGCGACCGGATCGTGGACGCGCGCTGCAAGGTCGTGGTCACGGCCAACGAGGGGCTGCGCGGTGGCAAGTCCATTCCCCTGAAGAAGACCGTGGACCGGGCCATCGACGGGATGTCACTGGTGGAGACGGTGCTGGTGGCCCGCCGCACCGAGAGCGAGATCCCCATGCAGCCGGGGCGCGACCACTGGCTCGACGAGGAGTGCCGCAGGCAGCGCGCGACCTGCACCGCCGAGTGGATGGGGGCGGAGGACCCGCTCTTCATCCTGTACACGTCCGGAAGCACGGGGAAGCCCAAGGGGCTCCTGCACACCACCGGGGGGTATCTCGTCTACGCCGCTCACACCCACAAGGTGATCTTCGACTACCACCCGGGCGACATCTACTTCTGCGCGGCCGACGTGGGCTGGATCACCGGCCACAGCTACATCGTCTACGGGCCGCTGGCGAATGGCGCCACGAGCGTGCTGTTCGAGTCGACCCCGACGTACCCCGACCCCGGCCGGTACTGGCGAATCGTCGACGACCTCGGGGTGGACATCTTCTACACCGCGCCCACCGCGCTGCGGGCGTTGGCGCAGTCCGGAGACGAGTGGGTGAAGCGCTACAGCCGCAAGTCGCTCCGGATCCTGGGGACGGTGGGGGAGCCGATCAACCCCGAGATCTGGCGCTGGTACCACGACTCGGTGGGCGAGAAGCGCTGTGCCGTCGTCGACACGTGGTGGCAGACGGAGACCGGGGGGATCCTCATCACCCCCCTGCCCGGCGTTACCCCCACGAAGCCGGGCTCGGCCACCCTGCCCTTCTTCGGCGTGCAGCCGGTGGTCGTAGACACGAACGACGGGAAGGTCCTCGAGGGCAACGACGTCAGCGGGGCGCTGTGCCTGGGGGCGCCGTGGCCCGGCCAGGCGCGCACGGTGTGGGGGGATCATCAGCGCTTCAAGGAGACGTACTTCACGCAGTACCCGGGGTACTACTTCACCGGTGACGGCGTGCGCCGCGACGCAGACGGCTACTACTGGATCACCGGACGCATCGACGACGTCCTCAACGTGTCGGGTCACCGGCTGGGAACCGCCGAGGTGGAGAGCGCGCTCGTCGCCCACGACGCGGTCGCGGAAGCGGCGGTCGTGGGCTGTCCACACCCGATCAAAGGGCAAGCGATCTACGCCTACGTCAGCCTGACGCCCGAGTACGCGGGCCAGGACCCCGAGCAGGTGAAGGGGGCGCTCAAGGAGCAGGTGCGCCACGTGATCGGGGCCTTCGCCGCCCCCGACGTCATCCACGTGGCCTCGGGGCTGCCCAAGACCCGCAGCGGCAAGATCATGCGCCGCATCCTGAGGAGTATCGCGGCCTCCGAGTACGACGGCCTCGGGGACGTCAGCACGCTCGCCGAGCCGGACGTGGTCGAGCGCCTCGTCCAGGAGCACAAGGCCAGTCAGGCCTGACCAGGCCCGGACCCGGCCGCCTGCTCCCTCCGTTCGGAGGCGACGCTCGCGCGTCGCGACTTACACTCGGGGTCGACGCTTGTCTCGCAAGCTCGACTTCGCGGATCCCTTCGGCATGCCGGAGGCGACGCTCACGCGTCGCGACTTACACTCGGGGTCGACGCTTGTCTCGCAAGCTCGACTTCGCGTCCCCCGAGCCCCTACGTGGGGAGGGATCCGGCACCCAGTCCCCCGCACTCAGAGCGCGGTAGCGGTGTTTCCTGCACCGCCCGCCCACGGGGCGGGGCAGGAAACCTGGACTCAGCATTCCCCTCCCCCTACGTGGGGAGGGATAGGGTGGGGGGTTATTGAATAACTGGGGCTATTGAACAATCGAGGGCAGTCCGCGTTGTGCGTGGCCTGAATGAACCCCGACCGCCATTCAGGCCACTAGTCAGTCCTGGGCTTCCATCGAGCCGTCGAGCACCGTGGTCAGCAGCTCGTTTTCCTGCGACTCGTGCCGGGCCAGGTCCTCGAGGACGGCGCGCACCCGGGCTCCCCAGCCAGGATCGGCGCGGGCCGCGGCGTCCGCCGCCCGGAGCTCGTCCACCTTCTTCAGCAGATGGAGGTGCTCGTCGCACAGCTTCGCGCACTCGCGGGCCTGCTCCGGCGCGAGCTCCTGGATCTGTTCGAACAGCCCACTCTTCTCCTCGAAGTCGAAGTGGGCGGCCAACCGCTCATGCAGCGTGTCGAGACGGGCGGGCAGGGTTTCAACGGCGGCGCTGGCGTCCGCGGAGGCCAGCTCGATCTCGTCGAGAAGAGCGTGCAGGGCCCGGTGTTCGGCCAGGGTCTTTCCGGCTGGGGTGTCGTGTGCGCTGGACTGGGTCATGGCGTCCTCCGCAGGCCCAAATCTAGGCGCGACGGGCCGCGAGCGTCAAGCGCGAAGGCGGTGTCCGCGGCACGTGTGTCTCCGGGCGCCGCCCGAGGCAGCGTGGTAATCTCGACGGAGATCGACCCGTTGCCCGAACCCCTCGGCCCTGGAATCGTCGGAATCCGCCCGCGCGCAGCGCATGCCCTTCGCCTACTACGATCGCCTCTCGTCGCGGAACAAGGCGATCTACCGTCGCAGCGACGAGATCGCCTCGGTGGAGCTGCCGCACGCTGAGCTGCTGCACGCCCTGGTCGAGGCCCTGCGCGGGGCCCTCGAGCGGGACGACCGGCGAGCGGTGGAGCGGGCGGCCTCCGTCCTTGCCGAGGGGATCCTGAAGGAGCTCGACCTGCCCCCGATCTCGGTTCAGGTGCTGGCGGTGCGCCCTTCGTCGAGCGGAGGGGAGTTGCACGGTCTCTACACGCGCGAGGAGGGGAAGCCGACCCGGATCCAGCTCTGGATGCGGACCGCTCACCACCGCCGGGTGGTGGCCTTCCGCACCTTCCTCCGAACGCTGCTGCACGAGCTCGGGCACCACCTCGACTACGACCTGCTGAAGCTCGCGGACTCCTTCCACACCGAGGGGTTCTTCCGGCGGGAGTCGAGCCTGTTCAAGCAGCTCGTGCCGGGGGAGGGTCAGGGACGACGAGCTCAGGACTTGGAGGAGTCGCCGCCCGATCGAAAGTAGGGGATGGGGAACGCGGCCACGTTGCCATCCTTGGCGACCTCGGTGATTCGGCTCAGGCCCTTCTTCTCGACCTCGTCGATACGGATCACGGAGTGCATGGGGAGATACGAGCGCTTGACCCCCTCGAACTCCCGCTGCAGGCGCTCTTCGGAGGGGTCCACGACGACGGTGGTCTTCTCTCCGAACACGAGACCCTCGACCTCGACGAAGCCGAGGAGGCCGCCCTGGTTCACGTGGCGCGCGTAGATCTCGTAGACCTGGCCCTGGTTGAGGAAGGTGACCTTGTACAGCCGTTGGCTCGCCATCGTCTCCCCATCATACCTCCACCTCGGGCGGGTCGAAGTGCCAGGGCCCGACCCGCGTCGGGTGCTCGAGGGCGGAGCGCAGGGCCGCGCGAAACTCGCTTCGGGGCCACTCTGCGGCACCGAAGCGCGCCAGGTGCTCCGTGTAGACCTGGCAGTCGATCAGGTTGATGCCCCAGCGGTGAAGCTGCTCGGTGAAGGCGACGAAGGCGACCTTCGAGGCCTCGGGCACGTGCGCGAACATCGACTCCCCGAAGAATGCGGCGCCCAGCGACACCCCATAGAGGCCGCCCGCGAGCTCGTCTCCGCTCCAGGCCTCGGCCGAGTGGGCGAGGCCCTGCCGGTGCAGCTCGACGTATGCGTCTTTCATCTCATCGGTGATCCAGGTGCCCGGCTGCCCCGGTCGGGGCGTCTCCGCGCAGGCCTCGACCACCTGTCCGAACGCGGTGTCCAGGGTGAGCCGGAGTTGCGACTTCTTCAGGGTCCGCCGCAGGCTGCGGGACACGCGCAGCTCGTCCGCGAGCAGGACCATTCGCGGGTCGGGCGAGTGCCACTGGATCGGCTCGCCCGGACCGTACCAGGGGAAGATGCCGAGGGAGTAGGCCAGCACCAGCCGCTCTGGCCGGAGATCGCCACCCACCGCGAGGGGACCGGCCCGGGGGGCGCGGTCGGGGGACGGAAACGCGAGGCGCTCGTCGAGGAGGGCGACGGGCACGGTGCTCAAGCCTTCGAGGGAGTCGCCGGGGTGGCCGAGCCGCTTTCGTGATCGAGCCGGGGCGGCCGAGCCCCGGCGCCGCCGTCAGGCATTCCTCTTGAGGGCGGTCACGATCTCGGCGATCTGCGCGTCCGCCGTGCCCGCGGGCAGCACGCAGGCCCCGGCCCCGGGCTGGCCCCCGCCGCCGTACAGGGACATCAGGATACCGATGTTGGCCCGGCTGGCGCGGTTGAAGATGGACCGGCCCACACTCACGGAGATCGTCTCCGGCGTCCGGCCGTGCTGAATTCTCACCGAGACCGTCGCCTCCGGGAACACGGTGTAGATGAGGAACCGGTTGCCGACCGGGAGCGGATCCACCGAGCGGAAGTCGGTGACGACCACCGCACCGTCGAGCCGGGAATGGGCGACCGCGACCTCTCGGAAGCCGCGGTCCTTCTCTCGCAGCTGGCGGGCACGCTCACGGACGGCGGGCAGGTCCAGGACCTCTTGGATCGACTTCGTCCTGACCGCGGGGAGGATGTCGAGAAAGTACTCCTTGACGTCGCCGAGGCCGCTCTTGGGATCGAGGGTGAACCCGAGAAGCGTGTAGCCTTCGGGCGAGAGGACGTCTTTCATGTCGAGCTGTGCGGAGTCGAGGCGATCGGTCTCCCGGACGAGCTCCTCGTAGCGGCTGAGCTCGGGGTGGGTGGGGAGGTAGTGCTCGTACACGAGGTGCGCGGCGCTCGGGGCCGGTCCGTAGCGGCCGCGGAAGTCCTGGGGAGGAGTGGATTCGGAGTCGGTCAGGAGGTGGTTGTCGAACCATGTCCCGCACGAGGGGTGGTAGGGCACGTTGGCGAGTATGTCGTCCTTCCCGACATGCACCTGCCGGTCCCTGATCTGCTGGGGGTGGACGAACTCGAACGAGTCCACCGTCTCGCAGTGGGAGAGGATCACGGCGCAGGTGAGGCCGTCCAGGTCCGGGCGTGTCACGAGCCGCATCGCCAAGAGTGGAACACGAAGGCGAGGCGGAGACAAGGCGAAACCAGCCTAGAATTAGGGCGATGTCGGACGACCCTTTCGACTACCCGCGGCTCGTGCGCGAGGCCCTGCTCGACGTGCCCCGGCGGGCGCTCCGCCTGGTCGCGAGGGAGGGTCTGCCCGGAGAGCACCACTTCTACCTCTCGTTCCGCACCGGCCATCCCGGAGTCTCCGTCTCGCCTTTGGTGCGGGCGCGTCACCCGGAGGAGATGACCGTCGTGCTCCAGCACCAGTACTGGGACCTGGCGGTCGGGGACGACGCCTTCTCCGTCACCCTCCGCTTCGGCGGGGCCCCCGAGCGGCTGCACGTACCATTCGCCGCGCTCACCGCCTTCGCCGATCCCGCGGCCGAGTTCGGCCTGCGCTTCGACCGTCCCGGGGAGGCGACGGTGGTCACGGAGAAGAAGGACGGCGAAACGGGGGACGAGACCGGCGACAACGAGGCCCGCGGCGAGCCCCGGACCGGGAACGTCGTCGATATACGGGCCTTCCGTCGACCCGAGGAGGAAGGGCCGGAGCCCGCCGGCTGACCACGGCCGTGCCGGTCGGGGTTCGTGGGCCCGGCAGAGACAGCTCCCGCGTTTCGGGCGAGAGCTCCGGCCGCGTCACCCGCCCGGTGAGTCCTCCGACGCCCCACCCGATGACGACCCTTCGGACGGCCCGCCCGGTGACTCCTCCGGGGTCGCCGCCGGCCCCGCGGGATCACCCACGCGATCCCGCCCCAGGGCGAGGAGCAGGAAGCCGAAGGCGATCCAGAAGACGTCCTTCCCCCGCTTGAGCAACACGAAGGCCGCGCCCACCGTGACCGCGTCGGCGACGCCCAGGACCTTGAGGCTGAGCACGTAGCCGGCATCCTGGACCCCGAGGCCGGCGGGGACGGGGACGGCCATGGCGCGGACGAGGATGAGGGATGTTTCGATGACCATCGCCGAGATGAGGGCGATGTTGACGCCCAGAAGGCGAAGAAACACGAGGGTCTCGATCGCCCGGGCAAACCAGGCCCCGAGGTAGGCGGCCACTGGCACGATCAGGCCGGCCGGCCGCTGGGTGAAGAACCGGGCCAGGTGCTCGTCCGCGGCCTGGAAGCGCAGGGCGTTGCGCTCCAGCCAGGTCCCGAGCCGGCGACCGCCGAAGCGGTTGAGCACCCGCCGCACGCGATCCGCGAGCTTCCCGTGGACCCCCAGCGCCATCGAGCCGCCGGCGACGAGGACGAGAACGGCGGCCGCCGCGAGGAGCAGCAGGGGGAGACCCAGCCGCCCGATGGCCGCCTGGGAGGCCCGGTGCAGAAGGGGCCAGGCGAGGAGGACGGACAGGCCGAGGAAGAGCCCGTGGGACAGGACGACCAGGAACTTGCGTCCCAGCCCGGCGATGATCCCGATCTCGAAGGGCACCCCACACCGGCGCTTGAGCAGATAGGGCTGGAGCGACTCGGAGATGAACGCCCCCGACGGCAGGGCGAGCATCACCGCGTCGGTCATCATCCGCACCGCCAGGAGGGGGCGAAAGCGAGGCCGCTTGCCGAGGCGGCCGAAGGCGACCCACCAGCCGAACGTCTCGCAGAGCGTGGCGACGAGGGTGGGAAGAAGCAGAAGAGGGATCCTCCAGCCGAGTGACTTCACGAGGGCCAGGGACCGCCCCAGATCGGCCGAGCGCAGGGTGAAGGCGAGGAGGGCGAGGGCGAGCAGGGCCGGCAGGAGCTGTGAGACGTGGCGGAGGAGCCTCTGTGACGTCATGAGAGCCGCAGGGAGTCTACGCGCGACGAGGCCCGGGGCGCCAGCCGCGGTTCCCCGTCGTTGCCCCCGGAAGGGTTTGGGGAATAGACTGAGCGCAAGGGAGCCCGGGGCAAGGGTGGAGGGGCTCCCGGCATCCCCCCAAGGAGGACTACGATCGCCGACCGGGCGCGGAAGAGCGAGGTCTTCGACCCGGAGTTTCTCTCGGAGCTCGAGGGCATCGTCGTCGACTCCGGGATGGCGGTGTCGTCGGCCGGGCAGGATCTGACCGTCGACCCGGGCCTCCAGGAGGCGCTGGACGCGTTCGGGGCCGCCCCGGGAGGCGGGGCCTCGCTGACCGAGGACGCCTTTCTGGCTCTGTCTCCTCCTCTTCTCAACGAGCGCTGCAACGGCCTGATCGAGGCCTGCCGGCGCAGCCCCCGACCGGAGGCGGCGAAGGCCGTCGAGAGCTTCGTGGTCTTCTTCCAGGCGCTCGTTCCGACGCTGGGGGAGGAGGCGGCCCGGGAGGTCAAGGCCACCTTCTTCCGCCTCGCGCCGACGCTGCTGCAGATGGCGTGGGACGATTTCGGAGACCGGGGCCGCCGGGAGGAGGGTGAGCTCGCCCTGCGCCAGCTCGAGACGCTCCTGATCGAGGTGGCGAGCGTGCGCCTGGCCCCGGCGGAAAGCGACCTTCTCTTCCGAAGCCTCGACCAGCTCACCACCCTCATCGCGGGGGGCGAGTACAGCCTCGCCAAGGACCTCGTGGCCACACCGCTGCTCGACATCCTGCGCAAGAACCGCGTGGCCCGGTCACTCTTCCGCCTCATGGAGGTGGAGGTGGCCATCCAGAGGTACCTCAAGGAGCGGCTCGGCCACTCGACGCCCCAGCTGCGACTGCCCGAGGACATCACCGCGCTCTCCGAGTTCGGACCCGTGCACATCTTCGAGGAAGAGGGGATGGGCGGCGAGTCGCGGCGCTATCTCCAGCTTCAGCTCCCGGACATCCCCATCCTCAGCGACATCGTGGTCCACCTCGAGGAGGAGGGAGGGCCGCAGCAACGCGACCTCCGTCTCGACGGCCTGGGGAGTGCCGAGCTGGATCTGCCGCCCGGCCTCTACAGGATCGGTCTGGCCTACAACCCCGGGGACGAAGGGGACGACTGATCCATCTGGCGGGCGGCGCGGACGCGACCGGACGTCGGGACCACGTCGAGGAGGCTACCCGAGCCAGAGCTTGATCGCGAAGACGACGATCGCCGCCGTCACCACGGCGCGGACCCAGGCGTGGCCCTTGAGCACGGTCAGGCGAACGCCAAGGAGGCTGCCGGCCAGGCTTCCCACCGCCAGCGCCGAGCCCTCCACCCACTCCACCTTGCCCTCCCAGGCGAACAGTGCCAGCGAGAGAGCCGTGGTCACCAGGATGATGAAGACCTTCACCGCGTTGCCCCGCACGAGATCCAGGCCGCCCACGGTGACGAGGGCCAGGATGAAGAAACCGACCCCGGCCTGGATGAAGCCGGCGTAGACCCCGGCCAGCGCGAACCCGACGCCCAGCACGACGTCCTTGTGCCGGAGGCGGCCGAGAGCACCGGCCAGCCGGCCCCCGCGGTCGAGAAGGGTCCAGAGCGTCACCACGACCATGAGGGTGGCCAGGATCCGGCGAAACTCCCGGTCCCCGACCTGTAGCGCCAGCCAGGTCCCGAGGACGGCCCCGGCAAGGGCGGGAAGAGAGGCGCGCAGGGCCCAGCGCCAGTCGAGGACCCCGTGGCGGTGGAAGCCCCAGACCCCGCCGATGTTCTGGACCAGTACCCCGAGGCGGTTGGTGGCGTTCGCCTCGGTGGCGGGCAGACCGAAGAAGATGAGGAGCGGCACCGTGAGAAAGGACCCCCCCCCGGCGATCACATTGAGGGCCGAGGCGACGAAGCCCGCGCCGGCGAGGGCCAGCAGCCGGAGAACGTCTGAAGCGATCACCACGTCGCCCGGCGGCGCTATGCCGGGACCGACGCGCGAGCCACCCGGCCGGTCCCCCCGATCTCGTAGGAGGGGACGGAACCGGGGACGAAGACCGCGCGTCCACGGCCGAGCGGCAGGTCGCGGTCCTCGCTGAGGAGGACGCACTCGCCCTCGATCCCCAGGAGGATCTCGACGCCGCGTCCCGGCTGGGAGGCGAACGGGGCTCCGGCGGTCACCCGGACGAGGGCCAGCTCGAACTCGCGGGCTGGTGTCCGGAAGACCCGCTCGCACGGTCTCGCCGGCGATCCACGGGCGACCTCGGGCTCCCGGGCCTCGAAGCTCAGGACGCCCAGGAGCTCCGGCACATCGACGTGCTTCGGGGTGAGGCCGCCGCGCAGCACGTTGTCCGAGTTGGCCATGATCTCGAGGGCGGTCCCCTCCAGGTAGGCGTGCAGCTCGCCGGCAGAGAGAAAGAGGGCCTCCTCCGGGGCCAGGGTCACGAGGTTGAGGTAGAGGGGGCTCAGCGTCCCCACGTCTCCCGGGTACCTCGCATGCAGGCGCTCGACCCATTCCCAGGCCGGGTCCTCGGATCCCCGGGAGGCGGCCTCGGCCAGTGCGCGGGGGATCACGGCGTCCCTCTCGTCGGCCTCGAGGGTCATGAGGCGTGTGAACAGCGCCCGCAAGGCCGCCGGCGTGCGTTCGCGGCCCAGCCGTCCGACCTCGCTGTCGAGCTCGGGGCCGGCGATCGGCTCGAGCCGGCGGGCCAGGTCGTCCGCGGGCCGGAAGCCCTTGAGCGCGGTGAAGGGCGTGAGGGCGCAGACGAGCTCCGGCTTGTGGTTCGGATCGCGGTAGTTGCGGCGGGGAGCGTCGGCGGAGATTCCTTCCGCGTTCTCGCGGGCCCAACCCTCTCGGGCCTGCTCCTGGTCGGGATGAGCCTGGATCGAGAGCGGTTCGGCCGCGGCCAGAACCTTCAACAGGAAGGGCAGCTCGTTTCCGAAGTGGTCGCAGACCTCGGCGCCCAGCAGGCCGACCGAGTCGTTCTGGATGGCTCGGTCGAGGGTCCCCAGGTTGGGCGGGGGGACGACCCGCGAGGGGGCCTTCGGGTGGGCCCCGATCCAGAGCTCGGCTTCCGGCTGGCCGCCGGGGCTGGGGCGCCCGAGCAGCTCGGCGATCGCGGTGCGCGACCCCCAGGCGTAGTTCAGCACCGGGTTCTCGAGGGAGAACGGACCCGTGACCATGTTGCGCCCGACTATACGGCGACGGACGCCACGGTGTCGAGAGTCATCGGCAGCGTAGGCCGGCCGGTTGTCCGGGAGCCGGTGTGAGAAGATCGAGGCCTGTGCCCGGGCGTGTGTCGTGGACGGGGGTCGTCGCCGCGACCCTGTGGCTCGCCCCGACGGCGACGGCAGGCGAGGAGGCGGCCCGGGTCGTTTCTCGGGACGAGATCCTGGAGGCGATGCGTCTCAGCCGGGGGTACGACCTCACCGCCACCTCCAACGGGCCACGGCTGCAGGTCGAGGTGCTCCTGCACGTCATCCGCCGGGCCGAGAAGGTCGACGCCGAGCGCCAGCCCCTCCGGTTCGGGCACCGCGAGTGGTACGAGGCCTTCCTGGAGCGCACCGGGCTCACGCCGGGGGAGGCCCCGGTCTACGTCCGGCTGCCCTTCGAGATGGGCCAGGACCTGGTTGTCGACTACCGGCGGGAGCGGGTGATCGAGGAAGTGCTGAAGGGATCCCAGCCTCGGACTGTCGCCAACGTGCGGATCTTCTGGCCCGACGCGCCGGGGAGACCGAAGAGCTTCTCCTACGAGGACCGACTGTCCGACCCGGAACTCCGGGTCACCCAGAAGCGCCTCATTCGGTACCGGCTGGTCGAGTACGTCGATCGAGTCTGGTACGCGGAGGTGACCGGCCTCCACGGTCGGCCGACCACGGGAGCCCTCGGGCTGCTCTTCAAGCTCCTGGGCGAGGCCCAGGTCGTCGAGAGCCGGAGTGCCCTCTCTGACGACGGGCTTCAGATCGTCCGAGGCGTGGCTCGCAAGCTGATCGTCACCCGCGTCGGCACCGCGACCGTCTGGCCGGATGGCCACGCCCGGATGGGCGTGCCCGAAAACCGACCCGACCTGCGGACGCTCATGAAGCGCCTGGAGGAACCCCTCGAGATCCGCTTTCGACCACTATCATTCAATGACCCCCCACCCTGATCGTTCATTGACCCCCCTCCCTATCCCTCCCCACGTAGGGGGAGGGGAAACCCTTGAGATAGGCCCCGTACACCCGCGTGTCCCCAGGGAAGGGACACGCAGGCGAACCTCGGCCTGGTGGCCAGTCGCATTTGTTGATCGACCCCAGCGTATCCCTCCCCACGTGGGGGGCTCGGGGGATCCCGAAGTCGAGCTTGCGAGACGAGCGTCGACCCCGAGTGTGCGCCGCGACGCGCCAGCGTCGCCTCCGACAGGCTGGAAGGGCTTGAGATAGGCCCCGTGCGCCGGCATGTCCTCAGGGACAGGACATGCCAGCGAACCCAGGCCTGGTGGCCAGCCGCACGTGTACATCGGGTCCGTCAGCTCTGGGCTTCGGGCGCGGCGAGGGCGGCCTGGATCTCCCGCAGCTTGGACTGGATGAGCTTCACGTTGCGCGGGCCCATCCGCAGGAACTGCTTCTGGGCCGGCGACAGCTGCTCGTAGCGGGGGTTGGCGTAGCGGAAGGTCGTCGCGTGCGGCACGAGATCGATCTCGGCGGCAAGGACGGGCACCGCCAGCAGGTTCGTGATGGCGCGATCCAGCATGGCCCGGAAGCGCACCTCGGGCATGCCGAGGTCCTTGAAGGCGACCTCGAACAGCGGCTCGGTGATGCGGTAGGACTGTGCCGTGGTCGCGGGGTCGAGGGAGGCGATGGCGTCGGCCATCACGTCGTACCCGACGAAGCCCGCGGGGTCCGGGATCAGCGAGCGTCCGACGCGGGTGGGCGCGAAGCGGGTCTTCGGGGCGAGGAAGAGCAGGTGTGGCCGAGGCGACTCCCCGATGGCCACGTTGACGGTGACGACGGTCAGGGTGCGGACGAGGTCGTTCTGGGCGATCCAGCGCCCCAGCTCCGGGTTCGCCGACAGCGCCGCCACCAGCTGCCGGACGAGCTCGTCGCTCTCGTCGAGCGGGGGCAGGACGACCGGGGTGGCGCTCGGCGCGGGCGTGGGCGCGGGGACGGTGATCGACGGCGGCGTGGGCGTGGGGCCAGGCGCCTCCGGGGTGCGAAAGACCAGGTACAGCACGGCCAGCAGCCCGATGGCCGCGATCCCGGCCAGGGCCAGCAGGGCGGGGAAGAGAAGGGCACCGCCTTTCTTCTCGGGGTCGGGCCGATACGGTGGCGGCGACTCGTCCGGCGGCCCGGTGCCCAGCTCGTAGTCATCGAAGTCGCCCATGAGTCCTCCCCCTGGATGAGACTACGCCAAACGGCGACCGGGGTTCCAGGGCCCGGGGCGCCGGTGGCTGGTGGGAGGCCCCCAACCTGTTAGAATCACCGTTTCTGACGTCAACGACTACCGATCCGGAGGAATGACGGGATGGCCGAGACTGAGCACACCTACGAGGAGCTGCACAAGAAGACGGTCGCCGAGCTGCGCGAGATGGCCAAGGGCATCGAGCACGAGGCGGTCAAGGGCCACACGCAGATGAACAAGGAGCACCTGCTGCCCGCGATCTGCACGGCCTTGGGAATCAACATCAGCAAGCACCCCCGCCACGAGGCGACGGGAATCGACAGGAAGAGGATCAAGGACCAGCTGAAAGAGCTGAAGGCCGAGCGCCAGAAGGCCCTCGAGTCCAGAGACCGCGCTCAGCTCAAAGCGGTCCGTCGCAAGTATCACCACCTCAATCACCGGATCCGCGCCGCGACGACTGCGTAGGTTCGACCGGGCGTCCCCGCGCGGCGGGCACCCTGAGCGCGCTTCCCGAGCGCCTACCACTCCTCTCCGCAGAGGCAGTGACCGTAGAGCCCTCGGGGGTCGTTCCAGAGAGCCAGGCGCTCCAGCTCGCGTTCGACCGAGCGGAGCGTCTGGATCCCGGGGGGCACCGGAGTGGGGTCCGGCGCTTCTTCCTCCACGGCACCGACCGCGGCCAGGAGCTGCTCCAGTAGCCGGTCCCGCAGGCTCCGCTCCGGTTCCACGTAGAAGACGGCGTGTCCCTCTTCGAGCTCGGCTCGCTTCGCCGCCGACTCGATCGCCTGCTGGAGGCCTCCGAGCTCGTCCACCAGCCCGAGCTCGAGCGCGTCCTGGCCGCTCCACACCCGCCCCCGCGCGATCCGGTCCACCTCGTCCCACGTCTGCCCGCGGGCCTCGGCGACCCGGGTCACGAACCTCTCGTAGCCCTGGTCGATCGCCAGTTGGAATATCTCGGCCATCCTCGGATCGAGGGGGCGCCCGGGATTCAGGGCGCCGGTGTAGGTGGTGGTCCCAGCGCCGTCGAAGTGCACCCCCAGGTACTTCGCGAAGGCCTCGTGAAGGGAGGGAAACAGGGCATAGATCCCGATGGAGCCGGTGATGGTCGTGGGGTGTGCCCAGATCTCGTCCGCGGCACTCGAGATGAAGTAGGCCGCCGAGGCCGCCACGCTGCTCATCGAAACGACCAGCGGCGTGCCCTCCTCGCGCACCAGCTCGCACTCGCGACGGATCAGCTCGGAGGCGAAGACGCTCCCTCCGGGGCTGTCGATGCGGAGGACGATGGCCTTGGCCCTCTCGTTCTGCCGCGCGCGCCGGATGAGCCGGGCGGTGGAGTCGCCGCCGATCCGTCCGGGGGGCTGGCGTCCCTCGAGAACGTCGCCGACGGCCACGACGACGGCCACCCCCACGCCGTCGCCCTTGGGTCCCCGGTCGTCCGCGCGGGCGGCGAGGTATGCCCTCCAGGACACCTGCTTGAACGTCTTCTCGTCTTCGTCCTCGCCGACGAGCTCGATCATGCGTTCTCGGACCTCGTCAGGAGGGCCGAGGGTGTCGACGAGCCCGGCGTCGAGGGCCGCCTGGGGGATGTCGCCTCCCGCCTCGCGCACCTTCTCGAGCGAGGTTTCGATCCACTGGTGGACCGCCTCCGGTTGGAGATCCCGCGCCGCCGCCACGTCGGAGAGCCAGGCCCGCCAGAGGTCGCCGTAGACCTCGACCGCGGCCTCCCGCGCCTCCGGCGACATGTCGTTTCTGAGGTAGGGCTCCACCGCCGACTTGTACTCGCCGACGCGGAAGACGTGAACGTCGATTCCGTAGCGGTCGAGGCCCTCCTTGTAGTAGGGGCGGTACCCTCCGAAGCCCTGGAGGAAGAGCACACCCTCCGGATGGAGGAAGAGCTCGTCCGCGTGCGCGGCGAGGTAGTAGGCGCGCTGGGTGAGGATCTGCGAGTAGGACACTACCGTCTTGCCGCTGGCCTGGAAGTCGAGGAGGGCCTCGCGCACCGCGTGCAGCTTGCTCATCCCCCCGCTCAGGCGATCCACGTCGAGATAGAGAGCGGCAATCCGGTCGTCGTCCTTCGCCAGGCGAAGTGCGTCGAGGACGTCCCGCAGCAGCGTCTGAGGGGGCTCCTCCGGCAACCCCGTCAGTCGTGCCGAGACACGGCTCCGGGGCGTGCCCGAGAGCTGCTCCACGAGCACGCCCTTCGGGTCGAGGACGAGGGCCGCACGGTCTGGCACGCGGGGCCGCGCTCGGTACGACGCCACCGCGAGGGCCACGACCGCCACGAGGATCCCCAGGAAGAGCACGTTGGCGATGAAGCGCCGGAGTGCATCAAGGGTGCGTCCGAGACGTCCGGGACGGGTGGCGTGCTCGCTCATCGGGGTCTCCCGTTCAATTGGCCGAGCCGTGTCCTTCGGTCTCGGCGAGGCGGTCGGCGATCAGGCCGTGGAAGCGGCTGTCTGCGGAGAGGAAGAGCCAGCCGAGGTGCTCTCCACAGCCCCGACACACCGCGACCTTCCAGGCGTAGCCCGCGAACCAGCTGAAGTGTGTGCTGGCCTCGCTCGCGGCGACGCACCCGGGGGCGACGGCGAAGCAGCGGATGTGAAAGACGAGGCCGTGGGGGTTGGAGAAGGTGTGGGCGTGGCTGCCGGACATCTCGATCGAGGCGCCGGTGGTCGTGATCGCGTGGAGGCAGGAACCGCAGACGAGAACCCGGCCCGTGTCGTCCTCCGGCGCGGTCCGCTCGTCGGGCCGCTGGCTGCCGGCCGGGAGTTGGGGCGTGCGCTGGAGCAGGAGTGCGGTCGCCATGGTCTCTGGGGGCCTCGAACGATCTTACCCCCGGCCGGGGGTGGGGGCGTCGGGCTTCTGCCGAGGACACGGGGCCCTGAGCCACGCTGGCGGGGCCGCGACCGAGACTGTTCTCGTGGTCCTTTGCTCGAGGCGCGCACCGACATCCGGTTCCGGAGTCGGATTGGCTGCGTTCTAGTTCATTTGGTCTAGAGCGTTTGGTGACACAGCGGTGACAGTGGTGCAAAGAGGGAGTCGCTACAGTTCTTCCACATATGCGCGTCACGAGCGACGGTCACCCCCTCCATCCCCGGGGCTCGCGAGCTCGGGTCCTTCTGAGCAGCGTCTTCGGGCCGTACGCCCAGGACGACGAGTACGGAAGCCGGACCGTCAACCCGATGGAGCTGTACCAGAACCAGGTGACCCGGGTGCAGGGCGCCTTCTCGCTGCGGATGTTCCACCGCTCGTGGGGGCTGATGCTCATCCAGGCCAACCTCGAGGCTCCCTGCCGGGTGCTCGACTTCCCGTCGCTCGAGCGCTTCGAGGCGGAGCTTCGGGAGCACGAGTACGACGTCGTGGGGATCGGCGCCATCAACCCGAACGTCGGGAAGGTCGCGAAGATGTGCGCGGTGGTCCGCCAGATCCAGCCGAACGCGACGATCGTCGTCGGCGGACACGTGGCCAACCACCCCTTGATCGGGGAGCTGGCGGACGTCGATCACGTGGTCCGGGGCGAGGGCGTCGGGTGGTTCCGGCGCTTCCTCGGCGAGGACGCGACCCAGCCGGTCCGGCATCCGCTGATCGTCTCCGGATTCGGCACCCGCATCATGGGTGTGTACGGATCCGACGAGCAGAAGGACACCGCGGCGACGATCATCCCCTCCGTCGGGTGCCCCCTCGGCTGCGACTTCTGCGCCACCTCGGCGATGTTCGGAGGGAAGGGAAGCTCCTACGACTTCTACCCGACCGGGGACGATCTCTACGACCTGATGGCCCAGCTCGAGGAGCGGATGGGGGTCCGCTCGTTCTTCGTGATGGACGAGAACTTCCTGCTCTTCCGCAAGCGGGCGCTCCGCCTGCTGGAGCTGATGAAGGAGAACGGGAAGAGCTGGTCGCTCCTCGTGTTCAGCTCCGCGAACGCGCTCAAGCTCTACACGATGGACGAGCTCGTCTCCCTGGGGATCTCCTGGGTCTGGATGGGGCTCGAGGGCAACGGGGCAGCCTACCGCAAGCTCAAGGGGACCGACACCCGGGATCTGGTGAGAGAGCTGCAGTCCCACGGGATCCGCGTCCTCGGCTCGAGCATCATCGGTCTCCGCGAGCACACCCCCGAGAACATGGACGAGGTCATCGAGTACGCGGCGAGTCACGACTCCGTCTTTCACCAGTTCATGCTCTACACGCCGGTCCCGGGGACGCCGCTGTGGAAGAAGCACGAGAAGGACGGCACGCTCCTCGACGAGAGCGAGTGCCCGACCGCCGACGTCCACGGGCAGACGCGGTTCAACTACCGTCACCCCCACATCCCCGACGGGCAGGAGGGGGAGATGGTCCTGCGCGCCTTCCGGCGCGACTTCGAGGTGAACGGCCCCAGCCTGATCCGGATGCTGGGGACGCTGCTGAAGGGATTCCACCGACATCGGAACCACCCCGACCCACGGGTGCGCGACCGCTTCACGTGGGAGACCCGAGACCTGCGGAAGACGTACGCCGGGGTCATCTGGGGCGCCGAGTGGTGGCACCGGAACAACCCCGACGTCCGCGCGAAGATCCGCGCGGTCCGCGAAGACCTGCGGGCGGCCTTTGGCTGGCGCACGACCCTGTGGGGCGCCCTCGTCGGCCCCGTCCTCCTCGTGACCCTGTGGCTGGAGGAGCGGCGGCTCCGCAAGGGCTGGACCTACGAGCCGCCGACGTTCTATGAGACGAACGAGTCGGTGAGTGCCGCCGGTCGGGGCGCGGTGCCGTCGCTCTGCCGCTGGGTCGAGCCGCGGATGGTGCCGGAGTCCGAGGCCCGAACGGCGTAGATTCAGGACTCCTCGGCCTCGGCTTCAGCGGGGGAGTGGCCCATCGTCCGCCGGACGTCGATCCCGTCGGTCACCGTCTTGAGCCGCGCCTTCAGGCCATTAGTTGCTAGAATGCGCCGATCCGGACGTCGCCCGGCCCCGTGACGAAGGAGGGTCGGGGCGAGCGCCCGCGGCACCAGCACCACTTCGAGGGAGCCCAATGAGCACGAGAACCGCCTTTCCGCCCGTCTTCTGGGTCGCCAACCTGATCGAGGTGATGGAGCGCTTCGCCTACTACGGCATCTACTTCGGTTTCGGAATCTACATGGAGTCGCTCGGCTTCTCACCCGAGAAGCTCGGGTGGGTACAGTTCATCTTCCTGCTCCTCTCCTACACGATCCCAGTGATCTCCGGAACCTTCGCCGACCGGTACGGGTTCAAGAAGATCCTCATCGTCGCCTACATGGCGTACCTCCCCTCGATCCTGCTGCTGATTCTCACCAAGACCTTCTCCGGCATAGCCCTCACGATGCTCTCGATCGGCCTGGCCGCGGGGATCTTCAAGCCCCTCATCGCGGGGACGGTCCGGGCGGTCACGGACAAGACCAACAAGACCCTCGGCTTCGGGATCTTCTACGCCATGGTCAACGTCGGGGGATCGTTCGGGCCGATCGTGGCCGGGAAGCTTCGGGCCATCTCCTGGGATCACGCCTTCTACGCCGCCGCGGGGATGGTCGTCCTGATGCTCATCGTCACGATCCTCTTCTACAAGGAGCCGCCCCGGGAGATGGAGGGGGTGACCCTCAAGCAGAAGTTCAAGGACCTCAAGACCGCGCTCTCCGACATCAAGTTCGCGAGCTTCCTGGTGATGCTGGGCGTCATGTTCTGGGTGCCGTTCTGGGCGTTCTTCAATCTGTGTGCCCTCTACGTCGACCGCAACGTCGACACCGCCCAGCTCTACCTGAACATCCGGGGCGTCCTCGGTCCCTGGATCGCCGACTTCCTGTCCCACACCGACGAGGACGGGACGCGGCGGGTGCTCGGGGAGTCCATCTCCCACACCGGCTACATGATCATGGTGCTGCAGGTGTTCGTGTCCCGCACCATCGAGAAGTGGAAGGCCCTTCCCACGTTCATGGGCGGCCTGGCACTCATGGCGGGCGGCTTCCTCGTCCTCGGCTATGCCCGGATCTCGGTCGCCTCGCTGATCTTCGTGGGCATCTTCCTGTTCGCCATCGGGGAGATGATGGCCTCCCCGCGGATCCAGGAGTACATCACCTGGATCGCCCCCAAGGAGAAGGCCGGCCTCTACATGGGCGCCAACTTCCTGGGCACCGCCATCGGCGCCTTCAGCGGCCCCATCTACACGACGCTCTACGGGCACTTCCGCGAGAACGGCCATCCGGAGTACGTCTGGTACACGCTGGCCGCCCACATGATCGTGGCGATCGTGGTCATCAACCTCTTCGTCAGGATGTTCGGCGAGTTCGAGGAGCGGGAGGCCTGATAGTGGCCTGAATGCTCACCCCCGCGATCATTCATTGCCCCCCCGCCCTATCCCTCCCCACGTAGGGGGAGGGATAGGCTTGAGATAGGCCAGGACACCCGCGTGTCCCCAGGGAAAGGACACGCGGGTGAGTCAAGGCTCTGGTGGGCAGTCACACCTGTTTCAACGGCAGGAACTGCGATACATCTCCGCGGCGCGGGTGGCGTAGGACACCTCGTAGTCGCCCGCGTCCATGAAGCGGACCACGCTCAGGCCGCTCGGCATCATCATCACGTGGTTGCCCCCGTACCCGGACATCACGGGCACGTCGATGGTGCACGAGCCCGTGTCGGTGCGGACCGTCCAGACGGAGTGGAGGTAGCGCTCGCTCGCGTGCCCGGTGGCGTGGCCCGGATGGCCCGATCGCCGCATGGCTTCCCGCGTTCTCCCCCGGCTGAGGAGCTGGCGCCCGGCGTAGACCCCCTCGTCCTGGAGAAGCTGGGCCACCTTGGCCGCGGCGTCGACGTCGGGGTAGCTGCCCCAGCCCATGATCGGGGTTCCGAGCGTGCCATTGCTCTCGATCGACCGTGAGATCGGGAGGTGGGGGATGCCGATCGGCTCGAGGACGTCCTCCCGCACCATCGTCCAGTAGTCTGCGCTCGGTCCCTCCCGCGCCTTGACGTAGTTGTTCATGGCCTGGGAGAGCACGAAGGCGTGGGTGGAGTAGTACGCGAACTCCGCCCCGGGAGGCGCCGAGTCGTCGGGCAGCACGGCGATGGCGGCGAGCTTCGCCGCCGCGGACCGGCCCCGGATGTACGGGGTGATGGCGGCGCCGCGCTCGGCGCCGACCGTGCCCGTCATCATGTTCATGGTGTGCTCGAACGTGACTCCCTGCCAGCCCGAGTGCCCGGCGAGCTCGGGAACGTAGCCGACGATCCGCTCCTCGAAGACTCCGTCGCCGTATCGCCCGGCCAGATAGAGCATCGACAGGCCCAGCCCCAGGGTCTTCGTCACCGAATAGACTCCGTGGCGCATCCACTCCGGCCAGGGGTGGGGGCCCGCCCGCGTGGCGACCTCCTGCTGGTAGAGCTGCCCGTCCATGAGGAGGGCCACCGCGCTCAGGTCGGTGTCGGCGAAGCCGTTGCGTGAGGTCGCCTGCGAGGTCCCCGCGTCCGGCAGGGTCGACCAGGGACGCAGGGGGAGCCGGGTGGCGCGCTCCCGCGCGAAGGCGGCGACCGCGGCCTCGGCCCCGGCGGGGCACTCCGCTTCCCAGGTGACGGACACGAGGGCCGAGAAGTCGACGCGGAGGTACTCCTCGTTGGGCGCCGTCTCCTGGGTGATCTGGATCGCGACCGGGGAAACCTCAGCGTCGTTGAACACGAAGGTCGCGAGCCCGTTGCGGGCCTGGCCGACGTAGTTGTCGGTGAGCGTGAAGGGGAAGGCGGCCCGGGAGTAGCCGGCGTCGGCGGGCTCCTCCCACACCCGCCCGGGGTTGGCGATGACGTTCCAGGCACTCCGACCGGTTCCGCCGGCCCCGTGACCCGACAGGATCAGATCGCGCTCGAGGGGGATGAGCCAGCCGTCGCCGGCGACCACCGGGAGGGAGAAGCCGGGGAACAGAGTCTGCCCGGCGCCCATCCAGTCGGAGTCGTGATGCGTCGTCGCCATCGGCGTCTCGGCGAAATGGAGCGTCCCGCACAGCCTGTGGGACGGGGGCCGCACCTCGCCGAGCGAGGTGACGTAGGAGTTGTGGACGACCCCGGGCGGCGGACCCCCGAAGAGGTCGTCGACGGTCAGGAGGTCGCGGACTCCGGCCGGGGGCGGGGGTGTAGCGGCGGGTGGGGGCGGGGCGGTCGGGGACGTGCTGTCCCCGCCGCACGCCCCGAGGCAGGCCAGCAGACACGGGACGAGGAGCCCGGCGAAGCGACGCGGACGTCCATCGTCGTCAGTCAAGAAGACTCCTCTCTGCCAATACTGACACGTGGGGCCCCCCGATGTGTTCCTCGCCATCGCTCGCGCTCGGAGTGGTCGGCCCTGCCCGCTCTGACCCCGGACAGACGGCAGGTGGCGCCGGAGGTGAGCTGTCCGCCCCGGGGGGCGCGCTCCCGTCGGGATCTTCCGCGGGTGGTCGGGGCTCGGCCGCGGCCGGGGGCGACGTCCCGTCAGGAAGAAGGCGCCCAGCCCGGTCAGGGACACGCCGTCGGCGACACGGCCCCAGTCGACGGTGGGGCGGGGTGCCTCGGTGTCGGGATCGCGCCGGTCGGGCGACATGGGCTTTTCTCCGTCTCTCGCCATAGCTTACGCGACAGAGCAGGGAGCCGTTCCGTCACTCACCGACAGCCACCGTCCGTCCGCCGACTCGTTCGAGCGAAACACACGTCTCGTCGAGATTCAGGGCGGTCAGGGGCCCTCGAGGTCCTCGATCAGGCCGCGGTGGGCGGCGACGAAGGCGGCGCCACGCGCCCGCAGCGCGCGAGCCAGGACACGAGGCAGATCCAGGGCGGCCCCGCGTGCGACACGCTCGGAGTGCTCGCGGCGGAAGCTCGGAGACACCCGCAAGGACCAGTTCACGTCGTCGACCACGCCGGGCCGGTTGTAGGTCTCCTCCAGGCCGAGGGCATCGGTGAAGAAGACCATCACGTTCGCCGCCGGGCCGACGAAGAGGTCGGCGAGCTTGGCCTGGACGAGGGCGTGGTGGTCCCTCGCAGTCCGTTGCACCCAGGCCTCGCGGTCCTCCTCGGGCGCGAGGAGGCGCGTCGCCAGATACCGCGCCTGCTTCCAGGACTCGCCCGACTCGATCCACTCCCGGGCGATCAGCCAGATCGGCCGCGTGTCGTGGTTGCCGACCATGATCCAGTCCTCGGGCTCCGCGTTCTCTCCTCGGTACCCGTCCTCGGGCCGGTCCAGATCAGCCTTCTGCGTCACCCGGAAGCGTCCGAGGCCGTGCCGGGCCATCACCCGGGCCAGGGGATAGGGCTGCGTGCTGAGGATCTCGCAGGCGATGTCGCCGGTGCCGCGCCCGTGCTGGTCGGCGGCCTCGACGATGGCGTCGACGAGGATCGCATAGCGCTCCACCTGGTCCTCGTCGAGCTCCGTCACCCAGCCGTCGGCGTGCCGGGGCACGTCGTAGTCGAGCTGCTCCGCTCGGGCGATGGCCAGGGGGGCCAGCTCCGGGTGGTCCGGCAGGTCCGGCGAGGAGAAGAGCCGGGCCCCGTGTTGGCCCGCGACGGTCGTGTCGGCCTGATCGGCCTGGTAGACCCAGGGACAGACGAAGCCGTGGGGGTGGTCGATCCGCACCCCGTCGAGCTCCGAAAACATCTTGTCCATGCGCGCCCGCAGAAAGCGGAGTGCGGGCCCGTGACGCCACGTCTCGTCGGGCCCTCTCTCGAGGTAGTGCGCCGGGTCCAGCACGGCGTGGTTCCAGGGCTGGCCCTCGGGGTTGGTGCGTGAGGGCGGCGCCCCCATCCGGTATCCGCGCATCAGGAAGGCCTGTGCCGCCCAGTCGTCCCGGGGCGAGAGGCCGAGGTGGAGATCGCCGAAGAGCTTGAGGCCCAGGCCGCGTGTCCGCTCCTGGAGCTCGCGGTGCTGCCGGTGCAGCAGGAACTGCACGAAGGCCCAGGCGTCGACGGTGTCGAGATGCGAGGCCAGGAGCTCCCGCAGGCGTCGGGCCGCCGTGGCCTCCTCGCCCGGCGGGGGATCGAAGACGCGCCGGTCGGCCTCGTCCGGCCACTCCCGCCAGTGGCGTCCGCCGTTCGCATGCTCCAGCGCTTCGTAGAGCCCGTCGCGGGCGAGCCAGCCGGCGTTCTCGCGGGAGAAGTCGTCCAGCTCGGCCGCGAGCGGCAGCACCACCGGGTCCAGTCCTCCGGCCCGCTTCTCCTGGAACCGGCGCCACATCGACACCCGGGCGGCCCGCAAAGCGGAGTGCACCCAGGCGTGGCGGACGTGCCCCCGGGGTGCGGGCCGAGAGGCGACCAGCCGACCGAGCTCCTCCGTTGGAACTAGCTCGCCCCACTCGGGCCGGGTCAGCGGCCCGAGAGCCAGCGACAGCGGGTTGCGCGAGAAGAGGGTGGCGTCATACGGGGATGGGTTGCCGGCCGACGTCGCCCCCTGGGGTCCGAGCTGCACGCCGCGGAAGCCCAGCTCGGCGATGAACGCGAGGAAGTCGGCCGCGCCCTCCGAGTACGGGGTTCCCCGGCCCACGTCCTCGGCGTCGCGGGAAGGAAAAGCGGCGTCGTGGATGCCGAGCAGCAGGTTGCGGATACCCAGCAGGTCGAGGGCCTGCTGAACGCGCTTTCGCTTGGACACCGTCTGAAGTTAGCACGGCTCGAGGCCGGCTCAGTCGGTCTCGGGCACCCCGTACATCTGGTCCGGTGTGAGGATGTCGGGGAAGCGGGGGCGAAGCGCCCGCCGCGTCGAGTCGCAGAGATGGCAGGCGTCCGCGAAGGTGTCGCCGGAGCCCGGCGCCCGGTCGTAGCGACGGGCCAGCTCGGCCGGGCCCCCCGCGAGAAGCGGCCCCGTGATCGGGTGGGCGGCCGGGTCGTAGCGGTCGCAGATCTCTCGAAGGCCGTCTTCGAGAACGTTGCCGAGCGAGATCCCCTGGCAGATGTGCACGTGCCCGAACGGATCCACGTGAACGCGGTCGGGCTCCTGCAGCTCTTCGTAGGGACACTCGCGGAGCTCGGTCCACGGTCGGCGAGGGGCCCGCGCCACCAGCGCCTCGGCGGCGCGCCCCCGGAACATCACCCCGATCTCGCCGTGGGGCAGCTGTCCCGTGGCCCCGCGGGTCCCGGCCTCCGGCTCGGCAATGCAGACGAGCCCCGCCGGGATCCCCAGCTTCTCCGCGGCCGCGTGGGCATCCCGGACCCGCTGGCTGAGCCGTTCGTTCGAGTGGTAGAGGTCGCTGCTGAGAGACAGGTCCTCCACCTTCCCCGCGAGAGGCTGGAGAGACGTCTCCGCGTCGTCCAGGTCGGTCGCCCAGTACGCGTTCGAGACGATCCCTACCTGGAACCCGAGACCCGCCGCCTCCTCCACCGCCCTCACGAGGACGGGGTAGAAGAGCATGGGCTCGCCGCCCTCGAAGTAGACCCGCTCGACCGTTCCGAGCTGCGCGGCCTCCCGGAGAACGTGGCGGATGGTGCGCAGCGTCATGGTCCCCGTCTGCCGCGGACTGCCCCACACGAAGCAGTGGTCGCACTCGAAGGTGCACTGATAGGTGAGGAGGAGGTGAACGCCGGAGAGCCTCATGATCCCTCCCGTGCCCTGATTATCAATCATTCATCGACCCCCCACCCTATCCCTCCCCACGTAGGGGGAGGGAAAGGCCTGAGATAGGCCTCGGACACCCGCGTGTCCACAGGGAGAGGACACGCGGGAGCCCCCCCTCCCTCAATGAGACGTCCGTGGCGCCTGGGGGCGATTCGAGCGAACGAGGGCGCTCCTTCCTCTGAGGGTCCCCGCGGAGCGGGGCCCTGAAGCGCCCCCGCCGCGTGCCGAGGTCCTCGGCGGCGCCAGAGGTTCCGGGCCTGCGGTATAGTCCGGGCCAATGACGTCCGAGAGCCCCGGACCCGACGGCGACGGTGGCCGCGAGTCCGGAACCCGGCGCCTGCTCGCGTGGATCTGCCTCCCCGCGTCGTGGGCCGAGCTCGCCGGCGTGGCCGCGGTCGTTCTCGCCGGTGGGGTCGTCTTCCTCATCCTGACCGGGGGTCCCTCGAGCCCGCGCGTGCCGACCGCGGCCCTCGCTCCGGGGACCGCCCAGCGCCTCATGTCGTTGCGCCCACGGGTGAGGGTGCCGGCCACGTTGGAGCTCGCCGGGAGCCGACCCGGAGATCACCCGGTCCGCGAAGAGGGCGCCGCGGTAGGTCTTTCCTTCCGCATCGAGGGGCCGGCGCGTGCCCTGGTCGTCGAAGACCGCGCGGGCCTGAGCCTCGTGCAGCTCTATCCGATCGCGGGTCGACCCGCGGAGCCGGTGCCGGCCGGGCAGCGCATTGAGGTGACCGATCCCGCTGGGGGCCCGCTCGTCATCGTCGAGCCGCGGGGGAGGCGGCGGGTCCGTCTCTTCGTCTTCCCGGAGGACGTCGACCCCCTGACCCTCCAACCCACCGAGCTCGTCCGCATCGAGTCCCGACTGACGATCGTCGAGCGGAGATACTGGGCGGGGCGGCGGGGAGAAGGCGCCCGGTGAACGCGGCGCTTCAGGGTCGTCTCCCAGCGCTCAAGGCCCAGCTGAGTCGCGTGATCCTCGGCAAGGGCGAGGCCCTCGAGCACGTCCTGGTCGCCCTGCTCAGCGCCAACCACCTGCTGCTCGAGGACGTCCCCGGGGTGGGGAAGACGACCCTGGCCAAGGCGCTGGCCCGATCGTTCGACGGTGACTTCCGTCGTGTCCAGTTCACCCCCGACCTCCTGCCGACCGACATCCTGGGATCGGCGATCTACAACCCGCGCGACGGGAGCTTCGCTTTCCGAAAGGGACCGGTCTTCACGCACGTCCTGCTCGCCGACGAGATCAACCGTGCGTCGCCGCGGACGCAGTCGGCGCTGCTCGAGGCCATGAGCGAGAGGCAGGTGTCGGCCGAAGGCGAAACGCGTCCGCTGCCCTCGCCCTTCCTGGTCGTCGCCACTCAGAACCCGGTCGAGTACCACGGCACCTACCCACTGCCCGAGGCCCAGCTCGACCGCTTCGGGCTCCGTCTAAGCCTCGGCTATCCCGGGGCGGAGGAGGAAGTCGACGTCATCTTCAGCCAGTCCGAGCGACACCCCGTGGATGCCCTCGAGGCCATTCTTGGGGCCGAGGACGTGCTGGCGCTCCAGGCCGAGGTCCGGAAGGTGCGCGTCGAGCGACGGCTCGCCCGTTACGTCGTCTCGCTGGCCGACGCCACCCGGCGTCACCCCTCGGTCGGCCTCGGCTGCTCGCCGCGCGGGACCCTGATGCTCGTCCACGCCGCCCAGGCCCGTGCCTTCCTCGAGGGTCGCGACTTCGCGATCCCCGAGGACGTGAAGGCCGAGGCCGTCCCCGTTCTCGCGCATCGCCTCGGCCTCGAGACCAAGGCCCGCTACACCGGCGTGTCGAAGGAGGAGACCGTGCGCGAGATCCTCGCCTCCGTGCCGATCGGCGTCTGATGGCCACCGCCGCCCCCGTCGCGGGTCGAAGCGCGGCAGCCTCGGTCGCCGTCGTCCTGGAGTCCATGGCGCAGAGGCTCGTGGGCCTCTTCCGTCTTTCACTCGACTCGTCCTATCTGCTTCGCAAGGTGCGCCGGATCTCGCGCGAGCGGTTCACCGCCCGGGGCCGGTTTCTGTTCGTTCTCTGCGCCCTCGTCGGCTTCGCGGGTCTCGACACCCGGGAGGCCCTCGTCTATCAGCTCTTCGCCTTTGCCGTGGGTCCGCTCGTTATCGCCGGGCTCCTCGCTCTGCGGCGTGCGCCGCGCGTGCACTTGATCGGCCGCCTGCCCCGGCGGCTCACCACCGGTCGCCCGGTCGCCGTCGGAGTGCGCGTTGAGACCAGCGAGGGGGGGGAGAGCGGACCGCTCGTCGTCTCCTGGGCCGGCCCCAACCACCGCGGTCGAGGGGTGAGCATCGAGCCGGTGGACTCCTTCGTCGACTGCGCGCCGGGACGCCCCGGTCACGTGCGCCTCGAGATGAGCGCCGTGCAGCGGGGAAGGTACGTCGTTCCTGGCCTCGGCGTCTCCCGGACCGACCCCCTCGGTCTCTTCGCGACGCGTCCCGCGTTCCCTCCGCCGGCCCAGGCGGTGCTGGCCTACCCGCCCTTCTTCCACCTCGAGAGGCTCCCGCTTCCCGTCGGTCGCCGCTACCAGCCGGGGGGCATCCCGCTCGCCTCGAGCCTGGGCGACATGAACGAGTTCGTCTCCACCCGCGAGTACCGAGAGGGCGACCCCCTCCGCAAGATCCACTGGCGCTCCTGGGCCCGCCGGGGCGTACCTGTGGTGAAGGAGTATCAGGAGGAGTACTTCTCGCGGATCGCGCTCGTCCTCGACACCTTCCTGCCGCACCGTCCGCGGCGGGACGAGCGCCGGGCCTTCGAGGCCGCGATCTCGGTGCTGGCCTCCGTCGCCGACCACTTCAGCCGCGGCGAGAACGTCGTGGACATCTTCGCGGCCGGGCCGGACATCTACCAGGTGAGCGCGGGCCGAAGCCTGGCCTACCTCGAGAACGTCCTCGACGTCCTGGCCTGCCTCGACCCGTGCCACGAGCCGCCGTTCGAGCGAGTGGGCCCGCACCTTCACGAGCGGCTCGGTGGGCTCACCACCGTGGTCGCGGTCGTTCTGGACTGGGACGACGAGCGCCAGGCGTTCCTCCAGGGCCTTCGTGCCCTCGGGGTGGCGGTGCAGGTATTCGTCGTGCACGCGGGACGAACACGGAATCGCTGGGACGAGGCCGCGCGCACACTCGGCGAGATCACGCAGCTCGAGCCGGAGGAGGTGGAGCGCCGCATCGCGCTGGAGGAGGGGGCGTGAGCGGAGGAGCGCCCCCGGTGCCGAGGACGGGGGTCGTCGCCCGGTGGGCCCTGCACCTGGCCCTGATCGCCGCCCTCGGCGCGTTCGTGGTGGCGCGGGACGACCGTTCTGTGCTCGTTCTCCTCGTTCCCCTCGCAATCGCTCCCGCCCTGCGCTGGCAACGGGCGCCGCGGGCGCTCGTCGGGCTGCTCCCCGCGATCGCCCGGGTCGCCCTCGTCGGGACGATCGCCCTCGCCGTCCTGTCGCGGCAGCTGCGCTTCGTCCCCGAAGAGCTCGGCTTCCGATACGGCGGAGTACTCGGCTGGACGCTGGCCGTTGTCGCCGTCTTCTTCATTCTCGGTCACCGCATCTGGCCGGTGGCGAGTTCGCTCTTGCCCGCGATCGTCGGTCTTCTCGTGGCGAGCGGTCTCAAGCCCGGGGTCAGCCTCTTTCCGTACTTCGCGGCGCTCGGTGCACTCGCGCTCTGGGCGTTCGCGTTCGTGCACGGCGGCCCGCGGCGTCTCGGTGTGCCCCTGGCCGCGTTCCTCGCGGCAGCGGCGCTCGTCTCCGCGAGTACGCTGCTGCTCCTTCCCTGGGCGCAGCCTCACGTCGAGCGGGCGGTGGCCCGGACGTTCGCCGAGGGAACGACCGGGCTCTCCGGCGAATCGCGGCTCGGCGAGTTCGGCGCGCTGGCCGCGTCCGACCGGGTCGTGCTGCGGGTGTGGACCGCGCATCCTCGGCTGCTGCGGGCCTTCGTCTTCACCCACTTCGACGGGCGAGAGTGGTCCTCGGGGGACCGGCGCGCGGCCTGGGCGGAGAAGCCGCTGCTCCCGCGGACCGGCGATCCGGACCGCGCCCGGTTGCCGGGGCTTCCCGGGAACCTCTTCGGGGTCGCGGCAAGCGGGCAGGCTTCCTCGAGCGACGAAGGCCTCGCCGCGACGCGGATCCTCCAGAGCGTGGTCGCGGACTGGCCGCTCCTCGTACCCGCCTCGCCCCACTTCGTTCGGGCCCCCACGCCGTACCTCCTGCGGAGTCGCGACGGCGAGCTTCGATGGCCGCCCTATGAGCCGGCGCGTCTGTACGGAGTCCTGCACGAAGCCGGACCGCGCGCCGGCTCCCAGGACGACGCGGGGGCCTCGGCGCGAGCGGCGGCAACGGGCTTGCCGGCGCGGCTCGACCCACGTCTCCGTGTGCTGGCCGGAGCCCTTGCCACCGACGCCGCCTCCGATCGGGGCCGCCTCGACAGCACCGTCGGCTGGCTCCGCTCACGCTACACCTACAGCCTCGAGGTGGGGGAGTTCGAGACCGCCGATCCACTCGCCGAGTTCCTGTTCGAGAAGAGGGCGGGCTACTGCGAGTACTTCGCCACTGCCGCCGCCGTCCTGCTCAGGATGCAGGGAATCCCTGCCCGCTACGTCAAGGGATTCAGCGTGGGCCCGCAAAACCTGCTCGAGGGAGGCTTCGGGGTCACGGACCACTACCTCGTGCGCGAGGCCGACGCCCATGCCTGGGTCGAGGCCTGGATCGAGGGGGAGGGCTGGGTCGAGGCGGACCCCACGCCCCCGGACGGGTTTGCCCTGCTGCACGAGAGGACGCCCGGCTGGCTCGATCGGCTCGCCGAGGCCGTCCGCGTGCACGCGGCGGAGCTCTGGGCGCGGCTGGTGCACGAGGGGTTCGCCGGGCTGCTGCACGCGTTCACCGCCACCGCGGGTGCTCTTCTCGACGCTCTCCGGCGGCATCCCCGGATGGCGGGGACGGCGCTCGGGCTTCTCCTTGCTGCCCTGACGTGGCGACGGATGCGAGCGTGGCTGGCCCGCCTCCGGTTGCGGCATCGGGCCCGGCGAGCGAGGAAGGCCGCGCTCCCGGGGGAGCTGGGGGCGCTGCTCGCGACCGTCGAGCGTCACTGGGCGCGACAGGGGCGACCGCGACCGCCGGCGCGGGGCCTGCGCGAGCACCTCGAGAGCCTGCCATCTGAAGTGCTCTCTCTGCCGGAGCGCGAGGCGAGCGCCAAGGTGGTCGACGCTTGCTACCGTGCGGCCTACGGAGGCGCGGTTCCTCCCGCCGCCGAGATGGAGCGCCTGCGGCGCGAGGTGGCGCGCCTGGGTCCGCCTTGATGATGCGACGCGCACGACGAGCGGTGTGGTGGCGTCTCACCCCGTGGCTGGTGGCGGTGACTCCGGTTCTGGGCTGCGAGGCGGTCGAGGGCCCACGCGCGATCATCAGCCCAGAGCACCTGAACCGGCAGATCGAGGACTTGCGCCACCTCATCGAAGAGGTGGAGCGGGGAGAGCTCCTTCCTCGGGATCGCCTCCTGGTCGCCGTTGACGAGCAGACGGTGCGCGACCTGGCCCGGCTGGGTCTTCCGCGCGAGGAGGACGTCGTGGGCACCGGCGGAGGCTTCCGGGTCCGGATCGACGCGGTCGACGTCGAGTTTCGCGACGGACACGGCCTGGTGCGGCTCGACGGGGAGGTCTACCGGACGACCGGACCGCCGGACGACGTCTTCGCCGAGCTGGCCGTGCTCGGCCGCGTCGACCGCGTCGAGGTCGACGAGGAGAGCGGAAGGCTCCGTGGGCAGGTGACCCTGATCGGCCTCGAGTTCAAGCGGATCGGCGTCTTCGGCGAGAGCGCCGTGCGGAGGCAGCTCCTCGAAGGCCTCGCCGGCCTGAATCCCCAGATCCTCTCGCTGTTGAGTGACTCGCTCGTTCTCCCGGTCCACCTCGAGCGGGAGGTCCGGATACCCGGCACCGGCGACAAGGGCCCGGTCCGCATCCAGCCCGCCCGCTTTCCGCTCTCGGCCGCTGTGACGGATGTGCTCGCCTTCGACCGGCGCCTCTGGATCGTCCTCGACGTGAGCGCGGGAGACTGGGCCCCGCTCGAAGCGGGCGCGGAGGACGACGCGGAAGAGAGCGAGCGATGACGTCGCAGACGAAGACGCCACGACCGAGGCGGCGCCGCCTCCGGCGTGTGCTCTTCCGGGCGATTTTTCTGAGCTTGGTCGGCGCTGTCCTCTTCATTCCGTTCCACCAGCGATGGCAGCGCGAGGAGGCGGTCCGACTCGAGCGGGTGCGCGACGGGCTGCGGGCCGAGCTGGCCGGGCTCATCGCGAACGACCCGCGCCTGTCCGAGGCCCCGCCGGGGGGCGTGCTCATTGGCGCCCCCGCGCCCTTCACCTCGCGGCTCGCCCACCAGCTCGTCGGCGGTCTTCTCGAGCACACCGAGATCCACCTCACCGATCTCCGGGTCCGCAAGAAGGGGAGCGTTCGCGTCAAGACGCTCTTCGGGAGGATGACGCCCGGGGAGTACTCCCTCGAGGTGAGAGTCAGCGAGATTCGGGGTCGCCTCGGGGCAGACGAGCCGGAGATCCACTACGAGGACGACCGGGCGCGGGTGAGCGTCCCTGCCACGATCCGCGAGGGGCGGGGCCGGGCGACCATCCGCTTCCGCTGGGAGTCGAAGGGCCTGGCCGGGCTCGCGTGCGGAGACGTGGACGTGACGGAGAAGGTCGAGGGGCGAGTGGTGCCCCGCACCTACCCCGTCGACGGCGCGCTCGAGCTCGTCCTCGAGGGAGACACCGTGACCGCCGTGCCCCGGGTCCCCGACCTCGAGATCCGGCTCGCCGTGGAGCCCTCGAAGGCGTCGTGGCGCGCGGTGGATCGGATCCTCGAGAGCCAGGGGCTCCGGTGCCGCACTGCCCTCAAGCTGGTCGATGTGCCCAAGGCGCTCGAGGGCCTGCTGGGTCGTGGGTTCAAGGTGAAGATCCCCGGTCGGATCTTCAAGCCGATTCGTCTCCCCGCCGGGTTCCGGAACTCCGTGACCCTCGAGGGGACGACGTACGCCCTCGCCATCGAGCCGCGCGGTCTCGAGGCGGTCCAGGACGTCCTGTGGTATGGCGCCGACCTGCGCGCCGAGGTCCACGCCCCGTCTCCCGAGGCTCCGCCCGTCCTCGCGCTGCCAGCGCCCTCGCCCGTTCCGCTGCCGGGGTCCACGGCTCTGGTGCCCGAGCCCGTCCGTCCGTCCCCTGAGAGCCCTAGGGAAGGGAAGAGGTTGTAAGCGGGCAGGTGAGGCCGATACCCTCCAGACGGTGCGGGCCATCTTCGGGCGCCAGCGGGGGTAGCCGTCGGCGACCCGCGCGGAGGCAACGAAAACCCACCGGTCGACGTCTAGAGGAAGGAGGGGGGAAATCGCCCCTTGACGGAACTACCACGGTAGTATTACCGTAGTAGTTGAGTGGAGGGACGGGATGGCCCGACAGAGCCTGGGTGACCTGCAGCACGCGATCATGGCGGTCCTCTGGAGACGGGGGGAGGCCACCACCGCCGAGGTCCACGAGGCCCTTCTCCCCGAGCGAGGCCTGGCCCTCACGACCATCGCGACGATGCTCCGCAAGATGGAGGACAAGGGTGTCGTCGAGCACCGGGCCGAGGGTCGGCAGTTCGTCTATCGCCCGACCGTGACGGAGGACGAGGTCCGGCAGTCGATGGTGGGTGAGCTCGTCGAGCGGCTCTTCGACGGAGATGCGAAGGCCCTCGTGGCCCATCTCGTCTCGGCGCACGAGATCGACGCCGCCGACCTCAGGGAGCTGCGCCGCCGTGTGGGGGCCGAGCGGAAGCCGGAGAGCGAGCGATGACCCTCCTGACCTCCTGGCTTCTGACCTACCTGCTTCACAGCACTCTCCTGCTGAGCGGCGCCGGGCTTTTGTGCCTCGTCCTGGGCGACCGGCGGCTGGGCCTGCAGGAGGCGGTGCTCCGGGCGGCCCTCGTGGGCGGCATCCTCACCGCGAGCCTGCAGATCGGGTTCGGTCTGCAGCCCGCTCGGCGGGGTCTTCACCCTTCCGGAGGGGCCGCCGGTCGTTCTGACCGAGCCCGCGCGCGGTGCCGGCGGCCGGGGATGTCGAGCTCGTCTACGGGCCCCTTCCGAGCGTGCTGGAGAAGGTCCGCCACGGGAACGAGGACGCTCCGTCGCCCGGCGGGTGGTCGTTCCCCGCACCGAGCGTGTGGCAGCCCCTGCTGAGCGGCCTCTGGGCGCGCGGTCGCGCTCCTCGCCCTGGCCCGCCTGTCCGTCGCCGCGGTGCGGCTCCGCCGCCTGCTCCGAGTGCGCCACCCACTCGCGAGCGACGACCTCGCCTCGAGTGCGACCGATCTCGCGGCGAGGCTGGGCCTGCGCCGCCACGTCCCCGTGAGCACGGTGCCGCAGCTCGAGGTGCCTCTGGCCACCGGGGTGTTGCGCCCCGAGGTGTGCCTCCCCGCCCGGGCCCTCGAGGAGCTGGAAGGGGAGCAGCAGGTGGCGCTGTGCGCCCACGAGCTCGCGCACGTGGCCCGGCGCGACCCCACCTGGATCCTCGCCGCTCGGCTCGTCGAGGCGGGGGTCCCGATCCAGCCGCTCAACGCCTGGGCGCGGCGTCGCCTCCAGGACCTGGCCGAGTGCCTGAGCGACGACCTCGCCGTCGCCGCCTCCGGTCGTCCCCTCGGCCTCGCTCGCTCGCTCGTCGACGTGGCCTCGTGGACGGTGGCCGAACCCATTCCCCTGCCCGCCGCCTCGGGAGCACTGAGCGCCCGCAGCCGGCTGGGGCATCGTGTGGAGAGACTCATGGATCCCCTGCGCTCGCTCGAACGTCCGCGTCGCTTCCTGCTTCCCGTGGCCGCGGTCGCCGTCCTCGCGACGGCCCTCGTCACGCCGGTCGTCTCGGGCAACCCCGGCGCTGAGCCCCCACCTGTGCAGGAGCCCGTCGAGGCGACCGCGCCGCACGTGGCCTCGGCGGCCCTCCTGGCTCCCGCCGCCCCGGCGGCTCCCGTACCCCCGGCCGCTCCTTCAGCGCCCGCGGTTCCGGAGGCTCCCGAAGCACCGGAGGTTCCCGAAGCGCCGCACTCCGACGCCGCGCTGAGGCTCGAGGAGCTGACCCGCACGATCGAACAGCGGGTCGAGGCGCAGCACACGGCCATGACCGGGATCGAAGCGGAGATCCAGTCGCTGGTGCAGGAGAGCCTTCCCAACCAGGAGGAGCTGGAACGCCTGGGGCGGGAGGTCGAGGTCGCGGCCCGCACCCTGGCCGCGTCACGGCGGGCGGCGCACGAGGGCACCGCTCATGACGAGACGGCTCGGCAGGAGGTCGAGGAGGCGCGTCGGCAGCTGAGGGAGGCCCAGAAAGAGATGCGAGAGGCCGTCCGAGCCGTGCGCGTTCCGGAGGACCAGATGCGGCTGGTTCGGGAGAGGGTCCGGGAGATCGTGGAGGCGACGAGGCCCACACCGGAAGAGCGGGACGAGATTCGTCGGCTCGCCCGAGAGGTCGCCCGGGAGTCCATGCCGGACATGTCCGAGCTGCACGAGACACGCGCCCACACGCGAGAGGCCGTGAGAGAGGCCCGGCACGCCTTACACGAGGCGACGCGCGCCGCCCGCGAGACCGTGCGTGAGGCCCGAGAAGCGGCCCGGGAGGCCGAACATGAAGCTCGAGAAGCGGCCCGCGAGGCTCGGGAAGAGGCCCGGGAGGAGCGCCATCGCGAGCCCGGACGAGACTCGGAGCACGAGCGTACGCGAAGCCTGGAAGAGGCCGAGGAGTCGCACCTCGAAGAGAGGGAGGAAGAGCCGGAGAGCGACGAACCCTAGTACCGTTCCAACCCTGACGCACCGACGGCGCCGGTCGGCACGACGCGCACAGTCCGCGGTACACAGATTCGAACCGCCAGGTGGGCGCGAATCGATGGAGCGTCCCAGGCCGGGTATCATGGGGGCAGCCCATGTCCCAGGATTCCGTGAACGTCTTCCGCCGCAGCCTTCATCGGTGTCTGGGCGATCCCGCCTTCCTCCAGAGCTTCTACGAAGCCTTCGTCGGCTCCTCCGACGAGGTCCGCGAGAAGTTCAAGAACACCGACATGAGGCGCCAGGTCCGGATGCTCGAGAACTCGCTGTACGTTCTGGCCGTCGCGGTGCAGGGAGGGGCCAACAGCCCCGCGCGCGGCGACCTGCCCCGGATCGCCGAGCGGCACAGCCGAAGGGACCTCGACATCGGGCCCGAGCTCTACGACCTGTGGCTCTCCTCCCTGCTCGAGACCGCAAAGCGCTACGACCCGGAATTCACGCCTGAGATCGACGACGCCTGGCGGAACACGCTCGCGGCCGGGATCGAGTACATGCGCTTGCACTACTGACGCAACGCCCCGCGGGGTCGTCGCCGTCCGGGCTGGGCGCGCCCGCCGCCACGTCGCCGCCCCGCGCCGCGGAACCCCAAATACAAAACGCCCGGAGCCTGTGTGGCCCCGGGCGCCGGTGTGATTCGGCGGAGTCCGCTACGAGATGCGGGTGACGTTGGCCGCGCGCGGCCCCTTGGGGCTGTCGACGACCTCGAAGCTCACCTTCTCACCCTCGTTCAGGCTGCGGTACCCGTCGGCCCGGATCTCCGAGTGATGCACGAAGACGTCCGGCCCACCCTCCTGCGACAGAAACCCGAAACCCTTGGACTCGTTGAACCACTTCACACTACCTTCGATCATTTGCGTACAGGCCTCCTCGGCCTCGTGCCCGTCGCCACGTACCCTGCTCGCTACAAACAAAAAGGCCGCCCACTGCGGGCGACCCTCTGTGCTAACGCCAAAGCAACGCCGACCAGCTACGGAGCAGTGTAGGGCCCTGCGCCGCCGACGTCAAGCGAGCGGCGTGGCCCGCAAGTCAAACTTTGACAACTCGTTACCTGCGCTCTCGATTTCCTTTGTGCCGCGGTTCCGGCTCGGCGTAAGATACGGACAATCGCCCCGAACAATTCAAAGCACTTTCTTCCTCTGCGTAGAGGTGTCGCATGGGCACGAGCGAGTTCGACGAGGCCTCCGAGGACGAACCCGGCCAGTACGCGCGTGAGGAGGAGACCCTCGGGGAGGCCATCCTCGAGGCGACCATCAGCGACCTGAAGCCGAAGCCGGCGGCCACGCTGAGGGAGATGGGCACGATCCGCGCCGCGGTCCAGCTGATGCTCGACCAGAGGCTCGGCGCGGTGCTCGTGGAGAGGGACGGCCGGGCGGTGGGCATCTTCACCGAGCGAGACCTGATGCGCCGCGTCGTCGCCGCCGGCATCGGCCTCGACCGCGCCGTCGAAGAGGTCATGACGCCCGACCCCGAGACGCTGCGGCTCGACGACGGAGTCGCCTTCGCGCTGAACCGCATGGTCGTGGGCGGCTTCCGGAACGTGCCCATCGTGGACGAGAACGGAGCGCTCGTGGCCATCCTCTCGCAGCGCGAGGTCGTCGACTACATCGTGTCGCTCCTGCCCAGCCACGTCATCAACCTTCCGCCCCTCCCTGACCTGGAGGCCCGTTCCGAAGACGGCGGGTGAGG
Organism: uncultured Acidobacteriota bacterium; assembly: GCA_963700695.1. Taxonomy (GTDB): domain Bacteria; phylum Acidobacteriota; class Vicinamibacteria; order Fen-336; family Fen-336; genus JAJDNS01. Next base: position 112,281 of record CAVOYO010000024.1, on the reverse strand, counting down.
CGAGCGGCGGTCCCGGCGACCCTCACTCCTGCGACACGTCGTGGGGCCCGCCCTCCTCGGTGACTCCGCGGTCGTCGTCCGGGCTGCCGGTCGAGGCGTCCGCTGTCGTCTCGTCCGCCGGAGCCATTCGGCGCAGCGCGAGCCTCCGCCAGAAGCCGCCCGTCCCGAACGAGCGCCAGCCCCAGCCGATCGCGCGCACGAGGCCCGACGCCAGCCACAGGGCCCAGACCAGCATCCCCACCCGGTAGACCCACAGCGGCAGGCTCAGAACCCCCGCGTCCGGCGTCTCGCCCACCACCCGGTCCGCGTACCAGCGCAGCGCGGTGTCGGTGCTTCCGTTGCCGGCCACCTGCATGTCGGGCCGGAAGAGCAGGCCGGTGTGGATGGCCGAGTACAGAAGGACGAGGCTGACCACCGCCCAGACCACCAGCAGGAGCTGGGTGAGGTCGAACACGAAGGCGGCCCCGGGCTGCTTCTCCCGGCGGAGGGCGAGGGCGAAGACGAAGCCGGCCACGACGAGTGCGCCGAGGGCCGGGATCTGGCTCAGCCCGAGGCCGAGCAGCACCCACTGCGTGCTCGACAGCGGGCTCTGCGGGATGCGGCCGAGGGCGAAGGCCACCGCGAGCAGGAAGACGAAGTAGGGCCAGAAGAGGACCGCCGGTCCCCAGGCCGGCCCCCAGGTCGCCAGAAGCCAGCGGCTCGGCGGCAGCGTGACCTGCTGGGTGACGTTCACCGCGGGGCCGGGCAGTCCCACGCGGGGAATCGGCGTAGAACGACGCCACACCCCGCGGCTGCTGCCAGCGCACCTCGACGCGGTGGGCGCCCGCGGGCACGGTCACGCGGAGCTCGCCCCCCTCGGGCCGCGGCGGGCGCTCGTTGCCGTCGAGCAGGACCTGCTGCACCTCCGCCGTCGTCGGGCAGCGTGAGCCGCAGCGGCTGCTCGCGGCTCGAGCGCGCCTGGATCTGCAGCCGCACCCGCTCGAGGCGGGTCCCCGGGGTCGCCTCGAGGTGCACCGAGTCGAGCGTCAGCGTCTGACCCTCGACGCCCGACGGGTGGGCGAGCGTCACCTCGAGCGACTCGCCGGGCCACGGCCGGTACTCGGGCGCGAAGACACCGCCGCTCGATCCGCGTCACCGGCGGGAGGCCCTTCGCGGTGCAGGACCAGATGGCGCTGCACTGCAGCCGCCACACCTCCGACCACGGCCGGCCCTCCGACGCCTCGCAGCGCGATCTGCGGCGCCTGCTCGAGCGTCGACTGCCAGGACGTCTCCGTCTCGTCGCGCCCGAGGCTCACCGCCGCCTCGCCGTCCTCGACCACGAAGTCGGCGCGGGTCGGCGCCTCGCCCGGCAGGAGCGGCACCCGGAGCGCCACCGGCGCCCCGAGCGGCGTCACGCGACGCACGCGTGTGTCCACCGTCCACGTGACGCCGAAGCCCAGGGTCCGCGTCACCTCGAGCCACGGGGCGTAACGACCCTCGACCGCGGCGCCCGCGGTGCGGGCGGCCAGCCGGCGCGAGAGCAGGATCGACGCCTCCGGCGGTCCGTCGACGCGGAGGCCGCTCACCTCCCACCCCGGTGCGGTGGCGCGAGCGCGGCGAGGCGGGTCGGCGAACTGCAGGGTGAAGCTGTCGCCCGGGGGCACCGGTCCCGAGGCCACGATCCGGTGCACGCCGCGCGGCAGGCGCACGTGGAGGAAGCCGTCGCGGCAGGTGGGCGATCGCCACCGTCGGCGCGCCGTCCACGCGCACCTCGGAGGCGGCCCAGCTCGCCACGCGGCCCGGGCACCGCCCACGTGCCCGTCCGTCGCGGCGTGCACCTCGGCGCTCACCTCGAGGGCTTGCGGGCTCGAGCCGCAGCCGCAGGCTCGGTGTCGTGACGCAGCTCGGCTCGCACGGCGCGGGTCGCGTGAGCTCTGCTTCAGCTCCTGGAGGATCTGGGGGCTGGGCGTCTGCAGTGTCTCGGATGCCGGCGCCGCCGAAGCAGCGAGCAGCAGGAGCACTGTGAGACCGACGGTAGCGGGAGCCGCTCCCGCGCGCCGCGGGGGAGCCGCGGCCAGCGGCCGGTGACGAAGACGACGGCGAGGAGGCCCGAGCAGCACGAGCCGCAGCGAGCGTGAGCAACCGGTTGAGTCCGGGAGACGCGAGGAAGAGCCGCATCGTCGTGGTCCTGGCCCACCGGCCCGGTCCAGCTCAGCGAGTACGCGCTCCACGTCCAGCTCGGGACGCCGGGACCTGTCTGGAGGACGGCCTTCGGGTCCTGCTCGAGGGCCACGTTGTAGGCCACGATGCTGACCTGCTCCGAAAGCGACGCCAGCTTACCCTCGCCCGCGACCTGCCGCCCGGGGCCCCACGCCTTGTCGCGCTCGACCTCCTCCTCGATCACCTCCGGGCTCTGCACGCCCTCGGAGGGGACGGGCGACTGTGGCATCTTCGCGGCCGGGACGTTCGACATCTCGTCGGCCACGTCCTGGCTCGCGACACCCCCGATGCCGGCCTGGAAGCCGCTTCGCGCGAACCCGTACTGCGCACCGCCGCTCGCGACCTGTGGGAAGAGTGCATCGCGCACCTGGTCGCGGGCGAAGGGGACGAGGAGGAGTACGAGCACGGCCGCGCTCACGAGGAACCAGATCCGCCCCAGGCTTCCGAGACGACCCTCGGGGGCGACGCGCCGAAGGGCGATCGCGCCGAGGAGGCTGAGCCAGACGAGGAAGGGCGCGCCGGGCTCTCCGTGGGTCAGCACGAGCGTGGCCACCGCGAGCACGGCGTGCCGCGGCCCGAAGAGCCGGTAGGCCCCGAACGCCACCAGCAGGACGAAGAAGAAGCCGAGGAGCGTCCAGCGCGAGGTCCAGGTGCCGGGCAGGTGATCGACGCCGCGGGCACCGAGGACGGTCCAGCCCGGTGGGAGGTGGAGGCGGGCGTGGAGCTGCTCGACGCCGGTCGACCAGCCCACCGCGGGCAGGGCTCCACCGAGGGTCGAGGCGCGAGTCGGCCTCGAGCCGCAGCGCCGAGCGGCGGAGCTCGACCCCTGCGCTTTCGGTCTCGGGGTTCGCGGTGACGAGCTGATCCTGGCCGTCGACGGCCACGCGCCCGAGGGTGCCGGGGGGAAGAAGATCGAGACGCGTCGTCGCGTGGAGCGTTCCTCCGAACGAGTCGCGCACGCTCGCGCCCTGTCCGTCGGGGTCGAGCCAGATCTCGCGGGACAGCCGGAGCGCGTCGGGCGCCGCCTCGGGCTGGCCACGCCGCACGGTGGCGATGGTGATGAGAGCCCCCGGCTCCATCAGGAACGCCGGGAGCGTGCGCCACCCGTCGGGCAGCTCCGTCCGCGAGGGGTCGATGGCGGGCGGGCCCGACAGCTCCGCCTGCCGCAGCTCTTCGTTCGCCGCGAACACCCACACCTCCCGCTCGGGCCAGGCGTCGGTTCCGGGACCGCCTTCGGTGTCGCCGGTGGGCGAGGGGCGTCCCACCGCCCCCGGACGTCCCTCGATCCGCGCGAGCACGCGCACGATGTAGCGCCCGCCGCGCACCTGGACGCGAAGCGCACCGTCCTCGACGCGGGCGGGCAGGTCGCCGCTCACCGCGACCGGGACGGAGTCGGGGAGAAGAGCCGCCGGGAACGTCACCTCGCGGGCCCGTCCCGACACCTCGAGCTGAAGTCGCGTCTCGACGAAGAGAGGGATGCCGTCGGCCACGTGGCGGAAGACCTGCAGCCGCAGGCTCTCGCCCTCGCCCGCCGCCTCGTCGTCGCGTGCGCGGAGCCAGAGCAGGCCACCGTTCTCACGCCGGGGACGGGGAACGGGCCGGCCGTCGAGGCTCAGCTCGACGAGGCCGATCGTGGCGGGCACCCGCAGCGACTCGGGGAGGCGCGACCACACGAAGCGGCCGGCCACGAGGTGGCGGCCGGTTGGGACTCGAAGCTGGGGCACGCCGTCCTTGCCGAAGACGGGCACGGCCCGACCGTCGAGCCGGACCTCGAGCGGCCAGAGTTGAGCGGTTCCGGGGAGGAGCAGGTCCGCCTCGCGGTCGGCGTGCACCCGAAGCGCGAAGGTCCCGCCCGTCCGACCCAGGTCGAGACGCAAGCGCCCGGGCCACACGCAGACCGGTTGCCCCTGCACCTTCGGGCAGCCGAGTCCCGTGACCTCGTCGAGAACCCACGGCACCCAGGGCCGCAGCTCGGGCGGCAGGTCCTGCCGCGAGATGGGCTGCGCGACGGCGGGATCGGCGGAGCCGAGGCCCAACGCGAAAGCGAGGGCGAACGAGGCGAACAGGGCGACGCATCGGCGCACAGACACCTCCCCTGGGCACGACCGGAGCCGCCACCCGCTGGGACTACCGTCCAAGGATACGGCCTATTCCGCCGACGTGTGAGGGCGCTTCGCGGCCGATCGGGTGCGTCCGTCTGGTGGGCGCTCGGCAGCGCTCCCCGGGGTCCTCGTGTTCCTGGGGCGCCCGTCTGGATTCCGGCCAGACGGGTGGGGCGGTCCCGCCGCCGATCTGGCAAGCATCTGACCTGGCACCACTTGGCCTCATGGCGCGGGCCTTGCTCAACACGGCGGAGACCGGCAGATATGCCACCGGAGGTGAGCGATGTGGAGACCGATGCTCGGAACCCTGGCCCTTCTCCTGGCCCCGCTGGGGCTGTGGGCCCAGCAGCCCGTGCCGCTGGACTGGCAGGATGGTCCGCAGACCGTCAGCCTGGGGCAGGTCGCCGAGCTCCAGCTCCCGGTGGGCTACGTGTTCCTGGACGCGGAGGACACGAAGACGCTGATGGAGCAGATGGGCAACGTGGCCGACGGCTCCGAGCTGGGGTTGGTGTCCTCGGCGGACGAGAACGCGACCTGGTTCGTCATCTTCGAGGAGCGTGAGGTCGGGTACGTCCGGGACGACGACAAGGACGACATCGACGCCGACGCCATCCTCGAGAGCATCCGGGAGGGCACGGAGGAGGCCAACAAGGTCCGCGCCGAGCGCGGCATCTCCGGCATCCACGTCGTGGGCTGGCAGACCTCGCCTCGGTACGACGAGACGACGAACAACCTGACCTGGGCCATCCTCGGCCGCGACGACGACGGCGGCGACGTCGTCAACTTCAACGTCCGTCTCCTGGGTCGCAAGGGCTACGTCTCGGCCACGCTCGTGGACGACGCCACCCAGATCACGCTGGCCCGACCGCACCTCGACCTGCTTCTCGCGGGCTTCAACTACAGGACCGGCCACAAGTACGCCGAGTTCCGCGAGGGCGACAAGATCGCGAAATACGGTCTCGCGGCGCTCGTCGTGGGTGGGGCCGGCGCGGCCGCCGCCAAGACCGGTCTCCTCGCGGCGCTTGGCAAGCTGATCGCCAAGGGCGGAAAGCTGGTGATCGTCTTCGTGCTCGGGGTGGCGGCTGCGATCCGAAAGATCCTGCGGGTCATCTTCAGCACCGAAGTCAAGGCCTGAGCACTCGATCGTGGGTCTGGTCGGCGAGCTGCTCCCGTTCTTCGTGGCGGCCTTTCTCCTGGACTGCCTCGTGCGGGTGCGCGCCGGCCAGGCCCTCTTCACCTCTCTTTGGGGGCGCCGCTTCCAGCTCGAGGGGCCGGGGTGGCGGTGGGCCGGGTTCCTGCCGGCCTCGGAGGGCATTCTCGCGGTGTCGCTCGGCCTGCGCGCCACCGAGAACGGCATCCTGATCCCGCCCGAGCACGGGGGCAGGGAGCGGCTCGTCCCGTACGAGCAGATGGAGCGTGTCACGGTCCACGACGACCGGGTTCGCCTGCGGCCGGGGATCGAGCTTCGGTCGCCCCATCCATCGGTGACGACGGAGCTCGCCGCGCTCGTCGAGCAGCTGCGCCTCACGCCGCGCCCCCGGCGCATCGCCGTCGTCCGTCGCTCGCTCCGGCGGCGCTGCGATCTCGGGGCTCTCCGCCGGCGCCGGCGGGAACAGGCGGGGGACCTTCGGATGCTCAAGATCGGGAGCGTGGCCGCGTTCGTCGCCTTCTTCGGCGTGCTCCCCGCGAGCGTCCTCCCGGTCCTGGAGTGGAGGCCGTCTCTGCTCGTGGCCGGAGTCCTCTTCGGCCTCTCCTATCTCGCCGTCCTTTCCGTCAGCGTCCGGCTGCTTCGCCGGAGCGGGGTGCGCGGCTGGGCGCTCGGCTCACGGCTGTTGCCGCTGCTCCTGTTTCCGCCCGCGGCTGCGCACGCCCCCGCGCTCGTCGCGCGCGAGACCTCTCTCGGCTTCGAGCCCCTGGCCGCGGCCGCGGTGCTCCTGGACCCCCAGGAGTTCCGTCGCCTGGAGCAGCAGCGGTGCCGGGAGCAGGCCGCCGGAGAGGGAGACGACGATGGCGAGGAGTCGGTGATCGAGGCGATGACCCTGGACCTCGTCGGGAAGGAGGCCGCGCGGGCCGGCGTCCCTGCGCTGGAAGGCCCCATGCCCGCCGACGCCTCCTCCGCCGCCTTCTGTCCACGGTGCCGCGAGCAGTACCGCGCCGGATTCGGGCGCTGCTCCGACTGCGACGTCCCTCTCGAGAGCTTCGCCGACTGAGCGCCTCGCTGTCGTCTCTCCTCTATCCCGCCGGCCGGCGTCGCGCGCCGGGGCCGCGCCTCAGTTGTTCACGTGGAACCACGCCCAGGCGGAGTACGGGCCCCAACCGTAGACGTTGCTGGCGCGCACGCGGAACCGGTAGTCGGTCCCGCGCACCGCCGGATAGAAGGTCTTCGAGCTCCCCGACGCGGTGTACGCGTAGTAGGTCGCCCAGATCCCGCCCGAGCTGTACTCGATCGCGAACTCGTATTGGATGGCGTCCGCGAGCGGGGTGCAGCTCATGACCACCGCGCCGCCGCCCGGGTAGACCCGCCGAGGGTCATGCGGTGTGTTCGAGGTGTCGGCCCGGCCGTATTCGCCTCCGGGCCGCAGGAGAGTGACCGAAATCACACGAGCACCCACCAGGTGCCCGGTGATAGGCTTCGGGCCTGATCCGTCAGGAGCTAGGTTCGGAAGGGGGAAACATGGGCCCCGGGGGAGTGAGTCGCCGTCACGTGAGCATTGCCATGACCCTGATCGCCTCCGCCGTTGCTGTGCACGCCTCCGAGCACCGCTACGAGCTTCTTCTCAAGGGCGGCCACGTTATCGACGCCAGGAACGGCGTGAGTGCCGTCCGCGACGTGGCCATCGCCGCCGGCCGGGTCGCAGCGGTGGCGAAGACCATCGATCCCGCCGAGGCCCTCGAGACCGTGGACGTCTCGGGGCTCTACGTGACGCCCGGCCTCGTCGACATCCACGCCCATGTCTACGCGGGTACCGGGGAGCGCGACTCCTACGCGGGCGACAACAGCGTCTATCCCGACGGGTTCACCTACCGCACCGGGGTCACGACCGTCGTCGATGCGGGCGGGGCGGGCTGGCGCAACTTCGAGGACTTCCGCCAGCGCGTCATCCGCCGATCGAAGACGCGCGTCCTGGCCTTCCTCAACATCGTCGGCCACGGGATGCGCGGCGAGCTCTACGAGCAGGACCTCGAGGACATGCAGGCCGAGCCGACCGCCGAGGTGGCGGTCCGACACAAGGACCTGATCGTCGGAATCAAGACCGCCCACTACGCCGGCGCCGACTGGGCCCCGATCGAGCGCGCGGTCGAGGCGGGTGAGCGGGCCGGCATACCGGTCATGGTCGACTTCGGCATCGACCATCCCGAACGGCCGGTGGCCGAGCTCGTCACGCTCAAGCTCCGGCCGGGGGACATCTACACCCACATGTACTCGGGGCTGCGGCACGAGCTCGAGGCCTCGGGGCGTGTGAACCCGGGCCTGTGGGAAGGACGGAAGCGCGGGGTCGTTTTCGATGTGGGCCACGGCGGGGGCAGCTTCGTCTGGCGCGTGGCGGTCCCGGCGGTGAAGGAAGGCTTCGTCCCCGACTGCATCTCCACCGACCTCCACATCAGCAGCATGAACGCTGGCATGAAGGACATGCTCAACGTGATGAGCAAGTTCCTGGCCCTGGGGCTCGAGCTCGGCGACGTGGTCGGCCAGTCCACCTGGAACCCGGCTCAGCGCATCGGACACACGGAGCTGGGACATCTCTCGGTGGGCGCCCCCGCCGACGTGGCCGTGCTGCGGCTGGAGACGGGACGTTTTGGCCTCGTGGACTCGTTCGGTGCGCGCCTCGACGGGACGCAGCGGCTCGTCTGCGAGCTGACGGTGCACGGGGGAAAGGTGGTCTACGACCTCAACGGGCTCTCCCGTCCGTCCTGGGACACCCTGCCCCCGGACTACAAGAGGATGCCGGACGCCCCCTGAGAGGGCACGAGGAGGAGACCATGAAGAAGTCGAACCGCAGGCGCTTTCTGAGTCGTGCGCCGATCGCGGTCGCGGCGGCGGCGACAGTGGCCGGGGCGACCGTTCGGGCTGGAGAGGAGCACGACGCTCACGACGAACACGAGCACGCGCCGAAGAAGAAGGCCCACTGGCCGGGTGGGGACCCGCCGAAGGAGACCCCGCTCTACAGCCCCGTCGTGACTTACGGCAACATGGTCTTCCTCTCCGGTATCGGGGCTCACATCGACGGCGACGTCAAGGCCCACACGGCACACGTTCTGGACCAGATGAAGAAGCACCTCGAGGCGGTGGGCTCCTCCATGGAGAAGGTCCTGAAGGTCAACGTCTACCTGAACGACCTCGAGGACTACAAGGCGATGAACGAGGTCTTCCGCGGCCGATTCGGCGCGACGCCGGGAGTCCGCACGACCATCGCCGCCGCCGGCGGCATACCGGGCAACTCGCTGGTCGAGATCGACTGCATCGCCCACATCTGAGGTCGGACGCCCTATGGATCGAGGGGCCGGACGACGGACCCACCGGAGACGCTCAGCGCAACGGCCGGGTCGCCGATGTACTCCAGAGTGGAGGCCCCGCTGGCGTTCACCACGAGCCGGTCGTGCACGCGAACGAGACAGTAGCTGGCTCCCGAGAGGCCGGCTGTCACCTCGCGACTGATCAGATCCTCAGCGTCACAGCGGCTGGCGCCCGAGAGCTCGACACGATGGTCGTCGACGATTCCGGAGGCGCTGTAGCTCGAGGCCCCGGAGATGCGGGCGGTGACCGTCTCCGCATCCACGCGGAGAACCTCGACGCGGCTGGCTCCCGAGGCCTCGAGCTCAGTCAGCTCAGCCACGGTGATCCGGTACTGGACGCCACGTGTCGTGTGGACCCTGACGCCGGGCTCGAAGCCGAGGATGAGCCGGCCGCCCCGGACCTCGGTCTGGACAAACGGCAGGATGTTGTCCTCTGCGGTCACCTGAAGGGACACCACGCCGGTCTGCTCGATGATCACGTGGCCGGCCCCGCTCACCGCCACCGCGGTGAAGCCGCCGACCGGCCTCGACTCGGTCACCAGGCGGCCCGAGCCGTCCGCCGTCCCGGTCACGTACTCGGTGTAGCCGCCGCAGGCGCAAAGGAGGGCCTGGGCCACGCTCACCACCGCCGCTGGTACTGCCCGCTTCATGACAGATCCTCCACCCCCACGGTTTTCGTCCCACCCTGTTCGACACCCGAGAGCCGCGCGGGTGTCACTCCCGGGCAGCATTTCTGAGTGCGCGGCCGCCGTTGCCGGCCATGCGCCGCCGGTGTCCACGGGATTGGATCCGCCCACGGCCCCGGCGTTGTCATCCAGGTGCCGAAGCTGAGAGGATCGGGGACGGAGGGTCCCCACCCGGACCCGTCGGGGCTCGATCCACTCGACCTGAGCGACTGGAGAGAAGCGGATGACGAGAGCCGCGCAGAGACTCCTGCTCCTGGTGGCCTTGCTGGCGTCTTCAGGTGATGTCGCCAGCGAAGGCGCATTCCCCAAGCTGAAGGGACCGTACCTTGGTCAAGACGCCCCGGGTTTGGCACCCAGGCTGTTCGCTCCCGGGATCGTCGCCACTGAGGAGCACGAGGGGAGCAGCGGCTTCGCTCTGGGCGGAAGCGTCTACCTCTATCAGAGGACCCTGGACCGCCGCAGCCACACCTACGTCACCTACCTGCGGGATGGGGGCTGGACAGTCCCGGAGCTGATCCCCTTCTGGGAGACGATGGTCCACAACGGAGACTTCGTCATCTCGTCCGACGACCGGACCATGCTCTACCAGGTCAAGACGGAGAGTGCTGGTGGGCTCGTCTCCAACATCTGGCGTGTGGAGGTCAAACCTGACGGCTGGGGCCACCGCACCGAGCTTCCCGCCCCCGTCAATACCGCCTCCGACGAGAGCTTTGCGTCTGAGGCCGCCAACAAGAACCTCTACTTCTTCAGCCGACGGCCGGGGGGCGTCGGCCAGTCGGACCTCTACATGAGCACCTTCGAGGATGGGAAGTACTCCGACCCGGTGAACCTGGAGTCCCTCAATACCGAGCACCACGAGTGGGACCCTTTCATTGCCCCGGACGAGAGCTACCTGATCTTCTGCTCGACCAGGCCCGGGGGGCTGGGGAGGGATGATCTCTACATCACCTTCCGGGACGAGAACGGCGACTGGACGAGACCGGTGCACATGGGCGAAGAGATCAACTCTGCCCGCTCCGAGAACCGTCCCTATGTCACGGTCGATGGGAAGTACTTCTTCTACACCAGCATCAAGAGGGGCAGCCGGGACATCTACTGGGTGAGTGCAAGGTTCCTCGATCGCTTCAGGGACGGGAACTAGAGCGAATCCCTACTCGCCGGGGCCGGGTTCGATCTTCTGCGTGCTGGACGTCGAGGGGCTCACATCCACAACCTCAGAAGGGGCCTTCCGGCGGGTCCGCCACGAGCCGAGCAGGAAGGTGAGCAGCGCCAGCATCACCTCGTCGACAAACGGAAGCGGATCCGGGAAGAACAGGTCCGCGACGAAGAGCACCACCGCCGCCACGAACAGGTAGGGGTACTTGAGGCGCGGGGCCAGACGCTCGACGACCTCCTGAACCGGGGCACGGGTCGGTATCGGCATGACGCAGGGATCATACAGGAAGCAGGCTCCTCTCCTCGAGCGAATGCGGCACCCCGAACGGACCCGTCCTGACCGGCCAGCGAATCAGAACTCCGCGATCTGGCTGGCCTCAGACGCCCCGTCGCGGTGTCATCAGGCCAACCCGCTCGCCTGCGTGTCGCTCCGCGGTCGCCCCCGAACGGGGCCCCCCCGCATCGCGCCGCTGGACGCTCAGAATAGCGAGAGTTGCCGGTCGGTGCCCGCCACCTTGCCGAAGTCGAGGCCCAGGAGCGTGAGGACCGGCTCCGCCACCGCGCGCACCTGCTTCTCCAGGTAGTGCTCGTAGTCGATCGGGTGACGCCGGTCCGCGGCGGGCTCGGGGCCGGCCGTCGTGATGACGTAGGCCACGCGTCCTCTGCGCTTGCCCGGGATCTTGCGGGCGGCGGCCACGTGGGGCGGGGTCGTGGCGGTGTAGGCCTCCGGTGGCTTGCGCAGGGACTTGCGGTAGACGAGCCGATCGTCGTGGCGGCCGGCGCGCAGGTCCGCCACCACGTGCGCGCAGGTAGTCCTCCACCGGCTGGTCGCGGAAGAGCCGCGCGTAGAGCTCCCGCTGGACCTCCCGGGCCAGCTCGGTCCAGTCGCCGCGCACCGCCTCCATGCCCGTGAAGACCACGCGCCCGCCCTCGACCAGGCCCGCGTAGCGCTTGCGGGCCCCGGCGGTGCCGTGGCGCAGGGCCGGGAGGCACAGCCGCAGGTAGAGCCGGTCGAACTCCAGCTCGAGACGGCTCGTCACGCGCCAGCGGCGGGCGATGTGCGCGGAGAGGTCGCGGTTCAGCTCGTCGGCGAGCGTCTCGCCGAGACTCCGGGCCGCCTCCGCGCCCGTCGCCCCCGTCTCCACGAACAGGCTGTCGGTGTCGCCGTAGAGCACCCGCCGGCCCTCCAGCCTCGACCCGCTCCTTGCACCACAGCAGGATCTCGCGCCCGAAGCTCGTGATCGCGTTGGCGAGCCGCGGGTCGTAGAAGCGGCAGGCCGGCGTGCCGAGGACGCCGTAGAAGGAGTTCATCAGGATCTTGATCGCGTGGCTCTTCACCTTGTCCCCGGCGCCGCTTCGCCGCCTCGCGTCGGGGCATGAGCTCGTCGAGCATCTCGGTGAGGATCCCCCGGCGCCGCGCGAAGGCGGCGCCGTTCGGCGCCACGATCGGGTCGGCCTCGTCCTGCGCGTCCGGCCTCGGGACGGAGCAGGTTCAGGGGATCGATCTCGAAGGTGCGGATGAGGCTCGGGTAGAGGCTCTTGAAGTCGAGCACGACGACGTTCGAGTAGAGACCGGGGACGGGCTCGAGGACGTGGCCGCCGCCCTGCGGCTCCGACCTCGGTGTCGCGGGCGCCCACGCTCGGCGCCACGATCCCGGCGCCGCCCGAGCTCGGAGAGGTAGAGGAAGTCGAAGGCGGCGATCGAGGACGACACCCGGTCGAGGGGCAGCCCGGTGAGGCGGCTCCGCTCGACCGCCAGCTCGACCAGGTGGAGCCGCTCCAGGATCTCGAGGGCCAGGCGGGCGTCGGTGCGGTTGTACTCGACGAGGCGGTCCCGGTCCTCGTCGAAGAGACGCAGGATCTCCTCGGCCCGCCCGCGGCCGGTGAGGGTCTTGCCCTCGCCGAGGATCTCGCGGGCCACCGCGTCGAGGCTGTAGTCCTCCATCCGCACGAAGGCCCGCGCAGGAGCAGGATCCCGTCGAGCACCACCCGCCCGGGGACGATCGCCTCGCGCAGCCCGCGGGCCGAGCCCGTCGGGCGCAGACGGAGGCGCTCCGGCCCCCGGCCGATGTCCAGGGGCACGCCCGGCGCGTCGCGCCAGCCGCTGGAGGACGGCGAGGTCGAAGTCGATCACGTTCCAGCCGGTGAGCACGTCGGGGTCGAGCTCGCGCACGCGCGCAGCAGAACGCCGCCAGCAGCTCCTTCTCGCGTCGCGGAAGGGCTGCGCCCCTCCGGGCAGCTCGTGCCGTCGGGCGTCAGCAGCAGCACCTCCGAGGTCCCGCATCCGTGGAGCGCGATCGCGAGCAGGTCGCTGGGCCTGCGGGATCGGTCTCGATGTCGAACGAGAGCACGCGAGACGCGGCGTCCAGTCCGCGGGGGCGACCTCGGGGTCCTCGAAGACGACGCCGACGCCCGGTCGCGCGGGCCGCCTCCCCGCGGATCTCGAGCGAGCCGCGGATCCCGCGGTCGATCAGGTACCTGCATCGCGAAGCGCACGTCGGCCTCGTAGGTGGGGATCCCGGCTTCGCGCGAGGCGGTCGCGCAGCGGGGGGCGTGTCGGCGGGCGTCGGCGACCTCGACCCGCACCACCGGCTCGCCCGACAGCGTGACCTGGTCGGTCGGGCACCTGGCGACGCGCACCCTGCGCTCGCGGGCGCGGGCAGCGTCCCGCGGCCTCGACGTAGAAGTGCGGGACCAGGCGGCCGTCGCGCACCAGGAACGTCCGTCCGTCCTCGAGCCGTCCGTAGAGGTGGACGACGGGCCGTCCCGACTCGACGCGGTACGTCGGTTGGAGGACGAAGCCGCGGAGCGGGGGAGTGTCGGGCATGGCCGGAAGGCGTCCTCGATCAGTCTATCGCCGCGGAGCCCGGCCGGATGCAGAGATCGCGCTGCGGTCGGGCAGGGATCGCGTGATCGGGACGTCGCCGGAGACGATCCCGCTCCCGGCACTGGACAGTGGCGGGTAAACTGTCCCTCGAGGAGGCTCGAGGCGTGTTCGAGAAGGACGCGTGACGAACCGATCTGCGGCAGGGACCGTGGATCTCTCGATCCGTGCCGACCGTCGACTCATCCGCGCCGACGAGCGCAGTCGTCGGTTCGTCCGAGTCGAGCTCGAAGCTCCGGGCGCCCCGCGGGACCAGGAGCGCCTGCCGGTGAACCTCGCGTTCGTCCTCGATCGATCCGGCTCCATGGAGGAGGAGGGGAAGATCGAGAGAGCGCGCAGGGCCGTACTCCAGGGCATCCGCTCGCTGTCCGCCAGAGACCGCTTCTCGATCGTGGCCTACGACGATCGGATCGACGTCGTCGTGCCGTCCACCGCGGCCACGCGAGAGGCGCGACGGGCCGCCGCGGACGCGGTGCGGGGCATCGAGCCCCGCGGGGCCACCGACCTCTGCGAGGGCTGGCTCAGGGGATGCGCGCAGGTGGAGAGCCATCTCGCCGACGACGCGGTGGGACGGTGCCTGGTCCTCACCGACGGCCTGGCCAATCACGGGATCACCGACGAAGCCGGCATCGTGCGCCACGCCGGTGAGCTTCGCGCGCGACGGATCGCCACGTCCACCTTCGGCCTGGGGGCCGACTTCGACGAAAGACTGCTCCACCGCATGGCCGAGGCGGGCGGTGGGAATTTCCGCTTCATCGAGAGTGGCGCACAGATCCCCGACTTCATCGCGGGCGAGGTGGGGGAGACGCTGCAGGTGACCGCCCGCGACGTCGCACTCCGCGTCGAGGCGGGGGAGGGGGTGACGCTCGACTCCCTCAACGGCTTCCCGTGCCAGCAGGTCGACGACGAGGCCTGGCGGGTCGAGATCGGGTCCCTCTTCAGCGGCCAGAGCATCGACCCCGTGCTGCGCCTCGTCTTCCCGGGAGGAGAGATCGGCGACACACGTGAGGTCAGGATCACGGTCGAGGACCGGGACGGGACCCTCCAAGGGACGGGCGGAAGCGTCGCGTTCCACTACGCGGACGACGCCGCGAACAAGCACCAGGACCGGGACCGCGCCGTCGACCGGCGCGTCGCCGCCCTCGCCGCCGCCCGCGCCTATCGGGAGGCGCTCGAGCGAAACCGGGCCGGGGACTACGCGGGCGCCCGTCGCGTCATCCAGAAGACGGCCAAGGACATCGGCCGCTACGCCGGCGACGACCCGGTGACGCTGGGGACGCTCGGGACCCTCAAGCTGCAGATCGACGAGGTCGCACGGGAGATGGACTCGTTGGCCCGCAAGCGCGGCTACGCCTCGGCCACCGGGACCATCAGCTCGAGGCCCGTCCTCCGAGACAGCAGCTTCGACGAGGCGTCGCGCAACTTCGTCCTCATGCCGGTGAGCGCTCTGCGGAGCCTCGTGGACGCGGCCGTGCCGCCCCTGGCCGCCGCCGACCCCGAGCTCTTCGGGGACATGATCCTCGACGGTCGCCTCTCCGACGCCGACGAAGAGGCAGGGCCGGGCGCGGTCCTCCGCCCGAGCGAGGAGGACGAGCTGACCGTCACCGCGCTGCGGGTCGTTCCGGACGCTCGGGTGCGCGTCGTCTTCACCGGACGTCCCTTCGTCGACGGGAGATCCTCGCACTGGGACGAGGACCGCCGGACGGCGGTGGTGTCTCTCGCGGGCCTGGACGGGGCGCTCGCCGAGAGCCCCCAGGCGCTCGTGGCGGCCGAGATCATCTTCTACGGGCTCCACCTCCTGGGACCCGGCTACGAGCCGGAGCGCCTGGGCCACACCGAGACCCGGGGCTGTCTCTTCGACTTCTCCCGGACCCACGCCAACATCGCGGTGATGTTGCGCGGGGGCGACCTGTGCCCGCAGTGTCGCGACAAGCTGACGGCCTCCCAGCTCTCCCTGGATCGCCTGCTGGGGCTCGCGGCGACGATCAGGTCACTCGCGCCGGGCAGCCCGGTCAACCACTGAATCGCGACCTCGGGGCCTCACGCCGCGGACACGGCTTTGCGGAAGTTGGCGTAGCGTCTGGTTCGAGGCGGAGTCAGCTGCGGGTCCTTCTGCCGCATCAGCACCCTGGTGGCACCGTGCGCGAGCCGCAGAGGCTCCGGGATCCGAAAGCGCCCCGTGGCCTGCAGCACCAGCTCCACGGCCGAGTCGACGTCCATGAGGTGTCCGGGGGACACGAAGACGGGCGACACGTTGGCGCGCGTCCGAACGACCGCGCCGACGACAGCGCCGTCGTGCACCAGCTCGGCCCGACCGCCCTCCTCATCGGGGACGGGTCCGTGCTCGCCCACGAGGCGCGACTTGGCACACCCCGCGGTGGGTGTCGCGAGGAGCAGTCCGGCGTGGCACGCGAGCCCGAGACGGCGGGGATGGGCCAGCCCCTGGCCGTCGAAGAGGACGGCGTCCGGCCGGCTCTTCAAGCGGGCAAACGCGCCGACCAGTGGCGGCACTTCACGGAAGCTGAAGAGCCCGGGGATGTACGGGAAACGCGCGAGCTGGTACGCAGTGGCCGTCTCGACGACCTCGAACCCGGCCAGCCGGACGACCACCACCGCGGCGTACATGCGGTGCGTCGGTCGCGAGTAGGCGACATCCGCGGCGGCCACCAGACGGACCTCCCGACGCAGCGGCTCGAGGCGCAACCGTGCCCGCAGCGCCTGCTGGATGTCCCGCGCCTCCCGCGTCGAGACCCGCCACGGATGCAACTGGGCGATTCGCATCGCGCGCCATGATAGTCCGCCTGGGCGGCGACTGAGTCCGATGCACCTGGGCCGTGGCGCCGCCGACCCGCTCCGATGCTCACCGACCCGCCGAGGCGGCGGCCTCAACGACGCGACCGGCCGTGATGGACACTCAGTACCAGAGCTGGCCGGCCGCCGGAAGCACGTGGTCGCGCATCATGTCGTGAGGCCTGAAGATCGCAGGTTCCCAGTAAGACCCGCCGGTGAGGACCACGACCATGTCGAGGGCGGGCAGGACGATGAGGCTCTGCCCGCCCCAACCGGAGGCTCCATAGGCGCCCAAGCCGTAGTCGTCGCTCCGGACCCACCATCCGTAGCTGTACCCCGCGAAGCCGCGGCCCCCGAAGAGCGGGTCCGAGTCGTCGATCGGGCTGTACGCCGACGCCGAGGCCTCGATCCACTCTGGCGACAGGATCCTCTGTCCGTTCCACACCCCTCCATACAGGTACATCAGCCCGACCCGGGCGAGGTCGCGGGGTCGCAGGGTGATGTCGCCCGAGGCGTAGACGAAGTCGTCTCGGAGGACCCACCACCAGGCGTGTTCGATGCCCAGGGGCGTGAACAGGTGGTCCCGGGCGAAGCCATCCAGGCGCTGCCCCACCGCGTACTGGATGGCCTTGCCGAGGACGTTCGTATTGCCTCCGCCGTAGTTGAAGCGGGCACCCGGGGCGGCCACCATCGGTCGTTCGAGCACGGCCCGGACCGGATCCCGCGAGGTCGTCCGGGTGAGTGTCAGCCAGGAGGTCAGGTCGTTCAGGGGGTCTCGCAACGAGCGCGAGTGCTCGTCCCATACGAGTCCGGAGGTCATGGTCACCAGGTGCTCGAGCGTGATGTCCCGCTTCGGGCCGACGTTCAGGTCCTGAAGCTGCGGGAAGAAGTCGAAGACGCTCTGGTCTGCGCTCGCGATGAAACCGTGCTCGATGGCGATCCCAAGAAGCGTCGCGGTGAAGCTCTTGGCAACGGAGGACAGGCAGTGCGGGGTGTCCCGGTCGAAGGAGATCGGCTCCTCCCCGAACGTCGGGTGGGTGCGGCCGTCGAAGTACTCCTCGAAGACGAGCTTCCCGCGCCTGAGAATCACGATGCCGTGCACCAGGTGCGGCACCTGATCGCGCAGCCGGTTCATCAGACGCACCAGAGGCGCGGGGTCCATGCCCACGCTCTCCAGCGATGCCGTCTCCCAGCCGTCGCCCACCTGCTGGGGCGGGCGGTAGACGTAGTCAGGGGCCGGCGGGGTCTCGGGCGCGGTCTCCGATCCCGACTGGCCGCAGGCCGGGGTCAGCAGCACGAGAGCCGGCAACAGCCGGCGTAGCAGGCGCAGCGCGCTCATGCCGGTCCTCTCGGTCCCGAGAGGAGGGAGCCGAGGGCAGAACTATATCCGCATCTCCGCCCGCGCGAGCGATCGAAGACACAGGAACGGAGTCTCCGTCATCACTTCTGCCGGGCGCGGGCACGGGGCCGCCAGCGACCGGACTGCGCCGAGTGAGCACTGGAAGCACAGACAGGGGGGAACCCGTCGGGGGTCCACCACGGCTCATCACGCCCTCGAGCCGCGGCTCGCGGCCCCGGTCACCTCTTCCCAGCCGCGCACGTTGCCGTAGTTGCGGAGCTTCTCTCGCATGCCGCAGCGCAGGCAGGTTCTGTGCGCCCCGCCGTTCGTCATGCGGTCGTGGCCAAGAAGCCAGCATAGGAGCTTCCGCATCTCAGTTCACCCCTTTCATCTCGTCGTCCTTCGTCACCGGCCGTTCGCCGGGCGGGCGGAGTGTGCCCCGCCATGCTCCACGAGGAGCTTCTCTGCTGGCGTCCCGCCCCGCCCGTCGTCACGGGATTCGGCGTCGAGGAGGGTGCGGGCCGTCTCCTCAGCGCTAGCCGAACGCACCGCGGGCACCGAGCTGGCACCCGGGTCGGGCGCTGCCGCCCGCTGCTTGTCACGATACATGGCCGCGTCGGCGCTCCTCACGAGCTCATCGGCAGATGTGCCGTCCCCGGGATACACGCTCACCCCGACGCTCGCCGCGACGGAGACGTCGTGGCCGTCGAGTCGGTACGAAGCCTGCGCGGCGTCGAGCACCTTGGCCGCCACGTGCGCGGCGTCCTGTGGCCCGGTCACGCTGTCCAGGAGGACGACGAACTCATCCCCCCCGAAGCGGGCCACCGTGTCCCCGGCGCGAACGCTGCTGCGAACACGGGTGGCGAGCTCCACCAGCAGACGGTCGCCGGAGTCGTGCCCGAAGGAGTCGTTCACGGCCTTGAAGTCATCGAGGTCGAGAAAGAGCAGGGCGAGGTGGCTCGCCTGGCGATGGGCGTGCGTGATCGCGAGGCCGAGGCGGTCGTACAGCAGACTGCGCTTGGGCAGCCCGGTGAGGTCGTCGTGATAGGCGAGGTCGCGGAACTCGTCCTTCGTCTTGCGAGCGGCATCGAGCTCGGCCTGGAGGGCTTCCCGTTCAGTCATCGCGGCGTCCAGGCGCCCCAGCACTCGCGTCGCGAGCCCCCGGAACAGCAGGGGCAGCATCGCCACGGCTGCGACGAGAGCCAGGACGCCGAAGACCGTGGGCCGGTCGCGGAACGCCGCTCCCGCCGCGGCGGCGAGCGCGGCGAAGGCGGCGCCCACCGGGGCCGCCCAACCGAGATGACGCCTCAGCGCGAACTCTGGGCTTCGATCGCGGGCGGGCGGCCTGCCCGGACGCCAACCGAAGGCCCAGGCGGCCACGGAGAGAACAGTCATCGTGTCATTCCCAGTGCTGCCCTCACGTGCTTCGCCCGCTCCAACTCGGGGCGCCAGCGGCGCGTCCTCGCGCTCTTGGCCCCACACCCCGCCCCCCGGCCGTGGGGCGAGGCCCCAGGACCAGGACGCGAAGGACATTCTCACCGGTGCGCAGGATGGACGACTAATCGAATGTTCTCTGCCGACACATCGGTATGGCCCGATGTGTCGGATTCAGCCGAGCGGGGCCCGCGCCGCTCGAAGATGGCGGTCATTCGCAGCACGCGCGTCGTGGGCGGTGCCCTGGCGACGGAGCAAGGGAAGCCGCGAGCGTGAGCAGCGGTTGGGTCGAAACAGCGTATTGGACCCGGGCCACCCGATTCCATACACTAGATCACCGTGCGAGAGGGCTCGGGATCATGCTGGCGCCGGCACGCTCGGGGTCGAGCTTGCTGAGGAGACAGCTCGCCTCCTGGGGGCCAGTTGGCGAAACGCGGCGCGGCGCGTGCGTCTCGTCTCGAGCCGCTCCCGGGCGGCAGTATCGAACGCGGGTACGAGAGTGACTCTCCGCGCGGGCACCTCCGCGTGAGCGAAACGCGCACCGCCGGTTCGCAACCGCGGTCCGTCCAGCTTCGGCACGTGATCGACAGCCTCGCCGACGGCGTCGTGGTCGCGGACCTCGATGGACGATGCGTGCTGTGCAACGCAGCCGCGCTCCGACTCTTCGGGATGGACATCGCAGACGTGCCGGCGGGCGAGTGGACTTCCGCCTTCGGCTGCCTCCTGCCCGACATGGTCACACCCGTACCCGGAAGAGGAGATGCCCCTGACCCGCACGCTGCGTGGCGAGGTCGTCAGCAACCTCGAGCTGTTCATGGTCAACGAGAAGGCGCCCCAGGGGGTGTGGCTCAGCATCAACGGAGCGCCCATGCGGGACGCTCGGGGGAAGATCGAGGGTGGTGTGGTCGTTCTCCGCGACGTCACCTCCATCAAGCGCGAGAGCCAGCAGATCGAGCTCCTGTCCAAAGTCGTCGAAGGAACCGCCGACGCCGTGATCGTCACCGACCGCGGTGGCCGTATCGAGTACGTCAACCCGGCGTTCGAGACGGCCAGCGGCTACACCCGCGCAGAGGTCCTCGGGCGCAATCCGAGCATCCTCAAGTCCGGTGCGCACACCAGCGAGTTCTACGGGGATCTCTGGACGAGCCTGGTCGAGGGAAGAGTCTTCCGCGGGATGTTCATCAACCGGAAGAAGAGCGGCGAGCTGTTCTTCACCGAGCAGACCATCACGCCCATCCGAGAGTCGGGCGGTGTCATCACTCACGTGGTCTCGGTGGGCAAGGACGTCACTCAGCTCCGGCGAGCGGCCGAGCGCGAGAGCACCCTGCTTCTCGCGCGGTCCGTCCAGCAGCGGCTCTTTCCGTCAGGCCCGCCTCCAGTGCCCGGCTTCGACATCTACGGGGCGACCTTCGTGGCCGACGTCACGGGGGGGGACTACTACGACTTCATCCCCCTTCCGGGCGAGTGCCTCGGGATCCTTGTCGCCGACGTGAGCGGGCACGGTGTCGACTCGGCGCTGCTCATGGCCGAGACCCGCGCGGTGCTGCGCGCGACGGCCCAGACGACGTCCGAGCCCGGCGAGATCCTCGCGGTCGTCAACCGCGTGCTCCACGCCGACACGGAGGCCCACCGGTTCGCGACGTTGATTCTCGTGAGCCTCCACGTCCCTTCGTGCACCGTGGCGTACTCCAGCGCGGGCCACACACCCGGATACCTCCTGGACGGCCGTGGAGTGGTGAAGAGCGAGCTGGCCGCCACTGGCGTGCCGCTGGGTCTCTTCCCCGACTCCAGCTTCGAGACGCGCTCCGGGCTGCGCGTGGAGACCGGCGACACCCTCGTACTCCTCACGGACGGCGTGACGGACTGCGGCATGCCCGAAGGGGAGCTCTTCGGCGCCGAGAGGGCGCTGGAGGTGATTCGATCGTCTCTGGGCGCACGGTCCTCGGATGTCGTGGAGGGGCTCTACCGCGCGGTCCGGGCCTTCGAGAACGGTGGGTCGCAGAGGGACGACGTCACGACCGTGGTGATGAGACGCCTCCCGGGCACCTAGCCGCCGCCGGGTTGACGCTTCTTCCTCCTCTCCGGGTGCCTCCTCAGTACATCCCGCCGTCGGGCGCCATTCCGCCGCCCATGGGCGCTTCCCCCTTCTTCTCGGGGATCTCGCAAACGACGGCCTCGGTCGTGAGGAGCAGCGACGCGATGGACGCGGCGTTCTGCAGAGCGCAGCGGACGACCTTGGTCGGGTCGATCACGCCCGCCTCGACGAGGTTCTCGTAGACTTCCGTCTGCGCGTTGAAGCCCTCGTCGCCCTTCAGCTCCCGGACCCGCGCCACGACCACGGCCCCTTCGTGCCCGGCGTTGCCCGCGATCTGGCGCAAGGGCTCTTCGAGAGCGCGCCGGATGATGCCGACCCCCACGGCCTCGTCACCCTCGGCCTTCACGGCCGCAACCGCCTCGAGGCAGCGCAGAAGCGCAACGCCGCCGCCGGCGACGATGCCTTCCTCGACCGCGGCCTTGGTCGCGTGCATCGCATCCTCGACCCGCGCCTTCTTCTCCTTCATCTCCGTCTCGGTCGCGGCCCCGACCTTGATCACCGCGACCCCGCCCACCAGCTTGGCCAGCCGCTCCTGGAGCTTCTCGCGGTCGTAGTCGGACGTCGTCTCCTCGATCTGGGTGCGCAGCTGCTTGATCCGGCCTTCGATGTCCTTGGCCTTGCCCGCCCCCTCGACGATCGTGGTGTTGTCCTTGTCGATCGTGACCTTCTTGGCCTTGCCGAGATCGTCGACCTTGAGGTTCTCGAGCTTGATGCCCAGGTCCTCCGTGATCGCCTTGCCGCCGGTCAGGATCGCGATGTCCTCGAGCATGGCCTTCCTGCGGTCGCCGTAGCCCGGGGCCTTGACGGCCGCGACCTGCAGCGTGCCGCGGAGCTTGTTCACCACCAGGGTGGCCAGGGCCTCGCCCTCCAGGTCCTCGGCGACGATCAGCAGCGGCTGGCCGAGCTTGGCGACCTGCTCCAGCAGGGGCAGCAGGTCCTTCATCCCGGAGATCTTCTTCTCGTGGATGAGCACGAGCGCGTCTTCGAGCACGCACTCCATCCGCTCGGGGTCGGTCACGAAGTACGGCGAGAGATAGCCGCGATCGAACTGCATGCCCTCGACGATCTCGAGCGAGGTCTCGATCGACTTCGCCTCCTCGACCGTGATGACGCCGTCCTTGCCGACCTTCTCCATCGCCTGTGCGATGATGCCGCCGATCGTCTCGTCGCTGTTCGCCGAGATCGTTCCGACCTGGGCGATCATCTTCCCCTTGACGGGCTTGCTGAGCTTCTCGAGCTTCTCCGTGACCGCGGCCACGGCCTTGTCGATCCCTCGCTTGACCGCCATCGGGTTGGCGCCCGCCGTGACGTTCTTGCTGCCCTCGCGGTAGATGGCCTGCGCCAGCAGCGTCGCCGTCGTGGTGCCGTCGCCGGCCACGTCCGAGGTCTTGCTCGCGACCTCGCGCACCATCTGGGCGCCCATGTTCTCGAGGGGCTCCTTGAGCTCGATCTCCTTCGCCACCGTCACCCCGTCCTTGGTGATGAGGGGCGAGCCGAACTTCTTGTCCAGTACGACGTTGCGGCCCCTCGGACCGAGCGTCACCCGGACCGCGTCGGCCAGGCGGTTGACGCCGCGCAGTATGGCCTGGCGCGAGTCGTCACCGTACGTGATCTGCTTCGACATTGGATTCGCCTAACCGGGACGCCGCTTCGCGGCATCCCAAGGCGGCGCCTCGCGCCGCGCATCGAGCCCATTCGGGGTCCCGCGAAGCGGAACCCTCGGGGAATCACCCGGAGGCGAATCCCCCTCACCCCATGATCGCCAGGACCTCGTCCTCGCGAACGATCACCACGTCCTCGCCGTCGATCTCGATCTCGGTCCCGGAGTACTTGCCGAACAGGATCTTGTCCCCCACCTTCACGTCGAGGGCGAGCTTCTTTCCGTTCTCGAGCATCCTCCCGTTGCCCACGGCCAGCACCTTGCCCTCCATGGGCTTCTCCTTGGCCGTGTCGGGGATGATGATGCCGCCCCTGGCCGTCTCCTTCTCTTCGACGCGACGAACCAACAGGCGATCGTGAAGCGGGCGTACCTTCATGGCTTTCGTTCTCCTCGCGAGCGAAGCCCTGCTCCGCCCTCGTATCCGCTGTGAACCGGCCCGACGACGGTCTCGGCCTCGGCGCGCGCGATCACCTGCGCCAGCGAGGGGATCGACCGGCGGCGCGCGAGGACCGCAGTGGCGACGGCCGAGCCGATCAGGCCGGCCGCCAGGACGGCGGTCCAGAAGACGCCGCCGGGAACGAAGACGGCCCAGGCCAGTGCCGCGAGCGCCACGAGCGTCACGAGCCCGGTGCCGTGCGTCCAGCGGCTCGAAAGGTCCAACGTGAGTCACTCTCATGGCTGCCTCCCCACCGAAGACGTGACGCCGGGTTCCGCGGGGATCGCGGCCGCTTCCGCCGGCGTCAGGCGGGAGCGATCGCAGTAGCCGCGGCCTTCCCGACACGCCGTGTAGGTTCCGCAGGCGCTCCGTGGCCGCCAGTGCCGCGGCCTCCGACGGGCTCAGGAGCGACGTAGTCGCAGCCGTCTCGACCGGCCTCGCACTCGGACAGGTTCCGCGCGCGCGCGGCGCGGTCCACCTCGCCGGCTTCCTGCCGATCCAGCTTCGAGCGGTCGCAGTCGTCCCAGCCGTACATGCAGTCCGAGAGGTTCCGCCGCCGCTCTTCGAGCACCACGTCCCGCGCTTCCGACTCGGTCAGCTTCGACTCGTCGCAGCGGCCCGAAGCCCTGCCGGCAATCGGACACGACGCGCTGACGCCGGCCGAGCGCGACTTCTGCGCGCTCGGACTCGGTGAACTGGGATGTGTCGCAGGGTTCGATGCCGTCCGCGCATCTGGAGATCTGTCGCCGCCGCTCGGCGGCGGCCACGTCTTGCGCTTCTGCGCTCGTCAACCGGGAAAGGTCGCAGGGCCCAATGCCGTCCGTGCAGTTCGAGACGTTGCGGTCGTGCTCGGCGACGGCCAATGCGGCCGACTCCGCCTGGCTCAGCCCCCAGCGATCGCAGGCCTCGAGGCCGCGCCGGCAGGCCCTGACGTTCCGCGCATGGTCGGCGCGAGCCACTTGAGTCAGCTCCGACGGCGTCAGCCGCGAGCGGTCGCAAGATGACCGGCCGTCCTTGCACGCCGACAGGTTCGCCACGGGATCGGTCGCCCCGGCCAGCAGCGACACCGGCCACAAGCCCACGCAGGCCACGTACGCCCAGCAGGTGTCTCGAAGAACGTCTTGGTCATGTATCTCACCGCTCTCTCGTGTGGCAACGCTCGTCCGGCTTCCCGACGCTGGCGGACCCGACCGCCACTCGCGCTCCGCATCGTCCGCCCGTCTCTCGCGGGTCGGAACGACGCCAAAGGCTGCTCAGGCGGAGCTGCTCTTGTACTGGGGACTGCGACCCGCCAGTGACGGTCACGCCGCGAAACCACTCTACGCCTCGGGGGAGGGGGCCACTAATCGATTGTTCCGTCGCGATTCATCGCACAGGAGCGATGCTCGGGCGGTCTCAAGTAGGCAGCGCCCGCGCCCGCTCGGAGACGTGCACGCGCTGGTCGCGCGGGGGGGGGCAGGCTCAGGGGTGTCCCACTCCCCGTCCACAAAGTCGGGGACAGAAGCCCGGAGGGGCTCACGCCGGGGGCAACTTATGGGCGGCTGCCCGCCCTCGCCCAACGAATCCCGTCGTTTCCCCCTCGCTGGGCGTGAGGACGCTGCGGGCAGCTAGATCACGGGGGCCGCTGGGCTGGCGGGCGCGGGCAACATCGTCTGGCCCGCGGCCAGCAGCCATTCCCGGCCCTTGTTGACATAGACGGCGAGGGAGAGACCCTTGACGGGGGGCATCTCTTTTCCGTCCGGACCCCGAAGACCGCTCAACTCCCAGACGCCCTCGACGACCGCGATATCGGGTTTCAGGAACCGGATCGTCCCCACGATCGCCGTCATACGACTTCCCTTGTTTGCGCCGGCAAACCCCTCGGCGAAACCCTTCTCGAGCGCGTCGCGCCCTTGGACGGTGTGACCCGACGCGCTCGTAATGGCACCCTCTACATCGTACAGAGACGCGAGCGCCTTTGCGTCGCCCTTGTTCCATGCGGCGGTGTATCGCTCGAGGTGCCTACGGATCCTCGCCTCCTCGTCTGCGCGCTGGGCGAACGCCGCTGGGCCAGAGCCTGCGGCGAGGACGAGGATGCCCAACGCCATCCAGGGAGCACGCATGTCCTGTCTCCTTCACGACGCGAGAGGCATTCTGATTCGGGGTCGTCGGGCAAAGCCCGGGTCGTGATCGCTGAACGCGTCTCTTCGGGCAGCTCTAAGCTGCTTTTCCCGTGCGCACCCTTGACTCACGATCCCCTAGCGAGGCCAGCTCGGACCTGTCGGCTCGCCCCCCCCTCTTGCCAACGCCTGCGAGGTAGGCTACGCCTCTGAGACCACCCCGGTCAACAGGAAGCACACGGCACAGCGCGTGGGAATCGAAGGCATGAAGGCACTGAGACTCTCATGCGTTTTCTTTGGCACGAGTTGCGCGACTTCTTTCGGCGCCGGTCTGGGCGTCGCGTGTGAGGCGGGAATTGGCGTCGACCGGGGGGCCGCTGCGCAGCCCGACAATACACACACGCAGCTTCGAGCTGCACCCGGAATGGCCGGCGCTTTGTCGTCGGGGTCTGGGGAGATCAGGAGCCCCCCCCGCCGATCACCCGCCTCACCCTCGTCCATAACTGGGTCGCCGAACTCGAGCGCCTCAGCCCGACGGAGCGGTAACTCGGTACGGACCGAGTTCGCTGGTGGCGGAAGCGGGTGGGAATCGAATCTACCGAGAAGGTCCACTCCGTATCAGTCAGTACCACCCCAGAGACACTTGGCAGACACGGCCCGGCGGTCATCGGGCCTTGATTGCTTTGGCCTTGGTTCCCGCGCCACCTGCTTTGATGGCGACCTTGACAGCATCTTCCATCGGATCTTTGAAGGGCACCTCGACCCGGAGCAGGCCGTGCTCGTAGGTCGCTTCGGCTTGGGCGGGTTTCACCGGCCAACCCAAGGCCATTGCTGAAACATACTCGATGTCCCTCGCTGGCGCTGTCAGGTGGATGCTGTCTTCCAGAATCTTCACATCGATGGCGTCCGTTGGCGCTCCTGGGTGTCGGATCGCCTTCCATCGCCGCTTCCACAACACAATACCCACTCACGCTGAAGAAGCTGGCGACCTTCGGCTTTGACCCCAACGCCGAGGTTCTTCTTGCTCTGGCGATACTGAGCGAAACAAAGCCGAACACCGGTGCCGGTGGAGACTCCATGTCTGGTTCCGCGCGCCGGCGACGAGGCCTTCTTCGACTGCGGCCTTGGTCGCGTGCATCGACTGGGAAGCCGCTTCGCGGCATCCCAAAGCGGCGCTTCGCGCCGCGTACCAGCTCCTTCAGGGTCTCGCGAAGCGGAACCCTCCGAGATTCGCCGGAGGCGGCGAATCCTCACCCCATGATCGCCAGGACCTCGTCCTCGCGAACGATCAGCACTTCCTCGCCGTCGACCCTACTCTCGGTCCCGGAATACTTGCCGAACAGGATCCTGTCCCCACCTTGACGTCGAGCGCGAGCTTCGTTCCGTTGTCGAGCAGCCTCCCGTTGCCCACGGCCAGCACCTTGCCCTCCATGGGCTTCTCCTTGGCCGTGTCGGGGATGATGATGCCTCCACCGGCCGTGTCCTTCTCCTCGACGCGACGGACCAACATGCGATCGTGAAGTGGGCGCAACTTCTTCATGGCTTTCGTTCTCCTCTCGCGCAAGGACCCGCCGCGCTCCTGGATCCGCTGCGAGCCGGCACGGGGACGGGCTCGTCCCCGGGGCGGGCGATCACCTGGGCCAGCGTGGGGATCGACCGGCGCCGCACGAGGACGTAGGTCGCGACGGCCGAGCCGATCAGGCCGGCGGCCAGGACAGCCGTCCAGAGGGCGCCGCCGGGAACGAAGACGGCCCAGGCCAGGGCCACGAGGGCCACGAGCCCGATGCCATGAGTCCAGCGGTCGAAAGGCTCCAAAGTGAGCACTCTCATGGCTGGCTCCTCCCCGAAGACGAACCGCCGACAAGCTCACGCAGGCCCCGTACGCGCACAGGTGTTCAGGATGGCGCCAGGCACGTGCTCGGGCGGAGTTGCTTCTGTAGGAGGGATCCGCGACCCGTCAGCCCGGTCACGCTCGCAAACCGACTCTACGCGTCGTGGGAGCGGGCCACTAATCGATTGTTCGACCGCGACCCATCGGACGGGACCGATGGTCGCGCGGTCTCAGGTGAACAGCGCCCGGGCCCGCTCGGAGATGGCGATCACCGCAGGGTTGCGCAGCTTCCTCTCCACGGTGATCGCGTAGAAGCGCTGACGGACGGTGTCGAGTCGTCCCACGAGTCGGACGCGGTACTGCCGTCGGACCTCCGCATCGATCGCCGACGGCAAGGCGAACAGCCCCGCGCCCGCCTGCCCGAAGGCGTCGATGAGCGCGCTGTCTTCGAAGGTGCCGACGACGCGCGGCCGTATGTCGTTCGCCCGGAACCACTCCTCGAGCGAGAGGCGCAGCCCCGAGTCCCCGCTCGGCAGCAGAAAGGGCGCCCCATCGAGCGAGCGCGGAAAGCGCCGACGATGCTTCGTCGCCAGGCCCTCGGTCCCGAAGATCGACACGCCACACTCGCCGAGGAGGTGGCTGTACGCCCGCACCTTCACGGCCGGAGGGGCCGCGGTGTCGGCGAGGACCAGGTCCAGGGAGTAGATCGCCAACTCGGCGACGAGACGCTCCGGCCGTTCCTGCACGCAGTCCAGCTGGATCGGCTCGGGAAGGTGCAGGGCCGGCTCGAGGATCTGGTAGGCCACCAGCTTGGGCACGACCATGGTCACGCCCACAGCCAGTCGCGCCGGGTGCGTGACTCGACCTTTCACGGCCTCCTGCAGCTCGCGCCCGAGGGCGAAGATCTCGTCCGCGTAGCGATAGACGGTCCGGCCGACATCGGTGAGGACCACGCTCCGTCCGGAGCGCACGAGCAGCTTCTCCCCGAGGGACTCCTGCGAGCTCCCGGAGCTGGCCGCTGACCGTGGGCTGCGAGACGTGGAGCTTCTCGCTCGCCCGCGTCACTCCGCCTTCGCGAACCACCGTCCAGAAGTGGAAGAGGTGGTGATGGTTGAGCGCGTCCACGCCCAAACGATACATCGAAGGTGGCCTATGAGACACGCCTCAAAGAGGTATTGGATCTCATCCGCGCACAGGCCCCTAGACTGCAAACATGGCCACGAGGGGAGCTCCGGGACCATGCCGACGCTGCTACGATTGAGGATCGACGTCACGGGCACGGGCCTCGTCGTCGACCAAGGCCCTTCGGGTTGACGTGCGACGGTGCGTGCTCCTGGCGATGAGCCGATTCGGCCCCGAGGTTCACGGCGTGACGGCTCGCCTGGCCGAGTCCCAGAACCCCCTGGGCGGCGTCGATCAGAGCTGCCGCCTTCGGGCCCGCTTGCGATCCGGTCTGGTGCTGCGAGCCGAGGCGATCAACGGCCAGCTGGAGACGGCGGTCGGCCGTTCCGTGGCCCGCCTCGCGCGACTCGTGGGCGCGACACTGAACGGCGGCGACGGGCGCCGACGACCGGCGTCGACCCTGCGCCATCGCAGATCCGCCGAGTGAGGGTCGCTCGGCTCCGGCGCGTCGCGTCCGCACTCCCGAGAGAAGGCCAACGAACCTCGAGCTCGCGCGAGTCAAAGGGTGGCGATGTAGACGCGGGGCAGCGGGAGGTGGTCGCTGCTCCACGAAAGCTCGGCGCCGCACGGTACCTGCCCGACGTGCGGCTGGAGTGGCCACGACTGGGCCTTCCAACATCAACCGCACTGCACGAAGTGCTATCAAAAGGAGCGTCCGGAGAGGGCGCGAGGCCGGGAACGTGTCAATGCTGAGAAGCGGCTGACGCGGACCGCGCAGGCGCAGGTGCCTCACAGCGTCCTTCACCGTGCCGCCGATCGAGTCCCATTGCTGGCCGGGGCGCTAATCGCGGGCGGGCTGATTGCACACTACGTGTTCGACCTGCACTATCGGCATCGAGGATCGGTACCTCGTGGTGGCCTGGTCCGTTGGCCTGCTGGTCCTCCTCGTCCTCGCCGAGCGCGTGAGCGACGGCGAGCTTCCAAGCGCTTCGTTCTCGTGCGGGCCAGGCTCACGAGGCTCGTTGAAGAGCGGAACCGGCGGATCGATGATGCGGACGCCGTCCATACGAGCCCCAAATGGAGGCTTCTGCGGGACGCGATCGTCAAAGAGCAGGGCCGCGAGGCCGAGTGAGGCCGTCGTGTCCGGCCGCGTTCGCCATCAAGACGCCCCGGACACCTGCTTCTTCAAGATCCAGTGGGAGCTGAAAGAACTCGGCACTCCCGGTCCCGCCGTGTGCACTGTGCTCTCGACCCCGGCCGATAAGGGGCGGGGAGACGTGCTACTGTAGTTGCACTGCCTCGTGCGGGCTCCCAGATCGAGAGCGTCGCTCCTGCCGACGATCTGCGTAGTGGTCCTGGGACCACGTGCCCTTCCTGCGCCGGGCTCAACGAGGCAATCCATGAACTTGCTCAGACGATCTCTCTCTGCCTTACGGACGTGGCTTGGACTCGGCGACACGTCCGACGACCGCCTGACCCCGAGCCATGGCTGGCTCCTGCCTACGCCCCGGGCCATGGTCGAGCCGCGCAAAGATGGCTTGTCCGTGCCGGTGGAGCCTCGGCCCCTGTGAGAGCCGGCAGCCCACGGCCCGGCGGGGTCGGCTCCGGCCGCTCCGGACGTTCAGCTGCCGGACCACCTCCCGCTGTCGCGTTTCCACGCGCCACCCTTGCCTTCCATCGAGCGAAGCAGCTTCACGACGGGGCGCGCCCCCGAGTCGATGGTGCGGACCACTGCAGCTGGCGAGTGGCCCTCCTCGAGGTGGAGGCGGCCACCGCGTGTCCTGTACCTCAAGTAGCTCCGGCGGCGCCTCCGTCCCATCGATGAGGCCCCAGTCAAGGCAGCAGAGCCGCGACGGTTCCTCTGCGTTGGAGCGGGCTGAACACGTCTAGCCGAATCTCGCGTTCCCTCACCTGCCTGCCCTATTCCCTCAATCGACCGTTCGTTCCCGAGTTCCCGCGCCGGTAGCGGCGAGCGTCGGTGGACGCCCGTCGACTTCCCCAGGGCGGTCGACTACGATCAGCGCGGCGAGGCCCCCGCCTCCCGCGGACCCTCGCGCCGCGGCGCCGCGCCGGGCGCCAGGGGAGGAGCAATCCAATGAGCGTCGTCCGAAGAGTCTCGATCACCCTGGCCGTTGCGTCGATGGTTGCCGTGGGAATGTCCGGACCGGAGGAGGCCGCGGCCGGGCCGGACGCCGGGCCCAGCCTGGTCGAACGCCTCGGGTACGACGAAGGACGCCAGGCTCCTCATCGTCCACGCCGACGACGTCGGCTCCTCCCACGCCATCAACCTGGCCACCTTCGACGCCCTGGCGTCGGGTCAGGTGACTCGGCCAGCGTCATGGTCCCCTGTGCGGAGCTGCAGGAGGTTGCGGACTACGCGGCCGCCCACCCGGAGGCGGATCTGGGGCTGCACCTCACGCTGACCAGCGACGACGCTCACGACCACTGGGGGCCCGTCGCCCCGAAGACGGAGGTCCCGTCGCTGGTCGACTCGCAGGGCCACTTCCTCCCGGGTCCTCGGGAGGCGCTGGGTCAGATCGACCCCAAGGAGGTCGAGATCGAGCTGAAGGCGCAGATACAGCGAGCGAGAGAGGTCGGCCTGCGGCCGACCCACCTGGACTCCCACCAGCTGCTCCTCTTCTTTCGGCCCGAGCTGTTCGAGACCTACCTGAAAGTGGGGCGCGAGGCGGGCCTGCCGGTCCTGCTGGCGAAGGGGCCGTTCTCCCTCCTCCAGGAGCGGATGGGCGGCCACGCGCCGGACTACGAGTCCTTCCTGGAACCCGGAGACGTGGTCATCGACGACCTCATCATGATGATGCCGGAAGAGGCCTCCGCGGGCCGGCACGCCGCTCACGAGCGGGCCCTGGAGAACCTGGGCCCGGGTGAGGTGGGAGAGATCATCATTCACGTCGGCTACGAGAGCCAGGTGCCGCCGGACCGGAGGGGAGACGCGCCGTTCGGAAGCGCCTGGCGGCAGAAGGACTTCGACTACTTCACGGGCCCGGAGTTCAAGGAGCTCCTGCAGAAGCACGACATCCAGCTCATCTCCTGGCGGGACATCGCCAGGGTGGGATCAGTGCGCTGACCCCAGAGCTCGAGAGCTCTCCGGAGGAGGGGCGAGGAGCCCGGGCCTCCTCCGAACCGGCGCCCTCGTCTGCGTGTGATTCCGGCCCGGCGGGACTGCGTTGAGGTCGGGACAGGTCCGGGCTTGCGAGGTAGTCTCACACCGTGCGCTTCGACCCCGAGAGCCGCTCGCGGCTCAACCACCGCCACCTCGGCCGGTTCCCGGGCGAGACGCTCTTTGCCCGCGTGGCCCGGGCGGTCTGTGAGGCCGACTGCCTCCCCCGCAAGGAGCTGTTCGAGTCCTGGGAGGTCGCCCGACGCATACGCCGCAGGGTCCCGCGGCCGCCGGGTGGTCGAGTTTGCCGCGGGGCACGCCCTCGTCGCGCACCTCCTCCTCCTCCTCGACGCCTCGAGCGAGAACGCCGTGGCGATCGACGCGAAGTCGGTGCCGAGCGCCGACCGGCTCGCGCAGACCCTGGTGTCTCACTGGCCCAGGCTCGAGGGCCGGGTCGAGCGCCGCGTGGGTGATCTCGCGGCCGTCGACCTCGAGGCGGGGGACCTCGTGGTTTCGGTGCACGCCTGTGGGGCCCTCTCCGACACCGTGATCGATCGCGCGATCCGGGCGCGGGCGGTCGTCGGGCTCCTACCCTGCTGTCACGACGAAGCCACCTGCGACACCGGCGGGCTGCGCGGCTTTCTGTCGATCCCCCTCGCCGTCGACGCGACGCGCGTCGCGCGCCTGCGAGGGGCAGGCTACGACGTCTTCACCCAGACGATTCCCGCGAAGATCACACCCCACAACCGACTGATTCTGGCGGTTCCGGGAGCGGGACGGTGAGCGCGGCAGGCCTTGTACCATGGTGCGGACCAGCGACGTGGATCGGGAGGTGCTCGATGGTAGCGAGATCGATCGGCGTGGGCTCGAGAGGCCCGTCGCCGAGCGAGGGCCGCGTCCCCTCGGCGAGAAGCAGGAGGTTCCCCATGCGGTCGACGTGCAGGGCTGCCGCAGCGATGGGGGCGATCCTGCTGCTCGCGTCGTGTGGGATGGAGCCTTCAGAGCCTTGCCCGACCGACGACGCTCTCATCGCCTACCTCGATACGCAGAGGGCCGAGCTCGAGAGGCTCGTAGCCAACCCCTGGGACGAGGAGTTGCGCTCCGCCACGAAGGTGCTGCGGGTCGAGCCGGGCGCCGACGGCAGGGTGGAGCTTTGGATGTGGCACCACGATTTCCCCGGACCCGGAGGGGTCACGAAGGGCTACGTCCATGGTGAGGCCCCGACCCGTCCGCTGGCGTGGACAGCATCGACGACAACTCGGACCCCGGCGGCCCGGAGGACAAGGATCTGTTCCGCCATATCGAGGGGGACTGGTACCTCTTCTATCGTTCCCACAACTAGCCCCCGCCGGCGATTCGGCGTCATCTGCCCCTCGGTGATCGGAGAGGGCGTCCGCGTCGCCGTCCACCCTCACACGATCACGCCAAGACGCTCCTCACCCCCGGGCTGCTGGCAGGCCTCCCACGCCCGGGCGAGTCGCGCGACGCCCTCGGTGAGGAGGTCCTCTTCCATCACGAACGGCAGGCGCACGTGGTCGCTGGCACCCCCCGAGGGCGAGTGGACCGGTCCCGGCACGATCGAGACGCCGTGGCGCAGGGCCACCTGGGCCAGCTCCTCGGCCTTCGGGAGGGGAGGCGCACCCAGAGGGTGAGCCCGCCCTCGGGCCGGACCCAGGACCACTCCGGCAGCCCGTCGCCGAGGAGCGCGCTCAGGTGGTCGAAGCGGGGGAGGAACTCGCGGCGGCGCGCCTGGGCCACCTCGTCCCGGCGGGGGAGGATCCGGGCGGCCAGCGCCTGGCTGACCACCGAGCCGCCCAGGTCGGCGGCCACCTTGACGCGGGTCAGCCGCGCGATCAGCGGCTTCGGACCGCGGACCCAGCCCACGCGCAGTCCGCCCCAGAAGAGCTTGCTCATGCGAGCCCACCGTGAAGACCGGCGCCCTGCGGGGAGAAGGCGGCGATGGGCGGAGGCGGCTCCGCTCCGAACGACAGATCGGCCAGGCTCTCGTCCTCCACGACCGGGTCGTCCGGTCTCCTCGGCCAGACGGGCCACCTCGCGGCGGCCGCTCTCGGGGAGCACGGTCCCGGTGGGGTTGTGGAAGGTGGGGACGAGGTAGACGAGGGCGGGTGCGGTCGGCGCGAGCGAGCGGCCCGAGCGCGTCGACGTCGGCCCCGCGGGGCCCACCGGAAGCGGCCGGCAGGCGGGCCCGGCCGAACGTGAAGGCGTCGATCGCGCCGAGGTAGGTGGGGTCTTCGACGACGACGGTGTCGTTCTCGCCGACGAGCAAGCGGGCCAGCGAGGTCGATCGCCTGCTGCGCCCCGCCCGTGATCAGGACCTGGTCGGGCTCGCGTCGGGAGCCCGCGCCTCCCGAGGTGGGCGACGACCGCCTTCCGCAGCGCGGGAAGCCCCTGGGGCGAGTAGCCGGTGCCGCAGGCCAGCCCCGGGAGCTCGCCCCGCACCGCCTCCCACGCCTCCTCGAGGAACTCGCCGGCCACGGGCAGGCACGCCCCCAGGAAGCCGATCGTGTCGGCGGGCTCCTCGGCGGCGGCGCGGATCACCGAGTCCACGAGAAAGGACCGACCCCGCTCCTCACGCCGGGGCCTCCGCGAGGGGAGCCCGGCGGGCTGGGGGACCCAGGTCCCGCTCCCTTGCGGCTCTCGAGCAGCCCCTGCTCTCCGAAGCTGACCGTAGGCCAGCACCACCGTGGTCCGGCTGACCGCCAGAGCTCTGGGCGAGCGGACGCTCGGGGGGAAGGCGGGTGCCGGCGGCGAGGTCACCCCGCTCGATCGCCGCCTTCAGCGCGCGGGCCAGCCGGATGTAGACCGGGCCCGTGCCCGAGGACCAGTCTCCCAATCACGGAGCACCATGTCCAGCGTCTTCAGTCCAATTTGGCATGTCTGGCTATTGATTCTAACTCCTCTAGGGCAATAGATTCCAGAGCCATGGCGACACAATGGACTGAAACCAACCAATTGGATACATCGGCGGTCCAGCGCCAACCCGCCGGGCCCCGATTCGCGTTCTTCCGCGGCCGCGTCATCCGCTACTCCGAGGCCCGGGTGGGTCTCCTGACCCACGCCCTCAACTACGGCACCGCCGTCTTCGGGGGCCTGCGCGGCTACTGGAATGAAGACGAGAAGGAGCTCTTCGTCTTCCGCCCGCTCGACCACTTCCACCGCCTGCGCGACTCGGCCCGTCTCCTGCGAATGAACCTCGAGCACTCCGAGGCCGATCTGTGGGAGGGCCTGAAGAGCCTCCTGCGGGCCGAGGACGCGCGGGCCGACTTCTACGTCAAGGCCCTGGCCTTCTATGGCGACGAGACCATCGGCGTGCGCCTCCACGACCTGACCCCGGAGGTCTCGCTCGTGGCCTTCCCCTTCGGGCGCTACGTGGAGAACGACGAGAACGCCCACGTGTGCGTCTCGTCCTGGCAGCGGGTGAGCGACAACGTCCTCCCGGCGCGCGGGAAGATCGCCGGGGCCTACGTCAACTCCGCCCTCGCCAAGTCCGACGCACAGCTCGCCGGGCTTCGACGAGGCCCTCGTCCTCAACGACAGCGGGCACGTCTGCGAGGGCTCGGCCGAGAACGTCTTCGTCGTCCGCGGGGGAGTCGTCGTGACCCCTCCCGTGAGCGAGGACATCCTCGAGGGCATCACCCGTCGCACCGTGCTGCAGCTCCTGCGGGAGGACCTCGGGGTCGAGGTGGCCGAGCGGCCCATCGACCGCACCGAGGTGTACCTGGCCGAGGAGGTGTTCCTGACGGGCACGGGCGCCCAGATCACCGCGGTGACCCAGGTGGATCACCGCCCGGTGGGCTCCGGGCACATGGGCGAGATCACCGGCCGGCTCCGCCAGCGCTACTTCGACGTCGTCCGCGGCCGCGTCGCGGCTCACCGGGAGTGGTGTGCGCCGGTCTGGAAGGCCGGGGGGAGAGCTGATGCCCGGCCTCTGGATCGAGCGCAAGTTCAGCTACGACCACCTGACGGAGGCGGACTTCCCGTCCCTCGTGGATCGCCTGCGGGCGACGCCGGCGCGGATCGAGAGCACGGTGAAGGACCTGCCGCGGGAGATCCTCACGCGGCGGGACGGCGGGTCGTGGTCCATCCAGGAGCAGGTCGGACACCTCCTCGAGGTCGACGCCCTCCACGACGGACGGCTCACCGACTACGACGCGGCGGCCAGCGTGCTCCGCCCGGCCGACATGGAGAACACGAGGACCCACGCGGCCCGCTACAACGACCGGGAGATCGAAGAGGTGCTCGCCGGCTTCCGCGGCGTGCGCGGCCGCTTCGTCGAGTCGCCTCGACAAATGGGAGCCGGGCCGGCGCCTCGCCGTCGCCCTCCACCCCCGGCTCCAGCAGCCGATGCGGGTCGTGGACATGCTCTTCTTTGCCGCCGAGCACGACGAGCACCACCTGGCGCGGATGACCGAGCTGGCGCAGGGTCGCTGACACGCTGCCAGGGCGGTCCTCGGCTCAATCTCGATCCGGTGCGCCCGCCAGCAGCGGACGCGCCGTCGAAGATGTCGATGCATCACCCCCGGGCGATGCGACGACGCCCTCCATTCCTGCACTCTGGAGCCCCGCCCGCGAGTCCGGGCAGACGGGGCTTCGCCCTGGCCACCCCGTCTTGGCAGGTGCAGTGCCCGGTCCGCTCTGACGACTGATCGGTCCGCTTTCGCCTGAATCCACGCTTGACAGGACACCCATTGGTAAGTATCTTCTTACGGTAAGTTATGCCTTACGATTCAGTCCTGGCGGCCCTGGCCGATCCGACGCGTCGGACGATCCTGGAGCGCCTCCGCGAGCAGCCGTCCTCGGTGGGGCGGATCGCGGACACGCTCCCGGTGAGTCGCCCCGCCGTGTCGCAGCACCTCCGTGTCCTGAAGCAGGCCGGCCTCGTGCGCGAGAGGGCGGAAGGGACGCGGCGCGTGTACCGGGCCGAGCCCAGGGGACTCGTGGAGCTGAAGCAATACCTGGACACGCTGTGGGACGACGTCCTGGAGTCGTTCCGGGCCGAAGCCGAGAAGGAAGAGGAGGAGGGATGACGGTCGAGAGCTACGCCGAGTGGTTCGCGCCGTTGCGAAAGACGGTGACGATCCGACGCCGCACCGCGACCGAGGCCTTCGAGGTGTTCACGACCGGCATGGCCCGCTGGTGGCCCCTGGACCGGTACTCGATCTCCCTCGAGCGCGCACGGACCTGCGCCATCGAGGCCCGCGTCGGCGGGGCGATCTACGAGGTGCGCGAAGACGGGGAGCGCCTGGTGTGGGGCCGCGTCCTGGTCTTCGAGCCCTCGGAGCGTCTCGTCGTCACATGGCACCCGGGGCGGGAGCCCCAGACGGCCCAGGAGGTCGAGGTGCGCTTCTCCGACACCCCGGAGGGCGCCCTCGTCGAGCTCGAGCACCGTGGCTGGGCGGCGCTCGGCGACGAGGCCCGCAAGACCCGGCCCAGCTACTCGGAGGGGTGGGACTGCGTGCTCGGAACGTTCTTCCGCGACGCCGCGGAGGCGGGGAGGTGACGATGCGACGGCGGGCGTTGGCCCTGGCGGTGCTGGGAGCCGCGTTGGTCGCCGCCAGACCGGCGGCACCGAGGGACCGCGTTCTGCGGGGAGAGGTGACCCTCGAGGCGCCGGTCCAGGACGTCTGGGACGCGTGGACGACCGAGGAGGGCCTCCGGACGTTCTTCGCGCGCGGACGCTCACGTGGACCTGCGGGTCGACGGCCTGTACGAGATCTTCTTCGATCCGTCGGCCCCTCCCGGCCGGCGCGGCGCCGACGGGATGCGCATTCTCGTCCTCGAGCCACAGAGGCGGTTCGCGTTCACCTGGAACGCGCCGCTCGACCAGCCCGAGGCCCGGAAGCAGCGCACCGTCGTCACCCTCGACTTCGCCGACGCCGGCGGGGGACGCACGGCGCTTCGGATGACCCACTGGGGCTGGGGCGAGGGGCCGGAGTGGGACCGGGCCTACGAGTACTTCGACCGGGCGTGGAACCACGCGGTGCTCCCGAGCCTCGAGCACCGCTTCGCCGAGGGTCCGATCGACTGGTCGAATCGTCCCGAGCTCGTTCCGGTCGCCCAGACGTTGAAGCTCGATCTTCAGCCGAGACCCTGAGGACCTGGGCATCAGGCCCGCCGCCGCTGGCGGAAGCGGCGCACCTTCGACACGTTCCCGCAGTCCTCCATCGTGCACCACCGCCGGCTGCGATTGCGGCTGCGGTCGAGGAAGATCCAGCCGCACCCCTCGCCTCCGCACTGACGCAGTCGAGAGGCGTCCCCGGAGGTCAGCAGCGCCGCGGCGGCCCGCCAGATCGGCCCCAGCACCGAGTCCAGCCGCGAGCCCGGCTTGGCCGGCTCCCACTGGAGGCCGCTGGCTCCTGGAACCAGCCGCTCCCGTCCGCGCACCGCGGCGAGTTCGGCGTTCAGGGCGGCCAGGTCGGGAGCGGGCGGCACCCGCCCGCGCATCAGCGACACCAACACTCGGTGAAGCGCCTCCCGTGTCGACACGGCACGGGAGAGCACGCCAGAAGCTTCACGGGGACGGCGCCTCGCCACCCGAGCGAGCTCGCGTGCCGCCTTCCCGTTCAGCAGCGCGGCGTGGCGCGCCCAGGCGAGCAGATCGTCGTAGCTGCTGAGCTTGTCGTCTCGCACGGCGCTCCGGGTGGCGGAGGCGGCTCCGCTCGTCACCCGTCCGCCCACGGTGTTCACGAAGTCGAGACAGGGGTCGCCCCCCACCAGCTTCATCGTTCCTGCCGAGGAGTCGGCCATGGTCCCGATCTACCCTCACAGTCTGGCCGCAGCCGCGCCAAACCCATCTCCCCGTGTAACCCCTCAAACTCGGGTTGACAAGTTACAGGTCGCCGACTAGATTGTAACTGTCTATAAGGCGATTTGAAAGTTACACGATTCTGGCGCGCGGCGGCGCGGTGCAGGGAGGCGGGCATGCTCGCGAGGAGCTGGGACGGAGACACCAGGGTCCAGGACGCGGACGAGTACGTGGAGTACCTGCGCCGCACCGGGGTGGCCGACCTCACGTCGACGGACGGCAACCTCGGCGTGTTCGTTCTCAGACGGGAGGAGGGTGACCGGGCGTGCTTTCGGCTGGTTTCGCTCTGGGAGTCGAAGGACGCGATCCGGCGTTTTGCGGGAGACGATCCGGAGCGGGCCCGCTACTACCCGGAGGACGAGCGGTTCCTGCTCGCGCTCACTCCCGGGGTGGAGCACTACGAGGTGGTGATCCGGACAGAGCGGGAGCCACCCCCCGGGGGAGGGCCAGGCGCTCGCCGAGGAGCTCCGGGCGATCTGGCACGGCGATGCCTGGCACGGCCCGGCGCTGAGGGAGTTGCTCGAAGACGTCTCGTCTCGCGACGCCGCGGCCCGGCCCCGCCAGGGCGGGCACTCCCTGTGGGAATTGGTCCTGCATCTGACGGCGTGGGCGGACACGTGGCGCAGACGCCTCGAGGGGCAGGTGCTCGGCGACCCGGATGTGGGCGACTTCCCGCCGGTTTCCGCGACCACGCCCGAGGCCTGGGCGGACGCCCGAGCTCGGCTCGAAGATGCGCACGAGAAGCTCACGGAGCGGGTCGCCTGCCTCACGCCGGCGGAGTTGGACGCGATCGTCCCGGGCTGTGAGTATGACGCCCGCTTCCTCGTGAGGGGCGCGATCCGCCACACCGTCTACCACAGCGGGCAGATCGCGCTCCTGAAGAAGGCGGCGGGCACGCAGATCGGCCCCCCGCCTGATACGACCGGCGGCCCCGCCAAGACCCCTCCATCTTCCTCGGGCCCTGGGCCGGAGGCCGGCCTGCGAGGATGGCTTCCGTAAGACACTCATCGAAAGAGGCTGGGTGTCGGTGTCAGCTGGCTCTTCGGGGGAGGGGACTCGCCGGCCGAGTAGCCCCATTCGTTGTCGGGCCCCTCCTCATCCAGCGAGCTCCTGCTCCAGCCAGATGCGCGCCCTGGCCCAATCACCGTCGGCGGTTCTCTTCGAAACGTCAGGACAGGTCCGAGCTTGCGGGGTAGTCTCATACCGTGCACTTCGACCCCAGGAACCGCTCGCGGCTCAACCACCGCCACCTCGACCGGTTCCCGGGCGAGACGCTCTTTGACCGCGTGGCCCGCGCGGTCTGTGAGGCCGAGTGTCTCCCCCGCAAGGAGCTGTTCGAGTCCTGGGAGGTCGCGCGACGCGTGCGTCGCCGGATCCGCGGTCGCCGCGTGGTCGAGTTTGCCGCGGGGCACGCCCTCGTCGCGCACCTCCTCCTCCTGCTCGACTCCTCGAGCGAGAGCGCCGTGGCGATCGACGCGAAGCCGGTCCCGAGCGCCGACCGTCTCGCGCAGACACTGGTCTCTCACTGGCCCAGGCTCGAAGGTCGTGTCGAACGTCGCGTGGGTGATCTCGCCACCGTCGACCTCGAGGCGGGGGACCTCGTGGTCTCGGTGCATGCCTGTGGGGCGCTCTCCGACACCGTGATCGATCGCGCGATCCGAGCGCGGGCGGTCGTCGCGCTCCTCCCTTGCTGTCACGACGCGGCCACCTGCGACACCGGCGGCCTGCTCGGCTTTCTGTCGATCCCCCTCGCCATTGACGCGACGCGAGTCGCGCGCCTGCGAGCCGCAGGCTACGACGTCTTCACGCAGACGATCCCGGCGGAGATCACACCGCACAACCGGCTGCTTCTGGGCGTCCCGGAAGCGGGGGAATGAGAATGGCAGGCCTTGTGCCATGGTGCGCACCGGCGAGGTGACTCGGGACCGTCTCGATGTCGTATCGTGGGTCGATTGTTCGTCCAGGAGCTGAGGAGGCCCAACAATGCGAGCCTTGAGTGTCGTCGTGGCCGTGGTCGCCCTGCTGGCCGATCCCTGCGGGGCGGGGGAGGGACGCGCGCTCGCGGTGCCGGAGGGCCCGCCGGCCGAGTCGCCCGCGCAGGACGAAGGACCCGCGGTCGAGGAGTTCGCCTGGATGGCCGGTCACTGGCGGGGCGAGGGCTTCGGCGGGATCTGCGAGGAGATGTGGACCGGACCGCTGGGGGGCTCCATGGTGGGCCTCTTCCGGCTGATCCGCGACGGCGAGCTGGTCTTCAGCGAGCACATGATGCTGGCCCGGGACCCGGACGGGATCGTGCTGAAGGTCAAGCACTTCACGCCGGAGTTCGTCGCGTGGGAGGACAAGGAGGGCGCCGTCCGGTTTCACCTCGAGGAGCTCCGCCGAACGAGGCGGTCTTCAAGGGCCTGAGAATTCGCCGGACGGAGGCGGGCCTCGAGATCGTGCTCCGCATGAAGGACGCCTCGGGGAAGACCAGCGACGAGACGATCACCCTGCGCCAACAGAACTGACGCCCCGGTGGTGGCGGAGTTCGTCATCCCCTGAGGGAAGAGACCGGCGGAGCCCGTAGAGGAAATCGCTATGAAGGCGATCGGGGAGTGAGCAGGTCCGCGGCGCTGAGCTCGGCGAGATCGTCGACCACCACGTCGGCGCCGCCGCGCTCGAGGGCCTCGCGGTTGCCCCCGCGGTCGACGCCGACGACGCGGCCGAACGCGCCCCGCACCCCGGCCTCGACCCCGGAGACCGCGTCCTCGACCACCGCGGTGCGGTCGGGGGCGACCCCCAGCTCGCGGGCGGCCTCGAGAAAC
Source organism: uncultured Acidobacteriota bacterium (assembly GCA_963700695.1). Classification (GTDB taxonomy): domain Bacteria; phylum Acidobacteriota; class Vicinamibacteria; order Fen-336; family Fen-336; genus JAJDNS01. The sequence goes on along the minus strand of CAVOYO010000024.1, from coordinate 71,186 downwards.
AGCTCCGGGCTCGGCTTGCCCTTGAGGGAGCGCTCGCGGATGGTGTTGCCGTCGGCGATGAAGTCGAACTGGTGGGTGATCCCGGCCATCCCCATGATTCGATGACCGTGCCGGCTCGAGGTCCCGAGGGCTATCCGCGCACTGAGGGCCCGAAGCTCGGCGATCCGCATGACGGTGGACTCGAAGACCCGCACCCCCTCGGCGTTCAGCATCCCCTCGAAGTAGTGGTCCTTGCGGTTCCCGAGACCGCAAGCGGTCTCCGCATCGTCGTCGTCCTCGGGCTCGCCAAAGGGGATGTCGATGCCCCGGGACTCGAGAAAGCTCCGCACACCGTCGTAGCGGGCCTTCCCGTCCACCCAGGCGAGGTAGTCGCGGACGGGGTCGAAGCGCGCCTGGGTCTCGCCGCGGGCACGCCGGGCGTCCAGGTACTCGTCGAACAGCCGGGTCCAGGCGCGGACGTGCAACTCGGCGGTGCGTGTGACCACGCCGTCCATGTCGAAGATCACCGCCTCGAGGCGCATCCGGGGATTGTAGTCGAGGTGGCCGGTCCGGTGCCCACCCGCCCGCCGGGCTCGCTCGAGCTGCGTCTCATCGAATCCGGGGCGAGTCGCGTGGCGGACCGCCTCCCGTCAGAAGGCTTCTGTTCTGACGTCGTCGATCAGGTAGCTCGAGCGGGCCGTCTTGAAGTCGGCTCCGGGCAGGTCGGCGTCGAACACCCCCGGCGCGCCGGGCTCGCCCCGGTCCATGATCGCCTGGCGCACGTCCATGCGCCAGGCCCCGGTCCGGAAGACGAGGCGATCGATCGACTCCGGGTTGTCCTCGAGATCCAGCTCCGGATGGACGACGACCCCGTCGACCGTGACCGAATAGCGCTCCTCGTCGCAGTCCACCTCGAGGACGATCCGGTGCCACCGGCCGGTCTCGATGGAGGTCCGTTCCACCTCGGTGCCGGCGATGTCGAAGGCGAGCTGGGTCGGGGACCACCACAGCCGGAGCGGACGTCCGCCGCGGGCGGTCTGGGCCTCGAACTCGAGCCCGTTCAGGCCGTACTGCTGCTGCAGCACCCTGAAGGAGATGCGCACCCGCCTGGCTGGAGGGAATGACGTGCTCCGCCTTGGCGTAGTCGTAGGGCTCCTCGTCCCGAAGCCGCAGAACCTGGTTCCCGGTCTCCCAGGGATCCGCGGCCAGGTCGATCGGGGCCCATTTGGGGACATAGAGATTCCAGGTCTCGAGGTCGGCCAGGGTCCGGGCGGACTCGAAGGTCTCGTCGAGTGGACCGGAGACGGTCCCGGTGATCGGTGTCCGGATGCGCGCGACCCAGAGATCCTCCTTGTTCCCGCTGTAGGTCACCCAGAGGTGGTCGCCGGGCGGATTGCCGTTGCCGGGAGTGATGCCGCGGATGTACTGGGGTCCGAGGGCCTTGTTGACCCCGCGGTAGCGCATGGGCGGGACCTCGGTGTGGACGGTGAGCAGGTTGTCGAAGGCGTACCCGTCCTCACCGGTGACCACGACCAGGGGGAAGCGGTTTCGGTTGGTGGCGCTGTGGTCGTAGACGAGGGCGTAGCGGCCGTCATCGGTTCGCTGTCCCCAGATCTTGGCCGCGCGTCTCGGGGAAGTGGTGCCGGCCCTTGACCCAGGTCATGCCGCGGTCCGGGCTCAAGGCCGCCAGGCCGCTCTTGAACAGGCCCACGGTGACCCCGTCCGGGCGTTCGTAGAAGCTCAAGGCCTTGGGCTCGATGTAGTTGACGTCGTCTTCCGGAATCGGGCCGAAGCGTCAGGTCGGACGTCTTCAGGTCGTCGGGGATCTCGAAGGTGAAGAAGCCGTCGTCGCCTCGGTCGTCCTCCCACCACTGCAGGGTGACCAGCTTGTCGGCGAGCAGGGAACGGCAGGCCTCGACCAGGCCGGCGTCGTCGCTCTCGGTGTAGAAGGGGAACGGGACGTTGCCTTCGTCCCAACCCGCATGCCGGTTGAGGCGAACGAAGTAGATCGGCCCGAGAGACCCGTCCGCAACCACCTCGCGGATGACCCGCCCGAGTCCCTGGCCCCGGTTCGGGCCGAAGCGGACGTTCGGGCAGTAGCTGTAGAAGCCCGAGGTCAGCAGGCGTCCGTTCGGCGCCAGGTAGAACCCCATCCGCTGATGCATGACCGATTCGGTGCCCTCCGGCTGAACCGGCAGCTCGCGGCCGCCGAAATAGCGGGGAGGTGGCGTGATCTCGGGCAGCGCGACCACCGGAAACGCCACGCCGGGGTTCTCCCAGGTGTATCCATCGACGGATGACAAGAAGCCGGTCCGTCCCGGCCGGCCGTGCTCCTCGACCCGGCCTGCGACGTAGTTCATCCAGAACCGGCCCTGCCAGTAGGCCAGCATGGGGCCATGGTTGTACGTCCAGCCGACCGACTCCGCCTTCCGGCGCCTGGGTGCGGTTGGCGCGAAAGGCCTGGATCTTGTGCACTCCCACGGCCGCGGCGGAAGCCTCCGTGGTGGTAGCGCTTGTCGCCGGTTTCGGACCCCGTGTAGACGACCGGTTGGTCGGCGATCTCGGCGATGGGGGGCTGAGCACCGGCAACGGCCCCGAGTAGGGTGACGGTCAGGAATGCGGCTGGCAGAACGCCGATTCGGTGTGCGGGGATTCGGTTGGGTCGAGCATGCATAGCCTAGAAGCCCTTTTTGGATGAACTTTCGGTCGTGGCCTGTCGCGTGGCTGAGGTGGAGCCATCCGACTCAAAGCCTGGTTGCCCCATTCTACCCCTCGGGCCCGCCGCCCGCCGGCGACGCCACCAGCCAGACAAGTGACGAGTCGGAGTGAGGGCCGAGCGATCACTGCCGGACCGCAATCGACCTGAGCCTCTGCTTCCCACGGTAGGATTGCGTGAAGTGCTCGCTCCCTGACGCCCCCGCTGGCGGATCGGAGCGAAGACGGGTCCGGGCGACGACGACGGCTCCGATCACTCCCGCGGGCGCAGACCGGGGCCGGACGGGGTGAGGCCGCAACGGAAGTGGACGAGTCCCTCCAGGCCCACCGCTGGCCCAGCCGTGAAGGTGTCGACCCTCAGCGAGGGCTCGGAAGGCGGAACGCGGCCATCTCCTGGCCGTTGCGAACCAGCAGGACGTCGCCGACCAGCACCGGGTGGTTCCAGGTCTTGCCCTCGATCGCCGGGAACCGCGCGAGCTCCGTGAACTGGTCGGGGGTCGCCCCGACCAGCGCCAGCTCACCCTTCTCCGACAGCACCAGCAGCAGGTCCTGGTCGGGCAGCAGGACGAGCTGGCCGTGGCCGTAGCGTCCGCCCTTCCACTTGCGCTCGCCGTCCTCGAGGTCGATGCACGCGAGGATGCTGCCGTCGAAGCCGAAGGCATGGCCCTCGTGAACGACGAAGTCGTTGAAGTAGGGCTTCAGCCCGGTCGAGGTCCAGCGCTCCTCGACGGTCCATCCGCCGGGTCCGTGCGCGACCGCGATGCGGCGCATGCCGATTCCTCCGCTGGCGTCGACGGTGCTGATCAGGACGTCGCCGTCCGCGGTCAGGGCCGGCTGCACGATGCGGTAGCCCGGCCACGGGTGCTCCCAGAGCAGCGTGCCGTCGGCCGGCGCGACGCTGATCGCGCCGGCTTCGCTCAGCAGCAGGACCTGCGCGACGCCGTCGATCGTCAACAGATGCGGCGAGCTGTAGCCGCCGCCGCCGGCCGGGCCGAACCAGCGCGGATCGCCGGTGGCGAGGTCGTAGGCGACGAGCGCGCCGGCGGCGGCGACGATGACGACGTCGTCGACCACCAGCGGCGAGCTCGCGAAGCCCCAGACCGGGACCTCCGCGTCGGTGTCGGACGCCGCGTTGCGCGACCACACGACGGCGCCGTCACCGGCGTCGAGCGCGTTCAGGATTCCGGTCGCACCGAGTGTGTACACGCGACCGTCGCTGAGGGTCGGCGTCGCGCGCGGACCGGCGCCGCCGTTCGACTCCCAGAACCGGGCCGCGTCGCGGTGTCTCCACACCGGCTCGCCGGTGGTCACGTTGTAGCAGGCGACGACCTCGTCGTCACCGCGCTGCTCCTGGGTGTAGAGGAGGTCGCCGCGGACCGCGAAGGACGACCAGCCCGGTCCGATCGGCCGGCGCCACAGCTCGACCGGCGGCGACGCGGACCAGTCGGTCTCGATCCGCACGCCGCGGATGACGCCGTCGCGATCGGGTCCGCGAAAGCCGGGCCAGTCGGCTCCGGTCTCCGCTGCTGCCGGAGCCGACGGGAGCGCCGTCGGCTCGTCGCCGGCCTGGGCCAGGAGCCGCTCCTCGGGAGTCTCCGCCCACCGCCACGCGAAATCCGAATCGCCGTCGCCGGTGATGCCACCGGTCCGGAGGAGCGTCCACACGCCGCACGCGAGCAGGATGGTCGCGACCATCGTCGCGCGCCGAGGTCCGTCGGAGAGGCGACGGCTGGCCACCGCCCAGACGACGAAGGCGAGGCTCAGGACCGGGATGGCGTAGATGAAGAACAGCATCCCCATCATCCGCCGTCGCGATCGACTCGTGGAGGATGCGCGGTGTCGCGACCAGCGCGACGATCATCAGGACGACGGCGCCCCAGCGCTCGGACCAGGGCGCCCGGCTGAAGAACGCCCACCACACGACGACAGCCAACCCGCCGACGAGTCCGCCGAGCACCGCGAAGGCCACGGCCTCGGGCACGACGATGGGGACGCCAAACCTGACCAGCCACTGCAGCACCACGATGACCACGCCGGGCCACAGCCGGAGCGGCTTCGGAGGGGTGGTTTGGACGGTCTGCGTGGTGGTCATGTCCAACTAGACGCTCCCCACAAGCCGTTTGTTCGCCATTTCTTGACGGGACGCTACCTTATCTTCCCAGAGCCTCTCGACACCGCCCCGGCCCACCCCACGCCCCCCCAGGAAGCGCGCCCGCGTGCCCAGACTCCGCTCGAGACCCGCCGTGACCATGGCCTTCAGCTCAGGCTCGTCGGCCTCCAGCGTGCGGAGCCGGCGCACGAGCTCCTCGGTCTCCCGGGTGGGTATCGAGGGTTGGGTCAACCGACCTATGGCCGGCCACCGCCGGGCCACGAGAGCGGTCACGGCGGAGCAGGCGCTCCCCCCGATGAAGGCCAGAAGGACCGTCATTGCGACCAACCGGCGAACATCCCTCCCTTCGGCCGCCTCGGCGCGAACCGCCGGCCCCGCCGCCACCACCAGCAGCACCACCGCCACCGTCGTGAGGAAGTGCCGCAGCGTCCGGAGTGACAGCGAAAGCCTGAGAACGTTGTGGCGCTGGGCGAACCAGAGGAGGACCACCGCCGGCCCGAGCCCCACGAGCTGCGACGACACGCGCCACACATCTCCCAGTCCGGAAGAGACGATGCCCAGCGCGACGACACCCACGACCACGGCGAGGGCCACCAGCAGCGAGCGGAGGAACAGGACGAGACGAGGATCCGAGCTTCGACGCAGCGCACTCAGCAGCAGACCGAACGCCGTCAAGCCTCCCACCGCCGTGTGGAGCACGATCCTGGGGTAGAGCTCGGCGGATGCGCTCTCCAGAGACGTCGCGGCGCGCCCCCAGTACTCGACCGCCGGCCAGACAAAGAGACCCAGCGTGGCGTATGAGAGCGCCACCAAGACCAGCGGCACACCGCGACGCCCCGCAGCCTCACTGGCCTCGCTGGCGAACCGCCACGACGCCTGCGCGAAGGCGGGGAAGCCCACGAGCCACGCGAGGGCCCGGACCATGTCGAGAACGGTCCCGCCCGGCAGGCGTTCCCCCACGAGGATGGCCGCCACCTCGTCCAGGAGACAGCCCCCGTACCAGACCGTCACACAGGCCACGGCCACACGCAGGGCCCGGTTTCCCGGCAGCAGGGACGGGTTGACGAGGAGCTGCCGCGCCACGAACCCGTAGAGAAAGACCCCGCTGAGGCAGACCAGGAGCTCCCCATAGACCAGCAGATCCGCGGGAAGCCACCCGTGCGGAGTCACGGACGTATCGTAGAGCCCGCGCTACGTCAGGTCGAGCGGGGTAAACGCCGTGATCACGAACACACTCCCAGGCTCGGAGTCCAGCACGTAGACGACCCTCAGGTAGCGTCCAGCAGCGGTCTGCCTAACGCGATCCGGCAGCCCTCCGCGCCCTTGCGGCCCTCGGCAGGGCCGGCCAGGACCTCCTCGACTTCGGGCTTCCGTCACGTCGTGGCGGTACATGTGGTATTGGTGGCGGCGGGAGGAACCGAACCGGTCATGGGGTGTGGCCGGTGCAGTGGCACCAGCGACGCACGGCCACGGTTGCCGCGCGTGCCGACCGGTGTGGCCCGGGGGGACGCGTAGCCGGATCAGACGACCCATCGCGGGCAGAGGCGGTGCTGAGATGGACGACGTGCAGAGAGCCTACGCCGTGCTCGGCCTGAGGGCGGGTACCTCGTTCGGCGAGGTGCGACGACGCTACCGAGCTCTCGCCAGACGATGGCACCCGGACCGGCACGCCGACGAGGCGCGGAACCTGAATGAGGCGACCGAGAGAATGCGTCGCTTCAACGAGGCCTACCGCACCCTCGAGAGGCGCCTCGGAAAAGGCCCTCGGCGAGCCGCTGACCACCGGCCTGCTGCTCCCGCACCTGGAAGACCACTGTCCCGAGAGGAGCTCGACGCCACGGTCGAGTCGATCGGGACTGACGGGCCTGTCGATTGGATGCTCGACAGCGTTGGCTGGGTCGGCGGAACGCTCCGAGGGGTCCTTGCCGTGATCGCGTTCATCATCCTGGCCGTCCGGCTCGTCCGGATGGTGGCCGCTGGCGACTTCGCTGCGATAGTGAAAGACCCCGGCCTCGCGACCGTCCTTCTGATGCTCGCGGCGGCTCTTGTCATCCTGGTGGCTCAGGAGATCCGCAAGCGCAGGGAAGTGGCGGACATGGCCCGCACGGACACCCACGTCTGACAGCCTGTACGGTCGGGCCCAACCGACGGTCCACGTCACGTGGCGGCGTGGTTCGTGGCGAGCACCTCACTCAGCCTCGTGCGAGGCGCCGGCAAGCGCGCGATCCTGGCACGCTCCGCACGATAGCCGCGTCCGACGCCCCACGCGACCCACCCCGTCAGACCGACCTCGGACGACTCCGGATCGATGGGGCATTCTGGCGGGCGATCAGCCCTCCCAGGTGGGCGGCGGGGTGCCCTCCCGGTGGTAGCTGCGCGCGCCCTCCTCGCCGCCGGCGTAGAACGCCTCCGGCCACCAGAGTCCGATGTCGTCGGTGAGCGCGGCCCAGACCGCCTCGGTAGAGGCGGCGATGGAGTGGTGGACGACTCGACGCCCTGAGCGAGGCCCTCCGCAGCGGGCGGTAGCGAGCGAAGGCGCCCGCCGCATCGCCCGGACGTCGAAGAGGGCCTGGGTCGCCGATGACCGCCGGGTCCGAGCCGCCCGACGTCGCCCGGGGCAGCCACCTCTCGCGCCCTACTGGAGTGGCACGCACGACTCCAGGTCGCAGGTGCCGTCGGGTCGCAAGGGTGGCGCCGACCCGTCCGTCGTGAAGCACAGGTCGCCGTTCGAGTCCGCGCAGAATCCCCGCACTCCGGTGTAGCCCGGGTCGACGGGGACAGCGACGTACGCCCAGCTAGTCACGCTCGTGGGTGAGCTCGAGGGGGATATCCCGTCCGGCGAGAGGCCGGGGCGGAAGAACCGCTTGTAGCCCCTCCGTTCAGCGAGAGACGCGAGTTGCTCCTCCAGGAGACTGGGACCCTCGGGAGGGTATCCGGGGATGCAGGCGCCTGGTCGAGCCAGACACCCGAGCGCGCCGGCCGAGTACCCGCCGTTCCGAGCGCGATACTCCGTCTGGGCGGAGACGACCGTTCGGATGTCTTCGATGACGGCCCGCTCGGATCGATGCGCGTGATGTCCGTTGGCGGCGAAGAGAGGAAGCGAGAACAGCCCCCCGAAGCCTGCGACGAGCGCCAGCGTGGCCGCTTGCCTCCCAGCCGCATCCTCCGGCGGTCGGGACGCTCTCGAGTGGGCGCGGACGCCGAGGACGAGAGCGACCACCGCCAGAGCGGCGGCGGTGAGAGCCGGATTCCGCTGCCGGGGGTGACCGAGTGGGTAGGAGTCGAGGGTCCAGAGCGTGGACCCGCCGGAGAGGGCGGCCAGGAGGAGTGCGAAGGCGATGTCGCCGTGGCGGGGAATGGTCCTCGAGCGAGCCACGGACGGCGACGACCGACGGGGACCCTCGCCGCGGAAGCTCCGCCAGACCCCCAGCGCGAGAAACACGAAGGCGCCGACCACGCCGCTCAGCCCCCAGCCGAATCCGTCGCGCGGAAGCAGCCGGCCAGCGAGGCGGAGCACGTTGGTGGCCGCCTCGACGATGTTCGACACGGACGTGCCCAGCACACCCACGATACCGCTGGCCGCGGCGAGGGTCACCAGCCAGCGGTAGCCGTGGCGCCACGCCAGCACAGCGTATGCCGCGGCGGCGCCGAGGGTGGCGATGCGAAGGGGGGAGATCCACGGCCCCGCAGTCCCCAGCAGAGGAAAGCCCAGCGCCTCGGCCTGGCCGAGTGACACGAGCACGGCCAGAGCGGGCAGAACGATCTGCCGCACGACCTGCTCGCGCCCCGCGCAGACCGCCAGGCCGAGAAGGAACGGCGTCAAGAAAGCGAAGTGGAAGTCGACCTGGTGGATCCATTCCACCGCCACGAAGTGGATGAGGACGGAGATCCCGGGAACCCAGGTCCACACGGTGTGAGCGCGGGGGGCTTCGCCGCCGTGCGCCGAGGCGGTGGCCTCCCGCATCTTCTTCTGCACGAGAGGGAGCCCGAGAGTGATCCACCACAGGCCGTACAGGGACACGGGCGCGAGGAGTCGCGCCGATGCGAGGTGAACGACCGCCATCGGCAGCGCGAAGACGAGAGCCGCCTGGAGACCTAGAAGGACTGCGACGGGCCTGGGCAGGGTCTCCGGCAGGAAGTGCCGCACCAGAGCCAGCTTGGCGAACGCGAGCGCCGTGAGCGCCACCGCCACGGCGCTGCCCGCGCTCGGGTCCGCCGTGACGCACTCTGTTGCGAGAAGCGTCGCATCCAACAGGAAGAGCGTCTCCAGCACGAGGACGGTGACGCCGTCCCGTGGAGCCCGTCGGGTGGCGACCAGGTACACGCCCAGGGCGATGAGCAGTCCTTCGTAGACCTGGAGGACGCCCATGAGCGTGAGCAGCTTGCCGAGGCGGCCGGGCTCGAGGCCCAGGGCGTGGCTGACCATATAGCAGCCGAACAGCATGGCGGCCGCACTCATCCCGTAGAAGGGGTTCTTCTTCATCACGCACGAATCCTGTTCTGGTTTGCCGACGTTCGATATGAAGGACGGCACGTGGGGAGGTGCAAGGCTCGTGCCTTCGCGAGAGTGAGCCCTCTCCGCGAAGCCATTCCGCTGACCCGCGCCGACTTGGCGCACACGCGAGTGAGGTGACGAGGACACCGGCCCGCGGACAAAGACTGTCGCGGGTGACAAAGATCGGCACCCCTCCATCCATCCTGCGAGGGAAGACACGCTCGCGCTCGGTCGGGGAGCTCGCCCGGGAAGACCGGGCAGAGCGTACGGACCTCAGCCCCGCGCACCGGCTCTGCCAGCGGTGTATCGGCCGGGCGTGGCTCCACTCGAGGAAGAACGGGCGCCGTGGGCCGCCGAGCACGCCGAGATCGAAGGCGGCCTCACGGCCACAGGTCTATGATCAGCGCTGTGAACGACTTGCTGGATCAGCGAAAGAGTGAGATCGTTGGCCTCTGCCAACGCCACCACGTCCGGAGGCTCTCGGCCTTCGGGTCGGCGGTGCGGGAGTCCTTCGATCCCAAGCGGAGTGACGTCGATCTCCTTGTGGAGTTCGAGGACATGCCGCCTCGCGAGCGCGCCGATCACTTCTTCGGACTACAGGAGGACCTCGAGGCTCTCTTCGGGGTCCCTGTCGACCTGGTCGAGCCCGGCCCCATCCGGAATCCCTACTTCCGCGACGCCGTCGAGGCCAGCAGGGTTCTGCTCTTTGAAGCGGCCTGAACCCCGGAAGTACCTCTTCGACATGGCCGAGGCCTGCGGGCTTATCGAGACGTTCCTGTCGGAAAAGTCGTTCGACGACTATAGACACGACCCGCTCCTAAGGTCCGGAGTCGAGAGGCAGTTCGAGATCATCGGCGAAGCTCTCGGCCGTCTGCTCGAGATCGCCCCCGAGCTCTCCAAAAGGATCTCCGATACCCGGCGGATCATCTCCTTTCGAAATCGCCTGATTCATGGCTACGCCTCGGTGGCGGATGACATCGTGTGGCTCCGGACCAGCCGCGAGCTGCGCGAGGGCGTCGAGGCGCTCGTTGGCCGCTGCGTGGCGCTCGCGACGCGCCTCCTCGCCTCCGAGGCCGCGGGAGAGCGCGTGCCGCGCGGGGGCCGCAAGGCCCACGCTCTCCGCCCACCCGGATAGCGGCTCGTCCCCGGCGCCCTTGCCGCGTGGATCCTCCTCGTCCCGTCGACACGTCCCGGAGACAGGATCGCACACTCGTTCACACGGTGTGGCGCAGACGGAGCCCCGCGGCCGTTCGCCTCCCTCCCGCCCTGTGAGAGCCTTCACTTCGCCGGGGAACCACGCGCAACAACGGACCCCTCCGAATCGTCTCTCCTTCGAGAGGCGTTCCCGCTCCATGAGGTGACCGATGAGCTTCCGAGAGAACATCGCTGACGAGCCTGCCTGGCACACGAACGGGACACCGCCGGCGACGTCGCGGGCGGACCGCCCGCTGGAGCCGGCCGAGGGGTCGGGGTCGAAGAGCCGCCCCCGATCGGGAAGCGACCGGCCCGGGCACCCCGATGCGGCGCGCCTGCGCGATCTCGAGGAGTTCCGCCGACGCATCGAGGCGGACTTGCGCGTGGCGGAGCTGGTGCACCGCAGCCTGATTCCGCGGAGCGGGCGGCAGGGGCTTCTGGACGTCGCCTGCCACTTCGACCCCACCGACGGCATCGGGGGAGACTATGCCTCGGTCTTCTTTCAGTCCCCGACCCGCGTGGTGGCCAGCGTCTGCGACGTGTCCGGCCACGGTATCGCCTCGGCGCTCCTGGCGAGCCGGGTCAACAGCTTCGTTCTCCGGGCCGCCTCCACCGCCGAGCACCCCTGCGAGGTTGGCGACTCGTTGAACGCCTTCGTCTGCGACAACTTCCAGGAGTCGGGCCTCCTCCTGACGTTCTTCTGCCTGTTCCTCGACCTCGAGATGCGCTGCCTCCAGTACTCGGGCTTCGGCCACCCCCCGGTGCTCCTGGCCGGGCGCGACGGGGCGGTGCGACGGATCGACTCGGAGAACCCCATCATCGGTGTCGGGAGGGACCTGACGCGGCACTGCTCGATGCTCAACGTGCCGTTCGAGCCTGGCGATCGACTCGTCCTCTACACGGACGGAGTGACGGAGACCGAGGACACGACGGGCGAGTTCCTGGGCGTGGAGGGGCTGGAGCGCCTCATCCGCGAGACCGTCCACCTGCCCGCAAATGACGCGGTGGCGGCCCTGTGCGAGCGGGTCGACGCCTTCGGAGGCGGCCGCTCACCCGCGGACGACCGCCTGCTCCTCGCCCTGGACTTCGTCGACGACGCCGAGGTGTGAGGCCCGGGCCTCTTCGGACCGCCAGGCGCTCGCGAGCGTCACCCCTCCACCGGGCGGTCGACCCACCAGCCGACGGCCCGCTTCCGATTCACGACCAGCAGTCGAAACCGCAGTCCACCCTGATCGTCGACCCTTCGCTCCACGGGGCCCGCCGCCGCCAGGTCTTCGGGAAGCTCGCTCCGCAGCCGCCCAGCGATCTCGCCGATCGCGGCCGTCTCCACGTCCCCGAAGGTCGAGATCAGGAGGTCCCCGCCCAGGCTGATCAACGCCGCCGCCTCGTTTTCCGCCTGCAGGCGAGCGAGGGCCAGCTCCACGAGACGCCTCCCCCCAGCGCTCGCGCTACCCCTCAGCTCCTCCTGGGCGTCGAGCAACCCGTTCAGCGCCCGTGCCACCGAGCCCAGCTCGTCGGTGTGCTGCTCCGATGCGCGACGACGGAAGTCCCCGCGGCCGATCGCCTGTGCGACGGAGCGCAGCTCCTCGAAGCGCGCGATCACGTTCACACGCAGCGAGTGGGAGAGCCACCCCATGGACAGCAAAGCCAGGGCGGTCAGCACCGCATACCCCAGGGCGCGCCGCGCCGCCGTCGCCTGCGCGTCACGGTCCGCCCGCCTCATCGCCCGGTGGTTCAGGTCGAGGAGCCGCCGCACGTCCTCCTTCACGGATTCGAACTTCGGGAAGAACTCGCTCTCGTACTCCGCCAGGGGACTCTCCGACGCCGAGGACAGGAGAAGGTCGCGCGCCCCCCGGTACTCGCCGTAGCGCGTGGCGATCGAGTCGAGGACCGGACGTTCGGTCTCTTCCGTGACGTTTCCGCGGGCGCGTGCCAGCGCGTCCAGGAAGGCGCGCTCCGAGATGGCGACTTCGTCGGACGAGCGAGCGCCCTCGAGCAGCGCGGCCAGCACGGCGCTGTCCTGACGCTCCAGAGCCTCGAGCATCTCCATGGACGTCCGGACGCTCTCGAAGTTGTCGTCCAGCATGGTCCCGATGCGGTTCCCGAGCTCCAGGAATCCGAGGGCTGCGCCGGCCGCGCCCAGGAGAACCAGCGCTACCAGGTAGCCGTACGCGAAGAGCAGGCGGGTGTGGAGCTTCATGGCTCAGCCGCGCGCGGCCAGCCTCTCGACCGCCTGCGGGGCCCCGATGACGACCAGGGTGTCGCCGGCCTGCATGCGCTCGGAGCTGTCCAGCGTCGCCAGCGTCCGGTCCCCGCGTCGAATGGCGACGACGGTGACTCCGTGGCGCCGACGAACCTCGAGGTCGATCAAGGACCTGTCGAGGAAATCGGTCGGCACCGGGATCTCGGCGAGCTCCGCGTCCGGCCCGAGCTCGATCCTCTCCAGTACGTTGGGCTGCGCCAGGCGGCGCGCCAGGCGCTCACCCATCTCCTCCTCCGGCCGGACGACGGAGTGGGCGCCCACCGCCCTGAGGGCGCGAGCGTGCAGGGGATTCACCGAGCGAGCGACGATCTCGGGAACACCGATCTGTCGCAGGAGGGTCGTGGTCAGTATCGACGCCTCGATCGACTCTGCCCCGATGGCCACCACGGCGCAGGAGACGGCATCCAGGTGAAGCTCGCGGAGAGCGTTCTCGTCGGTGGCGTCGGCCCGGACGACCGCCTCGATCTCCTCGGCGACCGCGTTGACCAGGCGCTCGTCCAGGTCGATGGCCAGGACCTCGTGGCCCAGGCGCCTGAGCTGGACCGCGACCTGCCGACCGAAGGCCCCCAGGCCGATGACGGCGAACTGCCTTGCCATTCTCCCTCCGACTCAGCCCACCATGATGCGGGAATCAGGGTAGTCCACGCGGCTCGCGGCCGCTCGCCCCACCAGGAGCGCCAGGGTGAGCGGCCCGACGCGGCCCGCGAGCATCAGCAGCATGACGACGATCTTGCCCACCTCGTCGAGGTCGCTGGTCGCGCCGAGAGACAAGCCGACCGTGCCGAAGGCGCTCACGGCCTCGAACAGCAGCACCTCGAAGGGCTGGGACTGCGTCGCCAGGAGGACGAAGGAGCCCGCGGCCACTGCCAGGCTGGCGACAGTCGCGATCGCGGCGCTCCTGAAGATGGTGTCGAGGGACATCCGGCGACGCAGCAGCACGATCCGCTCACGGCGTGCCAGGACCGCCAGGACCGACCCCGCCAGGACGACAGCGGTCGTCGTCTTGATCCCCCCGCCGGTCCCGCCCGGCGAGGCGCCAACGAACATCCACACCAGCATCATGAGCAGGGTCGCCGGGCGCAGCGATCCCAGCTCGACCGAGTTGAAGCCCGCGGTGCGCAGGGTGACGCTCTGGAAGAGGGCGTTGACCACACGGTCGGCGGGCGCCAGGCCCGCCAGCGTGTGGTCCCATTCGGCGACACCGTAGACGAGGGCGCCGACGACGACGAGGGCCAGCGAGACAGCGATCACGACCCGGGCGTGGAGCGAGTCCGAGTCGCGGCGTGCGCCTGTGAGACGCCTGCCCGCGTAGCCGAGGACGCCGAAGCCCAGCCCACCCGCCGTGATCAGGGCCGCCATCACGAGCAGCATCGCCGGGTCGCGCGCGAAGCCGACGAGGGAATCCGAGTGCAGCGAGAAGCCCGCGTTGCAGAAGGCGGACACGGCGTGGAACGCGCCGTGCCACAGGGCCGCTCCGGGCTCGAAGCCGTGCTTCAGGTAGAGACCCGACATCGCGGCCGCACCGAGCGACTCGGAGATCAGCGTCCCGAGCCCGATGAGCAGCACGAGCTTCCGGACCGACCGCCCCGGCTGGAGGTCCAGCATGTCGCGCATCGCGCCCTCACCGCGAAGTCCGAGGCTCCGTCCCAGGAGTCCGGCGGCGAAAGCCGAGAGGACCATGATGTTCAGCCCGCCGGCCTGCATCAAGATCAGGATCACGGCGTGACCGAACGGCGAGAGATCCGTGGGCGTGTCGAGCACGATCAGGCCCGTGACGCAGGCGGCGCTCGTCGCGGTGAACATGGCGTCCAGGGGGTCCACGGCGCCCGCCCCGGAGGAGGCCACCGGGAAGCTCAGGAAGAGCGACCCGAGGACGACGAGCACGAGAAACGACGCCACGACCATGTAGGCGGGACGCCGGTAGAACGTCTCCAAGATGTCGTCGAAGATCCGCGTCCCGGCCCACAGGAGCGCCAGCGCGACCGCCTGGGCCGACGCGAACAGCGACAGGGCCATCTCGGGGTGCCGGAAGCTCGCTCCGGCGGCGGCCACCAGGACCGCCACGAGGACCGCCAGGCCGGAGCGCTCCCGGAGCCGCCGCGCCAGGGATGGCCCCGCGAGACCGATGGCCAGGAACCCGGTCAGCAGACAGATGAGCTGGGCGGGCCCTCGCGCGCCGAGGCGATACCCGAGGGCGGCGACGGAGAGGGCAACGGACACTCCGAGAAGATGACGCGCGGCCGCACCATGCTCCACGCGCGGAGGGCCGGACCAGACGCCGATCGGCGCGCGACGGCTCGACGGGGCCCCGAACGAGAGCCGGCCGAACAGCAGGAGGTGCCAGACGATCACCGCCCCGGCGACCGCGGGGTCGGAGGCGAGGGGCGGGACGAAGGCCGCCGACACGAGGGCCAGCTGCAGCACCGCGACAGCCTGGAACCCCCGGCGACCCGACAGCCGCAGGGCGACGCCCGTCGCCGCGAGCAGTGCCACGAGCACGACGAACGCGCCGCCCACGTCCGTGACCCGATCGACGGCGCCGAAATATCCGTCGGGAGCGTCGACCGCGAACTGCCCGAAGATCGAGACCGCGGCGCTGCCGACGATCCGGGCGGCGTCGTGACGTCGTTGTCCGCTGTCGTGGAGTCGCGGCATGGGGCCTCGAGACGCGTCTAGCGGATCAGCCCCCATGAAGCCAGCATCATGCGTTGTGTCCGCCCGGAGTGTAGATCACCCTGGCCGGGCTCGTCACTTGCGCCAGGCCGCCACCCGGGGGTCCGGAGAGCCTAGAACGCCTCGATACTCAACCACGGGGTTCCAGCCGGCCAAACACCCATCCGAGTGAGGTTTCCGATACCGCCGGCGAGCGAGGTGGGCGAGGTTCCGGCCGGCGTTCCCCATCATCTGGATGAGCTCGATCCGAAGGTCCTCCATCATCGCCCGGTCGACCTCGACCATCTGCTCGGTGGTCAGGTAGGGCACGTCGTGCTCTGTCATCAGCAGCCCCCGCCCTCGACTTGAGCGGAGCGCCGCCGGGGCAGGTGCTCGATCAAGCGCACGGCCAGAGCGGTCCAGCCCGTCTGGTGGCTGGCGCCGAGGCCGCGGCCGGTGTCGCCGTGGAAGTACTCGTGGAAGAGCACGAGGTCCTTGCAGTGCGGGATCCTCGGCGTAGCGCCGGTCGTCGCCGTGGCACGGCCGGCGGCCGTGCGCGTCGGGCAGGAAGAGGGAGGCCGAGCCGTGCGGCGAGCTCGCCGGGCGACCTCGCCCAGGTTCATCCGCCGGCCCGAGCCGGTCGGGCACTCGACGGTGAGGCCGTCGCCGTAGAAGTGGTGGTAGCGCTCCAGGGCCTCGATCAGCAGGTAGTTCATCGGGAACCAGACCGGCCCGCGCCAGTTGGAGTTGCCGCCGAACAGGCCGGAGTCGGACTCGCCCGGGACGTAGGCCACCCGGTGCTCCTCGCCGTCCACGAAGAAGCGGTAGGGGTCCCGGGCGTGCACCTCGCGAGAGCGAGCGGATGCCGTGGGGCGAGAGGAACTCCTCCTCGTCGAGCAGGTAGCGCAGGACCCGCTCCAGCCGCTCGCGGGAGGGGATGGCCAGCAGGCGCAGGCCGCGGCCGCCCGCGCTCCGCCGGTCGCAGTAGGCGATGTGAGGCAGCGAGGTCGGCGCGGTTCTCGAGGAACCAGTCGAGGCGCTTCTTGAAGCCCGGCAGCCGGTCGATCGACGTCGTCGGCGAGGACCTCGGCGGCGAACAGCGGGATCAGGCCGACCAGGGAGCGCACCTTGAGGGGGATCTCGCGGCCGTCGAGGTGGAGCTCGTCGTAGTAGAAGCCGTCCTCCTCGTCCCAGAGGCCGTGCCCCCCAGGTTGTTCATGGCGTCGGCGATGGCCACGAAGTGCTCGAAGAACTTCGAGGCCATGTCCTCGTAGGCCGGGTTCTCCCGGGCGAGCTCGAGGGCCATGGACAGCATCGTCGCGCAGTAGAAGGCCATCCAGGCCGTGCCGTCGGCCTGCTCGAGGTGGCCGCCGGTGGGCAGCGGCTTCGAGCGGTCGAAGACGCCGATGTTGTCGAGGCCGAGGAAGCCGCCGGAGAAGAGGTTCTTGCCGTCGGCGTCCTTGCGGTTCACCCACCAGGTGAAGTTGAGCAGCAGCTTCTGGAAGACGCGGGAGAGGAAGACGCGGTCGCGCTTCCCGCGCGGCCCCGGTCATCTTGTAGACGCGCCAGCAGGCCCAGGCGTGGACCGGCGGGTTCACGTCGCCGAGGTTCGAACTCGTAGGCCGGGATCTGGCCGTTCGGGTGCATGTACCACTCGCGCAGGAACAGCACGAGCTGGTCCTTGGCGAACTGCGGGTCGAGGCGCGGCGAAGGGGATCATGTGGAAGGCCAGGTCCCAGGCCGCGTACCAGGGGTACTCCCACTTGTCGGGCATCGAGATGACGTCGCGGTTGTAGAGGTGCGCCCAGCTCGGCGTTGCGGCCCTCGAGCCGCTGCGGGGGCGGCGGCGGCTGGGCGGGATCGCCCTCGAGCCAGTCCCGGACCGACGTAGTGGTAGAACTGCTTGGTCCAGAGGAGCCCGGCGTAGCCCTGGCGGGCCACCGCGCCGCTCCTCGTCGCTCATGCCCTGCGGGGTGCGTGGCGGCGTAGAAGCGCGTCGGCCTCCGCGACGCGCTCGTCGAACGACCGCGTCGAAGCCGCGCGAAGGGCCGGCGCGGGGCCTCGTCGGCGGCGGAGAGGCGCAGCCGGAGCGACGACCCTGCCCGCCGGGAGGCAGCTCGAGGCGGTAGAGGGCCGCGGCCTTCGTGCCCGCCTCGCTCGGGGTTGACCGCCTCCGTCCGGCCGTCCACCACGTAGTCGTGGAAGGCGTCCTTGACGCACGGGCGTGGCGTTCGGCGCGCCGAAGAGGCGCTCCGTGTTCGTCTCGTTCTCGGTGAAGAGCAGCTCGGGGGCCTGCCCGTCGGGGTCCCGGCTCGGCGGCGAGGACGAAGCGGCCCAGGCTCGCGTGGTCGGCGACGACGCGGCCGTCCTCGGCGCGCCAGCCGCGGCTTCGGCCAGTAGCCCTCGCCGTCTCGGCCCCAGGACCAGGTGTTGCGGAACCACAGGGTGGGCAGCACGTGGAGGACCGCCGCCTCCGGGCCCGCGGTTGGCCACCGTGATCGCGGATCAGGATGTCGTTCGGGCTCCGCCTTGGCGTACTCCGCCGTCGACGTCGAAGTAGCGCCCGTCGTCGAAGACGCCGGTGTCGGTGAGCTCGAACTCCGGCTCCTCGAGCCCGCGCCGGCGGTTCTCCTCGACCAGCTGCTCGTAGGGGTACTCGCGCCTGCGGGTACTTGTAGAGCGCCTTCATGTAGGAGTGGGTGGGCGTCGAGTCGAGGTAGTAGTAGAGCTCCTTGACGTCCTCGCCGTGGTTGCCCTCGGGGCCGGTCAGGCCGAACAGGCGCTCCTTCAGGATCGGGTCCTTCCCGTTCCACAGGGCGAGGGCGAAGCACAGGCGGCACTGGCGGTCGCGTGATCCCGAGCAGCCCGTCCTCGCCCCAGCGGTAGGCGCGGCTGCGGGCGTGGTCGTGGGGGAAGTAGCTCCAGGACGCGCCGTCGGGGCGAGTAGTCCTCGCGCACCGTGCCCCACTGCCGCTCGGACAGGTACGGGCCCCAGCGCTTCCAGTTCTTCTTCCGCCGGGCGTCCTCCGCGAGTCGCCGGCCCTCCGCCGTCACGTCGACGTCACGCAAGCATCGGCTCCTCGCCCCTGGGTCTGCCGGTTGGAGACCGTCCGGTGGGCAACATAGCACGAGCTCCTCCCGGCAACGCGGTCACGGGCATTCCGCGAGAGGCCCGCCTCTCTCCCCACGACTCGGGATCCTGGTCCTGCCTGCTGCTGGCCGCCACCACAGGGAGCTGCTCGAGGGGCTGTCCCGGACGAAGCCGGGGCCGCGAGCCGGGCTCGGATCTTCATGTCCCCATCCTGGAGCACGGAGCCTGCGCGTGCTGTGAGATGGTTCGCAGGTTGGCCACATCACACGCCACGGTCACCACCTCCCTCGGAGTGTCGAGGTGGAAGTCGGCGGCCAGCAGCATCTCGGAGAGCGCCGCGGGGGCATGCCACGTCCTCGAGGCTGGAGAGGGCGAGCGCGGCGGACTCCTCGCTGGAAACGGCCTCGTGGGACCGCTCGTGATGGACCCGGTCGTCGGGGGTCCCTATACTGCTCGGCGTGTCCTTTCGCGATCGCCTGGTGGCCACGATCCGCGCGGCCCGGCCGGCGCTCGAGACCCCGGGGGTCCTCGTGGTCGGGTCCGAGGTCCCGAACCTCCTCGAGCCCGGAGCCGCGGCGACCCTGGTCGTGTCCGAGGACCTGGACATCGGAGTCCCCATCGACCGCCACGCGGCGTTGAAGCAGCGACTGGACGACCTTCGCGAGTTCGAGCCGTCCGCCGAGGAGCCGTCGGTGTGGACACCACGCTCCGCCGGGCTCCTGGAGCTGAACTTCGTGGGAATGGACCCCGAGCAGGACCCGGCGCAGGCGTACGTTCTCGAGGACGATCGCCTTCCCCTCCTGGTGTTCGGCTCCCTGTCGCTCGTCTCGCGCGGAGCCGAGGTCGACATCGAGGGCACCCGGCTGGCGCTGCCGCGCCCGGCCGGGCTGCTCCTCGAGAAGCTGGTCACCGACCGCACCGGGGAGAAGGGAGAGCGCGACCTCCTGGTCGCCCTGGGCGTGCTCTCGGCCACCGGCCCCGGCGACCTCGACGAGCTGGAGGCCGAGTACCGGCGCCTGCGGCCCGAGCTGCGTCATGCGGTACGCTCGAACCTCACGATCCTCTCCCTCCTCGCCCCGAGGTCCGGCATGCCGAACCCGCGACCGCATCGGGCGGAGGTGGCCGCGCTCCTTCGCCGTCTCGAGGCGGGCGAGCCGGAGGCCCCATGACCGCGGTGCAGGAGCGCCGCCTGCGGGAGCTGCGATCGCGCGTCCTCGTGCGCTCCTGGGATCACCGGCAGCGGCGGCATTCGCGAGGCGCGTGGTTCCGCCTCCGGCGCGTCCTGGCACTCGCGAAGGAGGCCTACGCGATACCGGCCGACGAGGCGGAGCGGCTCATCGCGGAAGGGCACCAGCCCGAGCCCGTGGGTCGGGAGCTCGCGCCGTCCCGGGTCATCCTCGTGGTGTCCGCGGAGCGGGTGGCGAGGATCGTCTCGGCGCGGCCCGTCGAGGTGCGCCTGAGCGCCGAAACGCTCGCGGAGGCGTGCCTCGCGCTCGTGCCGTTCGAGGCGGAGGCGGGGCCGGAGGGGAGGCGCGGGCGTACAGCCTCAGTCTCCTGAACTTCTTCGAGATCGTGAACGATCGGGCCGGCGGTGTCGCCTTCGCGGCCGCGTGGTGACCGCTCGCTAACGCTTGAGGGGTCGATCCGCATCCACGGGGGAAGGCTGCCTCGGCGAAGGGACAGCGAAGGTCCGAAAGCGGTGCCCAGGTCCGAGAGAAGACCCAGAGGTCTCGCATCAGCCGCCAGGTCGATGGCTCCCTGACGCGGACTGTCAGGTCCCACGGACCACACTCATGCCGTGCCGACCGCCCACGTTTGGCCGCCCCGACCAGCCAGTAGCCCTGGTGTCCGGATACCAGACCGGCGGTGAAGAACGTGGCGAGAGCGACATCGCCATAAGTAGTTGATCTGGTATGGATAACTGAAACGGGGGTTCCAGTCTGTTGTGGCACGTGATTGGCAAAAGGCGTATACCTGACGCGCGTCCGCGTCGAGAACCGAACACGTCTGGGAGGTCTGCCCTTTGAGCGACACCACGCTGCGTGACCTCGTCCTGAAGCGACTGGAAGCCGACACCCAGCCCGAGGACGAGTGGGCCGCGCTGGTCCTCGCCGCCCTGGAAAGCCCGGAAGAGCTGGACCAGTTCCTCGCCGACGGCAACGGCGCCACCCACAAGGCTACCCATACAAAGCCCCAACCCAGGACCCCACAGAACCCCAGAAGCCCCCCCGCACCGCCTTCCTCCGCCGCCTCACCGCCCAGGGGTTCCGCGGCATCGGCCCAAGGGCCACCCTCGACGTCACCCCCGGCCCCGGCCTCACCCTCGTCGTCGGCCGCAACGGCTCCGGCAAATCCAGCTTCGCCGAGGGCCTCGAGCTCCTGCTCACCGGCGACACCTACCGCTGGTCCCAGCGCAGCAAGGTCTGGCGCGACGGCCCTATCTTTGACGAGGGCCCGTCGAAGCTCTACGACGCCCTCTCGAAGGTCCTCGGCCTCGACGCCCTCGTGGACGCGCAGACCGCCCTCCAGCAGGCCCGCAGCGCGCGCGACAAGGCGCCCACCCTTGACGGGGAGAGCGACGAGCGTGCGGCGCGGGCGAAGGAGGCCCTCGGAAAGAAGGACTGGGGACTGAAGGAGGTCGAGGCCCTCCTCGCCGGAGAGGCGACCAGCCGGGAGGGAGACAGCGCCATCGAGCACCTCCGGCGCCTCGCCGTCATCCAAGCTCCCGACCCCCAGAAAGTCAGCGAGGCCGTCCTGGCCCTGAGACACGCCGACCAGGGCCAGAAGGCCGCGGCCCAGACCGTGGCGGGGAAGTCCGAGCAGCTCGCCAGCCTCCTCGACCACGCCCTCCGCTTTTACGAGGCCCGCGGCGACGGCGACTGCCCCGTGTGCGGCCGCCCGAACGCATTAGATAAGGAATGGCACCAGGCCAAGGCCCAGGAGGCCGAAGAGCTACGGAAAGCCGCCCGAGAAGCCACCTTAGCTCTACTCACGCTCTCGCCATCGCCGAGCGGCTGGCCTCGCCGTCGTTGATGCTATGGATACAACCCGGCATCGGCGCGGTCGCCATGTCTTTCACCGCTGAAACTCTGTAGTCGGGCCCGCCTTGACGCCCGCCCCCCAAGGGACTAGCGTCCCCATCACCAGCTGAGGCGAGCGTGGGGGGCGGCCGGCGGAAGAGAACGAAGGCGGTGGGCGGCCCGGCAGAGTCTCCACGCCGCGATGCGCGCCTGCGGGTCCTTCTCGAGAATCTGAGCGGGGGCCTCCTCATGGAGGATGAGCGTCGGCGGATCACGCTCGTCAACCGGGAGTGGTGCGCTCTCTTCGGTTTACGCCTCGATCCAGACGCGCTCATAGGTGGCGATGGCGCGGAGGCGGTGGAGCGAGCGAGCCGGTTGTTCGCCGACGCCGGGGGCTTCGTTGCGCGCGTCGATGACCTGCTCACCGCGCAGCGCCCGGCGTACGTGGAGACCCTTCCCTTGCGGGACGGCCGGACCCTCGAGCGCGACTACATCCCGATCTTCGAGGATGGTCAGCCCCGAGGGCACCTTTGGCTCTATCGAGACATCTCAGCGCGTGTGCGCGATGAGCGACGACTCCACACGGTGCACACGGTCACGGTGGCGCTGCTCGAGTCCATGGACCGCTACGAGGCCGAGACGCGACTGCTGAACGCCGTGATCGAGGGCATGGGTTGGCCCCTGGCCGCGGCCTGGCGTGTCGATCCCATGGCGAGTCGGCTGCGTTGCGCTGTGACCGCCGGGCCCGACCCGCCCGATGAGGCGGCCAACCTCTACACCGCCGCCGCGCTGAGGCAGAGCCTCGGGTCCGGCGAATGCTTTCCGGGCCGAGCGTGGGCGACCGACCAGCCCGTGTTCTGTGGCGACCTGGCGTCCGAGCCGGGCTTCGCGCGAGCCGACCTGGCCGCCCGGCTGGGGTTGGGAGCGGGGCTCTTCGCCCCGGTGCACAGCGCGGGCGGTGTGGTCGGAGTGCTCGAGTTTGTCTGCGGGGAAAAGCTGGAGCGCGACGAGGCCCTCCTGAGGCTGGTCGCCGGGGTCGCGGACCAGTTCGGGCAGTTCCTCGACCGGCGGCAGGCGCAGGACGCACTGCGCGAGAGCGAGGAGCGCAGCTGGGCGATCCTGGAGTCAGCGCAGGACGCGGTGCTCACGATCGACCACGGCGGTCGCATCCGCGAGTTCAACCCCGCCGCCGAGCGACTCTTCGGATTCTCGCGCGACCAGGTCCTTGGGCGACCCATGAGCGAGTTGATCGTGCCGCCGGAGCTGCGCGCGGGCCATGAGCGAGGGCTTGCACGCCACCTGAGGACTGGCGAGAGCCGGATCCTGGGCAAGCGCGTCGAAATGCCCGCCTTGCGCGCCGACGGCACGACCTTCCCGGCCGAGCTCAGCGTGATGCGCATCCGGGGGTTCGGGCCTCCGAGCTTCACCGGCTTCGTTCGCGATCTGAGCGAGAGGCACGCGATCGACCGGATGAAGCGCGAGTTCGTGTCGATGGTGAGCCACGAGCTGCGCACTCCGCTCACCTCGGTGCGCAGCTCACTGGGGCTGCTGGCTCTCGGCACGGCGGGCGAGCTGTCCAAGGAGGCGGAGAAGCTCGTGGCGATCGCCGAGCGCAACACGGTTCGGCTCGTCGACTTGATCAACGACATCCTCGATCTCGAGCGACTGAGCAGTGGCCGCATGGAGCTGAGTCTCACTCCGGTCCAGCTGGATCCCCTGCTGGGGCGGGCCGTCGAGACCGTCGCGCCGCTCGCGCGCGAGAAAGGTGTCGCGCTCGAGCAGCCACCCCGCCAACGCGACCTCACGGTGGTGGCGGACGAAGAGCGGGTCGTGCAGGTCCTGATCAACTTGCTCGCCAACGCCGTCAAGTTCTCACCCCCCGAGGGCCGGGTGAGGGTCCTCGTCGAGCCGCAGGCCGAGTGGGCGAACATCAGCGTCAGCGACGAGGGGCCGGGAGTGCCTGCCGAGTGGCGCGAGCGCATCTTCGAACCGTTCCAGCAGGTCGAGGTTTCCGACTCGCGGGCGAAGGGTGGCAGCGGGCTCGGGCTCGCAGTCTGCAGAGCGATCGTCGAGCGTCACGATGGCCGGATCGGTGTCGAGCCACGGGACCCCGCCGGCTCGCGGTTCTGGTTCACGCTCCCGCTCGCCTCATGAGAATCCTGCTCATCGACGACGAGGAGGACGTCCGCTTCACCACGAGGCTCGCTCTGGAGCAGGTCGGCGGCTTCGATGTGGAGGAGGCGAGCTCGGGTCCCGAGGGCCTGAGGCTCGCGCTCGAGCGACCACCCGACCTGGTGCTGCTCGACGTGATGATGCCCGAGATGGACGGCCCGACGACGCTGGCGGCGTTCCGCCGCGAGCCGGAGCTCGCCCGGATCCCGGTCGTGTTTCTCACCGCGAAGGCGATGCCGTCCGAGATCAGGAGGCTCGTGGCGCTGGGCGCCACCGACGTGATCACGAAGCCATTCGAGCCG
This sequence comes from uncultured Acidobacteriota bacterium, assembly GCA_963700695.1. Lineage (GTDB taxonomy): Bacteria > Acidobacteriota > Vicinamibacteria > Fen-336 > Fen-336 > JAJDNS01. The sequence goes on along the minus strand of CAVOYO010000024.1, from coordinate 47,193 downwards.
CAGGAGCTGCCGGCGCGAATCCGGGCGGCTCTCGGCCGCCAGGGCTAGGGATCACCCTCCGCCGGATTCGTCCTCCTCTTCGCCACCGAGCGGGAAGCCGTAGCGCGAGGCCTTGCGGTAGAGGGAGCGCCGGTCGATGCCGAGGATCTCGGCGGCGCGCGTGCGGTTGCCCTTGCACACCTCGAGCACGTGCTTGATGTATTGCTGCTCCAGTAGCTCCAGGGTTGGAAGGCCCTCGAAGGCCGGATGGCTGCGCGGCGTTCGTTCACGGCGCAGCAAATCCAGGACGTCCTCCTCGGAAAGCTGACCGGTGCGCGCCGAGATGACCACCCGCTCGACGGTGTTCTCGAGTTCTCTGACGTTGCCCGGCCACGAATGGGCTTGCAGCGCCCCCACCGCCTCCGGCGTCAGCGTCACGTCCCTGCGGGCCCGGCCGCAGGCGTTCCGTAGGAAGGCGTCCGCGAGCAGCGGGACGTCCTCGCGGCGGTCGCGGAGCGGCGGAAGCCGGATGATGAAAGCGCTCAGGCGGTAGTAGAGATCCTGCCGGAAACGCTTCTCCGCCACTTCCTGCTCGAGGTCGGCGTTCGTCGCGGCCAAGACGCGTGCGTTCACCTGGAGCGTCCGCGAACCACCCACGGGGCGAACCTCCCCCTCCTGGAGCACGCGCAAGAGGCTCACCTGCAAGCCCGGCGTCGTCTCGGCGATCTCGTCCAGGAAGATGGTGCCTCCGCTCGCGAGCTCAAAGACGCCCTTCTTGTCGGTCACCGCCCCGGTGAAGGCACCCCGCACGTGGCCGAACAGCTCGGAGGCGAGCAGCGTCTCGGGCACGACGGCGCAGTTGAGGGCGACGAAGGGGCCCCTGCCGCCACGTGCATGGTCGTGGATCGCACGTGCCACGAGCTCCTTGCCGGTGCCGGTTTCGCCGACGATCAGCACGGGCGTCTCGGTGTCTGCAGCGAGCGCGATCTGCTTGTAGACCTCGATCATCCCCGCGGTCCGTCCGGTGAGGCCGACCGGCAGCGATGGCTCGGCCGGCGCAGGAGCCGGAGCGCGCCCACCGGCCGCAAGCGCGCGCTCGACGAGCGCCAGGAGTGCGCGCACATCGAAGGGCTTGCCGATGTAGTCGTAGGCGCCCGCGCGCAGCCCTTCAACCGCCGTCTCGAGTGAGCCAAAGCCCGTCATGAGGATCACCTGCGTCCGCGGGTTTCGCGACCGTATCGCCTTCAGGACGTCGAGGCCGGTTCGCTCGCGAGCGCAGGTCGAGATCGGTCAAGACCAGGTCGAAATCGCCTTCCTCGACCTTGCGCAGCGCCGCAACGTCGTCGTGTGCCACGTGGACGGTGCGGCCCTCGCGTGCCAGAGCCCCCTGCAAGACCTCGCAGAGGTCGACGTCGTCGTCCACGACGAGCAGCGATGTCACGGGTGGATTCTAGCCCCGGCGTGGCAAGACGCCTCGGATTGGGGCGCAGTGCCACGGTGTCGACGGGGCGCGCACGCGACCGACGCCCGCACAACCCGCGGCCCGTCAGCCAGTTGCTGCTAGAGCGCCTTGGAGGGGCCGCAGGCACACCCCTTGCGATGTCGGAGCCAGCGTGAGGTGAGAGACCCCAAGCGAGCACGCCAACGGGGGGAGGTTCCGAAGTGGGCAAGATGATCGGCATCGACCTGGGCACGACGAACTCGTGCGTGGCGGTCATGGAAGGGGGCGCCCCTCTGGTCATCCCCAATCAGGAGGGCACCCGGACCACGCCTTCGACAGTCGGCTTCACCGCCAAGGGCGAACGGCTCGTCGGCGGGATCGCGAAGCGCCAAGCCATCACCAACCCGGAGAACACGGTCTTCGCGGTCAAGCGACTCATCGGGCGCAAGTACGATGCCACGGAGTCCGAGGAGGCCCGCAAGGTCCTCCCCTTCGAGCTGGTGGCGGCCAAGAACGGAGACGTTCACATCAAGATCGGGGAGAACATCTACTCGCCTCCCCAGATCTCCTCCTTCATCCTGCAGAAGCTGAAGGCGGCGGCTGAGGACTTCCTCGGAGAGCCGATCGAGGAGGCGATCATCACCGTCCCCGCCTACTTCAACGACCCACAGCGTCAGGCCACCAAGGACGCCGGCCTCATTGCCGGGCTCAAGGTCTCGCGCATCATCAACGAGCCGACGGCAGCCGCCCTGGCCTACGGTCTGGACAACAAGAGGAACGAGGTGATCGCAGTCTACGATCTTGGAGGCGGCACCTTCGACATCACGATCCTGGAGATCACGGACGGGGTCTTCCAGGTGAAGGCGACGGGTGGAGACACCTATCTCGGCGGCGAGGACTTCGACCGCCGGATCATCGACTGGCTCATCGCCGAGTTCCAACAACAGACCCAGATCGATCTCAAACAAGACCGCATGGCTCTTCAGCGGCTGAAGGAAGCCGCGGAGAAGGCCAAGTGTGAGCTCAGTGGCGCCCAGCAGGTCGAGGTCGTTCTGCCCTTCATCTCGGCGGACAAGACGGGTCCGAAGCACCTCAACACGGTCCTCAGCCGCGACCAGTACGAGAAGCTCACCGACGACCTCCTCGAGCGTACGATCGAGCCCTGTAAGCGCTGCCTGGCCGATGCCGGCGTGACGCCCGACGACATTGACGAGGTCCTGCTCGTCGGCGGCCAGACCCGGGCTTCCAAGGTGTCAACGGTGGTTGCGTCCATCTTCGGGCGTCAGCCCAACCGCGCCATCAACCCCGACGAGGGCGTGGCCATGGGCGCGGCCATCCAGACCGGGATCCTCCAGCGCGAGGTCAAGGACCTCGTCCTCCTCGACGTCACCCCCCACACCCTCGGAATCGAGACCAAGGGCGGCACGTTCACGCCGCTGATCGACCGCAACTCCACCATCCCCACGCGGAAGGGCAAGGTGTTCACCACGGTCGAAGACAACCAGAGCCGGGTCGAGGTCCACGTGCTCCAGGGCGAGAGCGACATGGCGGCGTACAACAAGAGCCTCGCCAAGTTCGAGCTCACCAACATCCCGTCCGCCCCGCGGGGCATACCCCAGATCGACGTCTCCTTCGAGATCGACGTCGACGGCATCGTGTCCGTCTCCGCGCGGGACCAGGCCACGGGTCGCGCGCAGTCGATGACCATCCACCCCTCCAGTGGTCTCAGCCAGGCCGAGGTGAACCGCCTTGCCGAGCGAGACGCGAGCGCAGGCAGACGAGTACCGGAGGCGAGAAGAGAAGCAAGCGCTTGTGCGGAAGATCAAAGGGCTCGTCTCCAGTGCAATCCGGTCAGTCCAGGTACTCGAGGCGAAGCTCACGTCTGAAGAGAAAGAAGCAGTTCTCGAGGCAATCACGAGGGGCAGCAAGGCAGTCAGCAAGGCGGATGAACGCCAGGCCGGCGCGGAGGAGCTGCAGGCGTGTCTTGCGGGTTTGGAGCAGGCTGCTGGAGTCATCGCGCAGGCCATGCTCAGGAATCCGGAGTCTCCCGGGACATCGGCGTCCTCTCCGCCGTCCCAGGCACAAGAGGATCCAAATGATGCATTCGATTCAGGGCGGCGGTAGCAGAGCCTGCCATGCTCCGAGGGCGGAGTGATGAGCCCTCGTCGGGCCTCTGGGCCATCAACCTCGGCCGTGTGGCACCTCGAATACCTCGTCGAGGGGGGGCGCCGGCTACGTCGAATCCCGGTCCACACCCTCCCCTTTCGCGTGGGCCGGCTTCCCGGTCTCGAGCTCATTCTCGGCCCCCCGTCGGTCTCGAGGTTGCATGCCGAGTTCTTTGACCGGGAGGGTGCGCTCTGGCTACGCGACCTGGGCAGCAAGTGCGGAACCTTCGTCAATGGGCTGCGGGTCGAGGAAGCGCCCCTCAAAGAGCGCGACGTCATCCACTTCGCCAATATCGAGTTTCGGCTTGCTCCTTGTGAGCTCGGTGAAGGGGATCCTCCTCTCACAGAACAAAGCACGATCCTCCACCTCGAGTCCTTCTTCGGAACCTCGCAGGCTGAGCCAAACCGCGGAACCAGGCGCGCTCGAGAATGTCCGCATTCTCGAGCCTGACCTTCGCGGCTTCACCATCACCGGCCCCGTTTCGCACCAGAACCTCTCCGCCTACGTGATCACCGGCGGGGCTCCATTGGAGGGCATCACCTTCCGTACGCTGCAGGAGGCCCTCCGGCGGGGAAGAGCGGTCGTCCACGAGACCGGTGATGTCGGCCGCATCGTGACCGAGAACCTGGCCGAACAGGAGACCCTGTTCGTACAGTCCGGCGACATCGTCAAGGGCGGCAGGCAGGACCGGACGGTCCGCTTTGACACTCTCGTCCCGCCGAAGTCGAAGGTCGAAATGCCGGCGTACTGCGTGGAGCGTCGGCGCTGGCACCGGCGTGGTGGAGAAGACGACAGCACCTTCTCGGGCTCTGACTCGGCTGCGCCGACCGCACGCATGAAGACGACGATCATCCACGGCCTGGCGCAGGCGGACGTCTGGGGCAGCATCGGCGATACGCAAGATCGGCTTGACGACACCATCGGGGGCGGAGTCCGGTCGAGCGAGTCGCCGTCGAGCTATCAGCTCACTGCTGAAAGCAAGAGTGTGAAGGAGGCCGTTGCCGGCTATCTAGAAGCCCTTCGCCATCTTGCCGAGGCCGAACATGCTGTCGGGGCCGTCGTCGCCATAAACGGTGCCCTCAACAGAGCCGACTTGTACGTCACGGAGGCCCTGTTCAAGGACCTCTGGCCGAAGCTGCTCGAGGGAGCTGCAGTCGAGGCGGTGACGAGACAACCGGAATACGAGCGAGCCCCGGTTGACCATGCCCCGGGAGTCGAGGAGGTCTGTGCCTATCTGGCGGCCTCTCGAGAGGGCGACGGCTCGCAGCACGAGGTCTGCCCGGATGTCCTGACGACGACCCTCGTCACGGGCAAGACGACGTTCTACGAGACCCGCATCCTGAAACCAAGGGACACCTGGGTCCACCACGGCTACGTGACAGAAACCTGAGAGGCCGTGGGCTGAGAGATGTGATGACAGCTCGGCCCACCACGCTCGAGTACGGGGCCAAGAAGGCCGGGAGCTGGCTGGCCTGTGTAGTCGACATCGGGGAGAGCCCTGGGATATGGGCGAAACAGCCAAAACGTCCATCTCCCCGCCAGCCTGTGCGAAGTGACACTGCACCGCTCCTTCGGCGCGCTATCCTGAGGCCCGCGGGAGGACCGGCCCCGGGTCTCCTCTCCGGGCCCCGACGGGCGTGAGCGATGACCATCGTCGGCATCGACCTCGGCACGACCTACAGCCTGGTCGCCGTGTGGAAGGACGGCGAGCCCCGGATCATCGAGAACGTTCTGGGGCAGCGGCTCACCCCGAGCGTCGTCGGGCTCGACGACGACGGCCAGATCCTCGTCGGGCAGGCCGCCCAGGAGCGGCTCATCACCCATCCCGGACCTGACCGCCGCCACCTTCAAGCGGTACATGGGCACCGACCGGCTCGCGCGGCTGGACTCTCGTCGCTTTCGGCCCGAGGAGCTGTCGTCGTTCGTCCTTCGGTCCCTCAAGGCGGACGCCGAGGCGCTGCCTCGGCGAGACGGTGGAAGAGGCGGTCATCAGCGTCCCCGCCTACTTCGGCGACGCCCAGCGCAAGGCCACCCGAGCCGCGGGTGAGCTCGCGGGCCTGAAGGTCGAGCGGCTCATCAACGAGCCGACCGCCGCGGGCATGGCCTACGGCCTCCACGAAGCCGCGAACGAGACCACCTTCCTCGTGTTCGACCTCGGCGGCGGCACGTTCGACGTGTCGGTCGTCGAGCTCTTCGACGGGGTGATGGAGGTCCACGCCTCGGCCGGGGACAGCTTCCTGGGCGGTGAGGACTTCACCTCGGCGCTGGCGGCGGCGTTCCTGGAGCACGCGAAGATCCCCGAGGAAGACCTCTCGAGCCACACGACAGGAGTCAGGCTCCGCAAGCAGGCCGAGCTCGCCAAGCTTCGCCTCACGAAGTCCGACGACACGGAGATGAAGCTCACCGTGGAGCGAGACCGAGGTCGACATGGACCGCCTCGCGGCGCAGCGCTCGAGAGCCGCACTCGCGACCTCGTCGAGCGGATGCGGCGACCGGTCGAGCGCGCGATGAAGGATGCGCTCGCTCAAGGTCGCCGACCTGGACGAGGTGGTTCTCGTCGGCGGAGCCACCCGGATGCCGCTCGTGCGCTCGCTGGCGGCAAGCTCTTCGGTCGATTTCCCCTCAGCCAGATCCACCCGGACGAGGCGGTGGCCCTAGGGGCGGCCATCCAAGCTGGTCTCAAGTCCCGGGACGCGGCCCTCTCCGAGGTCGTGCTCACCGACACCTGTCCCCATTCGCTGGGCGTCGCGGTCGCCATCCCCAACGAGAGAGGGAGACGTCGTCGGCACGGAGTTCTCGCCCATCATCGAGCGCAACACGGTTGTCCCCGTGAGCCGTGAGCAGAGCTACTCGCCGACCCACGACCACCAGACAAGCGTTCACGTCGAGGTCTACCAGGGCGAGAGCCGTCACCTCGCGAACAACGTGAAGCTGGGCATGTTTGATGTTCCCTTGCCTCCGGGGAAGGCGCGCGAGCGCCAGCTCATCTGCCGGTTCACCTACGACATCAACGGGTTGCTCGAGGTGGACACCCACGTCGCCGAGACCGACGTTCGGCGGAAGCTGGTGATCGAGGGCAATCCGGGTCTCATGAGCCGGGAGGAGATCCAGGCGCGCCTCAAGGAGCTCGAGGCCCTCAAGAGTCCATCCACGGGAGCAGATGGAGAACCGTACCGTGATGGCCCGCGGTGAGCGTATCTACGAGGAGTCGCTGGGCGACCTCCGGGCTCGTGTCGGGCAGCTTCTGGCCGGGTTCGAAGCGGTCCTCGCTGGACAGAATCCACGTGAGATCGAGAACGCCCGGCGTGAGCTTGAGCGAGCGCTCGACCAGCTCGAGGACGCCTCGCCGTGGTAGACCCCTGGAAGATCCTCGGCATCGGACCAACGGGCGACGTCGCGCGAGATCAAGAAGGCCTACGCCGCCCGCCTGAAGCACCGGCACCCGGAGGACGACCCCGAAGGCTTCCAGGAGCTGAGGCAGGCCTACGAGACGGCCCTGGAGTTCGCCCGCTGGCAGAAGGAGCAATTCGAGCAGATGGGTGACATCTGGGCGGAGGCACCACCGCCGAACCTCGTCTTTCCGGTCCCCGGCGTCTCCCCTCGTCGCGTGCCGCCGCCGCTGCATTCGACTCGCTCGAGACCCCCCGCTCCCTTCGTGCCACCTCTCCTCCCGAACGAGGCCGAGTGGGCGGGGCAGGCTGCGGACGAGCTCATGAGGCAGGTCGAGCTGCTCCATGACAACGAGGAAGCTTGGACGTCCTTCGGTGCCTGGAGAACGCTCCTTCAAAACGAGGCCCTGTGGAACGTCGACACCAGGGATGCTTTCCAGCAGAGACTGATCGAGCTGCTCGCGGTCAACGCTTCGAGCCTGCCCGCGAAGGTCTGGGCGCTTCTGGACCAGGAGTTCAACTGGTCCGAGCAGAGGTGGTCGCTCTATCGCCGCCTTCCCCCTGACCGGGTCGAGCTCGTCTTGGACTATGTCGAGTTCCTCGGCGCAGTCGAAAAGGCCGAGCGTCTCTGGAACGAAGGGGTGTCGGGCGAGGCCAGGGCGGCGCTGGAGCCCATCGCGGCGAGGTTGACGGGAGAGCTGGGCACGAGAGCCCGACTGGTCCTCGGCCGCTGCTACCTGAAGGTCGGGTCTCTTGGCCGGGCCAGGTCGGTCCTCGAAGAGATCATTCAGGCTGATCCACGTTGCGTTCCCGCCTATCTGGTACTTGCCAGCGTCTTCCGCGCCAGCACCTACCTGGATCCCGGAGCCGAACGCACCCGGGAGTTGTACCAGAAGGTCCTCGAGCTCGACCCGGAGAACGAGGAGGCGCGCTCCGAGCTGGCTCGGATCGAGAAGGAACAGGCGGAAGAGGAGACCCGCCTAGCTGCGCCGTCAAGGCTACGGGCCCAACCGGCGAAGCGGACTGCCACGCCGAGGAGACTGGCAGGAGTCAAGTACGACCCGACAATGCCGACCCGAGAAGGCTGAACTGGGTCATCGTCGCCGCGTGCACGCTACTCATCGCGAGCGAAGTCTCGAGGACCTTCATGCCCTCGTCGGGCTGGTTCCGTGGATCGCCGCCGTCGCTGTCGTTGCCTTCGCCCTCGTCTGGTGGCGACGGAGGTCGAGTCAGGCGGTAGGGCTGGGCCTCGGACCCGGGGCTGCCCGCCCTCAACCAGCCCCTCGCGAAGGAAGGTCGCGACAGGAGAAAGCCACGTCCAGGGTCCTGAACATCGGTCACGGAGCTGCCCACACTCGACCGTCCGCTCGAAGAGAGAGGTCGCGGCGGAAGGAGAGTAGCGCGGACCTATTGAATATCGGTCACGGAGCGGCCCACTCTCGGTCGTCCGCACGGAAGGCGCACGCGTGGACAGTGCGGGGTTGGCTCAAGCCCTCCATGGACCCGTCAGACCTGCTTGGATATCTCGCGCTTGGCTTCGCCGCGCTCTTCGCTCTAGCTGTGATCGCGGCGATCTTGTGGGTGGGCAACGTTGGGTGGCCGTGAAGGTCGCAGCATCAGAAGTACACCCAGCTCACCTTCCGGAAAGACGCGGACGAGAATCTCAGGCTGGCAGTCGCACATCTCGGACAGATGATCGGCGAGGCCGCCCGACTGATCGCCGTCGGTCAATAGACCCGCCCCCGCCGACCCTCTCACCCTGACCCTCCTTGTCAGGGTGCGCTCTCCACAATCGCCCCGAGTTCGCAGAGGCCGCCCTCCCGGATCTCGCGAATGAAGAAAGGATGGTTGTGAAGATGACGAAGCGAATCCTGGCGGCGAGCCTCAGCGTTCTTCTGGGCGTGCTTCTCACGGCGTGCGGTGGCGACAGCGGGACGGCCCCGACGCCGGCTCCCACGCCGACCCCTCCGACCCGGGCGCAGGTCCGGCTCAACGTGGACCCCAACCCACAGACGGCGGAGTATCAGGGGAACGGCTGGTGGCGGTTCAAGGTCAATCTGGAATTCGTGGAGACGGCCGGGGTCGGCTTCACGGTCAACTCCATCCGCACCACACTGACTGCGTCGACGACGAACGTCATCCTCTACGACAACGAGGAGGCGGTCGTCGAGTACGTCGGCGCGCGCGGCCGGAAGGTCATGCAGTTCACGTCCGGCCTGTACTACACCATGTATGGCCTGAGCGGCGCGGTGAACGCCAAGTTTGTCGTCAGCATCACCGACGACAAGGGAAACCCCCTCACCGTCTCCAACCAGGCCACGATCCTCCGGCACACGGAGGAGCCGGTCGAGCTTCAATAGGCATCCCCGGGGCGGGGGGCGAGGACTCGCCCCCGCCCCCAACCTGACATCCCATGTCAGGCACGGCCCTTGCCTCTCCAGGTGTCGTGGCTGTGCGGCTGTCCGAATGCGTGACAGGGACGAAACCGGGGCGGCAAGGGCCCCGACGTCCGTTGTCAGGGTGGGGGCTGCAGGATCCTGCGGGGACCCTGCAGTGTGGCTCCCGGGGAGGGTCCGAGCGATGAGCAAGAGACGCAGCATTCGCAGAAAGCGCCCCGTCGCCCGCCGACAGCTCAACACCAAGCCCCCTATCCGGCGTCTCTACTGGGCCCTGGGCCGTCTCCGCTCCAACAAGCCCCTCAAGGCCACGGATCTCGCGGCGGAGTTCGAGGTGACGGTGCGCACCGCGTACCGGGACCTGGACTTCATGCGCGACCAGTGGGGCGTCCCCCTGGAGTTCGATCGGGCCAAGGGGACGTACCTCCTCACCGAGCCCCTGGCCGAACTGCCGTCCGTCACCCTCAGCCAGGGCGAGCTCATCGCCCTCTACTTCGCCGAGAAGGTGCTGGCCCAGTACCGCAACACGCCCTTCGAGCACGACCTCACCAACGCCTTCAAGAAGATCCAGGACCTCCTGCCGGAGGAGGTGCGCGTCTCGCCCTCGACCCTCGACGACTTCCTCTCCTTCGACCCGGGACCGCTCCACACCCCCGACGCCGGGGTGTTCCGCGACGTCCTCGGCGCCCAGCGCGTCCGCCGCAAGCTCGTCATCCGCTACCGCAGCCTCAGCTCCAACGCGACAACGCAGCGGCGCATCCACCCGTACCACCTGTTCAACCACCACGGCGACTGGTACGTGCTGGCCTGGGACGAGCGCCACCAGGAGGTCCGCATCTTTGCCCTCCACCGCATCCAGCGCGTGACCCCCACGACCGAGACGTTCGAGACCCCGCCGCACTTCAGCTTCAAGAAGTTCATGAAGGACGCCTTCGCCATCCAGAAGGGAGAGACGCCGGTCGACGTCGCGATCCGCTTCGCGCCGCGCCAGGCCCGATGGATCCGCGAGCGCAAGTGGCACAGCACGGCGCGGGTGCAGGAGGAGATCGGCGGCGGCCTCGTCCTTCACCTCAAGGTGGCCGAGACCTGCGAGATCAAGCGGTGGGTGATGCAGTTCGGTCGCGAGGCCGAGGTCCTCAAGCCCGTATCACTGCGTCGGGCGGTGCCGGAGGACCTCGAGGCCGCGGTCAAGCTCTACCGCGGCCGTCGACCACGGACCCGATCCGCGGACTGATCCGCCTCCCTGGGTTCAGGATCGGCCGACGCGGGCCGATGTGAGAGCCGAGGCCAGCGTGAGCCCGGGCACGCGGCGGAAGTGCTTCTCGTTGCCGGTCACGAGCTCCAGGCCATGCTGGAGAGCAGTTGCCGCGATCTGCAGGTCGGCGTCGGCGAGCGAGCGGCCGGCCTCTTCGAGCTCGGCGCGGATGGCGCCGTAGACTCGAGCGGTCGCCACCTCGTAGGGGAGTACAGTCAGCGCCGGCAGCACCCGTTTCTCCACGTTCTCCAGGTGGCGCTCGCGATCGGAGGCCCGGAAGGCGCCCTTGTACAGCTCGCCGACCACCACCGCGCTCGTGAACTGCTGGTCGCGAGGAATCGTCTTGAGCCAGCGGAGATACGCCGGTGCAGGGCGCTTCTTGAGGACCTCGGAGATGGCGTCCGTGTCGAACAGGTAGGCCATCGACTCAGCGAGCCGTGGGCGTCCGGCGGGCCCGAGACCGTCGGCTCTCGGCCAGCAGGCTGACGAGTTCCTCTGACCCGGGCCATCCGCCGGCCAGACCGGCGAGGCCGGAACCCGGGCCTGCGGCACGAAGCCGTTCCAGCTGAGAGAGCTCTTCAGCAGGCACGAGAGCCACCACCGCCTTGCCGTGGCGGGTGATCAAGACAGGCTCTCCCGCCTCCGCCTTTCGAACGCACTCGGCGAACTCGGCCTTGGCCCGCGCCGCCGTCACCGTCGTCGCCACTGCCACCCCCGTTAGGTCATATTAACTATAATGACCAATTTCCTTCCCGTCAACCTGCCGTCTCCAGACCCTGTGAGGCGCTCAATCTGCCGCCGAGGGTGGCCGAGGGAGGTCCGCCTGGCCACCTTCTCCCGCACGCCCGGAGCCTGTCGGCGACACGTGCCCCTCCGACCCTGACCCCGGATGTCAGGGTCGCCCCCCCACACTCCAGGCTGACCAGGGCGCCCGTCAGACCCGTCGTCCACGGGCGTCTCGAGAGTGATGGGCCGGGGCGGCACCACCGCCCACCCGAACAGGAAGGAGGCCGCATGGAGACAAGCGACTCGTCGTCGACGCCGGAGCCGGTGGCCTGGCTCAAGAAGCTGAGCCTGGGTGAGCCCCAGCAGCTCGAGCCGTACACGATCCACCCGGTGTGCCTGAAGGAGGCGGGCCCGGACCCGCACCTCCTCCTGACGCACCAGGCGATCGCAGCGCAGGTCCTCGAGATCCTCGAGAAGGGCGACGGAGAGGTCCAGGAGCTCGACGCCTTCAACAAGGGAAACCAGCCGGTCGTCATCCTCGAGGGCGACACCCTCGTCGGGTGCAAGCAGAACCGCGTGGTCGCCCGCTCGGTGATCCTGGGTCGTGGGAGCAAGGTGGCGATCCCCGTCGGCTGCATGGAGCAGGGGCGCTGGGCCTGGACGAGCGGGTGCTTCCAGTCGGGGACGATGCGCATCTCGCCCTCCGTCCGAAGTGCGTCGACGAGGGAGGTCCTCGAGGCGAAGAAGCACCGGATGCCGAGGACGAGCGTGGACCAGTCCCGGCTCTGGAACGACGTGCAGTGCTGCCTCGTCGAGGACTCCGTCGCAACCCCCACCTCCGACTACCACGCCCTCATCGACGAGAGGGGCGACGAGGCCCGCGAGCGATCGCGGGCGCTCGAGCGACACCCGGGGCAGGTGGGCGTTCTCGTGATGGCCAACGGGACCTTCCTCGGTCTCGAGCTCACCGGACACCCCGACACCTGGAACGAGCTGGCGGACCGCACCCTCCCGGCGTTTCTCATGGACCGCGGCTGGGGACGGGAAGAAACGGCACCCAGGAAGGGCCAGCGGCCGAAGGCCCCGACCTGGCTGCGCCGCATCCAGAAGGCGCGCATCACCCTCACCCCGGGACTGGGGCAGGGGAAGGAGATCGACGTCGACGACGGGGGTCTCCACGGATCGGGGCTCTGGCACGAGGACCAGGTGGTCCACCTGGCGGTCTTCGCAAACCGATGAGACACCGCGGGAAATGGGCGCAAGGCTCGGCCCTCTCACGGCATGAAACGGGTATGGAAGCGCACAGAGCGGACCCGACACGACAGGGGGCCGCGTGATCAGGCAGTCGAGCCCAGCGGTACCGGCCCTTCGGCACGGCCTCCCTCACCAGCTCGGGCGTGAATCCGAAACGAGGTGTGCCGATGAGTGACCCCTGTCGACGTGTCGTCCTGCCGTCCGTCCTCCTCCTCCTGTTCGGCCTGGCCGCGCCCGGCGCGGTCCGCGCCGCCAACCCGGGAGCCGACGCTACCCACGACCCGTCCCCGGCCATCGTGAAGATCTACGTGGCCGCGGTGATGCCCGACGCCTTCGCCCCGTGGCGGCCGGGCTTCTCCTCCGACAAGACCGGCTCCGGCGCGGTGATCGAGGGCCACCGCATCCTCACCAACGCCCACGTCGTCGAGGGCCACACCTTCGTCCAGGTCCGGCTCCACGGTCACCCGGAGAAGCACCCGGCGCGGGTCACCTTCGTCTCACACGAGGCCGACCTGGCGCTCGTCGAGCTGGAGGAGCCCGATCGCCTCGACGACATCGAACCCCTGCCCCTCGGCGACCTTCCCGCCCTGCGCGCCGAGGTCTCGGCCCTTGGGTTCCCGGAAGGCGGGGACACCCTGAGCATCACCAAGGGCGTGGTGACCCGCGTCGAGCACGTCATGTACCTCCAGAGCTGGGCGCGACTCCTCTCGATTCAGATGGACGCCGCCATCGGCGCGGGGAGCAGCGGTGGCCCCCTCGTCCACGAAGGGAGCCTGGTGGGCGTGGCCGCCCAGACCACGGTCACCAACGACACCATCGGCTGCGCCGTGGCCGCGCCGGTGGTCCGCCAGTTCCTCGAGGACGTGGCCGACGGGCGGGTCGACGGTGTCCCGTCCCTGAGGATCGACACCCAGCCGCTCGGAAACCCGGCCCTGAGGGCCAGCCTCGGAGTGCCGGAGGGGGAGACCGGCGCCCTCGTCCGGACCGTGGCCCCCAAGTCGCCCGCGGCGGGCATCCTGCTCCCCGGGGACGTCCTGACCGCGGTCGACGGCCTCGACGTGGCCGACGACTCGACGGTCGAGCTCCGGGGACGCGAGAGGACCGACCTGACCTACGGCATCGACCGCCACCAGGTGGGGGAGACCGTCACCGTGCGCTTCCTCCGCAACGGCGAGGCCCGCGAGGCCGAGGTCGAGCTCGGCCTGGCACTCGGGGAGGCGGAGCTCATTCCGAGGCTCCACGAGCAGTCCGGCGACTACTACATCTACGGCGGGCTCGTCTTCCTCTCCCTGACCCGCGACTACCTCATCCGGGCGACCGAGACCAACGCCTTCAACTGGACCCTGACCCCGTATCTCTCGACAGACCTCGAGCACCCGGGTGAGCAGGTCATCCTCCTCCAGAGCGTCCTCACCGCCGCCGTGAACCAGGGCTACGGCAAGGCGGTGGGTGAGGTGATCCAGTCCGTCGACGGCCAGCCCGTGAAGAGCCTTCGTGAGCTCGCCGCCCTCGCCGAGAGAGGCGACGGCCCCTACGTGACCTTCGGGTACCGCGACGGTGGGCGGGTCACCCTCGACCGCGAGGAGGCCCGCCGCGCGACCCCGACGCTCCTCCAGCGCCACGGCATCGCCAGCGATCGCTCGGCGAGCCTGAGAGGAGACGCCAAGGTCGCGTCGTCCGAACGAGCGAGCGAGGCCCTTCGTGTCCGCTGAGAGCCACGATGCAGCGCCTGGGCCGCGGGCGGGTCAGCACGCCCGCGGCCACCGTTCTGCTGGTCCTGCTCGCTGCATCGTCCAGCGCGCAGCAGCTCTCCTCGGACGGTCGGTCCGTTGTGGGAAGAACGACGATGCTGGATCGGCTGGTGCGCTTCCTGGATCCCGACCGGCTCCTCATCGGCATGTCGGGCGACGAGCTCAAGCTGTGGGGCGAGCGGCTCTACCCGCAGGAAGGGATTCTCCACAACCGCGCCGGACACCGTCTCGGGTCGAAGATCTTGACGGACCGCTTCGGACCCGTGGCCGCCACCGCCCTCGGGATCGCCAACGAGATCTTCGAGGCCTACAACCTGCGCCACATCGGCGCCCCCGTGATCTCCACGGAACGTTTCGACCTGGAGGACCTGGCCGCCAACTTCCGCGGTGTGTACGACTCCTACGCGATGGACCTCAACACACCGTGGGGTCTCGCCCGGCTCCTACGGGACCCCCTGGTCCAGGCTACTTGCTGTGCTTAGCGATCAGTTCGCGGACCGCGGGCACGAGTTCGCGCGGTACGCTCACCAGCGCGTGATCGGGGGATTCGTACGCCGCCTCATCTTCCGCGACGGCCTCTGTCTCCGTCTGCGTTTCGTAGTGCACGAGGACACGCTGCGCCCTGGCCTCGTCCCAACCCCCAGGAAGCGTGCTCTGGCTCATGGCTGCCGAAAAGGCTAGGACGTCACCTCCACGAACTCAGCGAATGATCGGGGATCCGGGATCGGGAGGTCGTCTTCCTTGAGACCCTGCAGATGCAGCTCGATGGCCTCCTGCATGTTCCGTCGTGTGTCTTCGATGGTGTCTCCAGTCGCGATGCAGCCCGGAAGATCCGGGGCGAAGGCAGAGTAGTTGGCGCCCGCTCTCTCGACCACGACCAGGAAACGATGCATGTTCTACCTCTTGAGGCCCGCCTGCTTAAGGATACTACTGAGAGTTCCAGGTGCAATCTCATGGCTCGGATGCCCTGCCACCGTGACGCGACCAGGCCTTGAGGGATGCTTGTATTGGCGGTGACTGCCTCGAGTCACCACGAGGCTCCAACCATCGTCCGACAGCAACTTCATGAGGTCCCGGACCTTCATCCGTGTGCCCCCCCTGGGCACAGACCGTACCTCGCAGGCATGTCAGATCGGGTCCATGTCATCGCGGACCGTCAGTTGCGAGGTTCGCCAGCCGGGCCCCGGCATCGGCGGACTTGCGCCTCCACGCGACGCGGCTCACGACCGCTGGATCGGCCGACGGAGTTGCCGGATCCGGTCTAGAGAAGGAGGCGCAATCCCACCAAAGCGCGCTTCGTAGTAGGCACGGATGATCTCCGGTCCGGTGTCGAGCAAGGGGGCGGGGACGCCGGCGGCCCCAGGGGACGACGGGTTGGCCAAGTTCACGGCGTGCTCGAGAAGGCCCCGGCTCCGAAGACGCGGGTGGCCGTGCGCGACCCAGCGGCGCTCGAGATCGCGCACAAGGGCGCGGAGGTCGGCGGGAACCCGGGCGGTCTCAGCCTGGCGATCACGAGCGACCCGGCGACGGGCCAGGAGAGTGCGCAGCCGGCGCCAGGCCGCGGGACCGAATGCGAGGGCCACGAGCACGAGCCACGCGAGCGGCTCCCGCACCGCCCGGGCCGCAAGTGACAGCACCTCGCCGCCGAGCCAGCGAAGGAAGGCGAGCGGCCCGCCCTCGACGAAGCGCGCCCAGGCGCCGGCCAGTGCGGCCCTCGCGTGCTGAAGCCACCGCTGGGTGGACCCGGGAGTGCCGCGCGCCCCCGCGAACTGGCCGGGCGGTGTCGGGTCCGCCTCGACCCATCCCTGACCGGGGATCCAGGCCTCGATCCACGCGTGCGCGTCCGACTCGCGCACGACGTGCAGTCCTCCTCCCATGTCGGTCTGCGGCCCGACGCTCAAGCCCTTCACGTATCGGGCCGGGACGCCCTGCAGGCGCAGGAGCACGACCGCCGCGCTCGCGAAGTACTCGCAGTAGGCCTCCTCCTTCTCGAAGAGGAACTCGGCCAGCGGGTCGCCGTCGGGACGGAAGGGCCCGGGCGAGAGCGAGTACCGGTAATGGGTCTGCAGGTGCAGGACCGTCGCGTCGAGCGTCTCCCGCGGGCCGGTCGAAGGCGGTCTCAGGCTCACCGCCAAGGAGGCGATGCGGGGATCGACCGACTCCGGCAGCGACAGGCTCTCCTCGCGCTCGGCGGGGGAGAGGTCCTCAACCCCGTCACCGGAAAGGCCCGCGTCCGGCGCCGGTGAGGCGGACCGAGGCGAAGCCAGCACCGCGCCGTACTGCCGGAGCGGCAGACCTGCGGGGCGACGGACCAGGCCGAAGCGGTCGAGTTCGAGAATCGATGCGTTCGCCGTCACCGCCAGGGGATCGCGCGGAAGCAGGAGCGGCCACTCGCTCACCTCCGTCTGGGTGATGCGCACCTCGACCCGTGGCTCCGAAGAGTCCGGAGGCCTGTCGCCCCTCTTCCCGGACAACGGGAACCAGCTCCCAAGGCGCGTGACGAGCGGACCGGCCTCGTGTGGAAGCGGCCCGGGGCGAAGGGCGTGCGGCGCCGTGGGCTCGAGTGATCGGGGACCGCTGCCGCGGAGCCGAGTTGGACCACGTCCGCCCGTCGAAGCGCGTGAACACCTCGGCCGGCAGCCGCCAGCGCCCTCCCGAGGGGAGCGACGTCTGCAGGTCGAGGACGCGCCGGCGCGAGAGGGAGAGCGCCCCGACGTCGCCGAGGGTCGACTGCCCGAGAGACCGGTCGTCCCCTGGTCGAACGCGGCCGCGAACGCCCTCTCGACGTGCGGCTGGAACAGCGGCAGGCCGACGATCCCCGCTGCGGCGAGTGCCACCGAGACGAGGACCGTGAGCGCCAGGCCGGCCGCGGCGCGCGCGCTCCAGCGCGGACCGCGGCGCGAGGAAGGCACCCGTCCAGAGCGCCACCATCACCAGGACGGCGAGGGCCAGGTAGCGCTCCGCGAACGCCGTGTGCTCGGAGCCCTTCAGAAAGGCGAGCGCCGTCGGCGCCGTAGCCCTCGGGACGCGGGTCGAGGCCGGAGACCGCCGAGGAGGCCGATCGTCGCGGGCAGCAATGTGCGCCCGGCCGGGAAGCGTCGCGGCGCCAGGCTGAAGACGATGGCGCTCGCGAGCAGCAGCGGCCCGGCCAGGCGCGTGAAGAGCAACGAGTCGAGGATCAGCACCCCCATCGAGCGGCTCGAGCCAGGCGAGTACCCCGGTGGCGAGCAGGACCAGGCGCGACGCCGCGTGGAAGCGTGCGCACGAGCGATGCTGGCACCGTGGTCCACTCGAAGAAGGGCAGCGCGCACGTCCCCACGACGAGCAGCAGCCACGGCCCCGCGAGGATCGCCGAAGGCGAAGGCCAGCGTGGCGCCGACGAGCGCCACGGCGAGTGCGAGCGCGTACCGGTTCGAGCTTGACGCGCCTCACGCCGCCTCCTCCGCGACGAGCCGCGCCTCGAGCTGCGCCGGCGTGAAGCGCGTCACCTCGCCCAGGTCCGCCGAAACGGTCGTCCAGGGCCGCCGCGTCTCGCCCTCGTGGACGAGGAGGACGCGCACTGCGACGCCCATCGTCCGGACGCGCTGGAGGAAGGCCTCGCGGGCCTCGTCCCACTCGAGCATCACCGCCACGACCGTCGTCAGCCCCTCGAGCCGCTCGAAGAGTCGCGGGCCGATCGACTCGAAGGGCGGGGCCGGCGAGGGCTCGAGGCAGGCGAGCACGTCGAGCACGTTGTCGAGGTAGCCGAGGCTGCGGCCGGTGCTGACCTCGTAGAGGTCGGGCCCGGCCGCGAGGATGTCCACCACCTCGTCGCTCCGGCTGAAGTGGTCGGCCACCGAGGCCAGGAGCGAGATCGCGCCTCGAAGCGCGCGCGCTCGCGGGGCCGCGGCCGGCGGGGCAGGAAGGTGTCGAGGACGAGGGCGATCCGGGAGAAGTACTCCTCCTGGTACTCCTTCACCACCGGGCGGCCGAGGCGCGCCCACGACCGCCAGTGGATCTTGCGGAGCGGGTCGCCCTCGCGGTACTCGCGCGTCCCGACGAACTCGAGCGACTCGCCGACCTGGGAGGCGAGCGGGATGCCGCCGGGCTGGTAGCGCCGGCCCGTCGGCAGCGGCAGCTCCTCGAGCGTGAAGTAGCGTGGGTAGGCGAGGATCACCTCCCCGGGGAGCCACACCGCCTTCGAGCGCGCGAGGCCGAAGGGGTCGGTGCGGGCGACCCCGAGCCCCGGGAGAACGTAGCGGCCGCGTCGGCGCGGGTGGAGGGCGATGTCGGACCCGCGCCGGGCCGGCGGCCGTCCGTCTCGAGGAAGGACTCGGCCGGCCGCACCGTCGAGCCCGTCCTCCGCGGGGAGCGGCGCCTCCCAGAAGAGCGACAGCGGCCCGCTCGCCGCGCCCGTCCGTGCCGCCACCTCCAGCGGCGCGCGGTGACCCCGCGACCCGCGGTCAGCCGGGCCGGGAGTCGGCCCGCGAGAGCTGCACGGCGGGCCGACGACGGAAGAGCTGGACCGTGGCGACGAGCAGGGGCGGGGCCGCCAGCGCGAAGAGCACGAAGACGAGGGCCCGCCGCGTGTCCACCCCCACGAAGGCGACGCGCGAGCGTCGCCCAGAGCACGAACCGACCCCGCTCAGTCAGCCGCCGCCGGTAGCAGCCCCCGCAGCGACCGGAAGAGGAAGGCGCTCTCGAGCGGGCGCGCGAGCGGGCTGGTGGCCACGGCAGCGGCTCCCGCGCTCAGGCCGGGACGGGCGTCGCGTCGAGGATCTCGCGCACGACGTCCTCCTTCGAGACCCCGGTGTAGCGGGCCTTCGTCTCGAGCCCGAGGCGGTGGGCGAGGACGGGCACCGCCTCGGCCTTCACGTCCTCCGGCACCACGAAGCCCCGGCCCTCGAGGAGCGCGCGGGCCTGCGCGGCGCGGAAGAGCATCAGCGCTCCCGCGCGGCGAGCAGCCCAGCTTCACCGCGGGGTGGCGCCGCGTGGCCTCGCGCCAGCTCGATCACGTAGCGGCCGAGCGAGCGCTCGACCGTCACCTCGCGCGTCTGGCGCTGCAGCGCCACGCACGTCGTCCGTGGAGACCACCGGCCTCGACCGACTCCAGGGGGTGGCGCTTCGCCTGGGCGTAGAGGACCTCGAGCGCTTCCTCCGACCCGGGGTAGCCGAGGGCGATCCGCAGACCGAAGCGGTCGAGCTGCGCCTCGGGCAGCGGGTAGGTCCCGTGGAACTCGATCGGGTTCTGGGTGGCGAGCACCAGGAACGCCGACGGGCAGCGCCCGGGTCACCCCCTCGCTCGAGACCTGCCCCTCGCTCATCGCCTCGAGCAGCGCCGACTGCGTGCGCGGCGAGGCACGGTTGATCTCGTCGGCGAGCAGCACGTTGGCGAAGACCGGCCCCTCCTTGAAGGAGAAGCTCCCGTCGCGTGGGCTGTAGACCGAGGAGCCGAGGATGTCGGCGGGGAGGAGATCGGGCGTGAACTGCACCCGGCGGAACTCCCCCGCGAAGCACCGGGCGAGCGCCTTGGCGAGCGTCGTCTTCCCGACGCCGGGCACGTCCTCGAGGAGCAGGTGCTGCCCGGCCAGGAGCGCCACCAGCACGTGGTCGAGGGCCTCGTCCTTGCCGAGGATCACGCCGGCCAGCTGGCGCTTGATCTCGGAGAGCGTCTTCGCGGGGGAGTCGGTCATCGGTTGATCACCTCGTAGGTCAGGTCGACGAGCGTGAGCCGGGGCAGCCGCTCTCGACGTCCTCAGGCGCCGCTGCTCCCAGGTCGAGCCGTCACCGGCGCGACGACGAGCCGGAGTCGGTGCGACCCAGGACGGTCGGGCGCGAAAAGGTTGACGGACCGGACGGCCGGTCCCCCGGAGGCCGGGGCTTCGACCACGGCGGGCGGCTCTCCGGCAGGAGGGTAGACCTGGACGGCAGGCCCGTCGTCCCGTTCGGCAATCAGGAGCACGCGAGCCGGTCCCTGCACGCTCGCCCGGAGAACGAGCGTCTCTCCCGGCCGCACCCTCGGGGGCAGGCCGGCCGTGGCCGTCTCGAGTTCCAGGCGGGCCGGCACTCCCTCGTGGGGCGGCAGCGCGAGAAGGTGCTCGAGGGTCGCGGGCGAGACCGTCGCCGCCGGCGGCCGCGAGGCGGCGGGACGTCCCTCTTCCGGGGTCCGCGCGGAAGACCTGGTAGCCCACCACCGCCACCACGACGACGGCCGCCACCGCCGCGAGGTCGCCCGAAGGTGGCGGGGCGCTCGAACCAGCGCGCGCACGCGCTCCCACGCGGTCGGCTTCTCCAGCGCGTCCAGCACCTCCTGCCGCGCCCCCGGCGACTCGAGGAGCTCCCGGAGCCCCTCCTCCTCGACCAGCGCGTCGAAGAGCTCCTGGTCGTCCAGCGCGGCCCGCAGCAGCTCGCGGCGCTCCTCATCGGTGAGCGTGTCCGTCGCGTAGCCACCGAGCAGCCGCCTCGGATCGCCGCTCATGGCTTCTCCCTCCCCAGGACGAACCCCAGCTGGGCGCCGAGGAGCTTCCGGAGCCGCTTGCGGCAACGGTTGTCCCAGGCGTAGACCGTGCCCACGGGCCGTCTCAGGCTCGCCGCGATCTCGACGAAGCTCTCGCCCTCCAGCTTGCGGCGCAGGAGCTCGCGACACCGCCCGTCGAGGCGGCTGACGGCCTCGACGAGGGCTTGGACCCGCTGGCGCCTCCGGACGATCTCCTCCGCGTCTGGGCCTTCGGACACCACATCCTCCACGGGATCGCGGTCGTCCTCCTCGCGAGCGGGCAGGGGAGAGTGCCCCAGCGCCTCCCGCCTCTTGGCCTTCCTCCAGCGTGCCGACTGCAGCTTCTTGAGGATGGTGATGCCCAGGGCGGCCAGCTCCTCGGGGGCCTCGACGTGGGAATACTTTCCGGTGAGGACGACCAGGGCGTCCTGTGCCAGATCCTCGGCCTCCTCGGGAAACGGCCCTCGCCGCGCCGCGGCCACCATGCGGGCGCGCAGCTTCTCGAGCGTGGCCTCCCGGGTCAGGGGCGAATCGGCAACCATCATCCGGGTCGGACTATAGCCCAGCCCCCTGACCCAGAAGGCCCATCCGCCGATCGCGTGCTCGAGTGACACCTGAGCGCCTCCATCGAGGTCATGTCGCGAGAACGCGGGTCCTTGCAGGCCAGGCCCCGCGGACAGAGAAGCTGACACCCTGACGTCGAATGTCAGTGCCGGTCTCGGACACTCGAAGCTGGCCGGCACCCGTCAGCTCCCTCCCGACGGGCGCCTCGAGAGCGAAGGGCCCGGGCGGCGGGGCCGCCCCCCGGCCGAGCGAGTAAGGAGGGCGCATGCAAACCCGTGACCGCCGGCGCCGCGTTCGCAACGGCGTGTGTCTCGCACTGGGACTGCTCCTCGTGGCCGCGGTGGTCCACGCCGAGTACTACACCGTCACCGTCACCCGCATCGAGCAGGACCTCTACAAGGTCGAGTACCACTCTCCGACCGTCTACATCGTCACGAGGTACTGCTACGAGTACGTCTACCACGAGGAGGCGGTCCTGAAGTACGAGCGGTACTCGTACGACAACAGGCTCGTCTTTGACAGCGGTGGCTCGTGTGAGGTGGACGAGCTCCTCGTGGCAGCGAGCTGATGAGACGGCTGCTGGCGGTCGGGGCCGGAAGTGTGCTGCTGAGCCTCGTGACGGTCTTCGTGTCCTCCCAGGCCAGGGTCAGCAGCCAGGCCTTGAGAGTGCGACTCACGCGAGTCGGCAACAACGTCTACCTGGCATCCAGGCCTCCGACCTTCGTCTGCTACACGAGGGACTGTACGGCACCCGCGCACGACACGGCGGTCACCCTGTGGCTCGGCGACACCCTCCGCTTCCCGACCGGCGAGAGCTGTTACTGCTCCTCCATCCGCCCGTGGACGCGCAGCGAGGACTGGGGAGTGGTTCTGCGAGCGTCGTCTCCGGCCGGGGCCCCCAAGCCACCCGCAGGGGCAGGAGATCGACTACCTGGACGAAGAGGCACGGAAGCAGATGGGGGGCGGCTCTTCCTCCGACTGACCCGCGAGGACGGCCAACGGATGAGAGCCGCTCGAGCGGTGGGTTGCAAGGGGCCGGGAAGAGCATGAAGATCGTGGCGATTGGAATCCTGGCACTGGCTGGCCTGCTGGTGTTCCCGCGCCTCACCCTCACGGTGTGCGCCTTCGTCGTCCACCCGTTTCTGGGCGTCGTCGTCGGGCTCCTCATGCTGTTGACCTTGGAGTAGGGGAGGAGCGTCAGCGTGCCCGCCAACGCCTCGGCCAGGTCCGCCGACCATGGACATACGGGACCCCGAGC
This sequence comes from uncultured Acidobacteriota bacterium, assembly GCA_963700695.1. Taxonomy (GTDB): domain Bacteria; phylum Acidobacteriota; class Vicinamibacteria; order Fen-336; family Fen-336; genus JAJDNS01. Next base: position 24,539 of record CAVOYO010000024.1, on the reverse strand, counting down.
CCGTCCTATGATGCCGATCACCGCCAGCCGGCGGGCCCGAGGGACGCGATGCCAAACGCCACCGAAGCGCAGAAGAGCCCATGCAGCGACGTGACGGCCGGCTGATCGTCAGCGCCCGCGACCTCGTGGGCTTCCTGGGCTGCGAGCACCTCACCGTGCTCGACCAGGACGTGGCCGAAGGGCGGCGCGAGAAGCCGCCCAGCATCGAGGACCCGCAGCTCGAGCTGCTCCAGAAGCGGGGCCTCGAGCACGAGGAAGCGCTGCCTGGAGCGGCTTCGGGCGGACGGCCGCACGGTCCGCGAGATCGCAAAGCCCGACCCGTCCCTCGCCGGGTTCGAGGCCGCCGAGGCGGCCGACCCTGGCCGCGATGCGCGAGGGCGTCGGCGTCGTCTACCAGGGGACCCTCTTCGGGCGACGGCCGCTGGCTGGGCCACCCCGACTTCCTCGTGCGCGTCGAGCGCCCGAGCGACCTCGGCCCCTGGAGCTACGAGCCCGCGGACGCCAAGCTCGCCCGGACGGGTCGCGGCGACGGCGCTCCTGCAGCTCTGCGTCTACGCCGACCGCCTGCAGGCCCTGCAGGGGAGGGCGCCCGAGCGAGTCCACGTCGTCACCGGCGACGGGGCCCTCCACCCCCACCGCCTGGCCGACTACGGCGCCTACTACCGCTCGGTCAAGCAGCGCTTCGAGGAGCGCGTCTTCGGAGACGACGACCCGCCCGGAGACCTACCCCGACCCCGTCGACCACTGCCGCGTCTGCCGGTGGTGGCCGCGTGCGTCGACCGCCGCCGACGAGGACGACCACCTCTGCCGCGTGGCCGGCATCAGCCGCCTCCAGACGAAGCGCCTCGTCGCCGCGGCGGTGCCCACGCTGACCGCCCTCGCCACCCTCCCGGCGGGGGAGCGGAAGCCGGAGCTCGCCCCCCGGACCCTCAGACCGGCTCCGCGAGCAGGCGCGCCTGCAGCAGGAGCAGTACCGCGACGGCCGGGTCCGCTACGAGCTCATCCCGCCGGACCCCGAGGAGCCCGGCCAGGGGCTGGCCGCCCTGCCCGAGCCCTCGCCCGGCGACGTCTTCCTCGACTTCGAGTCCGACCCCTGGGCCATCGAGGGCGGGCTCGAGTACCTGATCGGCACCGTGGCCGAGGACGGGCGGCGAGCCCGTCTACACCGCCCTCTGGGCCCACTCGCCCGAGGAGGAGAAGCGGGCCTTCGAGCGGCTTGATCGACTCGATCGTCGCAGGGCCTCGAGGCGCACCCGGGCGCTGCACGTCTACCACTACGGCGCCTACGAGTCGGGGGCCATCAAGCGCCTCATGGGCCGCTACGCCACGCGCGAGGACGAGGTGGACCGCCTCCTGCGCGGCGGCGTGCTCGTCGACCTCTACGGGGTCGTCCGCCACGGCGTGCGCGTGTCCGAGGAGTCGTACTCGCTCAAGAAGGTCGAGAAGCTCTACATGCCGCGGAGGGAGGGGCCGGAGACCCGGCCGGGCTTCGCCCTCGTCGAGTACGAGAGGTGGATGGAGAGCCGCGACCCCCGCATCCTCGACGGACCTCGCCGCCTACAACCGCGACGACTGCGTCTCGATCTGGAAGCTGCGCGCCTGGCTCGAGGGCCTCCGCAAGGAGGCGGAGGCGACCTTCGAGCGTCGAGCTCGGTCGCCCGGAGCCCAGGCCCGGCGAGCCGACCGAGAAGCTGGCCGCCCAGCTCGAGGAGACGCGGGTCCGCGTCGAGGCGCTGACCGCCGGCGTCCCGGTCGACCCCGCCGAGCGCACGGACGAGCAGCACGCCCGCTGGATCCTCGCCCAGCTCCTCGACTGGCACCGCCGCGAGGCCAAGCCCGAATGGTGGCTCCACTTCACCTTGAGCGCGGCCCCGGTCGAGGAGCTCATCGCGTCGACCGATGCCCTCGGGGACCTCCGGTTCGAGCGCGAGGTGGGGACGGTCAAGCGGTCGACCCTCTACCGCTACCGCTACGACCCCGAGCAGGAGCACAAGTTCCACGAGGGCGACACACCCCTCGATCCCGCGACCGGCAAGCCCGCGGGCACGCGTGCACGCCGTGGACACCGCCGCCGGCTCGATCGACCTGGCCCGGGGCCACAGGAGCGACACGCCTCACCCCACCGCCCTCATCCCCGCGAAGCCGATCGGGACGAGGGTGTTGCGAGACGCGCTCCGCCGCGTGGCCGACTCCGTTCTCGAGCACGGCATGGACGGCGGAGGCCCGTACCGCGCCGCGCGCGACCTGCTCCTGCGCCGCCCGCCGCGACTCCGTGACGTCACACCCGGCACCCCGGTGGCCGCGCCCGGCGAGGACCCCGTCGCCGCCGCCCAGCGGCTCGCCCTGGCGCTGAACAACGGCTGCCTCGCCATCCAGGGCCCGCCCGGCTCGGGCAAGACCTACGTGGGCGCGCGGATGATCGTGGAGCTCGTCCGGGCGGGGAAGCGCGTCGGCATCTGCGCCACCGCCCACAAGGCCATCACCAACCTGGTCGACGAGGTCTGCCGGGCCGCCGAGCAGGCCGGCGTCCGCGTCCCGATCGTCCAGAAGTGCGACAACGGGGACGGCTCCGTCCGGCCGGAGGTGGAGCGCGCCAAGGACAACGAGGCGGTCGAGTCCGGGCTCCAGGACGGGTCGTTCCGGGCCGCGGCCGGCACCCCCTGGCTCTTCGCGCGCGAGGAGATGGCAAGGCGCTCGTGGACGTGCTCTTCGTCGACGAGGCCGGGCAGATGTCCCTCGCCAACGTCGTGGCGATCAGCGGCGCCGCCCGCTCGCTCGTCCTGCTCGGCGACCCCAACCAGCTCGCGCAGGTCTCCCAGGGCACCCACCCGGACGGCGCCGGCGCGTCCGCCCTCGAGCACGTGCTGGGCGACCACCCAACCCTCCCGCCCGAGCGCGGACTCTTCCTGGAGACCACCTGGCGCCTGCACCCCGACGTCTGCACCTATGTCTCCGAGGTCTTCTACGAGGGCCGGCTCAAGCCGGAGGCGTCGAACGCGCGCCAGGAGATCGGCGGAACGACACCCCTGGCCGGAGCGGGCCTCAGGCACACCCCGGTTCTCCACAATCACAACGCCGCCCGCTCGTCCGGAAGAGGCCAGGAGAGTCGCGCAGGCCGTGGAGAACCTCCTGGACCAGACGTGGACCGACGTCGAAGGGCCGGACGCGCACGATCCGTCTCTCGGACATCCTGGTGGTCGCCCCCTACAACGCGCAGGTCGGCGAGATCTCCCGCCTCCTGCGCGACCAGTTCGGCTCGGGCGAGCGCGTCGGGACCGTGGACAAGTTCCAGGGCCAGGAAGGGGCCGTGGTCCTCTACTCGATGGCGACCTCGACGCCCGAGGACGCCCCGCGGGGGATGGGCTTCCTCTACTCCGGCAACCGCCTCAACGTGGCCGTCTCCCGCGCGCGGGGCCTGGCCGTCCTCGTGTGCAGCCCCGACCTCCTGACGGTCCGCTGCCGCACGCCCGAGGAGATGCGCCTCGCCAACGCCCTGTGTCGCTTCGTGGAGCTGTCCACGCTCTGTCCGGGCGCTGAAGCCACGGCCGCTGGCGAGCTCTTGCCCTCGATGATGGGCCGCAAGACGCACTTGTGAATGAGGTCGGCCTGCTCCCGTCCACGGGCCAACTTCTCGGCCGGTCTTCTGGCGTCAGAGCTCTGACTCGAGCTCCGCGATCTTTGCCTCGAGGGAGGTCACCTTGGTCCGGAGCTCCTGCAGTTCGGTGCGCAGGGCCATCCGCTTCTCGATCGAGTCCAGGCGGTCCTCGACCCGCCGGAGGCCGGCCACCAGCATCTGGTACTCCGTCTCCAGCCGCTCGAGGCGTTGCGCGAGCGCATCGAAGCCAGTCTGCATCTCGTCGCGCAGACGCTGCTCGGTGGCTCCGACGATGCGCTCCACGTCGGGAACCAGCACCTCACGGTGGAACCGCAGCAGAGTTGAGAAGGTGACAGGTTCGTCCCCCATGGGCCGTATCGTACCTCGGTCCCGGTCAGGTCAGGTCCGCCCTTGGGTCCGGATTCCAGACGGCCGCGCCGACCCGGCGGCCGCCCTGGAGAATCCTGACCCGGTGGTTGGCCTCGAGTGCGGGCCGTCGCCGCCGCTCCGCCAGTTCCCTGGCAGCGTAGCGTCGCCGGCTGAGAGCCTGCAATACGAACAGCAGGTCGCTCTGAACGGCGCCCTTCGTCTCCCGCCGGATCCTGCGGGCGGCGCGCGCCACCAGGGGGAGCGTCGTCTTCTCCGCCGGGCCAACGAGCGCTGCCATTCCGGGACCGGACCGCAGTGCCCTCTCGGGATCCATCTTCCACAGCCTGACCACGTCGCTGGTGTACGACGCGGCCGCCCAGGATCTCCCGGTACGCCAGCTCCCGCGGCCCCGACTTCTCCACGAGGACGACCGTGGTCAGGAATCGGTCGAGAAGGACCACTCAGCCGTCGAAAAGGACCGTTCATTTGGCCCTCGAGGACATTCTGTGGTGAGGGGGCCCAGGAGCGGGGGCCGCGCGTCAGGTCGGCTCTGGCGCGTCTTCGGGATGGCCGCCCGTCGAGCCGGTGGTCGACCGGAACACATCTGGCCGGCCCCCTGTTGAGCGAGCGTCGTCAGCGGCGCGCGGAGCGGTAGGTCTTCAGGAGAGCCGCCAGCGAGCCCCGGCTCACGGCAAGGACCTTGTTGACGGGAGGCGCGAGGCGCACGTGCCCTCCCGAGTCCGTCGCCCGGATCTCCTGGACGCGGTCCGGGTTCACCGCGTGGTTGCGGTGGATCCTCACGAAGCCCAGCGGGCCGATCTGCTTCAGCACCTCTCCCAGGGAGCGGACGTCGCGCAGCCGGCGTGCGCTTCGCAAGCGAACGTCCGTCTCGTCACCCTGGGCCTCGAGGTAGTAGATGTCGTCGGCGTCCACGACCCGCTGCCGACGTCCCGAGAGGTGCAGCAGCACCTTGCCCTGTCCCAGTGTCATGGCAAGCCATTCGTACCACACCCGCGGAGCAGGGTGGGAACGAACGGCAAGCTGAGGGAACAGACGACGAGGTGGGGGAACAGACGACAAGCTGAGGGAACGAACGCCGGACTGGCGGACCGAGCCAAACGCGCGAGCAAGATCTTCGGCGAGCGCGTCCGGGCTGGGTCCTGTAGCGCTGAACGGACCTTTGAAGTCGTGGCGAAGCCCATCAGGGGGCTGGATGGGCGTCTACCAGGCGGTGTCGATGAGCGGGCAATCCTGCATGGGTTGGTCTTTGGTCACAAGGGTTATCCCATGAGCACGAGCCGTGGCTCCAATGAGCCGATCGGCGGGGTCCCGCGGGAAGTCCGCCGGGAACTGAAACGCCAACGTCGCGACCTCTGGAGTGATCGGGAGGACGCTCAGGCCAGGGCTCTGGCAGAGTGACTCGAGGAACCTCTCGGTCGTGCCTTGAACCTTGACCCGACCGTCGTCGATGAGCTGAGCGATCTCCCAGAGCGTGATCGAAGCGATCGCCACGCCGTCCGATCGCTCGGCGCGCTTGATGGCGCGGGCCGCTGCCTTGGAGAGACGTTCCGGCTTGACGGTGAGCCAGAGGACCACGTGCGTGTCGAGCAGAATCACCGGGGTTCTTCAGACGAGTTGAGGTCGTCCCATTCCCGAAGGGTCTCCCAGCTCTCCGCAGCGATGGCAGGGCCAGTGATGTCACCCGTGATGCTGGCCCTGGTAGCGAGACAGCCAAACAAGCCTCCGCCACGAGTCCGTTCGAGCGGCACCAGCTTGGCCACCGGCTTTCCCCTCTTCGTGATCACGAACGTCTCTCGCTTGGCCTGGACCCGATCCATCAGCTCCAGGCACTTCGCTTTGAATTCCGTCGCGCCGACCTTGGCCATCCCTGCACCTCAAGTGGTCAGATGCGAACTGACCACATCGATTATCGCGCGCCCCCGCCGGCCGATCAAGTGATCTGCCGGTTGTCACCAGATCCAGAACCCTCGCGCCTGGTGAGGTCCAGAAGACTGGGCTCAAGGACATCCGGCCTGAGCGGTAAGGGCCCGCCGGCCCTTGAAGAAGGGTCCAGAGTTGCCCCCCGCGGTAGCATGCTCGGACAGATGCGATGAAGTCCCCTTTCCTCGACCGCCCCGAGTCCGACCGGATCGCCAGCAACGAGCTGGCCTTCGCGATCCACGACGGCTATCCCGTCAGCCCCGGCCACGCCCTCGTCGTCCCCCGACGCGTGATCACGACCTGGTTCGAGGCGTCGCGGGAAGAGCGCCAGGCCATCTTCGACGTCGTGGACGAGGTGAAGCGCCTCCTGGACGCCAGGACCCCGGCTCCCGACGGCTACAACATCGGTCTCAACTGCGGAGAAGCTGCGGGGCAGACCGTGATGCACCTCCACGTGCACGTCATCCCGCGCTACCGTGGCGACGTCCCGGACCCGACGGGGGGTGTCCGGCACGTGATCCCCGGGAAGGGGAGCTAAGGTCCAGCGCCTGCTGTCCGAGGGCAGCTTCGTCGCGACCTACGCGAGCGTCGTCTTCTCCGCACCGCACGCTGTACTGCGTGATGCGCCCCGGGTGGATGCCAGGGGATCACATCGTCGTGAGACCCCTCGTAGAACCCGCTTCGGAGCGCTAGGCGACTCTCGAGGAGCGGGGGCGAGTGACGAGCCGGACTCCGATACCGAGGCGGGCCAGCATGTCGATCAGCGTATCGGTGCTGAAGAGGTCGATCCGCCCCCTGAGCAGATCGCTCACGCGGGGTTGACTCACCCGCATGATCTTGGCCGCTTCGGCCTGCTTGAGGCCGCGGGCCTTGATCGCCTTCTCGATCTGGATCATCAGCGACGCGCGGACCTCGAGGTGCTCGGCCTCCTCGGGCGAGAAGCCAAGGTCACGAAACACATTGCCGCTCGAGCGCTTCTTCTTGACGCCACCGCTTCTCATGCCGCTCCCTCCGCCGCATCTGAACCAGATCGCCGTACCGTTTGCGTGCCAGCTCCAGGTCACGTTTCGGCGTCCGCCGCGTCTTCTTCTCGAAGCCGTGCAGGACGTAAACAGCCTCAGCGAAACGCGCTACGTACAAGACCCGATGCTCCCCGGCTGCGTGAAGCCGAATCTCCTGGACCCCTGCACCGACGTCCGGCATCGGCTTCCAGTCATTGGGCGCCAACCCCTCCTGCACTCTTCGTAGCTGGAAGCCGGCGCTACGGCGCGCTTCCTCAGGGAAGGCCTTGATGTCCTCGAGAGACGATCCGAGCCAGGTGATCGGCTTCGCCACGCTTCCGGGATTATATAAGTTCTGATATATCCTGTCAAGGGTATTGCCGTGCCTGAGCCCTGACCTCAGCATCAAGCCGGCGGTCGACCGGAACACATCGGGCCGGCGCGGCGCGCCCCCTGTTGAGCGAGCGTCGTCAGCGGCGCGCGGAGCGGTAGGTCTTCAGGAGAGCCGCCAGGGAGCCCCGGCTCACGGCAAGGACCCAACACCTCTCCCAGGGAGCGGACGTCGCGCAGCCGGCGTGCGCTTCGCAGGCGAACGTCCGTCTCGTCACCCTGGGCCTCGAGGTAGTAGATGTCGTCGGCGTCCACGACCCGCTGCCGACGTCCCGAGAGGTGCAGCAGCACCTTGCCCTGCCCCAGCGTCATGGCGAGCCATTCGTACCACATCCACGGAGCAGGATGGGAACAAACGACGAACTGAGGGAACAGACGACAAGCTGGGGGAACAGACGGCAAACTGAGGGAACGAGGACTACTTACTATTCGAGAATCGTCGTGATCTGACGCTGGAGCTCGACGAGTTCCTTTTCGACGATCTCCCAAACGATCTCGAGATCGACCCTGAAGTATCCGTGTATCACGCGGTCCCGCGTGCCGGCAATCTGCTTCCAGGGAACGCCCGGATGAGCTGCTCGCGTCGCTGGCGAGATCCCCCGGATCGCCTCGCCGATGATCTCGAGATTGCGTATGACAGCGTCTTGCGTCCGAGTGTCGGCGAAGAACGCCTCGCGGCCCTCGGAGGTGTAGTTCAGGATGCGTTCGATCGCCTGAGCGATGTCATCGAGGTAGAGTCGCTCGTCTCGCTCGGCCATCGAGATCAAAGAGCCAGGGCCTGCCGAAGCACCCGATCGCGTATCCGCGGATGAAGGCTCCTCTCGGTGACCACATCCACCGGCCGACCGAGGAGGGTCTCGACCTCCTCGCAGAACTCCACGAAGGCGAACCCCCCGTGTCCTGGCATGTAGTCGACGAGCAGGTCGATGTCGCTCTCCTTCTCCGCCTCGCCGCGGGCCACGGAGCCGAACACGCGTATGTTGTGCACGCCGTAACGGGCTCCGAGCGCCCGCACGCGTGCTGCGAGCTCCTCGGGAACGATCGAACGGAGAACTGAAGAAGCCGCTGCCATCGTGGCCACCACGGGCATGGTAACTCCATTTGGGGTCCCATGTGTTTTGCGTCGCGCGCGCTGGCAGGCACTCGAGACCGCGGCGGCTCTGCCAGCGGTGCATGGGCCGGGCGTGCGACTCGCGCGCCAGGCGGAACTCATCTCGGGCCGCGCCGAGCTACTTCCGGTGCTTCGCGATCAACTCACGGACAGCGGGCACCAGCTCGCGTGGCACGCTCACCAGTGCGTGATCAGGGGACTCGTACGCAGCCTCGTCCTCGGCGACGGCCTCTGTCTCCGTCTGCGTTTCGTAATGTGCAAGGACGCGCTGAACGCGCGCTTCGTCCCAGCCTGGCGGAAACCTGCTCTGCTTCATGTTCTGCGGGGCTTTCGTGCCCGCCTTCGGTTGTAGGCCTCAAGGGCCTTTCCTTCAACAGTCTGCGCCGTGATCACGAAGACGCTCCGATAGCGTAGGGCGCGACCCCCTATCTCTATGGGCGCCGCCCCTGCGTGTCACGCTCCTCCGACGACCTAAACGGCGGGCCCCGTGCCGCGACGAGCGTGCCAGAAGGCGAGCACCTCCACCTGTCTCTTGCGAAGCGCGACCCGGTAGTACAGGAAGTAGTCGACCCGCCGCAGCAGGATCCGCCGGACGCCTCGGAACCGGGCGCTGGAAACAATGGCGCCACACGCAGGTTGGGAAGCGACCAGCTGCAATGCGACACGGAGTTCGTCCCGGAGGGCACCCTGCGCGGCAGGTCGGTTCTCTTCCCACCACGCCTGAGCCCGCTCGACCTGGCGGCGGGCGGTCGCCGTGAAGACAACCGGCAGCGATGGGGCCGTCACCGAGAGAGACGACGAAGCAGATCCTCGGCCGTGATGACATCGCCACGCTCGGCTTCACGGATCGACTTCAGCAGCTCTTCTTCCTCGGAGGCGCTCAACTCCACCTCCTGGTCGGGGTCCCCCGCGACAACGGTCACCCGGGTCCCCTCGGGCAGCTCGACGTCGTCGTCTGGGACGATGGAGCCCCCTCTCACCAACGCGGTGAAGACCTGCATGTACACAGTGTACCTCCAGTTTCTGGGCCGCGAGGAGAGTCACCCGACGCACCGAGCCTATGGCCGTGCCCTGCCGGGAGAGGTCCGGTCGTGATCTGGACGCCCACTGTCGTCAATCCAGAAGCCGGCGGCCGGCCTGCTGCTCTGCGTGGAGGCGAGCCATCCGGGCAACTGATTCATTCCAGAACCCTTAGGTCCTGGGTCGCGTCTTCACTTCTCGTGGCACGGCATTGGCACAAGGATGTCAGCTCGTGCGGGACCGCTCCCCGGCCGTCCCTTCGGACGCGTCGCGGTGTTCCGCCCTGGCCCGCTTCCGTGCCTCCTTCTTCCTGGCCTTGTCCCGAGCCAGCTCCTCGATCGAACGCACCACCTCGGGCCGGGAACGGCCGAACCGCTTCTCGTAGAGCTCCTCGATGAAGAGAGGAAGCGGCGCCTTCCAGGGCTCCAGGTCGTGGTTGTCCAGCTTCCCGAGCCGGGTCGGGTTCATGCCGAGCTCTCGCGCCATCTGGACGTGCGCGTGGGACAGGTGGTGACGCTTCCGTGCCCGGGTCCACGCCTGGAGCTTCGGGTCCAGGGTGGTCTTGCTCGCCATGATGTCCTCCGCTCCGGCTCGAGATCGAGCCCCCAGGACTTCCGCCCTCCGGAGGCTACCCTCGAGCGTCTTCCCAGTCCCGCCCCGCCTCGAGGTCCCCGAGCAGGAACCGAGCGCCCTGGTTGTCCGTGGGGTTGAGCCAGAGCATCCGCACGAACACCGCCCGGGCGTCGTCGCGCCGTCCGAGGCGCCACAGGCACAACCCGAAGCCCTGCAGGCACCTCAGGAACGGCCGGTTGTCGATGAGGCCCCAGGGAAGCAGGCCGTCGAAGTCCGCCCCGAGCGACAGCTCGCCGATGCGAACCCCCACCTCATAGTGGCGAATCGCCTGGCCCGGGTCGTCCTCGAAGACCAGGTTCCCCAGGTGAGCGTGGGCGTCGAGACAGCGCAGATCCGCCTCGCACAGGCTCATGAGGAGGCGACGCGCCCCGTGCCTGTCGCCCGCTCCCATCAGGTCCACGGCATCGCCCACCGGGTCGTACTCGGGATCGTGCTCGTCCAACCCGACCTGCTCCATCTCGAACGCGGGGCGGGGGCCGCGGGCGATGACGGCCTCTACCCAGTCCTCCAGGGGCTCCCCGGGCTCGCCCCAGTACTCCTCGTCCGGCGTCCAGGGCCCACGGTCCTCGATGCGGAGGGGCACGAGGCCCAGGGCCGCCACGTCCAGCCGCCAGGACCCGATCTCTCCCGAGAGATACGGGTGACGGGCGTAGCGCCAGTGCTTGCGCGGGATCACCTCGACGATCCACCCCGGTGCGGCCTCCCACAGCTCACCCGAGCGCAGCGTGAGCTCGCGGTCGCTGCCGAGAAGGCGGCATCGAGCGGCGCTGTCCTTGACCGAGAGCACGACGAGCTCCACCGGGCGGGTGAGGTCGATGTCGTCGTCGGTCGCCTTGTGGGGGCGTCGCCGTCGGCCGCCCGTCTCGGCCCGGGAGGGCTCGGCGTCGAGGCCGAGCCATCGGCGGTAGGCGGCGAGCAGGGGAGCGCCGCTCGCGCCCTCCGGAACCCGGACGTCGCACGCGGCCACCGTGTGCTCCGAGCCGTCGTCCTCCCGGACGCAGCGGGCGGTCAGGCCCCGGCGCGTGTTGCCGTCGAAGTCGATGGCCAGGAGCAGCACCGGTTCGCCGATGACGTACGCGTCGGTCGGGAGATCCAGACGATCGTCGAGGACCTGCTGGAAGGCCTGGAGTTGCTCCGCGTCGCCGTGGGCGTCGACGATCACCTCGTCGATCAGGGCATCGACTCCGTCCGGCTTCGGACCGGGCGCCACAGCCTCACACCGCGTGCGCCAGTTGCGCGTTCGCGCGATCGAGGGCCTCGAGAGCACGCTGGATCTCCTCGACCTCCCCGATACCCGTCCCGACCCGGAGGCTCGTCTCTTCTCGGAGCGATCGCATCAGCCGTCCCCCGTCTCGAATCGCTCAGCAAGCGACCTCTGCGGGTCGAACCACGAGCTTCGACGCATGTCTCTCTCGCCCCTCTTCACGTCCTCCTCGGTGTAATCGCGCTCCGTTCGGCACTTCGGGCAGAGGTCTGCCCGGATGTATCTGGACGGCTCCATGCAATCCCAGCACAGCCCCAGGGCCGCTCCGTGCCCGTCGAGGATCTCGAAGTGGCGACAATCGTGTTCGTCATACGCTCGGTTGACCATCTCCGCGACGATCCTCTGCGAGTGGGCCTTCCCGAGGCGATCGAAGACGCCTTCGCGCCTGAGGAGGGCGATCACGTCGTTCAGCATGCGGCTGCCGTCATGGTTCGACATGCTCCCCCTTTCCTCGGCGTGCACGCGTTGAAAGGCAAGACCGGGACATCAGAAGACCCATCGTGTCAGCTGGCCGCAGCAAGCGAGGCACGGGAGATCGCTCGTGCCAGGTCGCGACTCGAAGCACCGAGAGCGAGAAGGGTCCGAATCAGAAGATCGAGTGAAACGGACGGATCCCCGGCCTCCATCTTCGCGACCCGCGACTGACTGGAACCGATGCGACTGGCCAGTTCCGTCTGACTCAGCCGCTCCCGCTGCCGTCGCTTCCACAAGGCGGCAGCGAGGCGGACGCGGACTTCCACGTAGGCCGCTTCCTCATTCGAGAGGCCAAGGAACTCCTGGACCGTTCCCACCTTCCAGCCCTTCTTCTCGAGTCTTGTCCTTTTGGCCTTACGCATGGTCATACTCCCGCAGCCGTCTGCGGGCCGCTTTCAGGATTGCCTTCGGTGTTTGCGGCGTCTTCTTGGAGAACACCTCGGCGATCACGATGGCGTCCTGGTCGGTGTCGAAAATGACATAGTCGGGTCTCCGTTGTCGAGTCGACTCTTCCGCCGCAGGGACTGCACCCGCCCGAGCGCCGCAGGGATCAGAAGAGCCGCCCCGGCATCTCCGATGACGCCCAGCACATCCCGAGGCCGCAGCCGGAACAGCTCCTTGAGGGGGCGATCCGCATCCACGGGGCAAGGCTACAGCGGCGATGGGACAGCGAAGGTCCGAAACCGGCCAGACCAACACCAGGACGACACCGGGACGTGAGCTGCGCCCCGGGAATCCATGGGGGCTGGAACGACGGCCGGCCTCCCGGATCCGCGGCCCTGACCGCGTATGTCAGGGTGACCTCTCCACAATGCCTCCCGGGTTCGGAGAGACAGCTCATCCGCGACCACTGGGCCGAACCGGACCCGAGAGGACGCAGCACTGATGTAGAGTGACAGTCGACATCCGGAGCGGGTCGCCCCTGGCGGGCGGCCCCGGCAACCTGGGCGGACAACCCAAGGTGCCTTTCCCGGGATCCGGCGGCGCGACGGCGCCCCGGAGCCGGGAGATGTGGTCCCGACGGCCCAAGAGGCCGGACGGGGCAACGAAGTGTCCGGCGCGGTGGCCCCGCGTCTCCGGGTGTCTTCTTCGGAAAGGAGAAGATGCCCATGGCCTTCCACTTCATCCCTGACATCGGGTTCACCCTTGGTCCCCCCGCCGACCCGGAGCTCCGCACGCGCTTCGAGCAGGCCCAGGGCGAGGTCTGCTCCCGCGAGTGGAGCACCAACGAGGAGATCTGTGTCCTCCTCGAGCCACGCCTGCCCTTCCTTCTCGAGGAGCGCGACGGAGGCCCCTCCCTCTTCAGCGAGGGCGTCTCCCTGGTCCTGGAGGCGCCGGTCCAGATCGTCGAGCCGTCCCTCTCGTACTCCTTCTGGGCGGGCCAGCACTTCGCCCACCTCTACATCCGCCCCGAGCAGGTGAGGGGACCGGCCGAGGCGATCGGACAGCTTTTCGCCGACGGTGAGCTTGCTCGCAAGATCGCCGCCGTCCTCGGCCTTGTCCTCAAGCTCGACTGGGTTCGGTCCTTCCTCGCACTCCCCGCAAGTGACCCGGCGAACGGAACGGCGGGTGGGCGCAACACCGCCGCGGACGGTGAGTGATCGGCCGCGACGAAGGGAGAGAACCATGAAGAAAGCGAACGACGACCTCGGCCTCCAGACCGTCGCGCGCCTGCACGAGCGACTGAAGATCGACGAGGAATGGACCCAGGAGGAGGACAGAGGTTTCCGGTGGTGGCCGGCCGAGCAGGCTCAGGAGATCTGGTCGGAGCCGGCCTTCGACGACCAGGGCGTTGCGCTGTGGCGCTTGCACATCCGAACCGACGTCTTCCGTGACTTCGAGGCCACGCCCGAACAGCTCGAGTTCCTGGAAGGGCCCCTGGTCCTGTCCGGCACTCTCAGCGGCCCGGTCCGTGAAGGGGAGACCGGCGACCGCCTGTGCCTGGCGGCGAGCGCGTGGGTCCACTCCAAGAACGCCGGAGTGGGTGACGCCTCTCCTCGCCGGGGTGAGCCTGATACAGGCGGCGGAGGCCCGGGCCTGGGCCATCGTCGCCGCCGACCGAGGGGTGGCCCCCGTTGCCACCAGCGCCCACCCGCGATCCGGCCTTCGAACGCACCCCGACACGATGGTTCGCCTCGTCGAGGAGCTCGTGATGTCGACCGGCGCCCAACCGTCGCCGTGGGTCGGCGAGGAGATGGAGCGCGCACTCGAGCTCGTCAACCGTCCGCCGTGCGTGCTGGCGACCGGCAGCTCGGACGGACTCACCGCCGAGTTCCCCTTTCTGGGGGACACGAGCCTCCTCCGCGTGTGGCCCGACGCCGAGAATCCCGTGGTCGGCAAGGGCCTGATGGTGCAGCTGACGGTGCCCGTCCCCGTCGCAGACATGTCGGAGTGCCTGGACCTCAACGGGCGCGAGATCCAGGAGCTCGTACGCGCACCGTTCCTCGGCAGCTGGCGGCCCGACGAGCACGGCCTCGCCTGGGTGGCGTTCTACCCCAATTCCCTGTTCCAAGAGGGACTCGGCTGGTACGTCGTGATCTCGACGGCGGTGCGTGCGAAGTGGGTGGCCGAGTGCGTCTACGGCGACGACTGGAGCGAGAGCTTCGAAAAGGCGCGGGAGGCCGTCCTGGCTCGAACCCAGGCCCTCGCGGAGATCCTGGAAACCGAGTGATCCGAGGAATGCCGCTGAGTCGCTCTGGCGTGGGGCTCCTGGGGCCCCACGCCTCCAACGAGGCCACCCAACCCGACATGACGTGCAGGCAGGCCTTTGCGGCCGGCAAGGCCTTGGAGGCGTGTTCCGCACGCCGCAGCCTGACCCTGACCCCGAATGTCAGGGTGCCTCCCGCACACTCCGGTTCGGCTGGGCGCCCGTCGGCCCACTCTCGGTCAGACCAGGTCGCCGCGGGCGTCTCGAAGGAGATGGCGGGGCGGCACCGCCGGCCGCCGAAATGGCAAGGAGAGCGCATGACCGCACTCACGGTTCCCGAAGAGAAGGAAGGGAGGGTGCATTGATAGAGAACGTGCTGTTCGCGCAGATGGGCCGGGAACGAGCCCGCAGGGCCACCGCGACGCTGCACCCCGCCGCCCTCAAGGCCTCCCATCCCGGAGAGACCCCCCTCGTGTCCGGAGGACCGGCACCGCAGGAGCACGACCTCGAGGCGACGGGGAAGCGTCGGCCCGAAGGCCCCGGGTGCGGAAGCGACTGCTCGTAGCCGGCGCCTTCCTGATCCTCGCAACCCTTCTCTTCCCCTACGACCTCACCGTCGAGAGCCGCACCACGAAGGTCCGTCTGACCCGGGTGAAGGCCGGCGTCTACCAGACCTCCGAGCCCGGGGAGCCGACACGCATCTTCTTCATGGAGGGCTGCAACGTCCCGGCCCAAAACACCAGGGTGACCGTGAGGAAGGGCGGCACGCTGGGCCGGCTCGACCTGGTGGACGTCATCTTCCCGAGCGGCGAGCTCTGCGCCGGTGCCAGCCTCCTGGGCACGCGCCAGGAGGACTACGGCGTCGTCCAGACGGCGTCCCTGGGCCGCGAGCTCCATGTCAAACGCTGCTCCGCCCATCGTCTCCCAAACAGGAAGGACACACCCCATGCCTCGTAGCCACAAGACCCCCACGCTCGCCGAGTGCCTCGCCCGCGCCTCCGGCCGCGAGTTCGAGCGCCGGCTCCACACCGCCCGCTACTACGCGGGCATCGACCTCGGGACCACCAACTCCTCGGTCACCCTCGTCGACGCCCTGGCCCTCCTGAGGGGCGACGCGGACGAGGCCGTCCGCGTCCTCCCCCTGCGCCAGCACACCTCCCGGGGCGTCGTCGAGAGCCCCTACCTCCCCTCGGTCGTCGCCGAGGTCGAGCCGGGGGAGTGGTGGGTGGGCCACGGCGCCCGCGAGGCCCGGAGCCGCGGCCTCCTGCGGGGCCGGCAGATCTTCTACTCCACCAAGCTCGAGATGGGGCTGGGCCGCGAGCCCTTCTACCCCCAGGCCGCCTCGCCCGAGTACGACTCCCCGTACAAGGTGGCCGGGCGCATCCTCCAGGAGATTCGGGAGGCCCTCGAGGAGGAGGTCGGCGCGGAGGCCCTGAACAAGGTCGTCGTCACCGTCCCCGCCTCCTTCCAGCTCGCCGCGCGCAAGGACACCTTCCGGGCCGCCCGCCTCGCCGGCCTGGAGCTCCAGGAGCAGGCCCTCCTCGACGAGCCCAACGCCGCCTTCCTCGACTACGTCCTCACCGGCCGCTCCCGCACCAACGGACGACGCCCACCTCGACCTCACCCGCCCCCGGAACGTCCTCGTCGTCGACTTCGGGGGCGGCACCTGCGACGTCTCCGTCCTGCGCGTCCACGCCGACGGCGACGAGCAGCGCCTCGAGCTCTCGAACCTCGCCATCGCCCGCTACGAGCAGCTCGGGGGGGACAACATCGACGCCGCCATCGTCGAGCGGGTCCTCCTGCCGCAGCTCCTCGAGCAGAACGGCCTCGAGTCCCTCGACCTCACCTTCACCGAGAAGAGGGAGCGGATCCTCCCGCAGCTCCTCGCCCACGGCCGAGGCCCTCAAGCTGCGCCTCTGCAACGACAAGAACCCCCCGAGGTCCCGCGCTCCATCCCGATCGACCTCCCGCCGCGCGCGGGAAGCCCCCTCCAGACGCTCACCCTCCACGACCCGGAGCTCACCCGGGCGCAGCTCGAGGAGGTCCTCGAGCCCTTCGTCGAGACACGACTTCCTCTACCCGCGAGACAGCGAGCTCACCCCGGTCATGTCCGTCTTCGGCCCGGTCGGAAACGCCCTGCAGAACGCGGGACTCGACGCAAGGCGACGTCGACGCCCTCCTCCTGGTGGGGGGAAGCACCCTCATCCCGCAGGTCCGGAAGGCGCTCACCGACCACTTCCCGCGGGCGGCGCCTCCTCCGCTACGAGGACGACGACCGCACCCTCTGCGCCGTGACGCCGCGGGGCGGCGCTCCAGTCCTTCTTCGTGCACGCCTTCGGCCGGCCCCTCATCAACCCCATCGCCCAGGAGAGCCTCGGCGTCCTCACCCAGCAGGGCGGCTTCGTCGAGCTCATCCCGCGGGGCACCGAGCTGCCCTACCCGGGCGAACGGCGAGCCCGCCGGCTACAGAGGGCCTCGTCGTGCCCCGCGACCTGATGAAGGACGTGCAGATCGTGGTCGCGGCGGGCGGACCCGAGAAGCCCCTCGGCGTCGAGCACCTGAAGGTGCCCCTCGTCCAGTGCGGCGGCGAGCCGATCGACCTCACCGTCCGCCTCGACGCCAACAAGATGCTGACCGTGCAGGGCCGAGCTCGCCAACCACCCCGAGGCCCACTGCATGGTGCTCCTCGAGAACCCCCTCTGCGCGGTGGCGTACGGCAGCCAGAGACAAAGGGAGATCGCGGAGCTCGAGGACGAGCTCGCCCGGAAGGCCCCGGCCGCAGAACCCCGCCCACGACATCGACCGCCGGGAGAGGCTCGCCTTTCTCTACCAGGAGGAGAGGAAGTACGAGCGCGCCATCGACGAGGCGCGCAAGGCCATGGAGGCCGACCGGCGGCCCGAGCCTGAACGCCTGCTGAACCTCATGGCGGGCTCCTACGACGCACTGGGTGCGAGCGACCGCGCGGAGAAGCACTACCGCGAGGCCATCCGGGTGGCGCCGGCGTCCGGAGCCCGCGCTTCAACCTCTCGCTCCTCCTGGAGCGTCAGGGCCGCATCGACGAGGCGGAGCGGCTGGCCGGGCGAGGCCGTGCGATCGCTTTCCCGGCGACGGCGCCTACCGTGGCTGGCGCGCGATCCTCTGGAAGAAGCAGGGCCGGGAGGCCGAGGCGAAGGCAGGAGCTGCGGCGGGCGGCCGAGGACCTGGACGCCCTGCCGTCGCTCGACCGTGGGAGCGCCACTGGCGGACCCGCATCGCCCAGGAGCTCGGCGACAAGGCGACGGGGCGCGCCTCGAGCGGGAAGCCAACGAGCCGGACCGGCCGCGTCGCACCCGACTACGACGAGTCCCGCCTCCCCGGCCACACCGGCACCCTCGCCAGGAGGGCCTCGTGAGAGAAGAGCGCGACACGACACCGACAAGACACTCAGGGAGCCGTCCTGGCCGACGGCCCTCTCCGAGGCCGACGCCGTGTCCCGCCGACTCCGCCAGGCCACCGCCTCGATGGAGGGTCTCTCGACCGAGCTCCAGGCCCTGCGCGAGTGGAGCGACACCGTCGCGCGCCTCGAGCGTCGCCCACGCCCTCACCGACGGGCCGGACGGCGGGGTGCTGAACAGCCCTCGTGATCCGCGTCCTCGGACGAAGCCTCGGACCCGGGCCTCCGCCGCACGGCCCAGATCCTCCTCGACGCGCCTGACCTCGGCCCTCGGCCTCGAGCCGGTGGGGGAGCGAGGGGAGTACCTGAAGCTGCCCCCGACGAGCTGGCCGAGTTCGAGCTTCGCGGGGGACCGGGTGGCGCCCCACCCGAGGGACACCGCGAGCTGTACTGCGTCATGCGCCCAGGGTGGTTGCTGGGGAATCACATCGTCGTCAGACCGCTCCTGGAGCCGGTCGTGTTGGAGCCGGCGAGCATACCCGGACGATGCACTACAACGCCATCAAGTTCGAGTTCCACCCCCGGTGCGTCGACAAGTAGCCTGATGTCAAGGACGGACCAGAAGGCCTACGGAGGCACCAGATGAAGGGCAGGCTCGTCGGAATCACCCTGGTCTGCGTGTCGCTCTATGCGATCTTCAACGCCGAGCCTTCCCCTGGGGTCTCTCACGAGGAGGCTCGCCAGAGGATGCAGAGGCTTCATTCGTTGACGCAGTGCTACGCGGATCACCACGGCGTCATCATCAGGGACATCTACTTCCGAGAGTGGACGCTTCAGGCCCCTTGCGTGCTCTATGAGCACAAGCTGGCCTGCTTGACGCCTGGGGAGATGGTGCAGGCCGCAGGATGGGCGATGCCTCACGGGCAGACCGTGAACTACGCGTCCAAGTGGGTGCGCACTGAGCGCGCCGCCGATGGCTTCCCGCAACTCGCCGCTCACGAGATCTGTCATGTCACGGGCATCCGGGACGAAGAGGAAACCGACCGGTGCGCTCGGCAGACCCTCCTAGTGGCTGACTGTGGAGACTGACTCGTACATGGCATTCATCTCGCCACCATGCCAACCCTGACCTCGAATGTCAGGGTCCAGCCAGCAGACTCCTTTCAGCTCGAAGCGAGCGAAGGAGGAGCAATGGCGAACGATGTGACCCACACCCACGAGTGCCCGGAGTGTCGGCATGACGAGCCGTGCGCCTCGCCGGAGTGCCGCGGTCTGCCGCGCCGGCTCTGCCACCGGTGCATGGAGCGGGCTTGGCGTCACGCGGGGACGAACGCCCGCCGCGGGCGAGCGGGTGCGCCGGGCCTGAAAGCGGCGTGAAGGGCAGGAGCCAGGATTGGGGGCATCGTCGCTATAATCAACGCGCTGGCGGGTTGGCTGCGCCGAAAGGGCAAGACGGTGAGTCCTGACCAATCCTCGAAGCGAACGCCGGTCGGGTCGGCCGCACGTGAGCAGCGGTCAAAGGCTTCCGATCTCGCGCGCTCGATCTTGGCTGCGCGCCCGGTAGCGCTCGACACAGAGACCACGGGACCGGTGCCCAAACGGGCGGAAGCGGTTGAAATCGCCGTGGTAGACGTCCAGAGCGGCAAGGTACTTCTGGACACGCTCGTGAGACCCCGGGGACGGATCCCCAGCGAAGCCACTGAGATTCACGGACTGTCAGACCGCGATGTCGCCACGGCACCGTCTATGCGAGATGTCTGGCCCGCGCTCTACAGGATCCTCCAGGCTCGGCCGTTCATCGCCTTCGGTGCCGACTACGACACAACGGTGATCACCTACAGCCTCTGGAGATGGGGTCTCTCTGCTGCATGCCCAAAGGGCCACTGCGTCATGAAGCTCTACGCGGAGTGGAAGGGCCCGCAGGACCCAGAGCGCGGAGGAGCGGCGAGGTCGCAGCGGCTCGAGGACGTCGCGGGCGAATGTGGGCTTCCCGTCCCCAGCGTGAGGCATCGAGCCTTGCCGGACGCCCAGTTGGCTGGTGAGCTGCTCCGGTACCTGGCGCAGGGGAGAGACAATGTCTGATTTTGTCGGAAAGCGCGCTTTCCTCGTTGGCGAGGCGTGTAGGACAGGGGGCTGGTACGCCCAGCACACACCGGAAGAGCTCTACGGACCTGGGCTCAAGTGGCGGTTCTATGCGGGGGCCGACGTTGGGCGGCGCTACCAGGCGTCGGTCGGAAGTGGCCGGTCGCTGCCGCGGACTCCGTTGGATAGCGCACTCGCGAAGACCGAAAAGGCGGTGAAGGAGGGTGCCGACGACCTACTCTTCGAAGCGTCCTTTGCCTGGGGCAGGCTCGTTGCTCGCGCAGACGCCTTACGCCGCTCGCCCGGCGGCTGGACCGTGCTCGAAGTCAAGTCGGGCCTCTCACCCAAGAATGGTCGTGTGAGAGAGGACTACGTCGATGATCTCGCCTACACCGTGTGCGTCACACGGGAAGCCGGCGTGCCCGTCACTGGCGCCGCACTAGTTCTCATCAATAGAGACTACCGCCTAGGCGGTGACGCCCCGATGTTAGAGGAAGTCGACGTATCCGACGCAGCGCTGAGTCGAGCAGCGGCCTTCAGCGAAAGCGCGCAGGACATCGCTCATGCGATTAGTGCGGAGGAACGGCCCGAGCCGAGCCTCAGCCTCGCCTGTAAGCACTGCGGTCACTTCGAGGCCGAGTGTATCGGCAAAGATGTATCCGATCCCCTGTTTCTCCTTCCCCGTCTCAGTGAGAAGAAGTTTGCTGAGCTTCGCGAGTACGAGCGCGTTTCTCAGCTCCCGAGCACTGCGAGTCTCACTGCCACTCAGCAGCGCGTCGCTGACATCGTTCGCTCGGGCACCGAACACGTTGATGCGAAGGCCCTCCACGTTCTCGACGACATCACTTGGCCGGCGCACTACCTGGATTTCGAAGCGGTGAGTCCCTACCTTCCGTGGTTCCCGGACAGACCTCCCTACGACGCCGTCCCGTTCCAGTACTCTGTCCACATCCGCCGGGAACACGGGGCCGAGCCCGAGCATCGCGAGTACCTCGCATCGCCTACCGAGGATTGGAGGCGCGAGCTGGCCGAGCGGTTGCTGGCCGATCTCGGGACTAAAGGCTCGATCGTCGCTTACTCTTCCTACGAGAAGACTCGAATCAGGGCGCTCGGGGAGCTGTTCCCGGATCTTGCCAAACCTCTCGATGCCCTCGTCGCTCGACTCTTCGACCTTGAGAGGGTATTCAAAGATGGCTATCAACACCCGGGGTTTGTGGGTCGGACATCGATCAAGAAGGTCCTTCCGGTGGTCGTTCCAGAGCTCACCTACGATGGGTTGGAGGTGAGCAGCGGCGACGATGCTGCCGGCACGTTTGCACTGATGCGAGTCGGCGAGTATCCCCCCGACACGCATGCGGCACACCGTGAGCACCTACTCAAGTACTGTGCCCTCGATACGAGAGCCATGCTTGAACTTCACGAAGCCATGCTTGTTCGCCTCGCGGCGTATCAGTAGAGGCACCCCCTAACCCCAAGCCGCACCGGCGAGCTTGTGTCGGTTTGATACCCTATGTTGCGTTCGAGGCGTTCGCGATCCAGTGAGCTTGGAGCCTCGCCGCACTAGCCTGTGAGCGGCGTGGGCAGGGGACTCTGCCGGTGAGTGCACTGCGGTTCGGGACCCATCAGTTTGAATCGGTGGGGAAGATCGTGCCTCGCCTGGATAGCGGCGGTAGCATCCTGGAGTACCGGCGCGAGTTGAAGGCAGGAGCGCGGCCAAATCACTACGCCTCTGGCCCATTCTGCCGGTTCGAGCTACCAGGCGCACCAGCCGCGACGGGAGTCTATGCCCTGACCGCTGCGGGCGTCTTGAAGTACATCGGTGAGTGCGAGGATCTGGCCCGGCGGTTCGGCCCTAACGGATACGGCTCTATCGCGGCGCGCAACTGCCACCATGATGGGCAGTCCACGAACTGCAAGGTCAACTCGCTAGTGCTGGCCTCCCTCAAGGCAGGTGAGGGCGTTGAGGTGTGGTTTTACAGGACGGCGCGACGAAAGGAAGTGGAAGGCGAGCTTCTCGTTCTGCTGAAGCCGCCCTGGAATGGGCGGCGCCAGAAAGTAACCGGTGGCGAAATGAAAAGTCAGGTGTCCGCAGGCCCAAACCTCACTGCTGGCGTGTTTCGCGCAGCATTGGAGGGAGAATTCCACAAGGCGGCTCAGTCTGGTCAGACCTCGCTCCGCGTCAAGTCAGGCGACCTTCATCGCAGCGTTGGGGGGTATCCAGGGCGAAACCACCGTATGCCAGTGTGCTGCCAGGTGATGGCGTCGGCGATGGCAGCCGGCGACAACATCGTGGAGAAACCCCCGAAGGGCAAGGGAGCTCGTTTGACCATCGAGTACAGACTTCCCCGCCCAGGATGAGCCCGCAAGATTGCGTTGCTTTGGTGTGTCGCCGCCGCTCAGCAGCCTGGGGGTGCGTGCTGGTTTCGACCGAGATGGCTCCACTCCAGTGCCGCCACGTGCTCGACGGGGCCAGAGGAGCGCGTCGTCAACGAGGAACCGCAGGATCCGCTTAGAGGGCTAGAGGGATGCAGCTTCGTCCGCCTCTCCTGAGCGCCTTCGACCCCGTGGCCAGCGAGGAGGGGGGCATCGACCCCTTTTCGCTGCAGGCGACCTACGAGCAGCTGGCCGAGCGGATTCTGCCCTTCATCACCGTTCGCATGGCGCGGCCACGCTTTCTGACGGCCATCGCGGCCGGGGCCGTCGTGTGCCAGAGGCTCCGCGACGAGGTCGCCGCGGACCGAGTCACGCCGGCCTGGCTTGTCTACGAGTGGTACGTGATCGAGTCCTTTGTGCGGAGAGGGTCAGCGGCGGGCGCTGACGAAGGCGGGCGCATTCCGGGGATCCAGAAGGTCACCGGACGCACTCCATGTCGCGGCGCCCGATCTCCGCGGCGACGTATCTCAAGACACCGAGGGTCTTCGGCTTCACCGGGGTCTACAGGCGGCTCGCCAAGGGGCTGCGGATCGTGGACGACGACCTTCGCCCTCGACGACGGCGGCTTCGAGCTCCTCGCGTGTCTGGGCAGACGAGCAAGGCCTGCTCAGGGATTCAACGGCGGTCTCGACCGGGAGCAGGCGCGGCACTTCGCGGGAGCCCTCGAGGGAGCGGTGGAGGACGGGCTCAAGCGGGGGCGCACCGCGAGAGACCGGTGGCTGGGTTAAGTGGGAGCTCCTCGCCAGACACCTCGCACCGGGAGCAGCAGGCTCCCGGGAGCGCAGGTGGCTCTACGAGCGCCTGCTGAACATCGAGCTCGAGCAGAATCCTCATGATCCTGAGGCAACTCAGCTTCGGCGGGAGTTCCTTGAGCGGCTCCGTGCGCACGGACGTTGGGTCGAACGCGCCGACGAGGCGGAGTACCTCCAGTCTCTCAAGGCACGATGCAGCCGCGCCATGCGACGTCGCCTCACCATGATCCAGGCCTACGAGGAGATATCCCGAGCGCTCACCGACGCGTTTGAGCTTCTCCTCAGCCTGGGCGGCCGAGGCGCTCCTGAGGTCCGAGCCACCGACTTCACCAGCCGCAGCTTTGCGAAGAGGCTCAGCCAAGACCTGCCACGCATCTGCGGCCGGCTCGAGCGCTCCTTCACGGGCGATGATGCGCATGACCAGGTCGCCGGCCTGCTGAGCCGCTACAGCTCTGTCCGCAGCCCAGAGCAGCTCTTCGCCACCCTCGTGCGAGCATCACGAGGAGGCGCAGCGGGCGAAACCCCCGGACGGAAAGCGCCCCTGGGTTGAGAGGGGTCGAGGAGACCGAGTCTTCGTCCGACCACGCTATCGCCTATCCGACGCCCCCGACGGCGACGGCAGCGTACGTCCACGACTACCGCACACGCACGTGCTGGCAGCTTCCTGCGAGATCTCGGGAGGCTTCGGTGAGCCGTAGGCGCCTCGGGGAGCAGGCATCGACGCCTCTTCTCTCCTCTGTGGGACCGGCAGGACGGCTTCGGGGAGCCCATCGGGTGCGTGGCGACGACCTACACGCTCGACCCTGAGCTGTTCGAGGAGGAGTGCCTGGCTCGCTTCGTGGGGTTGGAGACCAACCCGCGGGAGGACTCCTGGGCATACCTCGTCGAGCGCGAGGAGCGCCTGGCACAGATCACCGCTCTGGTGCTCGTGGACAAGGACCACGTCCCGACGCGGCGGAGCCTTCGCTGGGGCCTCCTGCCCGTCCGTGTGCGTGGCGGGGGCGTCCTCCACGCCAAGATCTCGATCCTTGCGTGGCGTCATCACGTCAGGGTCGTCGTTGGCTCAGCCAACCTGACGGAGCCGGGCTACCGCAGGAACTTCGAGCAGGTGGCCGTTCTCGACTTCACTGAGAGAGGGGCAAATCCCCAAGCGTCTGCTCTCCGATGCCCTCAAGTTCGTTGGGCGCGTCGCCGAGCAGGCTCCAGGTGGCCACTCATCGGGTGAGGGGCCGTATGCGGGCCTCGAGCAGCTTCTCGAGAGGATCCGCGGGATCTCCCGGCGCTGGCCCAAGGGACGCCAGAAGGCCCGGGAGCCGCGTGCCGCCCTGCTGCCCCTCTGGCCCGGCGAGCCGTCGCTCTTCAAGCGCATCGCGCGGAGCGTCTGGGTTGGGCGCGCGCCTGACTTCGCGGAGATCCTAAGCCCCTTCTACGATGCCGAGGCCCCGACGGCTCT
>CAVOYO010000023.1:0-211366 GCA_963700695.1 uncultured Acidobacteriota bacterium | reverse complement strand
TCACGACGCCTCAAGGCGAGCAGTAGCTTGGCCAGGATTACACCCAACGCCAGCCCGCCGACCATCCCCTCAGCCTGCCACCAGCCCAGCGAGCCGAGCATCGGCTCCGCCAACCAATGACCGGCCACAAAGCCCCCGCCAATGCCCGTCGCCAACGGCAGCAGAAACACCGCCATCGCCGACATCACGAACCCGAGCCCCTCACCGTCCGAGCCCACATCACCAGGCCCGCCCTCATCCGCGTCGGCCATCGGGCAGGTCTCGTGCAAATGGCAATGCCCACACCCCAATGACTCTTGGAAATTGGCCAAGGCCCGCTCCTGTCCGTTGTGACTGCAAGGCGGCCGCGCCCTCCGCCTGTCAATGCTGAACCGTCGGCAGAGGGCCCTGCCCCTCGCCGACCTCATGGTCCTGCGGCTTATCAGCCTGCGGGATCTCGGGATTCTCAACCCTATTGTATAGGCAAAACACCGCTATGTGCAGGGGTGCTCGGCCCGATATCTCGGCCGGCTTGCCACCCTATATATAGCGGTTTGTACCTTTTCGGCAAGAGCATCCTGGGGTTAGCGTCATACCGGCAGGCAAAAGGATGAATACGCTTGCATCGGCTTCGTGCCCGGTTGGGCACAAGACCATGACCTCCCGCCGGCGACAGAACAATCGCGCATGCTTTGCGCATCGGCACTGACTTCTCGGGGTCGATAATAGGATAGGATGGTCAGCCGACCGGAGTCGGCCGTTGCCTGCCCGAGATGGCACCCATGCAAAACCCAGCACGTACCGCCTTTCACCAACAGCCCATGCCCACAGGACTCGGGAAACGGACACCTGCCGACTCGATGAGTCCCGCGGCGCGGGGCTTGCGGTGGCCGTACGGGCTCCTGATAGGATGGTTGTCTCTATCTGCCGCCGGGGGCTGCGGGGATGCGCCGGTTGGGGCCGTGCCCGGGTTGATGATCCGAGCCCGACCGCCGCCACGGCTCCGCCGCAACTGTGCCGGACGCATTGACCGGGCGAATCCTCATCAATCCCGACGACGCCGACTTGCACCTGGCCCGGCTGAGCCTTGCCGACGGGACCGACATCGACATGTGGATCCAACGCGATGGCGGTGGCGAGATACGTACGTCTCGAACTACCGTTTCCGCCTCACCGACGGGACGCAAGAAGAGCTGCAAGTCGACAACCTGGGCCGACCGACGCACTACCGCGGCCGGTGGGCTTCATCTTCCGCGTGAACAACTACCACGTCCGACGGCCAAGCCGACGTGACCTATGCCGCCCCGGACGGTCGAGCGGCTCGGACCATGATCGACCTGCGCCAGGGGCCGGGCAACTGGGTATAACCTTGCCGACCCATCTGCTCGGCGGCTCGGGTACCAGTGGCATCGCTCAGTCGAGCGGTTCCCAGGCCGACTGCATGTGGGTCCGGACCGCGATGCAGGTCGCCTGTATCAACACGCCCGTATCGGCCTGATTAAGCGCTCGGGTGCAACGAGGGTTTTGCTGGGCAGGCGTCGCGGTGCGGGGGCTGGATGTGTTTGGTCTACGGGCGACAGGTTGGCGATCGCCGAGTGCCGTGTGCGGCAATCTGGCCGTGCTCATCAACCTGCCCTGCGATGAGGGAACCGACCTGGGCGAACCGGTGTCGCCGATCCGGCTCCCGACCATGATCGATACCGACGGTGACAGAGCGTCGGACACCTGGGACAACTGCCTGGATGTCCCCAATCCCGACCAGACGGATCCGGACGCGGACGATATCGGGGCCGCATGTGACAACTGCCCTCAGATGGCCAACGCGGACCAGGCTGACCTGGACGGCGACGGGCGGGCGACGTCTGCGATTCCGACGACGACGGTGACGGGATCGACGACGAAACGGACAACTGCCCCGTGAACCGTAACACCGGGCAGGACGATACCGACAGGACGGCGTGGGCGACGTATGCGACAACTGCCCGCACGATTCCAATCCGAACCAAGTCGTCGTCTGCACCGACGAGTGCCCTGATGATCCTAACAAGACCTACCCGGGCCTGTGCGGCTGCGGCGTGCCGGACACCGACACCGACAACGATGATACGCCGGACTGCAACGACGAATGCCCAGTCGATCCGGCAAGGTCGAGCCTGGCGTGTGCGGGTGCGGCGCGCCTGATATCGACACCGACGGGGACGCGCTGGACTGCAACGACGGATGTCCCGACGACCCGGCCAAGACCGACCCGGGCGCCTGCGGCTGCGGTGTGCCGGATACCGACGCGGACGGCGACGGCGTGCCGACTGCACTGACCTGTGCCCGAACGATCCCGAAAAGACAGCGCCGGGCGTGTGCGGGTGCGGCACGGCCGATACCGACACGGACACCGACGGCACGGCCGACTGCAACGACGAGTGCCCGAATGATCCGGACAAGACGGCGCCTGGCGTGTGTGGCTGCGGCGAAGCCGATACCGACAGCGACGGCGACGGCAGCTTTGACTGCAACGACGCCTGCCCCGACGATCCCAACAACGACATTGACGACGACAGCGTCTGCGGCGACGTGGATAACTGCCCCGATAATGCCAATCCCGAACAGGCGGACGGCGACAACGACGACGCAGGCGACGCGTGTGACAACTGTGTCAATACGGCCAACACCGACCAGGCAAACACCGACGGTGACGAGTGGGGGACGCCTGCGACAACTGTCCTGCCGTTCATTAACCCCTCACAGACTGACAGCGACAGCGACGGCGCGGGCAACGCGTGCGACATCTGCGCGAACGATCCTTACAACGACAGTGACGGCGACGGCATCTGTGGCGGCGTAGGAGCAACTGCCCGACGACGACAACCCCACCCAGACCGACGGCGACGGCGACGACGTCGGCGACGCGTGCGACCAATTCCCGAACGATCCGAACCAGTTCTAAAAGATTAAAACGTAACCGCCAAGACGCCAAGATCACAAGGTGAACTGGACAGAACGGCAGGCAGTTCTTGGCGTTCTTGGCATCTTGGCGGTTCGTTTTGTTCGTGTTCCCCAAGTCAGCACTCACGTTTGTATGGGGGTTGGGAGACGCGGGTTATCACACTTGTTGACTGGCGATCAGTTTTCACTTCAAAATGGCTTTGTTTGGTCTTTTTTGGGTTTTTCGCATCATGGCGCGGGTTTTTTTGATTTTGAGTTACGCACGGAACAACCGCCCGGGCATCCATCTAGTGAAGAACATGTCACGTGTTCCGCGGAGACCTGAATGATGCGTCACCGCAGTTCTCTGCAAAACCCAGAGCTGGATCCTGACTTTCGAAACAGGTCAATAAGATCTCACGCGGAGGCGCAGAGGCGCAGAGGATAAGACAGGTCGGTTTTCTTTATGTCTCTGCGTCTTTGCGTCTCTGCAGAGTCTTTTCTAAACATGGATGATGTGTCAAGGATGCACTCTATGCCAAGAACGACTCCCATCCTTTATGACTCCCCCATGGTCCAGGCCTACCCTTGAACAGAAGCAAGCGAAGAAAAGCGAAACACGCCGGAAGGCGTGAGCAGCGGTCTTCTTGACTTCCTTCGCTGCCTTCTGTTAAACACAAAGCCCCGAAAAGTATAATGTCCCATGCCACTGCCGTTTGCACGCGTCTGTCCAGGCGCTCCAGCGGTCCGTCACCATCCCTGCCAGCTCACGAAATTGGCGGCCATATGCGCCAACACAACAGGAATGATACTACCCGTCCATTGCCTGGCTATCAATATCCAACCACAGAACAGAAACGTATACATCAGTTGAAAGCATACGAACGCAGTACCTATGCCAATGAAGTTGGGGGTGTGCCATAGACTGAACAAAGCGGCGGTTATCAATACAGCCTTGTCAATTGGGAAACGGTTGCATAATTGACCTGGGAACGTGGCGTTGAGAAGCCCGTACAAATACCCGCTGAACAGAAGGTCTTGAGCTGCAGGAGAAATCAGCCAGCAGCCGATCCGGTCGCCAGTAAATAGCTGGGATGTAAACGGGTACACTATTGCGACAAGGACGGCGGGCCGCGCACAAACAGCAACAATTCTCCAGACCCGAGGTCGCCAAGTGCCAATTACAAGGCCAGATCTTGATGCTGTGGCGAGGCATAACATGAGCGGCACAATCGCGGATAGAGAGCGTCAGGCATATTGATGTAACCAGCTGTACCGAGGCTGTTATAGATTGCATGCCCTGGCAGGATAGACCACATGAGCCAATAAGGAACGGCGTGATGCGCAAAACCAATACGACCGCGATAAGCAGAACCTCTGTTTTGCGAAGATTCTTCACCGATCGAAGCTGATGATCTACCTGTTCCAACGGTCTGTTCCTCATGCCTTGGTTCTTATGTACATATATAAACGATTCTCCTCAATTATTCTTCGCTTTTCTCTGTGTCTCTGTGGTGAAATATCCGAATCAGCCGATCCGGACCAGGCAGCGGTCGCCGTCGAGGTTCTTGACGGCCACATCGATCTCCAGAAACTGGCGCACGAGATCGATGTGCGTCGTCGAGTCGCACACAGCGACAATGTCATGAATCTGCCCCCGCCCGCGATGGCCAGCGGCAACAGCAACTGATCCGCCAGATACACCCCCACCGGGACATCGGCCTCGAGCCAGCGTTGGTAGGGCTGCAGCGCACCGCGCTTGCGTCGCGACGGCCTCGGCTGGTCGGCCCCCTTTACCGAAGCCGGTGAACACCTCGTGACGTGCTCCGACTCGACCTCAATGGTGACGACGTTGCCCGGGCCGTGCGCGTTGGTCATTTCCTCGACGATGAAAGAGCCTCGTCCCAGCTCGTTTGCGTTGCAGATAGGCGCAACTCGCGCTCGGCGATATGACGGGGTAAAGATGCCACGATGGCCCGCGCACCCTGCGATCGATCTCCCCCCGCTCGGTCAGGTCGAAGCGCTGGAGCGTTTCTACCGGGGGTGAACACCATCGAGAACTTGCCACCACCTGCGGTAAAACCCCGGCGCTGAAGTGCACAGCGCGCGCAGGCCCCATTCGATTAATCAGCGGAATGAATGCCCGGGCGAGAAAGTCGAAGGGCGCGAACGGATTGTGCGTCCCGCCCTCAAAAACCAGCCTCGACGGCCCCGACGCCGTCATACCGCCGGCAGAATCGTCTGCAGACCAGTGTCGTACTGCCGGCTGTGCCGACTGCGAACGCATACTCGCCCGGCCGAATCGTGCCGGGATCAAATGTCACCTTGGTCGAACCCGAAAGCGGACCTATCGAGCCCGGCGAGCAGATCTCCGCCGCCGCCTGAACCGCGGTCAGGTGTTGCCGCATCAGTCCGGGCTTCTTGCGTCCTGCCCGAATCTTCTCGATCCGCACGGGCCTCCCCGTCACCATTGACAACGCGAGCGACGACCGCGAATCTGCCCGCCGCCTTCACCAAATGAGCCGTCAATGATGAGCATTCTATGGCCTCGAAAAAGGACTCATGCCATTCTACGTCATTCATCACATTCAATGCACACTGACCGGCTAGCCCACCGAACAGATCGGTTTCGACCGGCCATCCATCAACCAAGCCCTCTAAGCCTGGCCCTTGCTGCTTTTGATGGGGCATATTTTGGGTCGTTGGCCGATACATCGTTGGGAGCACGGATGGTCGAGCAGGCCCACGGACTTTGCTGATTTCGCCTTTCTTCGATACGGCGCTGCCCAGCGGGGGCGTTGTGTACTCGGTCAACGTGGCACGCGAATGGCTGAGCCGGGGCCGACGTATCGCGGTGCTCTGCGGGCAGCGAGAAAGAACGTTGGGCCCACTGCAGTCCTATGTGGACGCCGGACAACTGATGCTTCACCCCATCGTAAGTGACAAGCAGATCCGGTTCTCGCACCATATCCATACCGACGTCGCGGATGCCGCCTGGGCAGCACTGCAGACATTGAAACCCGATGTGGTGCACGTGCACAACTTCCAGGGCATGCTGGGCGCGGTGCAGGCGGCGGTGGACTCAGAAGTCCCGGTCATCCTGACGGCTTTAGATTTCGGCCTGTTGTGTTTCAATTTCTGCCTGTTGTCGCGCGCCGATCACCCTGCCCAGGCCGACGTCGAGGGCGTTCGGGGCTTCTGCGCAGGACGATCCAGGGCTTCACCCGATGGGCGGGACCGATCCTGCCGCGAGCGATCACGCGGAAGTTGTGGCCGAGGTTCGTCCGGCTCGATCAGATCCAATCGGTGGTCGACTTCAGGCCGGCTGCCGCTCGATCCTTCGGTCACTGGATGCGATCATCGCGCCGTCACCGATCATAGCCGAGAAGCTTCAGGCGTTCGGCGCGCGCGCCGAGAGTGTTTCGCAGATACGCTACGGCCTGGCGCCGGACATGATGGTGCGTCCGGGCAAGACGGCGTCGGACACAGTGCGGCTGGCATACCTTGGCGGCAACGAGCACGTGAAAGGTGGTCACGTGATCATCGAGGCGGCGCATTTGCTGCCGGACGGTTTGCCGCTCGAGATCCGCATGTTCGGCGGCGATCGAATGCGCGACACAATCGAGCGGAGCGCACCAAGGGCCCGGCGGTATCTTCGGTATCAGGCGTCCATCTTCGGACCGTCGTGGTTGACGGAGCACGCCCGCATAGATGCCCATCTTGGTCCCCTCGTTGTGCCACGAGAACTCACCTTTGGTCGTACTGGAATCGCTGGCCAACGGCACGGCGATTCTCGCGGCCGATCAGGCAGGGATTCGGCATCTGATCGCGCCGGAACGCACCGGGCGATTAATTCCGCCGGGCGATGCGCCCGCGTGGGCCGAGGCCATGACGCGAGCGGCTCGCGAGCCGACCGACCTTCGGCGAATGCAGGCCAACACGCGGTTCGACAGGACGATCGCCGATTTTGTCAACGATGTGGAACGCCTACAATCACGCGACCTACCGAGCCCGGCAAGTTGTGGAAATGAATCGCCGCTGCCTGCGATGTCAGGGTCTTTAACGAGCCGCATGCTTTAGAGTCTCTTGATATGACAACCGTTTCTTCGCCCGTACAGCAACTCCGCCAGAACGTTCAGACGATGCTGAACGCGTCTGATCCGTATCCGTTTTTGTCGGTGGTGGAGGATTACCTGGCTGCCGTACCGGGTGACGATCAGCTCCGGGCGCAGGCGGTTCGTCTTCATGGACAAGGGTTTGTTCAGCGTCGCCGCCGAGCTGGCCGAAGCATGCCCGGCAGAAAGTCCGAACGCCCAGGAGCTGCATGACGCGGCGAAGCAATTGGCTCAGATGCAGGCCGATCTGATCGACCGGAAGGAAAGCGACGATCGGTTTGCTATGAATCTCGAAGCGCTGCGGGCCCGCAGTCCCCAGGGCGAGGCGCATGGCAGAGACGGTCGCAGATGCCTGGCGAGCAGGCGGCGGCGAGCTCACCGCGTACCGGGCCCGCGACGGGAACTTCCAGGTGCGGGCTGTGCGGTCCGACGGCCGGCACATCTGGGTACCCGCCGCTTTAGACTTCGCCGGTCAGATCGAGATCCTGGGCAACACCGAAGCGTGGCAGGGCAATATGCCCGCACCGTTTCTGGTGGAGGGCGTCGGGCTGGGCTGGCTCGTACCGAAACTCCATGCCGCTACCGAACAGACGTTCCTCACGTACAGCGCCGCCCTCTACATCGTCGAGACGAACCTGCGCACTGGCGCTGGTATTACGACTGCACGACTGGTCGGCCGTACTGACCGACGATCGCGTCTATCTCTTCGCGGGGCCCAAAGCCTGGTCGCAGTGGAAGGAACTCATGCGGCAGGCGCACCGGCCTGACGCCGCCTCCGCAGCAGCAGGTCGTGACGCTGCCCGCCTGGCCCGGCGCAGGCTGCCAGCCCGGCCGAGCAGGTGTGCCGGAGGTCGTGCACAGCGCGACGCGTCCTATGCCGAGCAGCTCGAAACGGCCGAGCATCTATCAGGGACGTGATGCGGCCTCATGGGCCAAGCGCTACGAGACTGCCGACAGCCACAATTCACTGCGCGTCTTGGGCGTGACCTGTCGGTATACGACGTTTCTGCAGCACTCGACGCGCAACATGCTGGCCGCCTTCGAGCGAGCCGGCATGGCGACGAAACTGCTGATCGAAGAGCACGATCATGGATTGCTGGCACATGAGACATTGCATGAAGGCATTCGCCGAGTTCAAACCGGACCTGGTCTTCGTCGTCGATCATCACCGGCACGAGTTCCCGGACCGCTACCAGGCCAAAGTGCCTTACGTCTGCTGGATCCAGGATGAACTGCCGCTCCTTTTCGAGGCCGATACCGGCAGTCAGTTGGGGCCGTTGGATTACACGATCGGTTTCGGGCGGACCAAGGGTGTGCTGCAGTCCGGTTACCCGGCCGAAAGGTTCATGCCATGCAAAATGGCGATCAGCCTGGACAAGTTTGCAGAGAACCAAAGCGACGATACCGGCTCGGACGACGGCCCGCGTTGCGACGTGGCCTACGTCAGCCATCATTCAGAGCCCCCCGAAGCGGCGCGCGCATGCTGCTCCGGCTTTGGCGGGCTCCTGGGGGTCCTCGGCGCGACCGCGATCGCCGACGGCCTGGCGAGCATCCTCGGCAACATGATCGCCGGCCTTCTCGGCCCCGGTGCGCCCGTGGGCGGTCGCGATGGCGATCGGGGTCTCCTCGATCGTGGGTCTCGTCGCCGGGATCTACCCCGCGAACAACGCCGCCACCCTCGACCCCGTGGAAGCCCTGAGGAACGAGTGATGCTCCGCTTCGCTCTCCCGGTTCATCGAGCGACACCCCCTCCTCATGGGGGTGGGCGAGGCCGTCTCCATCGGCTTCCAGGGCATCCGCGCCTACAAGATGCGCGCGTTCCTGACCATCCTCGGCGTGGTGATGGGGATCATGACCGTCACCGGGATGAGCGCGATCGTGGCCGGGCTGAACGCCTCGATGTCGAAGCAGATCGCGAGCATCGGCTCGTCGACCATCTTCATCCGGCCGCAGGCGCCCGGGGAGAACCTCGACGACGACGAGTGGCGGCGCCGCAAGGGCCTCACCATGGACGAGGTCGACATGATCGCGGCGAAGCCCGCGGTCAAGGGGATCGCCCCGCTCCAGTTCATCCCCATCGAGAACGTGAAGTACGCCACCGAGCGGGCCCGCGAGGCGCAGGTGATGGGCACCACCGCCGCCTACGAGGATGTCCACGACAGCTACGTCGAGAAGGGCCGCTTCCTCTCGAACGCCGACGTCGAGCGCTCCGGGCACGTGGCGGTGCTCGGGGTGGACATCGCCGACGCGCTCTTCCCCTTCGTCGAGCCGGTGGACAAGGTCATCACCCTCGACGGCCGGCCGTTCACCGTGATCGGAGTCCTCGAAGAAGGGCAAGTTCCTCTTCGCAGCATGGACAACATCGTGCTCGTGCCGGTGAACTCGATCCAGAAGCAGGACCGCCGCTTCAACTTCATGATGGCGGACGTGAAGCCCATCTCCCCCGGCCACATGGAGGCCGCCATCGACCAGACCCGGGAGGCGATGCGCCGCTACCGCAAGCTGAAGTACCTCCAGAAGGACAACTTCGCGATCTTCAGCCAGGACACGCTCTCCGACCTCTACAACCAGATCACGGGCGGCATCTACATGGTGATGATCGCGATCTCGTCGATCGGCCTCCTGGTCGGCGGCGTGGGCGTCATGAACATCATGCTGGTCTCGGTCACCGAGAGGACGCGCGAGATCGGCGTGCGCAAGGCGCTCGGCGCCACGAAGCGCGACATCCTCTGGCAGTTCCTGACCGAGGCCATGACCCTCACCGGCGCGGGCGGGATCATCGGGATCCTGATCGGCGCCGTCTGGCCTTCCTGATCAACACCTTCTCGCCGTTCCCCGCGGTCATCCAGCCGACCTGGGTGATCATCGCCTTCGCCACCTCGATGGCGGTGGGCCTCACCTTCGGCCTGTGGCCCGCGGCCAAGGCCGCCCGCCTCGACCCGATCGAAGCGCTGCGGTACGAGTAGCCGTCGATCCAGGGCGCCCGGTCGAGAGCCGCCCGAGAGACCTGTCGTTCCGCAGAGCGACCCGGCCGGCACGAAGGCCCCGTTCCATCGAGAGTCCTCGCCCGCGGAGGCCCAGAAAAGCCCCGGGAAGGACGGCTCGTTGTAGCATCCGCCCATTCCCCGGAGGTCAACCATGAGTGAAGCCATCCCGCCCCTCCCCGGAGCCCGGTCGACTCCCGAGGCGTCCGGGGGGCTTCTTCCAGAACCTGATCGACGTCTACTTCGCGCCCCGCGAGGCCTTCGGCCGGATCGTGCGCAGCCCGCACGTGGGTCCTGCCGCTCGTCGGCTACGCCGTCCTCGTGCCTCGGCGTTCACCGGGATCTGGATGCAGCAGCATGGAGCCCGCGGAGTTCATGAAGATCCAGATCCAGGAGACCGGTCAGTCGGACAAGATCCCCGCCGAGCAGCGCGAGGGCAGCATCGAGCAGCAGGCGAAGTTCATGCCGATCGTTCGCCTGGGTCATGCGCCGTCCGTCGGCACACGTGATCATCCTGCTCGTCGTCGCCGGAATCCTCCTGTTCGTCTTCCGATTCTTCTACGCCGGGCGAGGTGAGCTTCAAGCAGGCGCTCGCGATCACCTCCTGGAGCTTCTTCGCGGTGGGCCTCGTCACGACACCGCTGACCCTCGTGCGTGATGGCCAGCTGAAGGACGACTGGAACATCAATCCCCAGGAGGTCCTCCAGGCCAACCTGGGCCTCCTGCATCGACAAGGCCGACACGGCCAAGCCGCTCTGGGCGCTCCTGACGCAGCCTCGACCTCTTCTCGCTCTGGACGATGTTCCTCCTCGCGTCGGGCTTCGGTGTGGCCTGCAGAAGACGACGGGCTCGGCGCTCTGGGGGGTCGTCATTCCCTGGGCGATCATCGTCCTCTCAAGGTCGGCTGGAGCGCGATCTTCTAGCCGGTCACCCGAGGAGCTCTGCTCGGCCTGGCGACGAAGGATCTCGCGGCCCCGGCGGGGCCATGACCCGCCACCCGCTTCCCTGCTTGCCGGCCCCCCAGCGATGCGCTACGATTCTTGACTCTACAGTGCGCCCCTAGCTCAGCTGGATAGAGCGACAGACTACGAATCTGTAGGTCAGAGGTTCGAATCCTCTGGGGCGCGCCATCCCTTCAACGACTTGCGGGCGGTCCTCGTTCCGCGAGAGGTCTATACTTCAGCCATGGCGACCGTAGCCCAGCGACTGCGCCAGGAGACCATCCAGCGTGCGCGGAAGATGACCCCGGCCGAGCGGCTCTCTGAAGCGCTCACGCTGGGGCGCGCGGCGGTCCAGGCCTACGCCCATGCCCACAGGCTGGACGGGGACGAGGCCCGGCGCCGGCTCGAGCGGGCCGGACAGGCCGGGCGCAGGGCTTCCCGGGTCATGCAGGGGATCCTGGAGTGAGCCTCCTGGCCGAGGTGGTGTCGGTCCTGCGGGAAGCGGGAATCGTCCACGCTCTCATCGGCGCTGGAGCGATGGCGGTTCACGGCGTGAGCCGGGCCACCGTTGACGTCGACCTCTTGACGGTCGACACGAGGGCCCTGCACGCGGGCCTCTGGGCCGGCTTCGATGTCCGGGACATCTCCGTTCGCATCCTGAGGGGCGATTCCGACGACCCCCTGGCCGGCACCGTTCGACTGGTGGGCGAGGGAAGTGACGTCGTCGACGTGGTCGTTGGCCGTTACAAGTGGCAAGAAGAGATACTGGCGTCCAGCCACTTGCTCTCCGTTGGTGAGGTCGAGATCCCGGTGGTGCACCCTGCCGGCCTCGTCCTCCTCAAGCTTCACGCAGGTGGCCCCAAAGACGCCTGGGACATCACCGCACTGGCCGAGACGCACGAGCAGTGGGCGACCATCATGGCCGAAGTCGACAAACTCGTGGATCGGCTTCCGCTGGAGAGCCAGCGCCTCTGGGAGCGGCTGCGAACGGAGATCTGAGCGGCTACAATAGTGGGCCGCCAACCAGTCGCACGGCCGCACCGGTCCCTGGAAGCCTCGTGAGGGGCTTCGGTCCTGCGGCTGCGCGTGCCGCCCGCGCCGGACACCAGGCCCCGGGGCGGCTGCACGGCCGCCCCCATCCCATCGACGCGTTGCGGCACCAGCGAGGCCAGTGGCTCACACCGACACCTCGTCAGGGTCGGCAAGGCGGTAGCTTGTGCTGCGCCCGCCGCCGGGGTTCTTCACGATGATGCCGCGCTCGAGCAGTTCGCGGATGTCGCGAAGAGGGGCCGGCGGCGTCACAAGGGCGCTGATGGTGTACTAGGCCGCGGGCTCCGGCCAGTTTCGCCGCTCGACGAAGGTCCGGGGCTCGAGCGGCCGGCCCCGGGGATGCCGGCGCGCCTCGCGCCGGGAGCTCCACAGCAGGAGCGGTCCCAGCAGGTTCTGGGCGAGCCACGACAGGCCACCCAGCTCACGGCGGACCTCGAGCCGCAGGGTGCGGATCCGCTCGCTCACCTCCCGGTTGGCGTGACGCAGGTACCTCTCCATGGCCCAGAGCGGCGGCCCCGTAGCCGGTGCGAAGCTGGCCCGCGGTTCTGGCCACGTCGGGCCCGCACGCGCGGGTCGGGGTCGTTCCGATACCGCCGCCAGCCCTGCAGCATCGTCCGCGCCATGCGAAACAGGCTGGGTCCGTTGCTCTCGTAGTCGCGACGGAACGCCCCGTCCAGGAGCTCCTTGGAGGCGTCGCGGGACAGGGCCGCGTGACGGAAGTTGAGCTTGTACTGGCCGTGGGTGTCGGCCAGGTCCACGTCGGCCAGGAGCCGCCCCTGCTCGGCCATCTCCTGGTGGAGCGGCGTGCCGGGCACCGGGGTGTAGAGCATGAACTGGTGACAGTCCACGTCGTGCGCGACGGCGTCCCCGATCTCGTCCTCGATGTTCTCGGGCGTGTGGTGCTCCAGGCCGATGATCGTGGACCCGAGCACGTGGATGCCGTGCTCCTGAAGCTCGCGGGTCAGCGCCCGGGTGTCGGTGCCGCTGGAGCTTCCCGTAGCGGCTGCCGGACGACTCGAGGCCGAGCCACACCCAGTTGACGCCCAGCTCCACGAGCTCCCGCATCTCGTACTTCGCCAGCGCGTTCGCCGAGGAGAAGACGTAGAAGGCCCAGGACTTGCCGTTAGCCTTCATCAGCTCGAGCAGCTCGAGCGCCCGCTTCCTGTAGAGCAGGAAGTTCTCGTCCATGACGAAGAAGGACGTGACGCCGAGGCTTGGCCTCCGACGCGGCACATGATCTCGAACAGCTCGGCCCCGGTCTCGAAGAAGTTGACGACCTTGCCCTTGCCGCCGAAGAAGGCGGACGTCGTGCAGAAGTTGCAGCCCATGGGGCAGCCCACGGACGGGATGATCGTCGCCGAGGCGTCGCCGCCGCCGCGGGGCGCGGGCAGGCCCATCACCCGGAAGGAGAAGGAGGACGGAATCAGCGGGTGGCTGACGGCGCCGGTCCGTCGGCTCCCCCAGGAACTCGCGAAACCAGCGCACGCCGTCGCCCTTCACGACGAAGTCGGCGTCGACCATCGTCTCGATCCCGGAGATGGCCGCCACGTGGCCGCCGACCACGATCCGGGAGCCCGGCGAGTGCTCGCGCACCAGCCGGCACATCTCGCGGACCTTGCCCACGTTCACGATGATCGAGGAGATGCCGACGACGTCGTACCGGTGACTCGTGAGCTCGCGCACGAAGCGCTCGCGGGTCGGGAAGTCCAGCAGCGTCGAGGGCGCGCGTGATGTTGTGCTGGATCAGCATCAGGCCCCACGAGCGATGGAACATCCGCAGCGAGAACGGCCCCTGCTCGCGGGTGACCTGGTTCTGGTACAGCTCCATCGGGTTGATGGCGCGGCTCCCGTACTCGTCGTCCCGCGAGTAGGGTCCGAAGACGCTCGTGAGGAGCACCTTCGCTTTCGAGCCCAGCGGGTGGACGGCGGATCCCTCCGAGGCATCGGTCGGGACTCGAGATGAAGATCCTTGGGTGCTCATGGGTTGCCCCCGGCCGCAGCCTAGCACTCGAGGCTGACCGAGCCGCGTCATACTTCTGTCACACCCGGGGGGAATGAGTGCTCGTCCCGCGTCTGCGTCAGGCTGGCGGAACCGGAACGTGCCTGCCCGAGAGTGTGCGCACGCGGCAACGATGAGCGCGGCGCATCGAGAGCCGACACCTCGTCATCGCCGTCTTGCTGGTACCCATGCTGTCCGGCGCGTCGCGCCGTCTCCAGGGCGAGAACCTTGCGAGGCCACGGTGGACTGACGACGTCGCCGCGTCAGGACTTCCCGGGCGTGTCGTCCCCTGGTTTTCTCTCGCTTCCCACCAGGTCCTTCTTCGCGTCGTACACGTCGTCCATCATCAGCTCGGTTGGTCGGTCGGCGCCGCTCTTGTACGTGGCGGCAGTGCCGCCGAAGCGCAGGATCCCGAGCTTCCTCAGCAGGTCGAGCAGGTTCATCGTTCTCCCTTCACATCTGCACGTCACGCGGGGCGGCACGTGGTGAGCGACCACGGCAGCGGACCCTCAGTAGACCGCGCATCCGCCGCCTACGGCACAGAAGCCGAGACTCTCGCAGGACCGGCCTCGGCGGTGGCCCTCGCGCAGCTCCGGCAGAACCGGTCGCCCGACCCCGCCGGCGCTCCGCACTGCGGGCCAAGCAGACGGGGCGCTCACTGCGCGCGGAAGGGGGTTTCGAACCTTCCGTCCTCCCCGAGGAGCACGACCAGGCGGTACTCGCCCGGCGGAAGTCCCTCGCCGCCGAGGTCCAGGTTGAACGTCAGGTTGCCCGATCCCTCGCCCTCGACCGACGCCTCGACGGGCTCCGTCCGGTCCCCCGTCTCCGCCCGCTCCACCCAGATACGGACGCGGCCCCCCTTGGGGTGATCCACGAGCTCGATGTTCGCGCTCAGCTGCGGGGCAGCTCTCGACACGGGCTGCCCGGGCCGGATGAGACGACCGTCGCCGTCCCGGCCCGACCCGATCGCCACCGCCCCCACTGACGGCCTCGAAGGTACCGTGCGGGTGGTCGGGGGGACAAGCGGCCGGGGGTCAGCCGGCCGCGCCCGAGGGGTTGGGGGCGCGACGGGCCGAGGCTCCCCGGGCTCGACCGGGACGCTGCTCCAGTCGATGGCGAGGAGACGCCACTCGTCCCCCTCTTTCCTCAGCCTCATCGGCACGTCGAACGACCGACCCGAATCATCCTCCAACCGAGCCGTGACCGTCGCCACCCCGGCCTCAACGCTGCGCTCGGGGAAGCTCACGTCGCGGACGTGCCGGAGCACGGGCCGGGTCTCCACGACCTGGCGATAGCCCTCGAGGGAAATCATCTCGCGCAGGGTCGCCGACGCGCTCTCGTACGCCTGATCCACATCGCCCGAGCCGATGAGCTCGACGTGCTTCCGCGCCGCCTCCGTCGCGTCACCGGAGAGATGGAAGACCGCGATGAAAAGAAGGACCGCCCCGACGACCAGCAGTACCAGGCAGCCGCATCCCGCGAGGAGCGCCTTCCGAAGGCCGGGCCGAGAGGAGCGCGAAGGCTCGGACGGCGCGGTCGGGACGGATGGCGCGGTGATCGCCTTCCCGCACGAGGGACAGAAACGACCACCCGCGTTCACCGGGGAGCCGCAGCTCGAGCACTCAGACATGGGGTTCTCCGCCCAGGCGGTACCGGACTCGAACAGCGGACGAATCCCGCGCCGCCGCTCGCGGATCGTCGTGTGGGATGAGCGACAGAAGCGCTCGCCCGCCTGCAGCCGTGAGCATCAGCCGGAAACGCAACGGGAAGATGGGGCTTCGCTCCGAGCGGCATCGCGACCAGGAGTATCGCCGAAACCACGGAACCGCGCCAACAGACCGATCAAACTCGTCGAACCCACTGCCCGTGGATCGGGGCCGGGCGGACGTCGTCTCCACGCGTTTCCGGGAGGTGCGGGAGGACGGCCTTCACCGGCTCCGGGGCGTACGGCCAGCGGATGAGGAAGGAGAGCAGTCCACCGCAGGACGCGAGATCGGCTTGACAGCCCCTTCCAGGTTCGCAGAATGAAGCGATGGGATCGATCCGAGAATCGTGGCGGCTGGATGGCGTGCCGGGAGCCAGGACGGCGGCCGCGTGCTGCGCCCTCGTCCTTCTCATCGGGCACCTCGACGCGCAGGCAGCGGATCTCCAGGGCTTCCAGTCGCCCCTTGGCTGGGACGGGAGAGTGATCCAGCCCGACGGTCTCTACGCCCTCACGTTGCCTGACTCCTGGACGCTCACTCCCCTCGACGAGAACTCTGTCCTCGGCAGCGCCCCGGGGGAGGACTCCCTCTTCATCTACGTGACCGTGGCGGAGAAGCAGTCCGACTCTCTCGACAGCCTGCTCGATACCCTGATGGAGCTGCCGAAGCGGGAGATGAAGGCCTTCAGGGAGATCTCGCGCAAGCCCATCACCCAGGACGGCCACGAGGGGAAGACTCTTCAGGCCGAGGAGAACGACGGGGCCTGGAACAAGGTCTTCTACATAGTGATCTTCACCGACACGCATCAGTACCTCCTGCGCACCGGCTGCCGTCTCGACCGCTTCCCTGCTCTGCAGCCGGTCGTGAAGAAGATTGTCGATAGCTTCTACGTGGGTGCTCATCGAATGTGGATGAGGGAGACCACCTATCCCATCGTCGACCTCCAGGGCCGGTACACGGTCCATGTACCACCGGGCTGGAGGGTGGAACGGCGAAAGGGGACAGTGGATGCCGATGACGCCAACGGCACGACCACGATCAAGGTGACCGTTCGCGACCGCAGCCACCGTTCACTCGAGGAATTCGGCGCCGCCCTCGACCGGACCTTGAGAGACCAGTATCCCGGCTACAGAGTGGGCGCGCCGATGAATCTCCCGGAATACACCGCCAGCAATCAGGCCGCCCGGAGGGTCGTCATGGTGACCGAGGGCCCCGAAGGCAACAAGGTGGCCCGCGTGTACGCCATCGCCCTCACCGACCGGAGCGAGTTCCTCGTGGAAGGGCTCATCAGAGGAGCGCAGGGGGGGCCTCTCCGCAACGAGGGAGTCGCCATCGGCCGCCTGCTCGGTCTCTGGCGGGTCCACCTGCGGCCCGGTGGATCGCCGTAGAGACGCCGGTTGCCCGACGCCCCCCGCACAGATCTGCCCCGCCCTCACGGCCGACACGCCCGTCCCTTCCCGTCGGGCGTCCGGCGGTCTACGATGCTCGGGCAGAGGAGGTGACGTGACATCTCGACCGTCGCTCGTGCTCGCGTTGCTGATGGTCGTCGCCGCCGTCGGCCGCGCCGCCGAGGCGCCGCCTCCGCGGCCCCTGCTCGTGACGGTGGACGACTTGCCCATTGCCGGCGGACGCGGTCACGACGACCCTGAGGGGCGACGCCGGATCACGGAAGGGCTCCTCGGCCACCTCGAGCGTCACGGCATCCAGGCGGTCGGGCTGGTGACCTGGCGCCACGTCCGTGACGACGACGACCGAGCGCTCCTCGAGCGGTGGCTGAGCGCCGGCCACGAGCTCGGGAACCACTCGTACAGCCACCCCAACTACACCACGACGCCGTTCGAGGCCTACCGTGAGGACATGGATCGCGCTCGCCGCGAGCTGGAGACGCTGCTCGGGGCACACGGCCGTCGGCTGCGGTTCTTCCGCTTCCCGTTCCTGCGAGAAGGGGACACGCCGGAGAAGGTGGCGGCGATGCGCCGGTACCTCGAGGAAACCGGCCAGCGCAATCTGCCCGTCACGCTCGACAACCAGGACTGGTCCTACAACACCCCCTGGAGCGAGGCGCGGAGGGCCGGTGACGCGGCCGCGGCCGCGGCCGTGGCCGAGGACTATCATGCGGCCCTGCGTCTCTCGGTCCGCCACCACGAGCGCCGCGGGGACCATCTCCTCGGGCGCCCGACGCCCCAGATCCTGTTGCTCCACGCCAACGCCATCGGTGCCGTGGAGTGGGGTCGGCTCTTCGAGTGGCTCGAGCGGACGGGTCATCGCTTCGCCCGGGCCGACGAGGTCCTGAGCGAGCCCACCCTGGCCGATCCCCCGGCGGTGGTGGCCCCGAACGGCTACGGCGCGTGGGACCGGCTGTGGCAGCACCGGGGTGAGGTGCGAGCGGGCGCGGAGGCGGCGGGGGTGCTGGAGGCGCAGGCGGAGGCCTGGAACGCGGGCGACCTGGAGGCCTTCTGTTCCGTCTATGCGGAGGACGCTGTCTTTGCGTCGTCGACGGGGCTGACCCGGGGCCGGGAGGCCATCCTCGAGCGCTATCG
The DNA here is from genome assembly GCA_963700695.1 of uncultured Acidobacteriota bacterium. Classification (GTDB taxonomy): domain Bacteria; phylum Acidobacteriota; class Vicinamibacteria; order Fen-336; family Fen-336; genus JAJDNS01. The sequence goes on along the minus strand of CAVOYO010000023.1, from coordinate 193,136 downwards.
GCAGCGCTATCCCGACCGCGCCGCGATGGGCACGTTGACTCTAGAGGTGATCGAGGCCCGGCCGGCATCGGGCGTCGAGATCACGCTGCTCGGCGACGCCGCCCCCAGCCGGGTCCATGGCGTCTCCGTCGTCGCCCGCTGGCGACTCACCTACTCCGACCGTGAGCCGGACGAGGGGCTGACCTTGGTCGTCCTCCGACGCCGGGGGGACGGATGGGAGATGGTCCAGGATGCGTCGCTGTGAGCGAACCGGCGCCCGGATCACGCCCGGCGTTCTCGAACGGTCCGGCATCGTGTTCCGGGCTCCCGAACGGAAACCTCTTCCGGTGCCCGCGGTGCGCACCCCCCGTCCGCCTTGTGACCCGCGAGGCGCTCGGCTAGAGCTCTCGGGCCGCCTTCGCGAGCGTCTCGAACAGCTCCGGCACCTCGCTCTCTTCTACCCCGGCGAAGGCGATCCGGATGTCGTGGGCGCCGTCGGCGATGACACCGATGCCGTGCTTCTCAAGCAGGTGCGTGCGGTAGATCTCGGCATCCGTCTTCAGCTTGAGGCACATGAAGTAGCCGGCGTTGAACGGGTACGCCTCCCAGACGTCGGAGAAGTCCGCGCTGGCCAGGACCTCCTTGACCTTGCGGGCCCGGGCCTCGAGGATCTTCTGCTTGCGACGGCTCTCGGCCTCGAACGTGGGCTCGGCCATGGCCTTTGCCACGACGGACTGGGAGAGGTTGGAGCAGTTGGAGATCGCGCTGCGGATCGCGCCCGCGATCTTCTTCTCCAGGGCCCCGTAGAGGGCCTGGTCGTTGCCGTCGGCCTTCGTCCCGAAGGTCAGCATCCCGGTGCGCAGCCCCCAGACATACTCCTCCTTGGTCGGGCCGTCGGCCTTGACCGCCAGGATCCTCTCGTGCCGGCCGGCGATGCGGGCGAAGAGCGACTCGGTCAGCACGTCGTCCTCGTAGAAGAGGCCGAAGTAGGCGTCGTCGCAGAGAACGAGGAGACTCGTCCCCGCGTCGGCGGCCTCGAGCAGGGCCTCCACCACCGCGTCCGCCTCCTTCTTCTGGATCGAGTAGCCGGTGGGGTTGTTGGGGAAGTTGAAGCTCACGACGGTCTTCGGCTGGCCCTTTCGCCCGGCCAGGGCGGTGCGGAGGCCCTCGACGTCGATGCCCCCGCCGGCGGCGAAGAGCGGAAAGGTCTGGAGCCGGGCCCCGAAGCGGACGCCGAAGAGGAGATCGTAGTTCTCCCAGTACTTGTCGGGGAGGAGGATCGTGTCGCCGGCGTCGACGAAGAGGTCGGCCACCAGCGACAGGGCGTGCGTGACCCCCGCGGTGACGATCGGCATAGAGAAGCTCTGGTCCTTCAGCGAGGGGTTCTTCGAGAGGAGACCCTCGCGCCACGCCTTCCGGAGCTCGGGCCGGCCCGTGGCCGGGGCGTAGGGGAGTGCCTCGCCCGGGGTGAGGCCCGGGAGCTGCTTCATCACCGACGGGAGGAACATCGGCTTGCCCGCCTCCTTGGCGATGCCGATGGTGACGTTGAACCGTTTGCCCTTCTGCTTGGCCTCGGCGGCCTGCGCCAGGATGCCCTTCGGGAAGAAGATTCTCTTCCCGAAGTCGGACAGCATCGCGAGAACGTGCGGGTTCTCCTTCGCGATGGTCGCGTTCAGCTCGGTGGCGAGCGCTCCCGGTTCGTCGAAGCTCTTGACGGTCATTGAACTGCCCTCCCGGCGGAGATTGGCCAGACCCGATGTGTCGAGCCCGTCCCGCCATTCTACGGGCATGCGCGCCGCCACGTGGAGCGGGCCTGCCGGTGCCGCCCTTCGAGACGTCCCGTCCGGATCGGCGGGATGTACTATGCTCGCGGCATGCAAGAGAGCCGAGAGGGTATGTCGGCGACGCGAATCCTGCTCACCCTCGCTTCCGTGATCGTCGTGATCGCGGGTCTCAAGGCGGCCCAGCCGATTCTCATCCCGGTGCTCCTGGCCCTGCTGCTGGCCATCCTCTGCAGCCCCGCCGTCTTCTGGTTGCGTGCGCACCGCGTCCCGACCGTGGCCGCGGTGCTGCTCGTGGTCCTGGTCCTGCTCGGTGTGTTCACGGTCTTCGGCGTGGTGGTCGGCGGCTCGATCAACGGGTTCATGGCGGCGGCACCCCGCTACCAGGAGCGGATCGATGCCCTCGGGACCTCTCTCCAGGGATGGCTGGAAGGGCTGGGTGTCGACGTGGGACAGATCGACACCAGCGATGTCTTCCAGCCCGGTTCGCTCATCGGTTTCCTGGGCCGGGGACTGACCGCCGTCCTGTCGACGGTTTCGAGCACCTTCGTGGTGACGCTGATCCTCGTCTTCATGCTCCTGGAGGCCGCCGGCCTTCCCGTCAAGGTGCGGGCCGCGCTGGGGAGCCCGGACGCCGATCTCCACCGCTTCTCGAAGGCCGCGCAAGAGATCCAGAAGTACCTGGGGCTGAAGACCGCGATCAGCGCCGTGACCGGCCTGCTCATCGGGACGTGGGTAGCGGTTCTTGGCCTCGACTTCGCCCTGACGTGGGGATTCCTCGCCTTCCTCCTGAACTTCATCCCCAACATCGGCTCGATCATCGCCGCGGCCCCGGCGGTGCTGCTGGCGCTCGTTCAGCTCGGGTTGGCCAAGGCGATTCTCGTGGCCGCCGGCTTCGTCGTCGTGAACGTTGTTCTCGGGAACCTCGTCGAGCCGCAGCTGATGGGTCGCACCCTCGGCATGTCGACGCTGGTGATCTTCCTCTCGCTGGTGTTCTGGGGGTGGCTCTGGGGCCCCGTCGGCATGTTCCTCTCCGTTCCGTTGACGATGATTCTGAAGATCGGAATGGAGAACAGCCGGGACCTGAAGCAGGTCGCGATCATGCTCGACAGCGCCGCGGCCGCGGCCGAGCGGCTCAAAGCCGAGACGGCGGGCGACGACAGGCCGGCACAGCCGTCATCCTGAGGAGCTCCACTCGGACTGGCGACGAAGGATCTCTCCGTTGGGCTGACGAAGAGACTCTTCGTGCGACGACCCGCGAAGCTGCACTCAGAGTGACACGCTTGTCCTTTGCTCCGGAAACCGGCCACCGCCGGCTCCAGACTCAGAAGGGAAAGGAGCCGCTCCCGGAGAACCGCCAGCCCTCGCCCCCGTAGGCGGCGAACGCGCGGAGGAACACGTCCTTCTTCGACACCCAGCGCGCGCTGACCCCGAGGCTGTCCTGGAAGCCCTGGGAGCCGAGGGCGTCGATACCCCCGTAGATCTCGCCCCCGTCGTAGAAGACGGCCAGCTCCAGGAACTTCAGAAGGCCGAGGCGGTACTCGGCCGAGACGGCCAGGAGCCGTGTCCCCCGGAAGCGGAAGATCGGATAGCTGCGGAGCGTGTGGTTCCCCCCGAGCGTCCTCTGGTAGTAGAAGGGGACGACCTTTCCCGCCTCTGGCTGGTCTCGGTTCCCGACAAACCGGAACGCCAGCGTGTGCCGGCGAGACCGTGTGGAGAAGAACGCGCGCGCGTCGAGCTCGAAGCGGTCGAACCCGTAGAGCGTTCCGCCGCGCTGATCCATGCGCAGCCACGTCCCGTGGAGCAGGACGCCCCGGTGGGCGCGGTTGCGAACGTCACGCCGGTCGAAGATGAAGTCGAGCCGGAGGCGGGCGAAATCGGCCGTATCGTTGACGCCGGGGATGGTGGGCAACCCGGGCGTGTCCATCTCCTTGGGCTCGAAGACGGTTTCGGATGTCACGTAGCCCACGCGGGCCGAGGCGGCCAGGCCTCGGCGGAAGTGATACCCGCCGACGAGGTCGGTGTCGTCGTCCTCGACGTCGAAATGAACCGTCGCAGCTTCCGGGGAACCCTCGAGGAAGCGGGTGCCCCGGCTGAACCCGGCAGGCTCGATCGGCCCCTCGGACCCGGGCGCGAAGTAGAGCCGGTTGTCCAGGATGTCGACACGCCGTGCCTCGAGGAAGACGAACCAGCGGTGGTTGGGTCCTTCGGGGGGGTCTGTGGTGAGCGCCTCGAGCGAGAACCGGCGGTCGGGGATCTTCCCCGGCCGGCTGGGCACGCGACCCAGCCGCGCCTCGACCAGAAACACCCGCGGGTTCCAGCCCACGGTACCGAGGATCCCCACCGGTCCGCCGAACGGGCGCGGCTTCCAGAACGTCAGGCCGGGTCCGATTCCCGTGTCCGTGGCCAGCCCCCGGATGGTCGGGTAGAAGCCGGTGGCCGTGATCTTCTTGTAGATCCTCTCGACCTTCTTGGCGATCTCTGGCTTCTTGAAGGCGGCGGGAGAAGGCGACGGACCACCCGCTGGGGAGAGGGTGGGCTCTTGAGCGTGGGCCAGCCCTCCCGCGGCCAATGCCACGACCACGAGGGCCGCTCGGCGCGGGCCGGCAAGACGCGATCGTTGTCGGTGGAGAGTCGGCACGACCTCGGTCTCCCGTGGTGTTGGAGCGTGACCCCCAGCTTATTCCAGACGACCGAGTCTCTGAACGTGCCGGGCCTGGGTGATCGTGCCGCAGCCCATGAGGCCAATCCTCCTCCCGCCCGGGCCGGTCAGAAGATGCTTCAGGATCACCACCTCCCGGTGCTCGGGAGTCAGGCACAGCAGAGCGGCCCGGATCTGCTCCGAGCTCTCCCGGGCGCGAACGCCGGAAGCCGCATCGTTCTTCGAAAGGAGATCGAGGTTGGGATCGAGGGGCTCGAGGCGCCGCCGCCGGTCGGTCTGGTTCAGGCACTCGTTCACGGTGATCCGGTAGATCCAGCTGAAGAACCGGTAGCGCGGGTCGAAGCGCGACAGGTTCTCCCAGACCTGAGAAAGGCGGTCTGGGTCGCATCCCGGGCATCCTCGGTGTTTCCGAGCATCCTCAGGGAGAGGTTGTAGAGCACCCGCTGGTACCTCTCGACGAGCCCCCCGAACGCCTCCACGTCGCCGGCCAGACAGCGTGTCACGATCGATGCATCCTCCGCGTCATCCTGAAGTACCCGGGGCGCGCCGAAGGTTGGCGAGGCTCGGTCACAATGTGCTCGGGGCTGACGAGCGGACCTTATCACGGGGTCTAGCCGATTGGACGTGGTGTCATCATGCGCCCACATCTGCCAGAGACTCGGACGGGAGGGCGAAACCCCCGCACGAACCACGTCCCGGCGGGGGGGCGTGTCCGCCTGGTCCGGGGGGTGGCGAGCCATGGAGACGCTCCAGACACTCGTCGTCCCCGCAACCCCGGAAGGCCTCAGCGAAGCCGAGCGGGGGTTCGACGAGTTCGCGACCGCCCACGGGCTCACACGCAACGACACCTGGCCGTTCCACGTGGCTCTCGACGAGGTCCTCTCGAACATCGTGGAGTATGGCTGTGCCGGCCAGGACGGCACGGGGCGGATCGAGATCGAGCTGCGCCTCGAGACACACCCCAGTCCGACGACCTCACCGCGCTCGTCCTGCGCTACCGCGGATCGAGCTAGCCGGGCTCCTCGAGAGGACTCGACGGGGGCGAACCCCGCGGGGGACTGCTAACATCTGCGGTCCAGCGGACGCCAGAGGAGGTCCCCCATGCGCTCTTCACGCTCTCTTCTCGCCACCCTCATCGTGCTCAGCCTCGGACTCGTCCTCGGCTCCGCGGGGACGGCCGGCGAGCACGCCCCCCCCGACGAAGCCCGCCTGCGCTCGATGACTGCCCGCTTCGCCCCGGTGGACCTCGAGGCCGACATCTCGGGCCTGCCGGCGAGCGAGCTCGAGGCCCTCGCCCGCATCATCGAGGCGGCGCGGATCATGGATCCTCTCTTCCTCCGTCAGGTCTGGGCGGGCAACCAGGCCCTCCTCATGGAGCTGCTCGGCGACCACTCCGGGCTCGGCAAGGCGCGGCGGCACGCGTTCATCATCAATAAGGGGCCCTGGTCGCGTCTCGACCACGATGCCCCCTTCATCCCCGGCGTACCCGCCAAGCCCGAAGGCGCCAACTTCTATCCGGCCGGGGCCACGAAGGAGGAGGTGGAGGACTGGCTGAAGACGCTCCCCGAGGCCCAGAGGACCTCGGCGATCGGCTTCTTCACGACGATCCGGAGGGGGCGGGACGGCCGCTTCCAGGCCGTCCCTTACAGTGTCGAGTACCAGGGCGAGCTCGCGCTCGCGGCCGCGCTGCTGAGGGAGGCGGCGTCGGCCACGACCCAGCCCTCGCTGAAGGCCTACCTGGAGACGCGCGCCGCCGCGCTCCTGAGCAACGACTACTACCAGAGCGACATGGCCTGGATGGAGCTCGACGCCACGATCGAGCCCACCATCGGTCCCTACGAGACCTACGAAGACCTCTGGTTCGGCTACAAGGCGGCCTTCGAGTCGTTCATCGGCATCAGGGACGAGGAGGAGACGAAGAAGCTCGCCCGATTCACCGGCGAGCTGCAGTGGCTGGAGAACCGGCTGCCCATCCGGCCCGAGTGGCGCAACCCGAGTCTCGGCGCCCTTGCCCCCCTCCGGGTGATCGACATCGTCTACTCATCCGGCGACGGCAACTCCGGGGTGCAGACCGCGGCCTTCAACCTGCCGAACGACGAGCGCGTCGTGTCGCAGAAGGGGTCGAAGCGGGTGATGCTGAAGAACACGCAGGAGGCCAAGTTCAACAACGTCCTCGTGCCGATCTCCAGGGTGGCCCTTGCCCCCGCCGACCAGGCGGACATCTCCTTCGACGCGTTCTTCACCCACATCCTCATGCACGAGGTCGTGCACGGCCTCGGTCCCCAGACGATCACGGTGGACGGGCAGAAGACCACCGTCCGCGAGAGACTCAAGGAGGTTCGGGCGCCGATCGAGGAGGCCAAGGCGGACATCGCCGGGCTCTGGGCCATGCAGCAGCTCGTCGACAAGGGTGTCCTGGACCGCTCCTTCGAGCGCACGATGTACACGACCTTCCTCGCCTCCTCGTTCCGCTCGATCCGCTTCGGGATCAACGAGGCCCACGGGCGGGGGCAGGCGCTGCAGCTCAACGATCTTCTCGATCGGGGCGGCTTCCGCGTGAACGCCGACGGGACGTTCTCCGTCGACCCGGGGAAGATCGAGGAGGCGGTGAGCGCCCTCACCGCCGAGCTGATGACGATCCAGGCCGAGGGCAGCTACGAGAAGGCCAAGGCGATCCTCGATCGCCTGGCCGTCATCCGGCCCGAGACGCAGCGCCTTCTCGACCGGCTGAATAACGTCCCGGTGGACATCGAGCCGCGGTTCGTCACCGCCGAGGAGCTGACGCGGCGATAGCAGGGTAGGATCAGGGCCGCGGAGAGAAGGAGAGACGAATGGCAACACGGGGTGCGTGGGGGTCGAACACCGGCTTCATCCTGGCCGCCGTCGGGGGGGCGGTGGGGCTGGGGAACCTGTGGGGCTTCGCCTACTCGGCCTCGCAGGGCGGGGGCGCGGCCTTCGTCGTCCTCTACTTGGTCTTCGTGCTCTTCGTGGGGCTCCCGGTTCTCACCGCCGAGCTGGTCATCGGCCGCCACACCAAGCGGAGCCCCATCGCCGCTCTCGCCACGGTGGGCGGCGACCGGGTGAAGTGGGTCGGGGTCCTCTTCGTCCTGGTCGGCTTCGGGATCCTGTCCTTCTACTCCGTCATCATGGGCTGGACGGGCCGGCTTCTCCTCGACTTCCTGCGTGGGGCCGTGCCCGAGGACACCGCCGCCCACTTCGGAGCGATCAGCGAGGGGCCCGGCGCGATCGTGGCCCACCTGGTGGGCATGCTGATCGTCATTCTTGTGATCAGCCGCGGGGTCCAGAGGGGAATCGAGCGCGTGTCGGTGGTCCTGATGCCCACGCTATTCCTCCTGATCGCCGCCCTCGCGATCTGGGCGTCCACCCTGTCGGGCAGCGGACCCGGCTACACCTTCTACCTCCAGCCGGACCTCTCGGAGCTCTTCGAGGCCCGGACCATCACTGGCGCGGCAGGGCAGGCCTTCTTCTCGCTCTCCCTCGGCATGGGCGCGATGATCACGTACGCCTCGTATCTCCCCGGGAGAGGCAGCCTGCCGGCCAAGGCCGGGCTCATTGCCCTCTCCGACACCACCGTGGCCTTCGTGGGCGGGTTGGTGACCTTCCCGGTGATGTTCCACTTCGGGTTGCAGGACCAGATGGCGGAAAGCGCCATCGGCACCCTCTTCACGGTCGTCCCGCGGGGGTTTCTCTCCTTCGGTCCCGCCGGCCAGCTCGTGGGGATCGTCTTCTTCTCGGCGCTCTACATCGCGGCCCTGACCTCGGCGATCTCGCTCCTGGAGGTGGTCTCCTCCTCCGCCATCGACTCGCTGGGCTGGACACGCTCACGCGCCGGATGGATCACGGGCGCGGCGATCGCCCTCGCCGGGATCCCGGGAGCCCTGTTCAACGCCTGGGTGGACTTCCTCTTCCAGCTCGTGGGGCAGGCCTTCCTGGTGTTCGGAGGCCTGCTCCTGGCCCTGATCGTGGGCTATCTCTGGAAGGACCAGGCCCGGGCGGAGCTCCTCGCCGGGTTCGACAGCCCGCGGCTCGCCACCGGGTGGATCTGGCTGCTGCGGACGATCGTGCCCCTGATGCTGGCGGTGACGCTGTACTTCTCCGTCCTGGGTCTCGGGCCGTTGGCCCGGGCGCTCTTCAGCTGAGGGGATACCCCTCGGCCGGTGCTCCCGTCACTCCTCGGTGTCGTCCTCCGGCTCCGGCGTGTCGGAGGCCCCCGCGTCGTCCTCCGGCTCCGGCGTGTCGGAGGCCCCCACGTCGGTCTCCGCCGCGTAGCCGCGCAGGTTGCGGGCGAGCGCTTCGGCCTGGGGACGCACCTCACCCCGGTAAGCGAGCTTGAACTCCCGGGCGCTCTCGCCCAGGACGAGGGCGCCCCGCATCATGGAGGTCTCGCCCTCGCCCTCCGGCTCGGGGTCCGTCTTCACTCCGATCTCCACCGCGTCGATGCGGACGACGACCGCGGCCTCCGCGGGTGTCGCGGTGAGGTTCAAATCGCCGTGGCCCGCCGTCACCGCGGTCCGCAGCTCCTCCGCCCAGGCCTCGACCTCCGGACCCGCCTCATCGGGGACCTGCACGTGGACGAGGACCGGTGGCGCCGGCGCGGGCAGCATCGCCGCGGGCGTGGCGCGGGCCGCGGGGCCCTCCGGTTGCGAGCAGGCCCCGGCCGCGAGCAGCAGCGCGGTGGCGAATGCGAGGGGAGCGTGGCGTGTCATCGGGTCCTCCGTGAGCCGCCGTGGGGGCGGGCCGGCGGCACGGTAGCACGGAACCCGGCCCGACTCACCTCGTCTTCGCGCCGCTCCTCTCGGCACTTCTTTTCTCGATGAGGCGGTAGGCCAGGTAGTACTTGAGAATGTTGGCGACGTAGGTGACCGTCTCCCGCCCGATCTCCCGGGCCGCGACCACCTCGACGTGTCCCCGCCACTTGTTCGGGTCGAGGCCCATCTGCTCCGCCTTCTTGCGAAGGCCGGCCACGCGGGCGGGCCCGGCGTTGTAGGACGCGAAGGCGAAGAGATGTCGATCGATCTCGTCCATCTCCGCATCCTTGTAGTAGCGATCCAGGATGAACCGCAGGTACTTCGCCCCGGCGTGGATGTTGTTCTCGAGGACCTCGATATTCGGGATGCCGACGTTCTTGTCGGAAGCGGTCGAGGGCAGCAGCTGCATGACGCCGACCGCGCCGGCGCCGCTGCGCGCGTTCTGGTCGAGCCCCGACTCCTGGTAGGCCTGGGCGGTCACCAGCAGGTGGTCCAGGTCGTATTGACCACCGTACTTGCGGAAGAGCTCCACCATCGCCCGGAAACGCTCGGCGTCCTGCGCGTTGCCTGGGTTCTTGATCCAGTCGGCGTTCTTGAGGTAGCGGTTGATGAGCATGTTGCCCATCAGCGTCCCCTGCCGGTTCTTCTTCACGAACTCGTTGAGGAAGTCCGCGAGCTTGGGGCTGCCCTTGCGCATTGCCCAGCCGAAGTGCGTGCCGGTCCTCACCGCGATGTCGGGATGTGGCGTGATGTGGCCGAGAACCTGGGCCCAGAGATTCACCAGGAAATCGTCGGCAACCGTGATGGGGTAGATCCCGGCGTTCGTCATCTCCAGGACGTCTTCGGTCTCGAGCCGCTCGTCCACGGCGACGACCTCGACCGGGTCGAGGCCCTTCTCCGCGAACGAGGCGTTCAGTCCCTGCAGGCTCTCGTAGAAGCTGCTCGACGCGCGAACGTAGACCTTCTGCCCCGACAGGTCCTCCTGGCGGGCCACCGGAGGCGCCCCGGGACCCGTCACCACGATCTCCTTCAGCTCACGCGTGAGGGGATCGGAGAAGTCCACCGTCTCGAGCCGACCCTCGGTAATGGTCAGGTTCGCGGCGGCGATGTCGCCACGCCCATCGACCAGCGCCGGGAGGAGCTGGTCGCGGGTCACCGGCAGGAAGACGACGTCGAGCTGGAGGTTGCCCTTCTTGAAGCGCCGGTTGAGCTCCTTCTCGAGCAACCGTCCCGCCTCGTAGGTGATGCCTCCCTGCTCCCCCCGATCCACGAAGTAGTTGGTGGCGTTGTAGGCCACGAGCATCCGGACCACGCGGCGCTCGACCATCCCGTCGAGGTCGCCGGTCCACTGCTTCCACCGCGCTGCGAACTCCTCGGGGACCACGAGCGAAGGCCCCTCCGCCGTTCCGTTCGGTGGAGCGGCGTCCGGTGCGGCCGCCCCCCCGGGTGCCGCCGCCGCCGCGGTGTCTTCGGCGGCAGGAGTGGGCCTCTCGGACGCCGAGCACGCGACGAAGGCGAAGCTCGCCAGGAGAAGGGCAGACAGACCTGACCGACCGAGTGCTCTCATGGCTCTCTCCTACCTCTTTTTCCTGGAGAAGCGCAAGGGGGCTCAATCCCCCACGAGCCGGTCCTCGGGCAGGGTGGCGTTCGCCGCGAGATCCTCGAGCGTCTCCAGCTCGCGGTAGAGGGGCGTGAAGTCGGGGGCGGTCGCCTCGAAGAGCTGGTCGAAGCTGTGGATGACGAAGTAGGTCTCCTGGAAGGCGTCGATCCGGTAGAGGCTACGCATGATGCGCTTCAGCTCGAAGGCCACCCGCCGCGGTTCCGAGCTTCGAACGGCGTAGTCGATCTCGCTCGGGGAGGAGAGGATCCCGGCACCGTAGTTGCGGAGGCCTCCGGCGGTGTGGATCAGGCCGAACTCGACCGTGTACCAGTACAGCCGCGCGAGCCACTTGAGGGAGCCGAGCCCCTCGGCCTTCAGGCCGCCCTTCCCGTAGGCCTCCATGTAGTCGGCAAAGACGGGCGTGAACAGCATGGGCACGTGCCCGAAGAAATCGTGGAAGACGTCGGGCTCGACGATGTAGTTGAACTCGTGCTCCTCGCGGATCCACCAGGTCACCGGGAATCGGCGGTTCGCGAGGTGCTCGAAGAAGACGAGGTCGGGAACGAGACCCGGCACCGCGACGAGCCGCCAGCCGGTCGCGGCTTCCAGCTGGGCGGTGACGGTCTCGAAGCGGGGGATGCCCCCCGCATAGTCCAGACCGTTCAGCGCCTCGATGTACTCGTCGCAGGCCCGTCCGGGCACGAGCTCGATCTGGCGGTGGTAGAGCCGCCGCCAGCGGTCCTGGTCGGCCTCCGAATAGGCCCCGTAATCCTGCTCGACCGTGTAGTCGGGGCGCATGCGGCTGTAGTCGCCGCGCAGGCCGTGGCTCGTCTGACCGTAGTTGGCGGGCCGGTCCTCGGGCCGTGACGCCCCGCTCGGGCGAGTGGACGTTCCCCGTGCCTTGGGCATACGCCTCCTTGTTCCAGGTTCGGTCCCCTCATGCTAGCGCATGCGCGGACGAGCGACCAGCCTGGCTCCCCGGGGGACGCGCACGGCCGCTGGTACCATGTGGGGGCGATGACCCTCGCCGAGCTCAAGACGTCGCTGTCGCAGAAGACACCGCCCCCGGGGATGCCAGAGCTCGTCCGGGCTCTCTGGCACGACGCCCGGGGGAACTGGGACGAGGCTCACCGGATCGCCCAGTCCGTCGACGACCCCGATGGGGCCTGGGTCCACGCCTATCTGCACCGGAAGGAGGGCGACCTCTCCAACGCCGGGTACTGGTACTCGCGGGCGAGGCGGCCGAGGTCCGTGGTCCCTCTCGACCAGGAGTGGGAGGAGATCGCGGGAGCACTCCTGGGGTAGGCGATGGAGCGCGGCCCGACGGAAACGAGCGTGAGCTTCCGCCTGCGCCTGGGTGACCTGGAAGAGGTGGCGGACGACCCCGACGCCACGCTGCCGGTCGGAGAGAGCGACGACCGCGAAGCCCTGCGCCTCATGGCCAGCGCGGCCCGTGCCGAGCCCAACGATCCCGACTACCACCACATCCTCGGTGAGGCCCTCCTGCGTGCGGGCCGCGCCCGGGAGGCCGAAGGGGCCTGCCGCGAGGCGGTCGAGCGCGACCCGCTGAACCCGGACTACCGCTTCGCGCTCGGGTTCGTCCTCTGGCGCCTCGAGCAGACCGGCCCCGCGGAGACCGCCTTCCGCGAGGCGGTCCAGCGTCGGCCCGAAGACGCGACGAGCCTGAACGCTCTCGGGGCGGCCCTCGTCCGTCTCCACCGTGAGCCCGAGGCGGTGTCCACGCTCGAGAAGGCGCTCAAGTTCGATCCTCGGAGCGCGGACGCCCACTCCAACCTGGGGGTGGCCCTCTGGGGTGCCGGGGACCGGCCGGGCGCACTCCGCTGCTTCCAAAGGGCCGTCCGTCTCGACCCCGGGCAGGCCGACCTTCACCGCAATCTCGCCCTCGCCCAGCGGGCCCTGGGCCGTGCCCCCGAGGCGGTGAGCGTCCTCCGGGACATGATCCGGCGCTGGCCGACACGGGCGGATCTGCACCTCGATCTGGCCGAGGCGTTTCACGACGCGGAGCGCCACGCCGAGGCGACCCGGGCCCTCGACGAGGCGCAGCGCCTCGATCCCGCCGCCATCTCCGGGCGCCCCCGCAGCCGGGAGATCCGTGACGCCCTGAGGCTGCGCGGGGTGCAGGGCGAGGTCGAGCGCGAGAGGGGCCCCCGGCCGGGACCTCTGGCGTTTCTCCTCCACCTCGCTCTCGATCTGATCTCGTACCTCGGGTCCCTGCGGCCCCGCGTCAAGGTGGCCGGGACCCTGGCTCTGCTCGCGTTGCTGGCGCTGGGGTGGGGCTCATGGAGGCTCCTGCCTCACTACGTCACGAGCTACCTGATCCAGGACGACATCACCGTCATCGCGCGGGCACCGGTGCGTGACGACGCTGTCGTCCGCGACCGCCTCGCCCACGCGGTGCGGCGCCGAGGGCTCGAGGGTCCTCTCGATCCCGACCGCTGCCATGTCGCGACGAGACCGGGCTGGCGCCAAATCTCTTGCGACTACGCGGTCGAGGCCGCTCTCCTGCCCGGCTTCCGGCAGACTCTCCGTTTCCACGTCGATGTCGAGGAACCCTACCTGGTGGATCCGGATCCGAAGCTCTTCTGACCCTGGCAACCGCGGCAGGATCTCCGATGTCGTGCGCTCTTCGCAGTCGGCCGGGAGCGCTGTATGGAGAGGAAGTCGGCGGTGTACTGATCCTTCCGCCGCGTGACTCCCTCGTGTCGTTCCCCGGGAAGGAGGCCTGAGAGATGCACGAGCCGCCAGGCCGACCAGGATCTGCTTCGAGAGGCTCCCCTCAGGCGGCCTGCGGCGGTTCCTCCTTCGCGCTGAGGCGGCGGTTCTCCTTCACCAGGACCGTCGCCACGACGATCCAGACGAGGACGATGGCCACGTTCAGCAGGCCGAAGCCCCGTACCTCGAGAGCGAGCCAGGTCGTGCCCACGAAGACGACGACCGCGCTCATGAGGTCACCGAGCCGGACGAAGAAGCTGTCCACCGCCTGCTTGGCCTTGTACTTCTCCTCGCGCGTCGTCGGCAGCCAGAGGAGCTGCCTGGCCGTGTTCATCACCGAGTAGTCCGTGGCGTTCTCGGCCGTCTTCAGCCAGCGCACCAGGCCCAAAGAGGTCACGCCGAGGGCGATGATCCCGTAGGCCGCGAAGGACGTGAGCGGGAGCGCGAAGAGCACCCCGGCCAGGCCCAGGTACTTCACCAGGCGAGACACCAGGAAGGCCTGGAACAGAACTGCGACGATGTTCACCCAGAAGAAGAAGTTGCCGTAGAAGGCTCCGATGAACGCGTTCTTGTCGAAGCCTGGATCGGCGGCGCGGGCGGCGTCGGCCTGGGTCACCACCAGGCGGCTGAGGATGTACTCCCCGGTGGTGTTGACCAGGTTCAGCAGGATCATCAGGACCACGATCAGCATGATGTAGCGGCTCGCAAAGACCAGGGCGAAGCCGCTCCGTCCACCGAGGGGGGCCTCCGCCTCCCCCGCCTCCGTCGCGCCCGGGCCCTCGGTGCCGCGGTTGACGACCGTGTAGATGGCCAGCGTCAGGACGAGGATGCCCGCCGCGAGGTAGAGCATCAGGTGCGGTTCGACGTGGGCAGAGAACATCCGCTGGGCGATCCAGGCCCCCACCGGGCTCCCCGCGGTCATGCCGATGGCGATGATGGGGAAGATCCGGTTGCCGGCGTCCTTCGTGTAGATGTCGTTCGCGTACGACCAGAACTGGGCGATGATCGAGAGGCTGAAGAAGCCCACCCACACGTAGAAGAGGATCCCGATCAGGTGGACACCGGAGTCCACCGTCACCGCGAAGAGGAGGATGTTCGCGGCGAAGAAGAGGGTCACGCCGTAGATCAGCTTCATCCGGTCCACCCGCGAGGCGAACCAGCTGTAGGCGGGGACGAAAGCCATGAGGATGAGGGCCTGGGCGGCGGCGGCGTAGCTCTTGACCTCGGCCGGGCCCCGGATGCCGAGGCGCTGGAGGAAGCCCGGGACCTCGGCGCTGAGGATCAGGGGCTCGCGGACGGTCTTGATGATGTAGTAGCAGACGAGAATCAGGAAGATGTTCACGAGCATGAGGAGGGCCCGCGAGCCCTCCCCCCCGTGGACGTCGCTGAAGAGGCCGAGCAGGCGGTCGATCGGCCCCCGCGTCGGGCCCGCCGGCGCCGCGCTCTCAGAGGTCATGCTTCCTCCGTCCGTCGATTGAGAACGACTGAGTCTATCGTGATCCGATACTCAGAACGCGACGGCGACCATGAGTCCTCGGGTCTGCCGCCCCAGCAGGCGGGGTCACTACCGGTGCTTGTCCCGGTACTCCGCGCTCTTGCGGAGCTCTCGGGCGACGTCTTCCCTGGTCCACTGGTTGCGCAGGACCTTGTCGACGTAGCCCCGGCTGCTGGCGTCGGGCTCCCGGTCGAGGACGTCTTCGTAGGCCTGGCGGACGATCTCCTCGGCCTGCTCCTGTGTGACGCGACCCTTCTGCCGGTACTCCGGACTCTTCTTCAGGGCCTCGCGGACGTCCCGCTCGCTCCAGTCCTGGTTCATGACCTTCGCCCGATAGGAGGTCAGGCCCTTCGCATCCGGCTCACGATCGAGGACGTCCTCGTAGGCCCTGCGGACGATCTTCTCCGCGCGCTCCTTGCGGTGCTTCGCGTACTCCGGGCTCGTCCGCAGCGCGTTGCGCACGTCCTCTTCGGTCCAGTCGTCGTCGATCATCCGGCTGCGGTAGAGCCGCAGGCCGTCCCGGTCGGGATCTCGATCCAGGATGTCCTCGTAGGCGCGCTGGATGACCTTGTCCGGGTCTTCCCGGCGCTTCGAGCGGCGGGACGTCGCACGGTCGCGCAGGTCCTCACGCACGTCGCGTTCGGTCCAGTACTCGTCCTCCATCAGATCTCGATATCGGCGGAGCTCTCCTTCGGTCGGCTCGCGGTCGAGGACGTCCTCGAAGGCGCGCTCGATGGCCCGGTCGTGGTCCGAGGCCTCGACGACAGGGGTGAGGGCGCTCCGCGTGTCGTCGTCGCCGGCCCCGGTGACCCCCATCCACGACGCGAGCAGCGCCGCTCCCGCGAGAACCGTCAAACGCCTGCTGATGCTCATCGTCACCCTCCACGTCTCTAGCAAGCCTTCTCCTGCTCCCACACGAAGCACGTGGCGATGCGGTGCATGGATCCTCCCTACTTCTTCCGCGAGCCCACCAGCGTCAAGACCAGCCCGACCGCGGCCACGCCCCCCGCCGCCAGCGGCGGGATGGTGACGGTCTGCGTGGCCTTGCGCTCGATGTGGATCGGACCGGCGTCGAGGACCTTCTCCTGGCGCGTGTACTGGAACGTCCCCACCGCCAACCCCACCAGGCCGAGCGCCAGCAATACGAAGCCGATGATTCTGAGCATCAGACGAGCATCGACAGCGCGCCCACGGCGGCAAACCGCCCGAACGACTGATCCATCGAGATCCTCCTCACCACCTCGCGTGCGTCCGGCTCGGGGCGGGCCCCCGCCCTGGTCCGGGTCACGAGATTCCCTGAGATCGAATGGGACAGGCTATCCTGACCCGGCGGCGGTCCGCAACGTCCTCGTGCCGTCCAAGCGGCCCGCTGGGCTCCGGCGGTAGAATCGCCCATGGCGCGCATCGTCGTGGTCGGCTCGGTGGCGGAGGACGAGGTCCTCTCCCTGCCGGGTCCGCTCCGCGAGGGGAGCCACCTCGACGCGACGAAGCGGGAACGGCGCCTCGGCGGCGGTGCCGCCAACACCGCCGTCCCGCTGCGACACGCTGGACACGAGGTCGTCGTCCTGTCTCCCCTCGGCACCGACGACGCCGGAGACTGGCTCCTTGGCCAGCTTCGCGATGCGGGGATCGACACGTCGGGCATCGTCCGTGTCGACGGCGAGAGCACCCGGTCGCTCGTGCTCGTCGACCCCGAGGGGGAGCGAACCATCGTGAACGTCCACCGCGCGCGCGAGGAGCGTCTGTCCGAGCGGCTGTCGAAGATCGAAGGCGATGCGCTCTACGTCCGCAGTCGGGAGGCGGACCTGGCCGAGCCCATGGCGTCGATTGCCCGCCGTGCCACGGTGGTGGCTCACGTTCCGCCGCTCACTCGCGGGGCCCGGCCCGCGCACGTGCTCGTGGGCTCCGAGTCCGACCTGCCGGAGGCGTTCGTGGGCGATCCGTGGGACGCGGGTGAGGGCATCGCCGGGTCGCTCCTGCGCTGGGTCGTCATGACCATGGGCGCGCACGGGGCCGGGGCGGTCTCCATCGAGGAGCGGATCGCGACGCCGGCCCCGTCGGTGAACGCCGTCGACACCACGGGGGCGGGCGACGTCTTCGCCGCCGGGCTCGTCCACGCGCTGCTCGACGAACGCCCCATGCCCCAGGCCCTCGACACCGCCGTGGCCTGGGGGGCGGCGGCCGCGGCGTGCCGGGGGGTGCCGGGCCGCGACGCGATCCAGGCCCTTCTGTAGCCTCAGTCATTCATCGACCCCCCTCCCTATCCCTCCCCACGTAGGGGGAGGGATAGGCTTGAGACAGGCCCGGAACGCCTGCGCGTCCCCAAGGAAGGGACACGCAGGCGAGCCTGGGCCTGTTGGCCAGCCGCATTTGTTCATCGACCGCCCACCCTGTCCCTCCCCACGGAGGGGGAGGGGCGGCGTGGTCGGACGAGCCGCTTGCATCGCCCACTGCCACCGTGGTCTAGAGTCCCTCGGCGACCGCGACGACGACCTGTCGACGGGCGTGGAGAAGGTCGGCGAAGTCCCCGTTGCCGACGGCCGCATGGACCAGCCCTTCCGGGTGGGCGACTTCGTCAGAGTCGACGACTTCGTGGGCACGGTGGAAGACATCGGCCTGCGCTCGACCCGATTCCGCACCCTCGACCGCACCGTGATCAGCATTCCCAACGGCAACCTGTCGGACCAACGTCTCGAGACCTTCGCCGCCCGCGACCGGATGCGCCTCGCCGCCAGCATCGGCCTGGAGTACAGCACCACCCACGCGCAGATGCAGGAGGTGCTCGACGGCTTCGAGCGCGTGCTCCGCGAGCATCCGAAGATCTGGCCCGACGCCCTGGTCGTCAAGTTCAAGGAGTTCGGCGCCAGCTCGCTCGACATCGAGATCATGGCCTGGTTCCAGGTGCCCACCTGGGACGACTTCCGGGACTGCCGCCAGCAGGTGCTCCTCGACTTCATGAGGGTCGTCGAGGACGCCGGGACCGCGTTCGCCTTCCCGACGCGCACCGTGCACCTGATCGACGAGACGAGGCCGAAGTCGCCAGCGGCGAAGCGAGAGAGCCCACCTCACCGTCGGCTCCACCGACGTCGCGTCCGGCACCGGCCACGACCGAACACGTCGACGACGGCGCCGATCCTCGTTCCCCGACCAGGCCCCGGAGCCGGGACGCGCCCCCGCCGGCTCCGATCGGCTACCTCCCGCCGTCCAGAGGCCGCGCGCGCGCTCAGGCGCTCGTCGCCCGGTCCCGATCGGCCCGGCTCATCGACTTGATGCGGACCAGCGGGTGGTCGGCCGCGCACAGCTCGTCCACGGCCCCTCGGATCTTCGAGATCGCCTCCACCACGTCGTCGACGTCCTTCTCGCTGCCGAGGAGAACCTGGTGGGGGATCCAGACCGACTCGTCGTAGGCGGCCCGCTCCGACACCGGGCAGCGCGTTCCGGCCCAGGGCAGCCGTCCGCCGAGGGCCCCGAAGTCGGCGGCGTCGACGGTGAACATGCTGCTGCGGTAGATCGGTTCGTAGAAGAGCCCGTCGCAGGGCACGCCCTCCGTCTCGAGGGCGGCGACGAAGCGGTCGCGTGAAGCCCCGCCGAAGGCCTTGGCGTCGTACCGGAAGACGTAGTGGTAGATCGCGGCCGTCGTCTGGCGCACGTCCCGCTCGACGAGCGACAGCCCGTCGATTCCCTCGAGGGCCCGGCCGAGCCGCTCCGCCCGCTCGGCCCGGCGGACAGTCTGCGCGGGCAGCTTCTCCAGCTGGCCGATGAGCACCGCGGCCTGCAGCTCGGTCAAGCGGTAGTTGAAACCGAGGAGCCGGTGTCCGAAGCGGTCGGCCCGGCTGGCGCGGCCGCAGTTGATGTAGCTCTCGGCCCGCTCCGCGATCTCGTCGTCGTTGGTCGTCACCACTCCCCCCTCGCCCGCGGTGAGGAGCTTGCTCGTCTGCAGGCTGAACGCCCCGGCCTGGCTGAGCGAGCCGGCGCCCCGTCCCTTCCACTTCGCACCGTGAGCGTGGGCACAGTCTTCCACGACCACGAAGCCGTGCTTCTGCGCGAGGGACGTGAGGGCATCCATGTCCGCCATGCACATCGCGAGATGGACGGGCAGGATTGCCCTCGTGCGCGGGGTGATCGCGGCCTCGACCGCGGCGGGATCGAGGCACCAGGTCGTGGGGAGGACGTCGACGAAGACCGGGATCGCCTCGAGCCGCAGCACCGGTGCCGCGCTCGCCTCGAACGTGTACGCGGGCAGGATCACCTCGTCGCCGGGCTTGAGCCCAGCCGCCTTGAGGGCGATCTCGATGGCGATGGTCCCGTTGGCCACCGCAAACGCGTGGCGGGCGTCGTGGGCGGCGGCGAACGCGGAGGCAAAGCGATCCGCCAGCGTGTTCGGGAAGGGGTAGCCGCCCCAGTCGCGGGCCTCGAGGGCCTCGAGGAGGAGCGTGCGCTCCCTTTCGTCGAAGTCCGGCCATTGGGTGAAGGGTTCCGTCCGTACCGGCGTTCCACCGGCGAGGGCGAGTCGGGCCATCGTGTCTACCTCCGTGTAGTGCCGTGAGCGACGGCGTCACATCCTATCGCGTACGGGCTCTCGGGGGACCACCGAAGCGCGGCGGAACTGCCATGACGCCTCTTGGGGGCGTCCCCCTTCCGGCGCGTCGACGCTCAGGGTCCGACCCCGGCCTTCTCCTGCGCAGCGGCGGCGCTCTGGATCGCCGAGTCCACGGCCCACTCGAACCAGTGCCGGTCCTCCCCCCCGAGTCGCTCGAGCATCCCCTCGCGCAGGTGGCGGTACCAGGCGATCTCCCGGTCGTAGGTCTCGGCCTCGTCATCGAGGCCCTCGTGGTGCTGCAGCTCGTGAAACAGGGTCCCGGCCAGGCGGATGGTCGCGAAGGTGTGCTGCGCCGGCTCGGGGACGTCCAGATCGGGAAAGGGAAGCTCCGGGCTGACCAGCTCGTCGCCTCGTACGAAGACCCTCGAGACCAGCCCCAGCGACTGCACGCTGATCGCGCTTCGCTGGCCGGCCAGCCGAGGGGCGACCCAGAGATCGCCACTCTCCTGCAGTCGGGCGAGCGATGCGGCGAGCTCTGGCTCCTCCCAGCCCCGCAGCTGATCCAGGAGGGCGCCAAAGGCGTCCCACTCCTCCGGACTCTGGCGGTCCAGGGGGAAGACACCTCCGCCGGCCAGGGCGTTGGCCTTCTCCTCGGCCACCCGTGCGATGGCGAGATACGTCGAACAGACGATCACAACGGCAAGCCCGATCCTCAGCAGGGCCTTCACGCGTGAAGCGTACCTGATGTCGTGCGAGTGCGGCCGGCCACTCGCGAAGAGTTACGACGAGGCCCCGGCCGGCCAAGGCCCTCGCGCCGGACCCGTGCCGCGTGGCTGCCCCGCTGCCCGCGCGGCGATAGACTAGGGCCATGCGGCCGCTGCCCGACGTCGTGCGCCGTCTCCACGGCGGCACGACCGCCCTCGCCCTCGACACCGAGAGCGGGCGGGCCTTCCTGCAGGAGCGGGTGGCCTTCTGGAACAAGGTCAACTTCCTGATCTCGGGGTCCTTCTTCCTGGCCGGGGCGGTCACGAGCGTCGTACTTTTCGAGTACGCCGAAGAAGCCGGCCAAAGCATGTTCTCGGCGTTCCTCCACCCCGCCACCCTCCTGGTCAGCCTCGGCGCCTGGCAGCTGTGCCGCCGCCGACTGGGTCTGGCGACCGGGGCCCTGCACACGATCGACACGCTCTCGCTGGCCCTTCCCGTGCTGGGCTTCTCCCTCCAGACGCTGTACGTCCCCTCCATCTGGGCGGAGGAGTTCGCCGATGTGCTCGTCCTGATCTTCACCAACATGGCGATCTCCCGAGCCATCCTCGTGCCCTCCAGCGCCGGCCACACCGCCCGGGTGAGCACCCTGGCCGCGCTGCCCGTGATCGGTGCGATCCTGGTGCTGGCGGATGCGCCGGGCCTGGAGCCGGCGATCGCCGGCATTGCCCGGTTCTGGTCGATCCTCTGGGTCGTGTGTGCGGGCGTGGTCGCCACCCTTGCGTCCCACGTCATCTACGGCCTGCGCGAGGAGGTCCGGCAGGCGCGGCGGCTCGGCCAGTACACGCTCGAGGAGAAGCTGGGGGAGGGGGGCATGGGGGCCGTCTACCGCGCCTCGCATGCCATGCTGCGCCGTCCCACCGCGATCAAGCTCCTCCCCCCGGACAAGGCGGGTGAGGTGGCGCTCGGGCGCTTCGAGCGCGAGGTGCAGCTCACGGCGTCGCTGTCCCACCCGAACACCATCTCGGTCTTCGATTACGGGCGCACCCCCGACGGCATCTTCTACTACGTGATGGAGTACCTCGACGGGACGAATCTCGAGGAGCTCGTCCGCGTGGACGGTCCCCAGCCTCCGGCCCGTGTCGCCCACATCCTGGGGCAGGTGGCCTCGGCGCTCGTCGAGGCCCACGGCGTCGGGCTGATCCACCGCGACATCAAGCCCGAGAACGTCATCCTCTGCGAGCGGGGCGGGATCCCCGACGTGGCCAAGGTCGTGGACTTCGGCCTGGTGAAGGACCTCGAGCGGGGCTCGGAGGCCCGCCTCACCCAGGCCGACGTGGTTCAGGGCACGCCCCTCTACCTCTCCCCGGAGGCCATCAACGCCCCCGACACCGTCGGCGCCCGCAGCGACCTCTACTCCCTCGGGGCGGTGGGGTATTACCTCCTCACCGGGCGCCACGTGTTCGAGGGCCAGACCCTCGTGGAGGTGTGCAGCCACCACCTGCACACCGCGCCGATGCGCCCCTCGGAGAGGCTCGAGTCCCCGCTCCCCGCCCCCCTCGAGCAGCTCATCCTCGCCTGCCTGGAGAAGGACGCCCGGCGCCGCCCGGCCAATGCTGGCGCCTTGCGCGACGCGTTGCGGGACCTCGGGGGCATGCCCGCCTGGGAAGACGCGGTGGCGCGGGAATGGTGGGACCGCTGGCGACAGCGCCGCAAGGAGGAGCCGCCGAAGAAGAAGAGCGGCGGCTCGATCACGGTGTCGATCGCCACCGACGAACGCAAGGCCCTCTGGTGACGAGGCCTTCCCATCGGCGCACGGGCCAACTTAGACTGTGCTCGGACGTTCCCGAAGAGGGCTGACATGATCGGCCGGACCATCGACCGTTACGACGTCGTCGAGCGGCTCGGACAGGGGGGGATGGGGGTCGTCTACCGGGCCCGAGACACCGTCCTCGACCGGTTCGTGGCCCTGAAGGTCCTGCCCCCGGACAAGTCGGCCGACCCCGAGCGCCGCCAGCGTTTCCTGGGGGAGGCGAAGGCCGCCTCCGCCCTCAACCACCCCGGGATCGTCGCCGTCTACGACGTCAAGACCGTCGACGGGCAGGACGTCATCGTCATGGAGCTGGTCGAAGGGGAGACGCTCGAGCAGCGTCTGGCCCGCCGCCGGCTCCCCCTCGGGGAGGCGCTGGGTCTCGCCATAGACGTCGCGGACGCGCTGGCGCGTGCCCACGCCGCCGGGATCGTCCACCGCGATCTGAAGCCCTCCAACGTCATGGTCACTCCGGACGGCGGCGTCAAGATCCTCGACTTCGGTCTCGCCAAGCTCGTCGAGGCGCCCTTCCCGGGCGACGAGGCCCCGACCCTCTCGCGCCACGAGTCGCTGACCGCGGAGCGTGTGGTGGTGGGGACCATCGCCTGGATGTCACCGGAGCAGGCGGCGGGGCAGCCCGTGGACGCCCGCAGCGACATCTTCGGGTTCGGTGTCCTTCTCTACGAGATGCTGACGGGGACGCACCCGTTCCGGCGCGGCACGACCACGCAGACGCTGGCCGCCGTTCGGGAGGAGGAGCCGGAGCCGCCGACCCGTCTCGCCCCCAGGCTTCCGGTGGAGGCCGAGCGCGCGGTTCTGAGGTGCCTCCGGAAGGACCCGGCCCGCCGCTGGCAGAGCGTCTCGGACCTGGGCGCGGTTCTGGCGGACATCAAAGAGGACTCGGAATCCGGGCGGCAGCTCGCGGGCGCTCCGGCGGGCCGGCGGCGTCGCCTCCCGTGGGGTCTTCTCGGTGTGACCGCGGTGCTCATCGCCGTGGTGGCCGGGGCTCTCCTGCTCCGCCGCGAGCCGGCCCCGGCCGCGCCTCTCGAGCTCCGTCGTCTGACCTACGACGCCGGGCGTCAGCTTCCTGCCGGCGATCTCCCCCGACGGGAACCTCGTGGCCTACTCCTCCGACCGCGGCGGCGACGGTGCCCTCGACATCTGGGTGCGTCACATCAACCAGCCGGAGCCGGTGCGTCTGACCCGGCACCCGGCCGACGACTGGCTGCCGCGCTTCTCACCCGACGGCTCCCGCATCGTCTTCCGCTCCGAGCGTGACGGAGGAGGGATCTACGTCATCAACGCCCTCGGGGGGAACGAGCGGAGGATCGCTCCGCGCGGGCTCTTCGCCCGCTTCTTTCCCGACGGCGCCCACGTCGCCTACGCCGAGGACCCCGACTTCGCGCCCCGGGGCCTCCTGAGGATGTTCCGGGTCCCCGTGGAGGGAGGCGTGCCCGAGCCTCTCGTACCCGGCTTCGGGGTGTGGCGCCCGCCCGGAAGCACCGGCCCCATCTGGTCTCCGGACGGGCGGTTCATCCTCTTCGATGGAGGCTCCCCTCGAAGATCCGCGCCGGGCCGACTGGTGGGTGGCCCCGGCCTCGGGAGGCGAGCCCCGCTCGAGCGGGGCGAGGGAGGCCCTGCCGCAGATCGAGATCGTCCAGGTCCCGTCTCTCTGGCTCCCGGGTCAGCCTCCTCTTCCTGGCGGGGACGACGATCGAGGGCGTCAACCTGTATCGTGCCCGCATCTCCGCTGAGGGGCAGATCTGGCGGTCCTCGCCGAACCCCTCACCGCCGGTCCCGGCATGACCTGGTTCCCTTCGGCCTCGAGCGAAGGCCGCCTCGCACTCTCGCGGTTCCAGTGGGTGATCCACCTGTGGGAGGTCCCCCTCGATCCCACGAGCGGACGATCCGTCGGTCCCCCGCGCCGGATCACCGACGATGCGGCGCCCAAGTACTCGTTCTGGCTCACGCGAGACGGAGACCAACTCGTCTACTCCGCCTTCGCCGGGTCCCCCGGGAATCGCCGCGGGGAGGTGCGGCTCCAGGATCGCCGGAGCGGAGAGGAAACCGTCGCTGGTCTCGATGGCGACGGAAACCACGTCCACCGAGCCCCGGCTCAGCCCCGACGGGGCGCTCCTCACCTGGCAACGCCCGCTCGACGGCCGGTCGGTCACCCTGATGGCACCCCCGGGGGAGTCGGCCGGCCGGGAGCTGTGCCGAGGGCTGCGCGGTGCTGGCCTTCTTCTCGGACGGCAGGGAGGCACTCGTGGACCGCGGCCAGAGGCTGAGCCGTCTCAACCTCTCGACCGGCGAAGAGCAGACGGTCCTGGAGGTCGAGGACCGAGCGCTCCTCGACGCCGACCTCTCCTGGGACGACGCCTGGCTGGTGGTGCGGACGGGTGAGCCCGGGGGCGGCGTCACCCTCCACGTCGTTCCCCTTCGCACCCCGCCCGCGCCTTCTCAGGAGTGGATCGAGATCGCGGGCCGAGGAGAGTGGGTGGGCGCGCCGCGCTGGTCCGCCGCATGGACGCTTCGTCTACTACCTTTCCAATCGCGACGATTTCAACTGCGTGTGGGCGCGCCCGCTCGACCCCGCCACCCATCATCCAGTGGGCGAGCCCTTTCCGGTGGCTCACGCCCATGACTCGTCGATGAAGATGCTGATGGTGCAACGAGGCGTCTGGTCCCTTGCGGTGGGGGCGGACCGTCTCGTCTTCAACGCGGCCGAGGCGTCGGGCGACGTCTACACCGCAATGCTCCCGCCCGAGTAGCCGCGGGCCGAGCACCTCGCGCCCGCCGTCCGTTTCGTGGCATCCTGTTCGTGGAGGTTCCCTCTCATGTTCTTCTCTGCCGACGAGCTGAGGATCCCGGCGCCCGAGCAGGCGCTGCCCGGGGCGTCCCGAGAAGATGCCCGTGCCGAAAGCCCACTTCGTCAACGGGGCCCCGCTCGAGCCGCCCTTCCCCGAAGGGACGGAGCTCGCCCTCTTCGGCATGGGCTGCTTCTGGGGTGCCGAGCGCATCTTCTGGCAGACCCCGGGCGTCGTCTCCACCTCCGTGGGCTACGCGGGCGGCCACACACCGAACGCCACCTACGAAGAGGTCTGCAGCGGCCGCACCGGCCACGCCGAGGTGGTGCGTGTCGTCTTCGATCCCGTGAAGATCAGCTACCGGGAGCTGCTGCGCCTCTTCTGGGAGGGCCACGACCCCACGCAGGGGATGCGCCAGGGGAACGACGTCGGGACGCAGTACCGCTCGGCGATCTACACCCACGGGGAGAGCCAGCGCCGTGAGGCCGAGGCCTCGGCGCGAGGCCTACCAGGACGCCCTGACGGCGGCCGGCCGCGGGGGGATCACCACCGAGGTCCGCGAGGCCCCCGACTACTACTACGCGGAGGAGTACCACCAGCAGTACCTGGCCAAGAACCCCGGCGGCTACTGCGGCCTCGGCGGCACCGGCGTCGCCTGCTCCGGCGGTGGGCTGACCCTCGCACGTCGGCCCGACCGAAGAGCCCGGCCGCTCTCGCTGCTTGCAAGCTTCCGCGCCGCGGCGGGCTACGGGTCTAGTCGCATCGGCGGCCGGTGGCCCGCGAAGGGGGTGCAGTGAAGATCCTTGTGGTCGACGTCGGCGGGAACAACGTCAAGCTTCTGGCCACCGGGCACCTGGTGCCGCGCAAGGTCCCCTCGGGGCCCGACTTCACGCCCGCCCGCATGATGGCCGGCATCAAGGAGACCATCCCCGACTGGAAGTACGACGTCGTCACCGTCGGCTAC
Source organism: uncultured Acidobacteriota bacterium (assembly GCA_963700695.1). Taxonomy (GTDB): domain Bacteria; phylum Acidobacteriota; class Vicinamibacteria; order Fen-336; family Fen-336; genus JAJDNS01. The sequence continues at coordinate 167,294 of CAVOYO010000023.1, read as the reverse complement.
CCGGGCGTGGTGAAAAACGGTCGCCCCGCCCTCGAGCCCAAGAACCTGGGCCCGGGCTGGGTGCGGTACAACTTCCGCCGCGCCTTCGGCAAGCCCGTCCGCGTCATCAACGACGCGGCCATGCAGGCACTTGGCAGCTACTCCGGCGGGCGGATGCTCTTCCTGGGCCTCGGCACCGGCCTCGGCGCCGCGCTCGTGCTCGAGGGACTGGTCCAGCCCCTCGAGATCGCCCATCTTTCCTACCGCAGCGGCCTCACCTACGAGGAGTTCCTCGGCAAGCGCGGCCAGGACCGCATGGGAAGGAAGCGCTGGCGGAAGATGGTCGACGAGATCGTCGGCGTGCTCATGCCGGCCTTCCAGGTGGACGAGGTCGTGCTCGGCGGCGGCAATTCCAAGCAGCTCAAGGAGCTCCCCCCGGGGCACGCCTCGGCAGCAACAAGAACGCCTTCGCCGGGGGGTTCCGCCTCTGGAAGGACCCCCTGGCCGGCAAGCGCAGCCGCACTCACGTCCGCCAGTAGCTGCCCCCGAGCGACCTCCATGTTCCTGCCCATTTCCGATGCCCCGAATCCGAAGGGGGCGTCGTTTGCGACGTGGACGTTGATCGCCCTCAACGTCGCCGCCTTCCTCCTCATCAACGTTCCCCTGGGCTCGCAGCGGGCCGACGTGAACGATCCGGAGTTCCGTGAATACGTGGAGTTCCTGTCGCAGCACGTCGGGAGCCAGACGGAGCTCACCCAGGTCGCCCGGCAGACCTCCGCCTACGATCTGTTCGTGTTCAAGCACGGTTACCGCCCGGCAAAGGGCTCGCTCACGGACCTGCTGTTTGCGATGTTCCTGCACGGCGGCTTCATGCACCTGTTCGGGAACATGCTGTTCCTGTGGATCTACGGGGACAACGTGGAGCGCCGCCTGGGGACGGTGCCGTTCGTCTTCTGGTACCTGGCGACGGGAGTGGCGGCGACGCTGTTCCACGCCGCGGTTTTCTCGACGTCGGACACACCGCTCGTGGGGGCCTCGGGGGCCATCTCCGGGGTCCTGGGCTTCTACTTCATCTGGTTCCCGAAGAACGTGGTCCGGGTGCTCGCCTTCCTGCCGCCGTTCCTGATGCAGGTGTTTCAGATCCCGGCCCGCTTCGTCCTCGGGGTGTACCTCTTCCTCGACAACGTGGTGCCCTTCCTCGTCGCGGGCGAGGGCGGCGTGGCCCACGGGGCGCACATCGGGGGCTTCCTGGCCGGTGGGGCGGTGGCGTGGGTGATGGATCGCCGCGGCGTCGCGTCCCGGCCGCGGGACATCGGCGCCCCGAAGGTCCGGCCGATCGGTGCTCAGATGGTCCGCGAGGCGCTCGCGCGGGAGGACTACGGCGAGGCGGCCGCGGGGTACTTCGAGCTGCCCGCCGCGGCGGCGCGCGGCGCGCTCTCGCCCGAGGAGGCGGTGGCGCTCGGGGGCTGGCTGCGAGGGAAAGGCCATTCCGACGCGGCGCTGGTCCTGCTGAGGCGGGTGGTGCGGGACACCCCCCGCGGCAAAGGGCTGGCCGAGGTGTACGCCCTCGCGGGCTTCATCCTGCTGGACGACAAGCGGGAGGCGACCGCGGCGTACCAGTACCTCCTGACCGCGCTCGAGCTGGGCCCGAAGCCGGAGACGGCCGTGGAGATTCGCGGCGAGCTGGCGGCCATCGAGTCTCAGCAGAAGCGGCACGTGGGACGGCTCCACCGGCCGCCGAGCTGGTAGGTCCCATCGGCCATTCCGCTCGGCGTGGGCCGCGCGGTCTCGTCACTGGCGTGGGGCAGCGGGGCGCGGCCTCAGGGCCTCCCCGAGGAAGTCGCGGGCCTCGTCCTGGATCCCGGGCTGCTGACCCTCTCGGGGGCCGGCGACGTTGAGGACGGCGACCCCGTTCGTCTCGGCCCACCGCTGCACCTCGGCGGTGTCCGGGTCCTGCTCGAGATCGAGGACGAGGAGCGGGCGGCCGTGCCGACGGGTGAGCGCGATCGTGAGGGCGGTACCCCCGCTCGGGCGGCCACGGGTGAGGACGAGGGTGCCGTCGGAGTCGCGCACGTTCCACTCGGTGCGCTCGGGGTAGTCGGCGGAGGGCGTCTCCCGCAGCGGGTAGCGGGGGTCGATCCACCCGTCCTCGGCCTTGCGACCCCGCGGGCACCAACCCCCGCAGGGGATGCCGAGGGCGAGGGCGGCGTCGAGGGCGGCGCGGTCCACCCCGGTCTGGCCTCCGGAGACGATACGCTCGATCACGGTCTGCTATTCTCACCCCGCTTCGGGACAGGGGATGTCACACGAGGATTTCATGCGCCGGGCACTCGCCGAGGCCGATCGGGCCCGCCAGGCGGGGGAGGTCCCGGTGGGGGCGGTGGTCGTCTCCGACGGCGTCGTCGTGGGGAAGGGCTTCAACCGGCCGATCGGTGCGCAGGACCCCACGGCCCACGCCGAGATCGTGGCCCTCGGGGCCGCGGGGCAGGCCCTCCAGAACTACCGCCTCAGCGGAGCCACCCTCTACGTGACCGTGGAGCCTTGCCTCATGTGCGTGGGGGCGATCGTGCACGCGCGGATCGCGACCGTCGTCTACGGCGTCCCGGATCCGAAGGGTGGGGCCGTCCGGTCGCTGCTCGACGTGAGCAGCCTGCCCCTCAACCACCGCTTCGATGTGGTGGAGGGCGTTCTCGCCGAGGACTGTCGTGAGCTTCTCCAGGGGTTCTTCCGCGAGAAGCGGCAGCCGGAGGGCCGCTGATCCCAGCCACCGGCGTCGTCCCCAGGTCTGTTAGAATCAGCGATTGTCTCGTGCTGCTGGGCTCAAGGAAGCGAGCGAAGCGCGATTCACTCGCGCGCAGTGAGCGGGGGATCTAGGGGGTGCGACGTAGCACCGTGCCGGAAGACGCAGGTCCGCGAACGAAGCGCGATTCACTCCCGCGCAGTGAGCGGGGGGGTCTGGGGGGTGCGGCGTAGCACCCCCCAGCTCAATAACGGAGAGGTGCGAGAGTGGTTGAATCGGGCGGTCTCGAAAACCGTTGTGCCTTACAAGGTACCGTGGGTTCGAATCCCACCCTCTCCGCCAACGAACGAAGACGTAGCGGCGTGTCGGATAACACAGTGACCGCGAACGAAGCGCGATTCCCTCGCGCGAAGCGAGCGGGGGGTCTGGGGGCTGCGGCGCCGCAGTATGCTGGAAGACTCAAGAGTCAGCGAACGCAGCGGGATTCACTCCCGCGCAGTGAGCCGGGGGGTCTGGGGGGTGCGACGTAGCACCCCCCAGCTCAATGACGGAGAGATGCGAGAGTGGTTGAATCGGCGTGACTGGAAATCACGTGTAGGGGTAACCCCTCTACCGAGGGTTCGAATCCCTCTCTCTCCGCCACTTCAGTAGTTTCCGGGCCATGGCGTGGGCCCTCCGGACCGTCGCCTGCTACCGTTTCGGGGTCTTGTGCTACCACTTTCCGGCCGTCGAGGATGTCCAGAGCCCCCGGCGCCTTCTTCCGAAGCCACCGGCCGTTGGTCCCCACCGTCAGCTCGATGGATGCGTGGCCGAGTTGCTCCTGGACGTAGGCGGGGCTGACCCCGCCGGCCAGCAGCAGGCTGGCGTACGTGTGCCGCAGTGAGTGGCAGGAAAAGTGCTCGGGAAGCTCGGCGGCCCTCAGTGTTCGCTTGAACGCCAACTGGGCCGTGATGTGGGGCATTGGCCGCCCGTCTGCGGCCGGGAAGAGCCAGGATGCTCGACGGGCTCCTGCGCGGAACGCCGCCTCACCAGCTCGCGCGCGTAGCCGGCGAAGGACGGCACACATCCCTCGGCTGAGTTCGACGGTTCTCCCATGGCCGCTCTTCGGCGTGTCCGGGTCGCGCGACGGACCGAGACCCCGTTCGACCCGCAGCTCTCGGCGTGCCAAGTTGATGTCCTCCCAGCGCAGCGCCAGCGCCTCGCCCAGCCGGAGCCCGGTTCGAGCCATGATCAGGAACAGCAGATGGAACCGGGGCGTCTTCGTCTCGGCGGCCTCGAGGAGCCGCGCCAACTGGCCAGCGTCGAAGGCCCGGATTCGCTGTTGCCGCTCGCTCGAGGACCGGGACAGCCGAAGGACCCGCCCGAGGCCGCTCGCGGGGTTCGTGCGGATCACCTCGTCCTCGACGGCCACGTTCAGCATCCCTCGCAAGGCCGCGTGGATCAGCCGTACCGAATCGACCGACAGGCCGCTCGCCTGCTTCTCCGCGAGGAGCGTCTTGATCGTGCCCCGGTGGAGCTTCCGGACCTTGAAGCCGCCCAGGGCGGGGAGGATGTGGAGGTCGACCTTGGCCCGGAAGCTCGAGAGCGTGCGGGGCTTGAGGCCAGCACACAGGCGCAACCACCTCTCGGCGTAATCTCTTACCGTGATGTCGGGGTTGACGGCGGGGAGCTGCCGCTCTCGGGTGGCCGGCAACGCCCGCGCGAGGGCATCCTCAGCTTCGGCCTTCGTCCGGTGTGTTTCCCACCGCCGCCGTCCGGCGCCGTCGCGGTAGTCGAGAACCCATTTCCCTCGGCGTCGACGGATGCACGCCATCAGCGGTCCCCCTTCCGGCGCATCCTAGGTCCGTTCTCGCGTCGCCGAACCCACTCTTCGAGCGCGCTCCGCCGCACCCGAACGAACCGCTCCCCGACCGTCACGACCGGGAGCTGGCCACGGCGCCCCATCTCGCGCACCCTGTGCTCGGTGATCGCGAGGCGGTCCGCCACCTCGGGCATGGTCAGCAGCTGGTCCTGCGGTGGAGTCGAGGGTGCGCCGGCCGCCGTCAGACGAGCCAGCGCGACAGCGTGCGCCTGGGCGAGGGAGCCCACGAGTCCCGGCAGGTCGGTTGCCGGAGCTTCGAGGGCGATCCGAGGGAGGTCCAACCCGCTCCCAGCTATGCTTGATCTGGCCTCGTTGCCCGGGCACCCGCGGCTCGGTATAGTCACCGATGTATGCTCAGCTGCATATTCCATGCTGCATATGCTATTCGGCATATCGGCGCGTGTCAAGTGAGAATTCGTGGCGAGAAGGTCCCCCCGACAGCCTGACCTGAAGGCCATCGGTCGCCGGATACGAGCGCTCCGCGGTGCCGAGCGACAGGCGGATCTCGCCCGGACCCTGGGAGTCGCCCAGGGTCAGCTCTCGAGGATCGAGCGAGGGGTGCTGGGTCCCTCGATCACCGTCCTGCTGCGTCTTCGAGAGCGGTTCGGAAGGACGGTGGACTGGATCCTGACAGGGGAGGAGTGAGACGTCGGGACGCGTGTCACGTCCGGTCTCCAGTCGTGTGGGAATCAAAGCACACGCCGGCATTCCTGGTCGACCTGTTCAGGAAGGTCAACCCGCAGGTCGATCTGGTTCCGTCGGACCCGGTCATGGACGAGCTGCGGATGGTGAAAGAGCCCGGGGAGCTCGAGCTGATGCGCCGGGCCCAGGCGATCGCGGCCGAGGGCATGGACCGTGCGCGGCAGCTTCTCGCGGCGGGCGTCACCGGGCACGAGATCGCAACGGAAGTCCTGTACGCGATGATGAAGGCGGGTGCCGAAGGTACGAGCACGCCCATCCATGTCAACACCGGGATCCGAAGCTGTTGGACCCACGGCACGGTCGACAAGAGGCCCATCGAGGAAGGGGACCTCGTGGTGATCGATCTGACGCCGCAGTTCGAGGGCTATTGCGCCAACCTGGCGCGCACCTACGTGGTGGGCGAGCCCAATGAGGTGCAGAGCCGCCTGCTCGAGACCTACCGCCAGATCTGCGAGGCGACGCGCCCGGCACTGAAGCCGGGAGCCACGGTTGCCGCGCTCGACGCCGTGGGCAAGGAGGTCTGCGAACGGAACGCACTTGCGGAGTATCACCTGAACGGGGTCTCGCACGGCATCGGCCTGAGGTTCGAGGAGAATCCGGCTTCGACGATCATCCCCGCTCACAGGCGGACGCAGCTCCGCGAGAACATGACCGTCACGATCGGCCATACGGTTCTGGCGATACCTGGCGTCGGTGGCGTGCGCCTCGAGGACGTCTACCGGGTGACGCCAACCGGAGGCGAGGCCCTGCACCCGTACTCAACGGACTCCGCGACCTCCTGACTCCGCGAGTGAGGCGTGGGCCGGGGCGCCCCGCGGGCCACGGAAAGGGCATCTGGCTGCCGGTCGCGGCCTCTCCAAGAAGCGGCCTCGTCGTCTGCACCTCGTGCGCGGCAGCGACGATTCGGGTGCTCCACACGACGACTCGTGCGTGGCGGCGACAGCTCGTGCGAGGATTCGCCCATGAACCTGCCGGCTGGACGCCTGGCGATCCGGCTGGGGCGCGAAGAGCGGCGTCTCGTCGACATCGCCGACGTCTACTACCTCGAAGCGGAATGGGGCGCGACCCTCGTTCGCCTGCGCAGCGCCAGGACGCTGCGCGACGTGCGACGGCTGCCGGCCCTCCTCGAGCTGGTCGCCGGGGCGGGCTTCGTCCGGATCCACCGAAACCACGCCGTGAACCTGCGGCGGGTGCGGGAGCTGCGCCGCCAGCGAGATGGTGTTGACTGGGAGATCAGGCTCGAGCCGCCAGTGAACCGCGTGCTGCCCGTGAGCCGTGGGTCCCTCGCCGCCCTTCTCAAACTGCTCGGAGAATGAAGGCGAGCTCTCGCCCGCCAGCTGCCACCGCACGGGCCGGGCCTCATCGTCCGGCCCTCTCCACCGGGTCTCCTGCCCTCCCGCGGTGCTCTACGGGCCCGGCGAGCAAACCAGCAGGATCGCCTCTCTCTTGTTGCGGCGGTAGGCCTTGAAGTCGGCCCGGTGCACCGACCGTTCGTCGGAGTCCGCACGGCAGCGGCAGAAGACCCGGACCACCAACAGGGACCGTCGCGACCCCGCCAGAGCGGAAGGAAATGCCTGTCGATCGGATCTGTGGTGCTTTTTAAGATTTTAGTTTAGAATTCACCTATGCGCTACGTGCCCCGACTCCTCACGCCTCAGTTGCAGAAGGCAGCAAGGGGCTTCCCGTCCGTCGTTCTCACCGGCCCGCGCCGGGCCGGGAAGACGACCCTGTTGCGGCGGGCCTTTCCAAAGGCCACATACCGACTCCTCGAGGACCCGGAGGTGGTGGCCCGCGTGCGCAGCGACCCGGCCGCATTCCTCGACGACCTCCGTCCGCCCGCACTCCTGGACGAAATCCAGAACACTCCGGAGCTGCTCGGCCATATCCGCGCACGGATCGACGCGGCGCCGCGGAAGACGGGCCGCTGGCTCCTGACCGGATCGCAGGAGGCGCCCCTGATGCGCGGCGTCACCGAATCGATGGCGGGACGGGCGGGGCTTCTCGAGTTGTGGCCGCTCTCCACGGAGGAGACTCCCAAGGTGTCGCTGATTCGGGGAGGTTTTCCCGAGGTGCTGGCCCGGCCTCGCAGCGCGGGGTTGTGGTATCGGTCCTACATCCAGACCTACCTCGAGCGGGACGTGAGGTCTATCAGCTCCATTCGCGACCTGGCGACCTTCAGGCGCTTTCTGGCCCTGACCGCCAGCCGCTGTGGGCAGATCCTCAACAAGTCCGACCTGGCTGCGCCTCTCGGCGTCTCCGTGCCCACGATCACGGACTGGCTCGGCATCCTCGAGGTCACCGGGCAGATCGTCCTCGTGCCCCCCTTCTTCGAGAACCTTGGCAAGCGCCTCATCAAGTCGCCGAAGCTCTACTTCGTCGATTCCGGCCTGGCCTGCCACCTGCTCGGTCTCGAGAGTGAGGCGCGGCTTCGACGCTCACCCTTCCTGGGGCCGCTCTTCGAAGGATATGTCGTGTCGGAGATCCTGAAACAGCAGCAGTGTGCCGGCCGTCGCCGCGAGGTCTACTTCTTCCGTGATCAAAGGGGGTTGGAGGTCGACTTCCTCGTCCCGATGGGCGGAAATCAACTGGCGCTGGTCGAGGCCAAAGCCAGTGCCTCCTTGCGGCCCGAGGACGGGAAGCCCGTGGCCGCGCTGATGGCATCCGCCAGTGGCTACGAGACCCACGGCTTCGTCGTTCACCGCCCGCGCGCCTCCCGCCCGCCTCTGCGTGCTCTCCGCCCGGGGGTCCGTGGGGTGCCCCTTGCCGAGCTGCTGGCCTTTCTTGGGCGACGCTGACGGCGCTCCCGAAGGAGGGTCGTTCCTGCTACCAGGCAGCCACCACCCGACCCGATCCAGCGTGACGTGGCGCGATGTCGGGTCAGAAGTCGGTGTCATCGTCACAGCAAGTTGGGCACGGTGGGCTCGCCTCCGGTGGACGGGGCTTCGGACTGGAAATCACGTGTAGGGGTAGCCCCTCTACCGAGGGTTCGAATCCCTCTCTCTCCGCCACATCAGTAGTCTGCGAGCCCTGGCCAGAGCCCCCCGGAGCCGCCGGGCGCTACCGTTTCGGGGCTTCCTGCTACCCCCTTGCCCCGCCGAAGATGCCCAGAGCCCCCGGCGCCCTCTTCCGGAGCCAACTACGGCCAAGGGCAGGAGCTTGTGAACGAGCTCCTCGGAGTCGGCGTGAGCCAGGCCCGCCGCGGGGCGCCAGGCTTTCCTGGCTCAGTTGAGCAGGTCGAACAGACGGCTGAGCTTGATCGTGAGGCTCCGGTCGCGAGGGCCGAATCCCGAGGCGACTCCTTCGCTCTCGCGCGTCTCGTTGTAGACGAGGAAGAGCCCGGTGCCGCCCCGATGCAGCCAGCCGAAGCGCACGTTCGCCGACCAGAATTCGACCTCAACGTCGCTGTACTGCAACAGCGCCTGCAGGTAGATGTTGGGGGTGAAGCTGTACGAGAGGCGGGCCCGGACCCGGTTCGCGGCGAAGTCCCCGCCGGGGAGGTGCACGTCGTTGTGTTCCCACTCGGTGTCGGTGATGAAGTTGCCACCGATCCGCCACTTCAGGTTCTGGGTGAGCGAGAAGATCTCGCCTCCGAAGAAGCCGCCCGTCCGAAGATTCGCACTGTAACCGAGGGGCGCCGAGAGGTCGGTCTGGAAACTGACCTCGGCCACGATGTGGTCGTAGGTGCCGGCCGGCACCACCACGCCCTCGACGATCTCGAAGGCCTCGGTCACGCCCTCGCGCGTGAAGTCCACCGCGGGTTGGACGCTCCAGCTGTTCGTCCACTCCAGGGTGCTGGAGACCTGGAGCCAGCCCGTCTCCTGAAAGCCGTCCGGCGCAAAGTAGCCCCGGTACCAGACGCGTGGTCGCACCTCTTGAAGCCCCAGGAACCCGCGGGGGCGGTGGGTGTATAGGATTGTGCCCGCGTACTTGCGGTAGGCGGTCCGCTCGAGGAAGCCGACCTCGGGGTTGAAGCCCTCGCCGACCACGATGTGCTCGCCGGACACTCGCCAGGTGGGAGACGAGTAGGCGGCGCCCAACATGTAGGCGTACTCGTCACCCTCGATCCCCGGAGTGTCCGTGCCCGCGGCGAAGCCGACGACCTCGCCGTACTGCCCGATCCCCCAACGCCCGTCGATCCCATACGTCCGGTTCCACTTCCCCGTCTCTCCGACCAGCTCGTCCGTCGCGGTGCGGTTGACGAAGATGCCGCCGATGTTGGAGCCGTTTGGCAGCTCCTGGGTGATCCGCGCCACCGTGAAGTTGTTGGCCGGCGTGAGCCCCTCCACCGCCCGCGTCTGCATGTTGAGAAGGCCGATCCCCGTCGAGCCGGCCTTGCCCGAGAGCCGGGCCCCGGCGAGGATCGGCACGATCTCGCCATCGGGCCCCAGCCCGATCCGGCGGCTGAAGAAGGGCTCCACCTCGCCGCGCTCCCCCACCGTGAAGAGCCCCGCGTTCTCGAGGAAGAAGGGCCGCTTCTCCGGGAAGAGGAGGTTGAAGCGATCCAGGTTGATCTGGATCTCGTCCACCTCGACCTGGGCGAAGTCGGTGTTGACGGTGACGTCGAGGGTCAGGCTCGGCGTGAGGCTGTACTTGAGGTCGCCGCCGATGTCGCCGTCCTGGCGGGTGCCCTCCGCCGTCGTGAAGTCCCGCTGGACCTCTCCGAGCACGTACGGGGCAACCTTGAGGTTGCGCTGGCTGGGGGCCTCCAGGCCCCGGAGCGTCCCCGCCGAGCGGAGCCGATACAGGTTGAACTGGCGCTCGAGGGGCGCCCAGAACGCGGTCTCGTTGCGACGCCGGATGTTTCGCTGGAAGTTGATGCCCCAGGTCTGGACGCCGCCCTCGGCGTAGCGGAGCGTCCGGAAGGGGATCGCGAACTCCGCACTCCAGCCGAAGTCACCGGTCCGGGTGCGGACCTGCCAGTCGGCGTCCCAGTTCAGGTTGAATCCGGTCGCGGAGCCCCGAATCAGCCGGCTCCGGATACGGCTGCTGCCCTCGCCCTCGTTGAGGACCTGGGCGTCGTACTCGAGGGCACTCGGGTTGGTCCCGAAGACGAACCCGCTGCGACGGTCGTAGAAGGTGTCGACGATGACCTGGAAGCTGTCGGTGTCGTCGAGGGGCGAGTCGCGCCGGCTCTCCGAGACGATGATGCCTTCGGGCGTGCGGTCGAAGCAGACGGCGCCGATGTAGATGGCCTGGTCGTCGTAGACGATGCGCACCTCGGTGCGCTCGCTCGCGGGCTGTCCCTCGTTCGGTTTCGTCTGGCGAAAGCCCGTCAGCACGGGAGCATCAGTCCAGGCGGGGTCGTCCAGGACGCTCCCATCGAGCACCGGCGCCGCGGCGACCCGCATCGCCTGCCCGACGGGCGGCTCCGGGGTCTCCGCCGCACCGGCAACGGTGGCGAGCACCAGCGCGGTGACTCCCGGGGTGAACCACCACCCGTTCACGGAACCCCCTTCCGTCAGACGCGGCCCGGTCGGATCACGGTTGTCGGCTTGGGTGAGCTCCCTGCGATCGTGAGCTCACGGCGACGAACGAGAATGGTACTTCACTTCAGCAGGTGCGCCGGGCCTTTCCAAAGGCCACATACCGACTCCTCGAGGACCCGGAGGTGGTGGCCCGCGCACGCTGCGACCCCGCCCCATCCGGCATCGTCTTGACGCGCCCCTGCCGTCCGGCTATTCCTTTCGCCGTGAGACACGAGGGCACGCCGCGCCTGTTCTCCACGGGCGACCTCAGCGCCTTCTGGGCCCTCTTCGCCGACAACCTGGCCAACCTCATCCTCATCATGGTCGTCTGCCGATCGGTCTTCGGGATGCCGGCGGAGATCGTGTACGGGCGCATCCTGCCCGGGCTCGGCGTGGCCCTCGTCGTCGGGCTCTCCATCTACGCCGCGCTGGCCTTCCGGCTCGCGAGACGGGAGGGGCGCTCCGACGTGACGGCCCTTCCTTATGGCATCAGCACCCCCATCATGTTCGTCTACCTGTTCGGCGTCATCGGCCCAGTCCACAGCGCGACCGGGGACGGGTTGCTGGCGTGGCGGGTGGGCCTGGCTGCGGCCTGCTTCGGGGGCCTCATCGAGGTGGCGGGCTCCCTCGCCGGGCCCTGGCTCAAGCGCCACCTGCCGCGGGCCGGCATGCTGGGGACCCTGGCGGGGATCGCGCTGGTCTTCATCGCCGCCGTTCCCCTGGCGGAGATCTTCGAGCACCCGGCCATCGGCCTTCCGGCCATGGCCGTGGTGCTGGTAGGGCTCGTGGCCCTGGTGCGGCTTCCAGGGGGCGTGCCGGCCGGTCTCGCTGCCATCCTGCTCGGCGTGATCATCGGCTTGCTCACAGGCGAGACACGTCCCTCGCTGGAGAACGTGGCCCTCTACCTGCCCACACCCGTGCTCGGCGATCTCTTGTTGGGCTTCCGGGCCCTGCTGGAGAACCCATGGATCGTCGCCATCGTGGTGCCCGCCGAGGTCTACAACTTCATCGAGACCATGAACAACGTCGAGTCGGCGGAGGCGGCCGGGGACCGCTATCCCGTGGGCAGCTGCCAGGTGGTCGACGGCCTCGGGACGATCGCCGGAGCCCTGTTCGGCTCCGCCTTCCCGACCACCGTCTACATCGGTCATCCCGGCTACAAGCGCATGGGGGGTCGCGCCGGCTACGCCCTCGGCGTCGGCGTCGTGCTGTTCCTGGCCGCGATATTCGGAGGTCTCGCGTTCCTGCACACCCTGGTGCCCATGGCGGCCGTCGCGCCGATCCTGGTGTTCGTCGGCCTCGTCATCACGGCCCAGGCCTTCCAGGCCAGCCCGGCGCGACACGGGATGGCGGTGGCCCTGGCCATGCTGCCCCACGTCTCGAGCCTCCTGATCATCAAGTGGGGGCGCCCTCCACGCCTCCGCCGGGGCCCTGGTCTCGGAGCCTGTGCCGGGTCTGAGCTCTCCCGAGCTGGTGGCGGTGATGCGCGACCACGGTGCCCACGTGGCCGGTCACGCCTCTCTGGCCGCGGGATCGATCCTGGTGGGCCTGCTGTGGGGCTCCGCGGCCGCCTTCATCATCGACCGCTCCTGGGGCCGGGCGGCCGTGGTGCTCGGCGCCTGCGGTGTGCTCTCCGCCGTGGGCGTGATCCACGCCTCGTCCCTGGGCTTCTACCCGGAGACCCTCATGTGGACCTACCTGGCGCTGGCCGCGGCCCTGCTGGGAGCGGGATTCGTGCGGCTGCGAGGCGATCCGGAGACGCGCGAGGCACCCTCCACGGACTGACTCGCCGGCGCCACCGACGTCCCGAGCCGCTCGACATCCTGCTCCTGGTCGAGATGCAGTACGTGGCGATGATTCATGGGAATGAGGTGCCGGCGGAATGCTTGGAGGGCTACGGGACATGGAGTACGCTAGCCCAAGGGTCGGTCGCACGTGGACCCCGGCCCTGCGCAACGCGAGCCGCCGAACCCCGCCAGGCCCGGAAGGGAGCAACGGTTAGGCGTGTCTCGGGTGTGCCGCAGATCGTCGGGGTCCACGTGGGGCCGGCCCGCTGCGACTCCCCCTGAAAGCCATTGAGCTACAAGGTCCTCGCCCTCAAGTACCGGCCGACGACGTTCGACGAGGTCGTCGGGCAGACGACCGTCACCCGGACGCTCCGAAACGCCATCGAGCAGGACCGGATCGGCCACGCCTTCCTCCTCTCCGGCGCCCGGGGGGTGGGGAAGACGACCACCGCCCGGATCCTGGCCAAGGCGCTCAACTGCTCGCGCTCGGAGCGGCCGACCGCGGAGCCGTGCGGCGAGTGCGACTCGTGCCGGGAGATCGCGGAGGCCAAGGCGCTCGACGTCCAGGAGATCGACGGGGCCTCCAACAACAGCGTCGACCAGGTCCGCGAGCTGCGCGAGAGCGCGCGCTACAACCCGGCCCGGGACCGCTTCAAGATCTGGATCATCGACGAGGTCCACATGCTCTCGACGGGCGCCTTCAACGCGCTCCTGAAGACGCTCGAGGAGCCGCCGCCGCGGGTGAAGTTCATCTTCGCGACGACCGAGTACCACAAGATTCCGGAGACGATCCTCTCCCGCTGCCAGCAGTACGACTTCCGGATGATCCCGGCCCGGGAGCTGAAGGCGCACCTGCGGACGATCGCCGAACGCGAGGGCATCACGGTCGGCGACGCCGGGCTGGCCCAGATCGCTCGCGCCGCCGAGGGGAGCGTCCGCGACGCCCTGTCGCTGTTCGACCAGGTCCTGGCCTTCACCGGCGAGGAGGTGAAGGACGAGGAGGTGGCGGGACTGCTCGGGCTTGTGGACCGGGAGCTGCTGCACCGGGCGTCGGGGGCCATCGACTCGGGCGACAGCCTGGCCATCCTCGAGCTGGTGGAGAGCCTGGCCGACTACGGGGCGGACTACCGCAACTTCGTCCGCGAGCTGCTGCTGCACCTGCGCGAGATCCTGCTGGTGAAGCTGGCGCCGGAGGGGAGCGCGCTGCTGAACGCCATCCTGCCCGAGGAGCGGGTGCGGCTGCAGGAGAGGGCGCAGGCCTTCTCGGAGGAGGATCTGCTCCGGGGGGTCGACGTCCTGACCCGCGCGGAGGGCGAGCTGCGGCAGAGCCCCGACCCGCGGGTGGCCCTCGAGCTGGCGCTTCTGAAGCTCGTCCAGATGCGGCGTCTGCTGCCCTTCACCGAGCTGGTGGCGAGGGTGGAGCGGCTGGCCGGTGGCGCTCCGGCGCTGCCCGTCTCACGATCCGCGGCCCGGGTCGAGGTGCCGGCCCGCGCGGCCTCTCGGCCTGCTCCGGCCGGGCGCCCGGCTGCCGCCGCCCCCCCGGTGCCGGCCACACGCTCGACGACCCCGCACGTCGACGAGCCGACACAGAGCGAGCCCGCGGAGCTGGCCGATGAGGAGCCAGGGCCCAGCGACCCTGCGGGTGCGCTCCTCGTGAAGATCCGGGGCCTGTGCGAGACGCGCCCGACGCTGGCCCAGCCCCTGCGCGGGGCACAGGCCCGTCTCGAGGGGAAGACGCTCACCCTCACCGTGTCCCCGGCCTTCGTCACCATGGCGTCGACGCACGCCGACGAGTACCGCGGCCTCGCCAGGAAGGCGGCGGGACACACGCTCACAGTGGAGTTCGAGGCGGGGGCGGTCGCCGAAGAGCCGCAGGCGGCGCCTTCGGACGAAGAGCTCCGCCGGCAGCGGCTGCGCGCGGAGGCGGAGAGGGAGCCGGCCGTGCAGGAGGCGCTCGACCTGTTCGACGGTCGGGTGGTGGACGTCAGGGAGGCCAAGCCCTCCAGGGAGGACACGTGAACCCCTTCGGAGATCCCCGCAAGCTGATGAAGCAGCTGCAACAGGCGCAGGAGCGCATCCAGTCCGAGATCGCGGCGACGGTCGTGGAAGCCACGTCCGGCGGAGGCATGGTCAAGGTGGAGATGGACGGCCAGAAGCACGTGCTCCGCCTGTCGATCGACCCCGAGGTCGTGAACAAGGACGACGTGGAGATGCTGCAGGACCTCGTCCTGGCCGCGATCAACGAGGCCAACCGCAAGGTCGACGAGGCGATCCAGGAGAAGGTGGGCGGCCTCACCGGCGGGATGAAGATCCCCGGGCTGACTTGATCGTGGACTACCCGGCTCCGGTTGCGCGGCTGATCGACGAGCTTCGGAAGCTGCCCGGGATCGGCCCGAAGTCGGCCCAGCGGATCGCCTTCCACCTGATGCGGGGCTCGCGCGACGACGCGACCCGACTCTCGGAGGCGGTCGGGACGTTGCTCGACGGGATCCGAACCTGCTCGCGTCTGTCACGCCATCACCGACCACGAGCTCTGCGCCATCTGCTCCAGCCCCGCGCGCAGCGCCAAGGTGCTCTGCGTGGTGGAGGAGCCCCACGATCTGCTCGCGGTCGAGAAGACGCGCGACTTCCGGGGCCGCTACCACGTCCTCCACGGGGCGCTGTCGCCGCTGCAGGGGGTCGGGCCCGACGAGCTGAAGATCCGGGTCTCCTCGAGCGTGTGCGGGAGGGGGAGACCGAGGAGATCATCCTCGCCACCAGCCCCACCGTAGAGGGGGAGGCCACCGCGGTCTACCTGGCTCGACTCCTGAAGCCCCTCGAGGTGCGAGTGACCCGCATCGCCATGGGGGTGCCGGTCGGCTCCGACCTCGAGTGGGCCGACGAGGTCACCATGGCCAAGGCCCTCGAAGGCCGCCGCGAGTACTAGCGACCCGCATCCTCCCGGCTGCGCCAATACAAGACCTCGCCCCGTGGGCACCTTGGGCAGGAGTCCCCAATCCCTTTTGGGTGTTTGAAAACAAGGGGCTTGCGGGCTACCCTTATGCGTTCTCGGGGGGCCCGTCCGCCCGTGTAGTCAGTCACTTGAAGAGACGGGCCTCTTCGCAGAGGAGGATCACGGAATGGCGGCGCCCGACATTGTGATGTACGAGGAGGAGTTCAACCAGATCAAGCAGATCATCTCGAAGCTCCGGGTCGACGCCAACGCCAAGGTCGTCTTCCTCGTCGACAAGAACGGTCAGCAGATCGCCGCGCAGGGCGAGATCGAGAACCTCGACACCACCTCGCTCGCCTCCCTCACCGCGGGCAACGTGGCCGCCACCGACGGGCTGGCTCGTCTGATCGGCGAGAAGGAGTTCTCGATCCTCTTCCACGAGGGCGAGCGGGACAACATCCACATCTCGATCGTGGCCCAGCGGGTGATCCTCGTCGTGATCTTCGACGAGCGCTCCTCGCTGGGCCTGGTGCGGCTGCGGGTCAAGAAGGCCTCGGGTGAGCTCCACTCCGTCTTCACCAACATCATGGACAAGGTGGAGAGGGAGAGGGCGGCGGCGGGGGCTGCGTTCGAGAGCCCCTTCGCCGAGATCACCGACGACGACATCGACAGCCTGTTCAGCGAGTAAGGCGAGCCTTGGGCGAACGATGACCTTCATCAACTACGCCTCCCGCGAGATCAACTGCAAGATCGTCTACTACGGTCCCGGCCTGTGCGGGAAGACGACGAACCTGCAGTACATCTACGAGAAGACCAACCCCAACGCCAAGGGCAAGCTGATCTCGCTGGCCACCGAGACCGACCGGACGCTCTTCTTCGACTTCCTGCCCCTCGAGCTCGGGACGGTCCGCGGGCTTCAAGACCCGCTTCCACCTCTACACCGTCCCCGGTCAGGTCTTCTACGACGCCAGCCGGAAGCTCATCCTCAAGGGCGTGGACGGGGTCATCTTCGTGGCCGACAGCCAGGTCGAGCGCATGGACGCCAACGTCGAGGCGATCGAGAACCTGCAGGCAAACCTCAAGGCCCAGGGCTACGACCTGATGGCCATCCCCTACGTGCTCCAGCTCAACAAGCGCGACCTGCCCAACGTCACCCCGGTCGAGGAGATGGCGCGGCTGCTGCGCCGGAAGGGCGAGCCCGTCTTCGAGGCGGTGGCGTCCACCGGGCAGGGGGTCTTCGAGACGCTCAAGGGCGTCGCCAAGCTCGTCCTGCAGGAGCTGACGAAGACGGGCTGAGACACTCCGGGAACGCGGCCGGAGCGACGTTCCCGGAGTGTTCCGTCCCGTCTTCGACAGGCGACAGGCGTAGTGGCATCCCGCAAGTTGGTCCGGGTCACCGCCCCGCCCGCCGTTTGACGCCCGCCGTCGCCGCTCCCTATAATCGCCTTTTGCTGCAGGAGCGGCCCGTTCCTCAGTAGCTCAATGGTAGAGCACCTGGCTGTTAACCGGGGGTTGTAGGTTCGAGTCCTACCTGAGGAGCCACGCCTCCTGGGGGACGGGCCCCGAAGACGCAGACCGCACGGCCGCGGCCTGCCGCTCCGCTTTCGGCCCGCCCCGGGAGCGGCCCGGCCCCCGGCCGGAGCCTCACACCCCTGGCATTCCGTCGCTATACTCTCTCCCGATGGCGATCTTCCAGTCCGACGCGAAGGTCCTGCTGAAGCGCCTCGCCGACAAGGCGCTACGGCAGCAGCCAGGAGCGCGATCAGCTCCTCGCGCAGCTCGGCCCGGTGGAGGGGCTTCGGGCCCGCGACGTGGCGTGGATGCTGTTCCGCCCCGACCGGGCCTACCGCGACGCGGTCGTGGGGGTCCTGAAGCGATCGCCGACCCGGAGACGGCCGACGTCGTCATCGCCGAGTGCGAAGGGCAAGCCCGAGGCCGGCGATCCGCGCGGCGGCGGCAACGCTGTTCTCCCTGGGCATCCCGGGCACCGAGCAGCGCCTGGCCCAGATGCTGACGCACCGCGCAAGCCCGAGGTCCAGGACGTCGTCCGCCGGCTCCTCCTCGAGGCGCCGGTGACCCCCGCCCTCGAGCCGGTGCTCTGGCAGCTGGCCTCTTCGCGGCCGTCCCGAGACCCGCCTGGCCTTTCTCACACGTCTGGCCAGCGGGAACCGTCGACGGGCGGACCCTGCCGCACTGGCAGCGGCTGGCCCGGGACCCCGACAAGGCGATCCGGGAGAAGGCCCTCATGGTCGTGGCCCAGCACGACCCGCGGCGGCTCGGTGGATCTCCTGGTCGAGCAGCTGCCCCTCGTCGACTACGCGACCCAGCAGTACCTCGTGAAGGCCCTGACCGCGGCCGCGGCCGGGCAGGGGGCGGACTTCGCCGATCGCCTGCTGCCGCTCATCGCCGCGGGCGAGGCGCGGCACGCGCTCGGCGGTCCTCAACATCCTCCTGGGGATGCCGGACCGCCGCGAGGTGGTGAAGCGCTACATCGTCTTCTCCAAGTCGCTCGCCGGCTGGGCGCGGGACCGGGCGCTCGAGTCGATGAGCGCGCTTCGGCAACGACCTCCTCGAGCCGACGATCGAGCTGCTCCGGACCCCGACGACGAGGTGCGGGCCTCGGCCCTCCAGGTGGCCACGTCGTTCGAGGACCCCCGGATCCTCCCCGCCACCGTCGGGCTGCTGAAGGACCCCGACTGGTGGATCCGGATCACCGCCGCCGAGACCCTGGGCCGCCTCAAGGATCCCGAGGCGGTGCCGGCCCTGGTCGAGGCCCTCCAGGACGCCGAGACCCGCTGGAGCGCGGTGGAGGCCCTCGGCCGCATCGGCGACGTCAGCGCGGCGCCCGGCCCTGAGCCAGCTGCTCCAGGACCCCGCGCCCGAGGTGCGGATCGAGGTCATCCAGGCGCTCGGCGCAGCTTCGACCACCCACAGATGATCAACTTCGTCCAGAACGTGGCGAAGCAGGACGACGTCGCGGGCGGTGCGCACCCGGGCCCTCGAGCTGGCCCAGGAGATGGCGGCACGGAGCAACACCGAGCTCGCGGACGAGGACGGCGCTCAAGAAGGCGGCGCTGGCGGCCAAGACCGGCGAGGGCGAGCCGAAGCTCAACACCCTCCTCGTCGCCACGCGCAACACCGGGGCCTCCGACCTGCACGTCTCCATCGGGCAGCCCCCGGTGCTGCGGCTGGCCGCCGACCTCGTGCGGGCCCAGGGCCAGCCGTTCACCCCCGAGCAGACCGAGGCGCTGCTCCGCGAGATCCTGAGCGAGGCCCAGCAGGAGGCAGCTCGACGCGCACCACCAGCTGGACTTCTGCCACTTCGTGCCCAACGCCGGTCGCTACCGCGGCAACGTCTTCCGTGGACCAGAAGGGCCTCAACGCGGTCTTCCGCGTCATCCCCGAGCGGCCGCCGACCATCGCCGAGATCGGCCTGCCCGGCCACCTGGCGGAGATCGCCGACTACCACCAGGGGCTGGTGATCGTCTGCGGCCCCTCGGGCTCCGGCAAGTCGACGACGCTGGCCGCCCTGGTCAACCTCTTCAACGAGACCCGCCACGACCACGTCCTCACCATGGAGGATCCGGTCGAGTTCATCCACCCCTTCAAGAACTGCCTGATCAACCAGCGCGAGGTGGGCTCGGACACGCAGTCGTTCGCCCGGGCCCTGCGGGCCGCGCTGCGGGAGGACCCGGACGTCATCGTCATCGGCGAGCTGCGGGACAACGAGAGCGTCTCGCTCGCCCTCACCGCCGCCGAGACCGGCCACATCGTCCTCGGGAACGCTCAACTCGACCTCGGCGGCGAAGGCGGTCGACCGGCTCGTCTCCTCCTTCCCGGCCGACGAGCAGGGCCAGGTCCGCACGGGCCTCTCCGAGTCGCTGAAGTACGTGATCGCCCAGCGGCTGCTGCCGGCGAAGGAGAAGAGGAAGCAGGTGGCGCTGCTTCGAGGTGCTGAAGAACACCCTCGCCATCGCCAACATGATCCGCGACGAGAAGACCTTCCAGATCCCCTCGGCCATGCAGATCGGCCGCTCCCAGGGGATGCAGACCTTCGACGAGGCCCTGCGGAACCTCCTCTCCGCCGAGCAGATCACCGGCGAGATCGCCTACCGGGCCGCCCAGAAGAAGGAGGACTTCGAGTCCTTCGTCTCGCGCGAGTTCCTCGAGGGGAGGCCAGCGTGAGCGACGACTCGAGCGCCGTCGCCGCCAGCCCGGCACGCCGAAGATCGACCGCTTCCTGCGGCTGATGACCAGCCGCGGGGCCTCCGACTTCCACCTCACGGTGGGGCGCCCGCCGATGCTGCGCGTCAGCGGCACGATGGAGCCCATCCGCTACCGCACGCTCAGCGAGCTGGACTACAAGGAGCTCGTCCAGCCCATCACCCCCGACCGCCTCTGGGACGAGTTCCAGGAGACCGGCGACGTCGACTACTCCTACGAGGTCCCCGGGCTCGCGCGCTTCCGGGTGAACCTCTTCCACCAGCAGCGGGGCTCGGGGGCGGTCTTCCGGGTCATCCCGACGAAGATCATGACCCTCGACCAGCTGGGGCATGCCGGAGCAGGTCCGCCGCCTGGCCGACGATCCGAGCGGGCTCGTGCTCGTCACCGGGCCCACCGGGTCCGGCAAGTCCACCACGCTGGCCGCGATCATCGACCTCATCAACGAGACCCGCAACCTGCACATCATCACCATCGAGGACCCGATCGAGTTCGTGCACCCGAACAAGAAGTGCCTCATCCACCAGCGAGAGATCGGCGAGCCACGCCACGAGCTTCGCCGAGGCCCTCAAGGCCGCCGGACGCGAGGACCCGGACCTCATCCTGGTGGGCGAGATGCGCGACCTCGAGACCATCTCGATGGCGCTGGCCGCCGCCGAGAAGGGGACGATCGTCTTCGGGACGCTGCACACCAACAACGCCGCCAAGACCATCGACCGCATCATCAGCGTCTTCCCCGCCGACGAGCAGGAGGGGGTCCGCAACGTCCTCGGCGACGCGCTTGCGGTCGGTCGCTCGCCCAGCAGCTCATCCCCAAGATCGGCGGCGGCCGCGTGGCGGCGATGGAGATCCTCTTCTGCTCCCCCGCCATCGGCAACATGATCCGCGAGGGCAAGACCCCGCAGATCACCTCCGCCATCCAGACCGGGGTCAAGGAGGGGATGATCGACATGGACTCCTCGATCCGGAAGCTGTACGAGGACGGGGCTGATCGCCGCCCGGGCCGCCTACGACAAGGCCATCGACAAGTCGAACTTCAAGGAGCTGACCGAGGGTCCCAGCTCCCCCCGCCCGGTAGTCCTAGGAGAGGAGCCGGTCGACCTCCTCGGCAAGGGCCAGGGACGACGTGAGGCCGGGTGAGTCGATGCCGACGAGGTTGACGAGCCCCGGCAGGCCCCGCGCGCTCTCCTCCTCCGCCACGAAGTCCCGAAAGCCTTCATGTGGCCCCTGGAGCCTGGCCCGGATGCCGGCGAGATCCGGCGAGAGGTCGTCGTCGGCGATCTCCGGGAACAGCCGGCGCACGCTCTCGCCGAACACAGCGCGCCTCGACTCGTCCACCGTGTAGTCGAGCGTCCGATCCGACCGATACTCGGCATCGGGCCCGAAGCGCAACCGTCCGTCGAGCCCCAGGACTGTGTGGACGCCCAGGCTGATCGCGTCGGGTGCGGGATAGACGAGCCGCGAGAGGAGCCTCGCCTTCGCCCCCGGTACCATGAAGTAGCTTCCCTTCCACCAGTGGAGACGGTAGCCGGCTTCGGCGATGTCGATTCCGGCGAGGGCGGCGATCGTGTCGGACTCGAGTCCGGCCGCGTTCACCACGCGCTCGCTCGTGAACGCCTCGGTCCCGTCGGGGGTGCGGATGGACAGCCGGTAGTCGCGGTCCCGCCGCTCGAGGCCCACGAGCTCGGCCCGGGCCTGGAGGTGGGCGCCTCCGGCCCGCGCCTGCTGGAGAAGGGCATCCATGAGACCGTCGGCGCTGACGATCCCCGTGCTGGGCGAGAGGAGCCCCGCCACCGCCGGGACGTGGGGCTCGAGCCGCCGGCACTCCTCGGCCGAGAGCATCATGAGCTCCACGCCGTTGGCGCCCCCGAGTGCGAGCAGGCGCTCGAGCTCGGGCTCTTCCTCGGAGGACAGGGCCACGACGATCTTGCCCGTGCGCCGGTACGGGATCCCGTGGCGCTCGCACGCCTCGTAGAGCAGCTCCTTGCCCCTCACGCAGAGGCGGGCCTTGAGGCTCCCCGTCGGGTAGTAGAAGCCGCCGTGCACGACCTCGCTGTTCCGGCTCGAGGCCTCGGTGCCGTGGCGCTCCCGCCTCTCGAGGATCACGAGCTCGGGAAAGCGCGGGGCGAGACGGGCGGCGACGGCCAGGCCGACGACGCCGGCGCCGACGACGGTGAGAGGGGTGTCGGCCATGGCTCGATCATACCCGCCCCCTCCGATCCGAAGCCGTCCGAGAGGCACGTCTCGGATAAGATGCCCGGATGTCCCCGCTGCTCGTCCTCTTCTTCATACTCCGGCTCGGCCAACAGGCGGCCGAGGCGGCGCTCGCCGCCCTGAACCGCGGCTTCGCCCTCGAGCCGGCCCGGCTGGGCGAGGCTGGGCGCGCCCTGGGCATCGACGACGACGAGCTCGAAAAGGCGGTGGCCTACTCGGGTGACCGGTACCGCTTCGGCCGGGTCTACGGCTGGACGGAGGTGCTGGTGGGGCTGGCCTTCATCGCCTTCGGCGGTCTGGGCCTGGTGGAGGAAGGGGCTCATGCCGTTGCCGGCGTGGCCGGCCTCGGCTCGATCGCCACCGGACTCGCGTTCTTCGCCATCGTCGGGGTGCTGACGTCCCTCTTCGAGCTACCCTTCGACCTCTACGACACCTTCGTCATCGAGGAGAGACACGGCTTCAACCGCCAGACACCCCGCGGGTTCGCGATCGACCTCGCGAAGGGGGTGGCCCTCGCGGTCGCGCTCGGGGGCCCGGTCCTCGCCGCCATTCTCTGGATCATGGAGCGGATGGGCCCCAGGTGGTGGCTCTGGGCCTGGGCGGTGACGACCGGCTTCAGCGTCTTCGCCGCGTGGATCTACCCCACGGTGCTGGCGCCTCTCTTCAACAAGTTCACGCCGCTGCCCGACGGCGAGCTGAAGGAGGCGATCCTCGACCTCGCCCGCCGGGTCGGGTTCCGGGCGGGCGGCCTCTTCGTGATGGACGCCTCGCGCCGCACCGCCCACGGCAACGCCTACTTCACCGGCCTCTTCGGTCAGAAGCGGGTCGTCCTCTTCGACACGCTCCTCGAGGCGATGGGCTCACGCCAGGTCGTGGCGGTCCTGGCGCACGAGCTCGGTCACTTCAAGCTCCACCACGTGCGGTGGGCCATCGTCCGCAGCGTGGCGACGAGCGGCCTCGTCTTCTACGCGCTCAGCCGCTGCCTGCCCCTCGAGCCGTTCTACTCGGCCTTCTTCCTGGAGAGGACGGCCTACGGCGCCCTCACCGTCTTCGGTCTGTGGTTCGGCCTGGTCAGCTTCCTCCTCCAGCCGCTCGGAAATGCCCTCTCCCGCCGGCACGAGTTCGCGGCCGACGCCTTCGCGCTCCGCAGCGGCGCCACCGCCGCCGAGCTGGGGGAGGCACTCCGGAAGCTGCGCGAGAAGAGCCGACTGCTGCCCCTCTCGCACCCGCTGTACTCGCGGGTGTACCACTCGCACCCGCCGCTGCTGGAACGGCTCCGGGTGATGGGGGCTCTCGAGACGAGCTGAGGCCCCTTCTCCCCGAGCGGGAGTGGTCATCCCCTCCGGCAGACGATCCGACCGGTGCCGGGACCCATGACCTCCCCGACGCGCACCGCCTTCACCCCACGCTCGCTGAAGCGTGTCGCGAGGGCCTCGGCGTGCCTCGCCGCCGCTGCGACGAGCAGCCCGCCCGATGTCTGGGCGTCGGCGAGGATCACCTTGTCGGCGCGGCTCTGGTCCTCGCACCACGTCACGTGGGGCGAGACGTGGGCGAGGTTGTCGAGCGAGCCTCCCGGAACGACGTCGGCCGCGGCCAGGTCGCGCACCCCGTCGAGCACGGGGACGCGATCCACGTCGAGCGTCACGTCGACCCCCGACGCCACCGCCAGCTCGCGGAGATGGCCGAGCAGCCCGAATCCGGTCACGTCGGTGCAGGCGTGGACGCCTTCGGTGCCGTGCAGGGCCTCCGCGGCGGCGCGGTTGAGCCGGCGCATCACCTCGATCCCGGCCGCCACGTGCTCGGGTGCGGCCAGGTCGCGCTTGGCGGCGGTGGCGAGGATGCCGGTGCCAATCGGCTTGGTGAGGAAGAGTGCGTCGCCGGGCACGGCCCCGGCGTTTGCGAGCACCTCCTCGGGATGGACGGTCCCCGTCACGACGAGCCCGAACTTCGGCTCCGGGTCGTCGACCGAGTGGCCCCCCACGATCTCGATCCCGGCCTCGCGCGCGACCTCGACCGCCCCGGCCATGATTCGCTCGAGGACCGCGAGGTCGAGGCGCTTCGTCGGGAAGCCGACGACGCTCAGGGCGAAGCGCGGGGTCGCGCCCATCGCGTAGACGTCGCTCAGCGAGTTGGCGGCGCTGATCGCCCCGAAGTCGAAGGGGTCGTCGCAGATCGGCGTGAAGAAGTCGACGGTCTGGACGATCGCGAGGTCGTCGCCGAGGCGGTAGACGGCGGCGTCGTCCGCGGTGGCGGTCCCGACGAGCACCCGCGGGTCGGCGGTGGGGGGAAGCGAGCGCAGCACCGCCTCCAGCTCCTGGGGGCGCATCTTGCACGCGCATCCCAGGCCCTGGGTGTAGCGAGTGAGGCGGACCGCCCCGGCCTCGGCGCTGGTGGCGGCCGGCGTCTCCTCGTGACCCCGCAGCCGCTCGACCGCGTCGGCGACGACCCCCGCCGCCTCGTCGACCTCCCGCTCGGTGGTACCGCGGCCGACGGAGAAGCGCACGGTGCCCATCGCCTCACGCACGGGCACCCTCATCGCCTGGAGCACGGTCGAGAGGTCGACGCCGTCGGCGTGGCAGGCCGCGCCGGCCGAGGCCGCCACCCGGTGCCCCACCTCGGCGAGCAGCGTGGCGGCGTCGACGGTGGCGAAGCAGACGCTCAGGGTGTTCGGCAGGCCGCTCTCGAGATCGCCGTTGATGCGGATCGGGCCGAGTCGCTCCTCGAGCCGGGCCCGGAGGCGGTCGCGGAGCGCCCGGGTGTGACGGCCGGTCTCCTCGAGCCGGGCCCCGGCCAGCTCGGCGGCCTTCCCGAGCCCCACGATCTCCAGCACGTTCTCGGTGCCGGCGCGGCGGCCCGACTCGTGCCCGGCCCCGTGGACCAGCTTGGGCAGCTCGCGGCCCGAGCGGATGTAGAGCGCCCCCACGCCCTTCGGAGCATAGAGCTTGTGCCCCGCCACGCTCAGAAAGTCCACCCCGAGCTCGTCGACGCGCACCGGGATCTTGCCGACCGACTGCGCGGCGTCGGTGTGGACGAGAACTCCGCGCTCGCGGGCGAGGGCGGCGATCTCCGCGACCGGCTGGACCGTGCCCACCTCGTTGTTGGCGTGCATCACGGTGACCAGGATGGTCTCGGGGGTGATCGCCCGCTCCACGTCCCCGGGATCGACGCGCCCGCGGTCGTCGACGGGCAGGAAGGTGACCTCGAACCCCTCCGCCTCGAGCGCCTGGCACGGCTCGATGACCGCCGGGTGCTCGATCGCCGACGTGATGACGTGGCGGCCTTGCCCTCGCAGCACGGCGGCGACCCCCTTGATGACCGTGTTGTTCGACTCCGAACCTCCGCTCGTGAAGAGGATCTCCTCAGGCCGGGCCCCGAGCAGCCCGGCGACCTGGCGCCGGGCGGCCTCGACCGCCTGGCGCGCGGCCACCCCGTAGGGGTGGCTGGACGAGGGGTTTCCGAAGTGACGGTGCAGGAACGGCAGCATGGCCTCGGCCACCGCGGGGTCGATCGGCGTGGTGGCGTTGTAGTCGAGGTAGATCGGAGACTCAGACATCGGATTCAACTCTTGGATTAGACCATGTCTGGTGGCACTCCGAGTTGGGAACCGGCCGCCGCCGGCTGCCCCAGGCAAAGGACCACGAGAAGAGGGTCGTCGCGGCGCCGGCCCTGAAGCGCCCCAGCCGCGTGAGTCAAGGCCTTGTGGTCCTTAGCAGGGCTTCCATTCGTGGCCGGAGCCTGAAGCATCTCTCCGTTGGCCCAACGGAGAGATGCTTCGTCGCACGCTCGGGAACGACGCTCCTCAGCAGATACGCGTGTGCGCTGGCTGCTGGTGGAGGCGGCCTGGACCATCATGCGGAGCCGCAAACTGGAGTGTCAGCCCCTGCGAAGCTGGGCCGAGGGCGTCGCGGCTCGTCGTGGCCGCAAGGTGGCCGCGGTGGCGTTGGCTCGCCGCCTGGCCGGAATCCTGTACGCGATGCTGCGCGACGGTACCGACTATGACCTCACGCGGCTGCAGCAGGGATCTCATCGGAGGACCCGCCCAGCCGCTGCGTAGTCTGATCTGGAGATTTCAACGATTCGGTAGGCGAGAGAGCTCGAGGAAACTGCAGTGGAAACAAGGCCGGTGAGCGCGCCGTCATGCTTGGCCCGCCCGCAAGGAGGGCCGTTCCTCAGATTGCGCCCCGTGCCATCGGACCACCCACTGTGCGCCGGTGGACAGATCCGCCACACGAGAGCGCGAAGAGAAGGGCGAAGCCACTCGCTGACGGCTTGTGTCCTCGGCGGGGGCCGGCTACCTGCGAGACGAGATCTCGGGGGACAATCCGGAGCATCCCATGCCAGAAGCGCTCGTCGAGCTGCTTCGTGACGCCCAGCGGATCCTCGTCTTCACCGGGGCGGGGGTCTCCACGGGAAGCGGCATCCGAGACTTCCGGGGGCCTCAGGGGGTCTGGAAGACCCGTCAGCCGGTCTACTACGAGAGCTTCCTCAGCTCCGAGGCGGCCCGCATCGAGTACTGGGACCAGAAGCTCGAGGCGTGGCCCTCGTTCCGCGACGCGCGGCCGAACGCGGCCCACGCGGCCGCGGTGGCGCTCGAACGAGCGGGGAAGCTCCACATGGTCCTGACCCAGAACATCGACGGCCTCCACTCCCGCGCCGGGACCTCGCCGGAGCGGCTGGTGGAGATCCATGGGACGGGCGGCGAGGTCGAGTGCCTGTCATGCGGCGGGCGCAGCGAGCCCGGACCGCACATGGACGGCTTCGCGAAGACACGGAAGCCCCCCAACTGCTCCTGCGGCGGGTTCCTGAAGCCGGCCACCATCAGCTTCGGCCAGAGCCTGAGGGGGGAGGATCTGCGCCGGGCGAGCGATGCGGCCGAGGCCTGCGACCTGGTCGTCGCCCTGGGGTCGACCCTCTCCGTCCACCCTGCGGCGGCCTTCCCGCTCGCGGCGGCCGAGCGGGGCACACCCTACGTCATCATCAACCGCGGTGCGACGGACCACGACGGCCATCCCACGGTCACGCTGCGTCTGGAGGGCGACGTGGTCGAGATCTTCCCACCCGCGGTGGACGAGGCACTCAACCAGGTGTGACGTTGCCGAAGCCCCTTCCACACGCCCGACGGCGCGGCTCGGGGCGAAGCGGGCCTCGTCCTGGGATCTCGTGTCGGATCGGGGCTAGCCCAGGGGGAGGGGGCGGTGCCCCTCACCCTCGCCGAAGCCCGCGGGGAGCGGCGGGCGTGCCCCGGGAGGGCCGCCCAGCTCGGCGAGGCCGACCTCGCGCCAGTAGAGGACGCAGGCCCCCTGGCAGACCGGGGCCTCCGGGCAGCCCCGACAGCCCGGCGCCATCATCTCCTTGGCGCGGAAGAAGCGGGCCGCGCGCGAGCGCCAGATCGTCTCGAAGGGCTCGTGGAGCAGGTTTCCGAGGCTCTCGCCGTGCGAGAAGCTCGAGCAGGGCAGGACGTCGCCGGCGGGGCTCACGTGCAGCAGCCCGTCCGCGGCCGCGCAGCCGCGGTTTCCGAGGCCGTGGGCGACGGTGTTGAAGAGGCACAGAGGCAGCGGCGAGTACCAGACGAGCTCGACCCCCCGCGCCTCCGCCCGCTCCCGGAAGGCCAGCACGTGGCCGCCAATCTCCGAGTAGGGCACACCCAGCTCCGGATCGACGCCGGCAGTGCCGCACGGGATCACGAGGTTCATGGTCAGGCGCGGGAGGCCGCGGTCGGCCACGAGATCGACGACCGCCGCCGCGTGGGGGAGGTTCCGGCGCGTGACGGTGGTGTTGGTGTGGACCCGCACACCGCGCGCCCGCAGCCGTTCCACCGCGTCCCAGAGTCGCTCGAAGGCGCCGGGCCGCTGGACCTGGGCGTCGTGGATCTCCGCAGTCGGACCTTCGAGCGAGAGCTGGGCCGAGTCGAGCCCCGCCTCCGCCAGATCCCCGGTGCGTCGCTCGTCGAGGTGCTGGCCGTTCGAGATCAGGTTCACCTTGAGGCCGAGCGCCTTCGCGTGGCGGACGAGGCGCGGCAGACCCGGCCGCAGCGTGGGCTCGCCGCCGGTGAAGCTCACGCTGGGGCAGCGCGCGTCGTGGTGGATGATCTCGAGGACGCGGCACACCTCGTCGTCGCTCATGCTCCGGTCCTCGCTCCAGCCGTCGGGCAGGGCCCCGACCCCGCACCCCGCGTAGCAGAAGCCGCAGGAGAGGTTGCAGCGGTACGTGAGGGCGATCTCGGAGAGGACGGGGTAGCGGCAGAAGTCGGCGGTGAAGGGCTCGTGCACCACCGCCCGCCGGCCCACCCCTTCGCCCAGCGTGCCGTTCAGCCACGCCGAGAGATCGGTGAAGAAGGCGTGGATCTCCCGCCTCCGCCGCGGTCCGTCGCCCTCGCGGGCCAGCACCTCGTCGATCCCGAGACCCTCGTCGACCATCGCCCCCAGGATGCGGAGAGCGGTAGGGTTGACCTTGACCGGGGTGTTGGGGACGAGAATCAGCAGCTCGTCCGCGGGGCGCACCTTCAGGTGGGGGCGCGCGCTCGTCATCATCTCGTCCACCCACCGCAGGTCGATGGGGTGGGGTTGCTGCGGCCCGAGGTTCACCCAGAGGGGGCCGCTCGGGACCGGCGACGGTCGCTCCCACGGGGGAGCCGTCGGGCGCGGACGCCGCCGGAGGGTCCCGATCATCCGGTGACCTCTCCGCCGTTGTCGCGCCAGATGGCATGGGCCTTCTCGAGGGCCACCGCGACGATCGCAATGATGTGGTGGGGCTCGGTGTGCCACCCACCCTGCCGGTCAGCGTGCTGGCGGACCACGAGGAAGCGAACTCCCTCGCTCTCGCCCCGTTCGAAGACGACCTCCGCCCCCCCGCGGCGCGTGCGGGGCGAGACCCCGGGCATGTGGAAGTCGCCCTTGCCGAGGACGACGGCGTAGAGGTACGGGTAGTCGGCCCCCTTGACGTTGTTCATCGCCACCTGCACCTGCACGCCGAGGAAGCCGGACTCGTCTTCGCGGGCGGGGCGCAGCATGAGCCGGGCGTCCACCGGGTACTTGCCGGTGCGTCCTTCGCGCAGGGCGAGCATCGGCACGGGGTCGAAGTCACCGCGGCCGAGGCGCTCGGCCTCGTCTCGCGCAACCGCGAGAGCTTCGCCCTTCTTGCGGAGCTCGCTCGGGTTCCACGTCGTGCGCAGGCCGTTGAGCCACAGCGGGGCCACGAGCAGTGGCGCCGCCACGGCCAGGCGGAAGAAGGCGTCGAAGCCGAGCACGCTCCCGACACCGACGACCGCGGCCCCGAGCAGGATCAGGATCCCGACGAGGACGAAGAACCCGAGCACGTTCGAAAGATCCCAGGGAGTCGTGTCCCACTTCGCGCCGCGCCCCTCCAGCTCTTCGACCCGCGCCAGCCAGTCGTCCTCGACCGGTGCCCAGACCTCCTCGTGCTCAGGGGTGGCGCCCCCGGGCGCGTTCGACTGGTGGCGCACCCAGAGCGGCAGATGTCCGACGAGCACGATCACCAGCCCCACCGCCGCAAGGGGCAGCGGGCCCACGCTCCAGATGGCGAGCCCGACCGCGAAGAGGGCGGCCGCCGTCACCACCCGCGCCTGCAGGCTCGCCATAGGCACGACGAAGCGCAGCATGGACGCTTCGGCCGCGCTCGGCCACATCCCGCTCACTGCATTCCTCCCTCGCATCGGCGGTCAAACCTCAATGGGAGCCTCCGGAGACGCAGGCCGAGTGACAGGCGCTGTGACAGGCAGAGTGGCAGGCCGAGTGGCACGCAGAATGGCATGCGCTGTGGCAGGCCGAATGACAGGCGGAATGACACGCGCTGTGGCACGCCCCGTGCTCGTAGGCCGCCACGAGATCGTCCGCGGCGAAGGCGGCCATCGACGCCCGCTCCGGGGCGGGGCCGAGAGAGGCCAGGTCTACGTCGGCGAAGCGAGCGGTCGCGCCGGCGCCACCGAAGCTCCCGCCCCCGCCCTCGAAGGGGGCCGGCGCGTCGCTGCGCCAGACGCCCGACCCGCTCGAGTGGTGGTGGCTCACCCACCACGGGAAGTAGTGGCCGTAGTCGTCCGCGGTCGCAAACGTCCGGTCCGCCACCGCCGCCGCGTCGGAGAACATCTCCTCGAACAGGTGGCGGTAGTGCTCGCGGGTGGCGTCGAGGTCGGCATCCCAGGCCTTGCGCTGCACGGTGCCCACCAGCACCTCGCCGAGACGCCCAGCAAACCCCTCCGGTGCGGGGGCGAGCTCGTCGCCCAGCGCCTCCCAGACGAAGCCCTGGTAAGGCTCACCCTCGGGCGGCGCCTCGCCCTGGTGGGCCAGCCACAGGGCGCCGTCGCGGGTCTCCCGCCGCAAGCGGCCCCGCGCGGCCAACGCGTCCAGAACCATCGCCAGCAAGACCTGGAACGGCAGACCCAGGAGCGTCAGTGCCTCGATGTCGGTCAGCTCGGCGACCTTGCCCGGCTTGCGGAAGGTCTGGAGCCGCAGGCGCGGTGGCTCCCAGTCGTCCCGCTCCCACAGCACGTCGGGGGCCGTGGCGTAGGCCCGGGCGAGCCCCTTGAGCTTGCGCGCGGTGATGCCCAGAGTGACCAGGGCCAGCCCGAGGAGGAACGGCAGCACGGCGAGCGTGCGTCGACGCACGCGCTCACGGGCCGCCGCCTGCCGCCCCGCGGCGGCCGCCACCGCCGCCGCCTGCCGCTGCTCAGCGGCCACCACCGCCGCGGCCCGGCGCCGCTCGGCGGCCACGGCGACCCCCGGGAAGTTGTCGGCCGGCAGGTAGAGCTGCACGCCGTGGTCCTGTCGCGCCGAGACCTGGTCCTGGTGGAAGCGCACCCACAGGACCGGGGGGTCGCTCTCGCCGCGGTACGTGATCAGGTAACGCTCGTTCACCCACGGCTCGGTGCGCAGGCCGGCCGCGGCGGCCTCCTCGA
Source organism: uncultured Acidobacteriota bacterium (assembly GCA_963700695.1). Classification (GTDB taxonomy): domain Bacteria; phylum Acidobacteriota; class Vicinamibacteria; order Fen-336; family Fen-336; genus JAJDNS01. Next base: position 136,482 of record CAVOYO010000023.1, on the reverse strand, counting down.
GGGTCAGCTCCCCGGAGTGCGGCGCCGGGACCGAGGTGAAGATCGCCACCAGGGTCTCGTGCGCGAGCGGCTCGTCCCACTCGACGGGCGCCCAGCTGAAGACGACCAGGCGCTCGCCCTCGGCGCTCTCGGTGAGGTCGACCATCCCCGCGGTGGCGAGGTCGACGTCGTAGGAGAAGGTGTACGTCGCCTCGCCCGGTCCCCAGGCCAGGCCGTCGTCGAGAACGATGTCCCACCGACGGGAGCCCGCCGGGGTGATCGAGAGCGGGACCCTCTGACCGCCGGGCAGCTCGGCGTGTCCCTCCCGAAAGCGGGGTCCCGCCGTTTCCCCCTGGAAGTAGAAGCCGTGCATGGTCCCCGACGTGCGCCACCGGCACTGGTAGGTCACCCGGGCGCGCCCCGCGCCGTCGAGGACGAGGCCGACCTCGACCCAGTCCAGTGTTCCCTGCGCGGACGCGACCTCGCCCCCGGCCGCAAAGAGCACGGCGGCCAGCACGCTGCGAGCGATGCGGGTGAGGATGGGCGGCATCGTCACCGGGCCTCCACGTCGAAGACAGCGACGGCGCGATTCTATCTCGCCCGCCCCCTTTCATCCGCGGTTCGGCTAAGCTCGGCCCGACATGGCCGGCGTGACTCTCGTCGGGCTGCCCTGGGACGAGCACTCGTCGCACCTCCGCGGTCCCGCTCTCGCCCCCGCCGCGATTCGCGCCGCTCTGCATTCCCCCTCGTCCAACCCCAGCACCGAGTCGGGCCTCGACCTCGGCGACGACCCGCGGCTCGCCGATGCCGGGGACCTCGAGGTCCCGTCCGGTCCGGCGGCGGTCGAGGCCATCGAAGACGGCGTCGGCCGTCTTCTGGACCGGGGCCGGCGCGTGCTCGTCCTCGGGGGCGACCACACCGCCGCCTACCCGGTGGTTCGAGCCCACGCGCAGCGCCACGACAAGCTGACGCTGGTGCAGCTCGACGCCCACCCCGACCTCTACGACGAGTTCGAGGGCGACCGCCTCTCCAACGCCTGCCCCTTTGCCCGGATCATGGAAGAGGGGCGGGTGCGGCGCCTCGTCCAGGTGGGCGTCCGCACGATGAACGCGCCACAGCGGGCCCAGGCCGACCGCTTCGGCGTCGAGGTGGTCGACATGACGGCCTGGCGTCCGGACCTCACGGTGACGGCCGAGGGGCCGGTCTACGTCTCCCTCGATCTCGACGTTCTCGATCCCGCGTTCGCCCCCGGCGTCTCACACCCCGAGCCCGGCGGCCTCTCTACCCGCGACGTGATCGGCATCCTGCAGCGCCTGCGCGGGCCCGTCGTGGGGGCCGACCTCGTGGAGCTGAACCCCGCTCGCGACCCGACCGGCGCCACCGCGATGGTCGCGGCCAAGCTCGCCAAGGAGCTGCTGGCCCGCCTGCTGTCGGACTAGCACCACCTTGACCGCGGGCCTCGCGTCCGCATGTAATGAGCTCCCACCCTGGAGGACGAAGCCGATGCGCAGAGGGGCCCTGCTGAGGTGCGGTGAGAACGAACGCCTGATGCCGGGGTCGACGTGAGGACACGCGTCGACCACGCGACATCCGGGAGGGGCGGGCGCCTCCCGCGGATCGCCGTCGGCCTCGGGGTCGTCGTCGCCCTGGTCGCCGTTGGTGCGGGCCTCTGGCTCCACGCCGAGCTCCGCGCGAGCCTGCCTCGGCTGCGAGGGCGAGCAGGCTCTTGCACGGCCTCGACGCGCCCGTGCGCGTGGAGCGCGACGCGCTGGGGGTTCCCGTCATCCGCGGCACGAGCCGCCTCGACGTGGCCCGGGCCACCGGGTTCGTCCACGCGCAGGAGCGCTTCTTCCAGATGGACCTGCTGCGCCGCCGCGCGGCGGGAGAGCTGTCCGCGCTCGTGGGCGAGGCGGCCCTCGAGGTCGACCGGGAGGTGCGCGTCTTCCGCCTCCGCGCGGTCGCGCGCCGGGCCACCGAGCACGCTCGCCGGCGACGAGCGCGCGCTGCTGGCGGGGCCTACACCGGAGGGCGTGAACGCGGGCCTGCGGGCCCTCGACGCCCCGCCCTTCGAGTACCTGCTGCTGCGCGCGGAGCCGCGGGCGTGGCAACCGGAAGACTCGCTCCTGTGCGCCCTCGCGATGTACCTGACGCTGCAGAGCCAGCTGCCGGGGCTGGAGTCGACGCTGGAGCTGATGCACGACACCCTCCCTCCGGAGCTCGTCGCGTTCCTGGCCCCGACGGGGCACCGAGTGGGACGCCCCGCTCGAAGGCGAACCCTTCGTCCAGCCAGAGATCCCGGGGCCGGAGGTCCTCGACCTGCGCCAGGGGCCGCCGCGGGCCGTCGCCCGGGGCGAGCGGGACGCGCCCGTGGCCTTCGATCCCCTGCGCCTCGCCGACGTCGAGGAGGCGGCGGTCTTCGGCAGCAACAACTGGGCGGTGGCGGGCACGCACACCGCTCACGGTGGGGCGCTCCTCGCCAACGACATGCACCTCGGCCACGCGGTGCCGAACATCTGGTACCGCGCCTCCCTCGTGTCTCCCGGGGGCGGACGGCGAGCAGAGCGGTCAGCGGGGTGACGCTGCCCGGCGTGCCCTTCGTCGTGGTGGGCAGCAACGGCCACGTGGCCTGGGGCTTCACCAACAGCCAGGGCGACTGGGCCGACCTCGTGGTGCTCGAGCCCGACCCGCAGGACCCCGAGGCCTACCTCACGCCCGAGGGGCCGCGGAGGCTCGAGCGCGCGACCGAGACGATCCGCGGTGAAGGGCGGCCGCCGAGGAGACGCTCGAGGTGCTGTCGACGATCTGGGGCCCGGTCGTCGACGAGGACCACCGGGGGCGCCGCCGGGCGCTCGCCTGGGTGCCGCTCCTCGAGGGGGGCCTCAACGCCGCTCTCGTCCGCATGGAGGAGGTCCGCGACCTCGACGAGGCCCTGGACCTCGCCGCCCGCGGTGGGCATCCCCCACCAGAACTTCGTGTGCGCCGACTGCCACCGGCCGCATCGGCTGGACCATCATCGGCCGCATCCCCCGCCGCGTCGGCTTCGACGGGCGGCGGCCGACGTCCTGGGCCGACGGCTCCCGGCGCTGGGACGGCTGGCTTCGACCGGAGGAGTACCCGCGCGTCGTCGACCCGCCCGAGCGGCCGGATCTGGACCGCCAACGCGCGCGTGGTGAGCGGCGACGCCCTCGCACGCGTCGGCTTCGGGGGCTACGACCTCGGGGCCCGGGCGCGACAGATCCGCGACGACCTCCTGGCCCTCGAGCGGGCGAGCGAGGCCGACATGCTCGCGCGTCCAGCTCGACGACCGCGCGCTGTTCCTCGAGCGGTGGCGCAGCCCTGCTCCTGGAGGTCCTCGACGCCGAGGCGACCGCCGCCGATCCCGCGCCGGGCCGAGGCGCGACGGCTCGTGGAGGCGTGGGGCGGCCGCGCCGTCGGTCGACTCGGTCGGCTACCGCCTGGTGCGCGACGTTCCGCGACCCGGGTGTCCCGCGCGGTCTTCGACCCGCTCCTCGCCCCGTGTCGCGAGGCGGACGAGCGCCTGGACTACAAGGGCCGGCGCCCGGACCGGGGCCTGCGCCAGTGGGAGGGTCCGCTGTGGGCCCTCGTGACCGAGCGGCCGCCCCACCTCCTCGACCCGCGCTTCGAGAGCTGGGAGGCGCTCCTCCTCGCCTCGCTCGACGAGGTCCTCGACGAGCTGACGGACGGCGGGGCCGCGCTGGCCGACCGCACGTGGGGCGAGCACAACACGGATCCTGGTCCGCCACCCCCTCTCCGCGGCGGTGCCCGCGCTGGGGCGGTGGCTCGACATGCCCGCGCCGGGCCCTGCCCGGCGACGGCAACATGCCGCGCGTGCAGTACCCTTCGCCGGGGCGTCGGAGCGCTTCGCGGTCTCACCGGGTCGCGAGGAGCAGGGCTACTTCCACATGCCCTGCGGCCAGAGCGGCCACCCGCTCTCGCCGCACTACGGCGACGGCCACGAGGCCTGGGCGCAGGGCGAGCCGACGCCCTTCCTGCCCGGCCCCGCGGTGCACGTCCTGACGCTGCGCCCGGACCGTTGAAATCAGGAGGAGCCGCGATGGGGCCCTACGCCGGCAAGGTCGTCGTGGTCACCGGGGCCTCCCAGGGCATCGGGCGGGCCCTCTGCCTCGAGCTGGCCCCGCAGCGGTCCCGCCTCGTGCTCGCCGCGCGCGACGCTGTCGCGCTCGAGGCGGTGGCCTCGGCCTGCCGCGAGCGGGGAGCCGAGACCCTCGTCGTCGAGACCGACGTCACCGACCCCGAGGCCTGCCGCCGCCTCGTCGACCACTCGGTGGACGCCTTCGGCGGAGTGGACGTGCTCGTGAACAACGCCGGCATCGGGATGGTCGCCCGCTTCGACGAGGTGAAGGACCTGTCGATCTACGAGCGGCTGATGCGGGTCAACTACCTGGGAAGCGTCTACCCGACCTCCTTCGCGTTGCCCCACCTGCAGAAGAGCCGTGGCCAGATCGTGGCGATCTCCAGCCTCGCCGGGTCTGACCGGGGTCCCCCTGCGCACCGGCTACGCCGCGACCAAGCACGCCCAGATCGGCTTCTTCGACTCGCTGCGGGTCGAGCTGCGATCGAGCGGCGTCGCGGTCACGGTGGTCGCGCCGTACTTCGTCCAGTCGGAGATCCGCCGGCGCGCCCTGGCCGGCGACGGCCGCCCCCTCGCCTCCTCTCCGGTGCGCGAGGCGGAGGTGATGAGCGCCGAGGAGTGCGCGCGGCAGATCGTGAAGGCGATGGAGCAGCGCCGGCGGATGCTCGTGATGACGCTCAAGGGCCGGCTCGGGCGGTGGGTGAAGCTCGCCGCGCCCGGGCTCGTGGATCGGATGGCCGAGCGGGCGGTCGCGGCCGGGAAGTAGGAAGGGAAGCCATGATCAGGCGGCTCGTGCGCTGGCTCGTGCTGGCCCTCGCGATCGGGGGCCTGCTCTGGGTGGCCGTGTGCGCGCTGTTCGTCCTGACCCGCCCGACCGTCACCTTCACCCCGGAGGAGCTGGCCCGTCCCGCCGCCGCGCTCCCCGCCGGCTTCCTGTGGGGGACCGCCACCTCGGCGCACCAGATCGAAGGCGGCACGGACAACGACTGGACGCGCTTCGAGTCCGTCCCCGGGAACATCGAGAACGGCGATCGGAGCACGGTCGCCGCCGACCACTGGAACCGGATGGCGGAGGACGTGGCCCTCATGCCGACGATCGGTGCCAACGCCTATCGCTTCTCGATCGAGTGGAGCCGCCTCGAGCCGGAAGAGGGCGCCTGGAACGAGACGGCGTGGACCCGCTATCAGGATCTGGTGCGTCAGCTCCGGGACGCGGGGATCACGCCGATGGTGACGCTGCTGCACTTCACCCTGCCCAACTGGATGGCGGATCGGGGCGGCGTGGCCGCCCCCGACTTCCCGGAGCGCTTCTCGCGCTTCGCCGCTCAGGCCGGGCGCCGCCTCGGCCCCGACGTCGAGCTCTGGTGCACGATCAACGAGCCCAACGTGCAGATGTACCTGGGCTACGTGGCCGGGGTCTGGCCACCCCTCGAGACCTCACCGGCGCGGGCCGCCTCCGCCTGGGTGGGTCTGGCGCGCGCGCACGCCGGCGCCGCCAGGGCGCTGCGGGCCGTGGACCCGGACGCGAAGATCGGGATCGCCCTGAACCAGATGGTGCTCCAGCCCGAATGGCGCTTCTGGCTCCCCGACTGGCTCGCCGTGCGCTTCGTCGACCAGGCCTGGAACTGGGCCTTCTACGACGCGATCCGGGACGGCCGCGTGCGCCTCCGACTCCCCGGGGTCTCGATCGACGAGCCACTGCCGGATCTGGCCGGCTCGGCCGACTACTTCGGCCTGAACTACTACCACCGCTACTACCTCCACGCGGTCCCCGGGGCGCCGCGGGGCGTGGCGATGCGCCCGGGCCCGGGCATGCAGAGCGAGCTCGGGGGCGACCTGCCGCCCGGAGACAGCTTCCCCGAGGGGCTGCTGCTCCTGATGCGCGAGGCGTGGGACCGCTACGGGCTGCCGATCTGCATCACGGAGACCGGGATCGCCGACGACAAGGGCGTCATGCGGGGCCCGCTCATCCGCGGCCACGTCGAGGCCATCCAGCGCGCCCTCTCCGAGGGCATCCCGGTGCGGGGGTACCTCCACTGGACGCTCATGGACAGCTTCGAGTGGGACAAGGGATACCGCCCCCGCTTCGGGCTCTACCGCGTGGACCGCGAGACCCTCGAGCGAACGCCGGCGGGTGGCGCGGACGTCTTCATCGCGCTCTCACCAGAGAACTACTAGGCGCATGCAACCCAAGCCGTGCGAATGCGGCAGACCGTGCGATGAGGGGCTCGGCGGGCGGGGCCCCGACGAGGACCCTGCTCACTCCACGACGACGATGTCCGTCGCCGCCGCGGCCGAAGGTCTCGGGGGCGTACATCTCCTCGGCCTTCGGCGGGGGGACCACGAAGGTGCCGGGGGTCGTGGCGCGGGCGACGTAGCGGTAGGTGTGGACACCCTCCCAGAGCGAGCGACGAGAAGGCCTCGACCCGCTCGTCGCGCAGGTTCTGGTGCTCGAACCACGGCCGGCTCCACCACCACCAGTGGCCGGGGAACCCGGGACCGCCCAGGCCGGGCGCGCCGTACGGCGTGACCTCGTCGCCCCCGGCGCCGGGGAGCGTGCCGGTGGTGGCGAGGGCCGGGTTCACCGCCTCGAGGCCCGCCGGGAGCGGGTCGACGAGCGCGACGTGGTAGCGCCGGGTGGGGGCCACCATCGTGAGCCGCACCCGGACGCGGGCGCCGGCGCGGATGCGCCAGGTGCCGTCGGGGTCGCGACGGACGTCGGCCGTCGTCGTCGACGGCCTCGTAGGTGCGCTCGACGGTGAAGCCGCGGTCGAGCGGCTCGAGCCGCAGGCCCTCCGGCGCGTAGCGCAGGCCGATGCGGTAGTAGAGCCGCCCCGGGCCGTCCTTGGCGAGCAGGAGGTCGTCGTGCCTCGTCCGGCCTCGCGCAGGGCGTGCATGGGGATCCGCACGAGGTGGCTCTCGGTCGGTGTGGCCGCGGAACGCGTGCTCGCCGGCGTAGCGCTCGCCCAGCCAGGCCCGGGCCACGAAGTCCGGGGTCGTCCTTCTCGTAGGCCTGGAAGTAGCGGTCGAGGGCGAGGAGGACGAAGACGTTCTCCTGGGTGTTCGACCAGCGCCCCGCCCTGCGGTGCGCGAGGAGGCCGGCCACGAGCTTCGGGATCGAGGTCGCTTCCCGGCTGGTCGGCGACGAGGGCCTCGAGCACGACCGCGTCGGCGCGGCGATTCGAGTGGAGGAGCAGGTGCGCGCCGTCGCGCGTAGGACACCGCGAAGTGTGCGGCCGCCGCCGGTCTCGGTGACGCCGTTGGCGAGGCGTCGGCGGACGCGTCTCGGCTCGGCCGCCGAGCCGGGGTCCCGCGACAGGGTCGGGAGGACCCAGCCCAGCGCCTCGAAGGACAGCCCCGCCGCGCCCGCCTCGTCGCACGAGCGCTCGGGCCCGCTGCGGGCCGCGGATCGCCCATGAGGTCCTGCACGTGGAGCGCGTAGGCGACGAGCGTGCGTCGGACCTCGTCCGCGTAGTCCGACGGGAATGCGCTCGCTCGATCGTCTCGCAGGTAGGCGCGAGAGCGCGCCAGCGTCGCCTCGGGGACCGCGAAGCCCTTCTCCTGCGCGCGGACGAGGGCGTGGGCGGCGTGGATCGAGACGTACGGCCAGGAGCGGTCGCCCCGGCGCCAGAAGCCGAAGCCGCCGTCGCCGTTCTGCAGCGCCCGGAGGCGCTCGATGTCCCGCGCCACCGCCTCCCGAGCTCGTCGGGCGGCGGGAGGCCCTCGGCCTCGAAGGCGGCGAGCACGTCGCGCAGCGCGGCGACCGCCAGGACCCGCGAGGAGAGCTGCTCGGCGCACTCGAACGGGTAGGCCACGAGGTAGAGGACGGCGTCGGTCAGGGCCTGGAGCGCGGTCGAGGAGGTCGTGACCTCGAGGCCGCCGAACTCGGGCACGACGCCTTCCGGGGCCGTCACCGGCTGGGCGATCGCCCCCGCGTCGATCTGCCCGTAGGTGGCGAAGGCCTCGGTCGTGGCCGGCGTCCACACCGGCAGCGCGAGCTCGGCGGCGTCGGCGACGGATCCCGGAGGCGGCGCCGACCTGGAACAGCGCGGTGCCCGCGCGCGCGGCGGCGGCGGGGAAGCGCACCTCGGCGCGGTCGTTCGCGGCCACCACGAGCCGGCGGCCGGCGCCCTCGAGAAGCGCGGCGTTGCGGGCGCGGACCGCGACGTCCACCGTCATCTCCTCGTCGGTCTGGTTCTGGACCACGACCGGCAGCTCGAAGCGGTCGCCGAAGTTCAGGAACCGGGGCGGCGAGGGCCGCACCATCAGGGGCAGGCGGGCGAGGAGCGTCGCCTCGCCGGAGCCGAAGCGCTGCGCCGCCCTCGGCGGCGACGGCCATGACGCGGTAGCGGGTCAGGCTGTCGGGGAGCGTCACCGGGACCTCGGCCCGGCCCGTCGGCGTCGGTGACGACGCTCGGGACGAAGAGGGCGAGGGCCGAGAAGTCGGTGCGCATCGCGGATGGGCTCGGGGCGGGCCTCCGCCTCGAAGTCCGCCATCCCCGATCGCGCCATCGGCGCCGGCGGGGTGGCGGCCCGGCGGCGTCCATGCGCGACCGCGCGCAGGGCTCCGCCGAGCGCCCCGCCCTCGCTCGGCTCCTCCGTCACGCTCGGCGAGGTCGTCCGGCGTCGGCCAGCTGGACGTGGCTGCGGAGGTGGTGGTCGCTCACGTCCGGCGCCCCGTCGCGCGTAGAAGACGTCGAGGGGGTCGGGGAGGCGGTACCCGGTGAGGGCGAGCACCGCCTCGTCCACCACCACCACCGCCACCTCTCCGCCGGGCACGGGACGGCCGTCGGCGTCGCGCAGCGCGAGGTCGAGGACGGTCTCGCCGCCCGGGGCGAGGCCGGCTCGCGGGGCGTCACCTCGACCGCCGAGCCGTCGCGCGCCCGGGCGGGACGGCGAGGTCGAGGGCGCCGCTGGCGAAGGCCGGGCGCGCGGGGCGCGCTCGAGCGCCTCGTCGCGCGGTGCGGAGCCGACGAGGTCCACCTGCACGTGGACGTTCGGTGTCCAGGCCTCCTCGATCGGGATCTCGAGGGTGTGCGACGCCCCGGTCATCGAGAAGCGCTCCTCGCGCAGGAGCCCCGAGCGCCGCAGGGTGAGGAGCCCCTCGGCCGGGGCGAAGGGGGCGAGCACGAGGACCCGGGCGACGTCGCCGGCGCCGTACTCCTTCCGGTCGGGAACGAGCGTCACCTCCTCCTGCTCGAGGTCGCGGCGGGGCGGCACGCGTCCGCCGGCCACCCACACCCGCAGCTCGGTCTCGTTGGGGCGGTCCTGCTCGTCGCTCACCCGCGCGACACGCGCCACGAGCCGCCCTCGCGGCCGTCGAAGCTGCACCCGCACCGGCTCGGTCCCGGACTCGACCTCGCGCTCCTGCACGTCCTCGGGGACGAGACGCCACTCGCCCTCGACCTGCTTCCAGTCCAGGCGCTCGGCGCGCAGCCGGACCGTCCGCCCCGGCGTCGCGCCGCCCGTCGAGGTCGGTGACGATCGACGTCGACCGGGATCGCCTCGCCCTTCTCCACGAAGGCCCGCTCGGCGCGCAGCCCCACGTAGCGCGTCGGCGGGGTGGACCAGGAGGTCCACCTCGGCGGTCCAGGCCTGGCGGTTGACGTCCTCGACCGTGGCCTCGACCGCCGAGGTGGCGCGGCCGCGGCGGGTCCCCGCCGTCGAAGTCGATGCGCAGGCGGTGCGACGCCGGCGCCGTCGGTCCGCGCCTGCGTAGGTCTCGACCCGCTCCGGCTCCGGCGGCTCGGGCCACGGCTCCCACCACGGGACGAACGTCCCGAAGACGAAGTCCTCCCAGTGCGGGGGCCGGAAGGTGCCCGGCGTCGCGGCCACGCGCCAGGAGACCTCGGCCCCGGGCAGGGCCCCGCCGGCGTAGTAGGCGGCGGAGACGGTCGCGGTGGCGTGCCCGCCCACGAGGTGCGGTCCCTCGCTCGCGGTGGCCTTCACCTCGAACTCCGGCCGCCGGAACTCCTGGACCTCGAAGCGTGTGCGCGTGCGCGCCCGCCGAGCGCCCGGCGCCGCGGCCTCGAGGCCGAGGTGGGCCGGGCCGAGGTTCATGGTCGGCGGCAGCGCGAGCGTGAGGTCGAAGCCGCCGAGGCCGCTCAGCCCGGTCGTCCCCTTCGCCACCTCGTTGCCGCGGGAGTCGCTCAGGGTCCAGCTCGAGCGCGCGCGCCTCGGCCGGGAGCGGGCCGACGTCGCCCCCGGGGCCGGCCCCGACGCGGCGCAGCCAGCCCTTGACGCGCACCTCCTCGCCGGGCCGGTACATGCTGCCGGTCGTCGAAGACGTAGAAGCGGAGCGCTGTCGCCCCGCTCGCGTCCGCGCCCAGCCCGAGCCGCTCGTTCCACCAGGAGGTCGTCGGAGGGGAGGATGGCGAGGTCCCTCCCGTGCCGCGCCACGAGGAGCGGAGCCGGCGTCTCGCCGAGGGCCAGGCGGGCGAGTCCCGTCGCGTCCGGTGCGCGACGGTCGCGCCGGGCACGAGAGACACCTCGACGTCCGTCGAGGGGGCGGCCGTCGCCGAGCGCCGTCGCCCAGGCGAGGAGGGTCGTGGCCGTCCGCGAAGGCGTCGAGGCCGATGCGCGTCGCCTGCACCCAGGCCCGGACCGCCTGGTCGCGGTCGTCCTTCGTCGGCTTCACCGGCCGGACGACGAGGATGACCTGACCGAGTCCGCCCGTCGAGGGCCGGCGTCAGGTCGAGACGCGTCTCGACGAGCTCGTCCGCGCGCGCCCTCGGTCCGCACGGTGGTGTCGAGGACGCGGCGGCCCGGGGGGATCGGCGCCTGCGTTGCGCCAGCCGTCTCTGACGGTAGGCGTGCCACGCGGCCCAGTCCTCCGGTCCCACCGCCCACGCCTCGCACGCGCAGCGCCGCGTGGTTGACGGAGTAGACCGGCGAACCGCCCGGCGCCCTCGGGGTCGAGGACGACGAAGTCGCCCCCGGGGGCGAAGAGCGCCGCGTCGGCCGGGCCGACGTCGAAGCCGAGCGCGGGCCCCTCTTCGAGGGCCTGGCCGAAGATGTCGCGGATCTCGGGCGACAGGCGTGACGCGGTAGCTCGTGCGGCCCCGTCTTCGCGCCGCGGAGGACGAGGGTGTCGCCGCCGCACCTCGGCCTTCAGGCCGGGCACCGGGGGATCCACGCGGACCATGTCCTCGCGGAACGTCTTCGCGTCGACCGGGTTGGTGAAGCGGATCCGCCACGGGTCCCGGGGCGAGCACCGCCGCCCGCCCCAGCCGCACTCGTGCTCCGCGCACCCGGAAGGGCCCGTAGGTGCGGAAGCCCCACTCCTGCGGCTCCTCGGTGACGCGGGGGCCCTCGGCCGAGGGCGTGCCCGGGCCCACCGTCACCGTGACCGCGGCGTCGGCGCGGCAGCGGCGCGCGTCGGTCCGGAAGGCGAGCCAGCGGCCCTCCTCCGCCTGCCCCGCGAGCCGGGCGACCGTCCTCGTCGGCCTCGACCTCCTCCGCGGGTGGCGAGCCTCAGCGGCACGCTCTCGCCGCCCGCGCGCACGCGCAGGGTGGCGAGCACCGCCTCGGCGTCGACGCGCTGATCGAAGGCGGCGAACAGGAGGGCGTCGCGCCGCGCCGGTCCGTCCGCGGGATGGCGCGCGACGAGGCGCGGCGGGGGCGTGGAGAAGCTCCACGCGACGCCGCTCCGCCGAGCGTCGGCGCCGCCTCGCCGCGCGCGTGCCGGCCGGGACCTCGACGCGGTACTCCGTGGCCATCGGGAAGCGCCCCTCCGGCTCGAAGAGGAGCGTGCGCGTGCCGACCCAGCGCCACTCGCCGGGGGGCTGCGGGGAGAGGCGCACCGGCGGGGCCTCGCGCGCGAGCGCCTCGTGCGACGTCACCGCGACCATCGGGTGCGAGAACGTGACCGAGAGGTGGGGGGCGAGGGCGACCTCGCCCTCCGGCGCGTGGCGCACGACCTCGAGCGGACGGCGCCCGCCGCGGGCTCGGGCCGCTCCGGCGCTCCGGGGGGGGAAACGGCGTGCGCACCGTCTCGCCCGGTGCGCGGCGGGGGCAGCGAGTCCCTCGCGGAGCGCGAACGGCGCCTCCCGCGGCTCCTCCGTCGACGGGCGGCAGGCGGTCGAGCACCCGCTCGGTGGCGGCGTCGTCCAGGGGGGAGGCGGGGGGCCGGGCGATCAGGAGCGGAGCCTCGCCCGCGTCCGCTCCCTCGCTCAGCCGGAACCGCAGCCCGGCGGGCTCCTCGGTCACGGCCGGCGTCCTCAGACGACCGCGACACCCCTCCGAGCGTCCGACGCCCCGCTCGCGGCCGCGACGAGCAGCAGGCCGAGAGCGACCACTCGTGGCCATTCATGACGGACCTCCCCTCCCACCCGGTGAGGATACCGCCGAAGCGCCTGTCCATTCCGGCTTCCTGCGAGCCAGCCGTCGCAGGGCTCGATGCAGTGACGCCTGGCGTCTCCTGATGATCGCGCGAGCGAGGCTGAGGATGGACGGCGCGGCAGTGACGCGGCGGCGAGCACCGCAGACGGGCGTCGCCGTGCCGCGCCGCAGAGCTGCAGCCGCAGCCGAGAGCCGACAGCCGTCCGCCGAGGCGACGGCCCGCCGCAGGAGCAGGGCCGCTAGCTGGCCGACTCCGCCTGGAACGGCAGGGCCGGGCCGAGCTTTCGCGCGACCCGGTCGCGGATCCAGCTCGCGTCCCACCACTCGCGTCGGGTTCACCGGCAGCCCCCGGACCAGCGTGGTGAAGTGCAGGTGGTCGCCCCCGGCGAGCCCGGTGGCCCCGGTCCGGCCCAGCGACGCGCCGCGCTCGACCGTCTGCCCCTCCTCCACGTCGATCGTCGACAGGTGGGCGTAGAGGGTCATCAGCCCGTAGCCGTGGTCGAGCACCACGGTGTTCCCGTAGATCCCGAAGTAGCGGGCGAGCAGCACGACGCCCCGGTTGGCGGCGGGGACCGGCGACTGGGCGACGGAGGCGAGGTCGTAGCCGAGGTGGGTCTGCTGGTCGACCTCGCGGCCCTCGTAGACGTAGGTCCGCTGGTCGGCGAACGCCGACATCACCTTGGCGTTGGGGAAGCGGCAGGAAGGGCTCGGTTCCAGAGGAAGTCCGGGGCCGAGCCGCGGCGCCAGCTCCACGAGCTCCGCGGCGTTGCGCCGCCGCAGCTCGCCGGTTGACCTGGAGGTAGTTCTCGAGGAGGTCGCCGCGGTCGGCGAGCTCCGGGGTCCGGCGCAGGATCTCCGGCACCACCCGGGCCATGAACGAGTCGGAGAGGCGGATGCGTGTCGCGGGCCGGGGGCTTCGGGAAGAAGCGATCCACGAAGGCGAGCTCGGCGCGGTTGCGCGACGTCGTCCTCGGCGACGAGGCGGACCTCTGCGCCGTCGCCGAGGTCCCAGGGCACGCCGAAGAGACAGAAGCGGTCCGCCGGCCCGCCGCCCGGCAGCGGGGCGCCGGGGAAGAACCACTCGCCGGCCTGCACGCCGTCCTCGACCGACGTCTCGCCGACGCGGTACACGACGACGCCCGCGCCGCCCTGCGTGACGTAGTTCTGGGTCGAGAGCACCGCGAGCTCCGGCGGGACGAGCCGCACCGGCAGGCGCAGCTCCCGAACCACCGGGTCCGGGGCGGAGCAGCCAGGTCCGGGCTCGACCCGCGGTCACGCGCAGCACGGCCTCGCCCTGCCGCAGGTCGGGAACCGTCTCGCGGCCCACCTCGGCGCGGATCTCGTCGCGCTCCGTCCGCTCGCCCGAGAACGCCCACGGCGGGCAGCGGGCTGGTAGCTCCTCTCCGCGACGAGGTGCGCCCGGTCGCTCCTGCACGAGCTCGAGCCGGAGGCTCGGCGAGCCCGCGGCCCGGCGGCGGCGGCGCGTCACCACGACCGGGGTGCGGGTCCCGATGGCCGGCAGCTCGGGCTGGATCTCGACGGCGGGGACGGGCCCGGCGCGGAACGTGAGCGACGAGGCCGACGACGCAGAGCCAGGCCGAGGACGGCGAGAGCGAGAACCTTGAGGATGGTCTTCATCGGGCCTCCGGGTACGGATGAGAGCGGACAGTCGATCATACGACGACCCTGCGCCAGAGGGCGTCCGTCCCCCGGGGGAATGCCCCGGGGGCCGAGCTGTAGCTCTCCTGGAGGAGTGCGCTGCGGCACTTGCAGCGGGGGGCCGACCGCCGTACACTTGCGTGGGCGCTAAGTTGCGAGGGCTCTAGGGAATATGGCCGAAGAGGACGCCCGACGTCCCCGAACACGGACGAGGTTCGCGGCGACCGAGGTCATGCCGGCAAGCCGCGCAAGCCCTTCTGCAAGGATCCGCTCAGCATCATCGGCTGGGGGATCGCGCTCGGCTCGATCGTCGCGTACTGGTACTTCTTCGTGCGCCAGCACGTGCCGAAGCCCGGGGAGCAGGTGGCGCGGATCACCGGCGTCGCGGGCACGGTCCGCGTGAAGCCGAACGAGCGAGGAGGTCTGGAACGACGCCGCGCTCCAGGACGCCCTGCACGTCGGCGACGTCGTGCAGACCGAGCCGCGCTCGGGGGCCGAGATCTCCTTCAACGCCGGCAGCGTCGTGCGCGTGCGTCCCGACAGCATCGTGTACCTCGGCGGCTCGGCCGAGCTGTCCACCGCGGCGTGGCGCGTCGCAGTCGGGACGCGTCAACTTCTCGGTGGGGGACCAGGTCACCCAGATCGTCACCCCCACGGTGACGACGACCGCCCAGAGGAACGCCATCGGGAACATCGACGTCGGCGCCGACGGCGAGACCGGGGTCAAGATCTTCTCCGGGCAGGCCGAGGTCGAGACCCAGCAGGGCCAGACGCATCACCCTCGGCGAGAACGAGGCGCTCCAGGTCGACGCGCAGGGCCAGGCCGGGGAGAAGCAGGCGCTGCCGCCGCCTCCGAAGCTCCTCTCGCCGACGGTGAAGGCGGCCCTGCCCTTCGCGAGCCCGCCCGAGGCGTCGGCGGAGCTGACCTGGGAGGCCGTGGTCAACGGCGACACCTACCACGTCGCCCTCGACTACAACGTGGTCCAGGCGAACCTGCTGCTCTCGGCGACGCTCGACGAGCCGGGCGTTCGCGGCACCCGCCACGAGCTCCAGGGGCTCGATCTGGGACGCTACTTCTGGCGGGTCGCCGCGGTCAACGAGGCCGGGCTCGAGGGCGCGTTCTCGCGCGTGTCGTTCTTCTCGATCGAGCCGCTCCCGGAGCCCGAGCCGGAGGTTGTCGACACCGCGCCGGACCTCGGCTTGCCCACGCTTTCGCTCGCCGCGATCGAGGAGGTCGCGGCAGGTGTCCTCCACGTGCACGGCCGCGCCGCGCCCGGGAGCACCGTCACCGTGGACGGGTACGAGATCACGGTCCGTTCAGACGGCTCCTTCAGCGAGTACGTCAGGCGGACCGGCCGGGCCGAGGTGGTGGTGCAGGCCACCGGCCCCGACGGGCAGTTCACCGAGCAGGCACGTCCCGTTCCCCGCAGGCAGTAGATGGCGCGCGAGCGCTGGTTCTATTCGCAGAGCCACCAGCGGAGGGGTCCGGTGCCCCTCAACCAGCTCGTCGAGTCCGTACTGGCGCAGAGCGAGCCTCGTGCCACCCTGGTCTGGCGCAAGGGCTTCGCCGACTGGACGCGTGCCGAGGACGTCCCCGAGGTCGAGCGACGGATCGTCCCCTTCCTCACCAAGAAGGAAGAAGAGGCCGCGGCGCGACGCGCCCCCCGGCCCGCCTCCACGTCCGTCTCCGCGGCGCGGCGCGGTCCCGCCGCCACCGCCCCCGTCGCAGAGCATCCCCGCCCTTCTCTACGGTGGGATCGCGGCCGGCGTGGCCGCGACCGGCTTCGTGGCCTGGCTGCTGTGGCCCAGCTCCGAGCCCGCGCCCCAGCCCCTCCCGCTCGGGGGGACGAGCGCCGACAACGCGCCCGCGATCGTGATCCCCGGCCCCGGCTCCGGGGGGCCGCCCGCACCCACGCCCGCCACCGCCCCGACCGCCCCGCCGGTGACCGCGCCCCCGGCGACTCCTCCTCCCGCGGCCGCCCTCCCGGCCCCGATCGCGACACCGCCGGTGGCCGTGGTCACCCCGACGCCCGCGCAACCCAGGCTGGACCGGGAGTTGGATATTCCGAAGCCCGAGCTGATCAAGCTCCGCCAGGTGGCGGCCTGGTCCGGGACCACGCTCGAGCTGACCGTCTACAACGGCACCACCTTCAGAGTCACCGAGGTCTTCGTCACCGTTCAGCGCTTCGTGGGTGACGACGTGGTGGAGGACGACACCCCGATCCGACTGCTGCCCCCCGAGGCGAGCGTGGACGCCGGTGTCGCCTCCCTCCTGAACAAGGTGGCGCCGGATCGGGCGAAGCCGGGGACCAACCCCCTCGACACCGGCAAGTTCGCGGGCCAGGCCGGGCCCCCGCCCGAGGCCTACCGCTGCCAGATCGTGGCCGCGCGCGGCTACGCCACGCGCTGAGCCGTCACTCCACGATGTCGACGCAGATCAGCCCGTCCTGTGACGGCACGCCTTCGAGGCCGCTCTCGTCGCGTGCGGCCACCCGCCAGCGGAACGCACCGCTCCAGGGGATCGCCACGCTGGCGGGGGCGGTCCGACGTCGCGCTGAAGCAACACGGTGTCGGAGCCGACCGGGAGGATCTCCACCTGGTAGGCTGGGGCGTCCGCCTCCCAGCGGAGCTCCACGGCCTCGCCCGGGTCGGTGTACGACGGATCGTGGCCCGGCCAGAGGCCCTCCTCGGCGGGCGGGGCGGGCGTGTCCTGAGCGGCCGTCGGCGCGCGCCCGGCCGCCACCACCGTGCCCTGTCCCGGCGACAGGCTCACCCCGCGGCCTTGGCCCTCCACCAGGAACCGGCCGGCGAGGCAGGTGACGAGGGTGCGGCCCGACTCGCGGCGCACGACCGCGCGGCCGGTTCCCCGGATCTCGGCCTCCGCGGTCTCCATCTTCAGCACCGGGTGCTCCTCCGCATCGATGACCGCGCGCCCCTTCTCGAGAACGGCGGAGAGCACGAAGTCGTCGGGGATGCGAACGTCGGAGTCGGGGCTCAAGGAGAGCGCCATCCAGGGCAGCTCGAGACGGGTGAGAGCCCGAGGACCCGTGCGCAGTCGCTCTCCGATCTCGAAGGCGCCGTCCTCCACCGCCTCGCGCCAGCCGCCGGCTCCGGTGGCCTGCTCGACGGTGCTCTCCACGTAGGTGAGCCTCCCGAATGACGACTCGGCGGACTGCGCCGCGGACGGGAGGGGCAGGGCCATCGCCGCCGTCACCGCCACGGCACCGCTCAGGGTGAGGAGTCGGCTAGGAAGGGGACGCATCGCTCACCTCCTCGGTCGGGGTCACCCGACCCTTTCGCGACCGGTGGCCCACCATCCTCCGCCCGCGGGACCCTGACGCCTTGCTCTTGGCGTAGCTGTAACCGTAGCCATAGCCGTAGCCGTAGTACCCCTTGGACTTGATGTCTACCGCGTTCAGCACCGCCCCCACGACACGGGGCGTGACCTTGCGCAGCGAGGCCACGGCGCGCTTGATGACGGCCCGGTCCACCCGGTTCTGCTGCACCACCAGGATCGTGGAGTCGGCCTGGCGGGCGAGGAGGAGGGCGTCGGTCACCGCTGCCACCGGGGGCGAGTCGATGAGGATCCACTGGAAGTTCTGTCGCAGCTGCTCGAGCGCCGTCTCGAAATCCTCCCGGGCGAAGAGCGCGGGCGGGTTCGGGGGCAGGGTGCCGGCGGGAATGATCGACAAGTTGGCGAATCGCGTCGAGCGCACGAGGCCCATCAGCTCACTCCGGCCGACGAAGTAGTCGGTGAAGCCCGGCTCCCGGGGGACGTTGAGCCGCGTGTGCAGGTTGGCCTTGCGCAGGTCGCAGTCGATCACGATGGTGCGCTCCTGGGCGTCGGCGAGCCGCCGCCCCAGCTGCAGGAGCGTCGTCGTCTTGCCCTCGCCCGGGGCGGCCCCGGTGACGAGGACCACGTGGCCCCGGTCCTTGCGGCGCGAGAAGAGGAGGGCGGTGCGGAGGTTCTGGTAGGCCTCCTTGGCGAGCTCGTCCTCCTCCTTCGCGTACTTGGGGATGGCGGCGAGCACCTCGAGGTGCAGGCGCCTCTCGACGTCGTCCGCGTCCTTGATCTTGTTGTCGAGGGCGTCCCGCAGCAGCACCCAGCCCGCCCCGAGCAGCAGGCCGGCGAGCAGGGACACGAGCGAGAGCTGGCGCTTGCGCGGCCAGACCGGGCTCGTCGGGACGACCGCCCGGTCCAGCAGGCGCACGTTGTCGTCCTGGATCGAGGCGGCGATGTTGGTCTCGTTCAGCTTCTGGAGGAGCACCCCGTAGAGCCCGCCCGCGGCATCGGCCTGCTTCTTGAGCGATTCGAGCTCGGTCAGCTTGCGGCTCTGCTCGGCGGCCCGGGTCTTGTGCCCTTCGATGGCCGCCTTGAGCTCGGCCTCACTTCTCTGCAGCTGCCGGTACTCCGCACGCAGGCTCTCCTCGATCTGCGAGACCCGTGCCTCCTTGTCCTTCTCGAGCTGCTCGAGCTGGACCTGGACCTTCTGGACCTCGGGGTGTCCCTCCTTGTACTTCTCGCGCAGCCGCGCCAGGTCCAGGGTGAGCGACTGGACGCGGCCGTTCATCTGGGACACCACCTCGTCCTGGCCCACCTGGGGGATCGTGTCGGGAGAGCGCCCCCGGCGTCGCATCGACCGGAACTCGCCCAGCTGGGCCTCGAGCTCGATCCGCCGTGCCTGGGCCTGGATGTGATCCTCGTTGAGCGTGGTGATCGACGTGGTGATCGCGGACACGCTGCCCTCGGGCACGTAGAGATCCTGGCCCTGGTAGCTCTTGAGGAGCTTGTCCTGCGCCTCCTCCATCTCGTTCTGGGTCTCCGCCAGGCGCTCGTTCACCCACTCATAGGCGCGCTCCGCCGCTTCGACCGTACCCTCGATGCTGTAGTCCATGTAGACGTCGGCGAGGGTATTGGCCCACAGCGCCGCGTCCTCCGGGTCGTGGTTGGTGACCCGCACCTCGACGACGAAGGTCTCGGGGACGGGCATGACCGTGACGTGAGTCAGAAAGAAGCCGGTGGCGTCGCCGGCCGCCTCGAAGTCCGCCCGGTCTTCCAGCTTGAGCCGCTCCACGACCCGCTCCCCGATGGACCGCGAGCGCAGGACCTTGATCTGGGTGTTGAAGAACTGGCGGTCCCGGACGGGATTGCCGGTCTGGACCAGGGCGTCGGTGACCGCGAGCGAGGTCGGGTTTGGAGGCTGGACCTGGAGCGAGGTGCGAGCCTGGTATCGCGGGACCTGGAGCTCGCCGGCCAGGATCCCGAGGGCGAGGCCGCCGATGGCGGTGGCGGCCAGCAGGATCCTCCGGCGCCACAGCAGGTCGGTGTAGTAGCGGACGTCGAAGTCACGCTCGGGGCCGCCGGCCTCGTGGGGAGCGGGCTCGGCGTAGCCGTTGCGGGAAGGGGGAGGCGCCGTGCTCAAAGCCCCCTCGCCTGCACCGCCACCTGATCTCCCGGGGACAGGACGAGATCCTCGGCCTTGCCGGATCGGATGGCCTTGAGATCGGCGTCGATGTCGCTCGTCCCGCCCGCGGCCGCGTCGGGACGGCGAACGGTGACCCGATCACTGCCGAAGGGGGTGCGCCCGCCCGCCTGCTCGATGAGGTGGGTGAGCGTCAGGCCGTCCTCGAGAGGGTAGCGGCCCGGCCGGGCGATCTCGCCACTCACGACCACCCAGTGCTGGGTCCCCGTGAAGATGACGTCGCCGTTCACCAGGCGCAGGCTGAGGCGGTCGATCTCCTCGGGCGACGGCTCACCCCCGGCGAACTGGACCGTGAGCGAGCGCTGACCGTCGGGGAAGGTGCCCTGCTGCCTCTCGATCGTCACCAGCCCCGAGGCCCGGGCGGTGAAGCCGCCGGCGTCGAGAAGCGCGTCGATGAG
Source organism: uncultured Acidobacteriota bacterium (assembly GCA_963700695.1). GTDB lineage: Bacteria > Acidobacteriota > Vicinamibacteria > Fen-336 > Fen-336 > JAJDNS01. The sequence continues at coordinate 116,509 of CAVOYO010000023.1, read as the reverse complement.
CCGGGTCCCGCCGCGCAGGGGCTTTCGCCCCGGGTTCAGCACCTGGCCGTGGACCCACACGAACTGGCTCTTGTACTCCTTCACCCGTACCGAGACATCGGGCGCCGGGAGGCCCTCGGCCACGAGGAGGGGCGCGATCCGCTCCGCGATCTCTCCGGTGGTCAAGCCGGCCACCGAAACGTGCCCGGCGCCGGGCAGGAAGACGTTGCCCGTCGTCTGGACCGTGGGCAGCCGCGAGAGATCCGACCGGTCGCGGACGAGCACCTCCAGCACGTCGCCCGGACCCACCCGGTACGGCTCGCCCGTGCCCGGCGCGGGGACGGCGAGCAGGACCAGCACGACGAGGGTCAGGGCGCGAGCCATCAGGGGTTGTATCCGAAGATGTCCCACTCCAGCTGCAGGATGAACCCGTCGGCGTCGACGTCGAAGGCGTCGAGGTTCGATCGACGCTCCTGCCGCCGGTAGGTGGCGCTCAGGAAGACCTGCTGGTGGACGGGGCGCCGGAGCCCGACGTACCAGGCCAGGATGCGATCTTCGCGGGGCGTGCCGAGCTCCGCCGACGCCGTGCGGTAGTCGTTCCACTGGTAGCCGAGCCCGCCCTGCGCCTGGAACTCGAGGGGCAGCGGGAACCGGGCCGAGCCCTGCAGTGCGGTGTAGACGTAGAAGGCGTTGTCCTCGAAAGCGGAGGCGGGGGTCGAGCGGTTCACGAAGAGCGTCACGTCGGACCTGCGGCTGAACTGCTTGGTGAGGGCCCCGCCCATGATGAAGCCGGTGTAGCGGGTCCCGCCCTCGCCGGCGTTCGGGGTCTTCTGGTCACGGAACCCCAGGAAGACCTGCCCGCTGAGGAGCGGCACGAGGTCTCCGCTGAGCGTGACCTTGGCGTTGTGGGCACGCGCCTCCGCCTCCGGCCGCTCGGCGGGAGTGGGCAGCGTGTCGTACTGGTAGGCGAAGATGGCTCTCAGGTTCGGCGAGAGCTCGTAGCCGAGCCCGGCGGTGGCGAACCGGGTGTCATACTCGAAGAAGGCTGACGGCTCCTGGAAGCGGACGGCGTTGGCCCCGGCCTCGAGCTCGAGGCTGGTGCGCGGTCCGACCAGGATGCTCATGCCCCCGCTGAGGGCGTTCCGGCGGAACTGTCCGAGGCCGTAGAAGTACTCGCCACCGGGGTCGACCTCGCGGGTGTCCAGGGTGCCGCTCACGAAGGAGTCCTGCACGCGGAGGATGACGCTGGGGCCGACGGGCAGGTCGAGCCCGAAGTTCGCGCGGTGGCTGTTGCTGTTGACCTGGTCGTAGGTGGCGAAGGCCCGGAGGGACGGCATGTACTCGAAGGTCACGCTGCCTTCGCTCACGGGAGCCCGGGCGATCAGACGGGGCACGACCTCGAGGTAGCGGTCGTGCACCGGCTCGCCGGTGGAGCCGACGAAGGTGTCGGCGTCGATGTAGCGGATGTCGACCGCGGCCTGGACCCGGAGCGGGCCGAACGGCACTCCCTGCAGCGCGCCCGCCATCTCGACCGTCGGCTCGACGGTCTCCGCGGTCGTCTGTGGGGCGCCATCCGGGAAGAGCTGGGCGTAGAGATCGTTCACCGACCCACCCGGGGTCGGCTCCTGCGACGCCGCGATCCCGACCGCGGCCGGGAAAAGACCCCTCGCCAGCTCGGCGGTGTCGGACGTCGGTGCGGGGGGCGGTGACGCGGGCTCGGCGGCGGGTTCTGTCGCCGCCACCGGTGCGGGTGGCGGGGACACCGGCTCGGTGGCCGCCGGCGCCTCGGCGGCGGGAGTGGCGGCCGCCATCGCGGTCGCCGTCACGGTCGGCTCCGTCGGTGCGGGCGGGGGCGGCGGGGCCTGCGCCGGTGCGGCGGCGACGGGCGGAGGGGCCACGGGTGCGGGTGCCGGTGCCTGGGCCATGGTGGGTGGCCCGGTCGCCGGGGAGTCCTCTCGGAAGACCAGGAGCAGGCCCCGTCGGTCGCGGCGAACATCGATCGAGACCTCGGGCGGCACGTGCAGCAGCACGCTCACCTCGGAGTCCATGACCATCACCTCGAGGCGATCGAGGCGGGTCGGACCCGAGAGCGTCTCGAGGTCGAAGTCGGGGGCCGGCGTCCAGGCGAAGCGCGTCCCCCCGGCGAAGCGGGTTCCGAGCGTGGTCTCCGTGATCGAGACCCGGGCTGCGCCTCCCTCGCGGTGGACGGCCACCATGCCCGGCCGCCCCGAAAGGGCCACCCGTACCGCGAGCTGAGAGTCGACCGCGGCGAGGCTCACCGCCTCGAGGCGGGCCGAGGCGGGAGCGGCGGCCAGGAGAAGCACGACCAGCAGGTTCATCGCGTCGTGCCCTCCCCGCCGTGCGTCCGTGCGGTCTCAGCGGCCATCGGTCTCAAGCGCGTCCTCCCGAGACTGAGTCTCCGCCGACATAGAAGCAAGGAGTGTGCCCCTCTGCCCTCCGGGCCCCACGACATGCTCCGCGGCCCAACTGGCCCCACCAGTGCCCCGATTCGGCGCCTGCGGCGTCCCGGCAAGCCCCGACACGCCCTGTCTCAAAAGCAGACATGCCTCCGGGCTCTTGACACCAATCGGTCACTCCCTGACCAACGCCCTGTCAATCCGGAAGTGAGTGTAACGCTTGAGCAAAGGGTATGCAAGTCCCCAAATGCGAAGGAAAAAAGTGACGAAAACCGACCTATAATGCCATCGAGAGGATTCGGCACGGTCTGTGCGCATGACCTCCCCACGTCGCCCTCTGCTACACTGCAGTCGGCGCGGGTGAGAACGGGAGATGTCGAGCATTCACAACGTGATGCCGAGACTGCAGCGCGACGCCTCGCGAGCCGGGAGGCTCGATCGCCTCGGCTGGGCGGCCGGAACCTGCATCGACACCTACGGCGTCAAGGTGGGCGTTCGGTCCAACGAGCCTCGACTGCTCGATCTCCTCGAGCCTCACCTCCCGCCGGGCTGGCGGCCGATGTCGTCGCCGGTCGTCGATCGGCTCTTCTCTCTCTGGGTCGATCCCCGGGACGAAGAGCCCCGCAGGCCGTCGCGGTTGTACGCCGATCGCTCCCGACGGGCCCGCACGAGGGACCTGAACGAGCTCTTCGCGATCCTCGAGTCCGAGATCCGTCAGAGCGTCGCCGCGGAAGCCCGGGGACGGGTCTTCGTGCACGCCGGCGTCGTCGGATGGCGCGGCCGCGCGATCGTCGTCCCGGGACGCAGCCGCAGCGGGAAGACCACCCTGGTAGCCGAGCTCGTGAAGGCCGGGGCGGAGTACTACTCCGACGAGTTCGCTGTGCTCGATGCCGACGGGCGCGTGCACCCGTTCCCGAAGCCACTGTCGATCCGAGGCGAGGGAGGCTGCGACGTCCACGCGCGGCGGCAGAGCGCGGAGGAGCTCGGGGGCGTGTGCGGGCGCGAGCCGCTGCCGGTGGGGCTCGTGGTGCTCGCGGAGCACAGGCGGGGTGCGTCGTGGCGTCCCCGTCGCTTGAGCGCGGGCCAGGCCGTGCTGGGGATTCTCTCCCACACGGTCCCGGCCCGTCTCCGACCGGAGGACTCGCTGGCGGCGCTGGGGTGTGCGGTCGAAGGAGCCGTGGTGCTGCAGGGCGAGCGGGGTGAGGCGAGGGAACTGGCGAGCCGGCTCCTCGCATGGATGGAGGAGCCTGAGCAGGTCTCCCGTCCCAGGACGGGGGAGAGGGGGATGGGATGAAGCCTGTCGCACGCAAGAACGGGCTGCTGGTGAGGGATCTGGCCGACGAGGTCGTCGTCTACGACCAGGAGCGGCACGAGGCGCACTGCCTCAACCACACGGCCGCGGTCGTCTTTCGTGGCGCCGACGGTCAGCGCAGCGTCTCCGACCTCGCCGCCCTGCTGAGCACCGACGGCGCCCCGTGGGCGGAGGGCCTCGTCGAGATGGCTCTCGGCCAGCTGGGCGACGCCCACCTTCTCGAGAGCGCCCCTCCGCCGGTCCCGGACGCCGGGCTGGCGCGCCGCGACGTGATGCGACGCGTGGGGATCGGTGCGGCCGTCCTGCTTCCGCTGGTCAGCTCCATTCTGGCACCGTCCCCGGCCGAGGCGGCGGCGACCTGCGTCGACGGTAACGCTGGCGGCTGCGTTGGCAACGACGGGGCGAATTGCCACTGTGGGAATCCTGGAGAATGCCCCGGCATTTGTGTCTGCGGCGGGGGTTCCTGCCTCGGAGGTTGCACTCCCAACCCCTCCTGCAGCTGACAAGCGGATGAGGCTCTGCGACGGAGGATCCACGGAGTGATCCGTCGGGTGCCGCTGCCCTACCCGGCGTTCTGGCTGGCCGCTCTGGCGAGCCTGGGCGAGGCGATCGACTGGGGGCTCCCCGTGCCTCAGGACGAGGGCCCGGCCTGACCCCTCTGCCCTACCACGACCGAATTCTCATCGCCGGATCCCCGAAGAGGTGGTAGATGGCCAGCAACTCGGGCATGAGCCCGGCCTCCGCGTAGGCCGCCTGGGCGGCGAGGACCGCGTCCCCGAGCCTGTCGTGAGCGCCTGACGTCATCTCCGCCATCAGCGCGCGGTGGAACTGGTGCGCCGGCCCGTCGAGGCTCAGCCCCGAGGGCGAAAACGCCCCGATCGTGCCCCGCCCCTCCACCTTCAGGAACGCCTCCGACAACGAATCGTAGTTCGGGGCCAGGAAGTAGCCGTTGAGGCAGTTGAATGTCAGCATCAAGGGCTGGCTCGACTGGGCCCGAAGACCCCCCGTGTCCCACGAGTTCAGCACGTTCTCCGAGGCCCACACCGCCGCGCCCCCGTGGCCCACGTAGCTCATCAAGGACGCCCCCTCGTCGAAGGACGCCAGGATCTCCGGACGGGTGTTCCTTCCCAGCTGCCTGAGGAAGAGCGTCTTCGTGGGCCGGCCTCCGAGAAAGCTCGTCCGGATGTCCAGGACGTCCGCCTCGAAGTCCCCGGCCAGGTCCGGGTTGTCCGCCACGAGAACCGCGGTGCCGGAGAGGTCCTGGGCCGAGTCCTCCCAGGCCAGGACCTTCTGGACGAGAGCCTGAGCCTCGGCGAGCGTCTTCGCGGGGAGCCTCCCGATCGCGACGTCGGGCAAGAGGTCCTCGCCGTTGACGGCCGCGAAAGTGGGGTCGGACGAGGTCCACAGATACGAGGTCTTCGCCCACATCGCGGGCAGAGGCGCCCCCTGGTCGAAGCCGGTGAGGTTCCGGGGGTCATAAGACGAGTCCCCCAGGAGCAGCACGTAGCGCAGTGAGGGCCCGGTCCAGGAGTGATAGGCGTAGGCCAGGAAATCCCGGATGGCCTGGGCCGAGGGGCGGCCGCGACCAAACTCGGACGCGATCTCCTCGAAGGAGACCCCCTTCGCAGTGAGCCCCTGGTCCTGTCTCCTCTCGAGAAGTGGCCGCGCCGCCTCCAGGAAGGCCTCGGGGGCGATCACCACGTACTCGGCCTGATTCGTCGAGCGCCTCAGCGTCGAGCGTAGAGGCAGGGAGACCCGGGGCATGAGAAGCCCCTCGGCCGAGGCGAGCACGTAGCGGTGGCCCGCCTCGGTCTCGAAGCTCACCGTGCCCGAGCGCGGGCGCAGCGCGCTGAGCCACACCGGGGCCTCCGGGCCCGTCACGTCCAGACCCACCTGAGCCTCCCCGCTCAGCACCGCCTCGCCGGCCTCCGAGAAAACACCACTGAAGAGCCCCGAGCGCAGCGCCGGGGTCTGGGAATAGACCAGATCCACACGGTCGAGGAACACGAAGGAGTACACCCCCGTGTCCCCCAGATTCGTCACCGTGAGCGTGTTCTCCCCCTCCTGGAGACAAGACGCCGGGACGCTCGTGGAGAAGACGTGCGGGAGCTTCCCGTCGAAGGAGGTCTCGCCGAGGGGGGTGCCGTTCAAGGAGACGCTGAGGTGGTGCTCGCCTTCGGTCTCGGCCTCGGAGGCCCCCTGGAAGAAGACCTGGAGGTGTGCGGAAAGAGCCGAGGTGGGGTCGAGGCCTTCCACGGCAAGGGGGAAGGATTTGCTCATCCCTGCGACCATGAAGTCCCAGAGCCAGATGTCCGGGGCGTCGAGGAGCCCGGCCTGGTAGTAGCGGTTGGTCTCGAAGGAGGCCTCGGCGAGCGAGGCGGACACGAGGCTCTTCGATCCGCGGGGCGAGACGGAGACCAGCGGCATCGGGACCCCGCCCGGGGCCCGCTCGAGGGCGTAGGCGACCTCGGAGGAGTAGTCGGTGGAGGCGGCCTCTTGGGAGGCGTGGAAGTAGAGGACGCTTCCGGGTCCGAAGCCCGTCGTCTTCGGCTCGACGTGGAAGGGGACGCTCTCGCCCTGGCGGCTGAGGCGGAGGGACTCGAGGGGCAAGGCCTCGTGTCCCTGGGGAAAGAGGGTCTCGAAGGAGACGGCGTGGAGCCCCCGGGTCTGTGTGTGCAGGTGAGCGAGGACCTGGGGGGCGGCGTCCTCGACGAAGCGGGGACGGCGCCGTCCCCGAGACCCCCGTCCGCTCTCGTCCCGGGCGGCCTTGCGGTCGAAGGCGATCCGGACGCGGAGCGTCCGGGCGAGGAGGAGGGTGTCCGTGGAGGCGTCGTAGCGGATGGGGTTCATCTCTAGGGCGAGCTTCTTGGTCTCGCCGATGAAGGCGTCTCCGGCGATCGCGGCGGCGACGGGGGGCAGCAGCCCTTCGCCCTTCAGGGCCGCGGAGCGGCGACGGGGGCGGACGGTGCCGTCGGGGGAGGTCAAGATCTCGGGCGAGCCCACCGCGGCGGGGGTGAGGCCGGGGAAGGAGCGGGTCTTTCTCTCCTTGACCCAGACGATCCGCGCATGGCGTCCGACGAGGGCATCGAGGACGACACGTTTCAGGGGCAGGTCGGGGGCGCGGGGGTCGGTGCGCTGGTCGAAGCCGGGGACGGAGACCCTCACCCCGGAGGGAGTTTCTGTAGCGACGAAACCGGGGGTCGAAAGCTCCACGACCACGGCGTGCTTTGTGCGGGAGACGACGCGGAAGGACGCGTTCTCGGGGCGGCCGTAGGTTCGGGTCTCCTCAGGAGGCTCCTCGGACGCAGGATCCTCCGAGCCCGAGCCATCGTCGTCCTCGTCTGGTGGGGCCGTGCCCGGCACGGCGGAGACGGGGCCGTGGAAGGTGGAGCCCGAGTCGGAGTCGATGTCCTCGAGGCGGTAGAAGTAGCGCACCCCGTTCGTGAGGCCGGTGTCGCGGAAGGAGTAGGAGGCGCCTTCCGGTGAGGAGCCCAGTCCCGGGATCAAGGACAGCGTGATCCGCGTCCAGGGGCCGTCCTCCCGAAGCGACCGGTGGAGATGGAAGCCGAGGTTGTTCAGCTCGGAGCCCGTCCGCCAGGAGAGATCCACCGCGGAGTCCAAACCCACGGCTTCGAACGACATCAGCTCCACCGCGGTCGTTGCGCCAAACTCGTCCGCACCGAGGTCCCACGCGGCACCCTGGGGACGGAGTCCGGCGTCGATGTCGGAGGAGAAGAGCGCGCTGTTGTCCTTGCCTCGATCAATGGCGAAGCTGCTGCTCTGCAGATGCAAGTTCATCTGGGGAGTGATCACGGTCTCGTCGTCCTCGAAGTTCACGCCGCCCGCCCCGGAGAGCGGCACGGAGTTCTGGCCTCCGCCGGCTGGGCTGTGCGTCGTCCCGCTCGTGTCACTGGCCAGGTTGTTGCTGCTCGAGGCGTTCCGTCCCGCAACGTCGTAGTCGACGCCGCCGTTCGAGTGCGAGATGTTGTTGATCAGCGTGATGGACGGATTGGAGCCGGCCGCGACGATCCCGTCCCCGGGGTTGTCGTACAGAGTGTTGTTGAACACGCGAGCCTCGCCCGGCGTCAGCGCGAGGCCAAAGCTGATGGCACCATCGGCGCTGCCGGTGTTGATGGCCGTGTTGTAGACGAAGTTGTTGTAGATGTCGGCGATGGCCTCCGCGTCGTCCACCAGGATCGCCTGGAGCTGCACGTCGTGGATGAGCATGTTACGCACGACGATCTTGTTCGAGGCGGACAGGTTCTGGAACTCGAGCCCTTCCTCGGTCCCTCCCGTGACTTCGAGCCACTCCAGGGTCACGAAGTCGTCCTCCACCAGAATCGCGGCCAGGCCGCCCCCGTTCACGACGACCCCGCCCCCGACGATGCCGTAGTGCCGGTTCGCCCCGTCGGCGGTCAGGGTGATGGTGTGGGTGGCGTCGGTCGTCGATCCGCTGATGGTCACGCGGGCCAGCGGGGTCTCCTCGTACGCGATGCCGACCTCGGCGCGATCATCGGCTACCAGGCTCGGGGTGAGACCGGCCCCGAAGTAGCTGCAGGGACCGCCGTCGATGCAGCTCTCCCAGTCCTGAAGCGTCGCGTACTGGCGCCGGATCCTATAGGCCTTTCCGCCACCCGTGGTGCCGGTGTAGAGGCTGGCGAGGGTCAGCTGTGCCTCAGAGCTCACCGCGGCCACCACGTAGGGCACCCCGTCGATCTCTATGACGTCGCCGCGCCCGCGGTTGAACGTGCGCCACAGGCAGGTTCCCGCGCAGGTGATGCTCGAGGATCCCTGCGTGGCGGTGACCGAGCTGCCGTTGCCGTCCGTCTGGGTCGTACCGTAGTCGGCGCGAGTGCCGATCGAGCGGTAGTAGGTCGTGGCGCCCGAGAAGAAGCTCTCGTCGGCGCCGACATCCCAGGCCGCACCCTGGGGACGGGGGTGGCCGTCGACGTCCTCGTTGAAGCTGCTCGCGAGGCTCGTGCCGAAGTCGATGGCCCGGGCCCCCGCGCGAAGGTGGAGATTGACCGGCCCGGCGAGGGAGACGAACTCGGTGTTCTCCGTGATCCCAGTCAGACAGCTGCCACTGACGTCGTAGTCGCAGGCGCTGCTGTCCGTCGAGATGCAGTTGTAGAGGCTGAGTCCTCCGGCCGTGTTCTCCCAGAAGTCCGTCTCCGGTCCCACGGCGAGGACGTTGTAGACATCGGCGGTGACGGTCGCCCCCGTGTCCGTCTGGACGCTGTTCGAGGACGGGGTCGTCCGTCCCAAGTAGAAGGTGCTGTTCGCGACGATCGCGTTGGTGCCGGAGACGTGCACGCCGTCCCCGTCGTAGGCGTACACGATCGAGTTCCGCACCTCCGACGAGTCGTTGCCGGGCTCGATGAAGATGCCGCTCGAGGTGCTCGTCTCGTCCCCCGGGACCCCGTCGAGGTGGTGCACCAGCACGTTCCGGACGAGCGACTGGTCGGCGGCCCCGGTCAGCCGGATCCCCGCAGTTGTGCCGACGTCGTTGCCGTCGAGCTCGAGCCACTCGACCCGCGAATAGGGCTCATCCACGTCCAGAAGCGTGGCGGGCCCGGCCCCCGACCTCTCCATCCGAGTCCCCGCCCCTGCGACACCCGCGTGCCGCTGGCTGTTTCCAGTGGCCACCTGGCTCGCTCCGGCGGCGGTCAGCGTGATGAAGTGCTGAGCGCTCGTCGTGTAGCCGTTGATCGTCGTTGTCGAGGAGACGTCGAGGGGTCCGTCGTCATAGCAGACCCAGGTGAGACCCTTCTCCAGGGAGACCAGGTTGCTCGCGTTCAGGTGAGAGGCATTGACGGAGCCGGTCACCGCGCTCGAGATGGAGTTGAAGGCCCTCGTGATGGTGTTCACGGAGACCACGGGAGCAGGCGGAACGTCCGCCGGCAAGCCCCCGGTGGCGGTCTGGACCCTGAACTGGATCGGGCTGATCACCGCGCTGATGAAGACCTGCCCGCTGCCATAGTCGATCATGTCGCCGACCCCGACGTCGTTCGTCTGGGGGGCGGTGAGGGTCGCAGTCCCGCTGGTGATTGTGATGGCGGGCGATCCCGTGGCCAGGTTCCCGGCGTTCGTCCCGATGGAGTAGAAGACCTGCCCGCAGGTGTTGTCCAGGCTGCCGTCCGGAGTTGTAGCGCACCATCGCGAAGTCGGGGTCCTGGGTGAGGGTGTTGTAGCTCTCTCCGACCACGACGATCCGCCCGTCGGGCTGCAGCACCACGCCGTGCGCCCTGTCGTCTCCTCCCCCGATCGGGGTGGTGACCTTGCCCCCGAAGCCGAAGGAGGTGTCCAGGCTGCCGTCCGTGTTGTAGCGTGCCACCGCGAAATCGAAATCGCTGCCGTTGTGCGCAGAGCCGACGACCACGATCTTGCCGTCGGGCTGGAGGGCCACCCCACCGCCTTCGTCGTCCCCGGAGCCGATGGGGGTGAAGACCATCCCCCCGGATCCGAAGGACGTGTCGAGGGTGCCGTCGGCGTTGTAGCGCACGACCGCGAAATCCGTGTCCGCACCGTTGCCGCTGTGCCCCGCCATGACGATCTTCCCGTCCGGCTGGAGCACGACCCCCACGCCCCAGTCCTCGTAACCCCGGAGATCGGTCGTGACGATGCCGCCCGCGAAGGACCCGTCCAGCGTACCGTTCATGTCGTAGCGCACCAACCCGAAGTCCCAGGTCGCGTTCTCGGCCCCGCCGACCACGAGGATGTAGCTGCCCGGATTCTCCAGAGCGCGTTGGCGTAGTCGCTGCCGGTCCCGACCGGGGTGACGACCATGCCGGTGCCCCCGCCGAACGTGGCCGTGTCCAAGCTGCCGTTGGTGTTGTAGCGCGCGACCCCGAAGTCGTACTGCCAGCCGGCGCCGCCGTCCCGAACCGGCCCCGCCAGCGACGATCTTCCCGTCGTCCTGAAGGATCATGGGCCGGCCGAGATCGCACAGCGTGCCCACCTCGCGTCGTCACCATTCCCGCCCGATTGGGCGGGTCGCCGAGAACGCCGCGCGGGTTGAAGGGCGGTGTCGAGGATGCCGTTCGATGTCGTAGCGGACGACGGCGAAGTCATCGTTCGTCCAACGACGTGCCGATCCGGTCGTGTCCGCCGAGGACGATCTTCCCGTCCGGCTGGATGGCCACTCCCCATGCCTCGTCGTCATAGTCGACGTTGGTGGTGGCGATGCCCGCGGCGCCGAAGGTGGTGTCGAGCCGGAAGTCGGCGTTGTAGCGCGCGACCGCGAAGTCGGTCGCCCACGTCACGTAGCCGTACCCTCCGACCACGATCTTCCCGTCGCTCTGAAGGGCGACGCTGCGGGCCTGCGTCGTTTCCCCAGTACGGCTGACTGGAGTCATAGGCGCTGCCGCCGATGTCCGTGACCACCATGCAGCTGCCCCCGATGATGGTGGACTCGCGCCGCGCGTTCGCCTCCGGCTCGGGCGTGACGTAGTTCCGCACACGCACCCAGTCCATGCGAATGCCGTTGGCTGTACCGGTGTCGTTCCAGACGGCCACTCGCAGGTCGGCGTCGGGAATGCCAGCGTTCCGGTAGCCGACCTCCGTGTTGTCCTGGAAGAAGCGCACTCCGGTCGTTCCCTCGCGATCGAAGGTGTAGACGTGGTAGCTCCCGGGCGTGCCAATGGCAGGGAAGGGGGCGGTGTTGCCTTGCGTGCCGTTGTTGGCGGTGTTCAGCCGGTGCGTGCCCCCAGAGTCGACCCAGAACGTGATCCAGTCGAAGTTGTAGGGATTGGGGTATCCGGCGCCGTCCGAGGCCCCCCAGTAGTTGTACGCGATCGACGCCGGCGCAAGGAGCCGGAGACGGCTCTCCCAACGGGTGTCGCCACCGAAGCTGAGGGTGGCCTGCGCCCAGACCCTGGTGTTCGAGCCAAGGTCCAGCGTTCCTCCGCCGGACTGCGTGCACGTGCCAATGCAGGCGTTCCAGCGTGTGGTCGTGTCGAGACCCACCGCGTTGAAGTCGTCATAGAAGAGGAAGACCATCGTCCAGTCAGTCGGCGGAGCCCCGGCGGCGGGGTTGCCGTAGTAGATGTAGTAGTTGTCGTCGGTCGTGTTGGCCGGGATCGCGGCCTGGGTGCGGAACCAGAGCCCCATGCGCCAGGTGTTCCAACTCGACTGGTCGTCGAGGAGTCGGTCCAGCTCGACCCACCCGCCGCCGTTCCAGTAGACGACCCGCACGTCGTCGCCCGAGGCGAGGCTCCGGCCGGTGGACACCATCCTCGCGTGGTCGATCGTCACGTACATCGAGTAGTCGGTCGGGGCAGCGGTCGTGCCGGCGGTGACCGTGATGTTCAGCCGCTCCGAGTAGGCGGCGTTCCACCACTGGCCGGGCGGGGCCGCGCCTTCGGCCCGCGGCGCGGCGAGCCCCACCACAACGGCGATCGCAGTCAGGGCCGGGGCCCAGCACCCCAGCCTGGGAGCTCGGCCAGTTCTGGAATCAGACGCTCGCAGTCGCACAGTCGCCCTCCGCAATAGTTGATTTGCAAGACCCGGACCACAGTAAAGGTGTTGATTTCGAGAAACTTAGCGCATTCCATGGGACGGCCATGTCCAGTTCTCAGACACCGGAAGCAAACACTTCAGATTCGGAGCGCAAGACGAGCAACCGCTGCCCTTTGCGAGTCCCTGCTCCTTCACGGCAGCGGCCGGCGCGAGAGGATGGCCCCCAATCTGTCGGGTCGCACGGAGGGGCACTCCCGCCCCCGCGGTCTCCTACCGAATCCTCATCCCCGGGTCGGCGAGAAGGTGATAGATCGCCAGGAGCTCCGGCATCACGCCCTCTTCGGCGTAGGCGGCCTGGGCGGCGAGGACCGCATCCCCGAGCCTCTCGTGCGTCCCCCCCGTGATCTCGGCCATGAGCGCCCGGTGGTACCTGTGGGCCGGGCCGTCCAGGCTCAGCCCCGAGGGCGAGAACGCCCCGATCGTCCCCCGTCCCTCCACCTTCAAGAACGCCTCCGACAGCGAGTCGTAGTTCGGGGCCACGAAGTAGCCGTTGAGGCAGTTGAACGTCAGCATCAGGGGCTGGCGCGACTGGGCCAGAAGCCTCGCGGTGTCCCACGAGTTCAGCACGTTCTCCGAGGCCCACACCGCCGCGCCCCCGTGGCCCACGTAGCTCATGAGCGAGGCGCCCTCGTCGAACGACGACAGGATCTCGGGACGGGTGTTTGCTCCCAGCTCCCTCAGGAACAGCGTCTTCGTGGGCCGTCCTCCGAGGAAGCTCGCCCGGATGTCCAGGACGTCCGCCTCGAAGTCCCCGGCCAGATCCGGGTTGTCCGCCACGAGGACCGCGGTGCCGGAGAGGTCCTGGGCCGAGTCCTCCCAGGCGAGCACCTTCTGGACGAGAGCGTGAGCCTCGGCGAGCGTCTTCGCGGGCAGCCTCCCGATCGCCACGTCCGGCAAGAGGTCCTCGCCGTTGATGGCCGCCAGCGCGGGGTCGGACGCGGTCCACAGATACGAGGTCTTCGCCCACATCGCGGGCAGAGGCGCCCCCTGGTCGAAGCCGGTGAGGTTCCGGGGGTCATAAGACGAGTCCCCCAGGAGCAGCACGTAGCGCACTGAGGGCCCGGTCCAGGAGTGATAGGCGTAGGCGAGGACATCCCGGATGGCCTGGGCCGAGGGGCGGCCGTGTCCAAACTCGGACGCGATCTCCTCGAACGAGACCGCCTTCGCCGTGAGCCCCTGGTCCCGCCGGCGCTCCAGAAGCGGCTGAGCCGCCTCCAGGAACGCCTCGGGGGCGATCACCACGTAGTCCGCCTGGTTCCGGGTGCTCCGGAGCGTCGAGCGCAGAGGTGTGGAGACCCGAGGCAAGAGCAGCCCCTCGGGTGAGGCCAGCACGTAGCGATGCCCGGCCTCGGCCTTGAAGCGCACCGTGCCCGCCTTGTGTCTCAGGCCCTGCAGCCACACCGGGGCGTCCGGATCCGTCACGTCCAGACCCACCTGGGCCTCCCCGGAGACGATCGCCCGCCCCGTCTCGGAGAAGACTCCACTGAACAGCCCCGAACGCAGTGCCGGGGTCTGGGGATAGACCAGATCCACACGGTCGAGGAACACGAACGAGTACGCCCCGGTGTCCCCCAGATTCGTCACGGTCAAGGAGCTCTCGCCCTCGAGAAGGACGGACGCCGGAACGCTCGTGGAGAAGACGTGGGGGAGCTTCCCGTCGAAGGAGGTCTCGCCCAGAGGCGTGCCGTTCAAGGACACGCTCAGGTGGTGCTCGCCCTCGGTCTCGGCCTCGGAGGCGCCCTGGAAGACGACCTGGAGGTGGGCCTGCAGAGGTGACGTGGGATCGAGCCCTTCGATCGAGAGGGGGAAGGACTTGCTCATCCCTCCGACCACGAAGTCCCAGAGCCAGATGTCGGGGGCGTCGAGGAGGCCGGCCTGGTAGTAGCGGTTGGCCTCGAAGCGCTCCTGGGCGAGGGGAGCGGATCCGAGGATCGGGAGCTTCCGGAGCGAGGCGGAGACGAGCGGCATCTGGACCCCGCCCGTGGCCTGCTCGAGGGCGTAGGCGACCTCGGAGGAGTAGTCGGTGGAGGCGGCCTCCTGGGAGGCGTGGAAGTAGAGGACGCTTCCGGGTCCGAAGTCCTTCGTCTTCGGCTCGACGTGGACGGGGACGGGATCACCCTGTCGGCTGAGGCGGAGGGACTCGAGGGGCAGGGCCTCGTGTCCCTGGGGGAAGAGGGTCTCGAAGGAGACGGCGTGGAGCCCCCGGGTCTGGGTGTGCAGATGTGCGAGGACAGGGGACGTCCCGCGACGGAGCGACCGTGGGCGACGACGTCCCCGGGAGCCGTAGCCCGTCTCCGAGGAGGCGGCCTTTCTGTCGAAGGCGATCTTCACGCGGAGGCGCCGGGCGAGGCGGAGCTCGTCCGAGGCGGCGTCGTATCGCAGCGGGCTCATCTCGAGGGCGAGCTTCTTGTTTTCGCCGATGAAGGCGTCCCCGGCGATGCGGGCGGCGAATCGGGGCAGAAGCCCGTCGGCCCTGCAGGGCGGCCGCAGCGGCGCCGGGGCCGGACGGTGCCGTCGGGAGAGGAGACGATCTCGGCCGAGCCGACCGCGGCGGGTCGGAGACCGGGGAAGGAGCGGGTCTTCTTCTCCTTGACCCAGACGATGCGGGCGTGACGCCCGACGACGGCGTCGAGAACGACGCGCTTCAAGGGCAGGTCGGGGGCGCGAGGATCAGTGCGCTGGTCGAACCCGGGGACGGAGACCTTCACCCCGGAGGGGGTCTCGGTGGCGACGAAGCCGGGGGTCCGTAGCTCCACGACCATGGCTCGCTTCGTGCGGGAGACGACGCGGAAGGAGGCGGCCTCGGGGCGGCCGTAGGTTCGGGACTCCCCATCGAGAGAGCTGCCCGCAGGCGGATCCTCGTCTTCAGGGGCCTCCGGCGGATCGGGGGTCGGAACGCTCCCCCGTCTTCTTCCTCTGCGGGGGGCGCGGTCCCGGGCACCGCGGAGACGGGGCCGTGGAAGGTCGAGCCGGATTCGGAGTCGATGTCCTCGAGACGGTAGAAGTAGCGGACGCCGTTCGTGAGGCCGGTGTCGCGGAAGGAGTAGGACGCCCCTTCCGGTGAAGACCCCAGACCGGGGATCAGCGACGGCGTGATCCGGGTCCAGGGGCCGTTCTTCGAAAGCGACCGGTGCAGGTGGAAGCCGAGGTTCCGAAGCTCGGAGCCGGTCCGCCACGAGAGGTCCACCGCGGAGTCCGCCGGCAGCGCCTCGAACGACAGGAGCTCGACCGCGGTCGTGCCGTGAACTCGTCCGCGCCGACGTCCCAGCAGCTCGCGTTGCTGGCCTGGCACGAGCCCGCGGCGGCGATCGGTCGAACCTGGGAGTCGATGTCGTAGAAGAAGCGTTCGGTCAGCCCAGAGCCCTGCCAGCCGCCGTCCTGCCGGCGGGAGTCGAGGACCGTTTCCGGGCCACGCTGCCCGCCTGGATGTGGAGGTCGGTGGCGGAGTTGAAGAGCACGGCGGTTGCGACCCGGGGTCCTGCAGTCCGGTGACGCCCACTCCTTGCCAGAGGCTGTTGAGGAGGCCCGTCGGTCCTGGGTCAGGTTGTAGCGGCTCGCCATGCTCACGTCGGCGCGCGTGATCAGCCTCTCCGTGGGTGAGGAGTCGGTCCCGGACCGGCAGACGCGCACGTAGTAGAGGGGGCCACCGCCGCCCACGGATCTCGTGCCCCAGCCCGCGGGATCGTCCGCCCAATAGGCGAACCCGTCCCACGGGAAGTTGTAGTCCACGAACGTCCCCGTCTCCAGGCTCGCCCAGCTCACGCCCGTTCCAGTAGTCCCACTGCAGGTCCGCGCCGCTCCCGCTCGGTGGGGCCACGACGGACACCCCGACCCCGCGGAACGGCTGGTTCGAGCCCAGGTACAGACACGCCGTATTGACGCCGGTGAACGGGAGCGGCTGGTTCGTGGTCTCGTTGGCCAGGGCGGCAGCGATGTTGGCTCCGCAGCCCGACGGATCGAAATTGGGGCCTGCGCCCACTCCCGTGCAGAAGTAGGCCTCGTCGAACGGTCGGCTGATGGACATGTCCGGACAGGCGCCGGCTCTCGAGGTGTGCACGATGTTGTTGCGGAGAGTCACCCGGGGCTGCTTCGGGAACACCTGCGAGAAGATGCCCTGATCCGTGCTGTTGTAGATCGTGTTGTTGTAGACGTTCACCCGCGCCCCCGAGGCCATCTCGTTCTCGAGGGAGATGCCGTGGTTGGTGTTGAAGATGAAGTTGTTGTGGATGTCGACGATGGTGTCGGCATCGCTCACGAAGATCCCGTCTCCGCCCACGTCGTGGATGAGGTTGTTGCGGATGGTCTCGAGATTTGCGCGGCGCCATGGAGTCGCCGGTGCCGGCTCAAGCCGTGGATCCCCGGCCGGTCCCTCCCTTGATCTCGAGCCACTCCAGGGTGACGTGGTCCATCTGCACCTGGACCGCGCGGACGGCGTTGCCGGTGTTGTCGAACACGACCCCCGTGTTCCCCACGTCGGGGACACCGAGGTGGCGGTTCCCGGGGGCCACCGTCAGGGTGACCGAGTGCGCGGGGTCCGTGGTGGCGCCCGCGAAGTTGACGATGGGGTTGGCTCCGCCCGGCGTGTAGGCGCTGCCGTCGGCGTAGAGGATGCCGACCTCGCTGCGGTTGTCGTCGATGAGGTCGTTGGTCGGCGCGTTCTCGCAGGCCGGCAGAGATCCCTCCGTCGATGCAGTTCTCCCAGGAGATGGGTCCCGAGAACTTCCGCACCATCGTGTAAGCCTTGTTGCCGACGCCGGTCACACCGCGCGAACGGCGTGGTCAACCGGAGGCTCGTCTTGGAGTCGACGGCGAAGACCGTGTAGTCCGTCCCGTCGATCGTAATCGCGGTCGCCCTGGCCGCGGTTGGCGCTCAGCCAGCCGGCGCCGGGGCCCGAGACCACAACCGACCCGGTGGTCGCGGTGCAGGTCCCGCTGCCGGCCGAGTAGGGGGTCGTGTCGCCGATCGAACGGTAGTTGACGGTCGGGGTGTTGAGGGAGAGCGAGACGACTGCCGGTCCGCCGATGGTGTAGAAGCCCCCCGTCGGCGTGCTCTGGTTGTTGTACTCCGTCTGAGCCAGTCGACGGAGCGAGCGACGCGCGAGATGCGCACCTCGTCGATGTCACCCTCGAACTGGGCGCTCCACCGCCGGTTCTGCTGCTGGTCGCCGTGCCCGATCCACACGTGCTGCTCGGCCATCGAAGGGCGAGGTTGCCGGTTCTCGCCAGGGAGCCGGGGCTGAGAACTCCCTCGACGATCGTTGTACATGTCGGCGCCGTCGTAGGTCGCCACGACGTGGTGCCACGCGCCGGCGGTGACGCCGGCTCGGTGGCGACGTGCGGGTCCGGAGCGAGTAGTCTCGCGCCTGGGATGTTGCTGGAGACACAGGGCTCCGGGATCGGGTCGCTCCGCGGGCAGTCGAAGGTGTTGCCCCTGAGCCAGAGGCTGTAGCCGCCGTAGTCAGATCCCTTGTGGTTGAGGATCCCGTAGGGGACGTTGGTGGTTTGCGGCCCGGTGACGCCGTGGCTGGCGTTGATCGCGATGTTGTGGAACACCCAGGCCTGCATCGTGATCTCGTCGCCCGTGATGTTGAGCGTGGCGTCCTGGCCGACGTCGATGAACTCGTAGGTTCCGCCACCAGTTGTCGAACTCCTGTGCGAAGCCGATCTTCCCTGCCGAGACCGGCTGGGGGCGGCGAGCGTGTCGCCCTGGCCTCCCCAGCCGTGGTTCCCGTAGGCCGAGCTGTCACGGTACTCGTATTGACTCCCGCTCCCCGTCTCCCCCAGATGCCAGACGCCGACGTAGTCGGCGTCGAAGACGGCGCCGGGGGAGGCCGTCGGAGAGGTGATGGCGGCGTTGCCGTAGTACATGTGGATCGTCGGGGTGCCAGTGAGGGAAGGGATACGGACCCAGGCCACGACCCTCCCGTTCAGGCCGTCATAGAGCTCGATCTCGTGAGCGAGCATGCAGGGCTCGGCCGCCGGCGCGCAGATTCCGGGGCTATCGGCCTCGCCCCGGAAGACGATGTCGTAGCCGTCGACGCTCCGAACGGCCCCCGGGGCACCTCCGCAGCCGGCTCCGGCCGGCGTGCACTGGAGCTCCGCGTCCGTGACGTCCACGAGCATGGGAAAATCCGCGTGGGGTCCGCCGACGACCTGACCCGCGTTCACCGTGAGGGTGATCTCGCGGGTGAACTGGGCCTGGGCGGGCCCGGCGAGCCCCAGCACACACAGGAGCGCGACACATCCCACCCCCCGGCCCTTGCCTGTCGAGGAAGCGGTGCCGTCGAGCGACCCTGATCCGTGGACCGCCGGATCCGCGGCCGGGGTCTTCGGGAGTCCCTGGAGAAGGCCCATGGTCACCAGGCGAACGGACACACGCATAGCACGCCTCCACAGCGAGTGCCTGCAGGATCCGGACCGGCTCTAAGTCCTTGTTTTTCAGGCGCTCGCCGCACCAATCCAGGCTCAGTGTCCTACAGTCGGACATAAACCTCAAGTATTACTTGAGGTGTTGGCCGATGAACGGCTTCTGGTCAGTGGGAAAGTCGTCGTCCGAGCGCCGGAGGGTCTAGGGCGGGATCGCCATCCCCGGGTCGGCGAGGAGGTGAGAGATGGCGAGGAGCTCCGGCATGACGCCTTCTTCGGCGTAGGCCGCCTGCGCGGCGAGAACCGCGTCGCCGAGTCTCTCGTGCGTCCCGTTGGTAATCTCGGCCATCAGCGCCCGGTGGAACTTGTGGGCCGGCCCGTCCAGGCTCAGCCCCGAGGGGCAAACGCCCCGATCGTCCCCCGCCCCTCCACCTTCAGAAACGCCTCGGACAGCGAGTCGTAGTTCGGGGCCACGAAGTAGCCGTTGAGGCAGTTGAAGGTCAGCATCAGGGGCTGCGCGACTGGGCCCTCAGACCCGCGGTGTCCCACGAGTTCAGCACGTCCAGGCCCACGCCGCCCCTCAGAGCAACGGAGCCCCCTCATCCGGGGCTGCCAGGATCTCCCCAGGACTGTCGCATTAATTAGCCATTAATGGCATATTACTGCTGTGCGACTTTGGGAGCTCTTCGCCGCCGTTGGCGCTGAGCCGGTGTTCGAGACTGGCCTGCTTCTGGCCGGGGACGTCGATCCGTCCGACGTCCGGCGGCAGCTCTCTCGTTGGGTCCGCGCCGGGGTCGTCCTGCAGCTCCGACGTGGCCTGTACTGTCTGGCGCCGCCCTTTCAGAAGACACGACCGCATCCTTTCGAGATCGCCAACCGGCTCGTGCCGGGCTCGTACGTCAGCCTGCAGTCGGCGCTGGCTCATCACGGCCACATCCCCGAGGATGTCCCAGTGGTCACGAGCGTGACACTGGGTCGCCCGGGGGCTCGGGACACGCCCCTCGGCTCTGCACCAATACCGGCACCTTGCTCGGGGCGTTTTCGGCGGCTACCGGCTGGTGGCATTGGGGGGCGGGCGCTCCGCGTTTGTGGCGGCCCCGGGCAAGGCGTTGCTCGACCTTGTCCACCTGGTTTCGCGCGGTGACGACCTGGCCTTTCTGGAGGGGCTCCGCCTGCAGAGACTCCAGGCGCTGGACCTGGACGCGCTGGCGAAGAGCAACGTTGTCGTGCGCCGACCTAGGCTGCGGCGCGCCCTGCTGCGGCTGGGGGAGCTCGCCGCCCGGGAGGAGGCGGTGACCGGGTGAAGGACCATCTGCGAGCACTGCTGGCCGACACCGACGCCCTCCGGGCCCGGAACATCGTGCGCGAGTACCTGCAGGCCGCCGTCCTCGAGAGCCTTCAGCGGGCCGGCGCCCTGGTCCCGCTCGCGTTTCAGGGAGGCACGGCCCTGCGCTTCCTCTTCGGCATTCGCCGTCACTCGGAGGACCTCGACTTCGCCCTCGAGCGCCCGGGAGCGAAGTACGACTTCCGCCGACTCGCCGATAGCGTGGCCAGGGACCTCGCCCGTGAAGGCTACGAGGTCGCCCTCGGCAGGATCGCCGACGATCGGGTGGTGCACGCCGCCTTCGTGCGCTTCCCGGGGTTGCTGCACGAGCTGGGCCTGTCGGGCCAGCGTGAGGAAGCGCTCTCGATCAAGCTCGAGGTGGACACCCGGCCGCCCGCGGGCGCCGTGCTCGAGACGAGCGTCGTGAGGCGGCACCGGCTGCTGCGCCTCCAGCATCACGACCGGGCCTCGCTGCTGGCTGGGAAGCTGCACGCGGTGCTGTCACGTCCGTACCCCAAGGGGCGTGACTACTACGACCTGATCTGGTACCTCTCCGACCGCACCTGGCCCGAGCCGAACCTGAGGCTGTTGGACAATGCCCTCGAGCAGACCGGTGCGCCGCGGACGGCGCTCACGCGCGACACGTGGAGACGAGCCGTCCTGGCCCGCCTGGAAGGCCTCGAGTGGCCGCGTCTCGTGGCCGACGTCCTGCCGTTTCTCGAGTCGCCCGAGGACCGGGAACTGATGACCGACGAGACGCTCGCTCTGCTACTTCGGGAGCGACTGTGAGCGCGGAAAGGCCCTCACCCCACTACGAGGCGCTCTTCCCGTCGGCTGCCAGCGCTACCGGATCGTCATCCCCGGGTCGGCGAGGAGATGATAGATGGCCAGCAGCTCCGGCATCACGCCCTCTTCGGCGTAGGCGGCCTGGGCGGCCAGCACCGCGTCCCCGAGCCTTTGGTGTCCCCCTGAGGTGATCTCCGCCATGAGCGCCCGGTGGAACTTGTGGGCCGGCCCGTCGAGACTCAGCCCCGAGGGCGAGAACGCCCCGATCGACCCCCGTCCCTCCACCTTCAAGAACGCCTCCGACAACGAGTCGTAGTTCGGGGCCACGAAGTAGCCGTTGAGGCAGTTGAAGGTCAGCATCAGGGGCTGGCGGGACTGGGCCCGAAGTCCCGCGGTGTCCCACGAGTTCAACACGTTCTCAGAGGCCCACACCGCCGCGCCCCCGTGGCCCACGTAGCTCATGAGCGAGGCGCCCTCGTCGAACGACGACAGGATCTCGGAACGGGTGCCTCCTCCCAGCTCCCTCAGGAAGAGCGTCTTCGTCTCCTGCCCCCCGAGGAAGCTCGCCTTGATGTCCAGGACGTCCGCCTCGAAGTCCCCGGCCTGGTCCGGGTTGTCCGCCACGAGGACCGCGGTGCCCGAGAGATCCCCTCCTCCGTCCTCCCAGGCCAGGACCTTCTGGACGAGCGCGTGAGCCTCTTCGAGCGTCTTCGCGGGTAGCCTCCCGATCGCGACGTCCGGCAGGAGGTCCTCGCCGTTGACGGCCGCGAAAGTGGGGTCGGACGAGGTCCACAGATACGAGGTCTTGGCCCACATCGCGGGCAGAGGCGCCCCCTGGTCGAGGCCGGTGAGGTTCCGGGGGTCATAAGATGAGTCCCCCAGGAGCAGCACGTAGCGCACTGAGGGCCCGGTCCAGGAGTGATAGGCGTAGGCGAGGACATCCCGGATGGCCTGGGCCGAGGGGCGGCCGTGACCAAACTCGGACGCGATCTCCTCGAACGAGACCGCCTTCGCCGTGAGCCCCTGGTCCCGCCGCCTCTCCAGAAGCGGCTGAGCCGCCTCCAGGAAGGCCTCGGGGGCGATCACCACGTAGTCCACCTGGTTCCGGGTGCTCCGGAGCGTCGAGCGCAGGGGTGTGGAGACCCGAGGCAAGAGCAGCCCCTCGGGTGAGGCGAGCACGTAACGATGCCCGGCCTCGGCCTTGAAGCGCACCTGGCCCGCCTTGTACCTCAGGCCCTGCAGCCACACCGGGGCGTCCGGATCCGTCACGTCCAGACCCACCTGGGCCTCCCCGGAGACGATCGCCCGCCCCGTCTCGGAGAAGACTCCACGAAACAGCCCCGAACGCAGTGCCGGGGTCTGGGGATAGACCAGATCCACACGGTCGAGGAACACGAACGAGTACGCCCCGGTGTCCCCCAGGTTCGTCACGGTCAAGGAGCTCTCGCCCTCGAGAAGGACGGACGCCGGAACGCTCGTGGAGAAGACGTGGGGGAGCTTCCCGTCGAAGGAGGTCTCCCCCAGAGGCGTGCCGTTCAAGGACACGCTCAGGTGGTGCTCGCCCTCGGTCTCGGCCTCGGAGGCGCCCTGGAAGACGACCTGGAGGTGGGCCTGCAGAGGTGACGTGGGATCGAGCCCTTCGATCGAGAGGGGGAAGGACTTGCTCATCCCCCCGACCACGAAGTCCCAGAGCCAGATGTCGGGGGCGTCGAGGAGGCCGGCCTGGTAGTAGCGGTTGGCCTCGAAGCGCTCCTGGGCGAGGGGAGCGGATCCGAGGATCGGGAGCTTCCGGAGCGAGGCGGAGACGAGCGGCATCTGAACCCCGCCCGTCGTCTGCTCGAGGGCGTAGGCGACCTCGGAGGAGTAGTCGGTGGAGGCGGCCTCCTGGGAGGCGTGGAAGTAGAGGACGCTTCCGGGGCCGAAGTCCTTCGTCTTCGGCTCGACGTGGAAGGCGACGCCCTGGCCCTGGCGGCTGAGGCGGAGCGAGTCGAGGGGCAGGGTCTGGTGTCCCTGGGGGAAGAGGGTCTCGAAGGAGACGGCGTGGAGCCCCTTCGTCAATGTGTGCAGGTGGGCGAGAACCTGGGGGGCCCCGGCGTCCACGGAACGGGGCCGGCGCCGTCCGCGGGATCCCTGTCCCCTCTCCGACCGGGCCGCCCTGCGATCGAAGGCGATCCGGACGCGCAGCGTCTGGGCGAGGAGGAGCGTGTCGGAGGCGGCGTCGTAGCGCAGCGGGTTCATCTCGAGGGCGAGCTTCTTCGACTCGCCGATGAAGGCGTCCCCGGGGATCCAGGCGGCGAGGGGGGGCAGAAGCCCCTCGCCCCGAAGCGCCGCGGCGCGGCGGCCGGGTCGGACGGTGCCGTCGGGAGAGGAGACGATCTCGGCCGCCCCCACCGCCGCCGGAGTGAGGCCGGGGTAGGAGCGGGTCCTTCTCTCCTTGACCCAGACGATCCTGGCGTGGCGCCCGACGACACCGTCGAGGACGACCCTCTTCAGGGGCAGATCCGGAGCGTGAGGGTCGGTGGGCTGGTCGAAACCGGGGACTGAGACGTGGAGGCCTTCGGGGCTCGGGGTGACGATGAAGCCCGGGGTCTCAAGCTCCACGACCACGGCGTGCTTCGTGCGGGAGACCACCCGGAAGGACACATCCTCAGGGCGACCGTAGATCTGGGAAGTGGGGTCTTCGGAAGCGGGATCCTTGGAATCCGAGGATCCGTCGGGGCCGGAGTCGCCGGAGCCTCCGTCGTCTGCAGGGGGCGCGGCTCCCGCCTGAGGCACAACGGAGACCGGACCGTGGAAGGTGGAACCGGACTCGGAGTCGATGTCCTCGAGGCGGTAGAAGTAGCGCACCCCGTTCGTGAGTCCGGTGTCGCGGAAGGAGTAGGACGCGCCCTCCGGTGACGACCCCAGGCCGGGGATCACGGATGGTGTGATTCGTGTCCAGGGGCCGCCCGCCGACAGAGCCCGGTGCACGTGGAAGCCCAGGTTGTTCAGCTCAGAGCCCGTCCGCCAGGAGAGATCCACCGCGGAGTCCGACGGGTGAGCCTCGAAGGAGAGGAGCTCGACCACGGTCGGCGCCGGCGGCGCAAAGAAGAACTCCTGCCCGGCCGCCGTGATGTCGCCGCAGTACTGGAAGAGCAGGATGTCCGTCGTGATCCGGCTCTCTCGGGGGAATGTTGTGTAGCTTCCCGAGGCCGTCGGCAGGTGGGCGCGGACGTAGTACAGATCGGGCCCGCCGCGCTGGGAGTAGGGCGTCCAGCTCGGTGGGTCCTGCCAGTAGACGTTGCCGTTCTTCGTGAGGTGATTCGTTTCGTCATTGAAGCCACCGACAGACTCGAGGTTCGCCCACTCCACCCCGTTCCAGTACTCCCACTGGAGATCCACGCCGGCGCCGGCGCCGGCGGTCAGGAGGACCACGTTGAGACCTCGGAACTGGCTGTCGGATCCGAAGAGCAGGTACTGACCTCGCCGCGAGGCGTCGACCGGCTGGAACGTGAAGGTGAAGTCTCGCGTTGGCTGGGCGAGGTACTCGCTGAGGCTGCTGGTGAGCCCCCCGACCCCGATCCACCGTGGGGAGATCGAGTCGGTGTAGACGTGGGGTTCGTCGATGATGCCGTTGGCGTTCGCGTCCGCTCCAAATGGGCACCCAGCCGGTCCACAACCACCGATGTAGGTGGTTCCCGGGGTCATCCCGCTGTCCACCGTGACCACGGTCTGGGACGGCACCCTCCCGTTGATCGAGATCTCGAGCTGGGGCGAGAGCCAGCTCGTGCGGATGTGCACCCAGTCGCCCGCCCGCCACGAATAGTCGGCGGCATTGACGGTGACCGAGCCGGTGCTCCCGCCGTTTCTCACGGTGAGAAGCATATTGTTCGTCGTCTCCGCCTTCTCGAGCACGAAGTAGCGGTTCGCGGCGGCTTCGTTGACCCACAGGATGTGGCGGAGCCCGTCGTCGTAGTTGTAGGAGGGCTGGTACCAGAACTCCACTGCGCCGGAGAGCGCGTCGAAGCTGGCGGCGTCGCTGGACACCCAATCCGCGTCCTCGTCGATGAGGACGCCGTTGCCGTAGCGCGCGGGCACGAAGGTGGTGGTGCCGGAGACCGCCGCGCTCGCCCCCACGTCCAGGTTGACTCCGAGCGCGTTTGTGTCCTGCAATGTCGAGTGCCAGCTGAGCGCATCAGCGTAGTGGCCCCTCGCCACCGGCTTCACCGCCGCGATGTAGTCCAGGCCCGCGGTGAGGACGTTGCCATCCAGGGTGACGGACGGAGGGCCGGCGAGGGATCGCCACTGCCGGATCTTGAAGAAGGGGCTGTAGCGAGGGCTGCCCACAGTCCCGTCGATGCGAAACTGCAGCCCGGTCGATGGGTTCAGGGTCAGCGGGAAGGCCGCCTCCGCCTCGTTGAAGTCGTCGCCGCCGCTGGTGTTCTCGCTCGCCGAGATCCAGGGTTGGCCGAAGGGTCCTACGGCGATCGAGTTCGGCGTGCGGCGGTAGTCGGCGCTCCGCGACGTGACCGCGGGGTCGACGTTGCTGAGTAGATTCGTGGGCTTGTGGTGGATCAGGAAGTTCCAGAACTCGCTTCCGTTGACGGCAGGAGTGAGGTCCACGGTGGCTGGATCCGGTGAATCCCGCCAACTGAAGAAGGCGGTCGCGTTGGAGTAGGTCAGCTCATCGACCAGCCCCCAGTCCTGGTAGGCGATGGCGAGGAGGTCCGTTCGCGCTTCGGCCGCATCGTATCGGGCGAGGACGAAGTCATCCGTGGCCGCGGCGGAGGTGGTCAGCGTGGGCGGCGGAACGGGAAACGCGGTGTTCTGGCTGAAGCCGGTGAGGCTGCCCCGCGGGTCGGGAAGCGCTTCGTAGTGCACAGCGATCTCCAGGGGGTGCTTGGTGTAGCTGACGTCGGCCGTGACCCGGCGATTCCAGCGCACGCCCAGCTTGGCCGAGGGATAGACGCTGTAGTCCGCGATCCCCTTGGCGCCGGGCATCACCCCGGTACCCGCCGACGGGCGCTGCTGGAAAAACATCTCCGAGCGCACCCTGACGCGGGCCGTGGTCGCCTCGAGGAGATCGAGCTTCGGCCCCTTGTTGTTCTGGCCGCTGACGTACAGGCTCCCGAGGGCGTTGAAGCTCACATGGAAGAGCCCACGGAGCTCGCTGGGGGCAGGCTTGCCGGCGAGATCGCGCAGCCGGCCGGGGTCCTCGTCCAGATCCCAGAAGCTGTCGAGGGCGCCACCGGCGTTGAGGCGGAACACCATCTCGAAGCTCGCCGGGGACGTGACCGTGATGTCGCCGCCCGACTCGCTCGTCGTCAGGGCCTGACAGCACGGCCCGGCCTCCGGCACGGCGAAGGTGGCGAACGTGTCGGTCATCGACAGCTGCTGGGCCGCGATCCAATCGGCGGACCGTGGGGTGTCGGAGATCCGGACCTCGTCGATCAGGCCGTTGAAGTATCGCGCGTCGTGGGTGTTTCGGCCGATGTGGACGGGCCTGTTGTTGTTCCGCGTGTTCCCAGTAATGGGCAGAGAAGTCGAGTCCAATGCTCCGTCGATGTAGAGGAGCAGGTTGCTCCCGTCGTATACGGAGACGAGATGGCTCCAGCCAGTCGTCGGCAGGACCGTCGCCGAGTCGACGCCCCGAAACCCCGCCGTCGTCCAGACGTTGGCTCTGGGAACCCCGGACGCCCTCATCTCTATGCCTGCCTCGAAGTCGTTGGTGGTGGGCGGAGAGTCGTATTCGACGATCCCGGCGAATTCCGGCTGGCCGGCGCGGGGTACGACCCACGCAGACATCGTGAAGGTGGCCAGGTTGGCCATGACGCCGCTGACGCCCGAAGCGACGAAATCATCACCACCATCGAAGTCCAGGCTCCCGTCGATCTGTCCGTCCACCTGGTCGCCTGGCGTCATGACTCCACCAGAGGTCCCGTGGAGGACGCTCGACGTGGAATCCCTCATCTGCGGAAGGGCACCCGACGGATCTTCCTTCAGGTGCCACACCCCGAGGTAGTTGGCGCTCCAGACCCCGGTGGCGTTCTGGCCGTCTGCGGCGTTCACGTTGTCGTAGTACATGTAGATGAAGTCAACGCTCGATGAAGCATCAATCTGCGGGACCCGGACCCAGACGTACGAGTTCCCGGCCTCGTTCCAGAGTTCGATCTCGTGGTCGAGCACGGTCGTGTCGTCGTCGTCGACGAAGCGGATGTCCTGACCCGCGTCCTGGGTGCGGAAGTACTCGATCCGGGAGCTGTCGAGCCTGATGAGGACCGGGAAGCTGTCGAGCTGCCCCTGCGCGGAGTTGTCGAACGTGATCTTGACCCTGGCCCCCCAGGCGTCGTTCTCCCACGCGAGAGTCCGAGGCGGTGACAAAAGGGCGACCAACCCCACGACGAGGCAAAGCCATCGCCAGGTCGGTCCCAAACGTATTGAGTTACTGCGCATGCTCATCTTCCGATCCTCATTCCCGGGTCGGCGAGGAGGTGGTAGATGGCCAGGAGCTCCGGCATGACGCCCTCTTCGGCGTAGGCGGCCTGTGCGGCGAGAACCGCGTCGCCGAGCCTCTCGTGCACCCCTGAGGTGATCTCGGCCATGAGCGCCCGGTGGAACCGGTGCGCCGGAGCGTCGAGACTCAGCCCCGAGGGCGAGAACGCCCCGATCGTCCCCCGCCCCTCCACCTTCAGGAACGCCTCCGACAGCGAGTCGTAGTTCGGGGCCACGAAGTAGCCGTTGAGGCAGTTGAAGGTCAGCATCAGGGGCTGGCGCGACTGAGCCCGAAGACCCGCGGTGTCCCACGAGTTCAACACGTTCTCAGAGGCCCACACCGCCGCGCCCCCGTGGCCCACGTAGCTCATGAGCGAGGCCCCCTCGTCGAAGGACGCCAGGATCTCCGGTCGGGTGTTCCCTCCCAGCTCCCTCAGGAAGAGCGTCTTCGTCTCCTGCCCCCCGAGGAAGCTCGCCTGGATGTCCAAGACGTCCGCCTCGAAGTCCCCGGCCAGATCCGGGTTGTCCGCCACGAGAACCGCGGTGCCGGAGAGGTCCTGGGACGTGTCCTCCCAGGCCAGGACCTTCTGGACGAGCGCGTGAGCCTCTTCGAGCGTCTTCGCGGGCAGCCTCCCGATCGCGACGTCCGGCAGGAGGTCCTCGCCGTTGACGGCCGCGAAAGCGGGGTCGGACGAGGTCCACAGATACGAGGTCTTGGCCCACATCGCGGGCAGAGGCGCCCCCTGGTCGAAGCCGGTGAGGTTCCGGGGGTCATAAGACGAGTCCCCCAGAAGCAGCACGTAGCGCACTGAGGGCCCGGTCCAGGAGTGATAGGCGTAGGCGAGGACATCCCGGATGGCCTGGGCCGAGGGGCGGCCGTGTCCAAACTCGGACGCGATCTCCTCGAACGAGACCGCCTTCGCCGTGAGCCCCTGGTCCCGCCGCCTCTCGAGAAGGGGCTGAGCCGCCTCCAGGAACGCCTCGGGGGCGATCACCACGTAGTCCGCCTGGTTCCGGGTGCTGCGAAGCATTGAACGCAGGGGTGTGGAGACCCGAGGGGCCAGTAGCCCTTCCGGTGCGGCCAGCACATAGCGATGCCCGGCCTCGGCCTTGAAGCGCACCTGGCCCGCCTTGTCTCTGAGGCCCTGCAGCCACACCGGGGCGTCCGGATCCGTCACGTCCAGACCCACCTGGGCCTCCCCGGAGACGATCGCCCGCCCCGTCTCGGAGAAGACTCCACTGAACAGCCCCGAACGCAGTGCCGGGGTCTGGGGATAGACCAGATCCACACGGTCGAGGAACACGAACGAATACGCCCCGGTGTCCCCCAGATTCGTCACGGTCAACGAGCTCTCGCCCTCGAGAAGGACGGACGCCGGAACGCTCGTGGAGAAGACGTGGGGGAGCTTCCCGTCGAAGGAGGTCTCCCCCAGAGGCGTGCCGTTCAAGGACACGCTGAGGTGGTGCTCGCCCTCGGTCTCGGCCTCGGAGGCGCCCTGGAAGACGACCTGGAGGTGGGCAGGGAGAGGTGACGCGGGATCGAGGCCTTCGATCGAGAGGGGGAAGGATTTGCTCATCCCCCCGACCGCGAAGTCCCAGAGCCAGATGTCGGGGGCGTCGAGGAGGCCGGCCTGGTAGTAGCGGTTGGTCTCGAAGCGCTCCTGGGCGAGGGGAGCGGATCCGAGGATCGGGAGCTTCCGGAGCGAGGCGGAGACGAGCGGCATCTGGACCCCGCCCGTCGTCTGCTCGAGGGCGTAGGCGACCTCGGAGGAGAAATCGGTGGAGGCGGCCTCAGAGGAGGCGTGGAAGTAGAGGACGCTTCCGGGCCCGAAGGGCCTCTGTCTGGGGTTCGACGTGGACGGGGACGGGATCACCCTGTCGGCTGAGGCGGAGCGACTCGAGGGGCAGGGCCTCGTGTCCCTGGGGGAAGAGGGTCTCGAAGGAGACGGCGTGGAGCCCCCGGGTCTGGGTGTGGAGATGTGCAAGGACGGGGGACGACCCGCGCCGCAGCGAGCGTGGGCGACGACGTCCCCGGGAGCCGTGGCCCGTCTCCGAGGAGGCGGCCTTTCTGTCGAAGGCGATCTTGACGCGGAGGCGCCGGGCGAGCCGGAGCTCATCCGAGGCGGCGTCGTATCGGAGGGGGCTCAACTCGAGGGCGAGCTTCTTGTTTTCGCCGATGAAGGCGTCTCCGGGGATGCGGGCGGCGAAGCGGGGCACGAGCCCGTCGCCCTTCAACCCAGCCGAGCGGCGCCGGGGCCGTACCGTGCCGTCGGGTGAGGAGACGATCTCGGCCGAGCCGACGGCGGCGGGTCTCAGGCCGGGGAAGGAGCGGGTCTTCTTCTCCTTGACCCAGACGATACGGGCGTGACGCCCGACGACGGCGTCGAGAACGACCCGTTTCAGGGGCAGGTCGGGGGCGCGGGGATCGGTGCGCTCGTCGAAGCCGGGGACGGAGACCTTCACCCCGGAGGGCGTCTCTGTGGCGACGAAACCTGGAGTGCGCAGCTCGACGACCATGGCCCGCTTCGTGCGGGAGACGACGCGGAAGGAGGCAGCCTCGGGACGACCGTAGGTACGGGAGGACGCAACGTCAGAGGAGTCCTCGCCTGAGACCTCGCCCTCCTCGGTTCCCTCCGGGGGATCGGAGCCGGTTGAGTCCCCTGTGTCCTCCTCCTCGGCGGGTGACGCAGCCGCCGGCACCGCGGAGACGGGGCCGTGGAAGGTGGAGCCCTGCTCGGAGTCGATGTCCTCGAGGCGGTAGAAGTAGCGGACGCCGTTCGTGAGGCCGGTGTCGCGGAAGGAGTAGGACGCTCCTTCCGGCGACGACCCGAGGCCGGGGATCAGCGACGGCGTGATCCGGGTCCAGGGCCCACCCTCCGAGAGAGACCGGTGGAGGTGGAAGCCGAGGTTGTTCAGCTCGGAGCCGGTCCGCCAGGCCAGGTCCACCGTTGCGTCGGCGCCGGTCGCCGAGAACGACATCAACTCGACCGCCGTCGTCACCGCGCCTTGCGGCGGGTAGCTGGCCACCGCGAACGGCTCGACCGAGTGGTTCGTGCCGCGCTCGGTGTTGGCGGAGACCTGAACGGCGGGGATTCGCCACAACGTCCCATCCCAGGTATAGACCTGGAGCGCGTCTGCCGCGTCCTGCATCGCAAAGTGGACGACGTTGCTCGGGTCTCTGGCGAGCTGCACCCAGTGGGCCTGGCGCACCGTGAACCCGTCCTGGCTCTGCTGGGGTGTCCAGACGATGCCGGCGTTGCTCGAGGTGCGGTAGCGCACGCGGGTGGTGTCGGAGTACACGATCAGCACGTCGTCGGCGCCGGCCGCCGGGTCAAAAACGACATCGAAGGACCGGTTGTAGAGCGCGTTTCCGTAGGCCGTCGTCGTATGGTAGGCGGACAGAGAGGCCCAGGTCCGCGTCGTCGCGTCGTAGGCGATGGTCCGGATCCCCTGATTTGTGTCCGCCACCGCCACCACCATCCGATCGCCTTGCGGCTGGGCCGCCAGGCGTATCCAGCGGGCGGTGTTGCCCCCTCCCAGGTTGCCGATCGACCCGACCACGCTCCAGCCCCCCGCCTGGCTCCAGCGGGCGGAGTAGACCTGCTGACCGTTGCCCCACACCGCGATCGCCTCGCCGGCGTTGGGGCCGCCGAGGACGAACTTGATGTCCCCTGCCTCCGTGAGGTGGCCGTTCTGCCCGTTCGTCGTGGGATACGAGAGGGTGGCCTTCGAGCCCCAGCTAGCGGTGTCGCCGTCCCAGATCGCGGCGGTGACTGCTCCGTAGGTCGGGGTTGCAGAGAACTCAGCCTCGAGATTCAGGACGGCGATCTGGTTTGTGCCTGGACGCGCGGCGAGCCGAACCGAGGTGAAATAGCCATCCTGACCGGTGTTCGGCGGTCCGAAGGCTGCCGCGGGAATCGTGGTCGCCGTGTCTGCACTCCACACGCCGCTGTCGTAGCGGCGGTACCGCAGTGTGTGCGCCGGGTTGCTCCCGTATGCGACGAGCAGCCTTCCGCTCAGCTGCTCGTAGGCGGCGTCGAAGCTCCGGAGGTCGAGGGTGCCGTCCCAGCCAGTCCGCGAAAAGGCAGTCTCGGCGTCGCCGAACGGCGCCCCCGTCCCGTCGTCCCAGTTCGTCCCGTCCCAGAAGGATGCGAAGAGGTAGTCCCGGGTCCCCGGATTGTGCTCGGACCACACGACGGCTCGCTGCGCCCCGCTCGGGCTGGTCGTTGCCACTTTCTGGTGGAGCGCCGAGTTGTGGAACGGCGGCGAGCCCGTCACCGCGATCGTCCCCGGTGCCGCCCACACCCCGCTATACGTCGTGAACTGCAGAGGGCGGGTCCCCGCGGCCGCGAAGTCGCTGTAGGCGATGAGCGGCGGGGCCGCGGCCGGGGGGAGCTCGTCGGCCCCGACGTCCCAGGGGACAGAGCGGGGCTGGAAGTCGATGTCCCGCGTGAACAGCGCGCTCAGATCGGCGGCGGCGCCGAAGGCGATGCTCCCCGTGGTGAGGTGGAGGTTCTCGCTGCCCGCCGTCGTGTCGACGAAGTTGAGGGTCGACTCGGCCTGCCCGTAGAGCCCGCTCCCACGGGGATTGGGGCCGATGTCCGGACCGTCCACTTCCGCACGTGGGCGGCGCCGCGTCGCCGGTGATGTTGTCGCCGCTCGCGACGTTCCACCAGTCGCAGTTCGCGGCGTTCGTGCACAGGGCCAGGCCGTTCCAGGTCACGTCGGGGGACTGCGCGTCGTCCACCAGGATGTTGTTGCGCAGGACGACGTAGGGGTTGGGCGTCTCGGCGGTGCTCACCTCCGTCCAGGGCGTACCGGTCGCGCTGTTGTTCCTCAGGAACGTGTTGTTGAAGATGCGGATCAGGCTCCCCGTCCCGAGCGGGTTCTGGATGTGGACGCCGTCGCGGGTCCCCCGGTAGACGACGTTGTTGGTGATGTCGGCGACCTGAGTCCCGCTGCTGGCGACCCGGATGCTCTGGCCGCTGCAGTTGCGGATCAGGTTGTTGCGGATGACCGCGTGGTTCGAAGCGCTGCTCGTGACGTAGTCGATGCAGTGCGCCCCGGGGTCCCCACCGTTGCGGATCTCCAGCCACTCGACGGTCGGGTAGGCGGTCTGGAGGAGCACCGGCACGGGTCGTGTTCGCCTGGTTGTCGATGACCACGCCGGCGCCCGAGACGCCGTAGTGGCGATTGGAGCCGTCCGCGGTGAGCGTGATGGTATGGGTGGCGTCGGTGGTCGAGCCCGAAAGGTCGACGATGCTCACCCCGGCCGCCGGTGTAGGGGTTGCCCTCCTTGTAGACGATGCCGATCTCGCTCCGGGTGCCGGTGACCAGGTTGCCGCCGGCCACCGGGAAGTACGTGCAGCCGCCACCGCCGGTGATACAGGTCGACCAGGCCTGCAGCGTCGCGAACTGGCGGGACATCGTGTACGACACGTTGCCCACGCCGCCGGTGCCGGCGAACGGAGTCGAGCAGCCGGAGCTGGGTCTCGCTGTCCACCGCCAGCACCATGTAGTCGGTGCCGTCGATCGTGATGCGGTCGCCGCGGCCGCGGTTGGCGCTCAGCCAGCCGGCGCCCGGGCAGGTCACCACGGACGAGCCGTTGGTCGCGGTGCACGTGCCGCTGCCCGTCGAGTAGCGCGGCGGTGTTGCCGATGGACCGCAGGTAGCAGGTGCCGGGCCCTCCGGCGCAGGGGTTCGAGGGCGGGGCAGGTCGTGGCGCCCACGGTCCACGGGCCGCCGGTCTGGTGCGCGATCGAGGAGTAGAAGCCACCCGCGCCCACGAACGGGGCGTTCTGGTTGTTGTAGCCAGTCTGGATCCAGGCGGCGCCGCGCGCCGCGAACGACACCCGCATCTCGTCGAGGATTCCGTCGAGGTAGTCGTCCTGCAGGTTGTCGATGCCCATGAGGGTGTAGTGGGGGATGTCGGCGGACAGGCAGGCGCGACGCCGCTGTCGGTCACCACCTGGGTCCCGTCGACGAAGAGGCGCCGGGTCTTCGTCGCCAGGTCGAAGGTGCCCGCGACGTGGTACCACTGGCCGGTGTTGACGACGGGGCCGGGGTCGTCCATGTTGCCGACCTTGCACCCCCCGGGTCCGCCACCCCACGCCCAGCCCAGCGAGAACGTTGTCGGCGTTGGCCTTGTAGAGCGCGATCCAGTCCCCGCACGGCTCGGCCATGCAGTAGCCCGGCTGGGGTACCGGAGAGCCGTCGAAGTTCAGGCACTCCCGCCCCTTGGTCACGAAGCCCACGTAGCCCCCGGGGACGTAGCTGCGGAAGTACACCCAGGCCTCGAACGTGAAGCTGGTGGTGGTGGTCAGCTTGCCGTCGGAGACGATGAGCCTTGCCGGCGTCGTCCCGAGCACCCCACCCCCGAAGTCAACGGCGGGCCCGACCTTTCCCGCGACCCCCTTCGTCACCGCTCCCTTGCCGACCGCGGTGAAGGCGTTCGCCGTGGAGTCGGTGTGGTCACCCGACTCGTTGAGGTGGAAGACCTCGCGGTAGCTCGCGTCCCAGACCCCGTTCTTGTTCTCCTGGGAGCAGGTGATCGTCGCGTCGCCGTAGTACATGTAGATGGGCGTGTTGGCCCCGGCAAGGGAGCCGAAGATCGCCGGAACCCGGACCCAGGCCACGATCGTGCCGTTCACACCGTCGTAGCTCTCGATCTCGTGGTCGAGGCGGCAGGGCGGTGCGGCCGGGGCGCACGTCGGCGCGTCCTCGCCCTGGAAGATGATGTCGTGCCCGAGGTCGCTCGTCACGAATCCGCCGTTGGCGGTCGTCCTCAGGTTGTTGCTCGTGACGCTGACGAGGACGGGAAAGTCGACCAGGCTGGCCACGCCCGGCACCTGGTTCCGGTCGATCGTGACCACGGTCCGCTGGGTGAACGACGCGGCCCCCGCCGGGGAGACCACCCCCAAGAGCGGGACCACGAGCGCCCCACGGACGATCGCCCGGATCACTGACCGGCTCGCGCGCGGCATCTGCACCCTCCTCGATCCCTGGTGGGCCAGCACGACACTCGGGCTCCTGGCATGCGCTGCCCCCCGACGGACACCGCCTGAGCCAGGCACGCACGCACAGTCCGCGCCAGCCCGCCGGACCCTTGAATGACCCCGCGGGCTTCGCTCACAACTTGAGCAAGTATGCCGTAAACACCCACCACATAAAAAGAAACTGTGTGAAGCGCACCATGACCTACGACCAGGCCACCTCGACGCGGACCCTCTCAACCTCGGTTTCTTTCCACCCGCGCAGACCAAGGCTGTCCTCCGAGGAGGGGAGGATTCCAAGAACCGTGCCGCGCCCAAGTTACTGTTGAATCAGTGGTTTGGCATGACGGGGGGCGCAGCGGCTGTCCGATTCCTGGACTCCTCGTCCGATTGGGGGCCCCGGAATCTCCGTGAAGCGGCGCGGAGCTCCTGGGCACGAGGAGTACTGCGTCAGGTGGAGGGACGGCTGGCCGTCAGGCGAGGGCTCCCTCTTCCCCGTCCCCGCCGCCCTTCTGCGACTCGTCGAGAAGGCGGCAGCCCTCGAGGAGGAGGTGCTCGACGCTCTGGGCCAGCGGCTCGCCGTCGCCGGGCTCGCCCGGCGTGAACTTGAAGCTGCCCTGCGCCCAGGCCAGGAAGGCGTAGGCCCCCTCGAGTCCGGACGCAGCACCCACGGTGGCGGAGATGACGTCTCCCTCGCGGAAGCCCATGACCGCGGCCGTGTTCTCCTCGTCCTCCGCGAGTGCCGTGAAGATCCCGGTGAGCCGCCCCTGGGCGCACATCTGGAGGAGGGCGGGGGCGCCGAACACCTCGATGCGGCCCTGGAAGACGCCCGCGGCCACGCCGGCCTGGGTTCCCGCCTGCTCCTGCTCGGTGCCGAGGTCGGAGTACTTGGTGAGGAGGAGCTGGATCCGCATGAGCAGCTCCCGGATCGGCATCTGCTTGGAGAGGAAGTCGTCGGCGCCGATCTGCAGGGCTCGGTAGCGCTCCTTGTACTTGTCCGTGCCGGAGATGAACAGAAGCGGCGTGTGGCTCATCAGGGGATGGCTGCGCACGCGCCGGCAGAACTCGAACCCGTCGACCTCGGGCATGCTGACGTCGGCGAGGATGAGCCAGGGGCGATGCTGCACCGCGAGCTGCCAGGCCGCCGCGCCGTCCGCCGCCTCCTGGATGGTGAAGCCCTGGGCGGCGAGCGGCATGGCCAGGTACTTCCGGAAGGCCTCGTCCTCGTCGGCGATGAGGGCCGTTCGGAACTGAGGCGGGACCGTGTCGAAGTCGGGCATGTCCTCGTCGCCATCGAAACCGCGGGCGGCGCCGGGGATGGGAAGCGGGGGCGGGATCTCGTCCGCGATGTCCCGCACCTGGTTGGCGCGCACCCAGCCTTCGAGGCCGGGGTGCCAGACCTTCGTGTCCTCAGGGATGGAGGTCAGCACGAGATCGACGAGATCTTCGACGTCGATCGGGCCCCGCTGCGTCCCCTCGAGGAGGTAGAGCCACTGATCCTCGCGCAGGTCGTCGCCGCGGGGAGGAGGGTCGGCCGACGCGGCCGATTGGGTCTCGCGAAAGACCGCCTCTGGAGCCGGTGTCGCCGCAGAAGCCGGGGATGGGACGCCCTCCGAGGGTGCGTCGCCGGCCGGGAACGGGCTCTTGATCGAGATCGTCGGCGCGGGCTCGTCGGAGGAGAGCAACGACAGACGGCGGGCCGCCTCCAGGGCCGAGGTGATCTTCTCGGGCGGTGGGGACGGTGCCGGCTCGGGTTCCGACTCCGGAGGGGCCGATGCGGCGATGGGCTCCGGCTTCGGCTCGGGCGGTGGCGGAGCGGGCTGGGCGACGGGCTCCGGCCTGGGCTCGGGTGGCGGCGGCGGAGCGGGCTGGGCGATGGGCTCCGGCTTGGGCTCGGGTGGTGGCGGCGGAGCGGGCTGTGCCACGGGCTCCGGCGGTGGTGCCGGAGCGGGCTGGGCCGACGGGCTCCGGCTTGGGCTCGGGTGGTGGCGGCGGAGCGGGCTGGGCGACGGGCTCCGGCTTGGGCTCGGGTGGCGGCGGCGGAGCGGGCTGGGCGATGGGCTCCGGCTTGGGCTCGGGCGGCGGTGGCGCAGCGACCTTGACCACCGGCTTTGGTTCGGGCGGCCGCGGTGGTGGCGCAGCGACCTTGACCACCGGCCTGGGTTCGGGCTCTGGAGGCGGAGGCGGTTCAGGTTTGGCCGCCGGCGTGGGCGTCGCCTCCGCCGGTGGTCGGGACGGGATCACGACGCGCCGCGGCCGGATTCTGACCGTCGGTGCGATCTCGTCTTCGGGCTCCGGGGGCGGCGCGGGCCGGGACTTCGCCGGAGGCTCGGGTGCCGACGGGCGGATCCTGATCGTCGGCGCGATCTCGTCGGGGATCTCGACATCGATGTCGTCCGACGTGTCTTCCGGCTCCGGGGGCGGCGCGGGCTCGGGCTTCGGCGCGGGCTTCGGCGCCGCCGGCTTGACCTGGACCGGCGGCGGGGCCGGGGGCTTCGGTTCCGCTCGGGCGGCGGGCGGCGGTGCGGGCGCCGCCTTCGGCTTGGGTGTGGGCTTCGCCACCGGCCTGGGCGCCGGCCTCGCCACCGGAGTCTTCGGCGGCTCCGGGATGGGCACGGTCACCTTGACCGGCGCGGCCGCCTCCGGTGCCGGCGCGGCCGGGGCGCTGATGGCGTCGCCCGCCGCGCTCGTCTCCTTCTCGCTGCCTCCGTAGTAGTCCGAGAGCCACCTGAAGAGCGCCTTCGTGATGCCGCGAAGGGTGTCCTCGACACCCTGCCCCTCGAACGCCACCGACTCGAAGAAAGGGACGTTGCGTGGGTTGAGCCGCGCGTTCAGAACGGAGATGGGCAGCGCGGTGGGCAGGTCCCGCTTGTTGTACTGCAGGACCATCGGGATCGAGGGGTCGATCTCGTTCGCCAGGAGGTTGCGCCGCAGGCTCTGCAGGCTCTCGAAGTTGGCGTCCAGCATCGCCGCCTGGCTGTCGGCCACGAAGACGACGGCGTCGCAGCCCTTGAGCACCATGCGTCGGGTCGCCTCGTAGAAGACCTGCCCGGGCACCGTGTAGATCTGCATGCGCGTGCGCATGCCGCGGATGGTGCCGAGCTCGACGGGAAGGAAGTCGAAGAACAGCGTCCGATCGGTCTGGGTGGCGAGCGAGACCAGCTTGCCCTTGCTCTTGAAGGACAGGTTGTCGTGGATCCACTGCAGGTTCGTCGTCTTCCCACAGAGCCCGGGCCCGTAGTAGACGAGCTTCGCCGTCACCTCCTTGGTGGCGTGGTTGAACAGCGCCATCGCGGAGGAAGGGCTAGCTGCCGCCGCCGGTGGGCGTGGTCGGGCTCGCCGGCTCCTGGGGAGGCAGAATCGGCGGAGCGATCGGAGGGGGCAGCGGGACGACCGGTGGCGCCGCCTCCGACGGACCCGGCATGTCGGCGACCTGAAGCGGCGGCAAGGGGACCTCGTCGATTGTGACGCTGTCCCCGCAGAGTCGGGCCATCGCCTCCTGCCTCTGCTCGCGGACGAACCTCATCGCCTCGATGGCGCTGTCTCGTGAGACCGGTCCGTCGGGGCCGGGCTCGAGGCCGAGCCGCCGGAGCGTCGCGACGTAGTCCTCGGCGGAGGCCTTCTTCTTCTCGATCCGGACCTGGTCCAGGGTGGCCGCGTTGCCGAGGCTGACGAGCAGGGTGTGACGGCCGGTGGCGAAGGACTGGGTCAGGATCGGCCGCCAGCCCACCCGGTCGCCGGGGCAGACGATGGCCTTGCGGCACCCGTCCACGAGCCACCGCTGGCCGGTACCCGGAGTCACGAATCCGGAGATGGTGTAGAGGCCGGCCTCGGGGATGTCGAACGAGACGACCGCGCGCAGCCCCTTGCGGTCGGCACGCAGCGACTGCTGCGCGAGCGTGTCGGCGGTGACTCGTACCTCCACGGCCTCCGGGGGGGCCTCGATCTGGAAGTCGGCGGACGAGATCTCGATGGGCGTCGCGGCCGGGGGCAGCTCGTGCTCCATGTCGAGCGCCTTGAGGGCGGTCATCGCCAGGTCCAGCCCCGTCGTCACCCCCGTCGGTTGCCAGCCGCCCGGGGGCTCGATCGGGTTGAGGCACGGGGGAGCCACCTCGAGCTGGCTCAAGGTGCAGCCCGGCGGCAGCAGGACGGACGCGCCGTACGCACCGGGATCGAGGTGCGCGGAGCCACCGAAGACCCACTCGGGGGTGTCGGCCGGGGTGAGAGTGAAGGTCTTGAGCGCAGTGCCCCCCGCCGAGCGGCACGAACTCGGCGGAGGCCGGGGTGCCGGGTGCTCCGGCGAGTCGCGCGCGCAGCTGGTAGTCCCCCGGCTGGGCGACGGCGAGGGCGTAGACGACCTCCGCCGGCCCCTCCGCGGGTGTGATGACGGCTTGGCCGTCCTGCTCCCGGACGACGGCTCCGTCGGCCCGGAGGTACTGGTCCGCGGGATAGGAGAGACTGTCCCTCCACGCCAGGGTGCTGAACACCTGTGACGCCTCGCTGCTCGCGCGCACCGCCTGGGTCATCTCCATCGACCGCAGCAGCATGCGGGCCCACAGGGGGTGAGTCACGGGTGTCACGCGCGGATCGCCAAAGAGCGGCACGAGGGCAGCGGATGCCACAACGGCCGCGAGGACGAGCGTCTTCGCCTTACCCCACATAGACTCCTCCACCCGTCTTCAAGCAAGACGAGGGCCAGCGTCCCCTGCATTGTAAACCAGTCATCACCGGGCAGTGCGACCGTTTTTCGGACAGCGATGGCGGAGGCCGGCGTCTCAAGGCCGGCCTGTGGACAATAAAGGACCACAGTTGGGTACCCTATTCCCGGCACGGGCGTTGCTACTCTTGGCCGAACGGAGGTGATCGTGGGCTCGAGCGTGCCCTTCTTCCTGGGGTTGGCCATCACGGCGGGGGTGCTGATTCCCCTTCTCCTGCGGATGCGTGCGTCCGCAACCGAGGCACGGGCCGAGTCGGAGGCGGTCGGGCCGCAGCTCCAGTCCCTTCGCCGCGCGAACAAGCAGCTCCAGGAGGACTTGGGATTCTTGACCCACTTCCTCAAGGACTACCCGCGGCTCGCGCGCGAGCTGTACAGCGGGCTGGGCGAGCGGCAGATCCCGGGCGTGCTGCTCACCATCGTCCAGCGCAGCCTCGATCCGCAGCAGGTGGCGGTCCTCGTCCGGCGTGAAGAGAGAGCCGGGGACCAGGCGAACGCGCCCCCGCGGCTCGTCGTGGCGGCGGTCTATCCGGATGGCGCGGCGGTGAGCAAGGGGGCCGAGGTCCCGGTCGGTGCGGGCGAGATCGGCTTTGCCGCCGAGGCGCAGATCGTCGTCAGCCGGAAGGACCTCCAGGCCGAGGAGACGGCGAGCCGGATCAAGCCGGGCTCGGTGCTGCCCGGCCTGCCGGAGCCCGACCTCATCGCCCCCCTCGTGTTCGACCAGGAGACCCTCGGGGTG
Source organism: uncultured Acidobacteriota bacterium (assembly GCA_963700695.1). Lineage (GTDB taxonomy): Bacteria > Acidobacteriota > Vicinamibacteria > Fen-336 > Fen-336 > JAJDNS01. The sequence continues at coordinate 76,891 of CAVOYO010000023.1, read as the reverse complement.
ATCCTGGTTGCGAAGCCCCGCAAGAGCGGCGACCCCAAGGCCGCCCTGCGTCTGGTCGCCCAGAGCGGGGCCCAGGTGCTCCACACCGCGGCGCAGGTCAGCCGCATGAGGCTCACCGCGGAGATGGACGGCCTCACGCGCGTCTTCAACAAGAAGCACATGGAGCAGACCCTCAACGAGCGCGTGTACCGCGCCGCCTGCTCCGCCTACGACCAGCGGGGCGGGGAGCGGGCCGGTCCGGCGGGGACGCTGTCGATCTTCCTCTTCGACATCGACCACTTCAAGAACTACAACGACCAGAACGGGCACCTGGCCGGAGACAAGGCGCTTCAGGAGCTGGCGTCGCTCGTCCAGAGCACCGTGCGCAAAGACGACGTCTTCGGCCGGTTCGGCGGCGAGGAGTTCCTGCTCATCCTGCCCCACACCAACGCCACCCAGGCGATGTTCGCGGCGGAGAAGATCCGCACCGCCATCGCCAAGCACCCGTTCCCCTTCGCCGAGAAGCAGCCCCTGAACGTGATGAGCATCAGCGGTGGGGTGGCCGAGTACCCGCAGGACGGGCTCGACGCGCCCGGCCTGTTGGCCGCGGCGGACGCCGCGCTGTACAAGGCGAAGGGTCAGGGCCGCAATCGCATCCTGACCGCGGCGCGGCAGGCGTCCGCCCCGACGGCGGGGACCGCGGGAGAGGCCGCGCGGCCGTGACCCAGCCCTCGCAGGTCCCCGGAGGCCTCCGGCCTCAGGACCCACTCCCCTACCGGGAGCGGGTGGCGGACCTGCGGCAGGTGCTGCTCGAGCAGGGCAGCCTGGGGCTGCTGCTCATCGACGTCTCGGCCCTGGCCCAGATCGAGCACCAGTACGGCTCGAGCTCATTCGAGCGGGTCATGATGATGGCCCGCGACCTCGTGCTCGAGCTCCAGGGACACGAGGTGCGCACGGACGACATCATCTGTCTCAACGACCGGGGCGGCGACGCCTTCCTCATCTTCTTCTCGCCCAAGCGGCGCGATGGCCCGCTCAAGATCGCCGACCTGCGAGCCGCGTCGGAGCGCGTCGAGGGCCACCTCAACCGCAAGCTCGCCCGGCTGGCCTCGCCCTATCTGGGGAGCCTCCGACGGGTCACGGTGGGTTTCTCCCTCGCCTTCTACAACCCGCTCGTGATGCCGGAGCGCCTCGTGTCGCGGCTCGTCGAGGAGGCCTGGTCGTGCGTGCGCGTCCAGCGCGCTCAGCGCGAGCTGCAGAGCCGGTGCGACCTGCAGGAGGTGCTGCTCGCCGATCAGCTGAGCACCGTCTTCCAGCCGGTCATGGATCTCCGCCATCGGACGGTGCTGGGCTACGAGGCGCTCTCCCGCGGCCCGGCGGGGAGCGTCTACCAGATGCCGCTCCGGCTCTTCGAGATGGCGGAGCGGGCCGATCTCGTCTTCGAGCTCGACCGCAAGTGTCGGCGTCGGGCGCTGGCCTCCGCCAACACGCTTCCGGCGTCGGCCAAGCTGTTCGTCAACGTCTACCCGTCCGCGATGTACGACCCCGAGTTCCAGGGCGCGGCCCTCGTGCGTCTCGTCGAGGACCAGGGGCTGAGTCCTGACCGCGTGGTCCTCGAGATCACCGAGAACGCCGCGATCGAGAACTACGAGGTCTTCGCCGAGGCGCTCGGCGAGCTCACCCGTTTCGGCTTCTCGATCGCGGTGGACGACGTGGGGGCCGGCTACTCGGGCCTCGAGAAGATCGCGCACCTCCACCCCCACTACCTCAAGTTCGACCGGGAGCTCATCCGCGACATCGACTCGAGCTACATCCGCCGGGAGATGACGCGAGCCCTGAAGAGCTTCGCCGACAGCATCGGCTCCGCCATCATCGCCGAGGGCGTCGAGCGCCAGGGCGAGCTCGACACCCTGATCGATCTCGGCGTGAGGTACGGGCAGGGCTTCCTCCTCGGCCGGCCGGCCAGCACCTTCCTGCCCCCGTCGCCGTCCCCCGTCGCTCTCCCCGCCAGCCAGCCGCGGTTCGGGACCGGCGCCCGCTGAACGGAGCGGCACGCAGTCGGGCGGACCGCCGGCCGAAGCCCACCCGGGCGTAGAATCCCCTTGCGTGCGTGACTCGGAGCTCCACCCGTCCTCGATCATCGCTCTCGGCGTTCTCGTGGCCATCGCCGTCGTGTCTCCATGGCTCTTCGGGGCGGTGCAGCCGTGGGCGATCCTCGCCATCACGACGAGCGGGCTCCTCGCCGCGGCCCTCGCGGTCGGTCTGGCCGCCCTGAAAGGCGGCGCGGAGCGCCCCGCTCTCCCGATGTGGCCCCTCCTCGGGTTCGTCGCGCTGGGACTCGCCCAGCTCGTCCCGCTCCCCCCCGCGGTCCACGCGCTCCTCGCCCCTGGCTCGCACGCGGTCTGGCACCCCGTCCCGGCCGCCGCCGCCGCCGTCCTCGGTGACGGCGCACACCCCGTCTCGCTGGACCCGGGCGCGACGCTGAGCTCGGTGTCCCTCGTCGCCGCCCTCGCCCTTCTCGCGTTCCTGGCCGCGCCGGCGCTGGCGCGCCCCGGATCGGCCGCAGCCGCGGTGACGACCGTTGCCGCGGGAGGTTTCGCCCTCTCGGTCTACGCGATCTTCGCGCGCACCCGGTTCGGGGTACTCCTCTACGGGCGCTTCGAGGTCCCGACGATCAATCCCTTCGGTCCCTTCGTGAGCAAGAATCACTTCGCCGGGTACGTGGCCATGGCCGCGCTCCTCGCCGCGGGTCTGGCCATCGGCCTGGCCGATGCTGCCCGCCGGCGCAACCGGGACTGGACGGCGAGCCCGCGCGCCGGCGCCGTGGTTCTCGCGATGGTGGCGGCGTTCGCGATGGCGCTCGCCGTCCTGGCCTCGCTCTCACGCGGGGGAGCGATCGCCCTGGCCGCGGGGGTGGCCTCGCTCCTGGCCCTGCTGGTGATTCGTGCCCGCGGCGGAAGAGGCCGAGCCGGCCTGCTGCCGTCGCTCGCCCTCGCCGGGATCCTCGGTCTCGTGATGGTGATCCTGGTCCCTCCGGCGACGCACGAGCGGCTGCGGGATCTCGGGGGTGCCTCCTTCCGACTCGACACCTGGCGCGATGCGCTCCGCATGTCGCTCGCGAGCCCGGTCGTGGGGCAGGGTCTGGGGGCCTTCCACGACGCCTACCCACCCTTCAAGCGTGGACACGGGCAGATCCGCGTCGAGCACGCCGAGAACGACTACGTCGAGACCCTGGCCGAGTCGGGGGTCCTCGGGCTCGCCCTCGTCCTGTTCGCGGGAGTGCTGCTGCTCGGCGGAGCGGCCCGCGGGACGCTGTCGGGGTCGGACCGCCTGGTGCGCGGGATCGGCATGGGTGCGCTGGCCGGCCTGATCGCCCTGGCCGTTCACAGCGCGGTGGACTTCAACCTGCGCATTCCGTCGAACGCCGCGCTGGCCGCCCTGCTCGCCGCCACCGCGGCCGGAGCCACGGGCGTGGGCAGACGACCGCTCTCGCGACCCGCCTCGGGTGCACTGGTCCTGGGTGCGCTGGGGCTCCTGGCCGCGGCGGCGGCGCTGCCCGCGGATGCGTCGCTCTCCGCCCGTGAAGAGGCGCGCCTCGCCGGCGCCGCCGCGACGCCGGAGTCGCGGGGGCTGCGCCTCGAGCGTGCCGAGACGGCCCTCGGCCGTGTCCTCCGGCGCCGGCCCGCGCACGCCGAGTCGTGGCTCATGCTGGCGGGGGTCCGCGGCGCCGCCGGGGACGCGGCCGCCGCATCCTCTCTTGCCGGTCACGCCGTGGCCCTCGATCCCGAGAGGCCGGCCCTGCGCGAGGCGGCGAGCCGGCTGGAGCAAGAAGGGGTTTCCGTCCCTCGCCCTTGACCCCGAGAGGTGCGTCGAGCTAGCTTGAGGCCGCTCCGACCATGACCGGCGGAAAAGGCGGATGGCGCTCGTTCGTGGCCCTGTTCCGTGGCCGAGGGCCAGAGAAGCGCCCGGAGGGCACCGAGGCCCGGGCGGTTTCGGACGAGCCGTCTCCCCCGGGCGCAGACGATGAGGCGAAGACCGAGTCCACCGCGGTGGATGCCGAGGCGGCTACCGAGGCAGGAGACACCGAGGCGGCCGCGGGGGCCGAAGGCGCGGAGACCCCGTCCGCCGAGGAGACCGAGCCTGCCCCGCAAGAGCCGTCGCGCGAGGAGAGGCTCGAGGAGGAGATTCGAGACCTCCGCGACGAGGTCAAGCGCCTCGAAACCGACCTGGGCGAGCAGCGCGTGGCCCGCTCGCGGATCGAGGAGGAGGTCCGCGCCCTCGGCGATCACGATCCGCTGACCGGGGTCACGAGCGCGCGCCGGTTCGGGGATCGGCTCTCCGTTGCGATCGTCCACGCCCAGCGTTACCAGGGCCGGCTCGCGGTCGTGCAGCTGGGGCTCGACCGCTTCCAGAAGATCAACGAGCGGCTCGGCCGTGGCCTCGGCGACGACCTCCTGAAGAGCGTGGCCCTGGCCCTGGAGAACTCGCTGCGCCAGGGAGACACCATCGCCCGCTTCGGCGGCGACGTCTTCACGATCCTGCTCCCGGGGCTCCAGCGGGACGAGGACATGACGGTGATCGCGGACAAGCTCCGCCTCGCGCTGCGCAGCCCGTTCTCGATCGGGGGACACGACCTGCTGATCACCGCGAGCCTGGGGGTGGCCCTCTTCCCGGACGACGGGCCGGACGTCGAGTCGCTCCTCCAGAGTGCCAGCGTGGCCCTCAAGCGGGCGAAGGAGCGAGGCGGCGACTCCTGGGACGTGCACTCGCCGCGCTCGCGGGCCCTCGCCGCCGAACGCCAGGCAAAGGAGAGCGCCCTGCGGAAGGCCCTCGTCCAGAACGACCTCAAGCTCTACTGGCAGCCGGTGGTGGAGTGCGAGACGGGGGCCATCGTCGGGGTAGAGGCGCTGCTGCGCTGGGCCGATCCCCGGGGCGTGGTGCCCGCGGCGGACTTCATCTCGCTCGCCGAGGTCAGCGGTCTCGCGGTGCCGCTCGGGCACTGGACGCTGCGGGCCGCCTGCCAGCAGGGCCGCAAGTGGCACGAGGCCGGGCACGAAGGCCTCGTCATCTCCGTCAACGTCTCCGAGAAGCAGCTCCAGCACCCGGCGGTGGTCAAGCTCGTCCGTCGCGTCCTCGACGAGACGTCGCTGCCCCCCTCCTGCCTCGAGCTGGAGGTCTCGGAGGCAGAGCTGATGCGCAACCCGGAGCGCGCCATCGAGCGGCTGACCCAGCTCCGAGAGCTGGGCCTGCGGGTCGCCCTCGACGACTTCGGAAGCGGTGAGAGCCGGCTCGGCCTCCTGTTTCGCTACCCGATCGACACCCTCAAGATCGGCGGCTCGGTGGTGAAGGAAGCGGCCTCCAGCCACGACCACGAGGCCGTCATCCGGGCCGCGGTGGCCCTCGCTCACGCCCGCAAGCTCCGCGTGGTCGCGGAGGCGGTGGAGACAGAGGCCCAGCGAGTCCTGCTCGTGCGGTGGCAGTGCCACCGGATGCAGGGCCATCTCTCCGGACCCCCCGCGACGGCGAGCGAGACCGAGCGACTCCTCCTGCGTCAGCGCAAGGCGGCGCGGGCCTTCTCGGAGGACGCCTCGGACGAGATTCGTCGGCTGCTCTGACGTCCGAAACTTGCCTCCCCGGGGCATACTTGGGGCGTGCCTGGAATTCTGACCCGGGGTTGGCGCGCGTGAGCGACGACGACACCAAGGAGATGGAGGCCCTCATCGTCCCCCGCGGGGCGGGATGGTTCCTCGAGACGATGGGGGAGGCGGGACGGCTCCGCCGCATCTCCATCCACACCCTGCCGTTCCGCGTGGGCCGGCGGCACGGCCTGGAGCTCACCCTGCCCGCCGACTCGGTCTCGAAGAGCCACGCCGAGATCTACGAGTCGGGGTCCGGCCTGTCCCTGCGCGACCTCGGCAGCAAGAACGGCACGTTCCTCAACCGCAGCCTCGTCGACGACGCTCCCCTGAACGAAGGGGACATCCTCCACTTCGCCGACTTCGAGTTCCGCGTGGGCCGGACCGGCGAAGGCGAGACCGCACCGCTGGGGACGCTCGAGGGCCGTCCGACCACGGTGGTGCCGGCGCGCCGCGAGCTGCCTCACCACTTCGCGGAGGGCACGCGGCAGCTGCGCGAGCTCCTGAGCGAAGGCATGGTCACCATGGTGTTCCAACCCATCATCCTCGTGCCCCTGGGGACGGTGGCCGCGTACGAAGCGCTGGGACGGGGACGTCACCCGCGGCTGCCGGAGGACCCCCTCGACCTGTTCCGCATCGCCGAGAGCATCGACGCCGAGGCCGAGCTCAGCCGGCTGTTCCGGCGGAAGGCGGTCGAGCTCGCCCGGGAACGGGACGACCTGCCCACGATCTTCCTCAACACCCATCCCATCGAGCTCGACCGCCCCGGGTTGCTGGAGTCCCTCGAGGAATTGCGGGAGCTCGCACCCCAGCTCGACCTCGCGCTCGAGATCCACGAGAGTGTTCTCACCCGCCCCGCCCAGATCGCCGAGCTGAGGCATCTGCTCCTCGAGCGCAACATCGCCCTCGCCTACGACGATTTCGGTGCCGGGCAGGCCCGCCTTCTCGAGCTCGCCGACGCGCCCCCCCACTATTTGAAGTTCGACCGCCGCTTCGTCTCCGGTCTGGACCAGGCCACGCTGCCCCGGAAGAGGCTCCTGAACTCGCTCCTCTCGCTCGCGCGGGACCTGCTCGTCAAGTCCGTCGCCGAAGGCATCGAGACCCCGGCCGAGAAGGCCGCCTGCGAGGAAATCGGCTTCACCCACGCCCAGGGCTTCCACCTCGGCCGCCCCCGCCCCCTCGAGTAGTCCGGACTACTTCGCCGCCATGCGGAGCGCGCCGTCGAGGCGGATCACCTCGCCGTTCAGCATCTCGTTCTCGATGATGTGTCGAACGAGCGCCCCGTACTCCTCGGGACGACCCAGCCGCGACGGGAATGGAACCTGCTGGCCCAGCGAGGTCCGGGCCACATCGGAGAGGCCGGCCAGCATCGGCGTGTCGAAGATCCCGGGGGCGATCGTCACCACCCGGATCCCGTGGCGCGCGAGCTCGCGGGCGATCGGGAGGGTGAGGCCCACGATGCCGCCCTTCGAGGCGGCGTACGCCGCCTGGCCGATCTGTCCGTCGTAGGCGGCGACGGAGGCGGTGCAGATGATCACGCCCCGCTCGCCGCTCTCGGTCGGCTCGGCGGCGGCCATCGCTGCCGCGGCCAGGCGGATCACGTTGAACGTGCCGACGAGGTTCACGCGCACCGTCTTCTCGAACGACTCGAGCCGATGGGGGCCCGCCTTGCCGAGCACCTTCTCGGGGATGAGGATGCCCGCCGCGTTCACCGCCCCGTGCACTCCCCCGAAGACCTCGCCGGCCAGGGCGACCGCGCGCGCCACGTCCTCCGGGCGTGAGACGTCGCCGGCGGCGAAGCGCGCGGCGGAGCCGAGCTCGGCCGCGGTCTTCTCCCCGGCCTCGGCGTTGACGTCGAGGATGACGACGCGCCCGCCCGCCCCGATCAGGGTCCGGGCCGTGGCCCCGCCGAGCCCGGAGGCCCCGCCCGTCACCAGGAACGTCCGACCTTCGATGTGCATCGTTCCCGTCAGTCCATGAAGAACCGCAGACAGCGCGCGAGCGTGCTCTTCAGCTCGCGCCGGTCCACCACCATGTCGAGCATCCCGTGGTCCAGCAGGAACTCGGAGCGCTGAAAGCCCGCGGGCAGCTTCTGCCGGATGGTCTGCTCGATGACGCGCGGGCCGGCGAACCCGATGAGGGCCCCCGGCTCCGCGATGTTGAGGTCGCCCAACATCGCGTAGGAGGCGGTGACGCCGCCGGTGGTGGGGTCGGTGAGGATGCTCAGGAAGGGCAGCCGCTCCTCGTGAAGGCGGGCGAGGGCGGCCGAGATCTTCGCCATCTGCATGAGGGAGAGCGTGCCCTCCATCATGCGCGCGCCCCCCGAGCAGGAGACGACGATGAGGGGCAGCCGCTCCTCGAGCGCCCTCTCGACGCAGCGCGTCACCTTCTCACCCACCACCACACCCATCGAGCCGCCGATGAAGGCGTACTCCATGGACCCGACGATCGTGCGCCGACCGTCCAGGGTGCCGGCCGCGGAGACGAGCGCGTCGAGCGAGTTGGTCTTGGCTTTCCCCGCCCGCAGCCGCTGCGCGTATGGCCGCTGGTCCTGGAACTTGAGAGGGTCGGAGCTCACGAGCCCCTGGTCGAACTCCTCCCAGGGTCCATCGAGGAGGGTGTCCAGGCGCTCCCGGGCCCCGATCCGGAAATGGAAGGCGCACTTCGGACATACGGAGAGGTTCTTCAGGACATCCTTGCGGTAGAGGATCTCCTTACAGCTGCTGCATTTGACCCACAGACCCTCGGGCACGCGGCTCTCCGCAGAGCGGGCGGCGAGCGACGTCGACTCGCGACGGAACCAGGCCATCCCCCTACTCCTGCTCGTCCGACTCCTCGGCCGGTCCGAGGTCGTTCTCGATGCCGAGGATCCGACAGGCCCCGTCGTAGATCTGACGGGCCGCATTCTTGCGGGCCTGGAGCTCGGCGAGCCGCTCCTTGACCTTTGCCAGCTCCTCCTCGATCTGCTCGTTCATCTCGTCGATCTGCTTGCGGGTGACCTCGAGGGTCTGCTTGTAGAACTTCGTCTGCTCGTCGGTGAGCGTCATCCCTGTCGCCTCCTCAATCGATGCCGAACCGCTTCAGCAGCACGTCGAGCGAGAATCCATCCTCTTGCCGTCCGTCCTCGTCGGCGTCCTCCGCCCCGGCCGTCGCCCCGTTGCCCTCCCGCTCCCGCCGGTCGTACAACAGCTCGAGAAAGCGGGCGAGGTCGCGGGTTGTGACCGGCGGCCTCTCCCGCAGGATCTTCTCGATGCCCCGCTGCATCTGCCCCGCGTCCTGGTACCGCTCCTCGGGGTTGCGGGCGAGGGCCTTCATGATCACACGGTCGAGGTTCTCGGGCACCCGCGGGTTCACGTCGCGGGCGGGCGTGATCACGCACTTGCGCACCATCTCGAGGATCGTCGTCTCCGAGTCCCCGCCCGTGAAGGGCTTCTGCTCGGTCACCATCTCATAGAGCACGATGCCGACCGAGAAGACGTCGCTTCGGCGGTCGATCTGGCGTCCCCAGGCCTGCTCCGGGCTCATGTAGAGGAGCTTCCCGCGAAGCGCCCCCCGCTCCGTCTTCGAGGCCTTGGTGGCGGCCTTGGCGATCCCGAAGTCGGCGAGCTTCACGTTGCCCTCGAAGGAGATCAGGATGTTCTGGGGACTCACGTCCCGGTGCACGATCTCCATGGGCTTCCCGCTCTCGTCCTTCTTGCGGTGCGCGTACTCGAGGGCCGAGCACACCTGGCTGATCACCCGGAGGCTCAGGTCGAGGGGCATGCGCAGGCCCTTGTTGCGGGCCCGCTTGATGATCGACCGCAGGTCGTGTCCGTGGACGTACTCCATCGCGATGTAGTAGCTCGACTCGATTCGCCCCAGGTCGAAGATCTGCACGATGTTCGGGTGGGTGAGGCCCGCCACCATCTTGGCCTCGTCCCACGAACATGGTCAGGAACTCCTTGTTCTCGGACAAGTGCGGGAGGATGCGCTTCAAGGCGACGACCTTCTCGAAGCCCTCCACGCCGCTGCGCTTGGCCTTGAACACCTCGGCCATCCCGCCCACCGCGATGCGGTCGATCAGCCGGTAGGGACCGAAGGTGTCGTCCCGCCAGGAGCCGGCCCGGCCGGGAGGCGCCGTGTCCTCCAGGGCCGGCTTGACCCCCTCACGGGGGCTTTCCTTGAGCGCGCTCTCGGCCACCGAGGCGAGGTCGACGCCGGGACCGAGCGGGATCTTCGGCGGCGTGACGATGAACTTGGCCCCGGTGCTCTCGGCGGGCGCCGGAAGCCGTGCCTCCTCGTCGTCCTCGAAGGGGGGGGCCGGCATCATCCGCTTGAACGCGGCCTCCTCCAGCACGGGCGCGTGCGGCGGCTCGACCCCCTCGTCTTCGGACTCGACCGGGGTCAACGGCTCCGGAGAGACGGGATCGCTGACCCTGACCCGAACCGGCCCCGTGCGCGAGCCCTTCCGTCCGGTCGCCGGCGGGGCGGGGCCGTCGACCAGGTGCCCGAAGAGGTCGTCGGAGGTCGCGAGACGGTCGTCCTCGGGCTTCCGTGGCGGCCCCGGAGCGTCCTTCGGTCTGCCCTTGCCGTTGCTCATTTCCAGGCCTGGTATCGCTCCCGACAGCATAGGCCGGCCCCATCTTTAGGTCAACGAAGAGCGAGACTTACGCTCGGTACCGGCTCCGACCGAGGCCGGCCGCCCCCCGCCGCGGTCCACGTCTAGCCGGACCGGGACGTCGCCAGCGCCCTTCCGCCGCCGCTCCGCCTCGGAGCTCACGGCATCCGTTGGAGTTGGCGGGGGATAACGGGACGGCGAATGCTATATTGTCCCCGGCTGCCCTCGGGGTCGGAAGCCATCCTGGGGGCGAGCGCGCTCCGAATGGACATTCTGTTCAGCCTTTTCGACCATCCGCTGGTGCCCTGGGCCGTCGGGCTGATCGTACTCTTCTTCGTCTACCGAGCTGTCGCACCTCGCCTCAACCTGCGCGTCCCCGGGAGCAGCGTCAGCGCGGAGGACGTCGTCGGCAAGATGCTGGGTCCGCGCTGGGCCGAGCGGAAGCTCGAGCGGGAGGTCGAGGCGCTCAAGAAGCAGGACAACTACCTCGGCGCGGGCCAGATCCTGGAGAACGCCGCCCGGCCCAAGGAGGCCGCCGAGGCCTACCTCGAGGGTCAGGAGTTCTACGCGGCGGCCGGGATCTACGAGAAGCTGGGGCGATCCGAGCGTGCAGCCGAGCTCTACCTGCAGGCCGGCGACCACAAGAAGAGTGCGGCGCTGTTCACCTCCGCGGGCAAGCCCGCCCGCGCCGCCGCCCTGTTTCTCGAGAAAGGGAACAACCTCGAGGCGGCGAGACTGTTCGGGCTCGCCGGGCAGTGGGGGAAGGCGGCCGAGCTGTACGAGAAGGGTGGCTACCCACTTCGCGCGGCCGAGGGCTGGGCGAAGCAGGGAGAATCCCTCAAGGCTGCGCAGGCCTACGAAAGACACTTCACGGAGAACGTCTCTTTCGGCACGACCTACTCGGCCACCTCGGCCTCGGCATCCTCGGAAGCCAAGAGCGCACTCCTCGCCGGACAGCTCTACGAGAAGGCGGGACAGCTCGAACGGGCGATCGAGATCTACGGGAAGGGAGGACACCACCGCCAGTCCGCGGCCGCGCTCCTGCAGCTCGGCCAGCCGGCGCCGGCGGCCGAAGCCTACCTTCGTGCCGCGGATCACGAGAACGCGGCCGCGGCCTACGAGCAGGCGGGCGACGCCGTTCGCGCGGCCAACCTTCGTGGAGAGGTCGCGTTCAAGGCCGATCGCATCCCCGAGGCCGCCGCCTGGTTCGTCAAGGGGCGGGACTTCCTGCGGGCGGCCGAGCTCTACGAGTCGGTGGACATGTACGCCGAGGCGGCGGGGGCCTACGAGGCGGGTGAGAGCTGGGCCGCGGCCGGAGCCGTCTATCTGAGGGCGGGGCTGAAGGATCGGGCGGCCGCCGCCTACGCCAAGGGCGGCGAGCACGAGACCGCGGCCAAGCTCTTCGAGGAGCTCGGCCACAAGCAGAAGGCGGCCGAGCTGTACGGTCGCGCCGGCCTGACCTTCAAGAGCGGCGAGGCCGCAGCGGAGGCGGGGGAGAACGAGAAGGCGATCGCGCTCCTGCAGAAGGTTCCCGCCGCGGACGAGAACTACCGGAGGGCGACGGAGCTCCTGGCCCGGCTCTTCATCGAAACCGGAAGACCGGCCCTCGCACTCGAGCGCCTCCAGAAGGTGATCGGCGGCGAGCCGGTCAGCGCGGCCAGCCTCGACCTCTACTACTGGCTGGCCCGGACCCACGAGGCCTCGGGCTCGGCCCCGGAGGCGCTCGGGCTCTACAAGAAGATCCAGGCCGAGAACCTGGGCTTCCGCGACGTGAGCGCGCGAGCGACGGCTCTCCAGGGAGGCGCCCCTCTCGCGGCCCCTCCGGCCGCACCCCCTCGCGCGCCAGCTGCCCCCGCCGCCGACGCTCCGGCCCCCGCGGCGGCGCCGGGTTCGGCCCCGGCTCCGGCCGCCGCCCCTTCGCAAGGCGCGCCCGCGTCCCGGCCCGCGCGCTTCGCACCGAAGGAGGAGGTCGGCCGGGGCCCCCTCGGCGCGCTTTACCGCGGTGAGGACGTCTCGGACGGCCGCAACGTGGCGATCCGGGTGCTGCCGCCGGCGATGATCGCGGGGCCGGGCGTGCTCCAGGCGGTCGTGGAGGACCTCAAGGCCGCGTCCGGGATCTCGCATCCCAACCTGGTGAAGGTCATCGCCTTCATGGAGCTGCGCGGCCAGCGCTGCGTGGTCAGCGAGTACGTGCCCGGACGGAACTTCCAGGAGCTGATCGCGGCCGGCCGGCGAGCCAGCTTCCAGCAGGTTCACACCCTCGGGCGGATCGTCGCCCAGGCCCTTGCCGTCGCCCACGGGAAGGGGCTGGTTCACGCATCGATCCAGCCCTCGAACGTGATGGTGGCCTCCGGTGTGATCAAGGTCGCGGACCTCGGCCTCGGACGGCTGGCGCGGAGCCTCACCCCCAGCCCGAGCTACCGACCGCCGGAGGGAGGGTTCGATGCGGGCGCCGACCTCTACGCCCTGGCGGCGGTGATGTACCACCTCCTCACCGGGACGCACCCGGGCTCGCATCCCCAGGGCGTGGGCCTGCCGCTGCCCTCGCAGTTGGCGCCCGGTGTGCCCGAGTCCATGGACAAGCTGCTCCTCCGGGGCCTGCACCCGAGGCCGGACCTGCGTCCCACCGACGCCGAGTGGCTCCTGCGTGAGCTCAGAGAGATGGTGAAGATCGGATGAGCTGTCCTCTGTGTGGGACGCGCAAGGGCAAGCGCGCCTGCCCCGCCCGAGGGGCCTCCATCTGCTCGCAGTGCTGTGGCACGAAGAGGCTCGTCGAGATCGACTGCCCGCCCGAGTGCGTCTACCTGACCGGCGCCCACGCCCCGGGCTGGGAGGGTCGCGCCGCCGACCGCGAGCGGGACCAGCGACGTCTGGGCCCGCACGTCGCGGGGCTCACCGAGAAGCAGCTCCACCTGGTTCTGCTCTCCCTGGCTGGCATCAACGGGATCCGCGGCCGCCGGGCCGAGCTGGAAGACGCCCTCCTGCTGGAGGCCGTCGCCGCGCTGCGCAAGACGGTGGAGACAAGGGACCGTGGCGTTCTCTACGAGCACCCACCCGGGGATGCGCGTGCCCAGGAGCTGGTCCGCGACCTGGCCGGGGTCTTCGAGGCGCGGGATGATGACGGTGCCGTCCATCGGCCGCCCGACCGCGACCTGGCCGCCGCGCTGCGAGGGCTCGAGGGTGCGGTCGCCGCAACCGTTCGTGAGAGGGAGGGCCCCCATGCCTTCCTGGACACCGCCGCCCGACTGGTGGGACGCCTCGGGGGCGCGCCCCCCACGCGTCCTCGCCCCCTGATCGTCGAGCCCTGATCCCATGAGCTTCGTCGGCGACCTCCACACCTTCGACATCTTCGACCTCCTCGCCTGGATACAGGGGCGCCGGAGGTCGGGCGCCCTCGTGATGACGCGTCTGTCCACGAAGAAGCGCCTCGCCTTCCGCGACGGCGCCCTCCACTGGTCGACCTCCAACGATCCGCGCGAGACCATCGGGCAGGCGCTGGTCCGGGAGCGGCTCATCACCGAGGAAGCGCTCTTCACGGCGCTGCTGAAGCAGGAGACGGACCGCCGGCGCCTCGGCGAGCTCCTGATCGCCGATGGTCTGCTCACGGAGGCGCAGCTCATGAAGACGCTGGGCGCCAACGCCCAGGCCCATCTCTACGATCTGTTCCTGTGGCCCGACGGGCGCTTCGACTTCGACGACTCCCAGGTGCCCGGCGAGACGCCGTCCGACCTGCGCATCGACCTGCGGCCGCTGCTCGAGGAGGGCCGCCACCGCCGCCAGCGCTGGCAGGAGCTGCGCAAGCGCTTCCCGACCAGCGAGATGACCTTCAAGGTCCTGGGCAATCCCGAGCAGGTCACCAACCCGGCCCGGAAGCAGCTGCTCACCTTCGCGAGCCAGGGCAAGACCCTGGCCGCGATCAGCCTAGAGGCCCGGCGGTCGCAATACGACACCGCCCTCCTGATCGCCGGGCTGTGCGACGAGGGCCTGCTCGTCATCGAGAACATCGAGGCGGGCGTGGCCGAGACGGACCCCGTCGGTCTGATCACGACGCTCCTGGCCGGAGCGGAGATGCGGCTGAAGGAGGGGCGCTTCGACGCCGCGCTGGACGCCTACGAGCGCGTGCTCTGCCTCGATGGCGTCAACCAGGCGGCCAAGAAGGGCCTGCTCGCGGTCACGGAGTCACGGCGGAAGGCGAAGGTCGCGAGGACCATCCCCCTCGACAAGATCCCGGTCCTGCGCCTCGGGGCGATGGCGCTCGCCCAGCAAGACTTCGATCCCCAGGAGGGCTTCGTCCTCTCCCGTGTCAACGGGCAGTGGGACATCCGCTCGATCCTCAAGCTCTGCCCCATACCGGAGGACGACGCGCTGGTCATCTTCCAGCGACTCCTGGAGCGCAAGGTCATCGACTTGCGCTAGGCATGAGCAACGACGGAAGCCAGCGGATAAGTCTCGGTCGGGCGGGCCAGGGGAAACCGGCCCGGGATCCGGTGTGCGGCATGTTCGTGGATCCGGACCGCCCGGGAGGCGGATCGCACGAGCACGAGGGGAAGACGTACCACTTCTGCAACCCGCGGTGCCGTGAGAAGTTCGCGGCGAGTCCGGAGACGTACCTGCGCGAGGGTCCCTCCATGGCTCACATGGGAGACCTCCACCGTGCGGGGGAGTCGGTCCCCAAGGAGCTGCCGCCGGTCGCCGACGGGGAGAGCGTCGAGTGGATCTGCCCCATGGACCCCGAGGTCCTGGAGACGAAGCCGGTTCCGTGCCCCATCTGCGGCATGGCCCTCGAGCCCCGCGTCGTGACCGCGGCCTTTGAGGCGAACCCCGAGCTCGACGACATGACCCGACGCTTCCGCGTCGCGGCCGCCCTCACCGCCCCGCTTCTCGTCCTCGCCATGGGTGCGATGGTGCCCGCCCTCGGGGTGCACAGGCTCGTTCCGCCGCGCCTCCTCGCCTGGCTGGAGCTGCTTCTGGCGACGCCGGTAGTCCTCTGGGCGGGGTGGCCCTTCTTCCAGAGGATGTGGGTCAGCTTCCGGCTGGGCCGGCTCAACATGTTCACGCTCATCGGCATCGGTACCGGGATCGCCTGGCTGTACAGCATCACCGCCGTCCTCGTGCCCGGCGTCTTTCCGGCGTCCTTCCGCAGCCCCGAAGGCGAGGTCGGCCGCTACTTCGAATCCGCGGCGGTGATCGTCACCCTCGTCCTCATGGGCCAGGTGCTGGAGCTGCGGGCCCGGCAGCGGACGAGCGGGGCCATTCGGGCCCTGCTCGGCCTCGCCCCGAAGACCGCCCGCCGCCTGGGTGACAACGGGAGCGAATCGGACGTGCCCCTCGAGGAGGTTCGACCTGGAGACCGCCTGCGCGTTCGTCCCGGTGAGAAGGTGCCGGTCGACGGCGTCGTTCTCGAAGGAACCAGCGCGGTCGACGAGTCGATGGTCACCGGCGAGCCGATACCGGTCGAGAAGGGCCCGGGTGCGCCGGTCACCGGCGCGACGCTGAACGGCACCGGGAGCTTCGTGATGAAGGCGGAGAGGGTGGGTCGTGAGACCCTCCTCGCCCGCATCGTGCAGCTCGTGGCCGAAGCCCAGCGCAGCCGTGCCCCCATGCAGCGTCTTGCCGACGCGGTGGCGGCCTGGTTCGTGCCCGCGGTGGTGGCGATCGCGGCGGTGGCCTTCGTGGTCTGGGGGGCCTTCGGCCCCGAGCCGCGCTTCGCCTACGCCCTCGTGGCCGCGATCTCGGTCCTCATCATCGCCTGTCCCTGCGCGCTCGGCCTTGCCACCCCCATGTCGATCATGGTGGGGGTGGGTCGAGGCGCCTCCTCCGGCGTCCTGATCCGGGACGCCGAGGCCCTGGAGGCCCTGGCCCGCGTCGACACGCTCGTGGTCGACAAGACGGGCACCCTCACCGAAGGTCGGCCGCGGCTCGAGACCGTGGTCGATCTCGAGACGGGCGCGGGAGACGAGGCCCTCCGCCTCGCCGCCAGCCTCGAGCGAGCGAGCGAGCACCCGCTGGCGGCCGCCATCGTCGGTGCGGCGGACCAGAAGGCACTCTCGCTGGAGCCGGTCACGAGCTTCCGCTCGCACACCGGACGCGGGGTGACGGGAGAGGTCGCCGGCCGCACCGTAGCGCTCGGGAGCCGCGCACTCCTCGAGGAGCAGGGGATCGACGCCGCCACGCTCGAGGAGCGGGCGGAGGCCGAGGGCCGGGAGGGGCGGACGGTCGTGTTCCTCGCCGTCGAGGGCCGCCCGCGGGCGCTCCTCTCCGTGGCCGACCCGGTCAAGGAGTCGGCGACCGAGGCGATCCGCGCGCTGCGCGACGAGGGGCTCGAGATCGTTCTCCTCACCGGAGACAGCCGCGTGGCCGCCGAGGCGGTGGCCCGCGCGCTGGACATCATGAGGGTCGAAGCCGAGGTCCTGCCCGACGGCAAGGCGGAGGTCGTCCGCCAGCTCCAGTCCGCGGGACGGGTCGTGGCGATGGCCGGCGACGGCATCAACGACGCCCCCGCGCTCGCCACCGCGAACGTCGGCATCGCCATGGGGACGGGCACGGACGTGGCCATGCGGAGCGCGGGCGTCACCCTCGTGAAGGGCGACCTGCGCGGGATCGTGCGGGCCCGACGGCTGTCGCGAGCCACCGTCCACAACATCCGACAGAATCTCTTCTGGGCCTTCTTCTACAACGCCCTCGGGATCCCGATCGCGGCCGGAGTGCTCTACCCGTGGCTCGGGTGGCTGCTGTCGCCGATGGTGGCGGCTGCGGCGATGAGCCTGAGCTCGGTCACGGTGATCTCGAATGCCCTACGACTGCGGAATGCCTGACGACAGCGCAATGCCGAACGGCCCGCATTGCGCTGTCCTCCGTTGCTGCCGAGCGCTGTCGTATTGATGATCCTCATCTCCTCCTTGCCCTTGCGCCCCTTCACCCAGCCATTGATAGACTGAGACCCCTTGTCCTACCTGCACTGGCTGATCGCCATCTCCCTCACGTTCGTCGTCCTGGAGCGGATCTTCCCCTGGCGCAAGGGCCAGGCGCTGCTGCGTCCGGGCTGGGTCAGGGACATCGGCTTCCTTCTGCTGAACGGCCACGTCTTCGCTCTCCTGACCGCGGGCCTCAACGGCTGGGTCGCGCTGCACGCCACGCGGTTGCTGCAGGATGCGGGTCTGACCCTGGAGGGCTCCCCGGCGAGGCAATGGCCCCTCTGGGTCCAGTTCCTTGCTTTCTTCGTGCTGTCGGACTTCCTCCAGTGGTCCGTGCACAACCTTCTTCATCGGGTGCCGCCCCTTTGGACCTTTCACAAGGTCCACCACGCGATCCACACCATGGACTTCATCGGGAACTTCCGCTTCCACTGGTTCGAGATCGTCGTCTACAAGACCGCCCAGTGGCTGCCGCTCGCGCTGCTCGGTGCCTCTCCGCAGGCCACATTCTGGGTGTTCGTCTTCTCCACCTTCTGGGGCGACCTGAACCACGCGAACCTGAACGTGGGCCTCGGCCCCCTGGGCTACGTCTTCAACAACCCGCGGATGCACCTGTGGCACCACGACGCCTCCGACGAGGGCGGCGTGGCCAAGAACTACGGGATCGTCCTCTCGCTCTGGGATTTCCTGTTCGGTACGGTCTACTGGCCGCGGGACCGGAGCCCGGAGCGGCTCGGCTATCCCGGAGACGAGACGATGCCCGAGAGCTTCGTCGGCGAGATCGCCTGGCCCCTCGCCCGTCGCCGCGCCTGAACCCTCGCCCGACCGGCCGCGCCCGCTGGCCATTGACAAAGGGGGCCGCCGGCCTAGGTTGAGGGGTGGAGGAACCCCGTGCCTCCTGCCTCGTCCCGAAGGGTCTTCCTCGGGCGCTGCTCGGCCCTGCTGCTGCCCGCCGCCGTCGCCCGAGACCGTGCCGCTCTCGATCCGGCGTTCGAGCCTCCCTACGTCAAGCTCCACCGAAGCGGGGAGCTCCGCCGCCGGGGCGACGCCCTGTTCGAGCTCATGAGGAGCTGCCGGTTGTGCCCGCGCGAGTGCGGCCTCGATCGTCTGTCTGGAGAGGAGGGCTTCTGCGGGGCCTCCGCGCAGCTGCGGGTCGCCCAGTTCGTCCCTCACCACGGGGAGGAACGGCCGCTCGTGGGTCGGGGCGGCTCGGGCGCCGTCTTCTTCAGCAACTGCTCTCTCCGCTGCGTCTTCTGCATCAACTGGGAGATCAGCCAGCGGGGCGATGGCCACGACCGCAGCGTGAAGGACCTCGCCCGGATGATGCTGAAGTTGCAGGAGCGTGGCTGCCACAACGTCAACATCGTGACCCCCACGCACTATTCCGCCCACGTCGTCCGCGCCCTGGACCGGGCCGCGGGGGAGGGGCTGCGCCTTCCTCTCGTCTACAACACCTGTGGATGGGAGCGGCTCGAGATCCTCGAGATGCTGGACGGCGTCGTCGACATCTACCTGCCCGACTTCAAGTACGCCGACGGCGCGATGGCCGCCCGCTACTCCTCGGCGGCCGAGACCTACCCCGAGCTCACCCGGCGGGCCCTCCTGGAGATGCACCGCCAGGTCGGCGTCGCCCGGCCCGCCGCCGACGGGCTGATGTATCGGGGCCTCATGATCCGCCACCTGGTGATGCCGAACCGCGTGGGTGGGACACGGCAGGTCGTGGAGTGGATCGCCCGGAACCTGCCGAAGGACACCTACGTCAACATCATGTCGCAGTACCGGCCCATGCACCGCGCCTTGGACTACCCGAAGATCGCGCGACGCCTGACCCGAGAGGAGTACGAGGAGGCCGTGCGCTGGGCCCGCGACGCCGGCCTCACCAACCTCGACGTCCAGGGCTGGCGCCGCTGAGCCGCCAGTCCAGGCTCAGGACGGCTCGATCGTGGGCCGGTCCGAGCGTCCCCGCCACGCGAAGGCGCCGGTGATCCCGACGGCGAGGACCGCCGCCGCGAGCGAGAGCCACGCGAAGCTCTCGTCGGCCCCCGGCCAGACCTGGGGGATCACGTTCGTCGCCCAGACGAACGACGCGAGGGCGAACCCCGAGGCCGCGCTCACCGGCCACAGCGCGGCGTAGACCAGCCAGCCGCTGTAGTAGTAGCCCGACAGCTTCAGCAGGATGGGCATCAAACCCATGCCGAGGATCGTCGCCGTCCAGTCGGGCACACGACGGACGGCCAGGGCCAGCAGCAGGAGGAAGGCGGCGGTGGCCGCCCAGTGCGCCCCGCGCACCCGCTGCTCCGAGGCGGCGACGCGCTCCTTCCACGCCCCGACGAGGTCCGGCAGCAGCGGATCCGTCATCACCTCGAGCCGGCTCTCGGGGTCGTAGCCGAGGAAGACCGGCAGCCCGACATAGTTGACCGACTCCGTCGCCATGTGCTTCGTGGTGTTCTCGGCGAACTCCGCCCAGATGCGGGCCCTCCCGCTCAGCAGCACGGAGGCCGAGAGGAAGAGGACGCCGGCAACGAGAGCGCCCGCGGCGAAGCGCCGATGGCGGAGGAGCGGCCGGGGGCTGCGCTCCTGGACGACCTCGACGAGCGCCTTCAGGCCGAGCCCGAGGAGCGCGCACACGGGGAACACGCGCAGCAGCGTGGACGAGGCGAGAGCGAACCCGGCCAGCGCCGGGCGCCCGGTCCGCAGGCCGACGACGCCGGCCACCAACCAGAACAGCCAGTCGTACCGGAGGATGCTGCCCCCCGTCCAGCCGAACTGGGACAGGAAGCTCAAGCCGAAGTAGCCAGCCGCGATGGCGGCGGCCTCGAGGCCGAAGCCGCGTCCGATCATGACGAAGATAGCAGCGATGAGGGCGAGGTCGATGAGAGCGAGAGGGACGATCTGCGACCAGGACGCGGGGGTCAGCCCGGCGAGGAGGCCGCCCAGCACCGCCCAGGCCGGAGTGGCGTTGAAGCCGTGGTCGTTGCGGACCCGGAACCACTTGTGCTCGCCCATCGCCGCGCGGAAGAACGCCGTGTCCTGGCGGAAGGCCTCCCACCGGCGTGGGGTGAAGCGGGCGCGGCACTCGGGCGACCGCTCGAGCTGGCTGGCCGCGGGGACGCGCCGATTGTCGCGAAGGTCCCGGACGATCCGGTCGGTGAGGACGACGGCGTCCTCCGCGTCGACGACGACGGTGCAGGCGTAGAGACGCGAGTAGCCGAGCTCGGGAAGGTACTTCGCCCCCATGTAGTAGTGGAACGTCTCCGAGATGTGGACGAACCGGGGAAAGTGGAGGTTGAAGAGATACGGCCACGCCATGAGCGAGACGAGGGCGAGCGCGAAGAACGCACCGCGCCGAACACGCTCCTCCCGAGCTCCCGGCATCGAGCGGCGCGCGAGAAGGCCCCAGCCCACGACCAGCATCAGCAGGGCGGCCAGCGCCTCGTAGACCGCGGCCAGCCTCTCCGGGCTCAGCCGGGGCCAGAGAGGGAGCGGCGAGCCGGGAGGGGCGGTGGCGCGCGGAGGCCACACCGGCGCCGACGTCTCGAAGGCCTGGAGCTCGGACACCGCGGCGGATCGCGACGTGGTGGTGCGGACGCGCAGCCACCGGGCGAGAACGGGCCGGGGCAGGACGGTCGTCCAGGTGCGGAGGACGGGACGCCCGGGCAGGCCGGGCACTCGCCAGGCGACACGCCAGCTCGCGCCGTCGGCCGAGGTCTCCACGAAGTAGACGTCGGAGGTGCTGGCCTGCAGGAGCAGGGCGGCCACGAGCCGGGGAGCGCCGAGGTCGACCACGCCGGCGGCACCCACGTCGTCGAGGGCGACGGAGTGGCCCCCGGGGAAGGTGCCCTCGGTCGCGAGGCGCCCGTCGGTGACGACCGGACCTTCACCACGGCCTCCGTGGACGGCGACGGGCCGTCCCCGCGCGATGTTCCCTGATGGCTCGCCGCCGGGCGGCGTCTCGCCTGAACCGCAGCCCGTGGCGGCGACCGTCGCGATCAGCAGCGCTGCCGTGCGCGGGCTCACGAGAACCGGCCGCTCCCGCTGCTCCGATGAGCCACGACGCGTAGCTTGCTCCGCACCGCAAGCCGCGTCAAGCGACGCTCGACCCTCGCGACCATTGGCCATCCGGACACGATCCGGGAACTGCAACAGGCCATCGAGAGGCGGACGGCCGACGCGGGTGGGGGGATGCGTTCTGGCCCTCGGGGTAATAGCCTATGGGGCGGCCGGAGGCCGCCGAGCCCCCCCGAGGGGTCGAAGAGCCGCGGCCACCAGACCATGGACCGCTGCATCGCGGCGTGGCGCGAGGCTCGCGGCGCCGGCGGATAGATGAGGACGACTGGGAGGAGATCATCATGAAGCTCGGCATTTTCGGGTGTGGCGACTTTCTGCGTTGGCAGGAGGAGCCCCTCAAGGCCAGCGAGCGCGTGCAGGTGAAAGCGGTGTACGACCCGAACCGCGATCGCGCCGAGGCCTGGGCGGAGCGCCTGGGGGCGACGGCCGCGGGCTCGGAGGACGAGATCCTGACCGACCCCGACATCGACCTTGTCTCGCTCTTTGTGCCCCCGTGGCTGAGGCAGGATCTCTTCGTCCGGGCCGCGGATCACGGGAAGCACGTCCTGCCCACCAAGCCGCTGGGGCACACCGCGGAGGCCTGCGACGCGATGGTGGACGCGGTGCGGCGCAACGGGGTCCGCTGCGGCATCATCTACCGCTACGCGGGCGAGCCCTGGTTCGACACCGTCAAGTCGGTCCTTGAAGAGGGGCGCTTCGGCAAGCTGGCCCTGTTTCGACAGGACTGGATCCACCACTACCCGCAGTGGGCGGACTGGGCCCTCGACCCCGAGAAGAACGGCGGACCGTTCATGGACGCCATGATCCACAACCTGAACATCGCGCGGTACCTCATGGCCCGTCCGATGAGGGCGGCGACGTGGTTCTCGGACACGCTCGCCCAATCGGATCTGCCTTGCCCGGACACGGAGTGCCTCAAGGTCGACTTCGAAGGGGGCGGGGTCGCGCACCTCTTCATCACCTGGGCGGCCGACCTGGCCGTCCACAGCACCGAAGGCAACTACCGGGAGCACGTCGACCTGCTCTATCTGGTGACGGACCAGGGCTGGTACATCACCGAGGAGTCGCGGGACGGGCAGACCTTCGTCCGGGTGTCGCGCCTCGGCGAGGACGAGTGGCTCGAGCCTCGGCCGCTGCCCGCCACACACTACGACCGCTTCGCGGAGGCGATCGCGAAGGGCGCACCCAACCCGCGCGACCTGCCCGACGTCGAGAACGCGGCCGAGGACGTCCGCCTGATCCGCTCCTTCGCCGGGCAGGCCTACGGGCGGCGGGAGCTCGACGCCACACGCTGAGGGTGGCGCCCCGGCGTGGCCCGCGGAGAGAGCGCCGGGCCCGACCGGAGAGGAGGGAGTCGATGTGGCGTCGTCTCTGCGGTCGGGTTGGCCTCGCCGACCTTGGGCCGGCGGTCGGGCTGCTGCTCTTCCACCTGGCGTTCCTGCCCGGATACGGGGTCTTCCGCGACGAGCTCTACTATCTGGCCAACGGGCGGCACCCGGGCTGGGGCTACGTGGATCACCCCCCGCTCGTCGGGTGGGTGGCCTGGACGGTCCGTCAGCTCGTCGGGGACTCGCACCTGGCGCTTCGTGTCGTCGCCGCCCTGGTCGCCGCCACCACCGTCCTCGTCGCGGCGCGCATCGCGAAGGAGCTCGGCGGTGGAACCTTCGCCCGTCTCTTCGCCGGGCTCGCCACCGCCCTTCTGCCAGTCTCGCTGTCGCTCGGCAGCATCTACTCGATGAACGTGTTCGACCTGCTCTTCTGGGCCGTGCTCTTCTGGATCCTCGCGCGCGTCCTGGCCGGTGGCGACGAGCGGCTCTGGCTGGCCTTCGGGGCCGTGGCCGGGCTCGGGCTTCTCAACAAGATCAGCGTTCTCTTCCTCGGCTTCGGCCTCGTCGTGGGGCTCCTGCTCGCCCGGCGGTGGGACGTCTTCCGCTCGCGCTGGTTCTGGATCGGAGGCGGGCTGGCGGGCTTGATCTTCCTGCCGCACCTCGTCTGGCAGCAGGCCTGAACGGCTGGCCCACGCTCGAGTTCATGGCCAACGCCCGGCGGTACAAGATGGCCCCGCTCTCGCTTCCGGGGTTCCTCGGCCAGACGCTCCTGCACACCGCGGTGGCCCCCTGGCTCTGGATCCTCGGTCTCGGCTGGCTCGTCATCGCCCGAGCCGCGGCCCGGGTCCGCGCGCTCGGCTTCGCCTTCCTCACCGTCTTCGCCGTCCTCGTTCTCACCGGGGGCAAGCCCTACTATCTGGCCGCCGCCTACACCGCGCCTCTTGCCGCCGGCGCGGTGGCGCTCGAGGGGCTGACGGCCTCGCGGGTCCGATGGCTGCGGCCAGTGCTCGCCATTCTCGTCGTCGCCGGCGGCCTGCTCGCTTCACCCCTCGGACGGCCGGTCCTGGCCGTGGAGGACTTCGTCCGGTATGCAGCGGCGGTGGGCATCGGGCCGTCGACGGACGAGCGCCACGAGATCGGACGCCTGCCACAGTTCTACGCCGACATGCAGGGCTGGCGGGAGATGGCGGAGACGGTGGCCGGCGTCGTCCGCGCCCTGCCCGCAGAGGAGCGGGCCGTGGCCTGCGTCTTCGGTCAGAACTACGGAGAGGCGGGGGCGATGGAGTACTTCGGGCCCGACCTCGGGCTGCCACCGGCCCTCTCCGCGCACAACAGCTACTGGCTCTGGGGGCCCGGCGAGTGCACGGGCGAGGTGCTGATCGTGCTCGGAGATGGCCGGGAACGCCTCGAGGAGCTCTTCGAATCGGCGGAGCGGGGCGCGACCTTCACGTGCCGCGACTGCATGCCCTACGAGAGCGACCTGCCGATCTGGGTGGCTCGGGGTCTTCGTATGCCGATCCCGGAGCTCTGGGCCGAGATCAAGAGCTACAACTAGTGATGGCCTGAATGCTGGATCCCCCGGTCATTCATCGACCCCCCTCCCTATCCCTCCCCACGTAGGGGGAGGGAAATGCTTGAGGATGGTTCGCACGCGCACGTGTCCCAGGGAAGGACACGCGCGCGTGCGTTGAGGGCGAGCCTGGGCCTGGTGGCCAGTTCGAGGGGCGCGCGCCTTGATGCGTCCGTTCCATTGACCACCCGGCTCGGGCGGCGCCAAGCTGGGCGGGTCCTGCCCGAGAGAGGTCGCCATGAACTACCCGATCTGGGGGCTCCCCGCTCCTGGACTCCTGATCGCCGTGGTCGCCATCGTCCACGTCTTCATCTCTCACTTCGCGGTGGGGGGCGGGCTCTACCTCGTGGTGGCGGAGAGACGGGCCCGCGGCCAGGGTGACGAGGCGCTGCTCGGGTTCGTCCGTTCCCTCAGCGGGTTCTTCATCCTGCTCACCCTCGTCCTGGGGGCCCTCACCGGCGTGGGCATCTGGTTCACGATCGGCCTCGTCCAGCCCCAGGCCACCAGCGCCCTCGTCACCGCCTTCGTCTGGGGCTGGGCCATCGAGTGGACCTTCTTCGCGGTGGAGATTGCGGCGGCGATGGTCTACTACTACGGCTGGGATCGCCTGGACGCGCGGACGCACATGCGCGTCGGGTGGATCTACTTCGTTTCCGCCTGGGCCAGCCTGGCCGTGATCAGCGGCATCCTCTCGTTCATGGCCACCTCCGGGGAGTGGGTGGTCACCCGGAGCTTCGCCGACGGCGTCTTCAACCCGACGTACTGGCCCACGGTCGCGCTCCGCACCTCGGTGGCGGTCGGGCTGGCCGGGCTCTACGCGCTCCTCGCCGCGTCCTTCCTGAGCGATGCCGGGCTCAAGGCCCGGATCGCCCGCTGGTCCGTCGCGCGCTGGGTCGTGCCCGCGGCCGTCCTGATCCCGGTGACCCTCCTCTGGTACCTCTCGGCCGCGGTGGGCGCGGGGGCCGCGGTTGCCGAGATCCTCGGCGCGGAGGACGCGGGAGCCCGCGCGCTCCTGGCTGCCGTCGTGTCGCCGTCCGTCGCCGGGGGACACCCCATCGTCCGCCAGGCCGCGCTCGTGACGGTGGTGGGTGCGGTCCTTCTCGTCGCCGCCGCGCTGGCGCTGTCCGCCCTTCGGGCCCGGACCTACGGTCGGCTCGAAGCGGCCACCCTCATGCTCCTCGGCTTCGTCTCGATGGGGAGCAGCGAGTGGGTGCGGGAGGGGCTGCGCAAGCCCTGGGTGATCGACCGCTACATGTTCGTCAACAGCGTGCGCCTCCCCTCGTCCGCGCACGGGGCTGTGCTCGAGGATCCGTTCACCGTCGACGCTCTCTCCGAGCGGGGCGTCCTCGGCACCGCACGGTTCGCCTCGTTCTCGTCCGACGTCCGCCCCGGCGACGCGACGTTCGACGCGCTGGAGCCAGAGCCCCGAGCCGCGCTCGAGGCGGAGCTGGGTCGGGAGGTCTTCCGGCTCGAGTGCACCGTCTGCCACACGGAGAGCGGTCACCTCGGCGTGCGTGCGCTCGTCGCGGGCCGCAGCGTGGCCGCCCTGGAGGCCGCCCTCGACAGCCTGGCCGAGCCGGTGACCGAGGCCGGTGAGGCGACCGGCTGGGGGAACCCGCGACTCCGGCTCGTGACGCGTCTCGAGCGGCGGATGCCGCCCTTCGTGGGCACCGCGTTCGAGAGACGCGCCCTCGCCATCCACCTCGCACGCCTCGGTGGCGACGGGGAGGCGGGGGTGGCGGGGCCCGCGGTCGCCGACCCGGGAGGGGAGGCCTTCGAGACGCACTGCGGGGCCTGCCATGGCCCGGACTCGCCGTGGCCCATGGCCGCTCGTCTTCGCGGTCGCACCCATGAGGACTTCTACGATCTCATCGGGCGGCTGGACGAGGTGCGAGAGGAGATGTCGGCCTTCGCCGGAACCGAAGAGGAGCGGATCGTGCTCGCGGAGCACCTGGCCGGCCTCTCGGCCTCGGCGCCGAACGAGGAGGTGACACCGTGACGCCCGTGATCCCGCTGGCCGACCCTCTGCCGCAGCCGTCGCCGGCGTGGCTGCTGTGGGCCCTTCTCCAGCTCACCTTCTTCCTCCACCTCCTCGCCATGAACGTCGTGCTCGGCGGCTCGATCCTCGCCCTCCACTGGCGGACGAGCCGGCGGGCGGAGGGCGCCGCCCCGCGCGCCGAGGTCGTCGCCGCCTTCGCCCGGGCGCTGCCGGTGGCGGTGGCGGCGGCGGTGACGCTGGGGGTGGCGCCCCTCCTCTTCGTCCAGGTCCTCTACGGGCGGCTCTTCCTCACCAGCTCGATCCTGATGGCCTGGTGGTGGCTCGCCGTCGTCCCGCTCGTCATCCTCGCCTACTACGGGGCCTATCTCCTGGCGCTTCGCGGGGGCGTGCTCGGCCCGCGTGCGAAGACGGTCGCGGCGGTGGTGGCGCTCCTCTTCGCGGCGGTGGCCTTCCTGTACACGTCGAACGTCACCCGATCGCTCCGGCCCGACACCTTCGTCGAGGTCAATCGTGCGGGCGGCCGCGGCGTCGCGCTCAACCTCGGCGATCCGACCTTGTGGCCGCGCTACCTCCACATGCTGCTCGGGGCGGTGGCGGTGGCCTCGCTCGCGGCCGCGCTCTTCGGGCTCGCGCGGCGCGGCAGCAGGCCCGAGATGGCATCCTGGGTCATGCGGAAGGGCACGGTCGTGTTCGGCGTCGCCACCGCCGTCAACATCTTCGTCGGGATGTGGTTCCTGCTCGCGCAACCGAAAGAGATCCTCATCCGCCTGGTCGGAGGCGACACGTGGGCGATGACGCTTCTGGCCCTCGCGATCCTCCTCGGGATCGCCACCGGCGGTTTCGCCCTCCTCGCCCTCGGTGCGAAGAACGCGGTCCGGGCCACCTGGGCCCAGGTGGCCATTCTCTTCCCGACCCTGGTCGTGATGGTCCTGCTCCGCGATCAGGTCCGCCAGCTGACCCTGCGGCACGCCGGCTTCGAGCACCCGGCGTGGGTCGAGCCCCAGTGGGGCCCCCTGGCGGTCTTCGTCGTGCTGCTCGTGGGCGCGGTGGCGACCATCGCCTGGATGGTCCGCGCCCTTGCCGCGGGGCGGGTCGCCGGGGGAGCGGCGGCGCTCGTCGTCTTCGCCCTGTTGGCTTGCACGGGGGCGGCTCGTGCCGAGGAGCCGACCGACCCCCGCATCCAGAGTGCGCTCGTGGAGTCCCGGGTGGCCGCGCAGGAGCTGGCCGCCTATCTCAAGGGACTCCTGACGGAGGAGCTCACCCGCAGCGGCTTCGAGGACGCGATCGCGGTCTGTGCCGAGATTGCCCAGGAGAGGACCGCGGAGTACAGGGAGACGTTCAAGAACGACATCCGTCGCGTGAGCCTGCGGCGCCGGAACCCGGCCAACGAGCCCGACGGCTACGAGCGCAAGGTGCTGGAGTCGTTCGACCGGCTTCCCGTCGAGACGCGCCCAAGCGCCGAGCACTGGGAGGTGGTCTCGGAGGACGGCCGCGAATCGCTGCGCTATCTGAAGCCGCTGGTGGCGAGCGCGCTGTGCCTCACCTGCCACGGAACCGGGGAGACCATCCCGCCTGAGGTGAGCGCGGCGCTGGCCGACCACTACCCGGACGACCGGGGTACGGGCTACGGCGTCGGCGACGTCCGCGGGGCGATCACGATCCGGATCCCGTTGGTTCCGAAGCGATAGCGCCGCCGCTCCCGCCAGATCGATCCCGACCGCCCCCTCGTCCGCAGCCGCCGGGACACCCGTCGCAGCCGCACGACCCGCAGCCATGGTGCCCGCACCCGTGGTGCCCGCACCCGTGGTGACCATGGCCCCGACCCCCGCGGCCGGAGACCGCGGTCCCGGGACCCGGTGCTCCCTCCCGCCCCGCACACCTCTCGAACGCGGGCTTGTGGTGCTGCAGCGAGGCGTCGCGGTTGTACTCGAAGGCGCGCCGGACGTCGTCGGGGAGCGATCCGGCGGTGAGGAGCCGGTCGTAGAGCGCGACGTTGCGGACCTCGAACTCCACCGCGGCCACGCACGCGTCCTTCACCGACGCGTAGGACGGGACATCCGCCTGCGCCCAGCGGTTCTCCGGCACGGCGAGGCCGCGACCAGTGAAGAGCTTCTCGAGGAAGCCGGCGTGCCGCTGCTCCGCGTGCACGGCCCGCGAGAAGGGGCGGATCTCCCCATGATCCTTCAGCACGCGAGCGTAGACCGCCTCCCCCTGGTACTCGTCCTGGAGCGCCTCGGCGATCGCCGTCCGGACCGTCTCGTCCAGCGGACCTTCGTCCCCGACGGCAGCGACGGCCAGGGCCAGGCCACCCAGCCCCAGAGCGACCCCGGCTGTCCAGGTCTTCGATCGGCGGGTCATGATGGTCCTCCTTTTCGTCTCCGGCGCGCGATGTCTTCCCCGATGATCATAGTCCGGAGGCGAGAGCGTTTCGACAACAAAGGGCGCGCTTCACGTGACGAAGCGACCGAACGCAACACTCCGAACGACAACGTCTTGCAGACGAGACGTCAGGGCTTCTAGAGTGGACGGTATGTTGAGCACCCGCTGCCCCACCTCGCCCCTTCTTCTGTGCGCCATCCTCGCTGCCGGCTGCGGTCCGGCGCCCCCGGACACCGGAGGAAAGAGCTACCCGCTCGAGGGGACGGTCGTCGCGGTCGACACCGCCGAGCGGAAGGTCACGATCGCCCACGAAGAGATCCCCGGCTTCATGCCGGCGATGACCATGGACTTCGTCGTGCTCCAGAAAGACGCGGCGCTCCTGGAGAGCGTCTCGCCCGGCGACGAGGTGACGGCGCGGCTCGTCGTGCCCGACTCGCGCTACTGGCTCGAGGACCTCGTGGTCGTCAAGAAGGGCACGCCCGACCCGAACGCCCCGGCGCGGCCGCAGGCCCACGAGCCCCACGCGGGCCACGAGCTGCCGGAGGTCACCCTCGTCAACCAGGACGGCGAGGCGGTCCGCCTCTCCGACTACCGCGGCCGGACCCTCGCGTTGACCTTCATCTTCACGCGGTGCCCACTCCCTGACTACTGCCCGCTGATGATGAAGAACTTCGCCGCTGCTCACGCCACGCTGATCGCGGACGAGAGGCTGCGCGCACGGACGCACCTCCTGACGGTCAGCTTCGACACGGAGCACGACACCCCCGAGATTCTCCGTGCGTTCGGGACGCCCTTCCAGAAGACGGAGCCCCCCTTCACGCATTGGGAGCTCGCGAGCGGGACCGAGGACGCCATCCGGACCCTGGGCGACACGCTGGGTCTCGACTACGTCGAGGAGAGTCGCTCGTTCACCCACAACCTGCGCACGGCGGTCATCGACACCGAGGGGAAGCTCCATCGCCTGCACCGGGGCAACGACTGGACTCCGGACGAGCTCGTCGCCGATCTCCGCGCCGCCGCCGGGAGCTGAGCCCGTCGCACCTCCGGCGGGCGGTGTCGGGCGCCCCCCGTCTCGTGTACGCTCTGCGGCCTGGACATCGGAACGGACGACGGAGGGGACATGGCCGAGGGCAGCCCACGCGTGAAGGTGGCGGCGGTCCAGGCGGCGCCGGTCGTGCTGGATCGGGGCGCCACCCTCGAGAAGCTGGAGCGGCTCGTCGCCGAGACGGCCGACCTCGGGGCCCGGCTCATCGTGCTTCCCGAGGCGTTCGTACCGGCCTACCCGGCGTCTCCGGTCTTCGGGCCGGTCTTCGGCGGCTTCTCCGACCCGGGTGCCGGTCCCGCGTTCCGCCGCCTCGCCGCGAACTCCGTGGAGGTGCCGTCTGCGGCCACGGAGAGGGTCGGCCGGGCGGCCCGCAAGGCCAAGGCGTGGCTGTGCGTCGGCGTCAACGAGCGCACCGCCACCGGCACCCTTCACTGCACGCTGCTCCTCTTCGGCCCGGACGGGGAGCTGCGCCAGGTGCGCCGCAAGCTCGTACCGACCCACGACGAGCGGATGGTCTGGGGCCCCGGACCGGCCGAGGTGCCGCGCGCGGTTCCCACCGAGTTCGGCCCGGTGGGCCAGCTCGTGTGCTGGGAGAACTACATGCCGCTCGCGCGCTTCTCGCTCTACGAGTCGGGGGAGCGGATCCACCTCGCACCCACCGCCGACGCGAGCGACGGATGGCAGGCGACCCTCCGTCACATCGCCCTCGAAGGGCGTGTCTTCGTCGTGGCCTGCAACCAGTACGTGACGCGGGCCGACTACCCGGATGACTTCGAGCTGAAGGATGCGCTGGCCCGGGCGCCGGAGGTCCTGTGCCGCGGCGGCAGCGCCATAGTGGGCCCGGACGGGTCGTACCTGGCCGAGCCCCTCTACGGGCGCGAGGGGATCCTGACCGCCGTGATCGACCTCGACCTCGTCACCGAGAGCCGGCAGCTGCTCGATGTCGCCGGCCACTACGCGCGTCCCGACGTGTTCCGTCTCGAGACCCCGGCGAACGCCGCGAGTCGCGACACCCCACCGGGAGAGGAGAACTGAACCGATGACCGCCCGCGGCACCGGCCTGGCCATCGCCGCCCTTCTCCTGCTCTCCGCGTGCACGTCCGAGCCGCAGCGCCCGAACATCCTCTGGATCACCGTCGAGGACATGAGCCCGACCCTCGGGGCCTGGGGGGACGAGTACGCCCGCACGCCGCACCTGGACCGGCTCGCCGCCGAGAGCGTCCGCTACACGAACGCCTTCGCCACCGCGCCGGTGTGCTCGCCGTCCCGCTCGACCCTGATCACCGGGGTCTACGCCACGAGCCTCGGGACCCAGCGCCTCCGGTCCCGCTTCCCGATCCCCGACTCGATCCCGGGCTTTCCGTCCTTCCTGCGGGCCGCGGGCTACTACACGACCAACAACGTCAAGACCGACTACAACACCGCCGACGCGGGGCGCCTGATCGAGGAGTCCTGGGACGAGAGCAGCGAGACCGCACACTGGCGCGGCCGCGCCGAAGGCCAGCCGTTCTTCGCGGTCTTCAACGACCTCGTCACCCACCAGTCGCGGTCGATGTCGTGGAGCCACGAGGAGTTCCAGGAGAAGGTCCAGAGCCGTTTGACCGCCGACGAGATCCACGACCCCGGCGGGGCACCGGTGCCCCCGTACTACCCGGACACTCCCGTCGTGCGGAAGACCATCGCGCGGTACTACGACTGCATCACCGCGATGGACGCAAACGTCGGCCGTATCCTGGCCGAGCTCGAGGAGGACGGGCTGGCCGAGGACACGATCGTCTTCTTCTACTCCGACCACGGGGCGGGACTGCCCAGGCACAAGAGGGTGCTGCAGGATTCTGGGATGAACGTGCCCCTCCTGATCCGCTTCCCGGAGAAGTTCCAGCACCTCGCTCCGGCCGCTCCCGGCGCGACCCTGGACCGTCTGGTGAGCTTCGTCGATTTCCCGCCGACCATGCTCAGCCTGCTCGGCCTCGAGATTCCCGGGCACATGCAGGGGACGGCGTTCCTCGGGATCGCGCAGGGGGAGCCGAGGACCCACGTCTTCGGGGCCCGGGATCGGATCGACGAGGCCTACGATCTCGCCCGCTCCGTCCGCACGCGGGACTACCTCTACATCCGCACCTACATGCCGCACCTCTCCTACAACCAGCCGAGCGCGTACTCGGACCAGGCGGAGATTCGGCGGGAGATCGAGCGCCTGGCGCGCGCGGGACGCCTGGAGGGCCCGGCGCTCGACTACGCGGGACCGGTGCGGCCCCGCGAGGAGCTGTACGCGGTCCGGGAGGATCCACAGCAGCTCCGGAACCTCGTCTACTCGGAAGAGCACCGGGACGCCCTGAGCGCGATGCGCCGCGAGCTGACGCGCTGGATCCGTGACACCCACGACGTGGGCTTTCTGCCCGAGGCCGAGGCCTGGGCCCGAATCGGCACTGGGGAGAGCACCCCGTACGCGATCGCCCGGAAGGACGACGCGTACCCGCAGGCGCGCATCACGGGCGCCGCCGCCCTCGTCGGCCGCGGGGACGCGCTGGAGGAGCAGACGGAGCTTCTCGGTGATCCCGACGCCGCGGTGCGCTATTGGGCCGCGGTCGGGCTCCAGGCGTCTGAGCGGTCTTCAGAGACATCGCGGAAGGCTCTCACCGCGGCGCTCTCGGACGAAGCGGCGGTCGTCCGCATCGCCGCCGCCGCCGCACTGGCCCGTCACGCCCGCAGGGACGACGCCGAAGAGGAGGACCCGGGCCCTGACGATCTCGACGCGGCGTTTCGCGTCCTGCGGGAGGAGCTGAAGAGCGACGACCTCGACGCCGCCCTCCTCGCCTGCCGGGCGATCGAGCTCCTGGACGCCCAAGGCCCTCCGACGGTTCGGGCGATGCGACAGGCCGCCGCCCGTTTCGAGGACGCCGAGGGAGACCAGGCCCTCTTCATCCGCTTCTCGACGCACGCCTTCCTGCGCCGACTCCGTCGGTGATTGCCACGTAGCCGAGGTCGTGTGGATATCCAAGGCCAAGCGGCGAAAGGCTCGGCGGGCGGGGGCCCCGGCGAGGACCCTGCTCCACTTCGAAGCTGTGGGGCCCGCAGACGGGGTGCACGCCGAGCCTCCGCGAGGTTCCGCGTGGTCGAGAATCACACGACCCTGTGGCACGCGGGTCGCGGGGGCGCGCGGGCTTTCCGGGGCGCTCAGTCCGCCAGGTACTCCCTTGTCAGGTTGCGGGGGCCGGAGTCCGTGACGACCACGTTGTCCTCGACCCGGACCCCACCCAGAGGCGTCAGGGCGTCGATCGTCTGCCAGTCGAACGCGGACGCGTCGGAGCCGCGGCGGACCGGGCGCAGCAGCATCGGGATGAAGTACAGCCCGGGCTCGATGGTGAAGACGTGGCCGGGCTCGATGGTCCGCGTGTTGCGGAGGAACGGGTGCTCCTTCGGCGGAGGCGCGGATGTCCCCTCCGGGTCGGCCTGCCGGCCCGCCACGTCGTGGACCTGGATGCCGAGATGGTGTCCGATCCCGTGCGGGAAGAAGGGGTGGGTGAGCCCCTTCTCGAAGGCCTCCTCTGCGGTCGCCTTCACGAGGCCGTGCTCGCTCAGGATCCGCGCGATGCCACGGTGCGCGTCGAGGTGGACCTCGAGGTAGGGGCGGCCGGGCGCGCTCGCGCGGACGAGCTCCTGCTCCAGAACGTCCATCGCCGCGGCGATCTCGGCCAGGCGGGGGTTGCAGGAGGCGGCCGTCGTCGTCCGGGTGATGTCGGAGGCGTAGCGGTGCACCTGGGCCCCGGCGTCCAGGAGCAGGACGCTCCCGCTGCCGACGCTGCGCTTGCTCTCGTAGTGAAGCGTCGCCCCCTTCTCGTCGAGGGCCACGATCGTTGTGTACGGGAGCTTCGCCTCGGTCGTGCCCACCCCGCGCACGAAGGCCTGGTGGATCTCCAGCTCCGAGGCCCCCGCCGCGAAGGCCTCGCGGGCGGCGCGGTGACCGCGGGCGCCGAGCTCCGTCGCCTGCTCCAGGCAGTGGATCTCGTAGTCGTCCTTGTAGCTGCGCACCCAGTCGAGACGCGAGACGAGCTCCCTCGGGTTGGGGGCGAGGCCGGCGGCGCGGGCCCGCTCCGTCTCGTCTCCGACGTAGGCCGCCCGCTTCGGCTGGCCCAGACGCTCCCAGACCGCCTCGAGCGTGCCCGCCTCCTCGAGATCCAGGGCCGGGAGCCAGAAGTCCTCCGTGACCCCGCCCTGCTCGTACCAGTAGTCCGCGGGGGCGTAGCGGATGACCCGGGGCCGGCGCCCCGGCACCACGTGCAGGATGTGCCGCGGCCCGGTCAGGGGACACCAGTGGGCGAAGTGGGGGATCGGCTCGAAGGGCGCGTCGCGGTCATCGGCGAAGAACGTGAACGGCACCCCGCTCGAGAGGACGAGCGAGTCGAGGCCAGCTTCGCCGAGCGCCTTCTCCGTCTCCGCCTGCAGGCGCGCGACGTGGTTCGAGAAGAGACCGTCGAGTTCCATCAAGGTCGCCTTTCCGGGAGGAGTTCCTCCGCTACGTGCCAGGATTGCCCTCCATCATACGGCGGCGAACCGCGCTCGAGCCGGACCGCCGCCACCGAGGACGGCGAGATCCTACTCGCTGTTGCCTGCCCGCGGAAGCTGCCTCGAGCCGGTCGCTGACCCGGTGCCAGAGCGCCACGCCCCGGAGACCCGGGGCCTCAGCTCCGGGGCTCGAGCCGGTACACCTCGCCGTCGTAGTCCACGACGTAGATCTCTCCGTCGCCGTCGGTGCCGAAGCTCGAGACGGCGCCGATGCCCTCGAAGCCGGCCGTCCAGTCACGAGCCTCGGTCACCGCGCCGCTCACGAGCCGGAAGGAGCGCACGAACGCGGAGCAGAAGTCGCCGTAGAAGTACGTTCCGACGAGATCCGGCATCCGACAACCCGCATAGACGACGCCGCCCGTCACCGAGCAGCCCTCGCCGTGGCCGTACTCGAGGACGGGCATCGTGAGGCCCGACATGTCACAGCCGCTTGCGGGTTCAAAGCAGAGCGTGCCTTCGGTGACGTTCCACCCGTAGTTCTCCCCCCCTCGCCGCGAGGCGAAACCGACGTCGATCTCTTCGAGTCGGCTCTGGCCGACGTCGCCGATGTAGAGATCGCCAGTCGCACGGTCGAAGGACATCCGGAACGGGTTGC
Organism: uncultured Acidobacteriota bacterium; assembly: GCA_963700695.1. GTDB lineage: Bacteria > Acidobacteriota > Vicinamibacteria > Fen-336 > Fen-336 > JAJDNS01. Next base: position 42,215 of record CAVOYO010000023.1, on the reverse strand, counting down.
GCAGGCCGTACGCCCAGATCTCCGGAAGGGCCCCCCCGGTGGACACGAGCGGGTTGTCGCTCGGCACCGCATAGGGCGCGCCCGAGTCCACGTCGATTCTCAGGATCTTGCCGAGGAACGTGCCGAGGTCCTGTCCGGCCCCGAGGGGATCGCCTCCCGAACCGCCGTCTCCGAGCGCGACGTAGAGGAAGCCGTCATTCCCGAAAGCCACCGCGCCACCGTTGTGGTTCGAGAAGGGCTGCGGCACGACGAGGAGCACGCGCTCCGTGGCCGCGTCCGCCTGGTCCGCGGAGACCGCCCGGAACTCGGCGACGTGGGTGTCGCCGGAGCGGTTCGTGTAGTTCACGTAGAAACGCCGGTTGGACGAGAAGCTGGGGTGAAACGCCAGACCCAGCAAGCCCCGCTCTCCCCCGGCGCGGATCCGGTCGGCGATGTCGAGAAAGGGTGTCGGCTGCGTTTGTCCGTTCCGGATCACGTGGATGCGCCCGCCCTGCTCGGCCACGTAGAGCCGCTCGCGGTCCCCGGGGGCCGACTGCAGGTCGAGCGGGCTTCGAAAGCCCGAGGCGACGAGGCGCGCCCCGAGTGTCGGGACCCCGGAGACCGGCTCCCCGGCCGCGCACGACGCCGGGGGCGGAGACGGTGTTGGAGAATGGGGGGGAGCGGTGCCGCTGTCACCGCCACATCCCCCGAAGACCGCGACGGTCAGCCCGACGACAGCCGCACGAACGCCCGCCAACCCACGCATGAGATCCCCGCTGCCCCCGATCCTACCAGTCTAGCCCGACCCGGGGCGGCGGGGCCTGGGTCCCCGATGACCTCACTCGGGGGGGTGGAGCCCCGGGACCTCTCCGGCCAGGTACTTCGGGAGCTCGGAGAACGAAAACTGCAGTCCCGTGTAGAACGGCCCGAACTCCCCGTACCAGACCGACGCCTCGTCGAAGCGCATCTCGTAGATGAGCTTCTTGAAGACCAGCGGGTCGTCGGCGAAGAGATCGACCCCCCACTCCCAGTCGTCGAAGCCGATGGCGCCCGAGATGATCTGCGTCACCTGGCCCGCGTAGCGTCGTCCGATCTTCCCGTGCTCGAGCATCATCTTCGCGCGCGCCTCGAAAGGCTCCGCGTACCAGTTCTTCGCCTCGCCGCGATGCTTGTTCATCGGGTAGAAGCAGACGTGGCGCCGGGCCGGAACGTCCAGCCAGAGCCGCCCCGAGACGCGCTTCTCCTGCTCCTTCATCTCGGCGTCGAAGGCGGTCTCGAACTCCTCGGATCCCCCCTTCAGACCCTGCTCGGCGAGACGTTGGTGGATGCGGCCGGTCATCTCGTAGAGGCCCAGCTCCACCACCGAGACGAACGACGTGGTGGGCTCGAGGAAGCGGGCGAGACCGAGACGCGCCACCGCGAGCTGGGCCGCCTGAAGCGCTTCGAAACCGCGCCGGAAGTGGATGAGCAGGAGGTCGCCCTTGTGACCGAGCATGGTGACCGGGACGGTGGCGCCGTCTTCCTCCCGCCGCATGCGGCCCAGCGCCTGCGTCGCCTCGGCGGCACAGGTCGCGCGCTCCGACGCCGGAAGCTCCTGCCACTCGCTCCAGCGGATGCGAAACAACTGATGAAGAACGCTCCACCCTTCGAGCGTCTCGGGGACCCGGGGATCGTGCATTTCCGGCAGCCTCCCTCCACACGAGAACTGGCGTATCCTCCATCTTACTCAGCCTCTACATCGATGCGCGCCCTGGACCTGGATTTCGCCACGCTTTCGACGAACAATGGTCGGTCGAGGAGCCCTTGAGACGTCCCCACATATCGACCGTGAAGGTGCCCGCGATCCGTGACGTGCTGGGCCTCGTCGCTTTTGTCCTGCTCTCCTTCGGGGTTTCGGTCTCCGGCGGCATGGTCACGGCGCCGGCCATCCGGGAGTGGTACGCCGCGCTGGCCAAGCCGCCGTGGACGCCGCCCGGGTGGGTGTTCGGCCCGGTCTGGACACTCCTGTATCCCCTGATTGCGGTTTCGGGCTGGACGGTCTGGAGAGAGGGCCGGTCCCGCATCGCGGTCCTGCTCTTCCTGCTGCAGCTCGCCCTCAACGCCGCCTGGCCGTGGCTCTTCTTCGCCCGCCGGCGGCCGGACTGGGCCTTCTTCGACATCGTGGCGCTGACGATCGCCATCGTGGCGACGATCGTCGCTTTCTATCGGGTGAGGCGGCGGGCCGCCCTCTTGCTCGTGCCCTACCTCGCGTGGGTCGTCTTTGCCGGCGTGCTCAACTTCGCGGTCTGGCGGCTCAATCTCCCCTGATCCCGTCGGGACACACCCGACCTTCCGGCCCACGGGCTCGTCCAAAGCAGCGGTTCGGACGCACACGTCGCGTCCGGCCTGTCAGCTTGTTGCGCTGCCCAGGGCGTCTCAGGCGAAGAGCGGCTTCAAGTACCGGAGGCTGTCCTCCGCCCAGCGGGCCTCCTTCGCGATCGTCTTCGCGGGGTCGCTCTCGGGCGGTGTCCAGAGCTCGAGGATGGCGCTCTCACAGCGGCCGTGGCTTCGCACCTCTTCGAGCAGCCACGGGATGTCCAGCATCCCCTGGCCGGCGGGGGTTCCCTCGACGACGAAGCCCATCATGTGCGAGATCCGCCGCACGGCGAAATCCTTCAGATGGAGGTTGAAGGTCCAGGGAGCGAGGGTCTGCACGACCTCGCGGACCGCCTCGCCGGCTCCCATCGAGTTCACGGAGTCGAGGCAGATGCCGACGTGCTCCTCGTCGGTCCGCCTCACGATCTCGCGGAGCTCCTCGGCAAGAAGCCGGTCGTGGTTCTCGATGGCCAGGCGCACCCCGGCCTCACGCAGCCGGGGGAGGGCCTCACGGACGACCGTCACCACGTCGTCCACCGAGGGCTCGTAGCCGGGGCCGTCGATCACGAACCGAAGCGTGTGGGAGCCGAAGAATGCGGCCACGTCGATCAGGCGGCCGAGGTGGTCGGGCGTCATTCGTCGGGCGCCGACCTCGATCGCCACCCGGCGGCCTTCGGCCAGCGCCGCCAGCTCGTGCCGCTCCTCCGTCGTGAGCTGCTCGAGGGGCAGGTTGTCCGCGATCTGCACGCACCGGAGCCCGGCCGCGTTCGCCTTCTTGACGAGGTCGGCCGCGGTCATGGGGTTCTCCGGAAGGTGCCCGGGAACCCCCAGGGCCCACGTGTACGTGTAGCTGCCGATGCCGAGCCGCATGGCCCGCCTCCCTCCGCGTGGGGCGTGCGAGCGCCGTCGGGATTCTCTCACGGGGTCCCGGAGCTCAGGACCCCGGGGCGAGCTCGCGTACCCGGACCGCCCTGGGTTGACGCGCGTCACCCCTCGGCCATAGTGTGTCCTCCGCCGGCGAGTGGCCGTGGATGCCTGAAGGCCGGATCCACCGCCGGCGGTTACCCAGAGCCCAGGAGGCGAGAGAAATGACGACCATCACCGCCCCTCCTCTCGACCCGCCCCGCCGCGTGCTGCTGGGGCCCGGTCCGAGCGATGTCCCCTCGCGCGTGCTTCAGGCGATGGCCGAGCCGACCATCGGCCACCTCGATCCGGAGTACCTGCGCATCATGGACGACACCCGCGCGTTGCTGAGGCACGTCTTCAAGACCACCAACGAGCTCACGGTGGCCATGCCCGGCACCGGCTCGAGCGGAATGGAGACGTGCGTCGCCAATCTCATCGAGCCGGGCGACGAGATGATCGTCTGCGTCAACGGCGTCTTCGGCACGCGGATGGTCGACGTCGCCGAACGCTGCGGGGCGACGGTCCACAAGGTCGAGGCCCCGTGGGGCGAGATCATCGAGGCCGACGCCATCGCCAAGGCGCTGGCCGACCACCCCGAGACGAAGGTCGTCGGCATCGTCCATGCCGAGACGTCCACCGGGGCGCACCAACCCCTCGAGGACATCTCCCGCCTCGTTCACGAGGCCGGCGCCCTGCTCCTCGTCGACGCGGTCACCTCGCTGGGCGGCGTCGAGCTGAAGGTGGACGAGTGGGCGATCGACGCCTGCTACAGCGGCACGCAGAAGTGCCTGTCCTGCCCGCCGGGACTGGCCCCGGTGACCTTGTCCCCCGCCGCCTTCGAGGTGCTCAACGGGCGGAAGACCAAGGTCCAGACCTGGTACCTCGACCTGTCGATGATCTCGAAGTACTGGGGGGAGAATCGCGTCTACCATCACACCGCGCCGATCAACATGTCCTACGCGCTGTACGAGGCGCTTCGCATCGTCGTCGAGGAAGGCCTGGAGGAGCGCTTCGCCCGTCACCTTCGGAACCACGCCGCCCTGCGCGGAGGGCTCGAAGCCATGGGGCTCCGCTACATCCCGGCCCACTCGTTGCCCAACCTCAACGCGGTTCACGTGCCGGACGGCGCGGACGATGCGATCGTCCGCCGCCGCCTGCTCGGGGAGTACGGCATCGAGATCGGTGCCGGTCTCGGGCCGTTCAAGGGCAAGGCCTGGAGGATCGGTCTCATGGGCAGCTCGTGCACCCGGCGCAACGTGACGCTGGTGCTCGCCGCGCTCGAGACCATCCTCAGCGACCTCGGCGTGGGCCTCGACCGCGGCGCCGCCCTCGCCGCGGCGGGGAAAGTCTGGGCGGCGCAGAGCTGATGAAGCGGGGGCAGGCTCTCTTCGGAAGGAGGCGATCTTGAGCGAGACGGTGGGCTTCATCGGCATCGGCATCATGGGGGGCGGGATGGTGCGGAACCTCGCCAAGGCGGGTCTCAAGCCCCTGGTCTGGAACCGCACGCGCCGCCGGCTCGACGAGATACGTCGCCGAGGGCTTCGAGGTGGCCGAGGACCCCGCGGCCCTCGCCGCCGCGAGCGACGTCATCATCATCTGCGTCAGCGACACCCCCGACGTGGAGAAGGTCGTTCTCGGGGAGCGTGGCGTCATCGAAGGCGTCCGGCCCGGCTCCCTGGTGATCGACATGAGCACGATCAGCCCCCAGGCCACGGTGGAGATGGGGAAGCGTCTGGCCGAGAAGGACGTCCGGATGCTCGACGCCCCCATCAGCGGCGGCAGCGAAGGCGCGGCCAAGGGCACGCTGAGCATCATGGTGGGGGGGAGGCGGCCCAGGTCGAGAGGGCGATGCCGCTCTTCCAGGCCATGGGCAAGGCGATCACCCACGTCGGACCCCTCGGATCGGGCCAGAAGGTCAAGCTCGTCAACCAGATCCTCGTCGTGGTGAACGCGCTGGCGGTGAGCGAGGCGCTCCTGTTCGCCCAGGCCGGCGGCCTCGACCTCGAGAAGACGCTCGAAGCGGTCGTCCCCGGGGCGGCCGGGAGCTGGATGCTCCAGTTCCGCGGGCCCCAGGTCGTCAAGCGGGACTGGCGTCCCGGCTTCACCATCGACCTCCAACAGAAAGACCTGCGCCTGGTGATCGAGGCCGCCGACCAGCTGGGCGTCCCGGTGGTCGGGACGAGCCTGATCTTCAACCTCTACCGGACGCTGCAGGCGGATGGCTTGGGAGGCGAGGGCAACCACGCCCTCGTCAAGGCTCTCGAGCGCCTGGCCGGCATCGAGGTCGGAGCGGTACCGAAGAAGTAGTACTGAGTCGCCGACCGACGGCTGGCCCTAGGTTCCCATGTCCCAGCGTCGGAAGTAGAGGGCCTGGCGCACGATCGGCAGCGTCCGCCGCTCCAGCTCCGTCATCTTCTCCGGAGGGAGCGGGACGAACTCCGACGCCCACTGGACGTTCTTCTCCAGCTGCTCGACGTCGTCCACCCCGACGATGCAGGTGCTCACCGGCTGGGTGCACGTGTAGTGGAGCGACTCCTGCATGGTGATGGTCCCGGCGAAGCGGCGTCTTCATGCCCTCCCGCTGCTCCTCGAGGGGCGGCGGGGTCCAGTCCGAGATCAAGCGACCCCGGGCCGCGAGCTTCATGGCGATGACGCCCACTCCCTTGGCCAGCGCCACCGGGAGCAGGTGATCCTTGAAGCTCAGGTAGTTCGGGTCCGCCGCGCTGACCACCATGAGGATGGTGTCGAAGTCGTAGCGCTCCAGCGCCTGGACGAGAACCAGAGGCTCGTAGTGACCGGTCACGCCCAGGTGCCGCACCATGCCTTCGCTGCGGGCCTTCTCCAGGGCCTTGATGGCGCCATCCTTGGCGAAGATCTTGTCCAGATCGTCCTGGCGCTTGACGTTGTGGAGCTGCCACAGATCCAGGTGGTCGGTCTGCAGGTTCTTGAGGCTCGTCTCCAGCAGCCGCATGGAGCCGTCGTAGCCACGCTCGTGGGTCTTCGAGGCCAGGAAGACCTCGGACCGCCGGTGCTTCATGACCTGGCCGATGTTGCGCTCGCTGGTTCCCGGGACGCTGTCCCAGTTCTCGTCCTGGCCGTAGCGCGCGGCCGAATCGATGTAATTGACACCGAGGTCGAGGGCGCGGTTGACGATCTCCACTGACTCTTCGGCGGCGAAGGTGCGCTCGAGCTTGGCCTGCCCACCGAGGCTGAAGATCCCGACCTGATACCCGGTTCGCCCCAGATTGCGAGTCGGCATCGCGTCCTTGGTCCGGGGGTTGTAGGGCCCACCCTTGGATTCCATCGTTGCCGATTTGTCTCCACCAGAGGCGATGGCGGCCCCGGCTGCCGCCCCCAGGGTCGCCGCGACCCCCGAGCCTACGAACGAGCGGCGGGAGAGGCCGGCTTTCTCCGTGATCTCCTTCATGACATCCTCCTCTGCGACAGTCAGAATCGGGACCCGCTGATAGTGGGCCGTGACCGGCCCCGGGTGAAATGAGCCGTAGGGTTCATATGTTACGACGGTCCCCCGGCCTGGTCGCCTCGGCCAAAGGCGCACCGGACTCCTGGCCTTCGCTGTTCAACGCGACCAGGGGGCCGGCGGCCTCGGGGTCACGTCCGAGGGTTCCACGGTGAAGGTGGAGAGGACTGTGGTGAATCGAGACGAGAGAGCCCATCGAATCGCCGTCATTCCCGGCGACGGGATCGGTCGCGAGGTCGTGCCCGCGGCCCTGGTGGTGCTGAACGCGGCGGCCGAGCGCTTCGGCTTCATCCTGGAGACCGAGGAGTTCCCCTGGGGCTCGGAGTACTACCTCGAGCACGGACGGATGATGGACGACGACGGACTCGAGCACCTTCGTCCCTTCGACGCCATCTTTCTGGGCGCCGTGGGCCACCCGAAGATCCAGGACCACATCACCCTGAACGGGCTCCTCCTGCCGATCCGGCGGGGCTTCGACCAGTACGCCTGCGTCCGCCCCTCCCGCCTGCTCGAGGGTGTGTCTTCGCCTCTCGCGGGAAAAGCCGCCGGCGACATCGACCTGGTCGTCGTGCGGGAGAACACCGAGGGGGAGTACTCCCAGGTCGGCGGCCTGCTCTATCCGGACACCCCTCACGAGGTGGCCATGCAGACCGGAGTGTTCACCCGGCGGGGCACGGAGCGCGTCATCCGGTTCGCGTTCGAGCTGGCCCGGCGACGAGGTGGCAAGAAGCTCGTGACCTCCGTCACGAAATCCAACGCCCAGGGGTTCAGCATGGCCTTCTGGGATCGCGTCTTCGCGGGCGTGGCGCCGGAGTTCCCCGAGGTGCGGACCGAGTCGCTACTCGTGGACGCCGCCTGCATGGACCTCATTCGCCGCCCGGAGCAGTTCGATGTCATGGTGGCCTCGAACCTCTTCGGAGACATCCTGACGGACATGAGCGCAACGATCACGGGTAGCCTGGGCCTCGCGGCGAGCGCCAACCTGAACCCGGCCCGCACCGCGCCGTCGATGTTCGAGCCCGTTCATGGCTCGGCTCCCGATATCGCTGGCCAGGGTCTCGCGAACCCCCTCGCCACGATCCTCTCCGGCGCGATGATGCTGGAGCACCTCGGAGAGGAGGACGCGGCGCGCTGTGTCGACTCAGCCGCCTGCGCCGCCCTGGCCGCGGGCCGGGCCTCGACACGGGACCTCGGCGGCTCGGCCACGACCGCGGACGTCCAGGCCGCGGTCGCGGAACGGGTGCAGGCCTAGCGCCGCCAGATCGATCACAGACGCGAGTTCGACGCTCAGCGGAGCGCGCGATCGCTCGCGTCCAGCCGGCTCGCCTCCTCGAGCAGGTACCAGAACGACCGGTAGGGCTTCCCGGTTGCCCGCGTGAGACCGATCTCGCAGGTGCGGCTCGAGGAGTAGAAGCCGTCGAAGGAGCCGGAGCCGATCTCCCGCGCCTCGGCGGACGTGGCCGAGGCAGTCAGCTCGGGCACGAGGTAGCCGCGGTCGCCCGCGAAGCCGCAGCATCCCGCGCCCGGCGGGACGACGGCCTCCGAGCAAAACGGCTCGACGACCTTCGAGAGCAGTCCGTCGAGACCCATCTTCACCGTCGAGCACACCGGGTGGAGGGCCACCGCGCCCTTTGGGAGGCGGGCCTCCAGGTGGGGCACGACGTGCTCCACCGCGTACTCCACCCCGTCCAGCATCTCCAGCCGCTCGTGCCGCTCCCGGAGGCCGGCCTCCAGCTCGGGCCCGCAGTTCCGCAGGGTGTGGGCGCACGGGCTGGTGTCCAGCACGACGGGCAGCCGACCCTCGTCGCTCCACTCCCAGAGCGCCCCCACGAGGCGGCTCGCCGCCGCCGTCGCCGCCTCCTTGTACCCCTTGGAGCTGAAGGGCATCCCGCAGCAGTGGTCGGAGACCCCGTCCGGGATCCACACCGGCGCGCCGGCGCGCTCGCAGACCGTCACGACGACCTCGGCGAGAGGACGGTCGGCCCCGGCCGGGCCGAAGACCCGCGACACGCAGGACGGGAGGTACACGGCCCGGGCGCCTCCGCGCGTGGTCCGAGGCAGGGCAGGAGCGGGCGGCCCGGGGCAGATCGGGGAAACCGAGCGGGCAGGTCGAGGCCCGACGCCCGTGCGACGCGCGGGCGAGCCCGGCGGCCCCGCGATCACCCAGGACCGCTCGCGCGACGTGCGCCACCCGCAGCCCGCCCCGCGCCGCCCTCTCGACGACGCCGAAGCGGCGCGCCATGCCGCGGGCCAGCTTCCGCCGCCACGCGGGGTGGGCCTGGTTTCGGAGGAGCTTGACGAGAAGCCCGGTGTCGATGCCCACCGGGCAGCCGGTGGCGCACATCCCGTCGGTGGCGCAGGTGTCGAGGCCCGAGTGCTGAAAGTCGCGCTCGAGCTCGCGCAGGGTCTCCGACCGGGGCTCTTCCCTGCGAAGCCGGGTCATCTCGCGGTGGAGCGCGATCCGCTGGCGCGGCGTGCGGGTGAGGTCGCGGCTTGGGCAGAGCCGCTCGCAGAACCCGCACTCGATGCACGGGTCCACCACCTCCTCCACCGGCTCGAGCGACTTGAGGTCGCTGATGTGGGCCTGCGGGTCGTCGTTGATCAGCACCCCGGGATTGAGGAGGCCCTCGGGGTCGACCAGCGCCTTCACCCGCTTCATGATCGCGACAGCCTCGGGCCCCCACTCGAGCTCCAGGAACGGGGCCATGTTGCGCCCGGTGCTGTGCTCGCCCTTGAGGGCGCCGTCGTAGCGCACGGCGACGAGGCTCCCCAGCTCCTGCAAGAAGGCGTCGAACCTCCTCCTGGCGTCGTCGTCCCCGAAGCGCTGGTTGAGCACGAAGTGGAGGTTGCCGTCGCGGGCGTGGCCGAAGACGATGGCATCGTCGTAGTGGTGCGAGGAGCACAGCTCCTGCAGCTCCCGCACGCCCTCGGCCAGGGCTTCGAGAGGGAAGACGACGTCCTCGATGATCATCGAGGTGCCGCGCTGTCGCTTCGCCCCCACCGACGGGATCAGGCCCTTCCGCACCGACCACAGGTCCGCCTGACGCCCCGGCTCGCGGGTGAAGATGGGTTCTGACTGCAGTGACAGACCCGGCAGGAGGTCATGACAGCCGGCCACGCGGTCGGCAAGGTTCGACTCCGCGGACTCCTGGTACTCGACGAGCAGGGCGGCCGCGGTGGGAGGCAGGCCGGGGATGCTCTCGGGAACGCCGGGGCGACCCTCGACCGCGGCCAGCGACGCGCGGTCCATCAGCTCCAGGGCCCGGGCCCCGGACTCGCGGAGGGGCACGATGGCCGAGCACGCGGCCGGAACGTCGGGGAAGAAGAGCAACCCGGTGTGCTTGAGCGGGTAGTCGGGCACGGTGCGGAGCACCGCCTCGGCGATGAAGCCCAGGGTGCCCTCGGAGCCGATCATGAGATGCGAGAGGATCGCCACCGGAGTCGCGTGGTCGAGGAACGTGTTGAGCGAGTACCCCATGGTGTTCTTCATGCGGTACTTGCGGCGGATACGGTCGCACAGGGCCGAGTCGGCGAGGACCCGGTCTCTCAGCTCGAGGAGACCCCGGGCGATCTCCGGCGCCTCGGACGCGAACCGCGCCTCGGCGTCCTTCGCCGAAGAGTCGACGACCGTGCCGTCCGGCAGCACGCAGAGCATCGACGACAGGGTGCGGTAGGCGTTGAGCTCCACCCCGCAGCACATGCCCGAGGAGTTGTTGGCGAGAACGCCGCCCATCATGCAGGCGTTGATCGAGGCGGGGTCGGGCCCGATCTTCGCCCCGTGCGGGGCCAGGTGCCGGTTCACGGCGGCGGCGATGACCCCCGGCTGGACGCGTACTGCCGCCCCGTCGTCCAGGACCTCTACCGCGCGCCAGTGGCGCGACACGTCCACCAGGATCCCGTCCGTGATGGCCTGCCCCGACAGGCTGGTGCCGGCGGCGCGGAAGGTCAGCGGCACGCGCTGTCGGTGGCTCAGGCGGAAGAGCTGCCGCACCTCCTCGACAGACGTGGGTTGCACGACCGCACGTGGCACCTTCCGGTAGACGCTCGCGTCGTTGGCGAAGGCGAGCCGGTCGAGGACACGGGTCAGCACGCGTTCAGAGGGGAGAACGGCCTCCAGGCTCGTTTGGAAACCCTCCGTACCCACCAAGTTGCTCACCAGGGTCCTCCGTCGCGCTCGCCCATCCATCCGGGGGGTCGATCATACCGCTCAAGCCCGGCCCGTGCGGGAAGAAGACCTACTCCAACGTGCTGAGTGTTTTCCGCTCTCTGAGCGGGTACCACTCGCGAATCCGTTGGGCCAGCCGAGCGACCACGGCCGGGTGTTCGGCGGCTACGTCGCGCGTCTCGTGCGGGTCGGCGGACAGGTCGAAGAGCTGCGGCCCCCTCTCCCTCCTCGGGTGCGTCGACTGATAGCGATGGACCTCGCCATCGTAAGTCAGGATCAGCTTCCACGGCCCTTCGATGCGCCAGCGGTAGAGCAGCGAAGCCTCCGGATCCTCGATGTCCGCGATATCGTGCGCAAACCCTTCGCCGAAGAGGGCCTCCCGCGCGATGGGAGTGCCGGCGCGCAGGTGGGGCCACAGATCCAGCCCCGGCAGGTTCTCGATCGGGCGCGCGCCGGCGGCAGACAGAATCGTCGGCATGAGATCGATGCTGCTGACCAGCTCCGGACGTTCCCGCGGGGCCAGGCGTCCGGGCCAGGAGAAGATGATCGGCGTGCGCACGCCCCCTTCGTAGGGCGTCTGCTTGGACCGCGGCGCGAAACCGTCCATCTCGCGATCCTGAATCCATCCGTTGTCCGTCACGTAGACGACGAGGGTGTTGTCCCGGAGTCCGCGGCGCTCGAGGATGTCGATCAGCTGGCCGCAGGTCTCGTCGAACCACTCGCACATCGCCGCGTAACGGGCAAGCGTGAGGGGTCGATCGGCGGCTCGGTACCTTTCCAGGAGCCGCGGGGGCGGGTTGTGCGGCGTGTGGGGCAGGAACGGCGCGTACCACAGGAAGAACGGCCTCCCTTGCCCCCGGGCCATGTCGACGAAGCTCTCGATGGGCGTCATCCCCGTGCGGCCGATCTCGAGACCCACGTCCCCGTGGCGCCCGCCCGGCTGGGGGAAGCCGTGGGTCATGCCGTGGGTGAATCCTCCCTGGCGAAAGCTGCCTTCCCACCACTTCCCGCTCTGGTGGGAGAGGTAGCCGCGTTCGGCGAGGCGCGCGGGGAGCGTCTCGAAGCGTTCGATGGACGAGATCAGCTGGGCACGCCGCCGCCCGTAGAGCTCGGAGTCGGGGTCGGCGTACTTCGGTGAGGGGTCGTTGCCGGTCACCCCGTGGGTGTGGGCGTAGTGCCCGGTGACGAGCGTCATCAGCGCCGGGCGGCACAGGGAGGTCGGGACGTAGCCTCGCCGGAAGAGCACGCCCTCCCGGGCCAGACGGTCGAGGCGGGGCGTCCGGATGTGCGGATGCCCCATGAAGCCGTAGTCCGTCCAGCCCTGATCGTCGGAGATGATCAGCACGATGTTTGGGGGCGCCTCGACCGTCCGATCGCCGGCGTGTGCCGGTGCGCCGATCAGGACGAGCGGGGCAAGAGAACCGGCCAGGACGATGTGCAGCGCGCACATTCGCTCACCTCCTCCGAGGGCGATCCGCCCCGCCCGCCCGACGGCATCCTTCCCGTGTCCCCGCGCTCGCTCCACCCCGAGAACGACGACGAAGCTGCCGAGCAGAACGACGAGTGTCGGGGTCATGGCGTCCTATCGTGGCTCCATCGGCGTGACACGAACCTCGATCTCCGGAGGCAGCGCCTTCAGCTTCTCGAGCGGGCCCTCCAATCGGCCGATCGGATTCACCGGGGACGCGGCCCTGGGCTCGTCGCCCTCGCTGGCCGGGGTCGGGCCGAAGAAGACGCACAGTGCGTTGCCGACCGGCCAGTAGGCCAGCTCGCCCACCTCCATCACATCGCGGGCGTCCTCCGTCTCGCCGACGCCCAGATCAGTGTCGATGCGGCCGTAGTACTCGTCGCCCCAGCGACTCATGCGGAGGGTCGCGGGGAGGCGCTCACGGAGCGCGAGGGCCGTCGGAGAGTCGTCGAGCTTCCCGACGAGATCGACGCCCTCGGCACTGAAGCGGATTCTCGTCGACATCGCTCTTTCCCTATCTCCGGGGTCAGGAGTCAGTAGACCGCGCGCCCCCCGCTCAGGTCGAAGGTGAAGCCGGTGCAGAAGCTGGCCTCGTCCGACACGATCCAGCAGGCGATCGCGGCTGCCTCTTCCAGGGTGCCCGTACGCTTCGCCGGGATCTTGTCGGTCATGTACTTGACCTGGTCGGGATGGGTGGCCTCGACCATCGGCGTGCGGATCACCGCTGGGGCGATCGCGTTGACCGTGATCCCGCTCTCGGCGAACTCCTTGCCCACCGACTTCACGAGCCCCATGACGCCGGCCTTGGAGGAGGAGTAGCAGCACATCCCCGCGTTCCCCTCCTTGCCGGCCATGGAGGCGAAGAGAAGGATGCGCCCGGTGTTCGCCTTGCGCATGTGCACGAGCGCCTGCTTGGTGATGACAAACGACCCGTTCAGGTTGACCCGGATGACCTCGGCGAAGTCGTCGAAGTCGACCTCGGTGATCGGGGTCGCGGTCGGGCCCACGATCGCGGCGCAGTTCACGACCACGTCGAGCCGACCGTGCCCCTTGGCGGCGGTGTCCATCGCCGCGGCCACCGCCCCTTCGTCGGTGATGTCCACACGCAACGACTCGACATTGGACGCACTCAGCTCCCTGACGGCAGCATCCATGGCCTTCTGGTCGACGTCGAAGATGACCGCGTGAGCCCCCTCCTTCGCGAGGCGCTCGACGATGGCCTTGCCGATGCCGGAGGCCCCTCCGGTCACCACGGCGGTCTTGCCAGCGAAACGCTTCTCGAACATGTCACTCCCTCTCGATCCGTGGACGAAGACAGGCCGGCCGGACCCTGACCGGGGGTCGAAGCCCACGCCGGGCGGCGACAGTATATAGAGGCGCTCGTCGCTTCGGGAGGCCTCTTGGCGGGACGTGTCGCGAGCCGGTCCCCGAGGAGCGTTAGACTGAATGGCCATGTTCGGGGAGGAGCACCGATGGAGCTGATCGACGCGCACACGCACACCGACTGCCTGACCTGGTCCAACCTGGAAGAGATGTCCATGGCCGGCATCCGGACCCTGATCTCGCCGCTGTTCCTGGGGGGAGTCAAGCCGGTCGCCCACGACGTCATCGTCGAGATGTGGGACCACCTGCTGGAGGTCCAGTTCCCGCGCTGCGAGAAGAACGGGATCGAGCTCTACGGCATGGTCGGCATCAGCATGGTCTACACGCCCAAGGGCGACCCTGAAGACCTCTACCGCGTGCTTCCCGAGTACCTGAAGAAGCCGGGTGTCGTCGCGATCGGCGAGGTCGGGCTCGAGCCCGCCTCCCCGACATGTCCCGATCTCAAGCGACAGGAGAGCATCCTCCAGCGTCAGTTCGACATTGCCCGGGAGGTCGGCGTCGTCGTCGATTGCCACGTCCCGAACCCACCGGACCAGAAGCGGAGCTTCACGGAGAGGGTTCTGGCTCTCGGCGACGAGGTCGGCCAGCCGCCGTCCCGGATCGTCATCGACCACTGCAACGAGACCAACATCGAGACGGCCCTGGATGCCGGCGCCTGGGCCGCGATCACCGTGCAGCCCTGGCGGGGGATGACCCCGGAGATCGCCGCCGACCTGGTTCTTCAGTACGGCGGAGAGCGGATCATCATCGACAGCGATTGCGGCGGAAACGCCTCCGACCATCTGGCCGTGGCCCGAACCGCCCTGGCCCTCGAAAAGAAGGGGGCGGGAGCGCCCCTGGTCCAGAAGGTGTGCGCGGGCAACGCCCGGGAGGCCTACGGCCTGGGGGCGTAGCGGGCTGCAGTGCGGAAGACAGGGAGGACGTTCTCGTGAGCTCAGCTGTTCCGAAATCCTCCGTCGGCTTCATCGGGCTGGGAAACATGGGGGGGCCGATGGCGCTCAACCTCCTGGCCGCGGGATTCCCTCTCTTCGTCCACGACGTGCGCCGGGAGGCCGGTCGAGGGCACGTCGAAAAGGGCGCCACGTGGGCCGACTCGCCGGCCGACGTGGCCCGAGCGGCAACGATCGTCTGCACCTCGGTCCCCGGCCCCGCGGAGATGGAGGCCGTCTTCTTCGGCGAACACGGGCTCGGTGCCGCGATGGCCGCGGGCTCCCTGCTCGTGGACTTCACGACGAACGCCCCGGCCCTTGTGCGCCGAATGCACGCGGAGCTGCAGGCCGCGGGCGCGACCATGCTCGACGCGCCGGTGAGCGGCGGTGTCTCGGGGGCCCGGAGCCGCCGCCTCACCGTGCAGATCGGCGGCGACGCGGGGGACGTGGAGCGGGCCCGGCCGGTGCTCGAAGCGGTCGCCGAGACCCTGCTGCACGTCGGCGGCATCGGAACCGGCAACGTCTGCAAGGTCCTCCACAACTGCGCGGTCTTCGGGGCCAACCTCGCCCTCATCGAGAGCCTCACCGCCGGCATCAAGGCCGGCGTCGACCCGACCCGGATGATCACGCTCTTCCAGAAGTCGGGCATCGGCCGCAACCACGACTTGCAGGTCGCCCTGCCGGTGACGCTTTTTCGCGGGGATTTCGCGCCCCGGTTCCTCATGACCACCGCTCTCAAGGACCTCCGGCTCGCCCTCGACGTGGCGCGGGACGGGGGCGTGCCGATGCGGGTCGCGTCCTTGTGTGAGGAGGAGATGTCGGAGGCGATCGCCCGCGGCTGGGGAGACCAGGACCACGCCGTCTACATGAAGCTCCAGGAGGAGCGGGCCGGGGTCGAGGCCCGCCTCGCCTCCGAGGATGACGAGGAGGGACCGTGAAGCACGGCATCACCGGGATCGATCACCCGGTCGCCGCGGTGCGCGACATGGACGCGGCCCGGGCGACGTACGAGCGGCTCGGCTTCATCGTGCCACCACGGGGACGTCACCGCGAGTGGGGCACCGGCAACTTGTGCATCCAGTTCGCCCGGGACTACATCGAGCTGCGTGGCCTGATCGACCCCCACAAGGAGACACACGGCCTCGATCGCTTCCTGGAGAAGGGTGAGGGGTTGATGGGCGTGGCCCTCGGGACGGTCGGAGCGCAGAGCACTCACGACCAGCTCGTGGCGGCGGGACTGCACCCCCGGCCGGCGAAGCCACTCACGCGCGACTTCGAGCTGCCGGAGGGCCCGATCCCCGTGAGCTTCGTGCTGTCCTTCCTCGATCCGGCGGAGACTCCGGGGCTCGGTTCGGTCGTGATCTGCGAGCACCTGACGCCGGAGCGCCTCCGGCGTCCCGAATGGCTCCAGCACCCCAACGGGGCCCGCCGCGTCCGCGGCCTCGTGGGGGTGGCCTCCGACCTCGACGGTGTCGCCGCCGCGTGGGAGCAGCTCTTCGAGCGGGTCTCTCGGCCCGCGGGTGAGCTCCGCGCCGAGCTCGACGACGGGGGCGTCCTGTCCCTCCTCGAGCCGGAGGCCTTTGCCCATCGCTTCCCGTCGCTGCCGCCACCGCCCGAGTCCCGACAGCCGGGCCTGACGGTCGTCTCGGTAGAGACGCAGGACATCCGAGGCACGGCGGAGTGCCTCGCCTCGAAGGGCGTGAGACACGAGGCGACCGATCGCGTCGTCGTGCCCCCCAGGGAGGCCTGCGGGATGGCGGTCGAGTTCGCGGCCGGTTGATGGTCCTTCCCGCCTGGCTCTCCGTCCTCCTGGCCGTCCCGGTCCTGCTGCTGGGCGAGAGGCTGGCGAAGAGGATCGGGTTCCTCTCGCGCTTCAACATCCCCGCTCCGGTCGTCGGGGGACTCGTTGTGTCGCTGGGCATCCTGGCCGCGAACCTCGCGGGGATGCCGACGCGCATCGATCTCGACACCGCCGTCCGGTGGTGGACGTGGCTGGTGACCGTCGAACCTGAGTGGCGTGACGCCCCGGCCAAGAACGTGAACCTCCCCTTCCTGGTCGCGTTCTTCACCTGCATCGGCCTGAACGCGAGCTGGGGTCTGCTCCGGCGGGGCAGCCTGTCGCTCGCGGTCTTTCTCCTGCTCGCCGGCGGGCTGGCCGTGATCCAGAACGTCGTCGGCCTGACGCTTTCGGCGCTGCTGGGTGTCTCACCGCAGCTGGGGCTGGTGTGCGGCAGCGTCAGCATGACCGGCGGACACGCGACATCCCTGGGTTTCGCCCCGGCCCTGGAGGCGGCCGGCCTGGAGACGGCGGTGGTGGCCGGCATGGCCGCGGCCACCTTCGGCCTCGTCGCCGGCGGGCTCGTGGGAGGACCGGTGGGTGGGGCCCTGATCCGACGGCGGGCCCTCCGTCCGAGCGCGATCCCGGAGGCCGGCGCCGTGGTCGAGACGACCCCGGAGGCGGGTTTCCTGCCGGACCTTCGCACCTTCGCCGGCTACGGCCGAAGCGCCCTTCCGCACCTGCTGCTCCTCCTGCTCTGCATCAAGCTGGGCACCTGGGTCAGCCACTTCCTTCAGGAGGCGGGGCTGACCTTCCCCGTCACCATGGGGGGGATGCTGGTGGCGGTCACCGTGCGCAACGCGCTCGAGCTGGTCGGCGTCCGCGCGATCCGGACGGACGTCGTCGACACGCTCGCGTCCCTGAGCCTCGGGGTCTTTCTCGCCATCGCGATGATGAGCCTGAACCTGGCCGAGCTCGCCCACATCGCGGCCCCGATGCTGGTGATCCTCTCGGTCCAGGTGGCGGTGGTGGCGCTCTTCGCCGCCTTCGTGACCTTCAGGGTCATGGGGCGGGACTTCGACGCCGCGGTCATGGCCGCCGGTCACTGCGGCTTCGGCCTGGGCGCGACCCCCACCGCGGTGGCCAACATGAAGGCGCTGGTCGAGTCGTTCGGCCCCGCCCCCCGGGCGTTCCTGATCGTCCCGATCGTCGGCGCGTTCCTGATCGACTTCCTGAACGCGGGCGCAATCGTCCTCTTCCTCAACCTGGTGAGGTGAGCGACGAAGGAGCCTCAACCGGCGCGCCGGATGTGGGAACAATGGACGGTCATTCCTAGCAGCAGGGAACCGGCCCTGGCCGGATGCCTAGGCAAAGAAACAGCTCGGGACACCGCTGTTGATAGCAAAGGACTTGCATGCTTGTTTCTTGGCAGCAGGGAACCGGCATCAGCCGGGTGCCTTGAGCAAAGGACCACGAGAAGAGGGTCGTCGCGGCTTCGGCCCGGGCCCCTGAAGCGCCCCCGCCGCGCGCCCCGGGGCTTCGTGGTCCTTAGCAGAGCCCCTCGGCGGGGCCGTGGCCCGAAGAATCTCATGCGCCGATGAGGCCATCGCATCATCCCGAGCGCGCGTGACCGTCAGTACTCGAAGACCACCGCCCGGTGCATCGTCAGCTCGGGAACCACGACGCGCAGCACCCCGCCGCGCCGCGTGAAGGCCAGCCTCTGGCCACCGGGGACCAGGGAGACCCGGCGCACCTTCTCCGGCAGCCGCACCGCGACCGGGATGTCGTGTAGCGTCGGCAGGTCCTCGATCACCGTCACCCGGCCTCGCGTGATCGGCGACGCATAGAGAAGGTGGACGACGTACCGACGTTGCCGCGGCTGGTGGAG
The DNA here is from genome assembly GCA_963700695.1 of uncultured Acidobacteriota bacterium. Lineage (GTDB taxonomy): Bacteria > Acidobacteriota > Vicinamibacteria > Fen-336 > Fen-336 > JAJDNS01. The sequence goes on along the minus strand of CAVOYO010000023.1, from coordinate 23,884 downwards.
GAGATTGATGCGACCCGCGCTGGGCAGCTCGACCTCCAGCATCGGCTCCTCGTAGACCAGACGCAGCGCGTTGTGGAAGAGCTGCCGGTGGAGGCGCAGGCCGTGCTCGAAATACTGCCGCCCGAGCGTGTGGGCGAGGAACACGACCCCGCCCTTGCGGGTCACGGCCGGGTGAGGGGCGTCCTCCAGGCGGAAGGGGGTGTTCTGGTGTGAGGAGTAGGTCGTGTAGGTCCGGTCGAAGTAGGGCTCGCGGATCGCGGCCAACACCTCGGTTCCGGCCTCGGGCTCCACCCGCACCGCCGCCTCGAAGTTCAGGAACGGGCTCGAGACGAGGTCCTCCCCGAGGGCGTCTTCGACGACCGTGTAGTCGTTGACGTATCGCGCCGGGCCAACGTACCGGACACCGAGATCGAGGGCCAAACCTGATCCGTCCTGGTTCAACGCACCTCGGCCCAGCACGAGCAGCTTCCCTCCACCCGCGACGTAGGCGTTGAGATCCCGTGCGCCCTCGTCCGTCAAGGACGGCGCCCCGGGCACGATCACCGTCTCGAAGTCCTCGAGGTTCGTCCCGTCGGCGATCGCGAAGTCCTCGTGCAGCTCCAGAAGCATGTTGCTGACGCCGCGGTCCGCGGCCTCGTCGTTCGTGAGCCACAGCCCGAGCCTCGACGCGGGCACCCCGCCCGGGCCGTAGCCCTCGATCTGCTCCACGTACTCGAAGGCCTCGCCGATCAGCCGGTAGGTCTCGAGGTCCATCTCCCCGGACGGGTGCATCTGGTCGCCGAAGTTGCAGGCGGCGCCGCTTGAGATCATCGCCGCCGCCTCATAGCGCATCGCGTCGGGGTGCTTGAAGCCGCCGAACTCGCCCCAGGCAGTGTGGAACTTGCCGCTCATGGCCGTGATCGGCCAGCCCCGGTGGAGGTAGAACTTGGCGGCCAGCGGCAGTCGGTCGTAGCCGCCCCACGTGGTCGGCAAATCCTCGAGATCCTGGTGGGTGTTCATCTCGTAGAGGCGGTAGCGGAGATTCTCGAGCCGGCGCATCGTGGACGTGCCGTTGAAGAAGATCGTGGCCTCGGGGTGATGGCGGGCCACGAGGTCACGCAGGGCCTGCATGTGATCGCGATACTGGCGGGCGAAGTTGCCGATCACCGCCCCGGTGTCGTTCGGGTCGACGCCGTCCCGGCGCATCCGGGCGAGGCAGTTGTGGCACCAGCAGCCGCGGTTCACCTGGTAGATGTCGAAGAAGAAGCCGGCCACGTCGTAGCGCCGGCAGATCTCCCCTACCTGTCGCATGATCTGCTCGTGGTACGCCCCCGACGGGCAGAGCAGCTTCCAGGAGAAGCTGGGCCGCGGATCGTCCGGCCCGGCTGAGAAGTCCCAGTTGCTGGCCGAAAAGGAGCCGTCCTTCTGGCGGACGACCCACTCCGGGTGCAGCTCGGCGTCTCGCACCGACCAGCCGACGGTGAAGTAGAACGGGCACTCCACCCTGATCTCGCGGCACGCCTCCAGCTCCGCCCCGAGGAGATCGAAGTCGAGGCTCGGGTGGATGCGACCCACCTCGCTCGGGTAGTACGACCAGCCGTGGTGCCCCTTGGCAAAGATGTTGATGGCGGTCAGGCGCGCGCTCCGGAGCGCCTCCTGGAACTGGGCCTTGTCGAAGCGTGCCCCCACGTCGGGGATGTGCTCCGAGGTGTGGAAGTCGAGGTGGACCTGCCGCCTGGGCATGATCTGGTCCACCGAGCGGTGTCCCTGGGCCGGAGCGCTCGCCGGGCCCGCGGCCGCGGCGGCCGCGCAAAGAAGGATCGCTGGAGTCTTCATCGATCGCCCTCCCCGTGTCGGTCGGCCCCGGCAGGCTACTCCCTCCGCAGGTTGAGTGTCGACCGCTGCGCTGATAACGTCCGGTCGCGCCCGGTCGTCCGATCCGGCCTGGCTCGTGTCCAAGAAATGGCTGACGAGGGGACCCAGTCCGCGAACGACTCGAACGTGACCGCCCACCCCGGTCAGCCCGTCGCGCTTCGCGCGGGCCCTCTCACCCTGGCCTTCGACCGTGGAGAGCTGAGGTGGCTGCGGCTCGGCGGGCGCGAGGTCCTCCGCGGGATCTACGTCGCGGTGCGGCCCCCGACCTGGGAGACCGTGCCCGCTGAGCTCGAGAACGTCCGGGTTGATGCCGACGCGGACACCTTCCGACTGCGCTTCGACGCGCGGCACCGCGAGGGCCCGCTCTGGTTCGAGTGGGAGGGGCGCATCGACGGAGGCGCAGACGGCACCATCCGGTTCGAGATGGACGGCGTGGCCCGCTCGACCTTCCTGCGAAACCGCATCGGACTCTGCGTGCTCCACCCGGCGAGGGAGTGTGCGGGCCGGGACTGCACGAAGGGAAAGACCGACGGCAGCGTCCTCACGGATGCCTTTCCGCGCCTGGTGTCGCCGCACCAGCCCTTCCTCGACGTGCGCTCGCTGCGTCACGAGGTGGCGCAGGGGATCGAGGCCGAGGTGCGCTTCGAAGGCGACCTCTTCGAGACCGAGGACCAGCGGAACTGGTCGGACGCGTCGTTCAAGACCTACTCGGGCCCTCTGGCCCTGCCTCTCCCCGTCGAGATCCGGAAAGGTGAGCGGATCCGGCAGGTGGTCACGGTGACCCTCCACGGCGCGGACGTGAAGACCCCGGCCCCGGAGACGCCCTCCGGCGGGTGGCTCTCGGAAGCCGTCGTTCGCGTCGCGGTCGACCCGGGCACGTCCTGGTCGATGCCGCGGGTCGGCCTCGGCCTCGAGGCCTCCCCGGTTCCGCCCAAAGGGATCGAAACGCTGCGGGCGCTCGCTCCCGCCCACCTGCGGGTCGACGTCCGGCTCTCGGAGCCGGGCTGGCGCGACGATCTGGCGGCGGGGTCAGACGCCGCGCGCGCCGGCGGGACCCGGCTGGAGCTGGCAGCCTTCGTCTCCGCCGAGAAGACCGCGGACGAGCTGAAAGCCCTGGCCGATGCCGCGGAGAGCCTGCGTGCGCCGGTCGACGCCTGGCTGGTCTTCGACGCCGCCACGAGGATGACGACACCCGATCTGGCCCAACGTGCCCGCGAGATCCTCCTGTCGCGGCCGTACGCGGACCGCTCTCCGGCCCTTCTCGGGGGCGGCACCGACGTCTTCTTTGCGGAGCTGAATCGGGGACGTGACGCTGCCTCGGGGCTGGACTTCGTGAGCCTCCCCGTCACCCCACAGGTCCACGCCCTCGACGACGCCACCCTCGTGGAGAACACGCACAGCCTCGGGTGGATCGCCGAGACCCTCCGGGAATTTGCGGGACGGACCCCGCTCGCGCTCTCGCCGGTAACGCTCCGCCCCCGGCCCGCGACCGATCCTCGGCAGGCGACGTCCTTCGCGGCCGGGTGGACCCTGGGCCTCGTCGCTGCCGCCGCCGCGGCTGGTTTCGCGCGCCTCACCCTCTTCGAGCTCAGGGGCCCGGGTGGGGTCTCGAAGGGTGATCGGCGGTTCCCGGTCGGGCACCTGCTGGCCGATCTGGCTGAGCTCACGGGGTCGTCGGCGGAGGCCCGTGTGATCGCGGCGAGACCAGACGACGGCTGGCGGTGTCTCGCCCTCGCGGTGCGGGTCGACCGGCGCCTCCGCGTCTTCCTCTTCAACGCCACATCCCTCCCGCAGGACCTCGTCGTGGCCGGCCTCCCGCGCGAAGCCCGCCGGCGACGCCTGGACGCACCGGGCATCTCGGGCTTCGGCAAGGGCGAGCCGGTGATCGCCGCCGGAGACGGCCACGCCCTGCGGCTCGACGCTCACGAGGTTGTCGCCCTCGACTCGACCTCACCGTGAAGGCGCTGCGTCTTGCCAGCGTGGGGGGCGCCTCGGACGGCGGCGTCACGCTGACCTCCGGCGGCCGGTGCTCCGCCGGCCGAAGCCGTGAAGCGCCCGCGAGGACGAGAGGACTCAGGCGGAGGCGCGCAGAACTCGCACGCGTCCCGCCCCCTTGAGGTCGACCGGCGGGTGGTCGGGCGGGGCGGGTGAGCCGTCGGCCTGGTTCACGCAGCGCGCGAGCGGGGTGGCGAAGCGCTCGGGCCCGGGGGCGGGAGCGACCGAGCGGACGATGCGTCCGTCCTCGAGCTGGAGGAGCGACCCCGGGGGATAGGCGCCGAGGGTGTTGATGAGGAGCTGGAGGAGCACCGGGTCGTAGAGCGTTCCCGCCATCTTGAGCATGGCGGCGAGGGCCATCGTCGGGGAGAGCTTCCCAGTGCGACGCGACAGGGTGTCGTAGTCCTCGGCGATGCGCACGATTCGACCAAAGAGGCCGGGGCGCGGCTGCGCGCTCGCCTCTCGATGATGTTGCAGGGCCGTGAGCACGCGTCGCGTCTTGGCCTCGTGAAAGCCCCGCTGGCGCATCAGCAGGCGCGCCCCCGCCATCGGATGCTCCGCGAAGCCGACGTCGGGCGCGCCGGCCCGCCCGCCCGCGGCGTACCCGCAGTCGTGGTAGAGGGCGGCCACACCGAGATCCTGCAGCACGTCCTGGGGAAGGCCCGCGGCGGTGCCGACGAGGAGCGAGAGATGGGCGACGCGGAACAGGTGCCGCGCGAGGGCCGGGGCGCTCTGGGGGTCCTCCCACAGCTCCTCGTCGGCGAGGTTCCTCTCGAGCAGCTCGGTGACGAGACGACGAAGCGGCAGAGGATTGGGCACCCGCCCCGCGGCGAGGTTCTGGTAGGCCTCGTCGATCGCAGTCAGGGCACGCGGGATCAGGTCGTGGCGCGCGGCGAGATCCTGTCCGCTCTCCCCGGCCATCCGGAAGTGGTGGCGCCCCACGAGCTCGAGGCCCGTCACCCCGGCGGTGTCGAGAGCACGAAGCAGAGCGGTGCGCGGCTCCTCCGAAGCGCCCTCCCCGCCCAGGAGCCCCACCAGGGCGCGGATGCCGGCCTCGTCGAGAGGCTCGTGAAACGTGAGTCCGCCCACGTTGTGCCGGAGCAGCTCCGCCCCCAGCTCGTGGATCCCCGTGTCCTTCTCGCCGGTGCGGATGCGGATGTCGTTCACGTAGACCTGGTCCTCCACCGCCACGAGGTGCACCGCTCCAAGGGTGTCGTGCAGCTTCACCAGCGTGCGGTGAAGCTCCTCCACGGGCTGGTTGAAGGCGCTATTGTCCGGGGAGTGAAGCTGGGTCATGCGTAGGAGGCCCGCCAGCAGGTGGGCCAGCCGCTCGCCCAGCTCGCGCACCAGGTTGGCCAGGGCCCGGTCCTCGCCGATCCGCGCCCGCCCGAGCGCCCGCGCCAGGTCCTCCTGGGCCCGGCTCAGGTCGTCCAGGTCGGCGGGGGGAGCGGGCTCACCCACCTTGGTCTCCTCCGCCGGCCTGTCGACGCTCGATCGCCATGGACGCCTCCGCCGCCACCGCGTCCTCCCCCTTCTCAGCCAGGAGGCCGAGCAGCTCGTCCGCCTCGGGCCCCCCGATCCTCTCGAGGCCGGCCAGTGCCACCCGCTGCAGCGTTGCCGGCGCCTGCATCTTCACGAGCCGTCCGAGAAGGCCCCCGGCCTTGGCCTCCAGCCAGCCCCGGAACGTGTCGAGAGCCGCACGCGGCGACGAACGTGCGATGGCTCGCCCCGTCGCCGTCGACTCCGCCGTCGACAGTGACTCCGCGCGCTTCTCCGCGTGGGCGACCAGGGTCTTGGTGACGCGGGGGCCACCGCGTTCCGCCATCACCGGCAAGGCGGCAAGACGCACCTGCTCGACCGGCGACTCCACGAGGTGACGGAGCGAGCGGGCCGTCTCGGGGCTGAACTCCACCGCCTGGAGCAACCGCAAGGCTTCGAGCTGCACCTCGCCGTCGTCAGAGCGGGACGCCTCCTCGGCCGCGTGAAGCGCGGCCGGAGGGTCGACTTCGGCGAGCAGCTGGAGCAGTGCCACCTTCGACGGCCCCTCGGCGTCGCGAAGACGAGCGGCGATGATGTCCGTCGAGAGACCGCAGGCGTGGGTCACCAGACGGCGCAGCAGCGGGGCGCGAGCCCCGGTCCCCTCGGCGATCAGGAGATCCACCAGACGGCCCACAACCTCACCCGGGGCCCCCTCGAGCACTTCCGCCAGTGGCGCAGGCAGCTGCGCCGTGTCCGCGGGAAGCCCGCGCACCAGCGCCCGCAGGGTGTCTTCGTCGAGGAAGGCGCCGACGAACGATTCGAAGGCCCCCGGCACCGCCGTGAGGGGGGTGCGGACGCTGCGGATCAGGTCGACGAGCAGGGCCAGCCGTCGCTCGACCATCAGGAACTCGCGCGCCTCGAGGGCGAAGCCGGTCACGGCCTCGAGGTCGGTCCCCGCGGCCAGGCCCAGCAGCTCCAGCACCGCTCGCACCGCGTCCGTGGCCGCCGCCTCTGCCGATTCCTCGTCGCGCAGCCGCTCCAGCAGCTTCTCGGACACCGGCCGGTACCGCAGGGGCGCGGCCTCCTTCAGCGGGGGCAGCGGCAGGTCCCACCGATCGGGCGGGTCGTAGCGGGTCGCCTCTCGTCCCGGCGCGCCCCCGGAGAGGGCGGCCTCCGCCTGCTCCTCCTCGGGGAGGAAGCCCTCGATGGCGGAGAGCTTGATGTGCTCGAAGCCCGCCTTGCGGAGCAGCGTGACGAGGTCGTCCTCCTGCTGGCGCACCCCGGTGTAGCGGATCGAGAGGATCTGGAGCAGACGCACGAGCTCGGCCCAGGTCGTCTCCGTCCCGAACGTCAGCCGCCGGACCCCGTCGCGGAAGAGACGGAAGGCCAGGGAGCGCTCGCGGTCCTGGTCGGTGTAGACGACCTCGTCCCCCAGCCGGAGCTCGAAGGGGTGGACGGTGAGGTTGAGCGCCCCGTACGTCGTCGAGCACGTGGCGGTTCTTCTCCCGGTACTCGCCGATCAACTTCCGGACGACCTTGTTGGCGGGGTCGTAGAGAGTGAAGCTCCGGGCGGCCTTCGTGAGGGCGACGACGGCGTCATGAGCTGCGGTGGCGTGGGGGCTTCCCACGAGCCGGCGGTGCTCGCTGGTGGGCTCCGCGGGGAGCTCCTCCTCGGCCTGCGGAGGGGGTGCCTCCGAATCGGGGGCCATCTATATTAATCCTGCCCGGACGCCTCGGAACAGCAAACCCCGCCGGGAGCCCTTCAGCTCTCGAAGAAGCGCACGAGTCCGCCCCAGCGGCGGTCCACCCGGAACCCGTGCTCGCGGAAGAACTCCTGCGAGACGAAATGGGTGCTCACCACCCCCACCCCACGTGTCGTCATGCGCGAGCAGAAGTCCTCGAGGAGCGCCGCGCTCAGGCCGCGCCCCTTGAGCGACGAGACCCGCGCGATGCCGTCCAGATGGGCGGCGGCGGCGTCCGGCTGGCGATAGCAGATGCCGGCCACGACCTGATCCTCGCGGTTCAGCACCACGTAGTACTGCTGGCCGCGAGCGACCTTGAGGGGCAGTCCCACCGCGTGGAACAGCCTCAGGAGCCGGCCGATCTCCCCCGGCTCGAGGGGCTCGCGAACCCGGTAGCTGTGTCCCCGGTTGTCGGCCAGGTGGGACGTGACGACGACCCGGGCCTGCGCCCGGTCGCGCTCGCCCACCGCGGCCACGTCGAGCGGCCGCGACAGAGCAGCACCCGGGAAGACCACCTGGCTCAGGACCAACCGGTCCTCGGAGCGGTCCAGGGTGCCCTGAAGAGCCGAGAGCTCCAGCATCCGGGTGGGCCGCACCTCGGGCCGCTCGAACATTCTCTGGAGGAGCCGGTCGAAGGCCTCGCCCACGGCCGCCGCGGAGCCGGCGAAGTAGGTCCGACGGTAGAGGATGTAGCGAGCGGGCGTGCCGAAGCGCATCAGATCGTACAGCCGGTGGAGGTTCTCGACCTGCTGCTGCCGGGCCTCCGCAGTGGCCCCGGCGTTCTCCATCGCCCAGGCCTGATAGCGCTCCACGGCGCAGCGAACGGCCAGCGGGACGTAGTACTCGCGCCCCAGAGACGCAAGACGCTCCTCCAGGGCCGGCCACAGCTCGCGCTCCAGCTCCTCGGACGCCTCCATCTCGTCCCGCAGCGCGCTCAGGAAGGCGCGGCCCTCCTCGACTCCCAGCGCCTCGACGCAGGCCTCGAAGATCCAGCCCGGATCCAGCATCTCGCGTGCCGCCGGGTAGTGGCCGCGGGTCCGACGGAAGAAATTCCGGTGCATCGGCCGCACCAGCGAGAGCGGCCCCGCGTAGGGCTGCCACCCCGCGAGCGACAGCACCGTGACGTCCCTGCGGTAGTCGGGGCCCGGCACCGTCACGTTCGTGGGGGCGACCGTCCCCGGGACGATCCGCCCGTCGCTGTGGCGCCAACCGGCGAAGAAGGCGGCGAGCCCCCGGACCAGGAGGTTCCGCCAGTCGCGCGGACCCGGCCGCGCCTCCGCTTCGCGCCGGGCGCCGAACTCGCGGATCCGCTCCCACGCGCTGAGGTCGCTCACGTAGGCCATCGAGAAGGCACCCAGCTCGGACCGGGCGCAGGCGAACCGCGGCACGACCGGCGGGCCAAGGGTCTGGCTGTTCAGCGCGATCATCCAGCGGATCGACTGCCGCACGCTGGCCGCGTCCACGTCGCGGCGGAGCACGAGCAGCAGGTCGTGGTGGTCTCCGGACACCGTGTTGACACTCACCCGGTAGATGCGGTGCGTCGGGAGCGAGAAGACCCGCGACACCCAGATGCCCTCGGGCGGGATCTCGTCGAGATCGAAACGGGTGCCGTCGAAGGCCAGAAGCAGGGTCTCCTTCAGGAAGGTCGTGCCCACGAGCACTCCCTCGAGCCGCTCGATCTCCGACGGCGTGAGCCGGTCCTGGAAAGCCAGCCTTCCCGCCCAGCGTTCCTTCCGGCCCTCGTCGCCGGTGGCGGCCAGGTGGTCCTCGAACCAGGACGCCAGGCGGTCGAAGTGCTCGCCTGCGTGTTGCGCCAGCTCGGGGTCGGCGTCGTGGAGCATCCAGCTCACCAGCTCGGCGCGGACGGTGGCGTAGAACTCGGGGTGGACGCGGGTGAAGTCTCCGAGCAGGGTGAACACGTCCTCGAGGGCGGCGCGAACCTGGGGCGTGGCCGGCCAGTCGAGCTGCCGGCGATAGTGGGCCATGCGCCGGCGCAGGGCGTCGAGCCGGTTGGGCTCGACGCGGGCGTGGGCGATCTCGTGGATGCTCTCGGCGCTGAGGTAGGGCAGACCCGAGTGGAGGAAGGCGGGAAACACCTGGGAGTAGTCGGGCGTCGGCTCGTCGAGCAGCAGCGTCTGGTACGCCCGACAACGCACCTCCAGGCTCGGGTGCCGGGCCAGCGCCTCGAGGCGTCGCCGGATCAGGGGACCGATCCGCTCGTCGGCCTCGCCCAGGACCTCCTCGAGGGAGCGCACCGCCGAGATCGCCGCACCCGTCGCCGCGAAGAGGGCCGCGGTCGCCAGCTCGTTGACCCGGCCGAGCGCCGGGTGGCGCAGGCCGGGCGGGGCGACGGCCTCCAGACCCGGCGCCTCGTCCTCGCCTCGCCGTGGCAGCGTCACCTGCGGTGAGATCCCGCCGAGGGGCAGGTCCCACCCCTCCTTGCCGGGGCAGAAGGCAGCCAGGGACGGGTTGCCCACCCACAGCATCGGCTGGCGGGCGAAGACGCCGAGGTCGACCACGTCGCCGTCCAGGCGGTAGACGAGGTCCCCGATCAGGGTCCCACCCGTCTCGGGGTGCGGCCGGAGGTGCAGCAGGCGGTCGGACCGCCGGTTCAGCAAACCGTCCGCACGCGACTCGATGGCCGTCTCCAGGACGCCGAGGTCGCGGTAGAACCAGCGGGGAACGCGGACACGCAGGCCCGCGTGCTCGAGCTCCACGAAGCTCTTCCGGTACAGCCCGTCTATCGTCTCCGCGAAGTGCTCCTGGATCACCTTGCGCCGCGGGGTGCCCTTCGGCGTCAGCTCTCCGCGCTCCGCCTCGAAGTCGCGGTCGAGCAGGGCAAAGTTCACCACCCGCTCGTAGGGCGCCAGCTCCTTGTTGGCGGCGGTGATGACCTGGCGGATGTACTCGTCCGTGTCGTCGGGGGACGGCGAGGCGGCGAGCACCGGATCGTCCCGGTCCGGGACGATGAGCAGCACGTTGTCGTCGCGGCCGTCTCCCACGAGGAAGGTCCGCCGGATGCCGGGCACGTCGGCCAGGAGCCGTTCCACCGCGGCCGGTGCCACCGTCTGGCCCTTGCTGTTCTTGTAGATGTCCTTGATGCGGTCGACGATCTCGTAGTGCCCGCTCGGGCGCCGATGAAAGATGTCGCCGGTGTTCAGCCAGTGGTCTCCCTCGGCTTCTGCGGGCGCGTCGAGATAGCGGGCGATGTACGGCCCGCTCACCTGCAACTCGCCCTCTTCGCTCAGGCGAGCGGTCACCCCGGGTAGCGGGATGCCGACCGAGTCGTCCTCGTACTCCCCCGGCGGCGTCATCGTGATGCCGCCCGTCGCCTCTGTCATCCCGAAGCCGCTGCAGAGCTCGACGCCGTGCCGCTGGAAGAACCGGAACGCGGCCGGCTCGAGGCGACCGGCCGCCGACAGGCCCCAGCGGAGGCGGTCGCCGACGATGCCGCGGAACGCCCGCTCGCGATCGGCCTCCTCGTCGCCCGCCGCCATCGCCGCGAGCGCGCGCTCGCGTATCTGCTGCCAGCGGTGGGGGACGCTGATCAGCCCCGTGGGCTGGACCGAGCGCAGCCCGGCCAGCAGGGACTCGAGCGACGGGTTCGCGGCGAAGACGTAGGTGCCGCCCCAGAAGAGCGCCCCCATCATCTCGAGGTAGCGCCCGAACGTGTGGAAGAGCGGCAGGTAGCAGAAGAGAACCTCGCCGTCTCCCACCGCCGGGAGCGCCGCGGCGCGGGCGAAGCGTTTGCTGATCAGGTTGAAGAGCGTGTAGCCGACGCCTTTCGGCATCCCCGTGCTTCCGGAGGTGAACATCACCGTCGCCAGGTCGGCGAGGCTGGCGTGGGGCCGCCCGGCCAGCCGCCGGTCCACCTCGTCGAGCCCCAGGCGGGCCGTCGCCTCGCCGAGGCGGGTCTCGTCGTCACGCTGGAGCCGGGCCTCCGGGTCCAGCAGGAAGACCTTGATGGGGTGCCCGACGTCGCGTCGTGCCGCCTCGAGGTTCGTGCGCTGCTCCTCCGTCTCCGTCACCACCACGTCGATCCTCAGCTCACGGAGGATCCAGGCCAGCGCGTCCGGGCTGAGGTGGGGGCTGAGCGGCGTCACGAGCAGGCCGTAGGTCAGGCACGCGAGGTCGCAGCAGGCCGCGTCGAGGCTGTTCCCGGCCAGGATCGCCACCCGCGGCCCTTCCGGCTCGACGGCCAGAAACGCCGCGGCGAGCGTGCGGAGCCGCTGCGCCACGACCTCGTAGCTCCAGGTACGGGCCTCGTCTCCTGCGGACTCCTGGAACAGCGGGCGCTCCGGGTGCTCGGCCACGCGCTGGCCGAGCATCTCCTCGAGTCCGTAGCCCGAAAGGGGGATCAGCGCGAAGGAGGTGTCGGCCCAGGCGTCGCGGGCCTCACGGTCGGGCAACGCCTGGAGAAACGCCGGCCGGCGCGTGAGGTCGAGATACCAATGCCAGTCGGCGGCCGGAACGTCCGACGTCTTCCCCGAGTGCAGAAGCTGCCGGGCGGTCTCGAGCAGGCCCAGGGCTGCGGCCGGTGACGTGTCCCCCGAGGCCCACCCGGCGAGCCTCGCCGTAAGCTGTCCTGCTCTTCCTGTGCCCGCCATGCTCTCTCGCTGAACAGTTGATGCGCGTACTTGATCGTACACGCGGCGCGAGGCTGGTGCGCCCGGATCTTTCGGGGGGGGCCGCCGGGGTGAGGGCCGCGCCCCCGCCGCGTGGTCCGAGGACTCATGTCCCCAGCAGAGAGCTCTCCGTGCCCGGTTGAAGACGAGCGCGAAAACCGTGGACGCGGAGGCTGCAGCCGGGGAGAATCAACGCGAGGACGCGAGAACGTGACCGTTCCGACGCCAGTGTCGAGATCTTTCGCCGAGGACCAGTCGAAGAACCCGCCGCCGAAGAACCGACTGGACCGCCTGCTGCGTCGATTCGCCCGGGCCTCGTACTTCGCCGCGGTGCTGGTTCTCTACGCCGTGGCGTCGACGGCCCTGGGGCTCGCCCTCGCCCCGGCGCTGTGGTGCTTCGAGCACCTGGCCGCCTGGAGCGCGTCCTTGCCGGGGCCGCTCCACTGGTTCGCCCTCGGCACGGGCGCCGCCCTGTGCTTCTTCGTCGCCGGGCTGGCCCTGCTCGTCGTGATCCCGATCTACAACTGGATCCTGCCCACCCGGATCACCCCCTTCAGGGGGAACTACTACTCGATCTACTCCGTGCCGTGGTTCCTGCACAACGGGCTGTTCTACCTGGTCCGGTACACCTTCCTGCCCTTCGTGACCCTGACCCCCTTCGGGATCTGGTTCCTGAAGGCCATGGGGATGAAGATCGGCCGCCACGCCTTCATCAACACGGAGTACATCTCCGACCCGCAGCTCATCACACTGGGCGACGACGCGGCCCTGGGAGGCAGCGTCCGCATCTTCGCCCACTACGGAGGGGGCGGGAGCTTCGTTGTGGCGCCCGTCGTCATCGAGCGGCGCGCCACCATCGGTCTGGGCGCCACCGTCATGGGCGACGTCGAGGTCGGGGAGGGGGCGACGGTGCTGCCGCACTCGGTGCTGCTGCCCGGCTCCCGCGTGGGCCCGGGCGAGACCTGGGGTGGGGTCCCCGCCCGTCGGATACCCCGCGAGGAGATGGAGCGCTTCAAGGACGGCATCCGCGGGGCCAGGACGGTGGAGCTGCCCTGACGCCGGGCGTGTGGATCGAGGACCGGCTTCCGGACTGTTGTCCTGACCAAGAACCCCCCCGGGCGTCTCCGCCGAGGATCGATCTCGCCCAGAGAGTGCGGAATCTTGCCCAAGCGTGCTTCACGGGCTCCCCAAGTGGGTGGAGCGGCGACCTTGGCATGCAGGTCCGGACGGGACTTGGGCGGACTGGTCGTGGCATGTCACAATCCGGGCCATGAAGCACCCGGGAGTGGGAATCCTGGCGGGAGCTCTTGCTCTCCCTGCCGGCAGGGTCCCCAGCGACGACGGGGACTGATTTGAGCACCGCACCCCACGGTTTCCTGCGTCTGGCCGCGGCCTGTCCGGCCGTCCGGGTGGCGGACCCCGACCACAACGCCGACGCCACCCTCGACGTCGTCCTCCGGGCCGGCGAGCGCGGTGCCCAGGTTCTGGTGCTGCCCGAGCTCGGCCTCACCGGCTACACGTGCGGCGATCTCTTCTTCAGCCTGTCCACGCTCGTCGGGGGCGCGGAGCGGGCCCTCGACCGCGTGCGCCGGGAGACCGCCCGTCTGCCGACGGTGGTGGTCGTCGGGCTCCCGGTGGAGCAGGAAGGGCGCCTCTTCAACGTCGCGGCCGTCCTGCAGGCGGGCCAGGTCCTCGGCGTCGTGCCCAAGACCTACCTGCCGGGCTACGGGGAGTACTACGAGGAGCGTTGGTTCTCCTCCTCGCGTGAGGCGCGCGAGAACGAGATCCGTCTTTCCGGAGACGTCGCGCCCTTCGGCACCGATCTGCTCTTCCAGGTCCCGGACGAGCCCGGGGTGACCCTGGGGGTGGAGATCTGCGAGGACCTCTGGGCGCCGATCCCCCCGAGCTCGTACCACGCGGTCGCCGGGGCCACCGTGCTCCTCAACCCCTCCGCCTCGCCGGACCTCGTGGCCAAGGCCGAGTACCGGCGGGAGCTGGTTCGCCAGCAGTCGGGCCGCACGCTTGCTGCCTACGTGTACGCCAATGCCGGAGTCCACGAGTCCACGACCGATCTCGTATTCGGGGGTCATCTGATGGTGGCGGAGAACGGGATCCTCCTGGCCGAGGGCGAACGTTTCCGACGCGACGGAGATCTGCTCGTGGCCGACGTGGACACCGAGCGCTTGCGTGTGGAGCGGGCGCGCCAGACCTCCTTCGCCGACGCTGTTCACACTGCCGAAGGCGACTATCGGGTCGTGTCCCTCGAGCCCATCCCCGCCCCGTCCCCGCACCGCCTCGCGAGGACCATCGACCCGCACCCGTTCGTTCCCTCCGACCCCGCGACGCTGGACGACCGGTGCCGGGAGGTCTTCTCGATCCAGACCGCGGGGCTGGCCCGCCGCCTCGAGCACGTCGGGTCGAAGCGGGTGGTGCTCGGCCTCTCCGGTGGCCTCGACTCGACGCTGGCGCTGCTCGTCTGCGTCCGGACCTTCGATCTCCTCGGCCTCGAGCGGCGCGGCATTCTCGCGGTGACGATGCCCGCCTTCGGCACGAGCGAGCGCACCCGCGAGACCGCGCACCGCCTGTCCGAAGCTGCGGAGGTGGAGCTCCGGGAGATCGACATCCGCGCCGCCTGCGAGCAGCACATCCGCGACATCGGCCTCGATCCCGAAGACCGCGAGAGCGTCACCTTCCAGAATCTGCAGGCCCGGGAGCGCACGCAGGTCCTCATGGACCTGGCCAACAAGGAGGGCGGGATCGTCGTGGGCACCGGTGATCTCTCCGAGCTGGCCCTCGGATTCGCCACCTTCGCCGGCGACCACATCGCGATGTACAACGTCAACGCCAGCGTCCCCAAGACGCTCGTCCGGCGCCTGGTGAGGTGGGTGGCGGAGCACCATGCGAACGAGACGGAGCGCGACGTGCTCGTCGAGGTCCTCGAGACCCCGGTCTCGCCCGAGCTCGTCCCCCCGGAGGGCGACGGCGCGATCGCGCAACGGACGGAGGAGATCATCGGCCCCTACGAGCTGGCCGACTTCTTCCTCTTCTGCCTGCTGCGTCTCGGGGCGGGGCCGCGCAAGATGCTCTTCCTCGCCGCCCACGCCTTCGGCGATCGCTACGACGAGGCCACGCGGCATCGCTGGCTGCGGGTGTTCATCGAGCGGTTCTTCGACAACCAGTTCAAGCGCTCGGTGGCGCCGGACGGGCCCAAGGTGGGCTCGGTGAGCCTCTCGCCGCGGGGCGACTGGCGCATGCCCAGCGACGCCTCGAAGGCCGCGTGGCTCCGCGAGCTCGACGAGGAGGCTGGCCGATGATCCACGCGGTGATCGTCTCGGCCCACGACCTCGAGGATCAGCTGAGGGAGACGCTGCTCTTCCGCAGCAACGTTGCCCGGGTCCGCGCCTCCGGTCTCGACGAGGTCCGGCGCGCGGCGCAGCAGGGCCGGGTGGACATCGTGATCGTCGATGCCGCGCTCCCGGATGCCCCCGCCCTGGCCGCCGCCCTGCGTCGGGAGCCGCTGACCCGCGGTCTCTCCATCGCCGGCCTCGGCCGCTCCGACTTCGGCCTCGTCCTCATCGAGCTCCTCGAGTCGGGGGTCAACGCCGTCCTTCCCCTGCCGCCCGGTGCCGATTGGGACGATCGGCTCATGCGCCTCGTGCACGTGCCGGCCCGGAAGGTCGCCCGCTTCCCGGTGAGCTTCGCGGTCGGGGTGGGCCGAGGCCCGGGTGAGCCGTTCGAGGGGCGGGCCGTCGACCTGAGCGTCCACGGGCTGCTCCTGCGGAGCACCTTCCCCCTCGAGGTCGGGGAGGACCTCCGCCTGGCCTTCGACCTCCCGGCTGCGCTCGGGCCGGTGCGGGGCACCGGGACCGTCGTGCGCCTCGCCTCCCCGGAGGGTGTCGGGGTCGAGCTCACCTCCGTAGAGGGGGATGGCCGGGTTCGGATCAAGCGTTTCGTGGAGTCGACCCCCCGGGCCGAGGGGCCCAGGCTATAATCCACTCAGGCCGCCATCCCCGCCCGAGAAACCACCAGATCACAGATGAATACGCGGGATCAGATGATCGACATCCGCACGCTGCCCACCGCCGACATCGAGCTGCCACCGTCGCTCGAGCGCCTCCGCGACCTTGCATACGACTACTGGTGGAGCTGGTCGCCGGTCGCCGAGCGGCTGTTCTCCCGGATCGACCCCGTGGCCTGGCGGCGCTACCGCAACCCCGTTCAGCTGCTCATCAACGTCGAGCCACAGCAGTGGATGCGGCTGCTGTCGGACCCGGAGTTCGAGCGCCTCTACCACGAAACCATCGCCTCCCTCGACGGGTACCGGGCACAACCGTCCTGGTTCGAAAAGAACGCGCCGCAGATCCGGGGCCCGGTGGCGTATTTCTCGATGGAGTTCGGGATTCACGAGTCGCTCGGCATCTACTCCGGTGGCCTCGGGGTCCTCGCCGGCGATCACTGCAAGGCCGCGAGCGACCTCGGCGTTCCCCTCGTGGGGGTCGGCCTGCTCTACCGCTCGGGTTACTTCCGTCAGACGGTCGATGCCGACGGCTTCCAGCAGCACATCTACCCCGACAACGACTTCTCGCGGCTCCCCGTGCGGCCGGTCCAGGCCTCGGCGGGGGGGATGCTGACCGTCCCCGTCGATCTGCCGGGTCGGGTGGTGCACGCCGGCGTGTGGAAGGTGCAGGTGGGCCGGGTCCCGGTCCTCATGCTCGACACGGACATCTCGCTCAACGACCCCGCCGACCGGCCCATCAGCGGCATCCTCTACGTGCGGGGACGCGAGATGCGCCTGTGCCAGGAGACGGTCCTCGGCGTCGGCGGCGTGCGGGCCCTGCGGGCCCTGGGGATCCAGCCCGAGGTCTGGCACATGAACGAGGGGCACGTGGCCTTCCTGGGCCTCGAACGCGCCCGCGAGCGGGTGATCAACGGCGACAGCCTGGCCCCGGCCCTCGAGTTCGTGAAGCGCGCCACCGTGTTCACAACCCACACCCCCGTGCCTGCGGGCAACGAGACGTTCGATCGCAATCTCGTCCGCAAGTACCTCGAGCCCTGGGTGCGCGACGTGGTCTGTGAGCCGGATGAGGCCCTGGCGCTGGGTGCCGACAACGGCAATTTCAACATGACCGCGCTCGCCATCCGTCTCGCCGCCCGGTCCAATGGGGTCAGCCGGCTGCACGGCCAGGTCTCGTCGACCATGTGGCGGCACCTCTTCAAGGTCGAGTCGGACAAGCCCGTCGGCTACGTGACGAACGGCGTCCACACCCAGAGCTGGGTGGGGCCGGAGATGCGCGCCTTCTACGCGCAGCATCTGGGGGCGGACTGGGAGCACCACCTCCTGGAGCCGGAGTACTGGAAGAGCGTGGCCGACGCGCCCGACGACGCCCTCTGGGCGGCCCACCGTGCCCAGAAGGAGCGGCTCATCCGGTTCGTGCGCGAGCGGGCGCGCATCCAGGCCGCGCGCCACGGCCACAGCCCGGACGAGCTGCGTCGGGTGGAGGGGCTCCTCGACCCCAATGCCCTCACCATCGGGTTCGCCCGGCGGTTCGCCACCTACAAGCGGGCCTTCCTCGTCATGACCGACATCGACCGGCTGCGGGCGATGCTTTCGGATCCCGCGCGCCCGGTCCAGTTCCTCTTCGCGGGCAAGGCACACCCTGCCGACCGCGAAGGGCAGGAGGTCGTCCGGCGCATCGTCTCCCTCACCCAGGGAGAGTTCCACGGCAAGCTGGTCTTCCTCGAGGACTACGACATCGGGGTCGGCCGGGCCCTGGTGCAGGGCTGCGACGTCTGGCTGAACAACCCCCGAAAGCCACAGGAGGCGAGCGGCACCTCGGGCCAGAAGGTCCCCATCAACGGAGGCGTCAACGTCAGCGTCCTCGACGGGTGGTGGGCGGAAGGCTACCGGGGCGACAACGGCTGGGCGATCGGAGACGGTGGCGTCGATCCCGACGCCGTCGCCCAGGACCACAGGGACGCCGAGGCTCTCTACGGAGTCTTGGCCAAGGAGGTCGTGCCGCGCTTCTTCGATCGTGACGAGAGCGGGCTCCCGCGGGAGTGGATCCGCACCATGAAGGCCTCGATCGAGTCGATCGTGGCGCCCTTCAGCGCCCACCGGATGGTGCGGGACTACGTCCTCGGCAGCTACGTCCCGGTCTCGGAGGGGCGGGAGAGATAGTCTCTCGCAGCTCGCGCGCTGGAGCAGCCGTTCCTGTTTCCCTAATCATTCATTGACCCCCCACCCTATCCCTCCCCACGTAGGGGGAGGGAAAGGCTGCTCCCGGGGTTCAGGCCCCGTACGCCCGCGTGTCCCCAAGAAGAGGACACGCGGGCGAACTCAGGCCTGATTCAGGCTGCTACTCAGTTTCAATCCGGCGGCGGGCGTCCAGGTACGGCTGGTAGAGCCGCTTCTTTTCTGCCAGCGTCGAGCGGATCACGTTCTCGCAGGTCTCGGCGTCGCGGGGGTTGATGACGAGGTCGGCCTGTGCCGCCCAGGCCTGGGTCCCGTCGGCGGTGGCGAAGTCCTCACTCAGCAGCACGACGAACACCCGCCGCCGCGGGTCCGCGGTCAGCCGCAGCATCCGCTGGGCCAGCGTCATGGGGCCTCCGGGCGCCGCGTTGTCGTGCGACGTCACGGCGAGGGCGTAGGCTCCCTGCTCCAGGAGGCGGGCCCCCTCCTCCACGTCCTCGACCACGTCGACGTTGTAGTCGAGCCGGCCGAGGACGCCGGTCAGCGTCTCGGCCAGGCCGGCGTCCGCGAGCGCGATGAGCGCGTCCTCCGCCTCGTCCGGTCCCGTATGTTCCCGGCGGGGAGGGGTGGCCGGGGCCAAGGACGCCGCCGGCTTCGGGTCTTCGGCCGCTGCGCTCGCGGGCGGCGTGGCCGGGGCGTTCCCCTTGCCAGGCAGGTCCACCACGTGCTGGCACTTCGGGCAGCGGACCTTGAAAGGGCGGTCGGGGACCTTGTCGTCGGGGAGCTGGAACCGCGTTGAGCACTGGGGGCACTGTGCCTGCAAAGCCTACCTCTCCAGCAGATCGTCCATGTCGGACGCCGAAGGCGCCAGCGGGCGCGCCGAGGGCGGCCGGGACCGACTGGGGCGGTGCGACGCGAACGAGCCCTCGGAAGGGGCCAGCGGGATCGCCGGCTCGGCGTCGCCTCCTCCCTGGGTGGAGAGCCTCAGCTCGAGATTCGTTCGGTTGGTGGCGTAGGACAGCGCTACCTCGCGGTCGACCGTCTCGTCGTGGATGAGCTTCTCCAGCTCACCGTCGAAGGTCTGCATCCCCTCGAGGCTTCCCGCCTCCATCGCGTCCTGGAGGCTCTTGCCCTCGCGCTCGCCCTCCTGGACATACTCCTTGGTGCGCGAGTTGGAGCGCAGGATCTCGCAGACCGCCACCCGCCCCCCCGACTTCTTCGGCACGAGCCGCTGGCTGACGATCCACTTGAAGGACTGCGCGAAGCGCGTCCGGATCGACCGCTCCTCGTTCTTGGGGAAGACGCCCACGATGCGGTCGATGCTCTTGGCGGCGTCGATGGTGTGGAGCGTGGAGAGCACGAGGTGGCCGGTCTCCGACGCTTCGAGTGCGATCGAGATGGTCTCGACGTCGCGCATCTCGCCCACGAGGATCACCTTCGGCGCCTGGCGCAGGGCCGCCCTCAGGGCCAGCGCGAAGCTCTGCGTGTCGCCTCCCACCTCCCGCTGGTTGATGGTGGCCTTGTCCGCGGGGTGGAGGTACTCGATGGGATCCTCGATGGTGATGATGTGGATCGGCTTCTCCCCGTTCATCTTCTTCAGGATCGCGGCCAGCGTCGTCGACTTGCCCGATCCCGTCGGTCCCGTCACGAGGACGATGCCGTTGCGCTCTTCGGCGATCTTGTTGAGCTGGGGGGGAAGCTTGAGGTCCTCGACGGTCGGGATCGTGCTCGGGATGACCCGGAGCACGATCGAGTAGCTGCCCCGCTGAGAGAAGACGTTCACACGGAATCGCGTGCGCTTGGCGAGGCTGTAGGACAGGTCGGTCGAGCCCGTGCGCAGCAGCTTGTCCGCGAGGTCGCGCTTGCCCTGGAGCAAACGCATGACGATCTGCTCCGTGTGGTAGGGCAGCAGCCTCTGGACGCCGGCAAAGGGCACGGGGTGCAGCTCGCCGTCGATCTCCACCTGCGGGGGCCGGCCCACCGAGAGGTTGAGGTCGGAGATGTTCGGGCCCACGTCGAGCATCGCGTTCAGCAGGGGGTCGATGTCGAAATACGCCATAGGGTGCCGCCTCCGGGCCGACGATCATAGCACGCGGGTCGTGACCGTCCGCGGGCGCGACCGGCCGGCGTGAGCCCTATCACTCGCGTCGCCAGGCCTCGCACCGTTGGTGGTGGTGAGCTATCGTCAGGGCCCGGTGGTCCGCCCCGCGGGCGGGAAGGGAGCGCGCAATGCCGAGCGAAGAGCAGCGGGTCTCGCGAAGGAGGCTGTGGCGCCTGGCCTCGGCCGCCCCCCTGCCTCTCCTGACACTGCTCTACGCGGTGTGGACGGATCTCGTGACGCTGGACGGGACGGGCTTCCACCTCACCGGGAACCCGACCGACGTCGTCGAGTGGGTCGCGATGACGCTGGGGACGGTGCTGCTGGTGGCCGCGTTCTGGGCCCCCCTCCGTCCCCTTCGGATTCTGGCCTCTGCCTTCTACTCGCTCGCGCTCGCCTTCGGGTTCGGAGCGGCCGGTGTCGTCGCGATCGTCCACGCCTTCGGCGGGCCCCGGGGGGACCTCGTGGCCCCCCCGTGGGCCCTGGTCGCGCTCGGTGTCACCTCGGCACTGTGTGCCCTCGCCCTGCTCGCGCTGGCGGCGCTCCTCGTCGACGATGTGCGGGCCGCGGACGCGGGAGAGCGCTGAGACGGCGGCGCATCGTGTAGACTCCGGGCGGGAGCGAGCCGAACCGTGGCCCAGACCTGCCTCGCGTGTGAGAAGGGCGTGCCCAAGCGGGGACGGCGGCGGTGCCCGCTGTGCGGCCGGGTCTTCCGCTCCGGCTGGGACGGCATCGTCGCCCACTGGCGCGCGCACCACGGCTCGGCGATGCCCTACCAGCGTTTCTGGACGTCGCTGTGTCGCGCGCACCGGGCGGGGCGACCCCTCGAGTGCCCGTCGTGCCGCAAGGGCATCCCCCGCAGCCGGAAGTGGCCCCGGCAGTGCCCGGAGTGCGCGCAGGTCTTCCGCGGCCGGGGGTGGTCGGGCATCGAGTCGCACTGGCGGGCCGAGCACCCGGACGTGATGGCCTACGAGGACTTCCTCGCCTCGCTGTGCCCCGCCCACCGCGGCGGCGGCAAGCCGGGCATCGACTACCTGCCCCTCGGCGAGCGCTGAGCAGGGGGACCCGCCGGGTCCGCACGCGCGCGTGCCCGTGGGGAAGCAACGCGGGCCTTCGCTGCCTCAGCAGCGCCTGGGGTTCCCGGACACCATGGCGCTCCCGCCTTCAGCCCGCGTGACTCCCGGAGCGGTCCGCTATTTCCTGAGGCCGGCAGCCCAGTTCACGACCACGGACAAAGGGACCGAGGAGCTCTTGATCACCGGCACATTGACGAGGAAGCGCTCACCGTCGGACGAGACATCCCAGCTGGTCGCCCCCTCGGGAAGCCGGAAGAGAGGCCTCGGTGTCCCGGCCCGCAGGCCGCGGCTGGCGTCGATCTCGACCGACATGATCTTGCCGTCGAAGGCCGTGTAGAGGATCTCCCGGTCGTCGCGTGACCACTTCGGATCCACCCCCCCGGCGCTCGGAGATCTGGAGCCTGGCCTGGCCGTCGGGAACGGAAACGACGTAGACCTCGCGCCGGCCCGACTCGTCCAGGTCATAAGCGATCCACCGACCGTCCCTCGAGAAGCGCACGAACGAAAAATCCTTCGGGGCCCGCGGAACCACCGTGGATGGCTCGCCCGGGGGCTCGACGGGGAGAATCGACAGCTGCATGAGCCGATTTCCCGCCGCCTCCCGGTCGAGGTAGACGATGAATCGGCCGTCGGCCGACCAGTCCTGGGGAATGCCCTGGTCCGCGCTGTCGGTCATCGCCTGGTCCACGCCCGATCCGTTCGCCGCGCGGACGATGATGTCGGCCTGGTGTGCCCGGTCCGACTGGAACGCGATCCGCGAGCCGTCCGGGGACCAGACGGGTCCGGAGTTGCTGCTCGGCGCGGAGGTCAGCCTCGTCTGGACTCCGCGCGCGACGTCACCCACCCACACCTGCGTCGTCTGCGTTCCCGTCTCGTAGAGGTCGAAGGCGACCCGGGAGCCATCCGGAGAGATCCGGGCGTTGAAGTGCGGGGCCGGGTCTCCGAAGCTGCCGGTCTGCGTCCCGGTCCGGTCGTACCATTCCAGCCGGGTCTGGAGGCGGAACCCGTCGAAGATCAGGGTCCCGTCTCGCGACACGGAGTAGTCGCCGACTCCCAGCAATTCCCCGTACAGGCTGACCTGCTCGGTCACCGTGACCGGCTGGCCGGAGGTCTCCAGGCGCGAAGGGTCGAACGGCTGGGCGAGCAGGCTTCCACCGAGATCGCCGCCGCGGATGAAGAGGAGGAAGCCGTCCGCGAACTGGGCGTTGTAGTTGGCCTGAATGAGGGGCTTGCCGGGCGTGCCGTCGAGCGAGCCGACCCAGATGCGATTGGCCGGATCCCTCGCGTTGCCGGCGGTGTTCAGGGCGAGATAGAGGAAGTGCCGACCGTCGGGAAGGAAGAAGGGGTACCGGTGGGTCGTCTCGTGCGCCGACTCGTCCACCTGGGTCACCGCGACCGCCTTGCCGCTGCCGGGCGAGAGCCTCAGGATCGGCCCGCTCGCCGCGCTGAAGAGGATGTCGCCGCTCGGGGCCCAGGCGCCCGAGACGCCGTCGACGTCCCACAGCGCGATCGGTGGGCTGCCGGAGGCTTCGATGCGCTTCAGCTTCTTGTCCGCGAAGAACCCGATGAAGCGGCCGTCGGGCGACCAAAAGGGCATGATGGCGCCTTCCGTGCCCGCGACCGGCGTGGCCACGTCCTCATCGAGGGGACGGATCCAGAGCTGGGTCTTGCCCGCCGGGTCGACGCCGGAGAAGACGATGCGGCCTCCGTCCGGTGAGATCGCCGCGGTGTTCAACCTCACCCTCTCGGGCAGGAGGACACTCGTCCGCAGGACCCTGTCCGACCGCGGCGCCGCCGCCTGCAGGAGGGAGAGCCCGAGCCCCGCGGCGACGGTCACGGCCAGGGCCGTGAGGGCCCAGGACAGCCGCTCCCGGTGGCGACGGCGAGAGGAGACCCTGGCCGGCGCGGCAACGCCCGCGGCCGAGCCCTCGCCGACCCAGCGCAGCTCCTTGGCGACGTCGTGCCGCGCGACTGCCAGCGCTCCTCGGGGTCCTTGGCGAGGCAGGTCCGTACGACCCGGTCGAGCGCGGGCGGCGTCATGGGCGAGACCTGTGAGATCGGCGGCGGCTCGGAGGAGAGGATCGCCGCGATCAGGCTCGCGCGGCTCGTGCCCTCGAAGGCGCGCCGTCCCGTGGCCATCTCGTAGAGCACCACGCCCAGGGCGAAGATGTCGGACCGGGCATCGGCCTCGGTCCCCTCGAGCTGCTCGGGGGCCATGTACTGGAAGGTCCCGAGCACCGTGCCCGCGGTCGTGAGCGGCCGCGCCTCCGTCGCCATCTCGGTCGAGCCCGAGACGGGCGCCGGCCTGTCCGGCCGAGCGGGCGAGGCCGAAGTCGAGGAGCTTCGCCCCCGTGCGCGTGAGCACGACGTTCCCCGGCTTGAGGTCCCGGTGCACGACGCCCTGCCGGTGTGCGCGCTCGAGCGCGTCCGCGATCTGCGCGCCGTAACGGACCACCTGCTCGAGGGGGAGCGGGCCCCTCTGGAGGCGGTCGGCGAGCGGCTCTCCCTCCGAGGAGCTCCATCACCAGGAAGTGCGTCCCGTCCTGTGCGCCGACGTCGAAGAGCGTGCAGATGTGCGGGTGGCTGAGCGACGAGATCGATCTCGCGCCTCGCGCTCGAACCGCGGCCTGGAACTGCTCGTCCTCCGCGAAGCCGGCGGGGAGGATCTTCACCGCGACGTCTGCGGTCGAGGCGGGTGTCCTTCCCGCGCCAGACCTCACCCATCCCGCCGGCGCCGAGGGGCGAGACGAGCTCGTAGGGTCCGAGCCTGGATCCGGCCTGGAGGGGCATTGACTGGAGCGAGTATAGCCGAGGAGTCCATCGAC
>CAVOYO010000022.1:0-34318 GCA_963700695.1 uncultured Acidobacteriota bacterium | reverse complement strand
AGGCCGAACGACCCTGCTGATACAGACGCTGGGCGAGGCGAACGTACTCACCGGCCTTCGGGTCTCCGCTCTGCTCTCCGAAGTACTCTCCCTGCTGGACCCGGAAGTACGTCCTCTCCAGGTCCCGCGCCGTCCGGCGCTGGGCTCCGCTCTCCCGGTCTTCTCGCTCGACGTCGTCGTCGGGCGCCTTGATCCTCTCGAGCCTGTCGCTGGCGTCGAGGAGGTCGTCGATGGCCGAGTCGAGGCGGTCGAACGGGTAGGAGCCCGCGGGCGCCCGCCGGGCGCGATCGAGCAGCTCGGTGACGCGAGTGTGTAGAAAGACCTGCTCCTCGGACACATCCTGGCCTCGAAGCCAGTCTGTTCAACCGATCGGTCTGCTCGTTCAGGTCTTCGATCTTCTCCTGCTCGTCGGACTTCTTGTCGTCCGCCGGCACGAACGCCGCCGGCACGAGGCTCACGCCCAGGAGCAGTACGAGGGGCCAGCGCCAGCCCCTGTCCCCCCGCCGTCGGCCGTTCCGCCGATCCGCTCCTCGCGTTCCCGAAGGCTGTGCATCTGAACGAGATCGAGGTGGTCGGTGCGCAGCAGCTCGAGGCTCTTCTCGACGCTTCGCAGCATGCCGTCCCGGTCTCGCTCCCCGGACTTGGTGGCCAGGAAGATCTGACTGCGGTAGGGCGCCGCACCCGACCGTGTAGGTTTCGGAAAGCCGCTCGTGAGGCCTGTGGGTGTAACCGGCGGCGGTGTCGAAGTACCGGATGCCGAGCTCGAAGGCGCGCTCGATGAGGCGCCGCGCCTCGGCCTCTTCGCCCGCGATTTTGCCGAAAAAGTGACTGCCCCCTCCGAAGGCCAGTGGCGTGACCTCGACCCCGGTCTTGCCCAGGGGTCGCCGGGGCAGAGCATCCGTCTCCGCGGCCACCGACCGCGTCGCGCCGCGGCCGCGGCGAGCCCGCGGCCGCCGTCTTCTTCAGGACATCGCTTCGATCCATGCCTCCTCCCCTCCCGGTGCTCCGCATCCCGGCGTCGACTCTATGGCGGCCCGGGGCGCGTGGTCAACGTTCGTCGCGGCGTTTCGCGGCCCGGCGATCGAGAGACCATGCAACGACCATGCCGAGGAGGAGTGTCAGGAGAAGCGCCAGTCCCCCGAGCCAGCCTCCGCCCGAGTCGGGGAACTTCTGGACCCCGAAGTCCCAGTAGCCCCGGACCCCGAGAGCCAGGAAGACCAGGCCCGCGAGGACGTTCGAGGACCCAGAGCGCCCGCGACATGTGGAGCGATCGGGGAAGGAACGCGGATGTCGAGCCAGGGGTTGAGCAGGCAGATGAAGCCGCAGGCGAGGACGCCGGTGAAGAGGTTGGCGGGGGTGACGATCTCGACCAGCGTGGGGGGCTGGGACGCCGCGCCCCCGTAGATCCGGTGCAGCGCGCTCCAGATCAGCACCGCGATCCCCCCGCCGCCGCTCCAGAGAACGATCCCGCGCGAGATCCTCCGAGACCAGCGCGGGCCGACGGCCGGCGCGGATCGAGTGAATCGCCTCCCCGAGAACCGCGGGGGCGACCGCGATCGTCGCGTAGAGGGTCCCGGCGATGGCCAGGAAGGCCCCCAGGACGTAGAGCGGCAGCAGCCAGGGATGAAGCTGGGTCACGAACTGGGCCTGCAGGTTCAGCAGGTTGTCGCCGCTGGGGATCTGGTGCCGGGGTCCGAGGACCATCGCCCCCGAGACCGCGAACACGCAGCTGAAGGCGAGAACGACGGCGAAGCTGATGGTGGCGTCGATCGAGGGGCGCCCGGGTCCAGCGCCGGAGGAGGTCCCCGTGGGTCTCGCTGATCGCCTCGAGCGTCCGCCCTCTCCCGCACCGGGTGAGAGCTGAGCCCCCACCTCTTGTTCCTGAGGAACGCGACGTAGGCCAGGTAGTCGTAGGCGCTGCCGCCGATGACCCCGACGTAGGTGGCCGCCTCCAGGGCGACGGGGCGTGCCGCCAGCTCTCCGCGGACCGAGGCGAGCCACGACGGGTACTCGAGGGCGGCGGGAACGAGGAGCCCCCTGGCGATCGCCAGCCAGTCCGGACGCATCAGCGCGAGGGACAGCCCCACCGCCACGAGCAGGGCGGCCACGACCGACGAGCTGGATCCTCTCGAGCATGTCGTAGCCACCGCGCAGGACGAGCAGGACGGCCAGCGCCGTCGCCACGATGCCCGACAGATGGGCGTCGAGACCGAAGCGGCCCTCGAGCAGCGTGCCCAGGACGCCCCCCACGAAGCCGGTCCAGATGGGAAACGACACCGCCGCCAGCAGCAGGAGCGTCAGCGGGAACCATCCCCGGGGGCCCGGGAGCCGAGCGTACCGCTCGAAGGGGTGGATGCCGGAGAGCACCATGTGGCGAGCGGCCCCGTAGAGCAGGATCCATTTCAGGACGCAGGTGAGAAGGAAGAGCCAGAGGATGTCGAAGCCGAAGAGGGCACCGCCGCGGGACGAGAAGACCAGCTCCCCGGTCCCGATGGTCAGCGACGCGATGATCGCCCCGGGCCCGAAGACGGCCAGCCAGCGGCCGATGTCCCCCGCCGGCCGGTGCGGGCGCGATGTCGGGGAGTCGCACCTCGCCCCCGGGGGCTCGGGCTCGGAGGCTCTCCGATGTCATGGGAATGCGCCGGCGGTCGCCCGCGTGGAGCTCAGTAGGTGGGAACCACGCCCCCCGAGCCGTCTTGCGGACGGCGGCCACGTCCGCCGCGGCCTGGACCGCGAGCATGCGGCTGTCGCTGGCGAGGGTCACGAAGCGGTACCCGTCCTCGATCATCTTCAGGGCGTACTCCGGCGTCCCGACGTGGATGCCGGCGACCACGCCGTGGCGTTTGCAGGCGGCGGCGATCGTCTTCTGGGCCTCGACCACCTCGGGGTCGGTCCTGATCGAGTCCGGGCTCGCGTGCCCATGGCCAGGCTCAGGTCGGCCGGCCCCACGTACGCCGCGTCCACGCCCGGGGTCGAGAGGATGTCGTCCAGGTTCTCGAGCGCCTCGGCGGTCTCGATCATGGGCATGACGATGAGCTCGTCGTTGGCGTGCTTCGCGTAGCCCTCGCCGGCGTAGATCGACGCCCGCACCGGCCCGAAGCTCCGGAAGCCGCGCGGCGGGTACTTGCAGGCCTGCACCAGCGCCTCGGCCTGGGCGCGGGTGTTCACCATCGGGCAGATCACCCCGTAGACGCCGGCGTCGTGGATCTTCATCAGATGGGCGGGGTCGTTCCAGGGCGCCCGGGCGAGCGGGATCACCGGTGTAGTCGAGATGGCCTGCAGCATGGTCACCGCGGCCTGGTAGTCCACGACACCGTGCTGCATGTCGATGACCAGGGAGTCGAAGCCCTGGTGGGCCATCACCTCCGCCGAGAACGAGCTCGGGATGCTCAGCCATCCGTTCACGACCACGCCGCCCCGGGCCCAGATCGACCTCACGGTGTTCTCTCGCACCTTGCTCTCCTCTGTGAGTGCTTCCCTGCGCGCTTCCGTCGTCGCGCTGCGGAGCCCCAGTATAGGAGTCCCGCCGCCGGCTGGCCAGCGCCGCGGCATCACGGACGCCGGTGGGGTAGGATCCGGGCACTGGAGGCACACACCATGCGGATCTCACTCGCGAGTGCGGCGCTGTGGTCGCTCCCGGTGCTCGCCCTGTTGCCCTCGACGGTCACGGCTCAGCCCCCCGGCCTCGTCTCGGAGGAGTTCATCTTCGAGACGGCGCCCTTCCAGTCCTGCCACGCCTCGACCATCGAGCAGACGGGCGACGCCCTGGTCGCGGCCTGGTTCGGCGGATCGGGCGAATCCCACTCCGACGTCGACATCTGGCTCTCCCGGCGCGGAGAGGGCGGCTGGTCGGAGGTCGAGACGGTCGCCGACGGCCGCCAGCCCGGCGGAGAGCGTTACGCCACCTGGAACCCCGTGCTCTTCCAGCCGGATTCCGGCCCGCTCATGCTGTTCTACAAGGTCGGGCCTGACGAGACCGAGTGGTGGGGCGAGGTGAAGACCTCCGGCGACGGGGGCCGCACCTGGTCCGCGGCGCGACGGCTGCCGGAGGACATCCTGGGGCCGATCAAGAACAAGCCGGTGCAGCTCGCCGACGGGGCCATCCTCAGCGGATCGAGCGTGGAGTACTTCGTCGATCCCGAGACGCAGGAGGACGAGGTCTGGCAGGCCCACATCGAGCGCTCGACCGACGGGGGCGAGAGCTGGACGAAGATCGGTCCACTGAACGACGGGTCGCGCTTCAACGCCATCCAGCCCTCCATCCTCATCTGGCCCGAGGGGCGGCTGCAGCTCCTGTGTCGCAGCGAGCGGGCCGGTCGCATCGTCGAGGCCTGGTCGGAGGATCGCGGCCTCACCTGGGGACCGCTCGAGGCCACGAGCCTGCCCAACCCCGACGCCGGCACCGACGCCGTCACGCTCGCCGACGGCCGGGCGCTGCTCGTCTACAACCACACCACGAAGGGCCGGCGCGTCATCAACGTCGCCGTCTCCGACGACGGGCGGAGCTGGCAGGCCGCGCTGGTCCTGGAGGACCAGCCGGGCGAGTACTCCTACCCCGCCGTGATCCAGACCACGGATGGGCTCGTCCACGTGACCTACACGTGGCGTCGGAAGCGGATCAAGCACGTGGTGCTCGACCCCGCGCGCTTCGAGCTGCGTCCGATCCGCGACGGCGTCTGGCCGGGGGCGGAGGCCCGGTAGGGTCCTCCGAGCCCGCCCGAGGCCAGATGAAGCGCCCACGTCTCCATGCCCAGCGGCGCGGGTCACGACGCTCAGGACGTGGCACGTGTCGCGCCGGTGGCCATGATCTTCGTGCCGAGCGTCGGCGGGATCAGCCACTCTCCGAAGGAGTACACCCGGCCCGCGGACATGGCCAACGGGGCCAACGTCCTCCTGCAGACGATCCTCAGGATCGATCACGCGGGGCTGGAGTAGCCGGGGCCGAGTCGGGGGGGACTACTCAGCAACCTGCTCGCGCGGAGCCGCGGCGCGAGCGCTTCCGGTTCCGGGCACCAGCCCGAAGCGAGCGACCAGCGCTTCGAACCGCGGATCGCCGTGGAGGTCGGCGAGTCGGGGGTCCACGGCCACGACGCGGGCGCGCGGATCTCCTTGTTCCCTGGCCCTCTCCAGCCAGTCCAGGGCCGTCTCGTGGTCGCCCAGGCCGACGTAGACCAGCGCGATGAGAAAGGGGCTCTGCACCGGGGCGTTCACGAGCCGCGCCAGCACTCCCCGGGCACGGGCCTCGCGGCCAGCCAGCGCGTACGTGTGAGCGAGGGTCGCGTCGAAGAGCGGACTGCCGCCGGCCGCGGCCGCCGCGCGCTCGAGGGAGGCGATGGCCGCTTCTTGCTCCCCCAGCGCGAGCTGCGCGTAGCCCATCCCCAGGTGCGCGAGTGGGAGATCCGGCTCCATCTCGATCTGCGCCGCGAACGCGGCCCGCGCCGCCTCGAAGTCGCCTCGGTAGTAGAGGGCCATACCGAGGTTGACGGCGATCAACCCCGAGAGCGGGTCCAGGTCCCGCGCGATGCGGCCTTCGGCCACGGCCTCGTCCACTCGGCGGGTCGCGCGCAGGAGGTGCGCGTACCACCAGTGCATGGTCGGGCAGCTCGGGTTCAGCTCCAGGGCACGCAGGAAGTGTTGCTCCGCCTCCTCCCAGCGCCACTCGTAGAAGCCGAGGATCATCCCGAGGGAGCTGTGGGCTTCGGCCATGCTCTCGTCGATCTCGAGGGCACGGCGCGCGGCCGCCATCCCCTGCTCGACCACCTCGTCGCGGGAAACCACGACGTAGTCCCCCAGGAGCACGTAGGACTGTGCTCGCGCCGCCCACGCGAGGGCGTGGTCCGGCTGCCGCTCGAGGGCCTGCCGGTACAGCTCGAGGCTGCGGCGCAAACCCGGGATGTCCCCGCGGTTCCACTGGTAGCGTCCCTGGAGATAGAGCCGGTGCGCTTCCGGGTCCACGAGGCGGCTGCGCGACCAGCGTGCCTCGATGTCGGGGCGGACCGAAACACGGACCCGGCGGGCCACTGCCTGCGCCAGCTCTCCCTGGACGGCGAGGAGGTCGCTCAGCTCGCGATCCCAGCTCTCGGCCCACACCTGCGTCTGGCCGGGCACCTCGATCAGCTCGGCGGTGATGCGGGTGCGGCCATTGCTGCGCCGAACGCTGCCCTCGAGCACGAAGTCGACGTCGAGGCTCTCTCCAATCGTCGCGATGTCGTGGCTGTTCCGCGCGTACTCGCTGACGGTGGTGCGGGCGATGACCCCGAGTCGCTCGGGGTGCAGCCGGCCGAGCTCGCCGATGACCTCCTGGGTCAACCCCTGGCTGAAGTAGGCGCCGTCGGTATCCGGGCTCAGGTCCACGAAGGGCAGCACCGCGAGACGCACTCGGTCGGTGGGGCTGCTCACCGGCAGGTTGGCTCTCCCCACCGTCAGGCCGAGCACGATCGCCGCCACCAGGCCCACCGCGGCAAGAGAGCCCGTCCTCAGCCACGGCCTGATCGCGGCCTCCGGAGCCGCCGTGGGTCCGGTGTCGGCGGAGGTCATCGCGTCCGTGACGGTCACCGGCGCGATGAAGCGGTAGCCGCGGCGCGGCAGCGTCTCGACGAAGACCGGTGATTGCGCGTCGTCATGGAGGGCGGTACGGATCCCGCTGATGCAGCTGTTCAGCCCTTGATCAAACTCGACCACGGTGTCCGAGCCCCAGAGCTTCTCGCGGATCTGCTCACGGGTGACCAGGCGTCCCGGCTGCTGGACGAGCATGCCCAGGATGGTGACCGCCTGCTGGCGCAGCGGGACGAGCTTCCCTTTCTTGCGCAGCTCGCTGCTCTCGAGGTCGAGCTCAAACAGACCGAAACGGACGAAGCCCGACGGGGCGTCGGCCGGCCGGTCTCCATCTAGCATCGCACGCACTCCGCCCCGCAGAGAGTCGTTGCATTCAACATGCCAGCAGGACCAGATTTCAGCGTGAACTCTCCGAGATCACCCGGAGGGTTCGTTTCGGCAATCCAAACCGTTGTTCGAGAGGATCTTCGGGTTGGAGCGACCGAGTCAATAGGCCCGTTGTAGGAATCCTCTAGTGCTCAAGAAGTTGAACACTCCCGGGAACCAGCCCAACTTCTTGGATCTGGCCCCAATCCATGGAATCGAACGTGCACCTTCTCAGTCCCTCAGCCGCCAGTCGCTCATGCGGAGCACCGCGCGGTCCGTGCTCCTTCCGCAGCTCGTACCAGACCGTGATCAAAGATCCGTCGTCGAGCTGCCGGCCGAGCGACGAAACGCACACGCCGACCGGCGATTGTCTCGACGAGGTCACGAGCGAGGCCGCACCGGGGTCCTCGTTGGGGCCCCGGCCGCCGGAAGGGTCGCCACCCCACGTTGAGCACGACTCGGTGATAGTCTCTGGGCGCCATGACACTGAAGACCTCCCGCCGTACCTTCTTTGCCTCCGCTGGGACCGTCCTCGCCGCCGCCGCCGCGCGAGCCCAGCAGCGCGATTGGTCGGGGCAGAACCCCGTCCGCTACCCCGATCCGGACATCGTCTCGCTCGACGAGCGCTTCGACAAGTACAAGCTGGGGAACACGCCGATTCAGCGCCTGCACACGGGGACGCTCTGGGCGGAGGGCCCGGCCTGGAACGGCGTCGGCCGGTACCTCGTGTGGAGCGACATTCCCAACGACGTCCAGCTGCGCTGGATCGAGGAAGACGGTCACGTCAGCGTCTTTCGTCACCCCTCCGGCAACTCCAACGGCAACACCTTCGACTACCAGGGCCGTCAGCTCTCCTGCGAGCACGGCAACCGCCGCGTGGTGCGCTACGAGCACGACGGCTCGGTGACCGTGCTCGCAGCGAAGTTCGAAGGGAAGCCCTTCAACGCGCCCAACGACGTGGTGGTTCACCCTGACGGCGACATCTGGTTCACCGACCCCGGCTACGGCAGCATGATGGACTACGAGGGCAACAAGGGTCCGCTCCACCTCAAGGAGGCGGTCTACCGCATCGACGGTCAGACCGGCGCGCATCGAGAAGGTCACCGACGAGATCTACAAGCCGAACGGCCTCTGCTTCTCCCCGGACTACAACAAGCTCTACGTCGCCGACACCGGCGCCTCGCACTATCCCGAGACCGAGCGCATCATCAAGGTCTGGGACGTCGACGGAACGAAGCTGGTGAAGGGACGCCGCTTCACCTCGATGGACCTCGACGGCTTCGATCGGGCGGCTCGGCCGACGGCATCCGCTGCGACACCGACGGCAACATCTGGTCATCGGCCGGCTGGGTCGGCGACGGCTACGACGGCGTCCACGTCTTCGCGCCCAACGGCGACCGCATCGGCCAGATCCGGCTTCCGGAGATCTGCTCGAACGTCTGCTTCGGCGGCCGGAAGCGGAACCGGCTGTTCATGACCGGCAGCCAGTCGCTCTACGCCGTCTACACCGAGGCGCAGGGCGCGCACATCACCTAGGGCTCACTCGAGCGAGGGGCCTGCTCGTCCTCCTGTTCGTCCGGCGCCCCGGGACTCTCCTCGGGACAGAGCGCGGCGCAGTCCATCTTTCGTCCGCCGAAGGTCTGCCTGATCCGCCTCGTGATCGGCCGGCTGATCCACCCGAGCAGGCGCACCGCGAGCCAGTAGAAGTGTCGAAGCGCGAACTCGTGCTCCTCCATCAGCAGCAGGAAGCAGCGGTCGGCCTGCGCCCGGCTGAGCGGCGGATCCTCCGGCAGGAACTGGTACAGGGCGTCGTGTATGAGCGAGGCGTAGTAGGTCTTCGGCTTCCCTGTCCCGAGGTAGACCACGCCGTCGGGGGTGCCCAGAACCAGGTCGAGGAAGCAGACCTTGGGCGTACAGCCGTCCCAGGCGTAGCCCTTGATGACGGTGATGATCCCTTCGGTGGTGAGGAGCAACCTCGTGTGTCCCTTGTCGTCCTGGAACGCCCAGTCACGATCGAAGACGAGCGGCGACGGCCAGGAGTAGTTCGTGTCCAGGCGGAACATCCAGCGGGCCGCTTCCTTACAGGGCACCTTCGTGTGTCCTCACGAGCGCATCCCGTTCACCGGGGCCGCGAGTTGTCCGGCTCGCCCTTGACGATCCGGACCTCTACGCCCGGGTCCAGGTCACGTGGTGAAGCCCACGAGCACGACGCCGGATTCGACGGTCGTTCCGAAGTTCACGACGACGACCAGGTAACTCCCCGCGGCCAGACCGAAGATCGTCAGGGTCTCGGGCTTGCTCAGCGTCTCCGTTGACGCCACGAGCTCGAGGGGACAGTCCGGCCTATCCTCCTGGCAAGCGGGGGATTGGGCTTGTCCCACGGTGCCTCGGGCGAGAAACACGTCCACGTCGTTCGAAGCGAATGTCCAATCCACGGTGATGTCGACGTCGCCCGTCGCGGTGGTCGTGAACGGGTCGAACCAGACCATTTCTGATGTGTCGAAGGGCTCGAGGCCGGAGAAGGTCGATTGCAGGATGACGTTCCTCACCCTGGGCGGGGGCGTGGCGGGGGTCGTTGGTGAGGTTGAGCCGCCGCTGCCGCCGCCGCAGCTGGGCAGGACGAGGGCCAGGCCCAGGACAAGGGCGCAAGCGAGAGCAGCCGGCACCCTTTGGATCGAGCGTCTATTCTTGGTCATTGTCACTTCCTTCCCTGACATTCGTGTCGTCCGAGTCCCCTCTTTGCGGCCCGGCGGGTTCGGCGGGCCTCTCGAAGACGATCGCCTCGGGGCTGACGAAGTCCGTCAGGCGGGCGCTGACCTCCCCGGTGGCGCCGTCCACGTACAGCACCGTGCCTCGCGCCAGAGCGACGGCGTGGACGCCGTCCGGTGCGAGCGCCAGCCCGCGCAGGTCCTTCAGCTCCAGCTCCGCGAGCTTCTCGTTGCGAGTGGTGTCGATGAGGTTGAGCTCGGAGCCGGAGACGACCGCCAACGTCCGGCCCGCGAGCAGGTGCAGCCCGTAGCCGCCAGCTCCGATCTTCTCGACGGCTTCGGCCGTTGTGGCGTCGACGACGGTCACATCGTTCGTTCGCGTGTTCAGGGCGTAGGCACAGTGCCCATCGGGGCGAACCGTGAGCATGGTGGGCGTCGCGAACCAGTAGAGGGGGTAACCCACCGCCGCCGATACCAGGGTGTCGGCCCATCCCCCGAACGTCATTCCGGCCAGGCCTCCCAACACGTTGCCGAAGAGCTTCTTGCCGCCGCGGCCGGTCTTCGTCGAGCCGACCGCCACGTTCGCCTCCAGATCGAGGACGACCACCTTGTTGTGGAGCCCGTACAGTATGAAGGCGCGCTTCCCGTCGGGGCTCAGGTCGAGCTCGGTGGGAATGTCGTCGTCGTCCACGAGCGAGTCGCGTCCCTTCAGCAGGGGGATCGTCGCCGTGACCTCGGGGGCGACGGGGTCGACGAGGGTGACCGCCTTCTCGCCCACGACGTAGACGACGTCGCCGTGCCGCACCGCCATCCTGGGGTTCGCCGCCACCTCGAGCGTCGCGGCCAGGGTGCGGCCTCGGAGAACGCGCATCTCCGCCCGGTCCGGGCCCGCCGCCCCTGGGGGGCGCTCGCTCAGGATGAAGACCTGCTCCCCCTCTTCGTCTCGATAGAGGCCCCGCGGACCCCGGCCCGCATCGAGCGTCGCCACCAGCGTGCGCTGCTCCACCGACACGACCTGGACGGACCCGTTCTTGTTCTTCCGCGGGTCCTTGTGGGGCTTCCCGGGGTCCAGCAGATAGACGTGGGTCCCGTCGGCGTAGAGGCTCTCCCAGGTCCCCATGTCCAGCGTCGCGCCGACCGAGGGACCGGCGAGGTCGACGAACCAGAGACGTGAGCTCGCATAGGGGTGCTTCGACTCCCGGGGAAGCCCCTGGATCAGTGGAAGCGTCCGATCGGTCTTGCTGGGGACGGTTGGGACGGCGCCGTGTCCGACGGCCAGCCGGCCCGCCTCCGTTCCGGTTTCCAGATCGATGTTCACCAGCTCGCGGGCCAGCGACGTCTCCGGCTTCTTGTCCTCGTAGCCCGGGCAGAGAACCGTCAGGCGTGTGCCGTCGGGGCTGAAGTTCGAGCGGTACGCCTCCACCCCGGAGCCGAGCTCGACACGGCCCACGATGGACATCGTGGCCGGGTCGATGATCGTGGCCGACGACTTGCCTTCGGCTTTGTACCCGCGCGAGCCCTCGTCGTCGCCGGGTCCGCGATCGAGTACGACCAGCCGTGACCCTTCGGGGCTCTGCAGCAGCACCTCGGGCCCTCCCTCGAGGGGCAGGGTCGCGAGACGATTGCCGGATGGAAGCTCCAGGGCGACGAGCGCCTGCGCCCCGGAGTCGAGCACGTAGGCCCGGACGGCGGGCTGGGCAGGTGCGGGGCGTGGACCGCCCAGCACCAGGCAGGGGGCGACCGCAAGCCCCAGGACGAGGGACCGGATCGTCGGCGTGGTGGCCGCCGCAATACCCACTCTTCGCCCCCGTGGCGCGCCCACGATGAGGACAGGCGCCCCGTTTGAGAACGGTGCGAGCTGTGCGCTATCGATTCTCGGTTGCTGGTGCGGGTAGTCTCGGGCCGGCGGGGTGTGTTGTCAAGGCCTTTGTAGACGGCCGGCTGCGTTGGCCGGGGGCTGGCCCTCACTCGCGGCAGCTTCGGCGAGCGTGTCGCGGCCGTCCGGGCCGGGTTGAAGGAGCTCGCCGCTCTCCGGTCTCAGCTGCTCGAACACCCTCTGCATCCGCTCTCGGGCCACCGAGGCCTCGCTCGTTCCGGTCCCGGGCAGGATGGCTCGGTTCTCGGTCGGGTCGCTCTGCATGTCGAACATCGGGCCATGGCGGTAGAGCTTCCATCTCTGGTCGCGCACCCAGCTCCGCCCCTTGTACTCGTTGTACGACCAGGCCCGTCCCCCACCGGGCTCGCCTCGGAGAGCCGGCACGAAGCTCTGCCCGTCGAGACGGACTCCCTCCGGCAATCGGGCCCGGGCCAGCTCGGCCAGGGTCGGCAGGAAGTCGCTGAAGTCCACGAGCGCGTCGGTGACCGTGCTCGTCAAGAGGACGCCGGGTCCGCTCGCGATGAGGGGCACGCGCGTCCCGGCGTCGGTCAGCTCGCCCTTGCCGCCCGGGACGAGGACGTCACCCCTTCGCGAGACCACCTCCTCGCGGACGAGCTCGCCGTTCTCGACGTCGAGGATCGACGCCTTCGGTGTGCCGTTGTCGGCGGTGAACAGCACCAGGGTGCGCTCTCGGAGCCCCAGGCGGTCGAGAGCGGCCATCAGCCGCCCGACGCGCTCGTCCATCGCCGCCACGCGCTCGGCGTAGTTGTCGTAGCGGCCGTGCGGCCCGAACGGCACGGGCTCCTCCAGGTCGTCGGTCACGTCGTGGCAAAGCGCCATCGAGTAGAAGGCGAAGAAGGGGTCCTCGCGGTGCCGGGACATGAAGTCGATCAGGAAGTCCGTGTAGACGTCGGGCCCGTAGGCATCCTGGACGTCCTCACGAAGACGGCCGTTCTGCCAGACGAGCGGCTGGTGGTAGCGCGGCCCCTCGTGCCACCCGAAGAGGGAGTACTCGTCGAAGCCCAGTCGATGCGGGTGCTCGAGGTCGTCGCGCAGCAGCGTGAGCTGCCACTTCCCGGCGATCGCCGTCGCGTAGCCGGCCCGCCTCAGGGTGTGGGCCAGGGTCTGTCCCTCCGCCTCTTTGGGGAACGTGCCCCAGGGGGCCTCGGGCAGACGGAACGGGTAGCGACCGGTCAGAAGGACGAGCCGCGTCGGGTGGCACACCGCGAAGCTGTAGGCGTGCTCGAAACGCAGCCCCCGCCCGGCCAGCGCGTCGACGTGGGGGGTCGGGTACGACGTGCCGCCGTAGACGCCCAGGGTCTCCTGGCCCAGGTCGTCGGCCAGGATGAGAAGGATCGATGGGCGATCGTCGCGCACCTCGGGTTTGGTGCACGACGCGGCAAGCAGGGCCGTGGCGGCCACGGCCAGCAACGTCGAAGCTCTGTCAGGTCTCATGATCGGCACCTCGTGACCGGCGACATGAGTCTACCGCCCCCCGGCCGGTGTAGGCTGTCGGCGGCTCTCACGGGCGACTCGCGAGTCCGAGTGCGGCCCCGCGGGAGGGATCCGCGAGAAGGGAGGGACGATGGCTTTCCCGCACAGGATCTGGATGGGCCTGCTTGCCAGCGGAGTCGTGGCGGGCTCTCTGGCCGGGGCGCCTCCTGAAGAACCGCCGCTCGATCCGGCGGAGGCCTCCGTCTACGTCTACTCCTTCTTCCGAGAGCCGGACGGAGTGGGCGGTCTCCATCTGGCCTACAGCGAGGACTTCTTCCGATGGCAGGAGATCCCGGGTCCCCACCTCCGGCCGACCGTCGGGGACCGGGCACGGCGGGGCGACGGCGACCAGAGGGTGTTCCGCGATGCGTTCGTGGCACCCGACCCCGCAGGCGGCTTCCACATCGTCTGGACGACGGGCTGGGGGCGTCGTGACATCGGATACGCCCACTCGCCGGACCTGATCCACTGGGAGGACGAGAGGCTCCTCCCGGTGATGGCTCACCGGGAGGCGGCGCAGAACTGCTGGGCGCCCAAGCTCTTCTACGACCGGGAAGACGAGCGCTGGATGATCCTCTGGTCGACCACGCTGGGCGACGACACGTTCCCCGAGCCAACGGTCCCTGGAACCTCCCGAAACCACCGCATCTGGTACGTGACCACTCGCGACTTCCAGACCTTCAGCGAGGCCCGGGTCTTGTTCGACCCGGGCCACTCCTGCATCGACGCCTACCTGCTTCGGGACGGCTCGGGACACTCCCTGTTCTTCAAGGATGAGCGGGCGAACGACGAGAGCGTCGCCGTCTTCAACCCCGGGCATCAGAACGTCCGGGTGGCGCGCGGTGAGAGCCCGCGGGGTCCTTTCCGCGACATCTCTCCCCCGATCACGGGGCAGGGACGAGGCCGCTGGAAGAACGAGGGGCCGAGCGCCATCAAGGTGGGGGGTCTGTACTACGTGTTCTACGACCACCACGGGGACGATCCCTACTTTGGTGTCGTCCGGTCGCGCGACCTCGTGTCCTGGGAGGACGTGACGGACCTGTTCACGTTCCCCGCGCGCTCGAAGCACGGCCACGTCTTCCGCGCCCGACGCGGGGTCGTGCAGCGCCTGCTCAGTCCGCCTTGATGTCGTAGCTGAAGAGCAGGTCCTGGTTCCTCAGATAGAGCCGACCCCCGCTGATCACCGGGTGCGTCCAGATGAGCCACTTCGGCTGGCGAATCTTGGAGTCGTAGGGCAGCCG
This sequence comes from uncultured Acidobacteriota bacterium, assembly GCA_963700695.1. Lineage (GTDB taxonomy): Bacteria > Acidobacteriota > Vicinamibacteria > Fen-336 > Fen-336 > JAJDNS01. The sequence goes on along the minus strand of CAVOYO010000022.1, from coordinate 20,078 downwards.
GAAGCGGCCGTGCTCCATCCAACCCTCCGGTGAGGCGTCGATCAGGACGACCGTGCCCTCGTTCTCTTCCAGGAGGTAGAAGCGCCCGTCCGCATAGGCGATGGAGCCCTTCCCGAGCTTCTCCTCCTCGCTCCAGACCGCCTCGCCCGTCTTGAAGTCCTGGGCCATCCACCCCTGGTTGTCCGAGTAGCCGTAGAGGTGATCGCCGAGCAGGATGACCCCCCCGTGGCGGTTCTTCATCACCTTGTTGAAGTAGACGTCGCTCACGCTCTGGTCGGGGCCGAGGCGGACCAGCTTGCAGCCGACCCCGTAGCCGGACGTGATGTAGACGTGCCCGTCACGGTAGATCGGCGTCGGGATGACGGCCGTCTTGCCGGGCCAATCGGACTTCCAGAGCAGCTTGCCGTCTTCGGCGCGGATGCCGACGAGAGATTCCATCGTGAGCTGCACGTACTGCCGGATGCCCGCCCAGTCGAAGACGATCGGCGAGGCGTACTGGGCCGGGTCCGTGAACTCCCGGCTCTGCCAGACGACCTCCCCCGTCTCCGCGTCGAGCGCCGCCAGCGCCCCCTTCGGACCACCGGGCGTGCAGATGACGTGCCCTCCGTCCACGAGAACGCTCTCGCAGTAGCCCCATTCCGCGGGGGTGCCGCCCAGGTCGGACATCAGGACGTTCCAGATGAGGCGGCCGTCGGACGCATCGGCGCACACGAGATTCCCCTTCGCCCCGAGGGCGTACACGCGCCCGTCGGCGACGGTGGGCGTGCTGCGCGGGCCGTTGCCGCGGGCGATCTCGAACTCCTCCCCCACGTCCAGGGACCACAGCTCCTTCCCCTCGGCGACATCGATGGCCAAAAGCTGCTCGACTCGGTTGCGGGACCCCATGATGTAGAGGGTCCCGTCCACGATCGCCGGCCCGGAGAAGCCGATGCCGGTGTTCTTGAACGTCCACACGAGCTCGGGCCCGTCGGCCGGCCACGCCTTGAGCAGACCCGTCTCCGTGGAGACGTCCGTGCGATCGGGCCCTCGCCACTGGGGCCAGTCCCCCGCCGCTCCGACGCTTCCGAACGTCAAGCTGGCTGCGAACCCGAGAATCAGAGCACCAAGACAGTGTTTCATGAATGGACCTCGCCTGTTTCGAAGATCAGAAACGGCCCTGCGCCACGCGCCTCGTTGACGCCTGAGTCTACCGCGTTCCCGGCGGGGACTCGATTCCACGCGACGGGGGCCTATCCCGTCAGTGGCTGATAGACTCGCGACGCCGGCGCGAGAGCACGGGCGGATCGGCCGGGCGCCTGCCGAGGAGCACCGCGAGCTCTCGGGTGCTCGAGCCGTGGGAGGCGGCCGGGCGGTCAAGCGGAAAGGAGGCTCCTGATGGAGCGATCGGGACGACGTTTCCTTCGATGGGCCATCTTCGCCCTTCTCGTGGCGTTCGCTTCGGCGACGGCGCTCCGGGCGGACGAGCAGTCACTGGAGGACTTCTCCGAGGCCGTTCTCGTCGTCCCGCGTGACCTGGGGCGGCGAGACCAGGGCGCCGTTCGGATGCTCGTCGAGGAGATCGAGAAGAGGACGCTCGTTCGGCTCACCGCCGCACACGAGTGGCCGGAATCGTCGGTGCCGGTGGTTGCGGTGGGTCCCGTTTCCCGTCTGCAGGAGTTCGGCGGCCCGCTGCCCGCCTCGAGTCGAGACATGGGCGATCTCGGCGAGGAGGGCTATCTGCTGAGGACCGGGAGAGAGGGCCGTCAGGCTCCCGCCGCCTGGGTCGTCGGTCGCGATTCCCGGGGAGTGCTCTTCGGTGTTGGCCGCCTTCTTCGGGAGATGAGGCTCGAGCGCAACCGCGTCCGGATCCCCGGCGGCCTGGAGATCAAGACCTCCCCCGCCTATCCGCTGCGCGGGCACGAGCTCGGCTACCGCCCGAAGACGAACTCCTATGACGGCTTCACTCCCGCGATGTGGGAGCAGTACATCCGCGACCTGGCCGTCTTCGGGACGAACGCGGTGCAGCTGATCCCTCCCCGCTCGGACGATGCGGACCACAGCCCCCATTTCCCGCTCCCCAAGCTCGAGATGATGGCCAGGGTGTCGCAGATCCTCGACGACTACGACTTCGACGTCTGGATCTGGTATCCAGCTCTCGACGAGGACTACTCGAAGCCGGAGACGGTGGAGTTCGCCCTCAAGGAGTGGGGAGAGGTGTTCGAGGCCCTGCCCCGCATCGACGCGATCTATGTCCCCGGAGGGGACCCCGGCCACACGCCGCCGCGGGTGCTCATGAACCTGCTCGAGAAGCAGAGGGCGAACCTGAGGCGCCACCACCCGGATGCCCAGGTGTGGGTCGCCCCCGAGGGCTTCACCGTGGAGCGGATGAACGTCTTCTACGAGATCATGAACGGCCGGCCCGACTTCCTGAGCGGGATCGTCTTCGGCCCCTGGGTTCGGGTCCCCCTGGCCACGCTCCGGGAGACCATCCCGCCGGAGTATCCGATACGCCGGTACCCCGACATCACGCACAGCCTCAGCTGCCAGTACCCGGTCCCGGACTGGGACCTGGCCTACGCCCTCACCGAGGCGCGGGAGGGGATCAACCCTCGCCCGACCGATGAGGCCGCCATCTTCCGCCACGTCGCGCAGCATTCGATCGGCTTCATCAGCTACTCGGAAGGCGTCAACGACGACGTCAACAAGATCGTCTGGAGCTCCCTGGGCTGGGACCCGGATGCCGACGTCGTCGACACCCTTCGTCAGTACAGCCGCTACTTCATCGGGCCGGAGTACGAAGACGACTTCGCCCAGGGCCTCCTGGCCCTGGAGCGGAACTGGAGAGGGCCGCTTCTGGCCAACGAGGCGGTCTACACCACGCTCGGACAGTTCCAGCAGATGGAGCGAGAGGCCTCCCCGCAAACCCTCCTGAACTGGCGCTTCCAGCAGGGGCTCTACCGGGCCTACTACGACGCCTACACGCGGGCCCGGTTGGTGCACGAGACGCACCTGGAGGAGCAGGCGCGAGCCCGACTCCGCCGAGCCGCCGCCGTGGGCTCCCTGGCCGCGATCGAGGAGGCCGAGGCTCTTCTCAAGAGGGCGGACCTCGACAACCCCGCTCCCGACTGGAGGCGGCGCATCTTCCAGCTCGCCGAGGCGCTGTTCCAGAGCATCCGGATGCAGCTGTCCGTGGATCTGTACCAGGCGATCTCGGTCGGGAGGGGGGCCAACCTGGACACCCTGGACGTCCCTCTGAACGATCGCCTCTGGCTGGCCGGGAGATTCGCGGAGATTCGCGAGATGGACGGCGAACCGGAGCGCCTCGAGGCCATAAGGGCCATCACGAGCTGGAACGATCCCGGCCCCGGCGGCTACTACGACGACCTGGGCAGCGTTGCGAACCAGCCCCACCTCGTCCCGGGGAAGGACTACTCGGAGGATCCACAGTTCTTCGAGACACCCCTGGTGGGGTTCGATTGCCGTCGCGGCTGGAAGCAGTCCTGGTGCGACTACATCGACAACCTCTGGGAGTCGTCGGTCAGCATCCGCTACCCGGACCTCGACCCGCACGCGGCCTATGCCGTTCGGATCGTCTACGCGGGGGCGCAGCGTCGCGACGGCACGACCATCAGGGTCCGGCTGGTGGCGGACGGCGACCTCGAGGTTCACGACTGGATCACCAAGCCGAGACCGATCGAGCCCGTGGAGTTCGACGTCCCGCGCGCCGCCACCGCCGACGGCGACCTGACGCTCACCTGCCGGGCCGAGCCCGGACGCGGCGGGCCCGGACGCGGGTGTCAGATCGGCGAGGTCTGGCTGATCAAGCGCTGAGTTGGGCTGCTAGTGTCGTGTCACGGAAGTCGTGTGAATCTCGACCACCACTAGTCTAGGGCGAGGATGGCCTGTTCCAGCTGCTCGGGCCGCTTCACCCCCAGGATGATGCTGGTGATGCCCGGCGTGCCGACGGTCGTACGGATCACGTAGTCGAAGAGGCTCAGCCCCTTCTCCTGCGCCTGGCGACCGAGAGCGCGCACGTCCGAGAGCGCCTGCTGGTCCTTGAGCATGGGGATCCACTCGGGCTTCTCCGCCCCACGCGAGCCCTTCTGCGGTGCCGCCGGATTGGCGTACTTGCCGGTGAGCAGCCCCCCTTGCAGAACCTCGTAGGGCACGACGGCGAGGCCCTCCTCCCGACACAGCGGCAGCAGGTCGGCCTCGATGCCGCGGTTCAGCAGGCTGAAGGACGGCTGGTGGACCACCGGCCGCGGCCAGCCGTGCTCGTCACAGCACTGCAGCACCCGACGCACACCCGCGGTATCGAAGTTGGACAAGCCCCAGTGGCGCACCTTGCCCGCCTGGATGAGGTCGACGAAAGCCCCGATCGAAACCTCGAGCGGTGTCTTCGCATCGGGCTCGTGCATGTAGTAGAGATCGATCCAGTGCGTGGCCAGTCGAGCCAGGCTGCGCTCGCACTCCCGCAGGATGTGGGTGCGGCTCAGTCCCCCATCGTCGGCACCCGGACCGATGATCTTGCCCACCTTGGTGGCAAGCACGGCCTTCTCGCGCCGGCCCGCGAGAGCCTTGCCCAGGATCGCCTCGGCCTGGCCTCCCGGAGAGCCGATGTAGCGGGTGTAGCCCTGGTACATGTTGGCGGTGTCGATGAAGTTCACGCCGCCTTCCAGGGCCCGGTGCACGATCTCTATCGCGTCCCTCTCCCCCACGGGAGTGCCGAAGGTCATGGTGCCCAGGCAGAGGGGTGAGACCCTCAGGTCGGTGTCGCCGATGGGCCTCAGCTCCATCCTCTCTCTCCCTCCCGCCTTCCGGACCGGCGACGTCGGTCGCTGGAAACAATGACTGTGATTCTGAGCTGGGTACCGGCATCAGCCGGACACCTTGAGCAAAGGATCACGAGAACAGGGTCGTCGCGGCCCCGGGCGCGCCAGGGGCCCGCGGAAGCGCCCCCGCCGCGTGGTCCAGGGTTGTAGTCCATAGCAGCCGGGTCAGGGCTTCCACGTCCCGACCACCTTGGCGTACTCGCGGGCCTGCCCGACGATGTCCACGCCGACCTCCTCGGACCACGCGGCGAGCAGCTTGCGGTAGATCGGCCCGGGGGTGCCGTCGCCCACGGGTCTCGAGTCGAAGCGGGTGATGGGCAGCATGCACGCGGTGGTGGTCGTGAACCACGCCTCCGTCGCCGCACGGACATCGTAGGGCTCGAAGTCCGTCTCGTGCACGGGAATCCCCAGCCCCTCCGCCAGCTCCATACAGAACTGACGCGACACCCCCCGCAGGATGTTCTGCGGCTTGGAAGTCAGGATCTCGCCGCCGCGCACCATGAAGAAGTTGCTGCCCGTCCCTTCCGTGATGAAGCCGCGCTCGTCCGTCAGCAGGGCCATGGCCCCCTTCTCGATCCGGTCCGCCTGAAGCTCGGCGATCCGGTAGTGGAGGCGGCTGCGGCTCTTGGCCTTGGGATCGATGTAGCGCGACGGCACGGACTGCTGGGGCGTGATCACCCAGTGGGCCCCCTTCTCGTACACCTCCGCCCGGCCCCCGTTCTGGCGCACCAGGGGAAAGACGGCGATGCAGACGACCGGAGCCGTCCCCTCCTTCGTGATCCCGTCGTAGAGGTCTATGGTGCCGCGGGTGACGTCGTGCATGATCAGGAAGTCGTATCCATCCAGGGCCGGCAGGTTGCGTTCGATTGTCTTGTGAGTGGCCGTCTCCATCTCGTCGATGCCGAGGCCGCAGTCGATCTGCGCGTAGTCCAGCGAGCCGTAGAGCCGTTCCAGGTGATGGCGCAGACGGAACGGCTTCTGCGCGAAGGAGCGCGTCATCTCGAAGAGCATGTCCCCGTACATCAGGGCCCAGTCCCAGATCGAGATGCGGGCCTCGATCTCGGGTATGAACTCTCCGTTGAAGTAGACGACGCGCTTGGCCATGAGCGGTGCCTCCCGATACGGGAGGAGTCTGTTGACCGTTGGGAAATCTGTCAAGCGGGCGGGCCCGTGACGGCCGCTGACGAGCCTGACCTTCCGCCACGCGGGGTGTGGAGGTGCTGTGCTACAGTGCCCTCCCAATCATTGGCAGGGAGCTCAGGACATGGACTGTGGACGAGTCCGGAAACAGCTCGGTGCGGGTTGGACGCCGCTCGTCGACGGCCAGCTCGAGAATCTCCGTGTGGGGGTCCTCACGCTGGCTCGGGGGCAGAGCCACTCATTCGAGACGGGCGAGAACGAGTGCGCGGTCGTTCTCGTTCGGGGACGCTGCACGATCTCGACCTCCGATCGCAAGGACTTCGCGGCCGGGCCGCGGCCCGATCCCTTCGAGCACAAGCCCTCGGGCGCGTTCGTCTCCCGAGGGGAGACGGTGCGCGTCACCGCCCAGGAGGACAGCCTTGTGGCCGTCGCTTCGGCGCCGGCCGCGGAGAAGACGGCGAACACCTACCTGTCCAGCGACGACGTCCGCCAGGTGGAACGGGGCCAGGGCGCCTGGTCGCGGAGCGTGCGCTTCGTCTTCTGGCCGGACAACTCCGAAGGGAACATGCTGCTGACCGGAGAGACGGTGACCCCTCCGGGGCACTGGTCGACCATGCCCCCTCATCGTCACGACGTGTACACCGAGGGCGAGGAGATGTCGTACGAGGAGGCGTACTTCCTCCAGTTCTCGAGACCCCAGGGGTTCGGCCTGATCTGGCAGTTCGACGACGACGGCCAGATGGACCAGGCCTTCAGCCTGCGAAACGGCGACGCGGCGTACATGGGCCACGGCTACCACCCCGTGTCGTGCTCTCCGGCGGCCACGCTGTATCACCTCACCTTCATGGCCGGTCCCCATCGCTTGAGCCAGGCGCGGCTGCATCCCGACTACCGCTTCCTGGTCGAGGAGCAGGGGATGGCCAACCCGTACAAGAACCAGAAGTAGAGGAGACGGATGAGAGAGCTCAAGGATGTCGTCGTGCCCGGGGTCCTGATCTCGCAGGTCTGGCCGACCTCGCGCGAGACGGAAGGAGCGACGGCTGGCCGCGATCCGCGCGGTGCTGGACGACGGCTTCTTCGAGGCCTTCCAGACCGTCGAGGTGCCCTACGCGGGCGAGCGCAAGGAGATCGCGCGGGCTGCTGTCCGAGAAGGGGTATCCGCTGACGTACTGCATCACCCGGGTCCTGAACGAGGGCAAGTGCAACCTGTCGGATCTCGACACCGCGAACCGGGAGAGGAGCTACCAGCAGGCCATCGCGACCCTGGACGACGCCCACGAGATCGGGGCCCGGTCGCTCGCCATCGTCAGCGGACCCGGTCCCGCAGACCCCGCCCGGCGCCCGGAGGCCCTGGAGGCCCTGACCGACTCGGTGACGCACCTCTGCCGCGCGGCCGGCACGCAGCACGACATCGAGGTCATCCTCGAGCCCCTGGACCACGCCGCCCACAAGAAGGGCGCCCTCGGGACCGCCGACGAGGCCCTGGCGATCTGCGAACGGGTCGAGAAGGAGGGCTCGGAGCTGCTTCTCTGCCTGGACACCGCCCACATGTACCTGAACGGCGAGGATCCGGTGACCCAGGTCGAGAAGGCCGGCGACCGGGTGCGGGAGTTCCACTTCTGCAACTGCGTGACCGACACGACGCCACGAGCTCTTCGGCGACCGCCACCTGCGGTTCGACCAGCCCGGGCGGGTGAACGTCGAGACGATGGCCCGGACCATGAAGGACCTGGTCGAGTGCGGGTTCTTCAGCGAAGAGAAGAGGGCCCACGTCTTCTGCGAGGTCCTGACGACCGGCGACCGTTCACCCGAGGACACCCTCGCCCACTGCAAGGACACGCTCCTCGCGGCCTGGGAGAAGGCCGCCTGACCAAGGGAAGGGCCGCCCCGGGGGGCGGCCCTCCATGCGAACAGTCGGTGGGACGTCAGCGGCGGCGGCTGCGAGCGGCCGGGGCAGGGCACCAGGCTGGCCCGGCTGCACCGGCCCGATCCGGAACGGCCGCATCATCTCGTTGTCCTCGTGCTCGACGATGTGGCAGTGCCAGACGTACTGGCCGGGGGTGTTGAACTGCGCCCGGATGCGGGTCACCTGGCCCGGGATAGGCGATCACCGTGTCCTTGAAGCCGGTCTCCCAGGGCTCCGGCGGCGTGATGACGCCGTCGAGCTGGATCGGCTGCGACGACCTCACCGTCTGCGTCGAGCACCAGGCCCTCGCGGTTGACCACCTCGAACACGACCTCGTGGACGTGCATCGGGTGGGCGTCGCCGGTGGTGTTGTAGAACTCCCACACCTCGGTGGCGCCGACGGCCGGGTTCTCGGTGACGGGCTCCATCCACTTGCGCTCTGTCCAGACGCCCGCGGGTCGTCGGATCGATCTGTCGGGCCGACAGTGCCGAGCAGCGCCTCGACGGGGCCTTCCACCGGGTCGCCGTTCGCGTCGATAGCCCATCGCCCATCTTCTCGATGAGCGCCAGCGGGCGGGTGACGGTCTCCGCCGGCAGCGGCGCGATGGCCGGCAGCTGCAGGAACTGCGGCGGCGTGGTCGGATCGGGCGCCGACGGCCGGCACGACGTGGAACTGCATGACCTGGCCGGTGCTGGCCGGATCGGCCGGCGTCGAAGTCGACGCCCGGGCACGCCGCCGCCGAAGGGCTCGTCCGGGCCGACGTTGCCCAGCACGTAGTTGCCCACCGGCACGTTGGTGAAGTCGACGATGACGTCGGCGCGCTCGGCCAGGCCCATCAGCAGCCGGTTGCCGTTGGTCGCGGTGAGGTTCACCGGCGCCGCCAGGAAGCCGCCCTCGTTGCCGATCTGCCAGACCTCGACGCCGGGGATCTGGCTGAAGTCGAGGATCAGGAAGCGCGACTGGCAGCCGTTGAGGAAGCGGAAGCGGTAGCGCCGCTGCTCGACGGTCTGGAACGGCCAGGTGTTGCCGTTGACCATCATCATGTTGCCGAAGAACTCGGGGTTCCAGATCGGCGAGAACTCGCCGTCGGGGATGAAGGCGCCGGCGATGCCGTCGAAGAACTCGCGGGTGTCCGGGTAGAACAGCGAGCCGTCGGCGTTGAACGAGCGGTCCTGGATGGCGATCGGGATCTCGTAGTAGGTCTTGTTGGGCGGGAACTTGTCGTTCTCCTTGGGCGCCGGGCCCGGGCAGCACGGCCGGCAGTGCCGGTCGCGCGTGTCGAGCACCGCGTCGTCGCCGTCCGGGCCGCCGCGGATGATGTAGAAGCCGGCCGGACCGGCGTAGACGTTGAGCCGGGTCATGCCCAGCGTGTGGTCGTGGTACCAGATGGTCGAGGCGCGGTTCGCGTTCGGGTACTGGAAGGTGGCGTAGCCGGGTCCCCAGGTGGCGCCGAAGCCGGCCGCGGCCTTGCCGGCGAAGAAGTCGTACCAGGTGCCCTCGGTGGCGTAGCCGGCCGGGATGTTGTTGGCGGCGGGCAGGTACCAGGCCTCGGCGTAGCCGTCGCTCTCGTCGCCGACGCCGACCGCGCCGTGGACGTGGGTGACCATGGGCACCGGGCCGGTGTAGGGCCCGGGGTGTCGACGGTGAAGGTCGGGCGCGTGTCGCGGCCGGCCGTGCCGCCGGGCGGGTTGGCCCAGTGCAGCGTCTGGTCGACCGGCAGCAGGTGCGGCAGGTAGTTGCCGTTGGCATCCACCAGGTCGTTGATCCACTTGACGCGCACCGGCCGTGTTCGCACTTGGCCTCGATCGTGAGCGACGGCGCGTTGTGGAGCAGCAGCCCCTTCTTGCTGGCCGACGCCACGGCGCCGTAGCCCCAGACCGTCGTCGCCGGCAGGCCCGCCGGCAGGATCTGCTGCGGGAACTGCTTCATCGAGATCTCGTAGTAGTCGGCGTTCTTGCCGCCCTGCTGCTTGATCGTGCCCGCCCTGGGCATGACCGGCGGGATGAGCATCGGCGTCTGGTACTTCGGGCACGGTCAGCGGATCGAGCGTTCCGCCCGGGAATGGGCGCCGCGAACACCTTCGGCACGCCGTTTCGATAGGTCAGGTAGAAGCCGGCACCCGCGAAGGTGCCGAGCTGGATGAACCGTCTTCTGTCGACCATGCTGCTTTTCGCCTCCTCCCCTCGGCGCATGACGGGCGCACCGCGGGATGTCAAGACGTCCGAGTGGCCACCGCTGCCCACGAGGGACAGCCCGAACCCTCTTTCTCGGACGTCGCGTCGGTTGATTGAAAAGGGCCACCGGAAGGGACGGTGGCGTCGGAGTTCTTGCGTGCAACTCCCGGACCATGTGGTTGCAGGGACCTCAATATCCGCAGAAGTTCTTTCTTTCGAAAGGGATGACGTGGGCGGCGCCCAGGCGGGGCGCTCCCGGGGGGTATGTAGCCGGCTACCCAGATTGGGCAGAGGGAGGCAGGAGATTGCCCAGCCCTTGACGCCCCCGCGAGGCCGCGAATAGAATCCCTGCGTCGTCGTTCCCTCCATCACGACAACCGAGAAAGCTGACCGTGAGCATCCAGGGTGTCTCTGTCGTTGGAGGGAACGTGGCGAGCCGCCGGCTCGCGCGGCGACTCGCCGTGGCGGCCGGGCTCGACGTGGTCGAGCCGCTGCCGCGCGGCGGGGGGCCGCCCGGGATGGCCGCGCTCTTCCATCTCCCGGCCTGGTCGAAGGCCGCACTCGAAGAGGCGCGCCGCCTCGCCCGAGACCTCGCCCCCACCCCGGTGGTCGTCCTCACGGAGGACTGCGGCGACGGGTCCTGCCGGGAGCTGCAGGCCCTGGGGGTCGCCGGCTGCGTGCCGCTTTCGGCCGACGAGGGGGAGACGGCCCGGTCGCTCTCGGCCACGCTCCGCGCGCTCGAAGGGGGGCAGGGTGCGCGGTGCCCCCGGTGCCCGCTCGGCACTCCGGGCGAGACCGGCCCCTTGTGCACCTCGCTTCTGCCCGACACGCTCCGACCCACGTGGACGGGACACGACAGCCCGGTCGCGCTGTGCTTTCCCTTCATCGTCGAGGCGCCGTCCATGCGCGAGGTCGAAAGAAGGGCCCGGCGGGTGGCGACCTCCGACGCCACCGTCCTCATCACCGGCAAGAGCGGGACCGGCAAGGAGGTCGTCGCCCGTTACATCCACCGCTGCGGCAGCCGGGCCGGGGCACCCTTCGTCAAGGTCAACTGCGCGGCCCTCCCCGACCACCTCCTGGAGAGCGAGCTGTTCGGCTACGAGAAGGGCGCCTTCACCGGCGCGGACTCGCGCAAGCCGGGGCGGTTCGAGACCGCCGAGGGCGGCATCGTCCTGCTGGACGAGATCTCGGAGATGAGCCTCGGCCTGCAGGCCAAGCTGCTCCAGGTGCTCGAGGCGAAGAGCTTCCACCGGCTCGGCGGGGTCGACGAGATCAAGGTCAACGTGCAGATCATCGCCGCCACCAACCGCGACCTGGAGGAGGCGGTCTCGGCGGGGCGGTTCCGCAACGACCTGTACTTCCGTCTCAAGGTGATCGAGCTGTACCTTCCTCCCCTGGAAGAGCGCCGTGACGACATCCCGCGCCTCGTGGACTACTTCCTCTGTCGTCTCTCGAGGCAGTACTCCCAGCCGATCCCGGAGCTCAGCCCGACCCTCCTCGACGCGCTTCAGGTTGCCCCCTGGAAGGGGAACGTCCGCGAGCTGGAGAACATGCTCCGGCAGCTCGTGATCCTCGGAGACGAGGGCCCGCTCCTGAAGGAGCTCGAGGCGACGGCAAACCCTCCCTGGAGACCCGCCGCTCTTCGAGATCCCAGAGGGGCGACGCGCGGCCGTCCGAATCGCGAGCGGCCACGACGCCCACCCCGCCGCCGGGGAGCTTCGACCTCAAGGAAGCGGCCCGCCGTGCGGCCCACCGGGCGGAGAGGGACGCGATCCTGACCGTCCTCAACCAGACCCGGTGGAACCGGACGAAGGCGGCGCGGCTGCTGGGCGTCAGCTACAAGACGCTCCTCGCCAAGATGAAGGATCTGCTGCCCCCGGGACCGAAGCCGGCCTGAGCGGTGAATCGTCCGATGGCCTGACGCCGCCAGGCGTTTAGAGAGAACGCTTGACCGCGCGGGCAGAGCGGAGGGCGAACGGTAAAGATCGCCGCAGCTGACGTGTCCGCAGTGGCACCTTTGGGATTTTCTTGGATTTCTGTCGGGCTCCCTTTCGTGTCTTCGGCCGCGTCCGGACCGATCTTGTGGTCGAGTGAGCGCGCGTCGTCGCGCCCCGGGAGGACCTTCGCCATGCCTCGAACCGCACGTGGGATGTTCGTTATCGGACCGCTGGTCGTGTTGTCGGCCGCCCTGTGGCTGACCGGCTGTGGGAGCGCGACGGGCGTCACGGTCCCGGGGGAAATCGGCGGCGCCCTCGGAGACTCCGACACCGCGCGCCTGGAGGACGCGGTAGAGCTCCTGCTGGGTGAGTGGCGGCTCGTGTCGCTCGGCCCCGCCGACGCGCCTGCCGTGACCGCCCCGACCTCGGGCCGCTTCACCGCCGACTTTCGCTCCGACGGAGGACTCGGCCTGACGGCCGACTGCAACCCGTGCCGGGGGGAGTACACCGCCGGCCAGGGAACCCTCGAGGTCGGCCCGCTCATGGCCTGCACGCGGGCCTATTGCGTCAGCGCTCCCATCGACTCGCAGTTCACCAGCATGATGCAGTCGGCGGCGACCTGGGCCGTCGATGGAGACACCCTCGTGCTGGAGGGCCCGGACGGGCGTCTCGAGCTCAGCCGCTAGACCCCGGTCAGCCAGCCGATCCAGTCACGTTGCGGGCCCCCGTGTGTCCACTCGAGGCCGCAACGCGGACGGCTCGGGGCGGGCGCGGTCCACACGACGCGCCCGGTGGCGGGCACGGCTTGCTTCGGCCGAGCGAAGTGCATCCAGAGGATCAGGTCGTCCCCGACCGCGAACACCCTGTCGTCGAGCGCCAGGCAGGCGCCGCCGGCCGAGAGATTGACCACCTCGCCGGTGGCGCGTGCGTTCTCCGTCTCCGCGGAGACGGTCACGCGATGGGCCGGCACCCGGCGCTCGCTGCGGCGGCGGGAGGGGCGGTCGCTCGCGTCCATGGCCCGGAAGTAGAGCACGAACGCATGGCGTCACGCCAGCCCGCGCGGGGAAGGCGGGCCCCTCGCGAGCCCGCCGCAGCCATCCTCTCACCGCAGCGGCAGCAGCGCGGCCAGCAGGAGAGTCACCAGCAGGCCTGAAAGGCCCATCACCACGCCCGTCGGCGTCCAGCTCTTGAGGGCTTCGGCCTCGGTGAACCCGCCCATCCGCGCGTAGACCCAGAAGCCGCTGTCGTTCATCCAGGAGCCGACCATGCCCCCGCATCCGACGGCCATCGCGAGATAGACGGTATGAAAGCCCAGCAGCTCGGGCGACAGCTGCATGGCCCCGAGCATGCTGGACGCCGCGATCATGGCGACGGTCGTGGAGCCCTGCGCGACCCTCAGCAGGGCCGCGAGCGCGAAGGCGACCGGCAGGAACACGAGCCCCCTCACGTCGGCGGCCTCGAACTTCCCTTCGAGCGCCTCCCCCACGCCCGCGGCCTGGAGCGTGGCCCCGAAGGCGCCGCCGGCGGCGGTGATCAGGATGATCAGCCCGCCGCTCATGAGCGCCTCCTCGAGGCTCCGGGCGAGCGCCTCCCGCCCCGGCCGGCGCTGCCTCCACAGCACGAAGACGGCGACCGCCGCGGAGAACAGCAACGCGAGGCTGGGGTTGCCGAGGAGCCCGGCGAGCTCGGCCGTCTGGCTCCAGAGACCCGGCGACGCCTCACCCCGCGTCAGGGCGCGGCTGGCGGTGCTCGAGGAGATGAGCGCGACCGGCAGCACGATGGGCAGCGCCGACCAGACGAGGCTCGGAAGCTGGGAGTCGGGCAGCGGCTCGGGCTCGGGACCTGTTCCCAAAGGCCGCATCGCCACCGGCATACGACGGTCGAGGACGCGGGCGAAGAGCAGCCCGGCCACTCCGGTGGTGACCGCGACCAGGAGCCCGATCGGGATCATGACGCCCAGGTCGATCCCGAGCTGGTCGGCCACGATCAGGGGCCCGGGGGTCGGAGGGCACCAACGTGTGCGTGGCCAGGGCCCCGATCGAGATCGCCAGGACATAGAGAAGGTAGTTGCCGCCGGTGCGGCGATAGAGAGAGCGGGCGAGCGGGATGAGCAGGTAGAAGACCGTGTCGAAGAAGACCGGGATCGAGAGGGTGTATCCACTCGCGGCCAGCGCCAGCGGCGTGCGCCTGGCGCCGAACGCCGACTGCAACGAGCGCACGATGCGATCGGCGGCCCCGCTCTCCATCATGCAGCGGCCGATCACCGCGGCCAAGGCGATGACGATGCCGATGCTGCCCGCGGTTCGGCCGAACGCCTCGGCCACGCGGGTGGTCCGCTCCGGGAGCGGGCCCGGCGAGAGCACGCTCACCAGGAAGGCGGCGGTGATCAACGACAGGAAGGCGTTCACGCGGAGGACGAGGATCATGCCCACGACCACCGCCATGCCGATCGAACAGGATGAGCAGCGGGCTCACGGGAGGACCGGCTCCACGCGCGTCACCCTGACCTCACGCCGGTCCTTGACGATGCCCCAGAGGTCTCTCCCCGCGCCGGGTGTCCGGTCCCAGGCGATGCCCTGTCCGAAGCTCGCCACCGGAACGACCTTCACGAGCTCGAGCGTCGAACCGAGCTCCGGAAGCCGCATCGCGTAGACCTCGTGGTTGTCGTGTCCCGTGCAGTAGAGCAGGCCGTCCGGTCCCCAGGACGCCCCCGAGTTGCTCATCGGGCGGAACCTCTCGACCACCTGGGATGGAAACACCCAGCCCTGAAGCCGCTGCCACCGCTCGTCCAGCTGCACCACCTGGGTCCAGCTCGGGTCCCGGCCGGGCTCGGCGTTCTCTCCCGTGTACTGAGCAAAGCCGGCCCACCAGAAGCCCGCGTGCCGGTCGACCCACGTGAGCGACCCGCCGATCGCCCCGAAGCTGTAGCTGGCGACGTGCTCGAGCGTCTCCGTGTCCCAGATCTCGATCGAGCTCGCCATCGGGATGTCCGGGTAGTTCGAGTGCGCGCAGTACAGCTTCCCGTCGACGACCACGCCGCTGTTCAGGTGCTGGATCGGTCCCCCTTCCGGGCCCTCCCAGACCGCGAGGCGTTCGTGAGTCTCCCGGTCGTACTTTCCGATCACCTGGTTCCCGATCACGTAGGCGAACCGTTCGTCCACCGCCACCGCCTGCCGGGCCTCGGGGACCTCGAACCTCCGACCCGCCTCGACCCACGGCGAGTCCGGCGACTCGGGCCGCTCAGCCCTCTCATTCCCGGCGGCCCTCGCCATGACCGCCGCTCCCGAGGGGACGCCCGCCACGAGGAGCACGACGACGATCTTCGGGAGCCAGCGGCTGGACATCGGGCCCTCCTTCCAGGGATACCCGCGCATGCTCGTCTCGCGGCGCGCGCGCGTCAACCCCGATCCGACATGCGCCGCCCAGAGGATGTCGGATCGAGGTCAACCCGGGGCCCGGCCGAGCCGCGGCCCGGCGACCGATCGAACCGCACGATTGCGCCCCCGGGTGCGCTGGCGGTAGCCTCGAGCCTTCATGAGCCCGCCCCTCGAGACGCACGCCCTCACGAAGCGGTACCCGGGTGTCGTTGCCCTGGACGGCGTGGCGCTCGAGCTCCAGCGGGGACGCATCCACGCCCTCGTCGGCGAGAACGGAGCCGGCAAGTCGACGCTGATCAAGATCCTCGCCGGCGTGGAGCGGGCCGACGCCGGCGAGGTCCGGCGGGACGGTCTCGCGGTCTCGCTCGACACGCCCGGCGACGCGCGCCGGGCCGGGATCACGGTGGTCCACCAGCAGCCCCAACTGATCCGCGAGCTCACGGTCGCGGAGAACCTCGCTCTGCGCCGTGAGTACCCGCGCACCGCGGTCCGCTCGATCGCGTGGCGCCGGTTGGATCGGGAAGCGACCGAGGCCTGTGCGTCCATGATCCCGTCGCTGGACGTCGGTCGCCCCGCCGGCTCCCTCGGAGGGGCGGAGCAGACGCTGGTCGAGCTGTCCTTCGCCCTGGCGGCGAGGCCCAAGGTGCTCATCCTGGACGAGCCGACGGCCCGGCTGCCGCGCCACGAGGCCGAGCGTCTGTTCGACCGGCTTCGGGAGCTGGCCGCGCAGGACACCGCGGTGCTGCTCGTCACGCATCGCCTCGACGAGGTCTTCGCCGTCGCCGACGAGGTGACGGTGCTCCGCGACGGGCGGCGCATCTGGCGCAAGGCCATCGCCGAGACGGGCCACGACGATCTGATCACGGCCATGGTCGGCCGGACGGTGTGGTTCGAGCGCGACCTGACCTGCACTCCCGGCGAGCAGGTCCGCTTCACCGCGACGTCGCTCTCGGGCTCGGACCGGGCCTTCACCGACATCACCCTGACGGTGACCCGTGGCGAGATCTACGGGATCTACGGTCTGGTGGGCGCCGGCCAGTCCGCGCTGTGCCAGGCCCTGTTTGGCCTGAGGCCCTCGGGTGAGGGCGCGGCGCGTCTGGACGACGAGCCGCTCTCGGCGTTGTCGCCGGGGCAGCGCGTCCGGGCGGGGTGGGGCTACGTCCCTGCCGATCGACACGCCCAGGGTCTCTTTCCGCAGATGTCCGTGGGCGAGAACCTGGGTCTCACCGCCCTGTCGCAAGGGGGACCGTGGAGCTGGATCGACCCGGACGCCGAGCGATCCGCGAACGAGGAGCAGGTCCGCGAGCTTCGAATCAAGACCTCGGGTCCGGAGCAGGTGGTGGCCCACCTGTCGGGCGGGAACCAGCAGAAGGTCCTGCTCGGACGGTGGATCCGGACGGCCCCGAAGGTCCTCCTCCTCGAAGAGCCGACGCAGGGCGTCGACGTGGGGGCCAAGCGGGAGATCCACGGGATCGTCACGGCCCTGGCCAGGCGCGGGGTCTCGATCCTGCTGGTGAGCAGCGAGCTGCCCGAGCTGATGGCCCTCGCGCACCGGATCGGCGTCATGCGCCAGGGCCGTCTGGTGGCGGAGCGTGACGCGCGGAACACGTCCGAAGAGGAGCTGCTGCGCCTGTCGCTTCCCGAGCGTCAGGCCGCAGACGTGGCCGCCGGCCCGGCCGTCCGGCGGGAGGGAACGTCGTGGTGGCGGGGACTGGCGCGGGGCTGGGCGAGGCGGCGCGAGGCGAGCCTGGCCACGTTCATCGTGGGCCTCGCGGTCGTCTTCGCGGCGACGGTCCCGAGCTTCGCCACCTGGCCGAACCTCCGCGACGTGATGCTGAGCAACGCGATCCTCCTGGTAGGGGCCCTGGGGATGACGGTGGTGATCATCGCCGGGGGGATCGACATCTCGGTGGGGGCGATCCTGGGGCTGGCCGCGACCGCGGCGGGAATGGCGGATGCCGCGGGGTGGTCGGCCGGGGCGATCGCCGCGGCCGCGCTGGGCGTGGGCGCCGCTCTGGGGGCGGGGAACGGGGCGCTGTCGGTGCTTGGGAAGGTCCACCCGATCGTCATCACACTGGGGACGCTGTCGATCTTCCGGGGCGCGATCATCCTGCTGACCGGCGGGCGCATGCTGATCAACCTCTCCGAAGAGGTGACGTGGCTTCGCGACGCCCGCCTCGGCGGGCTGCCGGCGCTGCTCGCGACCAGCCTGCTGAGCGTGGCGCTCGTTCACGTCTTCCTGGCCCACCTCCCCTCGGGGCGTCGGCTGTACGCGCTCGGTGGCGACCGATCGAGCGCGGGCTACCTGGGCGTCTCTCCCCGCCACGTGCTCCCGCTGGCCTTCGCCGTGTGCGGGGCGCTCAGCGGACTCGGGGGTCTGATGTGGGCCAGCCGGTTCGGCCAGGTCCAGAGCAACGTCGGGCAGGGCTTCGAGCTCGCCGTCATCGCCGCCGCCGTGCTCGGGGGGACCCACATCATGGGGGGCCGGGGGAGCGCGGTCGGCACGTTTCTCGGGGCGATGTTCATGGGGATGATCACGAACGTCCTCGTGCTCGCCGGCGTGTCGGCATTCTGGGAGCGGGCGATCGTGGGCGGGATGATCCTCCTGGCGCTGGCCGTGGACCGGCTGGCGTCCGGTGCGAGAGCGAGGTCGGGATGAGGCCCTCGTCGCTTCACCGGCGCCACCTGGCCCTCCTCGGCGTCCTCGCCCTGCTCGCGGCGACGATGGCGCTCCTCTCGGAGCACTTCCTGTCCGCGGCAAACCTGCTGGGAATGACCCGTCACCTGGCCGAGGTGGGGATCATCGCTTGCGGGATGACGCTCGTCATCATGACCGCAGGGATCGATCTCTCCGTCGGATCCCTGCTCGCGCTCTGCTCCATCGTCCTCGGCTACGCCTGGCAGGAGTGGGGGCTGGGTCCGCTGGCCGCGGTGGGCCTGGCGCTCGCGGTGGGCGCGGCCGGCGGAGCCCTGAACGGGGTGCTGGTCACGAGAGGGGGCTTCCCGCCGCTGGTGGCGACGCTCGGGACGATGGCGCTCTTCCGCGGGGTGGCGCTGCGCATCAGCGAGGCGCGGCCGGTGTCCGGGTTCCCGGAGGCGTTCGAGTGGATCGGCCAGGGATACGTGGGACCGATGCCGGCCCAGACCCTCGTCTGGGCCGCGTTGGCGTTGGTCACGGGTGTCATCGTGTCCCGGACGCCCATCGGGCCCTTCACGCGAGCGATCGGCGACAACGAGCGCGCCGCCCGCTTCGCGGCGCTGCCGGTCGCCGGCGTCAAGCTCGGGCTCTACACGGCCATCGGACTGGCGACGGCGCTGGCCGCTTTGATCTCCACCGCACGGTTCTCCACCGCGAGGGCGGACGCCGGCGACGGCCTGGAGCTGGAGGTCATCGCCGCGGTGGTGCTCGGCGGCACCGCCATCACCGGGGGGCGCGGGTCGGTGCTCGGGACCGTGCTCGGGGTCCTGATCCTCGGCGTGGCCCGAAACGGGCTCACCCTCGCCGGGGTCGAGCAGGAGTGGCGGAGCATGATGACGGGGGCTATCCTGATCGCCGCCGCGATCTCCGATCAGTGGATCGCGCGACGAGGCGCGGACCGGGGACAGGGATCCCCGGCCTCACCCGCGGCGACGGAGGCATCATGACGAACCGGACGACGTGGTCTCGGCTCCTGGTCGTGGGACTGCTGGGGACGGCCCTCGCCGTCTCGTGCGGGCCCGCCCGAGAGGAGTCGGCGGGGTCCGGCGAGACGGACACCCTCTCGATCGGGGTGATGCCGAAGCTCGTCGGCATCGACTATTTCAACGCGTGCGAGCGCGGGGCGCGGGAGGCCGCAGCCGAGCTCGGCGTGGAGCTCACCTACGACGGCCCGGTGACCAACGACGTGACGAAGCAGGCGGAGATGCTCGACGCGTGGATCACGCGGCGCTTCGACGTCATCGCGGTGGCCCCCAACGACCCTCACGCGCTGGCCCCGACCCTGAAGAGGGCGGCGGCCCAGGGCATCGAGGTCCTGACCTGGGACGCCGACAGCGACGAGGACTCCCGGGCCTACTTCGTCAACCAGGCTCCCAGTTCGGGAGTTCGGCCACACGCTCGTCGAGGTGATGGCGGAGCAGATCGGGGGCGCGGGCGAGGTGGCGATCGTGACCGGGTCGCTCACCGCGGCCAACCAGAACGCCTGGATGGAGCACATGCGGGAGACGGTTGAGCGAGTCCTACCCCGAGATCGAGATCGTGACCGTCAAGCCCTCGGAGGAGGACCAGCAGCTGGCGTTCCAGGTCACCCAGGATCTTCTCAAGGCCTACCCGGCCCTGAAGGGCATCTTCGGCATCACCACGGTGGCGCGCCCGGGGCGGCGGAGGCCGTGCGCCAGGCGGGACGGTCGGGGAGGTCGCGGTCACTGGGCGTGTCGACGCCCAACCAGATGCGACCGTACGTCGAGGACGGCACCGTGAAGGAGTTCGTGCTCTGGAGCCCGGTGGACCTGGGCTACCTGACCGTCTACGCCGGAAAGCTCCTCCGCGACACGGGGACCCTTCCGCCCACGTTCCCGGCCGGCCGGCTGGGCGAGATCAGCGTCACCGGCACCGAGGTCCTGCTGGGCCCGCCGGTGCGGTTCCACAAGGACAACATCGCCGACTTCGACTTCTGATCGCCGACGGTGACCCGTCTCACCTCGCTCCGGGCGCTTCCACACGAAATCTTCCACATGTACTGCGGCTGCAGCA
>CAVOYO010000021.1:0-56139 GCA_963700695.1 uncultured Acidobacteriota bacterium | reverse complement strand
TCGAGATCCTCACGCCTCCGTGGTGGACCCGGCAGCCCGAAGAGCCCCGAGGCTCCCCTTCCGAGCGGAGGGACCGTCCGCGACCCATGGCTGGGCCCCACCGCCCCGGCCCAGCGCACCGCGCCATCCCCGGGGCATCGGGCGATGGCCCGACCGCCGCCAACGCCCTCGCCGAGCGGGTACGCGAGGCGATCCGCGAGCGCCACTACAGCCCGCGGACCGAGAAAGCCTATGTCGGGTGGGTGCATCGCTTTCTCGCGTTTCACGGCTATGCGGACGCCACGCGCATGGGAGCGACAGAAGTGCGCACCTACCTCACTCACCTGGCGGTGAATCGACGCGTCAGCGCCTCCACCCAGAACCAGGCCTTCAGTGCCCTCCTGTTCCTCTTCCGGGAGGTGCTCGGCCGCAGCTTGGAGGATCTCGACGACACGCCTCGTGCCAAGCGGCCGGAACGGCTCCCAGGGGTCCTGAGCCGGTCGGAGGCCCGGGCCCTCATCGATCACCTGCCGGGTCGTTTCTGGCTGGTCGGATCTCTCATCTACGGCGCGGGGCTCCGCCTGCAGGAGTGCCTCACCCTACGTGTGAAGGACGTGGATTTCGACCGACGAGTGCTCATGGTACGGGACGGGAAAGGTCGCAAGGACCGGGAGTCTGTCCTCCCCGACGCGCTCAAGGAGCCGCTGCGCCGGCATCTCGACCGCGTCCGCTCGGCCCACGAGAGGGACGTGGCCGATGGACGGGGCGCCGTCTCGCTCCCCGAGGCTCTGGAGCGAAAGTACCCCCGAGCCCCATGGGAGCGCGGCTGGCAGTGGGTCTTCCCGGCCGGTCGGGAGTACGTCGACACGCGCACCGGCCTCCTGCGGAGGCACCATCTCCATCCGTCGATGGTTCAGCGCACCTTCCGGACGGCCGCCAAAGAGGCGGGCCTCACCAAGCCGGCCACCAGCCACTGCCTCCGGCACTCATTCGCCACCCATATGCTCGAAGCCGGCTACGACATCCGCACGGTCCAGGAGCTCATGGGCCACCGCGAGCTCAACACGACGATGATCTACACCCACGTCACCACCGTGGGGAGCAAGGGCGTGCGAAGCCCCTTGGACCATCCATTCCTGCCACCCGTCTCGCAAGGCAACCCGATTGGCTAGAACTCGCCATCCTCCCGAAGGCCCCTTCGACCCGACCGCGACTTACGCGAGACAGGTGAGCCACTTGGCGCCGGCCGTCACCCAGCGCGCCGGTGTTTCCGCCTCTCGACAACCCCCGTTACTCGAGCGTAAGCTCGGATTCGAGAGTTCTGGATACTAACTGTTAGCCATACTTGAGGTAGGGAATGCGACCGAACTCGACCCACTGTGGTCTCTTGACGCTCGCGCTCCTCGGCAGTCTGGCGGTCAGCGGTGCACCCCGGCCAACGTCTGCCGATGCTTCCGACGCCTACCCGTGTGCTTGGTGGTCCGGTTGGCCGCCAAAGGCAGCACCCATTGTGGTGGTTCCAGTCTCTGTTGCCGGACCAGGCATAGTGGAGGCTGGAGAGGCCAGCCTGCCGTCCCCTACGGAGCCAGACCTGCCAGAGGGGGAGTTCCTCGTGGAGGTCGTACTCGATCCTGAGGGTAGGACGGCCGCTGCCCAAGTGCGGAGCGGGAAACCCGTCCTCAACGACTCCGCCGCCCAGCATCTGCTTGCGCCCATCCTGAGGCGACGTTATGAGAGGACTGTGGTCTTCGGTGCTGCAGCCTATGTGTGCCTCGCAATCAACGTCAGGACTTCGTACGAGTAGCGGCCCAACCGTTCGCAATGACGACCCTCCTGGTCTGAATGAGGTGGATGGCTAACAAGGCGATGCACCAGTCGAAGCGCCGGAGTTGAAGATGCCCCACGACTTCCCTAGCGTCATCAATGTGCGCTTCGCAGGTGATCGCCACTGTTCGACCGACCTGGAATGACGATTGTCACCATCGACGCTGGTGCTATTCAGGACTGGGATGACTTCCATTCTGCGTTCTCGAAGGCTTTTGGCTTCCCGTCGTTCTATGGACGCAACATGGACGCCTGGATCGACTGCCTGACCCACCTTGACGACGCAGAGTCGGGCATGACGGCGGTCACTGTCGATCCGGGTGCTGTGCTGACGCTTCAGATCGACAGGATCGATGTCCTCGCTGACCGTTGCCCTGAGGCCTATGCCGCACTGATCGAATGCAGCGCGTTCGTCAACTGGCGTCGTGTTGAGTCAGGAGCTTCACCGATCCTGGCGCTCGCGTTCCGGAAGCGGTAGCCATCGAGACTATGCGGTTACTATCTCGGCATGCTGCCGGCGGTCGAACAAGCCGTTGCAGCAGACGGGGCGCGGAGTTGAAGATACTCCACGATGGCCATGGCATCATCAATGTGCGCCCCGCAGCTGAACGTCGCTGTTCGACGGACAGTTGTACGAAGCGGCCGGCTAAGCAATGGGACGCAACACCCACGGAGTGATCGCGTTGGCGTTCGTGGCCGGGTGCTTTGCGTGTATTCCCGGAGCCGATGAGCTGCCGAAGATCGCGACGACGTCAAAGAGGGGAGCAATCGAGCGAGGCAAGCGAGCGCCGGACCGGCGAGGCCTCTATCGAGTGGCGCTCGCGTATGCGGCGGGCAAGCCCTTGGGGTCATCCAGCGTCGCGCCCAATCAGCTCTGCGTGGACCTAGCCGATGGACCCCAACTGGACACTACCGATCTCGGCCTCCTCCGAGGCAATGGGATTCCAGTGTCGCAGGGTGGGCGAGACTGCTTCCACTCCGCTGAGCCGCCGGCGGCTTGGTTCGTCTCGGGCGTGACCTTCCGCTGGTGGGATACAGACGATGAGTACGAGGTGTACTGCATTCGCGCGTACCACTTGGAGACCCAGGCGGACCTAGAGTTCGACTCTTGGCTCCTCGTGGCGGTCCACCGCGACGACGGCTGGCGTATTCTACGAGAGGAAGCGGCTCCTCTACCGGTCTACTACTAGGGCACGGGAGCCGTCGAACGAGGGGATGCACCAGACGGGGCACTGATTTGAAGATCCTCCACAACGGCCCTAGCGTCATCAATGTGTGCCCCGCAGGTGATCCCGACTGTTGTGCAGACAGTTGCCGGATGTCTTGCCACTGAACGCAGGCCAAACGGATCAATTCCCGTGGCCTGATACCCTGATGTCGCCATGGAACTGATGATCCTGAACCTCCTGGCGCTCTGCGTCCCCATCTGACCTGGACGGTCTGTGTATGGCTGGCTGTGGGGTCTGCTGTGGTCGCCGTGTCTACTCTTGCCGTCCTCGTGTGCCACAGCTCCCCACAGCCGGACTACGTGGGGGACGCCGTGGCGTACATGGTCGTGGACGGAACTGGCACTGCGGTGGAACCTCACACCTGCATCTTCCCCATCCTCGAAGAGGACCGTGGGGCGGCGCGGAGTCGCCTCGTAGGAACCGGGTTCTTCATCAGTACCATCGGGCATTTCGTCACCGCAAAGCACGTAATCTTCGACGTGTGGGATCCGGAGAAGCAGCGCCAGCGAGCGTTCTTGCACGCCCTGCATTTCGTCGAGCCTGACAAGTACCTAGTTCGGCACATCACGCGAGTGTCATTCCACAACACAGCTGATGTGGCCGTCGGCAAGATGGACTACCACGTAGTCAATCAGACGGGCGAGCCCCTGCGGAACCGGGTCCCGCGCTTTACTCTCGAAGTCCCGCCGTACGAATCGGAGGTAGTGACGTTTGCGTACCCTGAGAGTGACGCGGACTTCTGGCCCGGCAGTGGAGCGCAGTTCGTCGCGAAGTTCTACTCCGGCAGGCTGCTCGAACACAGCGAACACGCGCGAGACCGAGTACTGGTCTCGTGGCCGCACTACGTAACGTCGATCGATCTACTGGGCGGCGCAAGTGGCGGCCCTGTGTTTGACGAACGGGGTCGGGTGTTTGGGATCAACTGCGTTGGCGGCCTTCAAGGACTCTCCTACTTCGGGAGGGTTGCCGAGCTGCTGACTCTCGGCGTCCCGGAATGGCCACCTTGGCCCCGTCCAGACCCTGACCCCACGGTCCTGGACCTCGCCGCGGGAGGAAAGATCCTCTTCGATCCTCCGCCGTGTTGAGAGGGCCGAGAAGCCGGCTAACAAGCGCTTGAAGCTGACGAGCGCGCGCTGGCAACATAGGAGCGCGCTCGCAGCTTAAGCGCAGTGTTCGGCGGACAATGCGATTCTCTCAGGTGTTCCGAAGGACACTGATGGTCACCTCCGAGCCGGTACTTGTTAGGCGTTTCGAGGAAGCAGACGCCGACAGGTGTTTCCGGATCAGAAGCGAGGCGTTCATCGTCGAGTTCCAGTCCTTTCTGGCTCCTGAGGCGGTCGCAGCTGCGGTCAACGCCTACCTTCCTGCGGACTACGTCGCCATGGCCGCCCGCTCACCCTTCTTTGTCGCTACGGTCAGTGGTCGGGTCGCTGGCTTCCTTGTGCTCCGCGTGTCAGATGGTAAGGAGGCGGAGCTGTTCCTGGTCTACGTCGAACGCGCCTCGCTCCGGCGGGGCATCGGGAGACACCTGGCCCTTGTCGCCGACGACTGGCTGCGCGCGAACCGTCCGGACGTGACTTCGCTTGTCGTTGATACGGTCATTCCAGGCTACAACAGAGGCTTCTACGAGAGGCTCGGTTACGAAGCGTTCGGTGAGCGGCAGTACGCGTTTCCAGGCCAGCAAGTCCGGGCGCTTCGCCTTCGGAGGTTTTTGACTCTCTAGCGGTCAACAGGGTATGCCCAAGGGGAGTGAGCCGCCGAACAAGGCGATGCACCAGTCGAAGCGCTGGAGTTGAAGATGATCGACGCGGTCCTTAGCTTCATCAATGTGCGCTTCGCAGGTGATCGCTGCTGTTCGGCGGACATGACGAGTAGAGCGAGGGAGGACGGAGGATGACGCGCAAGGCCATCACGAACTTCTGCGCAGTTCCCGCGGCCCTGTTTCTTGTGTTGATTGGCCTGGTCCATAGCATCGTCAACGTGAGACAGGCCCGCCGGGCGATCGAGCGCGCCGAGATCGCCGTTCGACTTGGGGATTCCGTCGTCATCAATGCGGCCTTCTCGGGCCTGGCCCTGAGTCTGCTTGGTTGCCTCGTGCTCCTGCAGTTGCCAGGGCTCCGCGCGGGGAGCCGCAACGCCGCCGTTGCGGCCGCTGGGGTCGGGGTGTTCGTGGGCACCCTTGGCGCGGCAGGCTACCTCTGGGCGCCCACGCAGCCGAGCGTCCTGATCTTCGTGTTCTTTGGCGCGCTCCTGGCCATTCCACTTTTGATCTGGAGGCGTGAGTTCCCGAGCAGGTGAACCCTAGACGTGACGCCAGCAAGGCGTGGCCGCAAGACGAGCGAGCCGCCGAACAAGGAGTTGAAGCTGACGAAGCCCGGTCAACTTCGGAGCCTCGCAGCTTAACTCCAGTGTTCTCCGGACAACGTTGAGAGCCACGCCCCTTTTTGACGCCACCGCCCTGGACGGATCGCCGCTCCAGAATGTTGCCCTCTCTTCAGGCATACGGCACGCCGCCTCGTGGGTGAGAGTGGCGTCACGTCCCGGGTGGTAGCCGACCGCCGTTCAATCGCTGGCCCAGCCTCCGGACGCTCCATTTACCGTCCTGTTCGACACCCATCTTCACGCCTCGGGTGGCGCAGGGGCGCGGCGTGTTCGGCGTCTCGAGCGAACGGAGGAGCTGGCTCTCCTCGGGTTGGTGCGGGCAATCAAGAGCCTGGAAAGGGACCGCCTCTGGCGGTACTGTAGGGGCCGGAGAACAAGGCAATGAAGCTGACAAAGCGCTGGAGTTGAAGATGCTCCACGATGGCCTTGGCGTCATCAATGTGCGCTTTGCAGCTTATTGCCGCTGTTGTACGGACAGTTGATCCCATGAGGCAGGTCGCCGTCCTGACCGTTGCAGCAACACTCGGCGTCTTACCGACGACTGCTGCCCCCAACGAATGCCCCTTCGACGTCGCGCACTCTGCCGAGGCCACCGGTCTGAGGGCCGCCTTTTCTGTTGCATCGCACTGCGCCTGCAGGACGGAGGAACTGCACCCCCTCAAGACACTCATCGTCACCGTGGCAGCTTCCGCTACCCCGACATCCGTCTCGCCGGACGGCTGGCAGGGCAAGGTGTCCGCCCTCGACGCGAATTCATACCGGCTGTCCTGGACACGGGCGACGCAATCCGAAGGTCACCCTGATACCCTTGAGTTCGCGGTGCGCGTGGCAAGACAGCCCGACGAGGACCCAGAGGCAGCGATCTTCGTGACCTACAGCTCCCATAGCGGAGACTACGGCGCGTGTGCCATTGGAGGTATCGCTGGAAGGTCGGTTCACTAGGCTAGTCGGCGTGCCGTACAACGATGGGTTGGAGCAGTCGAAACGCGTTGTTTGAAGGGCCCCACAATGGTCTTCCTTAGTTCATGTGCGTTTCGCAGCTCAACCCACTGTTCGCCAGACATCGCTGCGCCAACGGACCCGAACGTGACGACAACGGACACTGAGTCACAGAGCCGACGCCTCGACGGAGCGCAGGTCCTGCGGAACCAACGCCCACGACGGCACCGTGCCAACGGACCGCTGGCCTCAACGGCTCAGCCCTACGGACCGCCGCCACGGGGACACACGCTGCCGCGGCCAACGGAAACCACTCCCTCGGGAACAACGTCCTCGGCTGAACGCAGACCTGGCTGTCGAACAAGGCAATGAAGCTGACGAAGCGCTGGAGCTGAAGATGCTTCACAATGGCCGTGGCGTCATCAATGTGCGCTTCGCAGCTTATTGCCGCTGTTCGCCGGACAGTAATGGAATGACGGGCCCATGACTCTCCACGGCCGAAAGTCCACGCTTGGCAAGAAATCCAAGCGGGGATTCCGCGGATACCCGGCCGCCACTGTGGCTTTCTATGGTCCCGACGACACCCTGGCCACCAAGGTCGCAGTTGGTGTCGTCGAGCAGGAGTATGGCGACGTCACCGTCCTGGAGACCTGGTTCACCCAGTATGCGGATGTTCGTGAGGACCCGAAGGTGGAGGCGGCCGTCTTGGAGTTCATTACTCGACATGCCGTCAAGACCGTCGTCATGACCGATGGCATCATCGGCTGCCCTCACGAAGAGACCATCGACTACCCAGAGGGGACCTCGTGTCCGAAGTGCCCCTTCTGGGCCGGTCGCAACAGATGGACCAAGGAGCGCGTCCAATAGCCGGAAGAACGAGCCGGCGAACAAGGGCATGAAGCTGTCGAAACCAGAGTATCTTGGAGGAACTTGGCCCGTCAGGCTTGGCGTCATTGAGTCTGGTTTCGCAGCTTATGCCCAGTGTTCTACGGACAACGCAGGATCCGTTGGCGAAAACTCTGGCGTGCCCCAAATAGCCACTTCGCAATGCTCTTGGTAGCCCTGGCCGTCTCGGTTGCCATACAGGCCTGGGCGTGGCGCCGTCTTTGGCGACGTGTCGAGGCACGAAGTGTCACGAGGCTCGGAGCCTCAATCCGGTACGGTCTCTGGGCCCTGACGCCGCTGTTGCTCTTTGCTGGATTCATCTTCACCGTCGTTGGGCTTGAGGAGTGGTTGGGAGCATCGCTCCTGTCCGAACCGATGGGCCGTGCGACACTGCCTCTAGCTGCGTTCTTACTCGGTCTTGCTGCGGCCGGATGGATCTGCTTTGCTGCCAGATGTGCGTTCTCGACGCCCCGGGCACTCCCGGTGCGACGCACCACGGAGTAGAGTCGGGGCCGTAGAACAAGGCAATGAAGCTGACGAAGCGCTGGAGTTGAAGATGCCTCACAATGGCCTCTGGCATCATCAATGTGCGCTTCGCAGCTTATTGCCGCTGTTAGGTGGACATACGCGGTCAGGGAAAAGCTCCCAGTGACCTGGTTCGAGGACCTCACGCCGTGTCGCTACTTCGCCAACCGTGAATGGCCCGATGGGTGCGCCGGGGTGCTGAGTTCCATAGGCTGGCTGTCCGCTGATCATCCGTACACGCGAGGCCGTATTGAACCGCGGGAGCACGAGCGTCTCAGCTCGCTGCTCAAAGACCACTGGGATTTCTGCTTCTTCAGGGGCTTCCATCAGTGTGAACTGCTGTCGCGCGCATGACAGTAACGGGAGTCTGTACGTACCGGGCAGTGGAGTTATCTACGTCGCCCCTATCGCGATCCTCCACTACATCGACGGTCATGGCTACCTGCCGCCACGACCGTTTCTGGAGGCAGTCCTTGACTGCCCTCGAATGGGCAGCAACGACTACGAGGCGGCTCTGATCAGCTCTGCGAGGTCGGCGTTTCGCGCTCATGACGGGGCTCATCGACGAGCCGCTCCCTGCCCCTGCTCACGCAGGCCTCTCATAACCCCCAGGGCCAAGCTCTGCCACTACTGCAAGATGGATTGGCATGATCCCCAAAATCCGCGGAAGCTAGGAGCCACCTAACAAGGCGATGCACCAGTCGAGGCGCTGGGATTGAAGGTGCCCCACGACGCCCTCATCGTCATCAATGTGCTCGCAGGTTATCCCCGGTGTTCGCCGAACGTAGTATTCCAGGCAGCCACACAAACGGAGGGCTGCAGCTGACACAGGGTGGTGGATTCGCGGCGCGCACCGGGCAGTCTACGAGGTTCTGGGCGGCCTTCACTGTGGAAGCTATTGGAATACTCGCGGTATTCGTCGGCATGTACCGCATCGATGCCGACTGGGGTGTGTCCGTCCTCATGAGCGGCGTGGTCGTGGGACTACTAGGCGCCACTCTGTCTGCTTTCTCGATCCGTTGTCCTCGTTGCCGCGTCGCAGTCATTTGGCATCGCTTCAGCAGGCGTAGCGCAGCGGAATCCCTGGATCCGACCAGGAACGCCGGAGCGTGCCCAAAGTGTGGATACGACCCTTGAGACCCGTTGCAGTTTCGAAAACCATAGAACGTCGTCGTCGAACAAGGCGTTGGAGCAGACGAAGCGCGGGGATCTTGCAGGTGAACTTCCAGGGTGGTCTCTGCGTCATTGAGTCGCGCTTCGCAGCTCAACGCCGGTGTTGGGCAGACATGGAGGAGCTAGCCGGCAGATGAGTCGACTCTATCTGGTACGGCATGGACACGCACGCTGGACACCGGACGAGGCTCGGCCCCTTTCGAACCAGGGTCGCCTCGATGCCATACGAGTGGCGGACCTCCCGGACTTTTCGGACACGGTCTGCATCTATTCGAGTCCCGCGCGCCGAGCGTTCCAGACGGTGGAGCCGCTGGCTGACCGCAAACGGCTTCAAGTGGTTCCCCTCAGCGATCTTCGCGAGCGCGAACTGCCACAACAAGCTCCCCAGGAATTCGAATCAGCAGTACGGGCGAGCTGGCTGCAACCGGATGTGGGTGTTGGAGGTGGAGAGCCCAACAGCGTGGCGCAGGCGCGCGGTCTTCGTGCCCTTCGCTACATGCTGTCGCAACATCCTGGGGAGACCATCGTCGCTGCTACTCACGGGAATCTACTCGCGCTTCTTCTGAATGGTCTAGACTCGAGTTTCGGATATGAGTTCTGGAAGAGGATGACCTTCCCTGATGTCTATGACCTGCGTTTCCAGGACGCCGTGCTGAGCAGCGTCCGTCGTGTGTGGAGAGAAGCTGCCCAACAAGGAGTTGCAGCAGACGAAGCGCGTTGATCGAGGGACCCCAGCACTGAACCTGCCCCGGCTTGGTGGACACCTTTGATGAGGCGAAGATGCCTCGAGGAGTCCACATGGAGAAGCGAGCGAGGCGGAAGTTCACGAAGGAGTACAAGGCCGAGGTGGTGCGTCTGGTCCTGGATGAGGGCAAGACGATCGGCCAGGTATCGCGTGACCTGGACATCACGGAGTCAGCGGTCCGAAGCTGGGTGAAGCAGGCCAAGATCGATGCGGGCAAGGGCGGGGCGGGGGCGCTGACGACGGCGGAGCGTGCCGAGCTGGTGGCGCTGCGTCGAGAGGCTCGGCAGCTGCGGATGGAGCGGGAGATCCTAAAAAAGGCGGCGGCCTTCTTCGCGAAGGAGAGCCGGTGAGGTTCGGCTTCATCCAGACGGAGAAGGCGACGTACCCCGTGCGAGTGCTGTGCCGGACGCTCAAGGTCTCCCACTCTGGCTTCTACGCCTGGTGCCGGCGGGGCCTGAGCGACAGGGCGAAGGAAGACACCGCTTTGAAAGTCGAGATCCGGGCGGCCCACGCGGCGAGCAACAAGACCTACGGGAGTTCCCGGATCCTCGAGGACCTCAAAGCCGATGGCCGGCACGTTGGACGCAAGCGCGTGGCTCGTCTGATGCGGGAGGAAGGGATCGAAGGCCAGCGGAAGCGACGTTTCCGTACGACGACAGATTCGCGACACTCCCACCCGGTCGCTCCGAATCATCTCGACCGGAACTTCACCGCATCGGCACCCAACACGATCTGGGTCTCCGACATCACCTACATCTGGACCCGAGAGGGTTGGACGTACCTCGCGGCCATCCTGGACCTGTTCTCCAGGCGTGTCGTCGGCTGGTCCTTGGATTCCCGCATCGACCAGACCCTGGCCCTCGACGCCCTGGACATGGCTCTGAGAAACAGGCGGCCCGAGGCTGGTCTCCTCCATCACTCGGACCGGGGAGTTCAGTACGCGGCCGGGGACTACCAGAAGCTGCTTCGCGACAACGGCATCGACTGCAGCATGAGCCGAAAGGGCGATTGCTGGGACAACGCCGTGGCAGAGAGCTTCTTCTCCACGTTCAAGGCCGAGCTCGTCTATCGCACGGACTTCGTGAGCCGAAGCCAGACCCGGGCCTCCGTCTTCGAGTACATCGAGGCCTTCTACAACAGCCGCCGGCGCCATTCCGCCCTCGGCTATCTCAGCCCCGCCGAGTACGAAACGGCCGCGGCCCGGAAGGGGCTGACAGCATGACCACCAACTACATCCCCGCGGAGCTGTGGATGCTGCCGGACCTGTGGACGGCGCAAACGGACGCGCCGCCCACGAGGTCCTTGGAAATCTCTTCGCGATTCCCACAGCACCCACAGCCCAAACCGAAGGTCTCTCAAGCGGATGATGCGTGACACAATCAACCCGTCCACCGGATCGGGGCAGGTGCGCACCGCCTGGCGTCATCCATGTGCGCTTCGCAGGTGAACGCCGCTGTTCGACGGACTCCACTGAACTGGGCCGTAACACTTACCGCTCGACGCTTCTTTAAGCCACAAGGGAGAGAGCATGCGGAGAGGTGCAGTTTTGGCCGCGTGTCTGCAGACCGCTGTTCTTCTAGGCTGCGGCAGTAACTCGCCCACCGCACCCACCATTCCGGCGCCTGGGAGCTTCCCGCTGTCCACGTCTGGCTGCCCCTACTACATTGCCGGGCTCGCCACTGCCGTCGTCGATCCGAGTGCCCCAAGTCTGGAGGCACAGCTTGCAGTCGGGGAGACCGCATACATCACCCTGGCCTTTTGCAGGTCCTCCGGCGGTGCGGATGGGCCCTTCAACTTCAGCCTCACCAACCCAGGGGGCCTCGGATTCGCCCAAGACGGCGTCCCTCTCGATCCGAATGCACGGGGTGCCGGTGGAGTGCTGCAGGCCACGCGGCCGGGTCAGACCAGCATCACCTTGGATTTCGAGGCCGACGATGGCAGCAGACACAGAACCACCCTCGGGTATTGCCCCGAGGACTACTGCAGCACGCCCCGGCCGACCGACGTGATCACGATCGTCGTCGCGGAGTAGAAGCCTCTCTG
This sequence comes from uncultured Acidobacteriota bacterium, assembly GCA_963700695.1. GTDB lineage: Bacteria > Acidobacteriota > Vicinamibacteria > Fen-336 > Fen-336 > JAJDNS01. The sequence continues at coordinate 44,415 of CAVOYO010000021.1, read as the reverse complement.
TTCCATGGTATTACGGGGGCTGCAAGGCGCCGTCGAACAAGGGGTTGAAGCTGACGCCTGGCCAGTTCGGAGCTTCGCAGCTTAACTCCAGGGTTCGGCGGGCAGACATAAGTTGTGGGGTCAACAAATTCATCGCCACGAAACAAGTGAGGGCACATGCAGTACGCAAGAACCGTTGCATCTGTAGGAGTTCTCTTCTTCGTCACAGCCGTGGGCATGGCTGAGAACTCACCGCAGCTTACCCCAGGGAGTCGCGTTCGTGTGAAGGTTTCAGCCGAACAGGAGCAGCTGGTCGGGAAGCTGCTCACGCTCGACGACAAGAATCTCAACCTGCAGGTTGAGGATGAGATGGAGCCCAGGAGTCTTCCTCGCGAACAGATCACCGGTCTCGCTGTTAGCGCAGGTCGGCGGTCGCGGGGTAGAGGAGCTCTCATCGGAGGCGGCATTGGTGCTGCGGTGGGCGCGGCAATAGGCATCGCCACCGCAGACGAGTCCAGCGGCTTGGGCCCCAGTTGGTCGAGCGGGGAAGGGGCGTTGGGCGGGGCCGTATTGATTGGGTCGATTGGAGCACTTGTTGGGTTGGCGATTCCTCCGGGAGAACGCTGGAAGGATATGCCCTTGAATGGCGTGCGGCTGAGCCTTCGGCCCGTCCCTGGTCGTGGCGCCGGGGTCTTCCTCTCGGTTGTCTTCTGACAGCCCTTAGCGAGGTTGCTGGCCACCTGGCGCCCCTTTCCTGAGCCCGACGCGATCGCTTGGGTGTGCCTGTGGCCGCCGAACAAGCAGTTGCAGCAGACGAAGCGCGGGAGGAAGACGCCCGAGACCGGCCGGCGTCATCAATGTGCGCTTCGCAGCTGTACTGCCCGCTGTTCTGCGGACTTCTGAGAAAGAGAGAGGTCTTGAAGCTCCCAGGAGCCGATCGGGTTCAGGTCGACGACCTCAAGATCCGTGGGTACCTGCTGTCCCCCACGCATCCGGTGGGCCGGTTCAAAGCTCGGGTGTTCGCCGCCGCGGGCTTCGGGGAGTCCACGGCTGAGCTCTTCGTTTCGGAGCTTCGCCGTATCGCCGCCTCGGGAGAGGTGGAAGGGATTGAAGACATCCAGTTCGGTCGGAAGTACACTGTCCCTGGCGAACTGAAGGGCCCTGCAGGTGTCGTACGAGTCTTGACCGTCTGGATTCAGAGCCCTGACCAGGCGGCGCCGCGGCTGGTCACAGTTCATCCGAGGTAAGCATGGCGTACGCAGTCCTAGACACCGTCGTTCTGGCTCACGATCTGCCCGAGCATGGCCTCCGTGCGGGCGATCTTGGTGCGGTTGTGGAGGTCTACCCGCCCGACGGAGTCGAGGTGGAGTTTGTCCGAGCCTCCGGGCAGACGAAGGCGCTGCTCACTCTCAAGACTGCTGATCTGCGCCCAGTCGCCGAGAACGACCTCCTTTCCGTTCGCACGGCTTAGGAGGCGCGGCGCAGAACAAAGCGTTGCACCAGTCGAAGCGCGGATTTGAAGATGCCCTCGGACGCTCCCAGCGTCATCGATGTGCGCCTCGCAGGTGATCCCTGCTGTTCGACGTACCCATAGCGGAAGGACGCAAGACTCTCCCAGCCATGCGCTACCGCGTGCTTCTCGCCGTAGCCGCACTCGGCCTTTGCTACGCCGCGGTTCTGATGGGAGGCGCCGCCTGGGCGGACGCAGACGTGCCTCGCCGACCTTGCCCGGCGGAAGGCGCGCTGGTCCAGGTAGACACCCGCACCCGGGTCCTTTGCCTCTGTCAGGAAGGTGACGAGGTTGCCCACTACCGTGTGGCCCTTGGGCGTGGCGGAGTCAACAAGAGGGCGGAAGGGGACGGGCGGACTCCTCTGGGGCGCTATAGCTTGACTCCGGCAAGACCCTCAACGCGCTATCACCGCTTCTTGGCCGTCGGGTATCCGACCGTTGAGCAGATCAAGAAGGGCTTTACCGGCAGCGCCATCGGGGTTCATGGTCCACACATTGCCTTTGCATGGCTGGGGCATGCCACTGTCTGGCCCAACTGGACCCTGGGATGCATTGCCCTCAGCACGCGGTCTGAGGTCGAGCAGGTCTCGAGCTGGATCGCCGCTCACGACGTTCGGGAGATCGTGATCCTATAGGGGGCGACGGGGACGTCGAACAAGCGGATGAAGCTGACAAAACGCGGTGATCTTGGAGGTAGCTGGCCCAGCTGGCTTGGCGTCGTTGAGTCGCGTTTTGCAGCTTGTCCGCAGTGTTCGGCAGACCTGACGCGGCACAAGGGCATCGTCATATGCTTATAGCCAAGGGGCTCATCCGCGGGTTGTTCCAGCTCGCCGTTTTCGGCATCCTCCTCCTCGTACCCGCAGCCTTCGTGCCCGGAGGCACGTGGTATTGGCCGCGCGCTCTCGTGTTTCTCGGGGTGTACGGTGTCATCCTAGCGGCCAGCATCGTAGTGCTTGCGGTGATGGCGCCCGCCAGCCTCGAGGCCCGGCTCAAAGCGCCGGGCTCCAAGAAGCAACCGGTGGCCGACCGTATCGTCACGGCGATCCTAGTGCTCACGGCTGTCGGGTGGTTCGCATCCATTCCGGTCGATGTCTTCTACCTGAAGCTACTGCCGAAGCCCCAGTTCGTCGTATCGGTGTTCGGAGGAGCGTTGTTCCTTCTCGGCTTCGTGATCGTTCTGGCTGCCATCTACCAGAACTCTTTCGCCGTGCCGATAGTTGAAGACCAGACCGAACGCGGCCAGACGCTCGTCGACACTGGGCTGTACGGTGTTGTGCGGCATCCGTTGTATCTGGGACTGCTACCCTTCTTCTCGGGCATTGCCCTGTGGCTGGAGAGCTACGCGAGCTTGATTGCTGTGTCGGCCCTACTCATTGTCCTGATCGCGCGAATCATTGTGGAAGAGAAGGTCTTGAGCAAGACGCTACCGGGCTACGCGGAATACATGGAGCAGGTACAGGACCGGCTCGTGCCGTTCGTCTGGTAGTGGGTGCTGATGGAACGGATTCCAGAAATGCCGCCGCGTCTTCAGGCCAGAATGGCTGGTGTCCTTTACGTCCTCGAAGGCCTGACGTCAGTATTCGGCCAGGTGTTGGTTCCGGGCATGCTCGTCGTGTCCGCAGACGCCGCGGCCACGGCTGCCAACATCCTGGGGAACGAGCCGTTGTTCCGGTTGGGGCTCGCAGCCAGCCTCCTTGCAGTCGCGTTCCATACTGCCCAGACGGTTCTCTTCTACAACTTGTTCAAGCCCGTGGGCAGGAGCGTCGCCCTACACTTAGTGTTCTTGAGCCTCGTGGCGATCGCTCTGCAGGCTATCAGCAGTCTCTTTCAACTCCCCGCCCTGGTCATCCTAAAAGGCGGGAGGGGCTTGGGCGCACTCAGCGTGGAACAGTTGCAGTCGCTGGCACTCATCTTCCTCGGATTGAGGGCGCAGGCGTTCAACGTTTACCTGGTGTTCTTCGGGTTCCGGTGCGCCCTGATCGGGTACCTCATCTCCAAGTCGACTTTCCTGCCGCGCATTATCGGCGTGCTGATGGCGCTTGCGGGTTTGGGTTACCTCACGCTTCTTTGGCCGCCGTTCGCGAACTACGTGTCCCCCTTCAATCTGGCCCTCGCCGCCCCCGGCGAACTGTCGCTGGTGCTGTGGCTCCTCGTGGCCGGCCTGAACGTCGAACGATGGAAGGAACAGGCCCGCGCGGGGAACATTCGGGATCGCAGCGTGCCATGGAATGACGCAAGCGCAACTGAAGGAAGGACGGCATTGTCGCCTATCGCGGAATGGAGAAGCCGCCCAACAAGGGGATGAAGCTGCCGAAGCCCTGGGCAACTTCGGGGCTTCGCAGCTTGTCCCCGGTGCTAGGCGGACCTAGGCGGGAGCGTGCGATGCCCAAGGTCACACTCGAGGCGTTCAACTTGATCCGGGACTCCGATAGGCTCCTCAGGTGGCTCGCGCAGCCGCACGTGGCGAAGTGGTGGGGCGATGCGGTTCGGGCGATGCAGCAGGCCAGCGAGTGTGCAGCCGAGTCGCACGCACTCATCGTTGCGGATGGCACCCCGGTTGGCTATCTGTGCTGGCAGCAGCCGCCCAAGGAGGAGCTGGAGGCAGCGGACCTTACCGACCTTCCGAGCGGCCTGGTGGACATCGACATCCTCATCGGTGATCCAGACCTGCTTGGTCAAGGCGTTGGGTCGCGGGCTCTTGAGCTGCTTCTGGCGCGCTTGCGCTGCGAGCCGTCCGTTGCTTTCGCGGGGTTGGGTACATCGGCGTCAAACACGAATGCCATCCGCTGCTACGAGAAGGCAGGGTTTCGTCTGCATCGGGAATTCCAGGACCCAGAGTGGGGGCCATGCAAGTACCTGATAGCGGAAGTGCACGGGCCCGCCTAACAAGCGGGTGAAGCTGACGAAGCTCAGGGCGGCACCCGTACGGCAAGCTGAGGTGCCGCCCTGTGCCCCCGCCGGCCAGATGGACGGGGGCGCCGCTTCGCAGCTCATCCGCAGTGTTCGACGGAGGACTTGTGGAGGTTGCGAGATCACAGAACAGCGACATCCGGCAGCGCGAGCGCTCGTGGGCGGTGGCCGAGTTGCTGGTCGCCGGGGCGCTTGTCGTCGGGGCCAACGTCTTTGATGTGGTTCCAGTCAGCGAGACTCCGTGGCTCGTGGCTCTCGGCTGGCTCTCGCTCCGTCTTCGCGGCCGCGGTTGGCGCACTCTCGGGTTCCGGCGGCCGGCTCGTTGGATCACAACCGTTGGAGTGGCGCTGGCAGCCGCCGTTGCCCTCCAGTTGCTGAGCGAGTTTGTGATCGAGCCGATCACCGGGCGCCCCGACCTCTCGGACTTCCACTCATTGGCCGGCAATCTCCCGGCCTCGCTCGGCATGTTGGCTCTCGTCTGGACGTTCGCCGCGTTCGGGGAGGAGATGGCCTATCGTGGCTACGTGCTCGACCGTGCGGCGGCGCTCGGTCATCATTCGTCCTCGGCCTACGTTACTGCCGTGGTAGTCGTCAGCCTCCTTTTCGGTGTCGGCCACTTCTATCAGGGAACCCCCGGCATCATCGGTTCGTCCGTATCGGGCCTGTTCTTCGGATTCCTCTATCTCAATGGAGGACGAAATCTCTGGTTGCCCATCCTCGCCCATGGGTTTTCGGACACCATCGGGCTGGTGCTGATCTACTTAGGTATGGTGCCGGGGCTGCGGGGGTGAGAACCTGAGCGTTCGTCCCCGGCCAACAACGAGATGAAGCTGACAAGCGCGCGATTGCTGACGATGGCGCGCGATTGCAGCTTGTCTCGGTGTTCGGCATCATCTTCCGGAAACGGGAGGTCGGGTCATGGGTGCTAACGCCGTACCGCTGGAGAAGCTCGCTCGGCGCGCTCTTTCGGGCAAGGACTCTCATGCCGCGACCAAGGAGGTGTTCTCCGGCCTCGACTGGCGAGCCGCAGGGTCGAAGCCGCGCGGCGTTTCTCACTCCGTGCACCAACTCCTTGGGCACATGAGCTACTGGCAGGACTGGGTCGTCGCGTGGCTTGAAGGGGAGAACCCCGCGGTTCCTCAGCATGCCTCCGGAAGCTGGCCTTCCGACGCTAGCCCCTCCAGTCGACGGGAGTGGGAAGAAGCCGTGCGCCAGTTCCGTCGGGGCCTTCGGCAGCTCGAGCGGCGCTGTCGCGGTGCCAATCTATCGTCTTGGCGAGATAGGAAGAGCCGACTTGAGATGCTCCATATTGTCGGCGCGCACAACAGCTATCACGCGGGCCAAGTTGCGTTCTTGCGGCAGCTCCTCGGCAAGTGGCCGCCGCCATCGGGCGGGGTGACGTGGTAGTGTGGGCACTGCCTTCGTTTGCACGGTGATGCCCAACCACGCGTTGAACCTGACGAGGCTGCGCTTCGCATGGAGCTCAAGTACCTCTCGGGCGATCTCTATTCGGCTAGCTAGTGCTGCTAACCGCCGCGGCCCAACAAGCGGATGAAGCCAGGAAAGTGATGGTTGCCTCCAAGACGCTAGTCGTTAGGCCCTTCGAAACGACAGACGCAGACACGTGCTTCAGGATCAGAAGCGAGGCGTTCATCGTCGAGTTTCAGGCTCTCTTGGCGCCTGAGGCGATCGCAGCTGCGGTCAACGCCTACCTTCCCGGCGACTACGTCGAGATGGCGGCCCGCTCACCCTTCTTTGTTGCTTCGACCAGCGGCCGGGTCGTTGGCTTCCTTGTGCTTCGAGTTTCCGCCGATACGGAAGCGGAGCTGTTCCTGATCTACGTCGAGCGGGCCTCGCTCCGGCAGGGCATCGGAAGGCGGCTAGCCGAAGCCGCCGAAGACTGGCTACGCTCAAACCGCCCGCATGTCACCGCGCTCGTCGTTGACACGGTCATTCCAAGCTACAACCAGAGCTTCTATGAGAGGCTCGGCTACGAGGCGTGCGCTGAGCGACAGTACGGGTTTCCGGGCCAGGTACTCCGCGCGCTTCGGCTTCGCAAGTCTCTGAGCCCCTGACGGTCCACGGTGTGGCTAGGGGAGTGGGAGAGAAGCCGCATGACAAGCGGGGGCAGCAGACGAAGCGCGGGTATCATCCAGGCAGCTGGCCACGGCGGCTTTTGCTCACCAGGTCGCGCTTCCCAGGTGATCGCTGCTCCTGTTGGGCAGGCTCTGAAAGAAGACGTACCCGGTGAAGCTCACGATCTTCCACGTCAAGGTCATTCACACCCTCATCTTCTGGATCCTCAGCGCGTGCGTTCTTTACGCCTTGTTCAGTGGAGTCTCCGGCTCCATCACAACCTGGACGTGGGTCGCCGTGGGACTCGTGCTTCTCGAGAGCGTCGTGTTGGCAGCGTCCGGATGGACGTGTCCGTTGACCATCCTCACGGAGCGTCTGGGCGCTGTGCGAGGCTCCGTGACGGACCTCTTCCTCCCGCAGTGGTTTGCGGATCGGATCTTTCCGATTTGCGGCACGATGTACGGCGTCGCGCTCGTGCTGATCCTCCTGCGTGTGTTCCGATAGAGGTCCGGGTCTGCACTATCCGCAGACGTAACGGGACGCAGGGAAACGTGGTCGCTTGAAGCCGGGGCTGGGCCGACAAGGGCATGGAGCAGTCAAAGCGCGGAGTGGCGGGCGCGGCGGCACACGGACAACACAGAATGACCACGGTTCTGATCAGTTCGACACGCGAGTCAGCGGAGCTGTCGCTCGGTCCGGTACGGGATACGGGCGAGTGCACGCACTACCAGGCGGGCCTGAAGTGTGGGGTCCTGTCAGCCTGGGTCGAGGTCTGCGATCTTGATACGCAGGAGCACCTCGTTCAGTTCTTTGCGGAGCTCGGCGAGAAGTGGCGGTCCGGATGGGAAGACGAGAAGATCTATTCTTCTCTGGAAGGCCACCTGGAGTTGTGTGCGACCCGAGACAAACTCGGACACGTTGCCCTGCGAGTGACGCTGCAGGACGATCCTGAAGGGTCGGATTGGATCACGTCCGGCACCCTGGAGGTCGATGCCGGTCAGCTTCCCGAGATAGCGAGGGGAATCAGCGACGCGTTCAGGCGGTCCTCAGGGGTCTGACGAGTGGATAGACCAATCGTCCGCAGACCGGGTCAGGGGTCGTCGACTGGGTGTTTCCACAGCCGTGAGCCGTCGGGACGCACGAACGGGGGACCGTCCACCGGCACCCGGTACCGTTCGTTGGCCAACCGCACCATGCCCTCGATCGACTCGCGCAGGGCTCGGCCGAGCACCAGTCCCTGAAGCATGCCCACGAAGCCTCCGGGGGAGGACCAGGAGAAGTGCTCGACGAACGTGCACCCCTCGGCGAGGGGAACGAGCAGCCACGCGCCGCGGGTCCACTGGATAGGAGAAAGGTCGGGTGGGTCGTCCACGGGTGGGCGGTCCTGGTCGACGTTCTCCATGTCGTCCTGCCAGACGACCTCCCAGAGATCGCCGCCCGACGCCTCGTAGAGGTCCCCGCTCATGACGGTGCGCGTGACCCACCAGCGTCCCAGCCCCATGCGCTCCCCGGCCTGAAACGCGACGCGGCTGGTCCCGCGTGGCGTTCCCCCGATGACCTCCGACCGCGTCAGCGGTAGGTAGCCCTCGGCGTCCTGGGCGTCCTCGTCGTTGATCGCTCCCCAGAGGGCCTCCACCGGCAGCTCGACCACGACGACGCCGACGCCCTTCTTGCCGTCGCGGTGAGTGAAGAGCCTTCCGACATGCCCGGCCGCCAAGCCGTACAGCGTTCGGGGCGGCGGCGTGGAGAACCGGGTGGTGCGCGCGGCGCGCTCGAGCCCGCTCTGGGCGAGACGGGCCGCGATGTCGTCGGAGGTCGGGCACGAGGCCGCCGCGGTCGGGGGAGCCGCCGCGAGCAGGACGGCGAGCAGCCCGCCGAACGCGGGCAGTCCGGCGGTAAAGGGTCGATCGATCTGCGAGGGCCGCCTCATCCGAGCGAACATATGCGGGGACGCCCCCCCCGCGCAATGCGGCGTCGACTCGGAGCGCGCCCGCTTTGCTGACACCGCCGCGGCGCGTCGCCCGCGGCGCCACACGCTCACGATATGATGCGCCCCGGGGCAACGGACGTGCAGGTCCTGGGAATCGACGCGGGCGGAACGAAGACGGTCTGCTACCTGGCCGGCGGTGATGGCAGGGTGCTCGGCGAGGCCCGCGCGGGAGGCGCCAACCTGCAGACCGACGGCGAGCTCGCGGTCGAGAAGGTGCTCCACGCGGTGATGCAGGACGCCATCGGCAGCCACGAGCCGGCGGTTGCGGCGATCTGCCTGGGGATGGCCGGCGTGGATCGCGAGGGCGAAGGGGCGATCGTCGGCGGGATCATGCGCCGCATCGGCGCCGGGGCGCGGGTGGTGGTGGTGAACGACGCCCTGGTGGCCCTGGTCGCGGGCGTCGGGGACGCCGCGGGTGTCGTCATCATCAGCGGGACGGGCTCTATCGCCTACGGCCGCAACCGCGACGACCACGCCGCCCGCGCCGGGGGGTGGGGCCACGTCCTCGGCGACGAGGGCAGCGGCTACTGGATCGGCCGACAGGCCCTCCGCGCGGTGACGCGCGCCGCCGACAGCCGTGGACCCGCCACCGCGCTGGTGGCACGGGTGTTGAAGCACTTCGAGGTCGAGCGGCCCTCCGATCTGGTCGCCGAGGTCTACCAGAGCGAGCCTCATCGCCCCGAGCTCGCAAGGCTCGCCCGGGTCGTGCAGGAAGCCCGGAACGAGGGCGACGATCTGGCGACGCAGATCCTGGAGCAAGCGGCGCACGAGCTGGTCCGTGCTGCGCGATCGGTCGTGGAGCGCCTGCAGCTACAGGAGGAGACGTTCGATTTCATCCTCTCCGGCGGTGTCTTCGCCGGGGTGCCCTGGCTCACCGAGGAGCTGCAGCGGCGCCTGCCCGCGATCGCACCTGGCAGCGGTGTGCGTCGTCTCGAGGTCGAGCCCGCGGTGGGTGCGGTCCACCTCGCGCTCGCCGAGGCCGGAGGGGGGGCGCAGATCCCGACGTACGTCGCCTGAGGAACGCCGGTCCCGCTGGAGCAGGCCCGTCCGGTGGGGAGGCTACCCGAGCACCTTCTGGTACGAGTCCTCGTCGAAGCCGACCAGGACCTTGCGGCCCACACGCAGGGTCGGCGCACGGAGGTTCCCGCTCGGTCCGATCATCAGGCGCGCCACCGTCGCTTTGTCGGGCAAGCCGTTCCGCAGGTCCACCCGCTCGATCTTCTTCCCCTTTGCGGCAACGAGCTCGTCCGCACCCGCCAGGAGGGCGCACGCCTCTTTCGGCCCGAGGCGTGTCTTCCGGGCGTCGACCAGCTCCTTCGTGTCGATGTCCTTTCGCGCAAGAAACTCCTGCGCCTTCCCACAGGTCTTTCAGCCGGGGCGGTTGTAGCGCCAATCGACCTTTCGCATCAGTGCACCTTCCTGACCTTCTTGTTGAGGTAGTCCATCAGAACGTACTGACCGAGACTCCAGGGGTTGGTGAAATAGGCCTTGCCGCGGCACATCTCCGTGACCCTCCGGACGAAGGCCACGAGGTCACGGTCGCGAGCGAGCATGAAGGTGTTCACCAGGATCCCCTGCCGGCGGCAATTGGCGACCTCCTTCAGGGTGAGCGCGACGACGCGAGGGTCGAGGCCAAAGGGATTGCGGTAGATGCTCCCGTCCTTTTCGGTGAGGGCGGTGGGCTTGCCGTCGGTGATCATCACGATCTGCTTCATGTCCTTGCGCTGGCGCCCGAGAATCCTCTGGGCCAGACGCAGCCCCTCGCGAGTGTTCGTGTAGTAGGGGCCCACCCGGACGCGAGCGATCTGCGAGAGCGGCACCTCCTCCGCCGAATCGTGGAAGAGGACGAGGTGCAGGCTGTCTCCCGGGTACTGCGTGCGCAGCAGGTGCGAGAGGGCGAGGGCCACCTTCTTGGCCGGCGTGAAACGGTCCTCGCCGTACAGGATCATGCTGTGCGAACAGTCGAGCATGACGACGGTGGCGCACGAAGACTGGTACTCGGATTGTCGGATCTGCAGGTCCTCGTAGTCGACTTCCAGCGGGACCTTGAGCCCCTCCCGCGCGACCGCCCGCAGGAGGGTGCCGCTGACGTCGAGGTTCATCGTGTCCCCAAACTCCCAGTCTTTCGAGGGCCCCGAGGCCTCGATGCCGGTGGCGAGGTCCCGGGTGTCGTGGCGCCCGAAGGAGGCCTTGCCGACCGAGCCGAGCAGGTCCCGGAGGGTGCGGAAGCCAAGGAAGTCGACCGCCTTCTCGGTGAGCTCGAAGCGGACGGGTGGGCCTTCCTTCCCGTGACCCCCGCCCCCAGTCGGATCGTGGAACGGCTGCCCCTCGGAGGTCTGGAGGTAGCCCTCGCGCACGAGACGCTCCACGGTCTTCTGGAGGAACTGGTCGAGGGCATCCTGGTCGGCCATGAGCTTCTCGAGGTCCTCGTCGGAGAGCAGACCCCTCCGCATCAAGGCCTCCAGGATCGCGTCGTGGAGCGACTGCAGGGAGTCCTCGTCCCAGTCGTCGATCTCGTGCCCGAAGCCGCTCTGGAGGAGGAAATCGGAGAGCTCGGAGACGAGCTCCTCGAGGCTCAGATCCTCCCAGAGCTCGCCGATGTAGCGGTGGTAGCGGGTGACGGCCACGCCGGCCTCAGTTGACCTGCCTTTTGAGCTTGCGGAGCCGCTCGAGCCGCTGGAGGTCGAGCTCGACGTCGTTGCGCCGCTCGGCGGCCACGAAGCCCCGATCGTCGCTGCGACCGACCTTCTTCTGCGCCCAGAGCCCCTCGAGCACGAACTCCCCGGCGGCGGCGAGGAGAGAGGGCGCATCATCGGCCTTGGCCCCCAGCAGGTGCACCTGCTCCAGGACTTCGGGGACCTGGTGCAGCTGACCCAGAACCTCCTCCGAGGGCGAGTCCTCCCGGATGCGAAGGGTCCCGCCCGCCTCGAAAAATTGTACGACCGGGCCCAGATCCGCGGCTCCCATGTAGACGGAGAAGACCTCCCCCACCGCCTCGCGAATCAGCTCGCGGGCCACGTTCTCGGCGCCCACGAGCTCACCCTCGTACTCCAGCTCGAACTTGCCGGTCAGGGACGGCAGCGAGGCATAGACGTCGGAGATGCGCGGGACGATGGGCGACTCGCCGGCGAGGAGCGCTCGGCGCTCGGCGTTGCTCACCGCATTCTCGAGGGCGCTGATGGGGAGTCGTTGGGAGACGCCGCTCCGGCCGTCGATCTTCTTGTTGCGCCGCGCGGCGAAAGCGATGCCTTCGACGACCTCGCGGACGTAGCGCGGCAGGACGAGGTTCGCCTCCCGCTCCGTCCACGCTTCCTGGGCGGTGATGGCCACGCCGTGCTCGAGGGTGGTCGGGTAGTGGGTTCGGATCTCGCTGCCGATGCGGTCCTTGAGGGGGGTGATGATCTTGCCCCGGGCGGTGTAGTCCTCGGGGTTCGCGGTGAAGACCATGCAGACGTCGACGGGCAGTCGGACCGGGTAGCCCTTGATCTGGACGTCCCCCTCCTGGAGGATGTTGAACAGTCCCACCTGGATGCGCCCGGCGAGGTCAGGCAGCTCGTTCAGGGCGAAGATCCCCCGGTGCGCTCGCGGCAGCAGGCCGTAGTGCATGGTGAGCTCGCTCGCGAGATCGAAGCCGCCCCGCGCGGCCCGGATCGGGTCCACGTCGCCGATGATGTCGGCGATGGTCACGTCCGGGGTGGCGAGCTTCTCCACGTAGCGCCGCTCCGGCTCCAGCCAGACGATCGGGGTGTCGTCGCCGTCCTTCTCGATCCGGTCGCGGCAGCTCCGGCAGAGCGGACGGAAGGGATCGTCGCCGATCTCGCAGCCGGCCACGGCCGGGATCTCGGGGTCGAGGAGGGCGGTGAGGCTCCGCAGCAGGCGGCTCTTGGCCTGGCCCCGGAGCCCGAGCAGGATCATGTTGTGCCTCGAGAGGATGGCGTTCGTGATCTGGGGAATGACCGACTCCTCGTAGCCGAGGATACCGGGGAAGAGCGGCTCCCGCGCGGAGAGCTTCCGCAGCAGGTTGCGGCGCATCTCCTCTTTCACGGAAGCACGATCACCAGAGACGGTCTTCCTCAGCTCACCGAGGGTACGGGGTCGAGACATTGTGGGGGAACCTCCCTGTCGTCCAGTATAGCCGGCCCGGTGCCGGGCGCGAGGCGAGGGGATCGGGTGAGGTGGTAGACTCCCGCCGCCACGAGGTCCGAGAAAAGGACAGTCGATCTCGACGAGCGGCGTTCTGTCTCTCTACGCTTTTCGGACGACACCGGGACCGCAGGCCGGGCGGACTATCCGGAGTGGGTGTGAGCTCGTACGCCGCGTGGTCACTCACGTGACGTGTTCGAGTGCCGTTCGCTGCAAACAGACCAAGGCGGCACGGGATGACACCCCGTCCGCTGGGCGGACACCCGACCCGGGCCGTCGTCGAGGAGACCCACGCGATCACTCGCGCCCCCTGTCCCTTCGTGCCCTCGGGACGCCGCACCGCCCACTGGACGCAGTTCGTGACCTGTCTCGAAACCAAGTCTGGATGTCGCGGATGCACTGGACTCGCGGTCCCGGGGGCCGGACCGGATGGAGCAGCGGCCCCGGAGTCCCGGGTCCAGATACACAGCGCCCGTGGTGCGGCTCAGGGTGCGGGGTGGCGCTCGCCTTCGCGAGTGGTGAGTGGCATGCGTCGTGCAATACCGCGACCGGCGCCGCTTCGTGCCGGGAAAGGAGGCGATTCACGTCATGGCCGGAAGAATCAAGGAGCTCCTCGGGAGGCTGAGCGAGACGCGCGGCCGGGGCGCCGCGGGCGCCCACTTCCTTCGATCCCACCTCATCCTCAAGGGCATCAACCCCGATGCCTATGCCCAAGACTCGCCGGACGATCCCGCGGTCATCGCCGAGCTCGAGCGGATGCTCCAGGGGAGCACCAGGGACGCGGTGGCCTCCGTCGACCGTATCTAGCCACGACTTAAGGAGACGAGATGATCCACACGGCCTACTCCACCAACCGAAACGTGAAGAGCGCAGTGTCCGAGCTCAAGGACCGTTTCGATGACGACCCACGACTCGTCCTGTTCTTCGCCTCGCCCGCCTACGACCCGGCGACGTTGGCTGCAGAGGTGCAGAACGCCTTTCCCGGTGCATCCACCCTCGGGTGCACCACCGCCGGGGAGCTGACCAGCCGGCACATGCTCGAGAAGTCGCTCGTCGCGATGTCCTTCGGTTCGGACGAGATCGGCCCGCTGCACCTCGAAACGGTGCGCGACCTTCGTGCCCGGGCCGAGGAAGGGGTCAAGGGGGCGCTCCGGGCTTTCGAGACGAAGCTGGAGGTCCGGATGAAGGAGCTGGACCGCGAGCGCTGGGCCGGCTTTGTCCTCACCGACGGGCTGAGCGTCGCCGAGGAGCGGGTGATGGAGACGCTCAGCGACGCCACCAACGCCGCCTTCGTCGGGGGCTCGGCGGGAGACGACCTGGCCTTCAAGGCCACCCACGTCTTCGCGAACGGCGAGGCCCTGAGCGACGCCTGCGTCCTGGCCCTCTTCGAGGCCCGGCGCCCCTTCGAGATCGTCAAGACCCAGAGCTTCACTGTGCTCCCCAAGCGGCTCACCGCCACCAAGGTGGACCCCACCACCCGAACAGTCTACGAGTTCGACGGCCAGCCCGCGGCGAAGGCCTATGCGGAGGCGCTCGGCACCGACGTCGCCGACCTGCCCAATCACTTCATGAAGCACCCCCTCGGGCTCATGGTGAGCGAGACGGAGCCCTTCGTGCGGAGCCCCCAACAGGTCCAGGGGGACGCGGTGGTGTTCTACTGCGCGATGCGGGAGGGGATGGAGCTCGCCCTGCTCGAAGGGAGCGACATCGTACGGGACACCGCGGCCGCGCTGAACGGGTCGCTGAGCGGGCAAGCGCCCCGCGGCATCGTCAACTTCCACTGCATCCTCCGCACGCTCCAGCTCCGCAACGAGGGTCAGGCCGAGGCGTACGGCAAGGTCTTCGCCGAAACCCCAATGATCGGCTTCTCGACCTACGGCGAGGCGCTCATTGGCCACATCAACCAGACGTCGACGATGCTGGTCTTCCAATGAGGGTTTCCCGCCGAAACTGACGGGAGCATGCGGTGGTGACGAGCCACTCAGAAGAACTGCTCAACGGGGATCGCTAGATAGGAGTCGCTGCCGCCGACGAGGGCGCCGTCTCCCGGGCAGCTTCCTACTTCCCCTGCTTGAGCATGTCCAGGAAGCCCTGCAACGTGGAGAGCTTGCGGGTGGACGAGGAGTAGAGCTTGGCAGAGAAGACTGCGGTGGCGGCGTGGCCGGCCAGGAGCGTGAACAGCTCGTAGTCCATGGTCGTGAACTGCGTCTTCTGGACGAGGAGCTTGTTGATCGAGATGACCCCGATCGTGGAGTCCTTGATCTTGAGCGGGATCACCGCGAGCGGCTCCTCGAACGGGCTCGGCTCCGTCCGAGCCACGTTGTCTGCGAAGTAGTTCTCCCCGTCCCGAGCCGCCTCGCCGATCGTCCCCTCCCCGAGAGGAATCGACTCGCGTCCCGCCGCCTGGCCCTCCGAGGCCTCGACCTCGAGCTGCCCGGTCTTCTCGCTGACCATGAGAACGTGGAAGACCTCGGCGCCGATGAGGTTGATGACGATCTCCTGGACGATGCGGATGACCTCATTGAAGTCGAGGGTCGAGTGCAGCTGATACGAGGCGACGTAGAGGTTGGCCAGGTTGTTGTTCTGCTCCTCGATCTCGATGTACCGGTCGGCGAACTCCTTGTTCTCCTCCTCGACCTTGCGGTAGCGCGCCTCGATCTCGGCCAGCTTCTCCTCGAGCGTCCGGACCTTCTGCCTGAAGCCCCTGGACCCGCTCGTCGTCGGCCTGGGACCGTCCCGCGGCCTCGAGCGAGGCGATCTTGTAGCGCAGGCGCTCGTTCTCCTTCAGCACCTCCTCCGTGAACTCCTTGGCCTTGCTCACGATCTGGAGGACGTCCTGCCCCTTGCGGGCGAGCTCGTCATCGGACATGGCGAAACCTCGTTGCCAGCGATTCTACCTTAGCCCGCCTCGTCCCCGGTCTGAAGGGACTGGAGCTTGCGCTGGAGGAAGACGTTCTCGAGGGCGATGCCCGCCTGGTGGACGAAGACCTCGAGGGCCTCGAGACCGGCCACCCCGCGCCCCGTCTCCGGGTTGTCGCCGAAGAGCAGCGCGATCGTCTCGCGGTGGGCCTGCAGCGGCAGCAGGGCGATCTCGCTCGACTGGAAGCGCCCGATACGGCCCAGCAGGTGGCCGGACCAGCGGTCGGCGGGCGGAGGCCCGACGAAGGCCCGTCGTCTCGAGGCCGTGTCGGCAAACACCGACGCCTCGCCGAGCGGGATCGCGATCTGCCGAGCAAGGAGGTTCAGCGTCTCCTCCCGAGGGGCGAGACCAAAGCCGCCGAGCCCGCGGACCTGGTCGTTCTTGACGACGAAGAGGATCGACCGCTCGAAGAACTCCTGGGCCACCTTCATGAGCAGCGCCGCGATCTGGTTGGCGTCGCCGGGCTGGCGAAGCTCCTTCAGCCGCCGCCGCAGAAACTCGAAGGGCTGGGCCGTGTCCGCGGCGAGCGGGCCGGCGCCCGGTTCGACGCGGGCGGACGGGGGGCCCTTCCGCGGCTTCGGCGCCGGCCGGAGATAGGCCACCTCGGCGAGCTTCGGAAGGACGTCGGCGGCCAGCTTCTCGGCGAATGCGGAGAGGTCGGCCTCGAACTGGCGCGGGTTGAGTTTGCTCAGGGTGGGCTTGAAAACGAACGCCTGGATACCCATCTGCCGCGCGCGCAGGCGCAGCGATTGGCTGAGGCTCTCCGTCATCATCAGGATCGGCGGGCGGAGGTTCATCTTCCAGAGGCGCTTGACGACCTCGAAACCTCCATGGAAGGAGGCCCCACCGGAGGCCGGCATCCCGAGGTCGGTCACGAGCACGAAGGGGACCCCTTCGGTGCGGAGGCGCGCGGCAAGCTGGGCCGCGGCCTCGGGATCGCCCGCCTCTTCGATCAGGTACCCGGCCGCGGCGAAGTGGCGCGCCAGAATCTCTCTCACGTCGGGCTCGTCGTCCACGAGCAGGAGCGCCTGCGCCCGCTCGTCGGGTTCGCGGGCGATGGGCGTTGCTGGCGCCGGGGGCACCGACGGCGGGGGCGACGGGGCGGGGGGCGCCGGCGCGCTCGGTTCGCCACCCGCGGGGGGCGTCGGGCCCTCCGCGGACAGGGGCGGCAGCTCCGGCGGCACCGCCGGGCCCGGACCGGCGTCTTCAACCTCGGACAGCGCGGCCGAGGGTACGATCTGGACGTCCTCTCCGACGACTCCCTCTTCGGGTGCCGCAAACGAGGCCTCGACCGCCGCCGCCGACTCGACCTGGCCCTCATCCATTCCGGCCGCGAGGTCCAGGAGCAGATCCTGGGGATTGATGCCCCCGGCCATCGTCTCCAGAACGAGGTCCCGAGAGCCGAGTGCGCGGGGCACGTCCTCGGTGAGCTCGAAGGAGAATCCCCCCTCCCGCAGCCGCGTGAGCTGCTCCAGGGCAAAGATGATCCGCGAACGGATCAGCTGCTCGCGCTTCGCGGCGGGGAGGTCCACGAGGCGGGGATCGACCGGTGGGGATCCGGCGGTGAAGGCGGAGACGACGAGGCCGTCGAGGAAGACGATCCCTCCGTCGCCCGCCTCCATCTTGATCGACAGATACCCTGTCTTCTTGCTGAACGAGACGATCTGGATGATGTCGAGGAGGGGCAGGTCCTCGAGGTTGCCGGTCAGGCTCAAGAGGTCTCCCGGGCGCTCGCCCTACCGCTACGGCAGACGAGCTCGAGCGGATTCTACACTGCGGCCAGTATCTCCTCGGCCATGCGGTCGAGGGGGACGGTCTGGGACACGACCCCCGCCGCCACCGCTGCCTTGGGCATCCCGTAGATGACGCACGTCTCCTCGCTCTCGGCCAGGGTGTGCCCCCCGGCCTCCCGGATGGCACGCAGGCCCTCGGTCCCGTCGGACCCCATGCCGGTCAGGACCACCCCTACTGCCCGCGGGCCGTAGATGGCGGCGGCGGAAGCCATGAGCACGTCGGCCGAAGGGCGGTGCAGGGCCTCGCGTGGCTCCTCGGCGAGGACTACCCGCACCCGCTCGCCACGCCGCCGCAGCTGGGTGTGGATCCCCGCGGGGGCGATGAGCACGCGACCCGGCTCGATCAGATCCCCGTCGGTCGCTTCACGGACGGGGACGGCGCTGCGGGCGTCGAGACGCTCCGCCAGCGATCGGGTGAACCCACGCGGGATGTGCTGCACCACCAGGATCGCCGCGTGGAGGCCGGCGGGCAGGGCGGAGAACAGGGTCTGGAGGGCGGTGGGCCCGCCGGTGGACGCGGCGATCACCACGAGCTGGGCCCCCGCCCCCTCCGCCGGCGCCGCCTCTCGCCCAGGCCTCTTTCGACGTCCCTTGACCCGCGCGCTGGCGAGGGCCCGGACCTTCGCGACGAGCTCCTCGGCGAGGCTGAGCATCGTCATCGGCTCGACGCTGGACTTGTCCACGAAATCCATCGCCCCGAGCTCGAGACCCCGCAGCGTCACCTCCGCCCCCTCCTGGGTGAGAGAGGAGAGGAGCAGCACCGGCACCGGGTGCTCCGCCATCAGGCGCTCCAGCGTCTCCAGACCGCCGAGACGGGGCATCTTGATGTCGAGGGTGACGACGTCGGGGTGGAGATCCCGCGCCATCGCGAGGCCCTCCTCGCCGTCGACCGCCGTCCCCACCACCTCAATGTCGGACGCTTCGCCCAGCATGCGCGCTACTGCCTTGCGCACGAAGGCGGAGTCGTCCACGACCAGGACCCGGATCCGTCTCTTTACACTCATGCCGGCGGCGTCTTGGGCTTTTGATACACGATCGCTCCCTGGAAACGGATGGGGGTGAACGCACTGGTGACACGGGCGAGGGACTCTGCGTGCCCGAGGAAGAGATATCCCCCCGGCGTCAGGACCTCGTGAAACAGCCGAACCGCCCGCTGGATCGCCTGGTCCGAGAAGTAGATCAAGACGTTACGGCAGAAGAGGGCATCGAGTGGGGCCAGGCCTTCGTAGCTTGCGGGGTCGAGGAGGTTTCCCGGGCGAAACGACACGAGCTTCCGGATCGAGTCCCTCACCTTGACGCCGTCGCCGTCCGGCACGAAGTGGCGGTCGAGCTGGGGTCTCGTGAGCGCCCGCAGCGAGTTCTGGCGGTAGATCCCCCGGCTCGCCTTCTCGAGCGCCGCCTCGTCGACATCGAGGCCGGCGACCCTCACGTCCCACCCCCAGAAGAACTGCCCGCTGTCGAAGAGGATCATGCCGAGGGTCAGGGCCTCTTCTCCCGTCGAGCAGCCCACGGAGACGAGCCGGAGGGCACGCTCCTCCCGCTGCGCCCGACTCTCCTTGAGGCTCGGCAGCACGTGAGTTGCGAAGACCTCTAGCTGTGGCTGCTCGCGGAAGAAGTAGGTCTCGTTGTTCGTGAGGTGACTCACCATGCGCTGCTGCTCCGTCGCCCGCTCGGGGGCGAAGCGGAGATGGCGGTAGTAGTCCTCGAAGGAGAACAGCCCGAGCAACGCCAGCCGGGGCGCGAGGCGGGACCGCAGGCTCTCGCGCTGAGAGGCGTCGAAGAAGAGGCCGAACTGCTCGTGGACGAAGTCCCGCAGCAGCCGGAACTCCTCCTCGCTGAGCTCGACGTCGTGCTCGAGGTGGGAGAATCTCACCAGGGCTGCAGCTTCCGCAGGGCCCCGGCGGCGGCTTGGCGCGCCTCGGGAGCGGGATCGGACGACTTGATCTCGAGCAGCCGCCGCAGGGCCTCGCGGAAGCCCGCGTCGCCCAGCGCGTGCGCCGCCTCGACCCGCACCGCCGGGGACGGGTCGTCGAGTGCGGACAGGAGCAGGCGCCGGGCGGCGGCGTCCTCGAACCGACCGGCGAGGTCGACCAGCAGCCGCCGCAGGTCCGGCTCCGTCTCCCACGAGGCGAAGGCGCGCTCCATCTCCGGCAGCGCCACCGTCCCGAGACGCCGCAGTGCCTCCACCGCGGTCGCCTGCAGCGCGGGGTCGGCGACGGCGGCCAGCAGCCGCGCCGCCGAGCGGGCGTCGGCGGTCTCGCCGAGGGCCGCGATCGCGGCGCGGCGGACGGTGGCGTCGGTATCGTCCAGGCGGACCAGGAGAGCGGGAACGGCCTTTGGGCTGCGGAGGCGGCCGAGGGCGGCGGCGGCGGCGCAGCGGACGCTCCAGTGCTCATCCTCGAGCGCCACGAGGAGGGCTCCGACGGCCTGGGGGTCGCCGATCTCGCCCAGGGACTCCGCCGCCGCCCGGCGCAGGTTGCGGTCGGTGTCGTGCAACACCTCGAGGAGGGGCCGCACCGCAGCCGGGGCGCGCATCTGACCGAGCGCCTCCACCGCGGCGAAGCGCAGCCCCTGGGGACGCTCATCGAGGAGCGGCAGGAGGCGCTCCACCGCGGCCGCGTTCCGGATCCTCCCGAGGGCCCGCACCGCGGCGAAGCGGAGCCTCGGATCGGCGTCGTCGAGGAGGGCGAGGAGGTCGGGGGCCGCCTCGGGCTCGCGCAGACGACCGAGGGCGATGACGGCCTGCTGCCGCACCAGCGAGCTCTCGTCGCCGAGGGCACCGCGGAGGACGTCGAGGACACCCGGGACCGGCATCTCCCCCAGGGCCTGCAGCGCCGCCGCGCGCACCGCCTCGCGTGGCCCGCGCGCGGCGGCGACGAGGGCATCCACCGCGGCCGGATCGTGCAGCAGGCCCAGCGTCTGGGCCGCACGCACCGGGGCCTCGCCCTCCCCGGCCAGGGCCTGGAGGAGCAGGGGTCTCACCCGCTCCGGGCTCATACGGGAGAGGGCCTCCATCGCGCTCTCCTGGATCAGCTCGCTCTCGTCCCCGAGCAGCTCGAAGAGCAGCATCGGCGCGTCCTCGTCGCCCAGACGTCCGATCGCGGCCGCCGCCTCCGCCCGAACCTCGGCCGCGGGGTCGTGGATGAGGGGCGCGACCAGCGTCGTCCCCTCCGGGGGAGCGATCCAGGCCAGGCAGCGCGCGGCCCCCATCCTCACCGCGTCGTCGGGGTGGGCCAGGGCGGCCTCCCAGGCGGCACGCACCTGGAAGCCGATCGAGACGAGGGCGTGGCCGGCGAACTCCTGCACGACGGGATCGGCGAGCAGCTCCAGCAACGGACCGGTCGAACGCGCTTCACGGAGCCAGCCGAGGGTGACGGCGGCGGTGCGCCGGTTGCGGGTCTCCTCGTCGGCGAGCATCCCGATGAGGTGGCTGACGAGCTCCTCACGCCGGAGTGCCGCCTGCACCTCGGGATCGAGGCTCTCCCCGGAAGCGGTCACGCGCTGCTCGATCTCGACCACAGCGCGGATGGCGGCGTTGCGGAGCGCGGGGTCGGGATCGAGAAGATGGGAGGCGATACGGGGCAGGGCGTCGCGCCCGGCGACGCGGCCGAGGGCCTCGAGGGCGGGGGCCCGGAAGAACTCGTCGTCCAGCAGGTCCAGAAGCGCCGGCGCCGCACGCGGGTCCCCGATCTCCCCGAGGGCGTGGATGGCGGGGTACTGCAGCCACGGCTCGGACCGGAGCGCGTCGATGAGCCGCGGCACCGCTTCCGGTGCGCCGAGCTGCCCCAGGCTGGCCGCGGCGGCGTGGCGCACGTTCACGTCCGAATCGGAGAGCGAGTGGATGAGGGCCGGAGCCGCCCGCGCGTTCTTGAGCGAGCCGAGCATCACCGCGGAGAAGAGGCGCACCTCCTCGTTCGAGTCGCGCAGGAGAGCCACCAGGGGCTCGGCGGCCGCCGATCCCAGCCGGACGTAGATCTCCATGGCCGCGTTCCGGAGGCCGGCGTCCGAGTCCTCGCGCAGCGCCGACTCGAGCGCCGGGAGCAGGGCCGCCTCCGGAAAGCCGGCGAGGGCCTCGATCGCGTCCTGCCGCACCGTCCAGCTCTCGTCGCCCACCGCGACGAGCAGGGGGCGGATGGCGTCGGGGTGCCCGGAGACACCGAGCCGTTCGACCGCCTGCCGGCGGGCGGCTTCCTCCCCGGACTGAAGGGCCCTGAGCGCCCCCTGGACGTCGAGGCTCACTGCACCTTGAAGACCGAGACCAGCTGGGCGAGGCTCTCCGCCTGCTGTGCGAGGTTGGCGGTGGCCTTCGACATCTCCTGGACGGTGGCGAGGTTGTCTCGCGCGATCTCCGAGATGTTCTCCATGGCCTTCACCACCAGCTCACCGCCCTTCTTCTGCTCGGCGGTTGCGTGTGAGACCTGCTGGGTCTGGTCGTTCATCCGCTCGACGGCATTGATGATCTGGCGGCTGCCCTCCGCCTGCTCGCGAGTGGCGAGGCCCACCTGGGAGGCGATCTTGTTGATGTTCTCGACGGCGAGGCGCACCTGGCGGCCCCCCGCCGCCTGCTCCCGAGTGGAGTAGGCGGCCTGGGCCATCACCTTCTTGATGTTCTCCATCGCCGCCCGGATCTGCTTGGAGCCCTCGGCCTGCTCGCGCACCGCGCTCGTCACCTGGCCGGTCGCGGAGTTCATGGCCGCGACCGTCTCGAGGACCTCCGAGGAAGCCTGGGACTGCTTGGCGGTGGCGGCCGCGATCTTGCCCATCAGCTCGGAGGAGCGAGAGACCGATTCGATGATGTTCCGCAGCGCCGCCCCCGCCTTGTCAGCGAGGAGGATGCCGGTCTTGGCCTCCTCGGCTCCCGCCCGGGCCACCTCGACCGCGTCCCCGGTGTCCGTCTGGACCTGGCGGACGACCTCGCCGATCTCCTTGGTCGCCTCGACCGATCGCTCGGCGAGCTTGCGGACCTCGTCGGCGACGACGGCAAAGCCGCGGCCGGCCTCGCCGGCGCGGGCGGCCTCGATGGCGGCGTTCAGGGCCAGGAGGTTGGTCTGGTCCGCGATCTCCTCGATCACCTCGAGGATGCGTCCGATCTCGTCCGAGCGCTGGCCGAGACCGGTGATCACGCGGGCCGTGTTCTCCATGTTCTCGGAGATGGCCTTCATGCCGTCGACGGTGCGGGCCACCGCCTCCCCGCCGGTGCGGGCATCCTCCGATGCGCGGGCGCTGATGCGGTCGGCCTCGGAGGCGATCTTGGCCACCTCGTTGACCGCCCCCGCCATCTCGGAGACCGTGCTGCTGGCGCGGCCGGCGGCCTCGCCCAGCTGCTCGGCGTTCTGGGCCACCGAGGCGATGAAGGAGGCCATGCCCTCGACGGTCGCGGTGGTGTCGTTGACGGTCCCGGCCAGGCTCTCGAGGTCGCGGGCCATCTGGTCGATGGACACCGTCATCTGCTCGATGGTCGCAGAGGCCTCGGTGACGGTCTGGGCGAGCGTGCCACCGGAGCGGGCCACCTCCTCGATCGAGGCTCCCATCTCGGTGATCGAGCTGGAGGTCTCCTCCACGTAGGCGGCGAGACCCTGGGCGCTCGCCGGCCACCGTCTGGATCGAGGCCGCCATCTCCTCCATGGAGGTCGACGTCTCCTCCGCGGCCTGGGCCTGGCCCTGTGCACCCTGGTTGATGAGGCGGGCGTTGGCGGAGATCTGGCCGGCGGAGGAGGCCACCTGGACCGAGGCGTCCTGGATGTTGTCGGCCATCTTGCGCAGGTTGCCGACCATCTCGTCGAGGCTGCGCCCGAGGGTTCCGACCTCGTCGTCGGCGGCGGCCTCGATCTGGACGGTGAGGTCGCCCTTGGCCACGGCCTCGGAGGCCTCGGCCATGCTCTGCAGGGGCCGCAGCCAGCGACCGGTGAGGACCCAACCCACGGCGGAGCCGACGCCGGCGAGAAGCAGGCCCATGAGCAGGGCCTCGAGCAGCCGCTGACGCTGCAGCTGACTGACGACGGTCCGACTGATCGCGATCTCGACCCCTCCCTTGACCGCCTCGGCGCGGGCCGGGGGGCGCCGCGCCGAGATCCTCGGAGAAGCCCGAGCCGACGCCGGCGGTGACCGGCGCCCGGAAGAGCAGCACCTCCTCGCCGTCGGTCGTGACCGCTTCGATCTCGAGGAGCTCGCTCGCGGGCTCGGCGGGCAGGTCGCGGATCGCCTTGCCGGTCTGGGCCAGGACTCTCGCCGCTCGCGTCGCGGATCATGGCCCCGACGACGTCGGAGCTCTCCTCCTCTCCCGCGGCTCCGGTGGCGCCTTCGAGAAACTGCATCAGGAGTGGCCGGTCCTCGGTGAGAACGCCGTACTTGGCGTTGAAGGCGAGGTTGCTGGCGATGTAGCGCCCGCGCTTCTCCATCTGGTCGGTGACCGCACGGCCGGCTGGCGACGAAGTCGTAGATGACGGAGACCACCCCGACCAGGGTCGCGATGCCCGCGACCAGCAGGAGCGCCTTCGTCCGGATCGACCTGGTGATGATGCCCATCATCCGACCCTCCTTCACGAGAACCCAGCATGTCCCGTCGCTCCTCAGGCGCCGCCCGCAGCCGGCGCCTCACGTAGCTCGTGCACCAGGCGCGCCCGAGGTCGATCAGGATGATCAGCCGATCCTCGAGCTTGGCGACCCCCCGGATGTAGTCGCCGCCACGTTCCACGACCTCCTCCGGCGGCGGCTCGACGCGTGACACGGGGACCTTGAGGACCTGCGACGCGCCGTCCACCAGCAGGCCCAGCATCCGGTCCTGCACCCGAACCACCACGATGCGGGCGGCCGTCTCGACGGCCACCTCGCCGAGCCCCAGCTTCCGCTTGAGGTCCAGCACCGGCAGGATGCGCCCCCGCAGGTTGATCACACCCCGGACGAACTCGGGGGCCCGGGGCACCGCGGTGATCTCGCCCACGCGGCGGATCTCCTGGACCTGGCGCACGTCCACCCCGTACTCCTCCCGGTCGAGCACGAACGTCGCGAGGTGCTCGGTGGCCTCCGCCGCCGCGCGCTGCTCCTGGGCCGGGGCGGCGAAGAACGACAGGCTCTGCGCCGCCGGGGCCCCCCGCGTCGGCCGGCGCGACCGGGGTCGTGGGCTCGGTCGCACGTTCCACGAGCGGGACCACGGCGATCGCCTCGGCCTCCGGCTTGGCCAGGACCTCGGCGGCGAGTCCGGACGAACGGGGGGCTGGATCCGGGCGTCGGCGGCCCCGACCCTCCCGTCCTCGGCCGGACCCGAGGCGGAGCTTCCGCCGCCGGGGGCCGCGAGCCACGCCTCGCCGGTCGCCGAGTCCGTGGACGCCCGGCAGACGCTCGGGGCTTCGACGATGTCCTCCCCTCGCGCCCGGCCGGCGCGCCCGCTTTCGTGCGTCGGACATTCGACCCATCTACTTCTTCCGCGCCCCCAGGGGGGCGCCCTCCTTCCGCGAGGTGGCGGCCCGGTGCCCCTCGGTCGCAAAGTCGTCTTCGAGCACCGCGGCCACGGCGGCACCGTCGACCTCGTCGGCCCCTCGGGCCATGGCCTCGACGAGGGCCTGTGTCGCCACGTGGTTGAGAAGCCGCGGGACACCGCCGGTGGCCGGCGTGGAGTCGCCCGATCGCCTCCTCGGTCGAACAGCGTCGGCTCCACGCCGGCCACCGCGAGGCGATGAGCCACGTAGGCCCGGGTGTCCTCCACGCTCAGGGGCACGATCTCGAAAGACACCCCGAAGCGCTGGGTCAGGGCCCGGTAGGTCCGGTGCCGCAGCCGTTGGCGCAGCTCCGGCTGGCCCACGAGCACGACCGCGATCAGGTTGCGGTCGTCGAGCTGGAAGTTCGTGAGCAGGCGGATCTCCTCGAAGGTGGGCTTGCCCGGGATCAGGTGGGCCTCGTCGACGACCAGAAGCGCGGCCCGGTCTGCCCTCGTCGAGGGCCAGCAGGCGCTCGTGGATCTGGTCGAGCAGGTCGTTGGAATGATAGCCGGGCTCCGCCACCCCGAGCTCGAGAGCGACCGTCCGGAGGAACTGCCGCGGAGGAAGGCGGGGGTTCAGGATCATCCCCACCTCGTAGCGCTCCCCCACCCGGTCCACCAGGGCCCGGGTCAGCAGCGTCTTGCCCGAGCCCACCTCTCCGGTGAGGAGCGCGAGCTCCATCTCCTCGACCGCGAACAGCAGCCGCTCGAGGGCCTCCTCGTAGGTCTCGTTCAGGAACAGGTAGCGTGGATCGGGCGTCTTCCGGAAGGGCTTCTCGCGTGAGCTCCCAGTAGGCCTCGTACACCGCTCAGGCCTCGGTCGGCGCCCTGGTCGCGCCCCGGCTTTCCCGGCCCCGGCTGCTCTCGAAGAGAGCAGCCACGTCGAGGACGAGCACGACCCGGCCGTCGCCGAGGATCGTGGCCCCGGCCACGCCCAGGGCGGTCGCCGGAGACCGACGGAGTCGAGTCCCTTGATCACCACGTCCTGCTGGCCCGAGCAGCCGGTCGACGGTGAGGCCGAGACGCTTCTCGCCGCGGCCGACGATGACGGCGTACGTCTGCCGCTTCGTGGGCCCGCGACGCGCACCCCGAAGAACTCGGCGAGGTGCACCAGGGGAATGATGCGGTCGCGGACGCGCAGCGTGTCCCGGCCGTTCATCTGGGACACCTCGTCGGGACGGAAGCGCAGGCTCTCGACGACCGCCCCCGAGGGCAGGGCGTAGACGCTGCTCGCCCACCTCGACCATCAGAACGGTGATGATGGCGAGGGTGAGGGGCAGCTGGAGGATGAACTTGGTGCCGGCACCGGGAATCGTCTCGGCCTCGATCAGCCCGTTGAGGCGCTCCATGCACCGCACCACGACGTCGAGCCCCACCCCGCGCCCGGAGACGTCGGTCACGGAGCGGGCGGTCGAGAAGCCTTCGGAGAAGATGAGCTGGACGACCTCGCGGTCGCTGAGCTTCTCGTCCGCGCCCAGAAGGCCGTGCTCGATGGCCTGCCGGCGCACCTCGGCGGCGTCGATGCCCGCCCCGTCGTCGACGAGGGTGATGACGACCTGGCTCGACTCCTGGGCCGCGGAGAGGAGGATCGTCCCGGTCGGGGGCTTGCCCGCGGCGGCCCGAGCCGCGGGCGGCTCGATCCCGTGATCGACCGCGTTGCGGATCAGGTGGACGAGGGGCTCGCCGATCTCGTCGATGACCGCCTTGTCCACGCGCGTGTCCTCACCCTGGAGGATCAGCTCGATCTGCTTGCCCTGGCCGTGGGCGAGGTCGCGCACGAGCCGCGGGAAGCGCTCGAAGACATGCCGGATGGGGAGCATCCGGATGTCCATGATCGTCTCCTGCAGCTGGGTGGAGACGCTGGCGACCTGGTGGACCGAGTCGAGCAGCTCCTGACCGCGCCTCCGGCGACAGCGTGCTCATCTGCCGACCCATCTCCGTGAGCTTCGTCCGGTGAACGATGAGCTCGCCCACGAGGTTGAGGAGATGGTCGAGCTTGGCAAAGTCGACGCGAACCAGGCTGGAGCGTGCGGCGGCCAGCGTGGCATCCCGCTCCTGGCGGATCGGGCCGTCTCCGCCTGCGCGAGGGGCGTCGGCGACGGCACAGCCGCACGGGCGGCCAGCAGCGCGGCGAGCGCCTCTTTCTCCGCCCCGAGATCGCGCTCCTCGCGGCCCGCCGACGACGACGACTCGATGGCCTCGCGCAGCGCGCTCGCACCCTCGAACAGCTGCTGGAGCACCGCCGGCTCCAGCGTGAGCGAGCCGTCGCGCACCCTCGCGAAGGCGTCCTCGAGCCGGTGGACGTAGTCCTTGATGCCGACGAAGCCGATCATCCCGCTGTTGCCCTTGAGGGTGTGCAGGGGTCCGAGGAGGGAGGCCGCCACCTCGGGATCGGGACCGGACCGCTCGAGGCGGAGAAGGGCGTCGTCGAGGACGGCGAGATGTTCCCGCGCGTCCTCGAGGTAGATACCGACGAGCTCCGCGGAGACCTCGAAGTCCATCAACGGCCCGGGGGCGTCCCTCCGGGGCTCACGATCCGGTGATCTTCTCGATGAGGCTGTGGAGCTCCGAGGCCTGGAAGGGCTTCTTCACGTATCCCTTCGCCCCCATCTTGAGGCCCCGGACCGTGTCCTCCTCCTTGCCCTCGGTGGAGATGATGATCACGGGGGTGTCCTTGTAGGCGGCTTCCTTCTGGACGCGCTGCAGAAACTCCAGGCCGTTCATGACGGGCATGTTGATGTCGAGCAGGATGAGGTCGATGTCCTCTTCCTGGCCCAGCTTGTCGAGCGCTTCCAGCCCGTTCATGGCGCTGACGAGCTTGCAGTTCTTGTACCGGGAGAGGAAGAGCTTGTACATCTGGTGAATGAGCGCCGAGTCGTCGACGGCGAGGATCTTCCTCAACATCCTGGTCTCTCCCGCGATCGGGGCCGCGTCAAGCTCTCTTCCGCGCAGGCCGACCTCCAGGCGCCGCCCGGTCAGGCTACGCGATGGCATGTTTCTACCACCGAAACTGCTTTGTTTCAAGCAGTAAGGGGCGACAGGGCCGTCACGGGAGCGGCCCGAGACGGCTAGTACGGCTCGGTCCGGGCACGTTATAGTGCGAAGGTCCGCAGGCCGCATGTTCGAATCACGTGAGAAGCTAGAGAGCGAAATCCGTAAGCTGCTCGGCGCCCTGCGTGCGCTGGGGGACGGCCGTTACGCGGCCCTGATCGAGCCCCGGGGCGTCCTTTTCGACGACGCGGCAGCGGAGGACCCCCCGCCCTGGCCGTTGCGCCGCCTCCTCGAGCAACGGGCGGAGCGCCTCTTCGCGATCCCGACCGCCCTCGCGTCGTCGGGCGAGGTGGAGGGAGACGTCTTCGCGGACTGGGAGGACGACGGCTTCTTCCTGGTCTTCGTGAACGGGAGGGTGGCGGTGGTGGTCGCCTGCCCGGAGCCGGAATCCCTGGAGAAGGAAGCGGGCCGGATCCTGAAGGTCCTTGTCGACCGTCTCGTCCGGTACAACACGGCGTGGCGCGCCGACGAGAGGGGCCGGGGGCTCTTCTTCTCCCAGCCGCGGCTCGACACCGTCGTGGTGGGGCGGCCCGCCGATTAGCCACATCTATTCATCGACCCCCCACCCTATCCCTCCCCACGTAGGGGGCTCGGGGGACGCGAAGTCGAGCTTGCGAGACGAGCGTCGACCCCGAGTGTACGCCGCGACGCGACAGCGTCGCATCCGACAGGCCGGAAAAGCCTTGAGATAGGCCCAGTACACCCGCGTGTCCCCAAGGAGAGGACACGCGGGCGTGTCCAGGCCTGGTGGCCAGCCGCACTCGTTCAATGACCCCCCACCCTTCCCCCACGTAGGGGGCTCGGGGGACGCGAAGTCGAGCGTGCGAGACGAGCGTCGACCCCGAGTGTACGCCGCGACGCGACAGCGTCGCCTCCGACAGGCCGGAAAAGCCTTGAGATGGGCCCCGCACACCTGCGTGTCCCCAGGGAGGGGACACGCGGGCGTGTCCAGGCCTGGTGGCCAGCCGCACTTGCTGGACCCCGTGTAGAATGGCTTGTTTGCCCGCCTTCCGAAGGACGGGCCTGGGATCCCATGCTTCGCAACATCCGCAACTTCTCGATCATTGCGCACATCGATCACGGCAAGACCACGCTCTCCGACCGGCTGCTGGAGAGGACGGGCGCCCTCTCCCAGCGGGAGATGACCGAGCAGTTCCTCGACTCGATGGACCTCGAGCGGGAGCGGGGGATCACCATCAAGCAGCACTCGGTGCGCCTCGAGTACCAGGCGAAGAACGGGCAGGACTACGTCCTCAACCTCATCGACACCCCGGGCCACGTCGACTTCTCCTACGAGGTGTCGCGCTCCCTCGCTGCCTGCCAGGGGGCGCTTCTCGTGGTCGACGCGAGTCAGGGTGTCGAGGCACAGACGCTCGCGAACGCTCACCTCGCCTCGGACGCCGGCCTCGAGATCATCCCCGTTCTCAACAAGATCGATCTCCCGGGGGCGGAGCCGGAGCGGGCCCGGGAGCAGATCGAGCACGTCATCGGGATCGATGCCTCCGACGCCATCGAGTCCTCGGCCAAGATGGGCCTCGGAATCGACGAGATCCTCGAGGCCATCGTCGAGCGGCTGCCTCCCCCGGACGGGGATCCCGAGGGGCCGCTGCGGGCGCTCGTCTTCGACTCCTGGTTCGACCAGTATCGCGGGGTCGTGGTCCTCGTGCACGTCGTGGACGGACGGATCGACCCGGGCCTGAAGGTGCGGCTCATGGCCACCGGCGGCAGCTACGAGGTCGAGCAGCTCGGCGTCTTCACCCCGAAGGCGGTCCCGGTGGACTCGCTGCAGGCGGGCGAGGTGGGGTTCGTGATCGCGGGGATCAAGAAGGTGGCCGACGTGGCCATCGGCGACACCCTCACCGACGTCCGGCGCCCCGCCGCCGAGCCCCTCCCCGGGTTCCAGGAGATCAAGCCGATGGTGTTCGCCGGGCTCTACCCGGTGGACAGCGACCAGTACGGCGAGCTCCGGGACGCCCTCGAGAAGCTGCGGCTGAACGACTCGTCGTTCTTCTACGAGCCGGAGACGTCGGTCGCCCTCGGCTTCGGGTTCCGGTGCGGCTTCCTGGGGCTTCTCCACATGGAGATCGTCGAGGAGCGGCTCGAGCGGGAGTTCGACCTGGACCTCCTCGTGACCGCCCCATCCGTCCTCTACCGCGTGCTCCGGACCGACGGCGAGGTCGTCGAGGTCGACTCTCCGGCCCGGCTTCCCAATTCCGGGAGCATCGAGGCCATCGAAGAGCCGATCATCACCGCCACCATCCTGACCGGCAACGAGTACGTGGGCCCGATCCTCAAGCTCTGCCAGGAGAAGCGCGGCGTCCAGAAGGGCATCCAGTACGTGACGCCCACCCGGGTGATGATCCAGTACGAGCTGCCCCTGGCCGAGATCCTCCTGGACTTCTACGACCGGCTGAAGTCGGCCTCGCGCGGGTACGCCTCGCTCGACTACGAGTTCACCGGCCACTGGGTCTCTCCCCTCGTCAAGCTCGACGTCCTCGTCAACGGCGACCCCGTGGACGCGCTCTCGCTCATCGTCCACCGCGACACCGCCTTCCAGCGCGGCAAGACCCTGGTCGAGAAGATGCGGAAGATCATCCCGCGACAGATGTTCGAGGTGGCGATCCAGGCCGCCATCGGCAACCGCGTGATCGCCCGCGAGACGGTGAAGGCGCTCCGGAAGAACGTGATCGCCAAGTGCTACGGCGGCGACATCACCCGCAAGCGCAAGCTCCTGGAGCGGCAGAAGGAAGGCAAGAAGCGCATGAAGCGGGTCGGGACCGTCGACATCCCGCAGGAGGCGTTTCTGGCGGTGCTGCGGGTGGATGAGTAGGCCGCCCCTGGGTAGAATGACCGGGATGAGCGACGAGCCAGGGGTCCGCCCCCCTTTCAAGAAGTCCGTGGCCCGCGAGTACCTCGAGTCCATCGTGGTCGCGGTGATCCTGGCCCTCTTCATCCGCACCTTCGCCATCCAGGCCTTCAAGATCCCCACCGGCTCGATGGAGAGCAACCTCCTGATCGGGGACCACCTCCTCGTGAACAAGCTCGTGTACTCGCCGTCCGCGGGGCCGCTCGAGGACCGGCTGCTCGGAAAGCGGCCCATCGCGCGGGGCCACGTGGTGGTGTTCAAGTTCCCCGACGACCCGAACCGCGACTTCATCAAGCGGGTCATCGGCCTCCCGGGCGAAACGGTCGAGATCCGCAACAAGAAGGTCTACATCGACGGAGAGCCCCTGGACGAACCCTACGTGCAGTTCCTCGATCCACCGCGGTCACCCGACGATCCCGAATACGGCCTCCGAAACGAAGGGGTCCGGGACGGCTGGGGACCCCGGGTCGTACCCGAAGGACACCTCCTCGTTCTGGGAGACAACCGGGACAACAGCCGCGACAGCCGGTTCTGGGGGTTCCTGGCGCGGGACCAGGTCAAGGGCCGGGCTCTGATCGTCTATTGGTCCTACGACGCGGACCGAGAGGAATACAATCGGACCAGCTTCGTCGACTGGATCAAGGACACCGCCAGGGCGTTCGGCAAGACCCGCTGGAGTCGATTTTTCCACGTGATCCGTTAGCGGCCGTCCCGGAGCGGCCGAGAGGAGGCACATGAGTCGGATGAGCGAGAGAGGCGACACCAGGCTGGGGACCCTCATCTTCTTCGCCCTGCTGGCCGCGGTCGGCCTGGCCGCCTGGAACCTGATCCCCGTCTACTACGCACACTACGACTTGACGGATGCCGTCGAGGAGATCTGCCGCACACCCGTGTACAAGGCCCGCACGCCGGAGATCATCAAGGACATGCTTCTGAAGGAGGTTCAGAACCGCGAGATGGAGCGGTGGGTCTTTCCCGACAGCTTCCAGGTTTCGAACACCGATCGGAACCGCAGGATCCAGCTCAAATACCAGCGCGAGGTGAAGGTCCTCCCTGGCTGGACGAAGGTCATCAAGTTCGACTACACGGCGGAGCAGCCGTTATTGTAGTGGCCTGAACGCTGCTTGGACGGCGTTCAGGTCATCACATCTTTCCTAGAATCTGCTTCGCGATCACCAGCAGCTGCATGTTGCTGGTGCCTTCGTAGATCTGGCCCACCTTCTGGTCGCGGAAGTACTTCTCCACCGGATACTCGCGCGTGAAGCCGTATCCTCCGTGGATCTCGATGGCGCTGGAGGCCACCCGCTCGGCCGCGCGCGAGGCGAACAGCTTGGCCATGGCCGCCTCCTTCACGAAGGGCAGGCGGATGTCACGAAGCCGCGCCGCGTTGTAGGTGAGCAGGCGGGCCGCCTCGATCTGGGTCGCGAGCTCGGCGAGCTCGAACTGCACGCCCTGGAACTCGGAGATGGGCCGCCCGAACTGCTGGCGTTCCTGGGCGTACTTGAGCGCGAGCTCGTAGGCCCCCTGGGCGAGCCCGACCATCTGGGCCCCGATCCCGATGCGGCCCTCGTTCAGGGTCTCGATGGCGATCTTGTAGCCCTTGCCGAGGTCGCCGAGGAGGTTCTCCTTCGGCACCCGGCAACTGTCCAGGATCATCTCGCAGGTCGACGAGGCCCGGATGCCGAGCTTGGCCTCCTTCTTCCCCACCGTGAGGCCGGGAAAGGAGCGCTCGACGAGGAAGCTCGTGATGCCCTTGTATCCCTTCGACGGGTCGATGGTGGCCATCACGATGAACAGCTCTGCCTCCGAGGCGTTCGTGATCCACATCTTCCGGCCGGTGAGCTCGTAGTGGTCGCCCCTGTCCTCGGCGCGGCAGGCCAGGGCGAAGGCATCCGATCCCGAGTCGGCCTCGCTGAGCGCATAGGCGCCCACCCATTCCGAGGCCAGCTTCGGGTAGTAGCGCGCTTGCTGCTCCTCCGTCGCCCAGCGCAAGAGCGCGTTGTTGACGAGGGTGTTCTGGACGTCCACGAGGACAGCCACCGAGGGATCGACGCGGGCCAGCTCTTCGATGGCGAGGATGGACATGAAGAAGGTCGCCGCCGCGCCCCCGTGCTCCTCGGGGATCTCCACCCCCATCAGACCCAGCTGGAAGCACGAATCGATGAGCTCGCGCGGAATCGCCTCTTCTTCGTCCATCTCGTGGACGATCGGCCGGACCTTCTCCTCGGCGAAATCCCGCACGAGATGACGGAAGCTGCTCTCGTCCTGGGAGAGATCGGTCAGGGGCAGGCTGCGGGCCACGTCGTGCATGGGGCCACCTCCGCCTCATCCTACCGCGGGGGCGCTTGAGGGGCCCGCTGCGCGGGCCCCTTGCGCGCCTGGGGGCACGACGGCACAGCTCTTGTGGGCCCCGCTCAACGAACCGAGCGGTATACTGCGCCGTTACCGATCATGGGACTGTGCAGAGCGTGGTGCGTCGCCATCTGTGTCGGGCTGGCCTCGCTCGCGGCCTGCGGGCGCGGTGGCGAGGTGCCGCCGACGGGACCCACTCCCTTCGTCCTCATCTCGATAGACACCCTTCGTGCGGACCGACTCAACTGCTACGGGTACGAGAAGCGGACGGTCAGCCCGAACATCGACGCCCTGGCCCGTGACGGCATCCTCTTCGAGAACCACATCTCGGCCGCCCCCTGGACGATCCCCGCCCACATCAGCCTCCTCACCTCGCTGTGGCCCAGCAACCACGGGGTGACCGCCTCGCTGCGGGAGATCAAGGCGAACGAGGACGCGTATCCCGTTCTCGCCCGGTCGCGGACGACACTGGCCGAGGTACTGGTGGCCCACGGCTATTCGACCGCCGCCTTCACCGCGGGCGACACTCTGGACCCCGGCTTCGGCTACGGGCAGGGCTTCTCGCTCTATCGCACCAACATGCTGAAGCTGCACGCCGAGCCCATGCACGAGATGGGGCAGTGGGTGGCGGAGCACGGAACGGGGCCGTTCTTCCTCTTCTGGCACACCTTCGAGGCCCACGCCCCGTACCTCGGGACCCGGTTCCTCGAGGAGGTGCTGCCCCCCGAGAGGGTCGAGCCCGTGCGCGAGGCGGTCGAGCGGTACGCGAAGCGACTGCGGAAGGGCGAAGTCCAAGTCGGACGTTTCAAGTCGATCCTCGTCCGACGAGACGTCTTCGAGCCCGCCGTCCTCGAAGCGCTCTACGTGGGGGCGGTGGCCGACACCGACCACTGGGTGGGCGTCTTCCTGGAGAGGCTCCGCGGTCTCGGGCTCTACGACCGGACGCTGATCGTCTTCACCAGCGACCACGGAGAGGAGTTCGCCGACCGGTCGCCCGACGCGTTCTACAACGCCCACGGGCACAACCTCCGCCGGGAGATGGTCCGCGTTCCCTTGATCGTGAAGCTGCCCGGTCAGGAGGCGGCGGGGACGAGGGTCGCCGCCCTCAGCCGGGGCGTCGACGTGATGCCGACCGCGCTCGACGTCCTCCGCCTGCCGGGCCCGGCGCAGATGCAGGGCACGTCGCTTCGCCCGCTGTGGGAAGACGAAGCGCCAGAGTCTCGGACCGTCTTCGTCGAGGCCCTCGAGGACGTGAGCGAGGAAAAGGCGATCCAGACCGTGCGCTTCAAGTACCTCGTTCGCATCGACGCGGCGTCGGTGGCCCACCGGGGACGCGTCTACATCCCCCCCTCCCCGACGTGGCGTGGGCTCTACGACCTCGAGAGCGACCCCGGGGAAGCGAACGATCTTCTCGAGGGCGTCGCCAGCTCCGAGCACGCGCGCGTCGCCGGGGAGCTCGACCGCGCGCTGCGCGAGCACATGGCGGGTCAGAGGCCGGACAGCCGACCGGAGTCGATCGACCCGGCCACGCTCGAGCGCCTGAGGGAGCTGGGGTACGTCGAGTGATCCTGATCATTGATTGGCCCCCCTCCCTATCCCTCCCCACGCAGGGGGAGGGAAAGGTCTGAGATAGGCCAGGGACACCTGCGTGTCCCAAGGGAAGGGACACGCGGGCGAGCCTAGGCCTGGCGGCCAGTCGCACTTGACACTCGGCCGACGGGGCGTATGATTCGCAATTGTCATGATGAGTTTGCCCGCCGTTCGATTCGAGGTCCGCGTGAGGCGAGGCCCGTGTGTCCGGCGGGAGGAGCCCATGGGCTAGGCCAGGGCCGAGCGAGCCCACGAGGCCTTCGAGGAACCCGCCGGAGAGCGACTCCGGCGGTTTTTTTTTGGATGGAGAGTGAGAGTTGAGCGCACGGGTCGGGGTGTTCGGGGCGACCGGGTACACGGGGTGCGAGCTCGTCCGCCTGCTCCGGCAGCACCCACAGGCCCGGGTCGCGTTCACGACCGGGAGCGACGCCGGGCACCTGGATCACGAGGCGGGGCTCGACGTCGAGGCCGAGGCCTACCTCCTCGCGCTTCCGCACGGTGTGGCCGGCACCTACGTGGCGCGGCTGCGCCAGACCCGTCCCGAGGCGGCGATCGTCGATCTCTCGGGCGACCTGCGTCTGCCCGGTCCCGACGCGTACAGACGGTGGTACGGACAGGAGCACCCGGCTCCGGAGCTGCTCGGTCAGGCGGTGTTTGGCCTTTGCGAGATCCATCGCGAACGGCTGCGTGGAGCGCGGCTCGTCTCGAACCCCGGCTGCTACGCCACCTCGGTCCTCCTGCCGCTGGTGCCCCTCCTGCGCGCGGGGCTCGTCGACCCGGCGGACATCGTGGCCGACGCCAAGAGCGGGGCCTCCGGGGCCGGACGGACGCTGCGCGAGAACCTCCTCTTCTGCGAGGTCGACGAGGACTTCTCCGCCTACGCGCCGGGGCGCACGCACCGGCACGTCGGCGAGATCGAGGCCGTCCTCGAGGACACGACCGGCCACCGCCTCGAGCTCACCTTCTGCCCGCACCTGCTGCCGGTGAAGCGCGGCATCCTGACCGCCATCCACGTCCGAACGGAGGCGGCTCCCGAGGAGCTCGCCCGAGCGCTCCGCCAGGCCTACGAGGGCTCGGCGTTCGTCCACGTGGTGGACGGGGGCCCGCCGCGGCTCCGCGACGTCGTCCTCACGAACGACTGCCGCCTCTCGGTGCACGCGGCGGCGCGGGGGCGGGCGGTGGTCTTCTCCGCCCTCGACAACCTCGTCAAGGGCGCGGCCGGCCAGGCGCTCCAGAACCTGAACCTGGCGATGGGCTGGGACGAGGACGCGGGCCTGCCCTCGGCCTTCGACCGGGGCGGAGAGTCGGCATGAGCGCGACCGACGGCGCGGCGCACGTCTACAAGGTCGGCGGCCCCGCCCTCGAGGATCCCGGGCTCCTGGGCCCCCTCGCCGACGAGGTGCGCCGCGTCGACGCCCCGACCGTGCTCGTCCACGGCGGGGGCCGACACGTCGACCGGCTGCTGCGCGCGCTCGGGATCGAGTCGCGCTTCATTGACGGGCGGCGCGAGACGTCTCCGGCGGCGATGGAGGTCGTGGAGATGGTGCTCTCGGGCGTCGTCAACAAGGCCCTCGCCGCGGGCCTGACCGCGGCCGGGGTTCCGGCGGTCGGGCTCTCCGGGCGGGACGGGGGCATGGTACGCGCCCGGCTCGAGGAGGGGCTCGGCCGAGTGGGCACCCCGGAGAGCGTGGATCCGGCGCTGATGCGGGCCCTGTGGCGGGCCGGCCTCCTCCCCGTCGTCTCGCCGGTCTCCACCGGCCCGGCCGGCGGATCGGTCAACGTGAACGCCGACGAGGCGGCGCTCGGTCTCGCCCGGGCCCTCGGTGCGCAAACGCTCGTCTATCTCTCGGACGTCGACGGTGTGCGGGTGGGCGAGGACACGGTGCCGAGCTCACGCCGGCCGAGGCGCAGCGGCGGATCGAGGACGGCACGATCGCCGGCGGGATGGCCCTCAAGGTCCGAGTGGCCCTCGAGGCCTCCGCCGCCGGCATCCCCGAGGTGGTGATCGCCGGCAAGGCGCGCCTCCTCGGCACGTTTCCCGGCACGCGTCTCGTCTCGGACGGCGCGGCGGCCCGAGTCTTCGAGGTGACCCGATGAGCGACGCACTCCTTCCCGTCTACGACCGCGACCTCGTCCTGGTGAAGGGCAAGGGTCGCAGGCTCTTCGACAGGGACGGCGGCGTCTGGCTCGACTTCGCCGCCGGCATCGCGGTCAACGGCTTCGGCTACGGCGACCGGAAGGTCGTGAGCGCGATCAAGAAGCAGGCGGCCCTGCTGATCCACGCGAGCAACCTCTACCACACCGAGCCCGGTCTCGCCCTCGCCGAGCGCCTCGTCTCCCTCGCCTTTCCCTCGAAGGTATTCTTCTGCAACTCGGGCACCGAGGCCGTGCGAGGGCGCGATGAAGTTCTCGCGCCGCATCGGCAAGGAGCAGGGTCGCACCGAGTTCGTCTGCTTCGAGCACTCGTTCCACGGCCGCACGATGGGGGCGCTCTCGACCACGTGGACGGCGAAGTACCGCGAGCCCTTCGAGCCGCTGGTGCCGGGGGTCCGGTTCTGCCCGCTCGAACGACCTGGCCGCGGTGGCGGACGCGGTCAGCGCGAAGACCGCGGCGGTGATGGTCGAGCCGGTGCAGGGCGAGGGCGGAATCCGCCCGGCCACGCCGGAGTTCCTGAAGGGGCTCGAGGCGCTGTGCCGCGAGCGGGGGACGCTCCTCGTCTTCGACGAGATCCAGTGCGGGCTCGGGCGCACCGGGAAGATGTTCGCCTACGAGCACTCCGGCGTCGTGCCCGACATCCTCACCCTCGCCAAGCCGCTGGCCGGGGGGCTGCCGATGGGGGCGATCCTCGTCAAGGACACCCTCGCGCCGGCGATGAAGGTCGGCGACCACGGCAGCACCTTCGGAGGGAACCCGGTGGCCGCGGCGGCGGCCCTGGCGGTGCTCGATCACCTCACCGCCCCGGGATTCCTCGAGGACCTCGGCGCGAGGGGCCTGTACCTCCTGCGGGGGCTGCGGCGGCTCGCGAAGCGGCACAAGGCCGCGGTGGTGGACGTCCGCGGTCACGGCCTCATGCTCGGGATCGAGTTCCGCGGGCGAGGCGGGGCCGGTGGTGAAGGGCCTGCGCGAGCGGGGCATCCTGGCGGTGAAGGCGGGCAACCACGTGCTGCGGCTGCTGCCGCCGCTGGTGGTGAAGCGCTCGGAGATGAAGGCGCTGCTGGACGCACTCGACGCGGTGCTCGCGGGAGGGGCCGGTGCGCCTGCGTGACGCCACCGAGCGAGACGTCCCCAGCATCCTCGCTCTGATCAACGACTACGCGCGGCAGAACCTGGTGCTCGCCCGCACCGAGGAGTCGCTGCGGTCATGCCTCGCCGACGTCGCGGTGGCCGAGGTCGAGGGCGAGGTCGTGGGCTGCAGCGTCGCTTAGCGAGCTGGGCCCCGGCCTCGGCGAGATCCGCTCGCTCGCGGTGCGGGCGAACATGAACGGCCGCGGCATCGGTCGCGGCCTCATCGAGCTACCACATGGAGCAGGCCGTACAGGCGCGGCTTCGTCGAGGTCCTGGCGCTCACGCGGCGCGTCTCGCTCTTCGAGAAGCTCGGCTTCCACGTCACACGACGCGAGCGGTTCCTGGGCAAGCTCGCCGCCGACTGCAAGGCCTGCCCGCTGAGCCTGTGCTGCGACGAGATCGCGGTCCACTGGATCCCCCCCGAGGCGCTCGCCGCGGCCCGTGAGCTTGCGGGGAGCACGGCCGGAAGCGACGGGTCCGGGGCGGGCGGAGGAGGTGGCCTGGCGACGGAGCACGACGACCGAGGCGAGGCGCCGCACCGGCCCCCGCTCTTCGCGAGCTTGTTGCCGGGTTAGGAAACGGAAGAAGGAGTTCATCCAGGAACGGCTCCGTTGCACGCAACGGACAGATCCCGAGAGCGACGTCATGGCTGATGCTCTCGGAATGTCAGGCTCTCGGAATGTCAGTCGGAAGGACAGAGGTATGGGAATCATGAGCGATATCAAGAAGGTGGTGCTGGCCTACTCGGGTGGGCTCGACACCTCGATCATCATCCCCTGGCTGAAGGAGCACTACGGTGGCGCCGAGGTCATCGCCTTCTGCGGCGACGTCGGGCAGGGCGACGACTACGACGCGATCACGGCGAAGGCGGTCAAGACGGGCGCGAGCAAGTGCATCGTGAGGGACCTCCGCGAGGAGTTCGTCCGCGACTACTGCTACAAGGCCCTCGCCGCCGGGGCGATCTACGAGGACCGCTACCTTCTCGGCACGGCGCTGGCCCGGCCCCTCCTCGCCTACCACCAGGTCGCAGGTCGCGCTGGAGGAGGGCGCCGACGCGCTCTCCCACGGCGCCACCGGCAAGGGCAACGATCAGGTCCGCTTCGAGGTGACCTACGGGGCGTTCGCGCCGCACCTCGGGGTGATCGCGCCGTGGCGGGAGTGGGACATCCGCTCCCGCGAGGACGCGCTCGACTACGCCGCGAAGCACGACGTCCCGGTCGAGCACACGACGCGCGACATCTTCAGCCGCGACGGCAACATCTGGCACCTCTCCCACGAGGGCGGCAACCTCGAGGACGTCTGGGACGGCCCCCAGAAGGGCATGTTCAAGCTGACCGTCGACCCGCTCGACGCCCCCGACGAGCCCCAGGAGATCACGCTGGCCTTCGAACAGGGCGTGCCGGTCTCGCTCGACGGCACGGCGTCTCGGTCCGGTCGAGATGGTCGAGACGCTCAACCGGGTCGCGGGCGCGCACGGCGTGGGCCGGCTCGACCTCGTCGAGAACCGCCTGGTCGGCATCAAGTCGCGGGGCGTCTACGAGACCCCGGCGGGAACCGTGCTGCACCTCGCCCACCGCGAGCTCGAGCGCCTCGTCCTCGACCGCGACACGCTGCACTTCAAGCAGTCGGTCTCGGTGCGCTACGCCGCAGCTCGTCTACGACGGGCTGTGGTTCTCGACCCTGCGGGAGGCGCTGGCCGCCTTCGTGGACGAGACGGAGAAGGAGGTCACCGGCGAGGTGCGGATCCGCCTCTACAAGGGACAGGCGGAGCCGGTCGGCCGTCGCTCCTCGCGCAGCCTCTACCGCCAGGATCTCGCGACCTTCGGCGAGGGCATGGCCTACGACCACGCCGACGCCGGAGGCTTCATCCGTCTCTACGGGCTGCCCGAGCGGGTGCGGGCCTTGACCCGCGACACGGTGACGGTCGACGTGAGGGCGGTGGAGATCACCGAGCCGATCCCGCGGCCCGAAGGACAGAAGAAGTGAGCCCCGCGTGATGAGCAGCGGAGTGACCGCGCCCCGGGGGTTCCGGGCGGCGGGGGTCGAGGCCGGGAT
The DNA here is from genome assembly GCA_963700695.1 of uncultured Acidobacteriota bacterium. Lineage (GTDB taxonomy): Bacteria > Acidobacteriota > Vicinamibacteria > Fen-336 > Fen-336 > JAJDNS01. Next base: position 4,420 of record CAVOYO010000021.1, on the reverse strand, counting down.
CAAGGATGGCGCGCCCGACCTCGCTCTCGTCGTGGCGGACGCCCCCTGCGCCGCGGCGGGGGTCTTCACCCAGAACAGCGCGGCGGCGGCGCCGGTCCTCGTCTCGCGCGAGCAGCTCGCCGCGGGGCGGGCGCGAGCGATCGTGGTCAACTCCGGCTGCGCCAACGCGGCGACCGGCCCGGCCGGGTTGAACGACGCACGGGAGATGGCCGAGCTCACCGCCGCCGCCCTCGGCTGTCCACCCGAGGAGGTCGTGGTGGCCTCCACCGGCGTCATCGGCGTGCGGCTCCCCATGGAACGGGTCCGGGCCGGTATCGCCAAGGCGGCCGCTCAGCTCTCGCGGGAGCATGGAGCGGACGCGGCCCGCGCCATCATGACGACTGACACGAGGCCGAAGGAGGCCTCGGTCGAGCTCACGCTGGGCGGAGCGCCCTGCACGATCGGCGGCATGGCCAAGGGCGCGGGCATGATCGCCCCGAACATGGCGACGATGCTCGCCTTCTTCACCACCGACGCCACGATCGAGCCGTCGCCCTTGCACCGCGCGCTCGTCGACGCGGTCGGCGAGAGCCTGAACCGCATCACGCGTGGACGGGGACACCTCCACGAACGACTGCGCCGTCGTGCTGGCCAGCGGTGCCGCGGGGGCCCCGGCCATCGCGAGCGGAGGCCCGGATCTCGACGCCTTCTCAGGGGCCCTGACCGACGTCGCCCGCCGGCTGGCGGAGATGCTCGTCCGCGACGGCGAAGGTGTGACCCGCATTGCCGAGGTCCGGGTCGAAGGGGCGCGCGACCCGGCCGAGGCCGACCGGGTCGCCCGCGTCGTGGCCGAGTCACCCCTCGTGAAGACCGCGCTCCACGGCGGAGACCCCAACTGGGGACGGGTTCTCGCCGCCGTCGGCCGGGCCGGCGTGGATGTCGCGGGCGATCGCGTTTCGATCTGGATCGGGGACGTCTGGGTGGCGGAAAATGGCGTCGCGCGTGAGTACGAGGAGAGGCGCGCGGCGAGGGCCATGCACGAAGACCCGGCGCGCATCCGCATCCACCTGGGGCAAGGCGAGGCCTCCGGCTGGATGTGGACTTCCGACCTCTGCCACAGCTACGTCGAGATCAACGCCCACTATCGGACGTGACTTCCCATGAGCGACACGCACGCCCGCGCCTACGAGGTCGAGGAGATCCAGCCATGAAGCTCTGGGGCGGCAACTACTCCGGGGACCCCGACGCCGCGTTCTGGGAGTTCAACCGGTCCTTCCCGTTCGACCGCCGGCTCCTCGCGGAGGAGATCGCGGCCTCGAAGACGTGGGTCCGTGCGCTCGGCCGGTGTGGCGCGATCCCGGCCGAGGACGCGGAGACCCTGGACCGCGGGCTCGACGTGGTCTTCGAGAAGTCCCTGAAGGAGCCGGGCTACCGCGACCTCGACGTCGAGGACGTGCACAGCTTCGTGGAGGAGCGCCTGGGAGAGGTCGTGGGGGATCTCGCGGGCCAGGCCCACCTGGGCCGCAGCCGCAACGAGCAGACCGTCACCTCGCTGCGCCTGTGGATCCGCGGCACGATCGACCGGCTGCGGGCGGGCCTGGGCGCTCTCGTTCACGCCCTCGTCGAGCAGGGACGCTCGGGCGCCGACGCGGTGATGCCCGGCTTCACCCACACGCGGGCAGCCGAGCCGATCACCTTCGGCCACCTCGCCGCCGCCCACGCCTGGGCGATCGTCCGCGACGACCAGCGCCTGCGGGACGCACGGGCCCGGGTGAACGTCCTGCCCCTCGGCTCCGGGGCCCTCGCCGGTGTGGCTCTCGACCTCGACCGCGAGGCAATGGCGAAGGAGCTGGGCTTCGGGTCGATCTCCCCCAACGCCCTCGACGCGGTCATGGACCGCGACTTCGCGGTCGAGTTCGTCTCGGCCTGCGCCCAGCTCCAGACCCACCTCGCGCGCCTGGCCGAGGACCTCATCCACTTCGCCGGCCCCGAGCACGGGTTCGTCGAGCTTCCCGAGGCGTTCACCACCGGCTCGAGCCTCATGCCCCAGAAGAAGAACCCCGACGCGCTCGAGCTGGTGCGGGGCAAGGCGGCGCGGGTCGACGGGGACCTGCTGCGGCTGCTGGCCCTCCTCAAGGGCCTGCCCGCGGGCTACCAGAAGGACCTGCAGGAGGACAAGGAGGCCGTCTTCGACGCCGCCGACACCGCGATGGGTTCGGTGGCGGTGATGGTCGGGGTGATCGCCGGGCTCTCGCTGCGACGCGACGCCATGCGCGCCGCGGCCGCGCAGGAGGAGATGATGGCGGCCGGCCTCGCCGTCGCCCTCGCTCGCGAGGGGATGCCTTTCCGCAAGGCCCACGGGATCGTCGGCTCGCTGGTGGCGGAGTCCCAGAGGACCGGACGGTCCCTGCGCGAGACCGCCTCCACGGAGCTGAAGGAGCTCTCGCCCACGGTCGCCGAGCGGCTGGATGAGCTCTTCGATCCCCTGAAGGCGGTCCAGGCGAAATCACTCCCCGGCGGCACCGCGCCCGAAGCGGTGCGGGCCTCGCTCGAGTCTGCCCTCGAGGCGTTCGGGGCCGACTGACCGGGGCCCAGGAGGGAGTAAATCCGCTACGATGCGGGTCATGCCCCCCGGACGAAGAGCGCTGGTCGGCTGAGAGCCTGATGGGCTTCGACGTCGCGGTCACGCTCGTCATCCTCCTGCTGACCCTCGTGGCGCTCGCGCGGGAGCTCTCTCCGCCACCGCTGACGATCCTCGGTGCCGTCGTGTTGCTGCTGGTCTTCGGGGTCGTGACCCCGGAGCAGGCGTTCTCCGGCTTCAGCAACCCGGCGCCCATCACCGTCGGCGCGCTCTACGTCCTGGCCCGCGCGGTCGAGAAGACCGGCGCGCTCCAGCCGCTCGTCTCCGCAACGCTCGGCCGGGACGGCCGCTCCCGGGGCGCCCTCCTGCGGCTCGTCCTTCCGACCGCCGCCGCGTCGTCCTTCCTCAACAACACGCCGATCGTGGCCATGCTCGTGCCCCAGGTCTCGGACTGGGCCGAGCGACGGGGCCAGTCCCCCTCCCGCTACCTGATGCCCCTCTCGTTCGCCGCGATACTCGGAGGCGTCGTCACGACCATCGGCACGTCGACGAACCTCGTGATCTCCGGGCTGCTGGAGGCATCTGGAGAGACTCCGCTCGGCATGTTCGAGATCTCGAGCGTCGGCGTCCCGGTGGCCCTCGTCGGCCTCGCGGCGCTGGTCCTCTTCGCGCCCGTCCTGCTCCCCGAGAGGCGTCCGGCCCGCCGTGAGCTGGACGAAGACTTCCGTGAGTTCGTCGTGAACATGCTCGTCCAACCCGGAGGGCTCGATGGACGGCCGGAGCGTCGCCGACGCCGGGCTGCGTCACCTCCAGGGGGTGTTCCTCGTGGAGATCGAGCGCGAGGGCGACCTCATCGCACCCGTGACCCCGGCGACGGTCCTTCACGGCGGCGACCGCCTGACCTTCGTCGGGAAGGCCGACCTCATCGTCGACCTGCAGGCCATGCGCGGCCTGGCCCTCGCCGAGCGCGCGCACACCGGAGGGCTCGACACGGCGAGGCACACGTTCTTCGAGGCGGTCGTGGGCGAGGTGTCGCCGCTCGTCGGGCGCACGCTGAAGGAGATCTCCTTCCGCGGTCGCTATCAGGCGGCGGTCGTCGCGATCCACCGGGCCGGACACCGCGTGAAGGCCAAGCTGGGTGACGTCAGGCTTCGGGTCGGGGACACGCTCATGATCCTGGCCGACCCGGGCTTCCGGGGCCGCTACCGGGACCGCAACGACTTCCTGCTGGTGTCGATGCTCGGAGGCGCACCGCCGGTCACGACGGGGCGGGCCTGGATCGTTTTCGCGGTGGCCATCGGGATCGTCGGCGGCGCCGCGCTCGGACTCCTTCCGATCCTCCACCTCTCCCTGCTCGGCGCTCTCGTGCTCGTGGCAACGGGCGTCCTCACGCCCTCTGAGGCGCGGCGCTCGGTGGACATAAACGTGATCGTCGTGATCGCGGCTGCGTTCGGGCTGGGGGCGGCGATGGCGAGCTCGGGGCTCGCCACGATGCTGGCGGGGTGGCTCGTTGAAACCCTTGGCGGCCTCGGCCCCACCGGCGTTCTTCTGGGTCTGGTGGTGGCGACGATCGTGCTGCTCTCCATCATCACCAACAACGCGGTGGCGGTCCTCATGTTTCCGATCGCCACCTCGGCGGCCGCGACCCTCGGGCTCGAGGCGCGGCCTTTCGCGATCGCGGTCGCGGTGGCCGCCTCGGCGTCCTTCCTGACCCCGATCGCCTACCAGACGAACCTGATGGTCTACGGGCCGGGTGGCTATCGCTTCTCGGACTACGTCCGGCTCGGAGGCGTCCTGACGCTCCTCGTCGTGCCGGCGATCCTGGCCGCGGCCGGCTAGGCCTTCTGGAAGTCTCGCGCC